>NZ_LT985188.1:1281559-2563118 GCF_900289045.1 Micropruina glycogenica
TGTGCTCGGCCCGCTGCTCGACGCTCATCGCGTCGAGGGTGTCGGCGGCGCGGCGAAAGGCACGCACCCGGTAGGTGTCGGCCCGCTCGCGCTCCATCAGGTACGCGATCTCGCGCAGCGCCACCACCGGATCCATCACAACCTCCCGGCGTAACTGTTGCACGGACGACCGGGAGGCCGGCCCAAGGGAATGTCTGCATCACAACCGCATCACTGCTGATGCTGGTCTGCACGAGGTGAGAACCACTGTCGATCTGCCGCCTGCCGCACATGCTCGGGTTCGCGAACCGGCCGCCACCCGCGGGCAGTCGATGTCGGCGGTGATCGCCGATTTGACTCTGCAAGGGCTCGCGCGGCTGAACGTCGACGTCGTCTACTCGCGCGACTCGCGTTCTGGCCTGCCGGTGATCAGCATCGGCGCCCCGGTAACCAGTACCGACGTCGCCGCGGCCTTGGACGACGAGTGACGACGCTGCTGCTCGACGCCGACGTGGTGATCGCCCTCACGGTGGCCGATCACGAGCACTACGAGCGAGCCAGTCGATGGTTCGTGACCGTCGAGCAGGCCGCGGTCTGTCCCGTGGTCGAAGGAGCACTGATTCGGTTTCTGGTTCGGGTGGGCGTGTCGACGACGTCTGCCCGAGCGCTGTTGGCAGCCTGCATACCGCGACCCGCGCATGCAGTTCTGGCCCGACGCGCTTTCGTACGCAGACCTCGCTGTCGGCCACATCGTCGGCCACCGCCCGGTCACCGACGCCTACCTGGCCGGTGTGGCGCTGAGCCGTGGGGGGCGGCTGGCCACACTCGACACTGCGCTCAGCGAGGCACTGTCGCACGCGGTACTGCTGATTCCCCAGCAGCGCTGACCTCACGCCGAGAGCGCGCCGCACCACTAGGCTGTGCAACCGACGAACCCAGTTCAACCCCTTTGAAGGAGAGCGGTGGCGGCCATTCCGGGCATCGGACGCGGCTGGCAGCCGTCCGCGCGGCAACGCAGCACGATCGCCAAGCGACTCACCGGCGCAGCCGCCGAACTGACCACCCAGGCGCTGGCGCAGATCGAAGAGCGGCACCCCTGGTTTCGCGAGCTCGACGCCGAGCACCGCTCGTGGGTGACGCTGGTGGCCCGCGCCGGCATCGACGGATTCGTGCAGTGGTTCGCCGACGAGGGCCGCGACGCCAACCCGTCCGCGGTGTTCGACGCCGCCCCGCGCGCTCTCATGCGGCGCATCACCCTGCACCAGAGCGTCGACCTGATTCGCACCACGATCGACACCGTCGAGGGTCAACTCGAGAGCGTGGTCGGGCGCGGCGACCGTCCGTTGGTGTTCATGGGCATCGTGCAGTACTCGCGTGAGATCGCCTTCGGGGTCGCCGAGGTGTATGCCCGGGCGGCCGAGGCCCGGGGCGGCTGGGACGCCAGGCTCGAAGCGTTGGTGGTCGACGCCGTGATTCGCGGCGAGGCCGACGAAACCGTGCTGTCACGGGCGTCGACGCTGGGGTGGCGCTCCCCCGCCGCGATCACCGTGACCATCGGTGGCGCGCCGGCGAAGGACTCGGCGATCGACTCGATCAGGCGCCTGGTCGGCGAGCGCGGGTTCGACCTGCTGGCCTCCACCCAGGGCGATCGGCTGGTGCTGGTGTTGGGCGGTCCGTCGGGAACCGCAGGCACCGCCTTGACAGTGATCACCGACGTCGCCGAGCACTTCGGCCCTGGCCAGATCGTGGTGGGCCCCGAGGTGAGCGACCTGGTCGAGGCGGCCATGTCGGCCCGTGGCGCCCTCTCGGGCATTCGTGCGGCCGACGCCTGGCCGAGCGCACCGAGGCCGGTGGCGGCCGACGACCTGCTGCCCGAACGCGCGCTGGCCGGCGACGGCCACGCCCGGCGCATGCTCGCCCGCGAGATCTACGGCCAACTGCGCGACGCCGGCGCCGACCTGCTCGAAACGCTGGTGGCCTACCTCGACAACAGTGGGTCGGTCGAGGCCACTGCGCGCGCACTGTTCGTGCACCCGAACACCGTGCGGTACCGGCTGCGCCGCATCGCCGAGGTGTCGGGCTATCACCCGGCGGACGCCCGCAGCGCCTACGTTTTACGGTTGTCGGTCACCCTCGGACGGCTGATGACGTCGTAGTACCACAAAGCGCAGCACGTTTCGTGCGGTGCGCCGCGCTCTGCCGTTGTAGAAACCCGACAAGAACCTCTGTCACATTTTCGTCATGTCCGACTGCCCTTCCGGACGCGATTCGCGCAAGAGTAGTGCCGTGCTAGCAATCCTCGCACCAGGTCAGGGCGCACAGACACCGGGCTTCCTGGCTTCCTGGCTCACCGACGACACCGCTCGCGCCCAGTTGCAGACACTGTCTGGGGTGGCCGGGCTCGACCTCGCACAACTCGGCACCGATGCCGATGCCGACACGATTCGGCAGACCGACATCGCGCAGCCGCTGCTGGTGGCCGCCGGCGTCGTGGCGGCCGAGCGGCTGCTGGCCGGTGGCCCAACACCCGATGTGGTAGCCGGCCACAGCGTCGGTGAGATCACCGCAGCCGCCATCACCGGCGTGCTGACCCCCACCGAGGCGATGGCTTTCGTGGCCACCCGCGGGCGCGGTATGGCTGCTGCCTCGAACGTGCGGCCGACCTCGATGATGGCCGTCGTGGGCGGCAACGCCGACGAGGTGCTGGCCGCGATCGAGGCTGCTGGACTCACCGCCGCCAACAACAACGGGCCCGGCCAGATCGTGGCCGCCGGCACCGTCGAAGAGTTGGGCGTGCTGGCCGCCGACCCGCCGGCCAGGGCGCGGCTGATACAGCTGAGCGTGGCCGGCGCCTTTCACACCGTGCACATGCAGCCCGCCGTCGCCACGCTCGAACAGCTGGCCGCCACGCTGAGCCCGCACGACCCGTCCACGGTGCTGCTCAGCAACGCCGACGGCCGCGCCATCGACAACGGCACCGAGTTTCTGCGCCGGCTGGTCAGCCAGGTCGGCAATCCGGTGCGTTGGGACCTGTGCCTCGACGCGCTGCGCGATCTGGGTGTCACCGGCGTTCTCGAACTGCCCCCCGCCGGAACCCTTACCGGCATCGCCAAGCGCAACCTCAAGGGAGTCGCGTTGTTCAACCTCAACACCCCTGATCAGCTCGACGACGCGCGGGCCTTCGTGGCCGAGCACGCGGGAGCCCACGCATGAGCGCCCCGATCGCCGCCGGCGTCGGCGCCCCGTACGCCCGCCTGCTGTCGGTCGCCTCGTACGTGCCGTCGCGGGTGGTCGACAACGCCGAGATGTGCACGTTCATCGACAGCTCTGATGAGTGGATTCAGCAGCGCACCGGCATCGCCGAGCGTCGCTGGGTGGGCGAGGGCGAAACCGTCGAGACCATGGCGTTGGCGGCCGCGCGAACCGCGGTCGAGCGGGCCGGCATCGACCCGGCCGACATCGGCGCCGTGATCGTGTCGACCGTCACCTACTTTCACCAGACGCCCAGCCTCGCCGCCAAGCTCGCCTACGAACTGGGCACCAACGGCGCGGCCTTCGACATCTCGGCCGCCTGCGCGGGCTTCTGCTACGGACTGGCCCAGGCCGAGTCGCTGGTGCGCTCGGGCGCCGCGAAGTACGCGGTGGTGATCGGCGTCGAGGAACTCAGCCGGTTCACCGACATTCACGACCGCAGCACCGCGTTCTTGTTCGCCGACGGCGCGGGCGCGGCGGTCGTCGGCCCCAGCGAAACCAACGGCATCGGCCCGGTGGTGTGGGGCTCAGACGGCTCGCAGGCCGACGCGATCAACCAGACCTCCGAGTGGAGCGAGGCGATGCAGGGCGGCACCCAGCCCTACATCGCGATGGACGGCCGGGCCGTGTTCAAGTGGGCCAGCGGCTTCATCGCCGACGCCACCAAGAAGGTGCTCGAGGTTGCGCAGCTGAGCCCCGAAGAGCTTGACGTGTTCATTCCACACCAGGCCAACAACCGCATCACCGACGCCATGCTGCGTCACCTCAAGTTGCCCGAGAACGTGGTGGTGGCGCGCACCATCAAGCAGTTCGGCAACAACTCGGCCGCCTCGGTACCGATGGCGATGGACCAGTTGCTCAGCACCGGCCAGGCGAAGTCGGGCCAGACCGCGCTGCTGATCGGTTTCGGCGCCGGCCTGGTCTATGCGGGCCAGGTCGTCACCCTGCCCTAAGTTTCTCAATGCTTCCGGAATCCTCCGGAAAGAGGCCCTCTACGACAAGGAGAACCCCTATGGCCACCACCGAAGAGATCCGCGCTCAGCTGGCTGAGCTCGTCAACGATGTCGCCGGTACGCCGGTCGAGGACGTCCAACTGGACAAGTCCTTCGTCGATGACCTCGACGTCGACTCGCTCGCGATGGTCGAGATCATCGTCGGCTGCGAAGAGAAGTTCGGCGTGACGATTCCCGACGAGGAGTCGAAGAACCTCAAGACCGTCGGCGACGCCGTGGCCTACATCGAGGCGCACAGCTGAGCGATCGCTCACAGTCCATCGTGCGGGGCCCGCTCGGGCCCCGCACCACACCACCAACTCCTCGGAGGACCCCATGACCGAGATTGTCATCACCGGCCTCGGAGCCACGACGCCGCTGGGCGGTGACCTGGCGACGACCTGGTCGAACATGCTGGCCGGCAAGTCCGGCGTGCGCCGCATCACCGAGGAGTGGGCAGAAGAACTTCCGGTCAAGATCGCCGCCTACGTGGCGCAGGATCCGGCCGAGGTGATCGACCGGGTCAAGGCCCGCCGGCTCGACCGCTCGACCCAACTGGCGCTGATCGCGGCCCAAGAGGCGTGGCAGGACGCCGGCCTCGACTGGGACGCCGACGAGGGCAGCCAGGTCGATTCGCGGCGACTGATCGTGTCGCTCGCCAGCGGCATCGGCGGCCTGCATTCGCTGCTGAACAACTGGGACGCCCATCGCGACAAGGGCTATCGACGGGTCAGCCCCTTCACGATTCCGATGCTGATGGCCAACGCGCCGGCGGCCAACGTGGGCCTGCAGGTGCACGCCAAGGCCGGCGTGCACACGCCGGTGTCGGCGTGCGCGTCGTCCAACGAGGCGATCGCACTGGCGCTCGACCAACTGCGGCTCGGCCGCGCTGACATCGCCGTGGTCGGCGGTACCGAGGCCACCATTCACCCGCTACCGATCGCCGCGTTCGGGCAGATGCAGGCGCTGAGCCGCCGCAACGACGACCCCGAGGGCGCATCCCGGCCGTGGGACAAGGGCCGCGACGGGTTCGTGATGGGCGAGGGCTCGGCCGTCATGATCATCGAGACCCTCGACCACGCCAAGGCACGCGGCGCCACCATCTACGGCACGCTCGCCGGGGCCGGCATCACCGCCGACAGCCACGACATCGTGCAGCCCGACCCGAGCGGCGAGGGCCAGTACGGGGCCATGACGAAGGCCATCGAAGACGCCGGACTGACTGCGAGCGACATCGTGCACGTCAACGCGCACGGCACGTCGACCCCTCAGGGCGACGTGACCGAAGCGGGCTCGATCCGCTACGGGCTGGGTTCGGCCGTCGACGGCTGCGTGGTGACGTCCACCAAGTCGATGACCGGGCATCTGCTCGGCGGCGCGGGTGCTCTGGAGACCATCGCGACGGTGCTCGCGCTGCACGACCGCATGGTGCCCCCCACGATCAACCTGAACGACCCCGAGCCCGACCTGGGCATCGACATCGCGGCCAACGTGGCTCGTCCGCTCGGCGAGGGCGACCTGGCGGCGGTGAACAACAGCTTCGGCTTCGGCGGCGCCAACGTCGCGGTCGCGGTGACGAACGCCAACGTTTCGCGCTGACGCCTGTCGGCTAGACCACCTGGTGCAGCCAGCGGACGTCCGCGCCCTCGCCGGCCTGCCGAAAGACCTCGAGTTCGTCGTCCCAGGCGGTGCCGAGCAGGTCGTTGACCGCCTCGTGCAGACTGCGGCCGCCCAGCGCCTCGCGCACGACCGCGGCCTTCAGCCGCTGCTCGTTGATCATCACGTCGCCATGCAGGCCCACCGTGGCGTGAAACAGGCCCAGGGCCGGCGTGTACGAGTAGCGGACGGCCTCTGAGCTCGGCGTGGCCCGCTCGGTGACCTCGAACCGCAGCCGCTGCCAGCCCTTGAGGGCGCTGGTGAGCTTCGCGGACGTGCCGACGGGGCCCGTCCAGGCGTATTCGGCGCGATAGCTCGCGCGTTCGGCCGGCTGTGACAGCCAGGTCAGATGAATGGGTACGCCGATGGCGCCGCCCACGGCCCACTCGATATGCGGGCACAACGCGGACGGCGCAGAGTGGATCTGCACCACCCCATGGGTCGTCGCCATGGTCTTCTCCTTCGGCCGGGTAGCTGCCTTCCCCTGCATCACCCGCTCGTCGGAGTGCGTCCATTGTGCCTCACCCGTACCAACCGCACCAAGCGGCTTCGGCGCTCATTCACCCGGCCGGGCGTGTCGATGCCCGGCTCGTGACGGCACACTGGCTGAATGCCGAAGACGACCAAACAGGGCAAACCGATCAAGGATGAGCTGCCCTCCCCGGTCCAGCGCTCCGACGCGCACGCGCAGGCCACGTTCGCCAAGACCTACGACTCGGCTATGGAGAGCTACGACGATGAGGGCCGGGCCAACGCCACCGCCTACGCCTCGCTGAAGCACAGCTACGAGAAGGTCGGCGACCACTGGGAGCGCAAAGACGAGCCGGGGCCGTCCGACGAGCGAGCCGAGGAGGGCGGCCTGAACGACAAGGAATCGGCGGGCGGGGTCGACGCCAAGGCTACGAAGGTGCACCTGCTCGGCATCGCCCGCAGGCTGAACGTCAAGGGCCGCTCGTCGATGACCAAGGCCGAACTGGTGGACGCGATCGACAAGGCGAACGTGAAGGCCACGGCGAAGGCGCGTGAGGGCTGACGCACCTCGTCATCCCGGCGCACGCCGGGATCTCCCGGCTGCACCCGAAGAGTCCGGCTGTGACAAATGCCGCTGCGCCGGGTTGGATGGCTGCATGAGTGACGACCGGGTGCTGGTGGAGCGGCGCGGCCACCTGCTGCTGATCGGCCTGAACCGCCCCGACAAGCGCAATGCGGCCGACCTGGCCATGCTGCACGAGTTGGCCCGCGCTTACGCAGTGCTGCACACCGACCCCGAGTTGCGCGTGGGGGTGGTGCACGCCGTCGGCGACCACTTCACCGGCGGACTCGATCTGGCCGACGTGGGGCCGGGGCTCGTCAGCGGCCAGCTCGACCTGGTGCCGTCCGGCGGCATCGACCCCTGGGGTCTGGTCACCGAGCCGGTGGCCAAACCGGTGGTGCTCGCCGCGCAGGGCACCTGCCTGACCCTGGGCGTCGAACTCGCCCTGGCCGCAGACGTGGTGGTGGCCGCCGACAGCACCCGCTTCGCCCAGTTGGAGGTGGCGCGCGGCATCATGGCGTTCGGTGGCGCGACGATCCGACTTCCCCGGTTGGGTTGGGGCGACGCGATGCGCTGGCTGCTCACCGGCGACTTCTTCGACGCGGCCGAGGCGCTGCGCATCGGCCTGGTGCAACAGGTGGTGCCGCACGGCGAGCAGGTGGACGCCGCAATCGCGATCGCCGAACGCATCGCCGCGCAGGCCCCGCTGGCCGTGCAGGCCACGCTGGCCAACGCTCGGCTCGCCCTGCACGACCCGCAGGCCGCGGCCGACAGGCTGCGCCGACTGGTGGCGATGCTCGCGGGTACCCAGGACGCACAAAGTGCGATGACGGCCTTTCTGAGCGGAAGACCGATTGACTTCGAGGGTCGCTGAGGCTCACCGTCCGCGCATACCCACCAGGAGTTGGTCGCAGTACGCTGAGCACACCCCCACCCTGAGGAAGCGCCATGCGGTCACTATTCCCCCATGCGGTCGCCATCGTGACCGCCCTCACCGTCACCGGGTCGTCCCTGACTGCAACGGCACCTCCGGCCGCGGCGGCGCCCACGCCAGTCATCACTGCAGTGGCGAGCGGCCTCACTATTCCCTGGGACGTCACCTGGGTCGGCTCCACGATGCTGTTCGACGAGCGGCCCGGACGACTCTGGTCGCTCCAGCCCGGCGGCACGCCACAACGGGTGAGCCTCGATCTACCGCCGATCTTCACCAACTCTGAGTCGGGAATGCTGGGCATGGTGGCTGACCCGAACGCGGCCAGCAACGGCCTGTTCTACACCTGCCTGTCGGTCGCCAAGGACGACGGCACCGCCAAAGACGTCGAGGTCTGGAAATGGCAACTCACCGATGCCACCACGGCGGTCAAGGTGAAGACCCTGATCACCGGCATTCCGGTCAACAAGGGCAGACACAACGGCTGCCGGCTGCGCTTCCGGTCGAGCGACCGGCTGTACATCGGCACGGGCGATGCGGCTCAGGGCACGAATCCGCAGAACCTGAAATCGTTGGGCGGCAAGGTGCTGCGGGTGACGGCCGACGGCACTCCCCCGTCGACGAACCCGTTCTACGCCAAAGGGGGTAACGCGCGGTACGTGTGGACCTACGGGCATCGCAACGTGCAAGGCCTCGCCCACCGCACCGACGGCGTCGACCAGATGTGGTCGGTCGAACACGGCCCCAGTCGCGACGACGAGATCAATCGCATCATCGGCGGGACGAACTACGGGTGGTCGCCGACGCCTGGTTACAACGAGTCCCGTGCGATGACCGACACCAAGCGGTACCCCAAAGCCAAGACCGCGCGCTGGCGATCCGGGTCACCCACCGTGGCACCCAGCGGCGCGACCTTCCTGAACGGGTCCCAGTGGGGCGACTGGAACGGCCACCTGGCCGTTGGCCTGCTCAAGGGTCAGGGCATCCTGCTGTTCCGGGTGACCGGCACCGAGACGGTGCGCAGAGTGACCGAGATCGCCACCACCTACGGCCGCGTGCGCGCCGTGCAGCAAGGTCCGGACGGAGCCCTGTACTTCACCACCTCGAACGGCGACGGCCTCGACGGTGTGTACCGCCTCACCCTTACCTGAGGCCACCAGGGCCAGCGGGACCCGAGGACGGCTACGTGGTCGGCCAGGGTCGTCGTGGGCCCGTGCCGGTGCACCACGAGGAAGCTGCAGCCGGGTGGCCGAGTTGGTGGTGGCGGCTCGGGTCGCGGCGGCCGCGGCGAGGCCTAAGGCGACCGAGGGGTGCAGAACGGCCCGCCCGACGACCCGCGCTCGCTCAGGGCCAGCGGGCGCCCAACGCGATCACTGCCATCGACGCGAGCACCGCGAAACCGAGCGCCCAGCCGGCGTAGTACTCGGTGACCTCTTGCTGAACCTTTACATAACCCACCTGTTCGGCAATGGCCGAGTACACCTGCTTCAGTTCATCGCCGGAGGCTGCGGCAAACTTCTTCCCGCCCGAGATGTCGGCCACTCGCTGCAGTTCTTCGTGATTTACCGGAACCGGTTCACGACGACCCTGGTCCACCACGTAGCCATCATCCGTGCCGTAGGCGATGGTGTAAATGGGATAGCCGCGGTTCTTCGCCTCCTTCGCCGCAGGCGCTGAATACCGCGGGATATTTGTATAGCCATCCGAGAGCAACACGATTGCGCCGGGCGCCGGATCCTCGGGGTGATCGGGATCAACAGGGGCTAGCGCCAGCGCATCGAGCGACGAATAGATTCCTTCACCGATCGAAGTGGACGGGGCCACCTGCAGATTGTCGATGGCCCGCGACACCAGGCCGCGATCGGTGGTCGGGGCCACCACCACCGCCGCCGAGCCGGCGAAGGCGACCAGGGCCACGTTGAACCGCGGCGGCAGCATGCCCAGAAAGTCCTTGGCGCCGGCCTTCGCCGCGTCGAGCCGGTTGGGTTTGACGTCTTCGGCGATCATCGAGCGCGACACGTCGAGGGCGATCACGATGGTGGCCCGGTCGCGCGGCACGTCCACCTGATCGGACGGCTTCGCGAACGCCACGTTGAGCGCAGCCAACGACAGCACGGCCGCGCCGACGGCGATGTGCCGCTTCCACGCCTGCTGCTTGGGTAGCACCCGGTCGAGGTTGGTGATGCCGGTGGTGCGGCTGCGTGCGCTCTTGCGGCGCAGCAGCACGAAGTAGAGCAGCAGCAGCACCGGAATCAGCAGCATCCACCACAGCCGCTCCGGTTCGATGAACGAGATCATGGGAATCATCAGGGCCACCTCGCTCCGAGCGAGACGGCGGCCAGTGCGGCGACCACGGCGAACGCCAGGCCGTAACCGGCCCAGGTCGCGGTGATCTCTTTGCGCACCTCTTCGTAGCCGACTTCACTTCGGATGTTCTTGTACACAGAGTCCAGTTGGCCGACGTTCTCGGCCGCGTAGGCCTGCCCGTTGGTCATGGACGCGATCCGCTGCAACAACGCCTTGTCGGGCGGAACCTTCTCGCGTTTGCCGTCGAGGTCGACGTAGCCGTTCTCGGTGCCGTACGCGATGGTGTAGATCGGCACCTTGGCCTTGGCGGCCTCGGCCGCCTCTTGGGTGGGCGAGCGGCCGGCGGTGTTCTGGCCGTCGCTCAGCAGCACGATGGCGCCGGGCGGAATGGAGCCGTCCGCAGCCTTGGGGGCCGACTGCAGGGTGGCCATCGCCACGTTGATCGCGTCGCCGATGGCGGTGGAGTCTTGCAGGGTGAGCGCGTCGATGGCGCGATTCACCTGACCGCGGTCGGTGGTGGGTGGCATGCGGGCCGCCGGGTTGCCCGACAGGCTCACCAGCGCCACGTTGTACTGCGCGGGCAGCGATGCCACGAACTGCTTGGCCTCGTCTTTGGCGGCGTCCAACCGGTTGGGCTTGACGTCGGTGGACGCCATCGACTGGCTGACGTCGAGCACCAGCACGATGGTGGCACGCTCGCGCGGCACCCGGTCGACGCCGCTGGGCCGCGACCAGGCGATGGTCAGCGCGGCCAGGCTGAGCAGGGTGAGCGCCACGGCCAGGTGACGCCGCCACTGCGACTGCACCGGCACCACCGCACCCAGCACACCGGTGTTGGTGAACCGCATGCCCGAGCGGTTCTTTCGCCTGGTCAGGTAGACATAAGCGGCCACCAGCAGCGGAATGAGCAGCAGCCACCACAGGCGTTCGGGGTTGAGAAACATCTGTTCGATGTTCATTTGCTCACCCCCTGCGGCGGTTGGTGCAACATGCCCGCCACCCGCCGGTAGGCGAGCACGAACCGTGCAATGTCTTGCACCCAGTCTGTATCCGTACGCAACTGAATGTGCGCCACGCCCGCCCGGCGCAGCGCGATGCGGATGCGTTCACGCTGCGCGGCCGAGGCGGCGTCCATGCGTTCGCGGGCGCCGGAGTCGCTGGTGTTGACGTAGCGCTGAAAGTCGGTTTCGGGGTCGCGGATCAGAATGTCGCCCACGTCGGGAAACTCGACCTCACGCTTGTCGACCACCTCGACGGCCAGCACCTGGTTGCGCACCGCCAGCCGGCGCATCGGACGTTCCCAGTCGGGCTCGATGTTCGGGTCGAGTTCGGAATCGCCGGCCGACAAGAAGTCGGACACCACGATGCGCATGCCGCGGCGGCGCTGCAAACGGGTGAGCTGCTCGACGCCGGCGGCCAGCGTGTAGGGCCCGGCGCTGTGGTCGGGCACGATCGGCTCTTCGAGCATGCGGCGCAGCAGCCCGTACAGGGCGGTGCGGCCCGAACGCGCGGGCAGCCGCTTGATGCGGTCGGGCCGCATGATCAGCCCGCCGAACCGGTCACCCATCTTCTGCGACAGAAACCCGATGGTGGCGATCGCCGCGATGCCCAGGTCGCGCTTGGTGACTCCCCCGGTGCCCCAGTTCATGGACGGCGTGACGTCGAGCAGCGCCCACACCTCGAGTTCGCGGTCGGCGATGGTGTCACGCACGTGCGGCGTCTGGGTGCGTGCGGTGACGGCCCAGTCGATCTTGCGCACGTCGTCCTGGCCGGGCACGTACAACCGGGCGTCGTTGGTTTCGGAGCCGGGCCCGGGCAGCAGGCCGCGGTGGTCGCCGTGCAGAAAGCCCTCCAGGCGCCGCACGATGGTGAGTTCAAGCCGGCGCAGCGCCGCCTCGGGGGCGAGCTTGTGCAGCGGCAGCGTGGCGTGGGTGGGTTCGCGCAGCACCGACTCCACCGCGCCGAGGTCGTCGGCGGGCGGTTCGAACTGCGGTTGCTGGGTCAACGTGCTCAGGACGGGTAGCTGGGGTTGTGCCGGTGCTGGGTGTGCGACTGGTCACGCTGCTGCTGGTTCCACACCGGGGTGGGCGGCGGCACCATCGCGACGATGCGCTCGACCACCTGGCTGGGGGCGATGTTGTCGGCGACGGCGTCGAAGCCGAGCACCAGACGGTGCGACATGACGTCTTTGGCGACCGCCTGCACGTCGGTGGGCAGCACGTAGTCACGGCCGTGAATCAGCGCCAGCGCACGGGCCGCGGCGACCAGGCCCAGGGTGGCGCGCGGCGAGCAACCGATCTGGATCACCGAGGTCAGGTCGGGCATGCCGAACTCAGCCGGGGTGCGAGTGGCCAGCACCAGCCGCACGATGTACTCGGCCACCAGGTTGTGCACGAACACGTTCGAGGCCTGGTCTTGCAGCTCTTTGACCCGGTCGGGGTTCAGCACGTTGGTGGGCTCGGGCGGCGTCACGCTCATGCGGCGCAGGATCTCGAACTCTTCGTTGCCGCGCGGGTACGGCACGTCGACCTTGAGCAGAAAGCGGTCGCGCTGCGCCTCGGGCAGCGGGTAGACGCCCTCGGACTCGATCGGGTTCTGGGTGGCGATCACGATGAACGGCTTCGGCACCGGGTAGGTGGTGCCGCCGATCGACACCTGCCGCTCGGCCATCAGTTCCAGCATCGCCGACTGCACCTTGGCCGGGGCTCGGTTGATCTCGTCGGCCAGCACGAAGTTGACGAACACCGGGCCCAGCGCGATGTCGAACTTCTCTTGCCGGGCCGAGTAGATGCGCGTGCCGACGATGTCGGAGGGCACCAGGTCGGGGGTGAACTGAATGCGGCTGAAGTCGCCGCCCACCACGGTGGCGAAGCTGCGCACCGCGAGCGTTTTGGCCACGCCCGGGACGCCTTCGAGCAGCACGTGCCCCTTGGCCAGCAGTCCGACCATCAACTGCTCGACCATGTGCTCCTGGCCGACGATCACCCGCTGCACCTGGGCGATCGCCTCGCCCAGCACGCGGGCCGCCTCGCGGGTGGCCGGATTGGCGTCCGGCTGCTGCTGGCCCGGGCCCTGGGTCGGATTCGACACGCGTGTCTCCTGATCGCTGATCACCTGGTGCGGGCACCGCCCGCAGATACGTGCGCAACCTTACCGGGCGCCTGCGTCACCTTCGTGGGTGTCGCACAGGGTCGTCACAGGCTCGGCCGTGGACCTCGCCACCCCTGTCGCAGTCACCCGACCGACCACGAGCAAGCGCGTCACACGGGCCACGAGGTCTCTGCGGCCCGCACCCAAGGGGGCCGGCTTCGTCCCCCCGGTCTGGCGCTGCCCCACCTGCATTGACCGCCGGCCGGAGCGTTGCCCGGCATCGGGCAGAATGGACACCGCCTGCGGAGTTCGGCCCAGCGGTTTGGCTCCTGTGATGAGATGGGAGCCGATGTCAGAGCAACAGCCCCCGGCACCCGGCGACCCACAGTCGCCGGGCGGCGCCCCTGTACCGCTGACGCCCCTGCTGTCGGACGATCCGCCCAAGATCGGCGACTTCTGGCTCGACGCGCGACTGATCGCGACCCCGTCGGGGGTGGCGTACGCCGGTCACGACGACGCCAACACGCCGGTCATGCTGTTGCTGCTGTCAGAAGGCGCGGCGAACGACCCCGCCGCGCGTGACCGGCTGGCCGGGCTGGTCAACCAGCTGCACATCGACACCGTCATCGCCCGCGGCGGCCACGGCCAGGACGAGGGCCGGCTCGGCAACAAGTACCGCCACGAGTCCGACGATCCGGTCGACCCGGACGACGCGCCGCTGGCGCCCTGGGTGGCGCTGGCCTACGACGGCTCCCCCGCCGCGATCGGCGAGGCGGGCCGCATTCTCGACGAGGTGGCACTGGCCCGGTTGCCGCTGCAGGGTACCCCGGCCGGGCCCGACTACCGGCTGCACTGGATCGACCGGTCGGGCCCAGGCGTCGCACGGTTGTGGCCGCTGCCCTGGCCCGGACGCCACGACCGGGCCGGCTGGGTGTCGATTCTGGCGTCGTGGTTGTTGATGCTGCTGCTCGCCGCCCTGGCCGTGCTGATCGCCATTCTGATCTTTCAGCAGTCGCCCCAGCAGAGCCCACCGCCTCCCGTCGACTCCACCGCGTCGCCGCAGTCGGGGCAGCCCTCGCCACAGTCGGGCTCGCCGTCACCGCAGTCGGGTTCGCCATCCCCCCAGTCGGGCTCGCCGTCACCGCAGTCGGGTTCGCCGTCCCCCCAGTCGGGCTCGCCGTCCCCCCAGTCGGGCTCACCCTCACCGCAGTCGGGCTCGCCGTCCCCCCAGTCGGGCTCGCCGGGCGCCGGCCAACCGACCCCGAACTCGCGACTGTGAGGCCCCGGCTGATCGTCACCGATCTGGACGGCACCCTGCTGGACGCATCGGGGGCGGTGTCGGCGCTGAACCGGGCCGCCCTGCAACGGGCGCACGATCAGGGGGTTCCCGTGGTGGTGGCCACGGGGCGTCCGTCTCGCTGGCTGGGCGTGCTCGAGGGGCTGCCGGGCATTCACCCCGAAGTGGTGGTCAGCAACGGTGCCGGGCTGTTTCACCTGCACCTGCGCCGCCACACCGTGGTGCACGGTCTCGACGCGTCGTTGGCGCTCGAGGTGGCCGATGATTTGCGGGCCGCGATTCCAGGCCTGGGTTTCGCCTTCGAGTGGGGCGAGCATTTCGGCTGCGAGCCGAGCGTGCGGCAGAGCGAAGGCGAGTGGCTGGTGGTGGCGCCGCTGGCCGAGTTGGCGCAGCGTGACGAGCCGGTGCTCAAACTGCTGGGTTTTCACGACGAGCACGGCAGCGACGCGTTGGCAGAACGCGGCCGTGAGGTGATCGGCGAGCGGCTGACCCTGACTCATTCGCACATGGGTGAGTACGGACTGCTCGAAATCAGCGCCGCCGGGGTGACGAAGGCGTCCGCGCTGGCCGACGTGTGCCACCGGCTGGGTGTCGAGCCGGCAGACGTGGTGGCCTTCGGCGACATGCCCAACGACCTGCCGATGCTCACCTGGGCCGGGCGGGGTTACGCCGTCGCGCAGGGGCATCCGATGCTGCGGCAGGCGGGTCTGGCCACCACCGACGGCCCGCAGCCCGAGGCCGTTGGCCGCATGATCGAGGCGCTGCTGGCCTGACTCGATGACCATCGTCCGGGTTCGGTGGTTGCGAGCGGCTCAAAAGGGGTATCTTCCCGCCATGCGGCTCGGGGGGCGGCGGCTTTGGCTGCGCATCGGTGCAGGGGTGATCGCCCTGGCGATGATCGCCGCACTCGGCGTCTACTGGTACCTGCGGCCCCTGCTGCGCACCGGCACCGGCTACGCCGCGCACAACGCCTGCGCGCTCGACACGATCGCCCGACGCACGCCGCTCACCGCCGACCTGCCGCCCAACCCGCTGGTGCCGTACCTGCGGGTGAGCGTCGACTCGGGGGGCTACCAGGCAACGGTGCTCGGGGTTCTCGCAGGCCAGCACGCGTGGTCGGTGGACGGCTTCGGCTGCACGTTGGCCGTGAACCGGCCCTATCTGGGCAGCGCCACCCGCATCGACCAGATGGGCAACCGCATCGCCCGGCAGCCGGTGCCCTCGCCCGCGCCCGCCCTCGAAGCGGCCCTCGACAATGCGTTCGGCGCCGACCTCGACCAAGCCGGCCGCGACCAGTTGGGCACCAGGGCCGTGCTGGTGGTGTCGGACGGCACCATCGTGGCCGAGCGGTACGCGCAGGGCTTCGACGCCGGCACGCCGCAACTGGGCTGGTCGATGAGCAAGAGCGTGACCAGCCTGCTGCTGGGCCGGCTGGTGCAGCAGGGCCTGGTGTCGCTCAGCGATGACCACCTGCGGCCGGAATGGACCGACGAGCGCGCGTCCATCACCATCGAGGATCTGCTGCGCATGCGCAGCGGCCTGGCCTGGGACGAGACCTACGACCTGGGCACGCCGATCACCGAGATGCTGTACAACCAGGCCGACATGGCGAGCTTCGTCGCCGCCCAGAAGCTGGCCCACCCGGTGGGCACCGTGCAGCAGTACTCGTCCGGATCCACCACCCTGCTGTGCGCGGTGCTGAACGCGAAGCTCAAGCAGGGCGCCGACCTGCCGCGCCAGCAGTTGCTGGCCCGGCTGGGCACCTCGTCGGCGATCTGGGAGGCCGACGCGGTGGGCACCCCGGTGTGCAGCTCGTACCTGTGGGCGACCCCCCGCGACTGGGCGGCGATCGGGCAGTTCGCCTTGTCGGACGGGGTGTTGAACGGCAAGCGGCTGCTGCCCGAGGGCTGGATGAAGGCCACCACCACCACCGAGCCGATCGCCACTCGTGAAGACCCCGACTACGCGGGCGGGTGGTGGACGAACCTCACCCCCGAGGGATCGCTGGTGTCGCCGGCGTTGCCGCGTGATACCTACTGGGCCAGCGGCCACGACGGGCAGAAGCTGTACGTGGTGCCGTCCGCGAAGCTCGTGGTGGTGCGGCTGGGCTTCTCGCCGTCGGCCGACGACATTCGCACCGACGCCCTGGTGGCGGACGTGCTGAAGGCGCTCGGCAAGTAGCGGATCCGTCGGTCGAGCTTGTCGGGGTCGCGTCCGGAGCGTATGAGATCCCGTCATCCCGGCGGACGCCGGGATCTCAGAAGGTGTGCGTTGCACCGGCATCGTTCCCATGGAACTCGTGTCGTCTCCCATGATTGGGCGCGCGGGGTTACGCTGGTGCCCGTCCTGGAGTTCTGGGGGTTCTGATGAGCACACTCCCGCGCCATTGCGCAGAGCGTCCGCTCGTCGGCGTGCAGATAGTGACCGAGGCCCCGCTACCAGTCGAAGGTGATGGCACCGTCCCGCGCTCGCGCGGGGCGGGTTTTTTTTGCCCGCGACGTGCCCACGCCGCTGACCGGACGGGAGTACCTGCATGGCCGTGCTGATTCTGAACACCGATGACACCGCGCTGCACACCGTGTCGCTGCAGCACGCCATCGGCATGCTGGTGCGCAAGGTCGCCGTGGTCGAGGCCGCGCACCCCGAACTGGTGTTCGGCTCGTTTCCGCAACCAGAGGTGCTGCGCTTGGTGCGGTACGTGAAGACGACCTTCCTTTACAGCCGGGTGCCGGGGTGGACCAAGCGCGGCGTACTCAAGCGCGATCGGCATACCTGCGGCTACTGCGGTGAGCGGGCCGCCACGGTCGACCACATACTGCCGATCAGCCGAGGTGGCCGTAACACCTGGACCAATACCGTCGCCGCTTGCCACGGCTGCAACGCGCGCAAGGCCAACCACACACCGTCCGAGGCGGGTATGCCGCTGCGGCAAAAACCGTTCGCGCCCAGCCGTTCGCAGTTGATGGTGCCGGAGCGGCTGACCGAGGAACGCGCCGCGTAGGCAGCGCTGGTCGAGCGTATCGAGACCCTCTGACCGATAATGGGGACGGTTCCGATTCCCGTTCACCAGGTGGCGCCCCATTGCTTGGTGGGTAATGGGGACGGTTCCGATTCCCATTCAGGAACTGCTTGAAACCGCTTGTCAGCGCAGTTGCATGGGTCGTGAACGGTAATCGGAACCGTCCCCAGTACCGTTCAGCAGCGTCGTGTGAACGGTAATCGGAACCGTCCCCAATACCGTTCAGCAGCGTCGTGTGAACGGTAATCGGAACCGCCCCGATACCGGTTAGGGGCAGCTGAGCACGTAGACCGCGGCACCGGCTCGAAGGTTGGCCGCGCGAAAGCCCTTGCCGAGCGGTTCGCCCGTCAGCGACAGGTTGATGCGCTGTTCGATCACCAAGCCCAGGGTGGCGAACAGGTCCTCCAGGTCGACCAGCGTGGTGAAGCGCAGGTTCGGGGTGTCGTACCAGCTGTAGGGCAGCTCGCGTGACATCGGCATGCGGCCGCGCAACAGCATCAACCGGTGCTGCAGCAGGCCGAAGTTGGGCACCGAGACGATCAGCCGGCCCGCGATGCGGGCCATCTGGGTGAGCACCTCATCGGGCAGCCGCAGGGTCTGAATCGTGCGCGACAGCACGACGGTGTCGTAGGAGCCGGTGGCGAACAGCGACAGGTCGGCGTCGACGTCGAGTTCCATCACGGGTACGCCGGAGACGATGGCGGCCAGCACCTTCTCGGGGTCGATCTCGACGCCAGTGCCCGTGCAGTCGTGATCGTTGATCAGGTGTTGCAGCAGGCTGCCGTCGCCGCAGCCGAGGTCGAGCACGCGGGACGCGTGGGGGATCTGCTGGGCGATCAGGTTCAGGTCGGCGCGCAGGGTCATCGCAGCCCCTCACGCAGCGACCTGTCGAACCACGCCCGCAGGGTGTCGTGGTAGCGCTGCAACGGCAGCAGAAACGAGTCGTGCCCCCAACTGGACGGTATATCGCGAAACGTCACCGGCTGGGCGGCGTTCTGCAGGTGCTTCACGATGCGCCGTGAGTGCTCGGTGCTGAACCGCCAGTCGGTGTCGAACGACATGACCAGAAAGTTCACCGGACACGCCTCGACCAGCGCGGTGGCGTCCGAGCGGTTGAACGGGTCGAAGTAGTCCATCACCCGCGACAGATACAGGTACGACAGGGCGTCGAACCGGTCCAGAAACACCCGGCCCTGGTAGTCGAGGTAGCTCTCGACGGCGAAGTCGATGCCGAACCCGGGCTTGTCGCGCTCGGGGTGCGGGTTGCGACCGAACTTCTCTGAAAACGCGTCCTCGCTCAAATAGGTGATGTGGGCCATCATGCGCGCCGTGCGCAGCCCCAGCCGCGGCACGACTCCCTGTTCGGCGTAGCGACCGTCGTGAAAATCCGGGTCGTCCATGATCGCCCGGCGGGCCACCGCCGAGAAGGCGATGTTCTGCGCGGTCAGCCGTGACGACGCCGCCACGATGGCCGCGTTGGTGACCTGCTCGGGGTACGTCAGTGCCCACTGCAGCACCTGCATGCCGCCCAGCGAGCCGCCGAGGGCCGCCAGCAGGCGCTCGATGCCGAGGTGTGCCAACAACTGCCGGTGCACGGTGACGAAGTCGGCCATGTCGAGCAACGGAAACCCGAGCCCGTACGCACGTCCCGTGGCCTGGTCTATGGTGGCGGGCCCCGTGGTGCCCTGGCAGCCGCCGAGCAGGTTCGCGCTGATCACGAAGAACCGGTCGGTGTCGAGCGGCTTGCCGGGGCCGATCAGGTTGTCCCACCAACCCGGACGCTTCGCCCCCGCGTGCAGCCCGGCGGCGTGCGCGTCGCCGGTGAGGGCGTGGCAGATGAACACCGCGTTGTCTTTCGCGGCCGACAACGTGCCGTAGGTCTCGTAGGCGACGTCGACCGGCCCGAGCGTTTCACCGTTGGCCAGCCGCAAGGGCTCATCAACGGTGAACAGCCGGGCGATCTCGGTCTGCACCAGACCGACCGAACCGGGGAGGGTCATCGGGCTCAGAACTGCGCGAGCGCCTGGTCGAGATCGGCGATCAGGTCGTCCACGTTCTCGATGCCGACGCTCAGCCGCACCATCTCGGGCGCCACGCCCGCGGCCTTGAGTTCGTCTTCGGTGAGCTGGCTGTGGGTGGTCGATGCGTTGTGAATCACCAGCGACTTCGCGTCGCCGATGTTGGCAAGGTGGCTGAACAGCTGCAACGACTCCACCAGTTTCGAGCCGCCCTCGCGGCCCGCCTTGAGCCCGAACGACACGATGCCGGACGCCCCCTTGGGCAGGATGCGTTGCGCGACCTCATGCCACTGCGACGACTCCAAGCCCGGGTAGTTCACCCACGCCACGGCCGGGTGCTGCTCAAGGTACGTCGCCACGGCCAGGGCGTTGCTGCTGTGCCGCTCCATGCGCAGGTGCAGAGTTTCAAGCCCCTGCAGAAACAGCCAACTGTTCATCGGCGTCACCGCGGCACCGGTGTTACGCAGCAGCACCGTACGCGCCCTGATGATGTAGGCGAGGTTGCCGACCGCCTCGGTCCAGACCACCTCGTGGTAGGCGTGATCGGGGCTGGTCAGGCCCGGGAACCGCTCGGCGTGGGCCGCCCAGTCGAAGTTGCCCGAGTCGACGATCACGCCGCCGATGCTCGTGCCGTGGCCGCCGATGTACTTGGTGGCCGAATGGACGGCCACGTCGACACCGTGGTCGAACACCCGGCACAGGTAGGGCGTCGGCACCGTGTTGTCGACGATGAACGGCAGGCCGAGATCATGGGCGGCGGCCGACCAGGCGTCCAGATCGACCACGTTGACCAGCGGGTTGCCGATCGTCTCGCCGAACACCAGCTTGGTCTTGTCGTCCACGTGCTGGGCGAGCTCGTCGGGCTTCTCGGGGTCGACGAAGCGCACCTCGATGCCGAACTGCGGCAGGGTGTGCGCGAACAGCGCGTAGGTGCCGCCGTACAGGGTCGACAGGGCGACGATGTTGTCGCCGGAGTAGGTGAGGTTGAGCACCGCATAGGTGATCGCCGCCGCGCCCGAACTGGTCGCCAGCGCACCGACGCCGCCTTCGAGTGCCGCCATGCGGGTCTCGAACACGTTCTGGGTGGGGTTCATGATGCGGGTGTAGATGTTGCCCGGCACCTTCAGCGCGAACAGGTCGGCGGCGTGCTGGGTGTCGTCGAACACGTATGAGGTGGTCTGGTAGATCGGCACCGCACGGGCGTTGGTCGCCGAGTCGGCGTCTTCATGCCCCGCGTGTACGGCCAGGGTTTCGGGCTGGTAGGTCATGAAGAATCGCTCACCTTCGTCGCAATTGGCCCGTTCAGCCTAATGGGCCAGTGCTGGCGCGCTCGGCTCAATCGGTGCGTGGACGGCCGTCGAGCCCCACGCTCTGCAACACCCGGTAGTCGGGGCCGCTGCGATGCAGTTCGGAGCGCATCAGCACGAAGCCGGCCACCTCGAAGCTGAGTCGCGGAAAGCTGCTCACCACGGTCAGCCAGCGGGTCAGCGGGGCCGGCCGCCGGGTGCGCGCCAAAGTCAGGTGCGGCACGTGTTTGGCGTTGTCCGCCGGCACACCGACGCGGTCGGCGGCGGTGCGCACGCGGCGGCTCAGGGCGCCCAGTTCGTCCGAGCCGTCGGTGACGCCCTGGTACAGCACCCGCGCCTTGGACGGGTTGGGAAAGGTGCCGGCGCCGTCCAGAGTGAGGGTGAAGGGCGTTCCGTGGACGTTGCCGAGTGCCTGCTGCAGAGGCTCGAGGCGGTCGTCGGTGACGTCGCCGAAGAACCCCAGCGTGAGGTGCCAGTGGTGGCGTCCCGCCCAGCGCAGGTTCGGGTCGGCGTCGCGACGGGGCTCGACGCAGGCGTCCAGGGCGTCCAGTACGGCAGGGGGCGGCACGACGGCGGCGAACAGGCGCATGGTCATCGCTTCGCAGCCTACGGCAGGGGCCCCGACGCGCAGGTGCGACAATGGAGCGTTACCCGAAAGGACGCACATCACATGGCTGCGATCAAGACCCGCCTCAAGACCGACCTGGTGGCGGCGCTGAAGGCACACGACGAGGCCCGCAAGTCGACCGTACGCATGGCGCTGGCCGCCATCGCCAACGAAGAGGTCGCCGGCAAGGCGGCCCGCGAGTTGAGCGACACCGAAGAGCAGACGGTGCTGGCCCGTGAGGTGAGCAAGCGTAAGGACTCGGCCGAGGCCTACACCAGCGGCAACAGGCCCGAACTGGCCGAGAAAGAGCTGGCCGAGGCCGCGATTCTGGCCGAATACCTGCCGCAGCAACTCACCGAGGCCGAGATCGCGGCGATCGTCGACGAAGAGGTGGCGGCGGTGACCGCGACGCTCGGCGACAAGCCGTCGATGAAGCAGATGGGTCTGGTGATGAAGGCGGTCACGCCACGCATCGCCGGCCGCGGCGACGGCAAGGTGGCCGCCGGGTTGGTGCGTGCCGCCCTGGCCTGAGCCAAAAGGAGAACCGTCCCCTGAGCCAAAAGGAGAACCGTCCCTGGCGTTCAGGGGACGGTTCTCCTTTTGGCTCACCCCGCGGCGCGAGCAGCCGTGCCGGGACGACGCGACGCTAGAGGTGAGGTTGAGGGTGAGCGAGTCGTGCCCTGAACGATCGCGGAGCCGCGTTAGCCTCTGATTCGGGCCGGCGCGGCCCGGGCTCAGGGGGCGAACGGTGTCGGGTCGACGGTGGGTGGTCAAGGCGGCGGTGCCGCTGCTGATTCTCGGCGTAGCAATCGGCACGCTGCGCGCCGGGGCCGAAACCAGTGAGCGCACAGGCCCGCCGTCGGCTACGGCGGCCAAAGCCAAGGCGCAAGCGGGCGTGTCGGGCAAGAAGAAGAAGGACCCCACCGCTGAGAAGCCTGCCACCGACAGCGGCGCGACGACCACGAAGCGGCGCACCAGCGACCGCGCGGAGACCGGCAAGCAACCCGCCACGGTCACCAAGAAGAAGGCCACGCAGGCCACGACGGAGCCGAAGAAGCCCACTGACAAGCAGGCCTCGAAACCGTCACGCCGCGGCTACTGGAACTCGTACGGCCCCAACACCACCCGCCGCGTGGTGCTCAGCTTCGACGACTGCCCCGCCAGCCGCGCGGCGTTTCGCACGGTGATCGACGGCGCGCAGCGGCTGGGCATCGCGCTGATGCTGTTTCCGACCGGCGTCTGCGTGCGTGCCGGGCTGTTCTCGCCCGCCTATGCGCGAGCCCACGGCCACTACGTGTTCAACCACTCGATCAGCCACCCCGACCTGGCCCGGTTGTCGTACCAGGCGGTGCTGGCCCAACTGGGCGCCCCCGGCATTCAGTCGAGCTACGGACGTCCGCCGTTCGGCTCGTACAACGCCACCGTCGCGCGTGCCTATGCCGCCAAGGGCATGAGAATCTGGACGTGGAGTCTCGACACCAACGATTGGCGGGGGCTCTCGCAGCAGGCCGTGGTCAGCCGCGTCGTCCGTCATGCCACCACGGGCGGCACCGTGTTGATGCACATGCAATGGCACGGCTTCGCGGTGTCTGCGCTGGCCCAGATGAAGGTGGGCCTCGCCGAACGTGGCCTGGGCGTCTGCCGCAACTTCAGCGCCACCACTGCGGAGCGATCCCGCTCCGTTCGGTGCTGATCATCCCGCCTTGTGGGGTACCGCGAAAGCGGCTGCGGCCGTAGGGTCGGGCGCATGAAGCGCCTGGTGCCATTGTTGCTGCTGTTGAGTGCCTGCACAGTCGGGCAACCCAACGCCTCAAGTCCTCCGCCGACGCCCGAGACCACGCTCAGTGCGTCACCCTCGCCATCGCCCAGCGAGAGCGACACGATGTCGACCAGCGCCAGCCCGTCCGATTCGCAGACCACGGACGTGAGCGCGTCGCCGTCCGCCACCGACGGCAGCACGTCGGCCTCGCCGAGCAGCACCACCACCGGCTCGGCGGGTAGCTTTCGCGCGCCCGGTGAGGTGCTCGATCTGAACGGCGAGGTGACCATCACCGTGCTCGATAGCAAGCGAGCCAAGGTCAACGGTCACCGCGGCAACCAGGTTCTGGCCATGGTGAAGACCTGCAACGTGTCGGCGGCTTCCGGCATCGAGCTGACTTGGGACACCTGGGTGCTGCTCGGCCCCGACAGCGAGGAGTACCCGGCCAGCACCGTCCGCGGCAACGCTGAGCCAACCCCCGCCTACCCCAACGGCGAAGGCCGGCTGTACAAGCCCGGTCAGTGCGCGAAGGGTTGGATCGTGTTCGACGTGCCCTCGGGCGCGCAGCTCTCGGGCGTGCGGTACATGAACAGCCTGGGTGACTCGGCGCAGTGGCGGGTCAGCGCCAGCGTGTGAGTCGCGGCCTTCGCCTGGCGGTTTTGAGATCCCGGCGTCCGCCGGGATGACAACGACGGGCCTCCGTATTGATGAACCGTTGCGTCATCCCGGCCGACGCCGAGAACCTTCCGTCAGCCCTTGAGTTCGTCCAGCAGGCAGTTCATGAGCATCCACGACGACTGTGAACCGGGGTCTCGGTGGCCGACCGACCGCTCGCCCAACCGCATCGCCCGCCCCTTCTTGGCCACCAGCGGAATGGTGTCGTCCGAGCCCTGCCGCATGCGATCGACGAACGCGGTGAGCGCCGCCTGCGGGTCGGCGGCATCGGCCGCTTCCAGCACGTCCAGGCCCGGCAGGTAGCTGTCGAGCATGGTCTTGTCGCCCAGTTCGGCCTTGCCGCGCTGCTGAATCGAGTCGACGCCGGCCCGCAGCATGCGCCGCAGGTCGTCGAAGCTCACCTCACTCTGGCCCGCCACCTCGGCGCCGGCCTTCATGAAGAAGCTGCCGTACAGCGGGCCCGAGGCACCCCCCACCTTGCGCAGCAGCGTCATGCCGACCAGCTTGAACAGGCCGGCCACGTCGGTGTCGTCGGGCAGCGCGTCCAACTGCTTGACCACCTCGCGAAACCCGATGCTCATGTTGATGCCGTGGTCGCCGTCGCCGATATCGCCGTCGAGCTTCGTCCACTCGTCACGATGCTCTTCGGCGGTGGCCGCCATGCGGCGGAACGCGCCCACGAAGTAGCCGCGATCGAAGTCGGCCATCGCCTCAGCCCTGCTTCAGGTACGGCGCGTCGAAGGGGGCGTTCAGCCAGGCCTCGAGTTCGTCGTCGAGCCGCACCAGGGTGACGCCCATGCCGATCATGTCCATGCTGGTGGCGTAGTTGCCGACCATCGACTTGGCGATGGTGACACCCTTCTCGGTGAGCACGTCGTGCACGCGGCGGTAGCAGATGTACTGGTCCATCAGCGGCAGGCCGCCCAGGCCGTTGATCATCACAGCGACCCGTTCGCCGCTCTGCAGATTCATGTCGGGCAGCACGATGCCGAGAATCTCGTCCATCACCGCGTCGGCCGGTTCGAGCTTCTTGCGCTCGATGCCGGGCTCGCCGTGAATGCCCATGCCGACCTCCATGTCGTCGGGGCCGATGTCGAAGATCGGCTTGCCGGTGACCGGAAGGGTGGAGGACGACAGGGCGACGCCCATCGAGTAGGTGTTGTCGTTGGCCTTCTCGGCGGCCGCCTTGACGGTTGCCAGGTCGGCGCCGGTGTTCGCGACGGCGCAGGCGGCCATCAGCACGATCACGTCGCCGGCCACGCCGCGGCGATCGGCCCGGTCTTTGGCCGAGTAGACGTCGTCGGTGATCAGCACGGTCTCGACCGTGATGCCGTCGTCGGCGGCCATTTCGGCGCCCATGTCGAAGTTCAGCACGTCGCCCTGGTAGTTGCCGTACAGATACAGGCAGCCCTTGCCCTGGTCGACGGCGGTGACCGCGTCGTAGCACGCGATCGGGTCGGGCGAGGTGTTCACGTTGCCGATCACCGCGGCGTCGGCGACTCCCTCACCGACATAGCCCAGAAACAGCGGCTCGTGGCCGCTGCCACCACCGAAGATGATGCCCACCTTGGGTTGGGGGCTCAGCGTCGTGCGCACCACGACGCGCTCGTTGTCGGCCAGCTTCACCACGTCGCCGTGCGCCTTCACGTAGCCGTCGAGCAGTTCCTCGACGGCGTCGTAGCCGTCGTTGAGCAGTCGTTTCATGGGGTCGTCCTCTCATCGTGCGCGACTGTGCGCCAAGCCGACTGCGGGCCTCGGTTTGCGGGCACTGCGTCGGGCCACCGAACCTGGGTTGCAACACCCTGGTGCGTCGTGCGAAGCACAGGGTGCGACCGCCTCATTATCGCAGGTGATCACGCCGACAACGAGGGGTTGGCCACGAAATCATCACCCAAACTCACAAACAAACAGCGTGATTGTGACCTGTAGCGATAAGCCGTACAGCCTCGTCGCGCTCGTTAGGGTGCTGTCATGCTGATCCGAGCGGCACAGCCGTCCGATCTCGCGGCCGTCGCGGCCATCTATGCCCACGAAGTCGAGCAGGGCACGGCCACCTTCGACACCACTCCCCCTGACCAGAGCAGCTGGGAACACAAGGCGTCCGACACCACACCGGGGCATCACCTGCTGGTGGCCGTGCAGGACGACAGGGTGCTGGGCTTCGCCTACAGCGTGACCTACCGGCCGCGCGGAGCGTACGCCCAGACCAAAGAGACCTCCATCTACCTGGCTGAGGGTGCTCAGGGTCGGGGCGTCGGCAGTACCCTGTACGCCGCGTTGCTCGACCGCCTGCGCGACGACGACGTCTACACGGTGATCGCCGTGATCGCCTCACCCAACCCGGCCAGCGCCGCCCTGCACCGTTCGTTGGGCTTCGAGCAGGCCGGTGTGCTGCGCCGAGTCGGCTACAAGTTCGGGCGACGCATCGACACCGAGTTCTGGCAGTTGCTGCTCGACTGAGAACGCGCCACCGGCGAGGGATACCAACCTAACTGCCTTTGTGACACGTAGCTGCCTGCGTGCAGGCAGCTACGTGTCACAAAGGCAGCTACGTCAGAGCCGGCGGACGGGTCCCGACAAGCTCGACCAGCACCTAACGCGAAGCGAAGCCAACCAGCAGGCTCAGGCGACCTTCTTGGCGGACGTGAGGTAGCCCGTCAGCGTGTCCATCGCCGCAGCCTGCGCCGAGTAGTTCATCGCGATGTACGGGTTGGGGTACACCTGCCCGGCCACCAGGGCGGGGTGCTTGGCGAACGTGGCCTGCTTCTTCAGGTCGTCCACCTGGTACCCCTCGACCGACAGCAGAATCACGTCGCCGGTCATCGTCTTGCCGGCGTTCTCCCAGCTGTAGATGTCCCAGTAGTAGTCACCGTCGGGCTTGAGCTCGGTGAGCTTCACCCCGAGGCTCTTGTACAACTGGGTCTGCGGCTCGTCCTCGGGCTTCACCAGGTAGATACCGTCGGCGTCGGCGTACATCTCGGTGACCTCGATGTCGGTCGACTTGGCGGCGGCACTCAGCTTGGCCTCGGCGGCCTCGAAAGTTGCCCTGTCGGCGTCGACCTTGGCCTGGTCGGCACCCAAGGCGAGGGCCAGCTTGGCACCGCTCTCGATCACCTTGATGCCCTCGCCGCCCACCTTGATCGCGACCACCTGCGAGATCGCCTCGATCTTCTTCTGCTGTTCGAGGTCTTTCATGCCGTAGTAGGGCTGGGTGGTGTCGATGGTGCCCTGGCGGTCGCTGGGGTACACACCGGTGACGATCAGGTCGGGTGCCACCTCGGCGAGCGCTTCGAGGTCGATTTCGCCATAGGCGTTGCCCAGAATCGTGACGCCGGTGAGGTCGACGCCGGCGAAGCGGGGATCGGTCTTGACGTCGACCCGGCCGAACACCGCAACCGGCTTGACGCCGTAGCTCATCAGGGTGAGCACCTGATCGGCAAAGCCGGCGACCTTGGTGGGCTTGGTCGGTAGCGTGACGGTCTTGCCGGTGTCGTCGGTGTAGCTCCACTGCCCCGACGACGACTCGCTGGGCGAGGCTGCCGGTGCCGATGCGCCGGCGCCCGAGCTGCAGGCCGCCAGGGTGAACAGACCGACCAGGGCGACGATGAGCCCGCGAAGGTTCTTCTTCAGATTCATGCCTCGAAGGCTAGCCTAACCTAACCGGCCTGGCTTGCCCGTCTGCCCTCGTGGACGTCGCTCCGTGCGTCCGACTGCTCCGAGGCGAGCTCGGTCGAATCGGACTCGGCTGCACCGGCAGTGGTCGGCTCCAGCGGCACCACCATCGGACGCCCCGAGGCGGGGTCGGCGATGACCAGCGCCTCGAGGCCGAACGCCGCGGCCAACACCTCGGGGGTGATCACCTGCCACGGCTCGCCGTCGGCCAGCACCCGGCCCTCGTGCAGCACGACCAGCCGGTCGGAGTAGCGCGCGGCCAGGCTGAGGTCGTGCAGCACCATCACGATGGTGCTGCCCTGGTCGGCGTTGATGCGCCGCACCAGCCGCAGCACCTCGAGCTGGTGGCTGAGATCGAGAAAAGTCGTGGGCTCGTCGAGCAGGATCACCGGGGTGTCCTGCGCCAGCACCAGCGCGATCCAGGCCCGCTGCAACTGACCGCCCGACAGCGAGGTGACGTCACGATCGGCCAGTTCCGTCATGCCGGTGGCGGCCAGGGCGTCGTCGACCAGGCGGGCGTCGTGACCGCTCCAGGGCCGCAGCAGCGTCTGGTGCGGGTGCCGTCCGCGCATCACCAGGTCGCGCACGCTGGTGGCGGCCGGCGTCAGCGGCTTCTGCGGCAGAATCGCCAGCCGACGGGCCACCGCCCGGGCCGACAAGTGCCGCACCGAGGTGCCGCCCAGCTTGATGTGACCTGCGCTGGGGGCGAGCAGCCGTCCGAACGCCTTCAGCAGCGTGGACTTGCCGCAGCCGTTCGCCCCGATGAGCGTGGTGACCGTGCCCGGCTCGATCTGCAGGTCGAGGCCGGTGAACACGGTGTGCCGGTCGTAGCCCAGGGTCACCGTGTCGGCGTGCAGCATCGGCTCGGACGTCGTCATGCGCGCTCCTTGAGGTTGGGTCGGGTGATCAGCCAGATCAGGTACGGCGCGCCGACGATGGCGGTGACCACCCCGACCGGTATCTCGGTGCCCAGCGCGGCCCGTGCCATCACGTCGGCCAGCGTCACCAACGCGGCCCCCACCAGGGCCGATGCAATCAGCGGTGGACGGGCGGTGCGCGCGAGTCGGCGTGCCACCTGCGGCGCGACGAAGGCCACGAACTCCACCGGCCCGGCCGCCGAGACCGCGGCGCTGGTCAGGACCACGGCAGCCACGATCACCAGCGTCCGATGCCGCTGCACCGCAACGCCGAGGCCGGTTGAGAACTCGTCACCGAGCTGGTTGATCTCGAGCGGTGCCGACTGGGTGAGCGCGAACGGCAGCACGATGGCCAGCACCACGGCCAACGGCCAGACGCTGGCCCACGACACCCCCGACAGGCTGCCGACCAGCCATTGGGTGGCGGCGGTGGCCTGGGTGATCTGAGCGCGCACCAGCAGGTAGTTGGTCAGGCCGCTGAGAATGGCGGTGACGCCGATGCCGATGAGGATCAGCCGAAAGCTGTCGACACCCTGCCGCCACGACAATCCGTACACGACGGCCGCCGCCAGCAGGCCGCCGACGGTGGCGACCACGGGTATGCCAAACCCGAGCAGCGATGCGCCCACCGAATAGCCGCCGCCGCCGATCACGATGGCCGTTACGGCGCCCGCCGATGCCCCCGAGGTGACGCCCAGAATGTCTGGCGTGGCCAGCGGGTTGCGCGAGAAGGTCTGGGTGAGGGCTCCGGCCAGGCCGAGGCAGAGCCCCACTCCGATGCCGGCAGCCACCCTGGGCAACCGCAGCTCGAAGACGATGAACTGATACGTGCGACTGCCGGCACCGAGCAGGGTCGTCCAGACGTCGGCGACCCCCATGCGCGACGAGCCGGCCACGATGCCGAAGGTGAGGGCGGCCAGCACCGCGGCCAGGCAGGCCAGGGTGATCCACAACACCCGCGCCCGCCACGGTAGCGCGATGACGCGCAGGTCGACGCCGCGCCGGCCGCTCACAGCGCCGCCAACTTCGTTCGTCGGACGATCACCACGAACGCCACCCCGCCCAGCGTGGCGAGCACCACCCCGACGGGCACCTCGGCCTGGCCGCCGATCACCCGTCCGACCACGTCGCAGGCCAACAGCGTGATGGCGCCCACCAGGCCTGAGGCCGGCAGCAGCCGACAGTGGTTGCCACCCACCAGGGCGCGGCCGATGTGGGGGGCGGTGAGGCCGATGAAGCCGATCGGCCCCGCCAGCGCCACCGCGCTGGCCGTAGTCAGCGTGATGGCGCCCAAGCCGACCAGCCGGGCCCGCCACAGCGTTTCGCCCAGCCCCTGGGCCAGCTCGGTGCCCAAGGTCAGACTGTTGAGCGAACGGACGTTCAGCAGGGCCAGTACCAGGCCGACCGCGGCGACCACGAGAGCCGGCGGCAGTCCGTCCAGCCCGCGACCCGACAGCGAGCCCACCACCCACACCCGGTAGGCCTCGAGTGAGGCGGCGTTGGTGAGCACCAGAAACGAGATCACCGCGCCCAGCAGGGCGCTGACCGCGGTGCCGGCAATGGCCAGCGGCACCGGGTTGGCCAGGTCGCGGCTCAAGGTGGCGATGGCGAACACCAGCACGCTGGCCACCAGGGCGCCGAGCATGGCCAGAAACAGCGACGCGGTCATCGAGTTGTGGCCCAGCACGAACGCGCCCAGCACCACGGCGAGGCTGGCACCCGCCGAGACGCCGAACAGGCCGGGATCGGCCAGCGGGTTGCCGGTCTGGCCCTGCATCACCACGCCCGCCACGCCGAGGCAGAAGCCGACCACGATGCCCAGCAGGGTGCGCGGCACACGCGACCCCCACACCACGGAATCGACGTCCGAGGCCGGGTCGAGCAGGGCCTGCACCACCAGCGCGGGCGAGATCGGGTTGCTGCCCAGCGCCAGGCTGGCCATCAGCACCACAGCCAACCCCAGCGTCAGCGTGGCCGTCGCACTGAGCCGAATCGAGCGCACGGCAGCGAACGCCGGAGCAGACATGTGGTGAGGCTAACCTAAGTGCCGCCCGGGGCCGGCCACGTTCGCAGTCTGAGCCCGAGCTGCGACGCCCGCACCAAACCGCCGCGAGATTACGTCCGATGTGAAGGACGGTTCGCCCCGGACGCCTCACGCGGTGTTCAGATCGGCTGTAGATCCGCGGCGTCCGCACGAATCAGCCGACCACCGTGCCCCGCTTGCCGATGGTGTACTCACGGGCCGAATCGCTCGACAGGCCCAGCAGCACCAGCACGCTGGCCGCCACGGGCAGCAGCCCGGCGTGCAGCATCACCGACGAGCCGGTGGCCAGGCGGGGCAGAATCACGCCGGCCACGCTGATCACGCTGTCGGCGCAGAGCAGCAGCCGCGCCCAGTTGCGGCGGGCCAGGGTGGCGCCGGCCAACAACACGTCGACCAGCCCCGACACCATCAGTGCGACGCCCACGAACACCACGAGGTCGTGACTCACCGGGCCCTGCTCGAGCTCGGCCGCACCGGGCAAGGTGCCGGCGGCGATCGCGAGGCCTGCGACCAGCAGCGAGCCGACTGCGCGCAGAGCCGTCATCGCCACCCCGAACGCGACCGAGACCGGCACGAGCCTGCGCCGCAGGCTCGGCGGTGGCTCGTCGACGGGAGCCACCGACACCGCGGTCAGGTCGATCACCGGCAGGTCGCCGTCGGTGACGATGCGGTCACCGCCCCCGTTGCGGGAGTGATAGCCGGTGGAGAAGTCGCGCAGCACCGTCACTGCCGTGCCGGGCACCGCACTGACACCGCCCACCACGTAGTCGCGCTCTTCGTCGACGTCGTCTTCGATCTTGTGGGTGATCTGAAAGGTGAACAGCGACAGCCCGACGCTGCGATCGAAGGTTCCGGCGGCCAGCCAGTCGACCGCGAACCCGCCGGGCAGCAACCAGCCGGGCGGGCAGCGCCAGAACCGCACATGGTGCCGCTTGGACGGGCTGCCGGCCACCTCTTGCTGATAGCAGAAGTCGTGGCGGCGTCCGAACAGCACCAGCGGGCTGACCGGCGCATTGGGGTAGCTGCGCCGGGCCAGCGTCGAGGCGACGATGCGCCAACTGGTGTACAGGGTCACCGGATCGGCCTTGGCCCAGCCGGCCGCGGTCATGGCCTCGTGCACCTGGTCGGCGGTGCCGCGCAGGGCCAGGTTCACCGGGTCGCCCAGCAGACCGTCGGCGGTGCGGGTTCGTCCGATGAAGTAGTCGGGCACGTAGATCGTGCTCAAGATTCGGTGCAGCCGCGGCAGCACCAGGTAGGCCACCAGCACCCAGAACACGAACACCAGCAGCATCGGCCAGCCGGGCTGAATGCCCTCGCGCAGCGTTTGATAGGCCAGCCACACTGACGCCACCCCGGCCAGCACGAAGAACGCCGTGTCGAGCGTCGCGACCCAGCGCGAGCGTCGGCGGGGTTCGAGGGCTTGCACGAGTGGCCTTTCTCAGGGGTTCGTTCAGCCTAACCGCGGCCCCGGCACGAACAGGCGATCACCCGCCGGTCGCCACGACAGCGGCCGGGCCGTCCCGGTCAATGCGCGCGGGGGTTGGTTGGGGCCCGAACTGCGACGGGTGGGGTGAATCGGGGCCCGTGCCACTACCGTCTGTACGTGACCACAGAAGAACCCGCCTTCGCCGACCTGGGCCTCGACGAGCGGCTGCTCGAAACGTTGGCCGACATCGGTTACGAGAACCCGTCGCCGATTCAGGCCGAGACCATTCCCGCGCTGCTCGCCGGACGTGACGTGGTCGGCCTGGCCCAGACCGGCACAGGCAAGACCGCCGCCTTCGCGCTGCCCATTCTGCAGCGTCTGGAAGGCGGGCAGAAGGCGCCGCAGGGGCTGGTGCTCGCCCCCACGCGAGAACTGGCCCTGCAGGTGTGCGAGGCGTTTCAGACCTACGCCTCGCGGCTGCCCGGCGTGCACGTGCTGCCGGTCTACGGCGGCCAGGGCTACGGGGTGCAACTCAGCGCCCTGGCCCGCGGCGTGCAGGTCGTGGTCGGCACGCCGGGCCGCATCATGGATCACCTCGAGAAGGGCACCCTCGACCTGTCGCACCTGCGTTTTCTGGTGCTCGACGAGGCCGACGAGATGCTCAACATGGGTTTCGCCGACGACGTCGAGACGATTCTGGCCGGCACGCCCGCCGACAAGCAGGTGGCGCTGTTCTCGGCCACCATGCCGCCGGCCATTCGCAAGCTGTCGAAGAAGTACTTGAGCGACCCCGTCGAGGTGATGGTCAAGGGCCGCACCGCGACTGCGGCCAACGTCAAACACCGCTACCTCGTGGTGCCCTACCCGCAGAAGGTGGACGCCCTCACCCGCATTCTCGAGACCGAGAACTTCGAGGGCATGATCGTGTTCGTTCGCACCAAGAACGAGACCGAGACGCTGGCCGAGAAGCTGCGCGCCCGCGGTTTCTCGGCGGCTGCGATCAACGGCGACGTGGTGCAGGCGCAGCGCGAGCGCACGATCAACCAACTCAAGTCGGGTGCGCTCGACATTCTGGTGGCCACCGACGTGGCCGCCCGGGGGCTCGACGTCGACCGCATCAGCCACGTGGTCAACTACGACCTGCCGCTCGACACCGAGTCGTACGTGCACCGAATCGGACGCACCGGCCGCGCCGGTCGCAGCGGCGAGGCCATCTCGTTCGTCACGCCGCGGGAACGCCGGCTGTTGTCGGCCATAGAGCGCGCCACCGGGCAGGCCCTCACCCAGACCCCGGTGCCCACCGCAGACGACGTGAACGCCACCCGGCTGAGCCGTTTCGACGAGGCGATCACCCAAGCGCTGGGTTCGGAGCGGCTGGAGTTCTTCAAGGCCGTGGTCGCACACTACGTGGACGAGTACGACGTGCCCGAACTCGACGTGGCGGCCGCCTTGGCGCTGGCCGCGCAGGGCGAAGAGCCGTTGCTGCTCGAACCCGACCCCGAGCCGAGGGAACGCGAGAGCCGTCCGCAGCGTGGTAACGACGACGCCCTTCGTCCAGACCGACCCGAGCGACGCCAGCGGGGCGACTCTCCCCCACTGGCCACCTACCGCATCGCGGTCGGCAAGCGGCACCGCATCACACCGCGGCACATCGTGGGTGCCCTGGCCAACGAGGGCGGCCTGCGGCGTGAGGAATTCGGCCACATCGACATTCGTCTCGACCACACTCTCGTCGAACTGCCCGCCCACCTGCCGCAGCACGCGTGGGACGCGCTGAAGTCCACCCGCATCTCGGGCACGTTGATCGAGCTCACGCCCGCGCGAGCCGAGAGCCTCGACCGAGACCGGCCGCGCCGCAAACCCGCGGGCGGCGGCTACGGCAAGGGCTCCACGCACCAGCACCGGCAGGGGCACAAGGGCAAGCGCCGCACGTACTGACCTCGGCTGGTCACCACGGCGTTCTTTCGTCATCCCGGCGCACGCCGGAATCTCATGCCCGGCCAAGCGCAGCCTGCCGACAAGTCACCATCGCATCGAGCGAACGGCATCGATTGAGATCCCGGCGTTCGCCGGGATGACAGGGTGCGGGCGGTCGTCATTCCGGCGCACGCCGGAATCTCATCGCACGTTGCTGTCGGTACAGAGTGAGATCCCGGCTTTCGCGGGGATGACGGTAAATGCGCGTCAGGGCTGCTCGGTGACCAGCGGGGGCACCAGCAGTCCCCCGGCCGACGGGTCGCCCACGCCCAGCCCGGCTTCGACGATGACGACCACCTGCTCGGTGGTGCCGGCGTTGGTCGACCAGGGGTCGACGAAGTCGTGGGCCCACTTCAGAGCCGGGTCGATCTTGGCCTCGCCGTAGTAGTCGGACGATCCGGCAAACACGGTGCTGCCGAACGCTCGCGCGGCGTCTTGCCGAACGGCGATGTCGTTCGGGTTGGTGACCAACACCGCACGAGCCAGCCGGTGCCCGACCACCACGCTGCGATCGAACATGGCCTCGGACAGGTGCAGGTACGGCATCACCCCAGGCAGCGGAAAGCCCGGGTAGGCGTACGGGCTGTGGCCCAGATTCGCCTTCACCCGCGGATCCCACCACATGTAGAACCGCGGCACGATGCGCGGGTACTTCACGCACAACCGCACCGCCGGCATCGGAAACCCCTTGGGCGCCACCAACGGCGCGGCGAGCACCACCCGGGTCACCTCAGCACGGGTGGCGGCCGCCCACGCCGCCAGCGTGCCGCCCGCGCTCAGCCCGAAAAGCCACACCTGGTCGCCCAAACCGGCGGCGATGTCGATGCAGGTGTTCACGTGGTCGACGAGCTCGTGCTGGGTCAGTTCGGCTAGCCCCCGGTTCAGCACGTCCGGCAAACCGTGCCGCGGCATGCGCGGCACCAGCACCCGATAGCCGAGCTCGCTCAGCTTCTCGCCCACCGCCGCGAACTGCGACGGCGCGTTGGTGAACCCGTGCCACATCACCAGCGTGATCGCTGCGTCCTCATCGGGCTCGAACAGCCGGGTGCTGGTGTCGTCGGGAATATCGGCGTCCAGGGCGACCAACTGGTCGAACCGGTCGAGCGCGGCCTCGCGTCCAGTCGTCGGATCGCCGGCGGGACGGGGCGGGGCGGCGATGCTCAACCTGCGGCGGAACCAAGGTTCACGCGGTGTGGCCTGGGCGGTCATGGCTGCGGGTCCGTCCGATCTACTCGCCTCGATGATCGCGACCCTAGAGGATCAGCGTCATGGGCGGGTCGTCCACGCGTCCCCCGCAGCCAGCCCACAAGTCTGTTCACTGCGTGTCGAGCCCGAGCCGATACGCCTCCATCAAGAAAGGCCCCTGAAAGCAGTGCCCGAATTCTGGTCAAACCTCGGCAGCATCTTCTGGTACACGCTCACGATCATCGTCTTCGTGTCGTAGCTGATGGTGCTGTTCTCGATCGTCGGTGACATCTTCCGCGATCGCGAGATGTCCGGCGGTCTGCGTGCCGTGTGGATCGTCTGCCTGATCTTCTTCCCCTTCATCACCGCCCTGATCTACCTCATCGTGCGCGGTCGTGGCATGACTGAGCGTGCCGTCGCCCAGGCCGAACGCAACAAGGCGGCCGCCGACGACTACATTCGCTCGGTGGCCGGCAGCCCTGCCGACGAGATCGCGCGGGCGAAGGCCCTGCTGGACGCCGGCACCATCTCGCCTGCCGAGTACGAAGCGCTGAAGGCCAAGGCGCTGGCCTGAGCCACCCGATGCTGCACGGCCGCCGCTACTCACGTCGAGTCGCGGCGGCCGTTAACGTGTGACCATGCGCGACGACCTGCACCACGTGGCCGAGCTGCCCGATCAGGTGCGGCGGGTGGTGTCGTTGGTGCCGTCCCTCACCGAGGCGATCGCGGCCACGCGTCCAGAACTGCTGGTGGGCGCAACCGACTGGTGCACCCACCCCGCCGACCTGGCTGTCACCCGGGTTCGCGGCACCAAGAATCCCGACCTGAACGCCATCGCCCAACTGGCACCAGACCTGGTCGTGGCGAACCATGAAGAGAACCGCAAGCTCGACGTGCAGCGGCTGCGCGACCGGGGCATCACGGTCTGGGTCACGCGCATCGACACCGTCGACGACGCGCTGACCAGCCTGCGCCGGCTGTTCACCGGCCCTCTCGCCACGCCGTACGTGCCCTGGCTCGATGAGGCCGAGGGGGTGTGGTCGGCTCCGCCGCGCCTGCCCGCCCTGACCGTCGCACTGCCGATCTGGCGCCGGCCGTGGATGTGGGTCGGCCCTGACACTTATATCGATGACGTGCTGCGCCGCCTGGGGCTGCGCAACGTGGTCACCGCGCCGCGCTACCCGCATCTCGACCTCGCCGACGTCATGGGCCTGCGACCGGATCTGGTTCTGCTGCCCGACGAGCCGTACGCGTTCTCGTCCGAGGACGGCCCGGACGCGCTGGGCTCGACCCACTCGGTGCTGGTGCCCGGCCGGGCCCTGTCGTGGTACGGCCCGGCGATGGTCGGGGCCCGCGAAGATCTCGAGCGCCGCATCGCAGCGACGGGAGTCTGGGCCCGGTGAGGTCGATGCTCGAGCGTCCGCTGATTCCTTTGGCGTCGCTGTTCTGGGGCCTGCAGTTCGCCTTTCTCAGCCCGTCGCTCGCGCTGATTCTGGTCAGCCTGTACGGTGCGACCCCGGCCGAGGTCGGCTGGGTGCTGGCCTGCTACAACGCCGCCGGGTTCGTGGTGTCGCTGCTGGTGCCGGCCTGGGCCGACCGACAGCGCCAGTACCTGTGGCCGCTGCTGGTGTGCTCGGTGTTGAACCTGGCCCTGACCGTGGCACTCACCCTCGCCACCAGCCTGCCGTGGGTGACCGTCGCGCTGGTCGTGTTCGGCGCACCCGCCGGTGTCGGCATGTCGCTGATCTTCGCGCACCTGGCGCACGGGGGCGCCGCCCCCGCCGACCTGATGAACAATCGCGCGATCGTGTCGTTCGCCTGGGTGGCCGCGCCCCCGATCGCCACCGCCCTGATCGGCTGGTTCGGCCCTGAGTCGGTGCTGCTGGTGATCGCTGCGATCGCGCTCGGCAACGTGGCGATCACGCTGGTGCTGCTGCGCCTGTCTCGCCGACAACCAACACACAGTCGCGACGAACGTCCGGCAGCGAAGGCCGCAGAAATGGGCCATACCCGAGTCGGCGTGGCCGTGATCGTGGTCGCCTTCGTGCTTGTACAGGCCACCAACGCGGCCAGCACGGCCGTGCTCACCCTGTACGTCAGCGTGGGCCTCGGCCTGCCGGTGCTCTGGGCGGGCCTGGCCCTGGCCATCGCCGCCGCCCTCGAGATTCCCGCCCTGATCGGTCTGGGACGGCTCACCGGACGGTTCCCGCTGGTGCGCTTGATGCTGTTCGGTTGCGTGTGCGGCATCGGCTACTACGTGGGCATGGCTCTGGTGCGCGAGCCGTGGGCGCTGCTGGCGTTGCAGGTGCTGAACGCGCTGTTCGTCGCGACCGTCTCGGGTGTCGGCATGACGCTGTTTCAGCAGATCATCGCCGGGCCCGGGTTTGCCACTGGGCTGTACACGATCACCCGGCGGGTGGGCAACATCGCCATCGGCCCGCTGATCGCCATCGCGAGCACCCCGGCGGGTTACCCGGGCATCTTCCTGGCCTGTGCGGTGCTCGCTCTGGTGGGCGGCGCCACCATCGGCGTGGTCGGCCGCCGGGCCGCCCGTAGAGCCGATGGGCTGGGCTCCGCGGACTGACTCACCCGGACGGCGCGCTGGAAGATTGCGGCCTTCGCCGGAATGACGAATCAGTGGTGCGGTGCTGTCTGGACGGCCACCGGTCCGGTCGACGAACGCACCGCCAGCGTGGGGGCCGAGTCGAGGTAGTGCGCCGGCGTTCCGCCCGAGATCAGCTCGGTGAGCCGGCGGGCGGCGTGTGACCCGAACGCCAGCACGTCGTGGCTGAGGGCGGTCAACGACGGGTACGTGTGTTCGCAGAGCACCGAATCGTCCCAGGCGATGATCGACACGTCGCCGGGCACGGCCAGGCCCAACTCGTGCGCCACCCCGAGCCCGGCCACCGCCATCACATCGTTGTCGTAGATCAGCGCGGTGGGCCGGTCGGTGGCCCGCAGCGCCGCCTCGGTGGCCAACCGGCCCGACTCGGGGCCGTAGTCGGCGCGCAGCAGTTGGGCCTCGACGCCGAGCTGCTGGGTGACCGCCAGAAACGCCGAGTCGCGAATTCGGGTGTGCATGAACGCACGAATGCCCGCCACCCGGCCGATGCGCCGGTGCCCCAGGGCGGCGAGGTGCGCCACGGCCTCGCGCATCGAGGTGACGTCGTCGGTCCACACACAACTCAGCCGACCCGCCATGGCGGGGTCGCCCACCACCACCGCGGGCAGGCCGCCCGGCTCGCTGCACCAGGCCACCCGCGGGTCGTCCACGGCGATGTCGACCAGCAGCACCCCGTCGACCCGGCGCTCGGCCCGCCACCGCTTGAGCGTCTCGAGGTCGTCCTCGGGTGAACCCACCACCTGCAGCAGCAACCCGGTCGCCCGCTTGGAGAGCTCGGCCTCTACGCCGGCCAGAAAACGCATATAGAAGGGCTCGATGCTCAGCGTCTGCGGGTCGCGGGCCAGCACCAGACCGTAGGTGTTGGTCTTGGCCTCAGCGAGCGACCGTGCTGCGCTGGCGGGCGCCCAGTTGAGCTCTTCGGCGACCCGCAGAACTCGCTCGCGGGTTTCGTCCGAAACACCTTTGCGGCCGTTCAGCGCGAACGAGACCGCACCGATCGACACTCCTGCACGTTTCGCGATGTCATTGATGGTTACCCGGCGCCCGGGCCGGTTCGTGCTGGTCACGGCGTCCTGCTCGAACGCGGTCGGCTCAGGCCCGGGCGTCGTCCGCGGTGACGTTGTCGGCTACGCCCGGGGCCGCCGAGGTCTCTTCCTTGAAATCGCGAATCGCCTTGCCGGCGTTCTTGCCGAAGTTGGCGAGCCGTGCGCCACCGAAGAGGATCAGCGCCACCACGGCGATGATCACCCACTCCCAGCCTCCAAGATTGGGCAGCATGTGCAGATCTCCTTGTCATTCGGTGCCGGTTCATGGCCGGCACCGCATCAGTTGAGGTTCAGTCAGGCAGGGTTGCGGTGCGCGCCACGTGGCCGTACCAGTCGGCACTGGCCTTCGGCACCCGCCGCAGGTTCGCATCGACGGCGACGAGACCGAACCGTTTGTCGTAGCCGAGGGCCCATTCGAAGTTGTCCATCAGCGACCACGCCAGATAGCCGCGCACGTCGGCGCCCGCCTCGATCGCCTGGTGCACGGCGGTGAGGTGCCGGCGCAGGTAGTCGACCCGCGTGTTCGTGTCGTCGACGTAACCGTCGGCGTCGGGCTGGTCGTCGAACGCCGCCCCGTTCTCGGTGATCACCAACGCCACCTCGGCCGGGCCGGTGTACTCGTCGTGCAGCCAGGTCAGCAGGTCGCGCAGCCCGTCGGGATCGATCTCCCACCCCATCTCGGTCTGCGGCAGGTCACGCACCACCTGCACCGCGTCGGGGGCCGCGATGTGCGGTGTCGGCCCCGCCTCGATCTCGCCCGCCCGAAACACGTTGGTGGTGTAGTAGTTCACGCCCAGCACGTCGATGGGGGTGCTGATCGCGGCCAGATCCCCGTCGACCACGAGGTCGTCGGGCCAGTACTCTGCCAGGTCGTCGCGCACGTCGATCGGGTACTCGCCGTCGATGATCGGCTCGACGAAGAACCGGTTGGCCGTGCCGTTGACCCGGCGGACGACATCGAGGTCAGCCGCCGTGCGCTCGGCCGGAAGGGCCGGGGTGAAGTTCAGCGTGATGCCGAGTTCGGCCTCGGGATCCGCCTCACGCAGTGCCTCAGTGGCCCAGCCGTGGGCCAACAGCAGATGATGCGCGGCCCTGATCGAGTCGGCGATGTCGGTCTGGCCAGGTGCATGCACGCCTGCGGCGTAGCTCAGGAACGACGAGCACCACGGCTCGTTCAGCGTCGTCCAGGTGCGCACCCGGTCGCCCAGCCGGTCGTGCATCGCCATCGCGTAATCGACGAAGCGTTTCGCGGTGTCGCGGTTCGTCCAACCCCCGGGCAGCACGGCCGGCAGGTCCCAGTGGTAGAGGGTGAGCCACGGCTTGATGCCCTTGGCCAGTAACTCGTCGACCAGGCGCGAGTAGAAGTCCATGCCCGCGCTGAGCACCTGGTCACCGTCGAGCACCCGCGGCCACGAGGTCGAGAATCGGTACGTGTCGAGCCCCAGTTTCGCCATCAGTGCGACGTCGTCGGCGTAGCGGTGGTAGTGATCGCAGGCGATATCGGCGTTCTCGCCGTTCACCACCGCGCCGGGCACCCGGCAGAAGACGTCCCAGATCGAGTCCTGCTTGCCGCCCTCGTGCGCGGCGCCCTCGATCTGAAACGCGGACGTGGCGGAGCCGAACAGAAATCCCGGCGGAAAGCGAAGGCCCATCAGGAATCCTTCGCCGGCGGCGGCACGTGGGCCGGTGCGCCGGGTTCCCACGAGCGCGTCTTCAGGCTGCCCTGCAGGTCGGGCACGTCGGCCAGCAGCCGCTTGGTGTAGTCGTGCTGCGGGGTGAAGATCACCTCGTCGGTGGTTCCGTGTTCGACCACCAGGCCGTGCTCCATCACCACCACCTCATCGGCCAGGTAGCAGGCCTGCCCGATGTCGTGGGTGATGAACAGCACGGTGAGGTGCAGGTTGTCGCGCAGCTCCTGCAGCACGTTCAGCACGCTCACCCGCAACGACGCGTCCAGCATCGACGTCGCTTCGTCGGCCAGCAGCACCTTCGGGTTCATCATCAACGCCCGGGCGATCATCACCCGTTGCCGCTGCCCGCCCGACAACTGGTGCGGGTACTTGTGCATGGCGTCGGCCGACTTCAACCCGACATAGCCCAGGCAGGTCTCGATCAACTGGTCTTCGGTGCCCTTGTCGAGCTCGGCCAGCCGAAGGCTGCGCTTGAGCATGTGACCCACGCTGAAGAACTGGTTGAACGACGCGAACGGGTCTTGGAACACCGCCTGCACGTCGCGCCAGTACCGCCGCAACTCAGACCCGCCCAGATTGGTGACGTCTTTGCCCTGGTACGTGATGGTGCCGCTGGTCACGGGCATCAACCGCAGCAGCATGCGGGCCAGGGTCGACTTGCCCGACCCCGACTCGCCCACCACCGCCAGCACCTTGCCGGCGTGAAAGTCGACGCTCACGTTGTCGACGGCGGTGATCGAACCACCGGCCACCTTGAAGGTCTTGGTGACGTCCTTGGCCGACAGCACCGGGGTGCTGTGATCGGCCGCGACGGCCGCAGAAACGATCTCGGTCATGCGTGGGTCACCTCCATCGGAATGGTCTCGCGCGGGTGTTCCTTGGCCCACCAGCACGCGAAGTCGTGGTCGCCCTCGCTGAGCATTTTCGGCTCGGTGGTCGAGCAGACGTCCATGGCGAACTTGCACCGCGGGTGAAAGCGGCAGCCGGACGGGGGGTTGCCCAGGTTGGGCGGCGAACCCGGAATGCCGAGCACGTGCTTGGTGCGGGTGTCTTCGGTCGGGTCGAGCACCGAGCTCAGCAACGCGGCGGTGTAGGGGTGCCGTGCGTTGTTCACCAGGTCTTCGGTGCGCCCGGTCTCGACCACCTTGCCCGCGTACATGATCGCCAGCCGGTCGGTCACCATGCTGAGCACCGGCAGGTCGTGGGTGATGAAGATCACGCCGCGCATGATCTTGGCCTCGACCATCGCCAACAGCATCTCAATGAGCGCCTTCTGGCTCGACACGTCGAGCGCAGAGGTGGGCTCGTCGGCGATCAGCAGGGCCGGGTTCAGCAGCGTCGAGATCACGGTGACCATGCGCTGCTTCATGCCGCCCGACAACTGGTGGGCGTACGAGTCGAGCACCCGGGTGGGCATCTCGAGCATCTTCAACCGATCGGACGCCCGATCCAAGGCGTCGGCCTTGGTGACGCTGCCGTTGTGCGCCCGCATGACGTCGACCACCAGGTCACGAATGCGTAGCGTCGGGCTGATGGCGTTCATCGCGCCCTGCGGCAGCAGCGACACCGTTTCGCCCCGGTAGGGCCGGTGCACCTGGTTGGCGTTCTTCGGCAGCGTCGACAGGTTGATCTCGTTGCCGTCGATCTCGAGCGTGCCCGCCACCACGTACAGCGGCGGGTTCGCGATCATGGCCAACGCGGTGCCGAGCGTGGTCTTGCCACAACCCGACTCCCCCGCCAGGCCGAGGATCTGGCCCTCGGGCAACTCCAGCGTCACGTTGTCGACGGCGGGCACGTCCTGGCCGCTGTCGGCGGCGTAGACCGCGGTGAGGTTGTTCGCCCGCATCAATGACTTCGTCACACGATCACCTCGGTCACACCGGCCGGAGCCTTCATCTCTTCCTCCAGCTTGCGGGCCGCCTCTTCGCGACGTTTGGCCGCCGCAGCCAGGTTCTTCTTCTTGCCGCGCCGCAGGCGTGGGTTGAACACCTCGTCCAACGACGACTGCAGGTACAGCAGGCCGAAGCTGATCAGCGTCAGCACGATGGTCGGGGGCAGGAACGCCCACCAGGCCCCGGTGGCCACCGACTGGAAGGCCAGCGCCCAGTGCAGCTGCATGCCCAGTGAGTTGGTGCCGGACGGGCCGAGGCCCAGCATCGACAGGGTCGACTCGGCCAGAATCGCACTGGCCAGTTGCAGCACCCACGCCATCACCACGTAGCTGGCCAGGTACGGCAGCACGTCTCTGATCAGAATGCCCGGGGTGCGAGCACCCGAGAGCTTGGCCACGTCGATGTGTTCACGGGTCGACACCGAACTGGCCTGCGCACGCACGGCGCGGGCCGTCCAGGGCCATGACGTGATGCCGATCACCAGCGCCAACCCGACGATGCCCTTGAAGAACGGTATGTCGGTGGACTGCAGCGACATCGAGATCAGAATCAGAATGACGATGCTCGGAATGGCCAGCACGATGTTGGTGATGCCCATCAGCAACTCTTCGAGCCACCCGCCGATGTAGCCGGCCACCACGCCGATGCCGACGCCGATGACGGTGGCGAGCGTGCCGGCCAGCAGGCCGTTGATCAGTGAGTTGCGGGTGCTGGCCATCAGCACCGCGACCACGTCGTAACCGAAGTTCTCGGTGCCGAGCCAGTGCGCGGCGCTGGGTGCGTCGTACAGCGACCCGACTTTTTCGTCGGGGCCGTAGGGGTAGAGCAGTGGGCCCACGAAGGCGAGCAGGGCGATCACCACGATGATGCCGAGCGACACCCAGAGACGGGGGCCGAAGTTGAGGTTCATCCAGGCCGGCTTGGCTTTCGCCTTGGGGCCGGGGGTCGGATCGGTCGGTACCAGCGGGCCTTCGGCCTCGGCAGTGACGGCGTTACTGGAGATATTCGTCATGTCACTTCTCCCCGGACTTGGAGGCACGAATGCGCGGGTCGATGAAGCCGTACAGCACTTCGACCATGTAGTTGGCCACCAGCACCGCCACGGTGATGATCAGCGTGACCGCCTGCACCACCGGGTAGTCGTTGGCGGCGATCGCGTTGAAGAGCAGCGTGCCCATGCCGGGGTAGCTGAACACCAACTCGGTGATCAGCGCACCGCCGACCATGGTGCCGATGCTCAACGCCAGGCCGGTGATCTGCGGCAGCATGGCGTTGCGAAAGATGTAGGTGGTCATCTTGGCGTCGCCGATGCCCAGGCTGCGCGAGTAGTTCACGTAGTCGGAGCCGAGTTCGTAGATGGCCATCGAGCGCATGCCGACGGCCTGGCCGCCGATGTTGATCAGCAGCAGCGAGATGAACGGCAGCCACCAGTACTGCAGGGCGTCGGTGAAGAACGCCATGCTCCACTCGGGCGAGTTGCCCAGGCTGTAGGCGCCGCCCGGTGGAAACCAGCCGAGCATGACGGCCAGCACGTACAGCAGAATGATCGACAGGCAGTAGTACGGCATCGAGTTGAACACCAGCGAAGTGGTGAACACCGACTTGTCCCAGGCGCCGCCCTTGTAGGCAGCGACGGCGCCCAGCACGTTGCCGATGATCCAGCCCAGCAGAATGGCCGGAATCTGAAGCACCAGGGTGAACGGCAGGGACTGGGCGATCAGATCGGTGACGGGCGTCGGGTAGAAGGCGAACGACTTGCCCAGATTGCCCTGGAAGATGCTCGTGATGTACGTCACGAACTGATTCCACATGGGCTGGTCCAGACCGAACTCCTTCATGAACTGCTCGTAGATCTGTCGCTGGGCCTCGGAACTGAGGCCGCCCTGGCCCAGCCCCGAGACGATCACGTCGACCGGGTTGCCCGGGATGAGCCGGGGTAGCAGAAAGTTGAGAACCACTGCTACCACCAGCGCACCCAGGTACCAACCGGTCTTGCTCGCCAAGTAGCGCCGCAAGCCCACGGTGCACCTACCTCTGTCGGGCCGGCTTGATCAGCCGGCGATCTTCTGAATCTTGTACATCCAGGTGTTGCCGGCGCCACGGAACATCGGCGGTGCGTAATCGTTGTTCTCGTCGGGCCAGTTGAAGAAGTTGCTGGCGTTGTACTCGTAGAACTCGTCCGGACGGTACATCAGCGGGCACGACGGCACTTCCTTGCGGTAGAGCGCGTCGAGCTTGTCGTAGGCGGCCTTCTTGCCGGCGTCGTCGGTGGCCTGGGCGGCCTCGGTGAGCATGGCCTCGACCTCTGCGTTCTCCCAGCGGCCGTAGTTGGCGAAGGTCGTCTTGCCGATCGGCTGCATCTCGGCCTGGCTCATGATGTCTTTGAACCGCGCCCACGGGGTGGCCGGGTTCACGCCCGAGACGTACCAGCAGGCCAGGTCGAACGTGCCGCCCTGAATCGCCTGGGTGCAGTCGGCCTGCTGGGGGAAGTTGGTCGCGCAGTCGATGCCGATCGCCTTGAGGCTCTTGGCCACGATCTCGCAGGCCGCGTTCCAGTCGGTCCAGCCGGTCGGGGTGATCAGCTTGTACGGGCCGAGGCGGTTGCCGTCGATGGTGTAGATGCCGTCGGAGCCCTTGGTGGCGCCGGCGTCGGTGAGGATCTTCTCTGCGGCGGCGGCGTCGTACTTCCAGCCGTTGGCCTCTGCATCGGACTTGTTGAAGAACTTGCCCTCGGCACCGGTCGGCAGAATCAGGCTCGCCTGCACCGCGTCGGAGTAGCCCGACATGGCCGTGTCGGCGATCGACGCGTAGTCGATGGCGCTGGCGATGGCCTTGCGCACCGCGGCGTTGTCGAGGCCCTTCTTGGTGGTGTTCATCAGCAGCATCGGCATCGAGCCGGGCACGAAGTACGGCTTGCTCTTCAAGAAGGTGCCGACGGGCTTGCCGCCCTCCCACATCTTCCAGATCTGCGACACGAACTGCTGCATGATGTCGAGCTCGCCGGCCTGGAACTTGATGTTGCCGTCTTCGTTGCTCTTGAAGATCGGGTGAATGATCTGCTTCATCACCGGCAGGCCGCCGTAGAAGGTCTTGCCCCAGTAGTTCTCGTTGATCGCGAGTACGACCTGGGTCTGATCGGCCTTCGACAAGGTGAACGGCCCGGTGCCGATCGGCTTGTCGATCACCGTGGTGGGCAGTTTGTCGTCGGCGATGGCCGAGAACACGGCCGCCGGCAGAATGTAGGTCTCGGTGACGGTACGCAGCACCTGACCGACGTTCTTGCTCTTCTGGTTGACCTTGATCACCACGGTCTTGTCGTCGGTGGCCTCGATCGAATCGGCCAGCTGCCAGAAGGCGGAGATCGAGATGCCCTTGTTCTTCTTGCCCAGCTCGTAGGTGGCGACCACGTCCTTGGCGGTGCAGGGGCTGCCGTCGCTGAACGTGATGCCGTCCTGCAGGGTGAGGGTGACGGAGTTGGTGCCGTCGACCTTGTACTCCTTGGCCAGGCCGGGCATGATCTCGCCGGTCAGGATGTTCCAGCGCAGCAGGCTCTCGTAGACGATCTGCATGACGTTGCCCGAGGCCGGCCAGGCGGCGGTGGGCGACAGCGGGTTGAAGGTGGCGGGCGCACCCCACTGGAAGCCGGCGATCAGCAGGCTGTCGGCGGTTGCGCCGGCGCGGCCCTTGCCGACCTGGCCGTTGTTGCCGATGCCCTTCTTCTCGGTCGCGCTCGAGCCCGTGCCTGCGGTGTTGGTGCTCGTCGCGCCACCCGAGCAGGCGGCCAGCGCGAGGCCGCCCACGGCGATGCCGCTGAGCGTGAGGAATGAACGGCGGGACGGAAGTCCGAACACCGGATCTGACATGTGTCCTCCATTGGTTGACCCCTGGCGGGGCTGGTTGTGTTTGGTTGAAGTGATGATTCGATTGACTTGCGCTACTGGTTTCGCACCGTGCCCCGGTGCGCCGGATCAGGTCCCCCTCATAGGGCCTCACTAGCGACGAGAGAGTCGTTGAGGGAGCGCAACGCCGGTGGCCGGGTGAGCTGATCGGCGTCGGTGGACGGCACCGCGCCGTTAATCACGAACGTGTGTGACTCGCCCGGGAACAGGTCGACCATGGCGCTGTCGGCCCAGGCGTCTTCGGCAACCCGGTCGGCGAACAGGGTGACCGAGCGCAGAAAGGTCTCGGCCGTGACCGTGACGGTCGTCGCGCCTTCGTCGGTGACCGTCGCGGCGGCCTCGAAGCGGGCCGGCGGCAGCGCGGCGTCCACGTCTTCGACGAGCAGCTTCACCAGCCGTTCGGCGCCGTTCAGGGTGACCACGATCGCCAGCTCGCCCGGGGGGACGTCGACGTGCTCGGGGGTGATGGTGACGTCCACCCGCGACCGGACGGGCACCTGCCGGGCCAGCAGCTGCGACCACAGCACGGCGCCGTCGAAGCTGCGCAGCTCGAAGCGTCCTTCGGCGGCCCACGGATCGCGGCCGTCGTTGACCAGGGCCAGCCGCCACGCATCGCCATCGCGCTGCAGGGTGGCCAGCTGATCGGCGTAGGCCGAACGCAGGGCGTACCACAACGGCTTGCGCCGGGCCACCGGTTCGCCGGCCGCGTTGGTGCCCAGGTCGAGCGCCGCCCACGACGTGACCGGCCAGCAGTCGTTCAGCTGCCACACGATCGAGCCCAGGCAGTGCCCGCGCCACGACCGCCAACGTTCGATGCCGTAGCGGACGGCGCGCGCCTGCTGCAGCTGCATCGCGAACAGCCAGTCGTCGAAGTCGTCGGCGCCCTCGCCCGGCAACCGCAGGTGGCCCGCGATGCCCTGGTTCAGCTTGTCGTTGCCGCCCTGCGCCTTCTGATGCGCCAGCAGCACCTCGGAGCCGGCAGCGCGATCAGCGGGTTCGACCGCCCGCGCCCAGGTGGCGAAGGTGGCCGGGCCCTGGTAACCGAACTCCGACACGAAGCGAGGCGTGTAGTCGTCGTAACAGGTGTAGTCGCGCTGGTTCCAGACGTCCCAGATGTGCATGCAGCCGTAGTTGGGGTGGTTGGGCTTTATGTCGGGCGAGCCCGAACTCGGGCTGCCCGCCCAGTACGGCCTGCTGGTGTCGAGTTCGGCCAGCAGCTGCGGGAACAACTCGTAGTAGTAGCCCTCACCCCAGGTCTTGTCGCCACCGGGCAGGTCGGCCCAATGCCACTCGTCGTGGCCCCAGATGTTCTCGTTGTTGCCGTTCCAGACCACCAGCGACGGGTGCGCCGACAAGCGCATCACGTTGTCGCGCGCCTCGGCCTCGAATTCAGACCAGAAGGGCTCTTCCTCGGGGTAGGCCGCACAGGCCAGGCAGAAGTCCTGCCACACCATCACGCCCAGCTCGTCACAGGCGTCGTAGAAGGCCTTGGACTCATAAATGCCGCCGCCCCAGATGCGCAGCAGGTCGATGTTGGCGTCTTTGGCCTGCTGAATCCGCTCGCGATAACGCTCGGGGGTGACCCGAGTGACGAAGCAGTCGTCGGGAATCCAGTTCGCGCCACGCACGAACACCTGCTCGCCGTTGATCACCAGGCCGAACGTGGCGCCGTCGCCGTCGGCATCGGGAGTGGTGTCGAGTTCGACAGAACGAAAACCTGTGCGGCGCTGCACCCGGTCGAGCACCTGGGTGTCGTTGTGAAACACGATCTCGACGTCGTACAGGGGCTGCTCGCCCAGGCTGTGCGGCCACCACGGCTCGACGCCGGTGATGTCGAGATCGGCAGTCGTCCAGTCGGCGGCAGCGACGCCGACCTCGGCGGTGACTCCCCCGCCGCTGACCCTGACCGTCAGGGCGGCGAATCTCAGTTCGCCGGTGAGGTGCGCCTGCACAGACAGCCGGCCGACCCAGACGCCGTCGTCGCGCCGGCGGGCGGTGCCGTGCACGGCCACGTCCAGCAGCCGGGCGTGGCTCCAGGGCCGCAGCCGGATCGGCCGCCAGATGCCGGCGGTGATCAGCCGTGGCCCCCAGTCCCAACCGAAGTTGCAGGCCATTTTGCGAATCAGGTTGTAGTCGTCGCGTTCGACGTGCGGACGCGACCCCAGCAACTGCTTCTGCTCGGCCAGGTAGGGCAACGCCGGCGAGAACACGACCTCGAGCTGGTTCGGACCGACGCGCAGCAGTGGGCGCACTGCAAAGACGTTGCGGCGGTGCATGTTGACCGAGCGGCCGACGGGCAGCCCGTTGACCAGCACCTCGGCGACAGTGTCGAGGCCGTCGCACTCGAGGTCCACGTTGCTCGCGGTGAGTTCGGGGCCACCATCGGCGAGGCCGAACACACTCGAGTAGGTCCACGTCTGCTCGCCCACCCAGTCTTGATCGTGCTCGGCGAGACCGACGTACGGATCGTCCAGAAGGCCGGCCGCCATCAAATCGGTGTGCACGCAGCCCGGCACGGTGGCCGGAATGCCCGCGATGAGCCTGGTCTGCGCGGCCGGTGGTACCTGCGACCAGGCGGTCGAGAACGAGTTCGCGCGCAGCGTCCACACCATCTCGCCCAGATTCATCGGGTCCTGACCCACAAAGTCCTCCTCGACTCAGCCCCCTCCGGCGACCCCCGCCACCGGATTCACGTTCGCCCCGACGCCCCCAGCGTCACCACGCTTATGAAATCGCTTTCACGCCAGCGCCCTACCCTGCGCCTTCACCCGTTGATTGCCCACATCCACCACTGGAACCGCGCCCTCGCGGCCCTGTTGCAACCCTGCCACGATCACGGGCCCGATGGGGCGATAATCGCGGCGTTTCGGCACACCTCTGTCAAGCGCCTCCGACCCTACGCTAAAGCGCTTAAGTCGCCAAGCACTGGCTCAGGAAGTTATCGGACTGTGACCCGGGTGCGCGCGTCACCCAACGGGCCGTCAGCAGGCGCGACGCCGGCTCGGCCGGCCCAGACCTGGGCCGCGACTAGCTCATAGACCCCCCACCTGACGAACCACCCGGCCCACAAGCCGGCTCAGCGAAGGCTCATACGCTGGTTGCGGAAGCGCTTTCACAGTTTGAGACGAGGCGTGAGCCGCGGCGTTCCTGGCGACGTTGGTGGGTCACGAGGCGGCGCCGGCGGCCACCACTGCCGGCTGATCGGGCACATCGGCCGCCCTCAACCGAAGGGCCAGGTAGCCGCACGCCAGCAGCGAGAGGGCAACGGCTGCGTAGAAGGTGACCGGCAGTCCGGCATGCTCGGCCAACGCCCCCGCGAGCAGGGCACCCAGGGGCATCAGCCCGTACGAGAGCGTGCGGCCGGCCCCGCCGATGCGTCCCAGTAGATCGCCCGGCACCAGCCGCTGCCGCAGCGACTGGCTGAGCACGTTGCCGACCGTGTTGGTGACGCCCACCAGGGTGCACGAGAGCACCAACGACACCGGCGTGGGCCACACCACCGGCGCCACCATGAGCAGCACACTGGCGATGAAGGCACCGATCATGGTGCGCACCGTGCCGAACCGCTTGTCGAAGGCGGCGGCCACCAGCGAACCCGCCACCGCACCGACGGCCAGGCCGAGCATCACCAGCGGATACTGGGTCTCGGTGAGTCCGACCGCGGACTCAGGCCCCACCACCCACAGCACGAACACCGCGAAGTAGCCGCTGGCGGCCAGGTTCAGGACGCTGCCGGTGATCACCAGGGGGCGCAGCACGCGGTGGCGCACCAGAAACGCCAGGCCCTCGCGCACCTGTGCCCACGGGCGCGTCGGCCCGGACGAAGCCCGGCGAAAGTCGCCCTTCAGCCCCACCAGCAACAGCAGTCCGGCCAGTGCGGCCAGCCCGGCCGAGACGCCGAACCCGAGGCCGGCGCCGAGCACGATGAGCACGCCGGCGAGGGGCGCACCGAGAAACGTGTTCGCGACCTGCTGCACGCCGATCACCCGTCCGTTGGCGGCCGGCAGCCGATCGGGGGGCACCAGGTCGGTCACCATCGCTGTCGCGCCCAGATCGGCAACCACCTCGGTGAGGCCATACAGCATCAGCAACGCGATCAGCAGCGGAATCGACAGCAGGCCCACCAGGGTCAGCCACGCCGCCGACCCCATCAGCGCCGCCCGAGCCAGCAGGGCAGCCACCTGGGCCCGACGTCGATCGACCCGATCGACGATCACTCCGGCGACCAGGCCGAACAGCAGCCATGGCAGCCAGGTGGCGGCAGTGAGCGCCGAGATCAGCATCGGCGAACTGGTGAGCGACAGCGCCAGCAGCGGGGCCAGCGTGCCCAGAATGCCGTCCCCCAGATTGGCCAGCCCGGTAGAGGCGAGCTGCACCCCGAAGGGCCGGCCCAGCTGAACGCGTCGCGGCTTCGTCTGCCCCGGGCGGGTCTCGGTTGTGGTCATGCCTGGCCCCTTCTAGACTGTGTTCGCAGAGGATTCTCTGCAAAGCAATCTATGCAAAGGTATCTCTGCATATGAAGGTTGGCAACACAACCGACCCCGATTCGTCCACAGCAGTGCCCGACGAGCGGTCGATCGGCGCCGAATCACTGAAGGCCTTCGCGCACCCGCTGCGCATGGCCCTGTACTACGAGTTGGGCCGGCGGCGCTCGGCCACCGCCAGCCAGCTCGCCCGGGCGCTCGGCGAAAGCAGCGGGCAGACCAGCTACCACCTGCGGCAGCTCGAACGCCACGGCTTCGTCGAGGACGATCCCGAGCACGTCGGCGGACGGGAGCGCTGGTGGCGACCGATCGGGTTCAGCCTCACCGACTCGGGCTTGATAGCCGACCCCAAGACGGAGCGCGCCGTCGGCTCGGTGCTGCGGCAGGTGATCGCCGAGCGGGCCGCGACCCTGACCGGCTGGGCAGAGCATCTTGACGCGTCGTTGGACGTCGAGACCGGGCAGTTGTCGTCGTCCACCCTCGACCTGACCGCGGCAGAGGCCGAGACGTTGATCGGCGAGCTGATGGCGCTGGCACAGCGCTACAGCGCAATGGCGTGCGACCGCGAGGCATTAGCGGAAACCCGGCGGTATCGGGTGTATCTGGACGTGCTGCCCCTCTCGTTCGACAAGTAGGTCGACGAACCGACCGGACTCCGCCATTCCGGCGAACGCCGACGTCTCAACCCTTGTCGGTCGATCAGACCGTGGACTCGCTCGACTCCGCAATCCCGGCGTTGGCCAGGATGACCGTGGCGAGACTGGCAGCCTCTGCCCTCCCCCGATCCTGTGGACTCATGTCAAGATGCCCGCTTGGGTTGGGTCGTTGACTCATTTCGTTTTGCCCGCGTCATTTTTGTTCGGGATAGGTAGACGTGGTTGCGTTTGGCTGCTTTGAGGATGGTGCCGCGGCGGCGGGCGAGTTCGAGCAGGTTGCGTTGGATGAGGTCGATGTCTCGGCGTAGTTGGGCCGGGTTGGCCTGGGTGATGCGACTGTCAAGGTGTCGCCGGTCCTGGTCGTCGAGGACGGTGGGGTGGTCACGGAGCAGCCGGCCGGCCGGGGTGGTGGCGGTGTCGTAGGTCTTGGTGACTTTCGCTCCGGTGCGGGTCTTGGTTTTCAGCTTCTGTTGCGGGGTGAACAGGTTGGACAGTTCAGCGGCCAGGGGCCATAGCTGGTTGAGCAGGTCGAGTTCCCGGCTGGTGTCGTAGCGGTAGTAGCCGACGTTGCGGCGGACTCTGGTCCAGTTCTTCTGTTCGATGTGGGCTTGGTCGTTGGAATGGTTCGGGCGGCCGCGGGTGAACGTGATCTCACGGGTGTTGCACCAGCTCATCAGGTGGTGGTTAATGAACTCGGAGCCGTTGTCAGAGTGGACGCCCACGATCGCGAACGGGAACCGGAGGGCGAGTTGCTCCAGCCCGGTGGCCACGATCCTTTCGCCCTTGGACTTCACGGTGATGGTTTCGGTCCAACCGGTAGCCACGTCGACAGCGTCCAGGCTGTAGTGGAAGTGGCCGTTGTTGTCGCCGCCGTCGTGACCGACCAGATCGATCTCGATGAACCCTGGCTGGGTGTCGTCCCACTCGTGCCAGGTCTTCAGCGGGATCGACGATTTCAACAGCGATCCGGGGCGGGTCAAGGACCGGCCCTTGAGGTTGCCGACCAGCCCGAGCCGGTAGGGCCGCAATCGGCGATCGATGGTCGCCGCCGACATGGCCAGCAGTGCGTCGATGACTTCGGGTGTCGCGTTCAGCTCGCCCTTGGCGACCAGGCTCGCGACCAGGACCGGCAGCGCTGGGCGCACGATCTTGCCGCTGGGTCCGTCCAGCACCGCCCAGCACACCGCCAAGGCGTCGATCACCTCAGGTCCGTAGCGGAACACAGGCTCGCGGGGCCTGCGTGGCCGGTTCACGTCCACACCGGCGACCGCTGCCCGGATCATCTTGCGGGCATGGTCTCGATGCCAGCCGTTGACCGCGACCAGATGATCCAAAATGGTCGACTTCTCAGCCTTGGTCGCCTTCGGCCACGCCTTGACCTGGCTCGCCAGCACAGCCTTCCGTTGCCTCATCGTCAGCCCCATCCCCGCAGCCTGACCCACGCGGGCATTCTCAGATGAGTCAACGACCCCACCCACGCGGGCATTCAGCACGAGTCAACTCGCCGATTTGCTCCTCGCCGCAGCGCTTGCTTAAGCTGATCGGCTGACTTGTGAAAGGAGCGGTCCGATGAAACGCCTCGACTATGCCATCGCGCGGCCGCAGCCCATGCTGCGCTCCGTGTCGCTGTGGCATGCCGACGGCGGCTTCGAGTGCGCACGCCAAGCGGGCGAGCGCGGCACGTTCGGGCCGTTCGACAGGGGTGGGCCTTCGACCTGACCGTTCCAGAGCAATGCTCTGGACGCGTCCGGACCATCGAAGCCGCCCACTCGCCTGTCGAGTCGGGCGGCTTTCGCCGTTCCGGGCCCATCACCCCTGCGTCGGTTTGCAAATGGCTGAAGCAAGCCGCCCGTAAAGCGGTCACGACCGAAACGCTGGAGGTTCGAATCCTTCCCGGCGCACGCATACACACACCACGATCAAAGAAAGGAAGACAGCGATGAGCGAGTTCCCCGTGACCCTGCCGGGCGCGAGCAACGACAACACCCTGATGTGGGCCCACCCACACCAGGTGGAGCCCGCTGCCCTCGACCAGTTGCGCACCATGAGCCGGCTGCCGTGGGTCGACCGGCTGCGCGTCATGCCCGACGTGCACCTCGGCAAGGGCGCCACCGTGGGCTCGGTGATCGCCATGCGCGACGCCGTGAGCCCTTCGGCGGTCGGCGTCGACATCGGCTGCGGCATGGCTGCGGTGCGCACCAGCCTCAGCCTGGCTGACCTGCGCGACACGCTGCGCGGCCTGCGGCTCGCGATCGAGGCGGCGGTTCCGGTCGGCTACAACGGTAACGACGGCTCGGCGGCCATCCTGCGCCAGGACGTCCGGTTGGCCCAGCGGGTCGATCAGCTGTTCGACCGGTTCGACGGCCTGCGCGCTCGCGGGATTGCCGATCGTGAGAGTCGAGCCTTGTCGCAGTGCGGTTCGCTGGGTGGCGGCAACCACTTCATCGAGCTGTGCGCGGCAGAGGGCGACGAGCGGCTGTGGCTGACCCTGCACTCGGGCAGCCGCAACATCGGCAAGGAGCTCGCCGAGCGACACATCAGCGCGGCGAAGACGCTGGAGCACAACCTGGGTCTGCCCGATCGCGACCTGGCCGTGTTTCTCGCGGGCACCGACGAGATGCAGGCCTACCTGAACGACCTATGGTGGGCGCAGGACTACGCGTTGGTCTCGCGCACGATCATGCTCGCCACCGTTCAGCGGGTGCTCACCGACTGGTGGGCGCAGCAGGGCGGTGAGCCGGTGCGGTTCGACGAGGCGATTCTGTGTCACCACAACTACGTGGCGCGTGAGACCTACGACGACGTCGAGCTGATCGTCACCCGCAAGGGCGCGATCAGGGCTGGGGAGGGCGACCTCGGCTTGATTCCGGGGTCGATGGGTACCGGCAGCTACGTGGTGCGCGGCCTGGGCAACGAGTTGTCGCTCAACTCGGCCAGCCACGGTGCCGGGCGTCGCATGTCGCGGGCAGCGGCCAAGCGCACCTTCACCACCGACGATCTGGCCGCCCAGACCGCCGGTGTGGAGTGTCGCAAGGACGCCGGCGTGGTGGACGAGATTCCCGCCGCCTACAAGAACATCGACGAGGTGATCGCTGCACAGGTCGACCTGGTCGAGGTGGTGGCACGCCTGCAGACCCTGCTCTGCGTCAAGGGCTGAACCCTGCCCGAAACCGCCGGTTGGGCCTGTCGAAACCCCTGGCCACAAGGGGGCTCGACAGGCTCGACCAGCGCAAATCCAACAATCCGGCGAGTCAATGGAAGGAGGCCGGAGATGACCGATGTGATCGTGTTCAACGCCGGTGGTCAGCAGGTGCTGCACCGGGTCAGCCTGAAGCACGCGATCAGCATGCTGTACCGCCAGGTGGCACGGGTGCGCGAGGCGGTGCCGGGTCAGCGCTTCGGCCCCTACCCCAGGCCGCGCTCGCTCGAGCTCGTCACCTACGTGTACACGCGCTGGGTGTACGCCGCCACCGGACGGCTGCCGTGCACGCTGACCAACGTGCTGCGGCGTGACGGGTTCCGCTGCGGCTACTGCGGCGGCCCGGCCGACACCAGAGACCACGTGATTCCGCGCAGCCGCGGCGGTGCGACCTCGTGGACGAACCTGGTGGCGGCCTGCGCCGACTGCAACGGACGCAAGCGTGACCGCACGCCCGCGCAGGCGGGCATGCCGCTGCGGGTGCGGCCGTTTCAACCCACCCCGGCGCAACTGCGCTGAGGTGGTGTGAACCGAAGGAACCGTCCCTGAATGTCAGGGGCCGGTTCTTTCGCTTCACGCTCGCTTGGGGGGATCCTGTGCTCGCTTCCGCTCGTATGGGGCTCGGGTTCGACCAGCGGCTTCCGTCCACCGTGAGCACAGGCCCACTACTACGCTGACCAGGTGATCACCATCGAGGTTGCCGGTGCACCCGTCGACGCCGTTCTCGCCAAACCCCCGAGCGGCTCAGGGCCTGGCGTCTTGATGTTCATGGACGCCTTCGGGCTGCGCCCGCGCATCGACCAGATCGCCCGCGAGGTGGCGAGTTGGGGCTACGTCGTGCTCGCACCGAATGTGTTCCACCGCGACGGAACCGCCGACGAACTGGCCCCGACCGGTGACATCACCACGCCCGAGGGCATGTACGCGTTCTTTCAGCAGGCCGGCCCCCGCATCGGCCACCTGACCACCGAGCTCGCGCTCGCTGACATCACCGCCTACCTCGACACCCTGCAGGCGCTTCCCGGTGTGCAACCTGGCCCGGTCGGCGTGGTCGGCTTCTGCATGGGCGGACGGCTCGCGCTGCGCGCCGCCGGGCTCGCCCCACAGCGGGTCGCTGCCTGCGCCGGCTTTCACGTCAGCGGCCTGGTCACCGACCAGCCCGACAGCCCGCACCTGGTGATCGCCGGCTCGACCGCCGAGTACCTGTTCGCCCACGCCGACAACGACCGCGGCCTCACCCCCGCCGACAGCGCGGCCCTCGGCGACACCATCGCCCGCGCGGGCCTGCGCGGCACCAGCGAGATCTATGCGGGCTCGATGCACGGCTACACCATGGCCGACACCGCCGCCTGGAACGAGGCCGCCTACCACCGGGCGATGGACGAGCTGCGGGCCCTGTTCGCCCGCACGCTGGGTGAGTCCGAAGCGGCCTGAGCTAGCTGGGCGTCGTGGTGAGATCCCGGCGTTCGCCGGGATGACGGGGTACGTCTTGTGATGGCGTCAGCCCTTCGGCCGCTCGCGCAGCCGGGCCTTCTCGGCCACCACCTCGCGGTAGCTCTCACGTTCGCGCACCAGCCAGTCGGGCGGGTCGGCGATCAAGGCACCGATCTGCTGCGCGTCCAGGGCCTCGGTGACGCCGGCGCGAGCGAGTCCCGACCGTGAGACGCCGAGCTTCTGGGCCACCACCTCGCGCGGAAACGGGCCGTTGCGGTGCAGGTCGGCCAGCCACTGCGGCGGGTCGGCGCGCAGTGCGTCCAGGTCGGCGCGGGTGATCGGCGCGGTGCGAAACGACTCGGGCGCCGCCGGCAGGTAGATGCCGAGCTTGGCCGCGGCCGTCACCGGCTTCATGGTCTGGCTCACCGGCTCAGCGTAGCCGCGCCCGCGGTAGCCTGCCTCGGTGACGACTCCCCCAGCCCCTGATCGCCTGAGGGTCGGTTACGTGCCGGGCGTCACGCTCACCAAGTGGACGTCCATCTGGGCCGAGCGCTTCCCCCGCACGCCGCTGTCGGTGCTCGAGGTGACCCAGGCCGAGCAACGCACAGCGCTCGACGACGGCCGCGTCGACGTGTGCTTCGTCCGGCTTCCGATCGACACCAGCGAACTCCATCTGATTCCCCTCTATGAGGAGGCGCCGGTGGTGTGGGTGTCGAAAGAGCACCCGATAGCGGCCTTCGACGAGGTCACCTCGGCCGATCTCGATGGCGAGACCGTGCTCATCGAGGCCGACGCCGACAGCATCAACCAGGTGGCGCTCGAGATCGCCGTACTGCGGGTACCCATGTCGGTGGCCCGCACCGGCAGCCGCCGCGACCTCACCTACCGGCCCGTCACCGACGCCGAGGGCACCACGATCGGGCTGGCCTGGCGCATCAACGACCCGCACCCGCTGATCGACGAGTTCATCGGTGTCGTGCGCGGACGCACGGTGAACAGTTCGCGCACGCAGCAAGACCGCACCCGATCGACGGACGAAACCCGCCCGACCCGCACCCGCCCCGCCGCTCAGGGCAGGAAGTCGCAGAAGGGGTCGTCCGCGCGGCGCCGTCGTGGCTGAGCTCGTGAAATGACGACCGATTTCCCGCTCATTGCCGCTCACCGAGCGAGCACGGGTGCCAAACCGGTCGTCATTTCACGAGGGCTGGGCTGCACAACACCTCAGCCGGCGGACTCGCGGTCGTGCTCGCTGAAGCCCGCCGACCGCACCGCGGCTGGACTGGCTCCCTCGGCCGCCATGGTGCGCATGGCGCCCACCACGGCCGACGTGGCGGCGTACGCCTGCTGCGACGAGCCGCGGCCGTAGGTGAGCGAACGGCCAGGAGCGATGCCCATCTTGCCGCCGACCTCGATGGCGTCCTGATCGGCACCCAGGTAGAGGAACTGCCAGTTGTAGGTCGACTCCTGCTCGGTGATCACCGCCTTGATCGCGGGGTAGGTCCACTCTTTCGAGGCGTTCTCGAGCCCGTCGGTCATGATCGCGACGATCACCGTGCCCGGCCGCTGCTCCTCGGGCAGGGCCGCGAGCCGGGCACCGAGCTCGGTGACGCTGCGTCCGATCGCATCGAGCATCGCGGTGCTGCCGCGCGGGGCGAGCGTGAGCGGCGGCACCCGATGGACGTCGGTGCCCGTGTAGACGACCTCGTACACGTTGTCGAACTGGGCGAGCGACACCGTGCAGGTGCCGGGTTGTTGCGCCTGGTCGGCGACGAAGCTGTTGAAGCCGCCTTCGATGTCGCTCTTGATCGAGGCCATCGAACCGGAGCGGTCGAGCAGAAACTCAATGTGGGTCAGCGTCTGGTCGGTCATTGTTCGGAGTCCTTTCTGCGGGGCTTGAACGCCATCGGCGACGTGCCCTGGGTGCGGTTGTGGTGGCGGGCGACGGCGATGCCTTCGGCGCCGACGGTGCCGGACGGGTCGGCGTACGGCGCCAGGGCGCTGCTGCGGCCCAGCCGGGGCGGAATGCTGTTGGGCGCGAGGCCGCTCGCGGCGGCGATGCTGCGCATGCTGGCTCCCGAGATCGCGGCCGCCGCCATCGCCTCGTTCAACGCCTCGTTCAGCCGAACGGACGCCTCGCTGAGCCGGCGGACGGTCTGCTCGGCGTCACCCTGCGATTCGTCGATCGCTGCGCGGATCTCGCTCACCGCCTGCTCGGCGCTGTTTCGCCACTCGTCGGTCATGGGATAAGAGTAGTGCAACATCTGCATGTGTTCAACTATTGCACATGCGCAGTTGCTGTCCATCACGGGTCGGAAGGCCGGCCCCGGTCGCCAGCCGATGCCCGTCGCGGCGCGGTCACTCGGCCGCGATGGCCACGCCGGTGAACGCGGCCAGCGAGTCGAGCAGGGCGTTCTGAAACGCCTCGTCGGTGACGGACGGGTGCGCGCGCCGGCGCCTCCGGTGGTGCCAGTGGCCACCGCTGGTCAGCGCCTCGGCATCGTCGCTGGTGGCGAGCCACTCCTGGGTGCGGTGGCCCTCGCGCAGGTCGTCCGGAGCTCCGGCGCCGCCCATGCGGGTGGGCACCCAGCCGGGGTCGACACTGTTGCTGCGCACGTCCGGCCACAGCCGGGCGACGGCGGCGGCCAGTGCGGTCACGAACAGCTTGCTGTCTGAATACGTGCCCGACGGACGCCGCCCCGACCAGTCGATGCCGTCGAGGCGCGCGCGGCCGCCGAGGTGCATGCCGCTGCTCAGGTAGACCAACCGGTTCGGGCGCTGCATGAGCGCGGTCAGCAGGTACGGCGCGACCACGTTCACCGGCATGATCGCGGCCCCCGAGTAGACCCCGGCGTTGTGAATCACCGCGTGCATGCGACCCAGTGCGTCCGCCTGCTCGGCGACGTGGCGAACCTGACCCACATCGGCCAGATCGCCGACCACCGCCATCGCGCCCCGTGACGTGAGGTCGGCCACGGCGTCGAGCCGATCGGGCCGGCGCACATGCACCACAACGTCGTGCCCCTCGCGCATCAGCTGGGCGGCCGCGAGCCGGCCCAGGCCGTCCGCAGAGCCGGTGATCAGAACCCGCATCGGCACCCTCTCATGCCCCTACAGTACGAGGGACGAATCGAGCTCTCGCGGTCTGGCGAACCCCGCCGATTCACCGTTCGCCGAACTCGGACTCACAGGTGTCGAACTGGCTGCGGCAGGACTGATCGGCGAAGAGGACCTGATCGAGCTGACCGAGTCGACCGATCCCGACACCATCACGCTGGTGGTGCTGTTGGAGAACACCTGGGCCCGTCAGATCGCCGCCGCCGTGGGCGATGCCAACGCGGTCGTGCGCTCGGTCACCCGCTTTCCCGCCGAAGTTGTCAACGAGGTCGCCGCGCTCGCGGACGACGCCTGATCCGAAGGAGTAGCCATGGGCTTTCGTCGTATGGGACGGCCCGGCCTGCGGGGCACGGCCGCCCGCACCGCCGTCGTGGTCGGCACCGCCAACGCCGTCACCTGCACAGTCCGGCCGGCGTCGGGCGGCGCAGCAGCCCGTTCAGCAGGCTCCGCAGCCCGCACCGGTCGCTCCCCGCTCCCCCGCCGCCACCGCCCGCGGCGGCTCCCGCTCCGGCCAACGACCTGATCACCCAACTCGATCAGCTGGCGCAACTCCGCGCCGCAGGCGTGCTGACCGACGACGAGTTCGCGGCCGCCAAGGCCAAACTGCTGGCGTAACGAGTGCCCCCATCGGACGGTATCGACAAGCTCGACCAGCGACGGTCCCGCTGGTTGAGCTTGTCGAAACCCCTCGTCAGACAGGTCTCGAAAGGCTCGACCAGCGCCAGCGAAACGCAACCGTGAAGCGGAGCGGAGGCGCCCCGGTCAGGGCGTGGTCGGGCGTTTGCTGCACGGCGAGGCGCTAGCCGAGCAGTCCCGCAAGGGCGGGACAGGGACGCGTCCGCTCCGCGGCAACAGACCGGTCTCGACAAGCTCGACCGACGACAGATGGTCTCGACCAGCAATATGGTCAGGGCGCCAGCAACTCCTGCAGCAGTGCGAGCGCCTGCTCCTGCGGCGCGGCACCGTCGAGCAGCCACTGCTGCTGCAGACCGTCCGAGGCGGCGATCACCAACGCGGCCACGGCCTCGGGGTCGACGTCGGGCCGAATCAGCCCGTCGGCCTGGTTGCGCCGCACCCGATCTGCCAGCGTGCGCCGGGTATTGGCGAAACGATCGGTGGCGAACGCCGTGGCGTCGGGGTGGCCCGACTCGAGCCCGGCGGCCACCAGCGTGGAGTACAGCTGCACCAGCCCCGGCACGCTGTGGTTGCGCCGGGCCGACTCGGCCATGATCTCGACCACGTTGGCCTCGGGGCCCTCGGTCTTCTGCACCCGCCGCTCGGCCTCGCGGTAGACCTCGACCAGCAACGCGTCGCGCGAGGGAAAGTAGTGCGTCAGCGCGGCGTGCGACACCCCAATCTCGCGGGCGATGGCGCGCAGGCTGGTGCCCTCGGACCCGTTCGCCGCGAACACCTCGATCGCGCGTTCCAAGATCTCCTGGCGCCGTGCGACACCCTTGGGGTAAGGCCCGCGGACGTCCGGCGAGGGCGGGTCGACCCGTCCATCGCTGGAGTTCACGTTCACGACGGAAACTGTACAGACTAAAACCTCCACATGGCGGTTTTAGCTGTTATGGTTGTCGGCAATCCGGCCGGTCGCCGCCGACCCGCCGCCCAGAAACCCTCGAAAGGACCCCCGTGTCGCCCGTCACATCGCTGCAGCTGTTCACCGTCCGAGAAGCCCTTGAGGCCGACCTGAACGCCACCCTGGCCGAGGTCGCCAAGCGCGGCTTCACGGCCACCGAGGCCTACAACTTCGTCGGCAACGCCGAGGCCCTGGCCGCGGCGCTCAAGGCCAACGGCCTGGTCGCCCCGACCGGCCACGCGTTTCTGGCGTCCACCTCGTTCGTGAACCCCGACGGCAGCAGCTCGACCGTTCCGGTGCCGACCCCCGACGAGGTGTTCGACGCCGCCGAGACCCTCGGCATGACCATCGTGATCGACCCCTACACCCACCCCACCCGCTGGCAGACCCGCGAGCAGGTCGAGCAGACCGCCGAGCTGCTGAACGCCGCCGCCGAGATCGCCGAGGGCCGCGGCCTGCGCGTGGGCTACCACAACCACGGCCACGAACTCGAGGCGAACATCGACGGCCAGACCGGCCTCGAACTGCTCGCCAGCCTGCTCGACCCCCGCGTGGTGCTCGAGGTCGACCTGTACTGGGCGGCCCGGGCGGGCGTCGATCCGGTCGCGCTGGTCGAGCGGCTCGGCAGCCGCGTGGTGGCCGTGCACGTCAAGGACGGCACCCTCGACGCCGAGGCGATCAAGGCCTACCCGCCGGCCGACCAGGTGCCCGCCGGCGAGGGCGTGGTGCCGCTGGCGCAGGCCATCGCCGCGCTGCCGGGGCTCGAATACGCGATCGTCGAGTTCGACCACTTCAACGGCGACCTGTTCGACGCCATCGAGACCAGCCGCGAGTTTCTCGACGGCGACAACGCTTGATGGCACGGCTGAGCCTGCAGCTGTACACGCTGCGTGACCTGTTCGACAGCGATCGCGACGCCACGTTCGCCGCCATCGCCTCCATGGGCTTGGACGAGGTCGAACCGTTCGGCATCGAGCACTTCGACTGGCTGCCCGGCACGCTCGCCGAGCACGGCCTGAGCGCCGGCAGTGCGCACGCCGACGTGATCGGCGCCCCCGACCAGGTGCTGGCGGCGGCCCGAACGTTGGGCGTCCACACGGTGTTTCAGCCCGGCTCCGACCGCGGCGCCTGGCTGTCGGGCGAGGGCATCGCCTCGGTTGCGGCGTCCATCAACGCCCAGGTCGGAAAGTTTGCCGACGCCGGCGTGACGATCGGCTATCACAACCACGAGTTCGAGTTCGTGGCGCCCGAGGTTGACGGGGTGCCGGCCTACGACCACTTCGTGTCGCTGCTCGACCCGCGGGTGGCCCTCGAGGTCGACACCTACTGGGCGGTCGCCGGCGGCCGCCGTCCGCTCGACCTGTTCGAGGCCTACGGCGAGCGGATCACCCATCTGCACGTGAAGGACGGCCCGCTCGGGCCGTCGGTGCACGACCAGGCCAACGTCGTGCTGGGCGAGGGGGCGATGGACCTGCCGCCGATTCTGGCCGCTTCACCGAACCGCACCTGGGTGTTGGAGTTCGACCAGTGCGGCGCCGACCCGATCGACGAGGTTCGCCGCAGCATCGACTATTTGGCAGCATCGAACACTGAGAAGGAGGCACGCCGATGACCATCGGTGTCGGCATCATCGGGGCGGGCAACATCTCGACCCAGTACCTCACCAACCTGACCAGCTACCCCGACGTCGAGGTGGTGGCGATCGACGACCTGATCGTCGAACGCGCCCAGGCGCAGGCCGAGAAGTTCGGCGTGCCCACCTGGGGCGGCGAAAACACCGTGTTGAACACCCCGGGGGTTGACATCGTGGTGAACATCACCCCGCCCGAGGTGCACATCGACGTGTCGACCAAGGCCGTTCGGGCCGGTAAGCACGTATGGAGCGAGAAGCCTCTCGGCCTTGACCTCGAGGCGGCCCGCGCACTGCTCGACGAGGCGAAGCAGCAGGACGTGTGGGTCTGCTGCGCCCCCGACACCGTGCTCGGCCCCGGGCTGCAGACCGCCTTGCGCGCGGTGGCCGGCGGCTCGATCGGACGCCCCCTGGCCGGCCTCGCGATCATGCAGCAGCCCGGCCCTGATGTGTGGCATCCGGACCCCGCGTTCCTGTTTCAGACCGGCGCCGGCCCGACCCTCGACATCGGCCCCTACTACTTCACCTCGCTGGTGCTGGGCCTCGGCCCGGTGGTGTCGGTGACGGCGGCGGGTGGCCGGGCGCGCGACGTCCGTACGGTGATGTCGGGCCCGAAGCAGGGCACCGACTTCGAGGTGACCGTGCCCACCACCGCGAACGTGCTGCTGCGGCACGCCTCAGGCGCGTCGTCGGTGTGCCTGTTCTCGTTCGACTCGGGTCAGAGCCGCATGGGCATCCTGGAGTTCCAGGGCGCGGACGGCACCGTCGTCGCGCCCGACCCGAATATGTTCGACGGCGACGTGACCACCCATGTAGGTGGCGAGCAGACCGGCACCGAGACCGTCGACGGTGCCGGCAACGGCCGCGGCATCGGCGTGGTCGAGCTCGTCCGGGCCCTGGCGGCGGGCCGGCCGCCGCGGCTGGAGGCCAACCTGGCCTACCACGTGCTCGACATCATGCTGGCGGTCGAGAAGTCCATCGCCAGCGGCGAGACCGTGACCGTGACCTCTGCTCCGCCCGAGGTCGCGCCGCTGCCCGAGGGTTGGAGCCCGACCACGGCGAACGCATGACGCTGTCGCTGCCGTCGCCACGGCTGATCGCACCCCAGTCGGTACCCGTACTGCGCTGGGGTGTGATCGGCACGAGCATCGGCGACAGCTTCGTGCAGGCCGTGCACGCACACACCCCGCAGCGGGTGGTGGCGGTCGCGGCCCGCGACCGTGACCGCCACCGCTCCCATGGCTCCCGCCCGTTCCCAAGGCGATCGCCGATCCCGAGTGGGCTACTACCTGGACGCCCGCTACGAACTGGTCGAGGGGTTGGCCGCCGACGTCCGCACCGATGCCCAGCAAGCCGACCACACCCCCGGCTGGGCGCGAGCGCTGGTGGAACCGCCGTCGCCTGAGATTGTCGCTCAGATCGAGCTGTGGCGCGCCGCTCACCAAGTCCCCGACAACGACCTCCACCCCACCGGACCCGTCCAACACCACCTCGTTGAGGCCCGAACCCAGCACCGACTGGACGGCCTCATCGCCGGCGAGGCCGAGCCGGTGCTCAAATGGCTCGGCTGGATCCATGAGGCCGCGCCGACCACCATCGAGGACCCAGCCACCATCCGAGTCGCCCGAGAGTGCGCCGAAGCGGACCCTGACGGGACCCGGCTCCGGGCGCACGTCCAGGCAGCAACCGGCCGTGCGCTGCCCGACGACCACAAGGCCGATGCCCTGCGCTACCGGCTCGAACCGTGGCTGAACCAGGTCTGGGAGACCGTCACTCCACAGCCGCCCGGCACGACCCGCACCGCGACCTGCACGATCACACTCCGCGACACAGCCCAGGAATCAGCATCTGATCCCCCGCTGCTCGGCGCTCGCCGGGCACCAACCCCAGGAAGGAACCGACATGTCCATCAACCAGAACACTCCCGAGTCGAGACCGAGTGGGTGTCCCTGTGTGAGGCCGCCAAGATCTATGCGGTCAGCACCTGCACCCTGCGCTGCCGGATCTCCTCGGGCGACCTGCCAGCCGTGAAGCTCGGGTACAAGCTCATCCGCGTCCGAGTCTCCGATCTCGACAAGCTGTTCCCCGCGATCCCAACCAATCGGCCGGAGGATCGCTACCGCCGGTGGTGAGCGCCGCGCGCATCTCTGTTCAAGAAGAGGGGTTGTTCAGCTATATTGAACAGATGGGCCTTTTGAACACGCAAGGCGAGGCGTTGGCACGCCTCGTCCAACAGGGTCTGGTGCGCGCAGGAATGAAGGACGTCACCGTGTTGTCGGTGCAGCCTTCCGGCGGCCGCCGGCTCGTCCTACGCCATGGGTCTGCGCTGCATCGGGTTCAGGTCCTCCCCGTCGGCCGCAACCCGAAGACGCCCGACGACGAGCCCGGATGGCTGCCCCTGCTGGTGAGTAGCGGCTTCGACGACGCCACCCTCCACCGCCTGGCTGACGCAGGCGCCAGCTTCCTGGACGATCAGGGCAACGCTCACCTCTCGCTGGACGGGCGCACCGTGCTGTTCGCCCAGACCGACAAGCCCGTCCGCAGAGACACGCACGCCAAGGTGACAGGCCTGCAGCCCCAAGCGAAACGGGCTCCGGGCGCCCTGGCACTCAACCGCGCCAGCCACCGGGTGGCGTTCGCGCTCCTGGCCAACCCCGATCTGGCGGCCAGCCCAGTTCGCGCCCTGGCGAAGGTCGCGAGAGCCTCGATCGGCACGGTCCACAGCACCCTTGCCCAGCTCACTGATGCCGGGCTTCTCCTGGACGACCGACTTCACCACCCCGGCCGGCTGCTCGACACGTGGGCAGAGTCCTATCGAAGGCAAGCCGTGCGTCCGCTCGCGCCTCGAGCCCTGTACGCGGCCGATGAGCGTTGGCCAGACAAGGTGCGAGCTGATGCCCAGGACGTCGTTCTCCTGGGCGGAATCGCCGCGGCTGCGGTCCTGGACGATCACGTTCGCGCCACTGACGGCATCGTCTACGCCGCCACTCTCGGCCCCGCCGTGACTCTGCTGCGCCTGACGACCGACCCCACTCCGTTCCGCGTCGAGGTGCGTGAGCGCTTCTGGGGAGACGGCCTGCCCGCGTCGCAACCCGGCTTGGTGCCATCAGTCCTGATCTACGGGGACCTGCTTCGCGAGGGCGACGCCCGCTCCCTTGATATGGCCGCCAATCTCAGGAGGAACGATGCGCACCTTCGCACCCTTGGCTGAGCGCGACCTGCCCGTTCCCGGCGAGCTGCTGGATGCCCTCGTCGACGCTCTCGGGCCTCCCGGGCGGTGGGTACTCATCGGCGCCACCGCCCGCGACCTTGCACTCATCCTCGGAGGAGTCACGCTCCCCCGACGAGCAACCAACGACGTCGACATCGCAGTGGCCGCCCACGACGCTGGCGACTTCGACGCGCTGCTGGCGACCATTGGCGAGCCGACTCGAGCCTGGCAGCGCAGGAGGCTGCTCGGGCAGCAAGTCGACGTGGTGCCATTCGGCGAGCTGGAACGCGAGGGGGACGTCGTTATCCACGAGTCCAGCCTCAGCGTTCTCGGCTGCGCCGAAGCAGCCGCCAACGCGGATCTCGTCACTCTGCCGTCCGGAAGACTGCTGCCCGTCGCTCCCCTCGAACTCATGGCCGTGCTGAAGCTCATCGCGTTCGCCGGACGCCACCCCGCCGAAACCAAGGATGCCGACGATCTCCTCACTGTGCTGCGCGCGGCCTCGGAGGGCATCTACGGCGACGAGACCTGGGACGACGAACGCGCCATGGCGGCCACCGACTTCGACCATGAGCTGGCCGGCGCACACCGACTCGGCCGTCGAGGCATCGCTTGCTTCATCCCCGACCGGGCCCTGCGGGTCCACCAGGTGGCAAAGCAAGTTCACCCTGCGTTGAGGCTCGCATGGCGGGGAGCCCACGAAGGACTCCTGAAGGCGTGGCTCGCCGGCCTGCGGGCAGGCGGTCCGGACGCAGTCGAGGGGACGTCCGGCTGACCTCGGCCCCTCGTTGCTCCTCGGCGGCGACATCGGCCTGGCCACCGGAACGTCTGCGTTGCCGCTCACACGAACGCGCCAAATCGTCCTCATCTCCGGAGCGGCTACCCCGCGAGGCCGTCTCCAGTCGGCGGTCCCCGTCGCGTCATCGAACCAAGACGGAGCGTTCGAGATACTGTGACCCATGGATCTCGTCCGCGCCGTGGGCGTTGGGTACTTCCCCAATGAGCTCCCGCCGATCTTCACTAGCTTGGCCTTCGCGAATGTTTGCGGCGCCCTCAAGCAAGCACGGCCGAACGACGAGACATATCCAGCAAGGTTCAGCTTGGCGCGCACAGCAATCTCCTCGCGTGGGCAGCGCTCAAGGACTCGGTCTGGCTCCAGCTCTCGTGCACCAACCTTGATGCTGTTGTGAAACGAGCCGAGGCCGCCGACGCCTTGCAGAGTGAAGACTGGCTCTTGGCCTATGAGGCGCGCGCAAGGAGGTGGTGCGCACCGAAGAACTGGGCCGGAAGCTCGGCTTGGCGCGAGGTCAAGAGTGCTGGAGTGCTCTTCATGGACATCCCTGACCCGAAGGCGACACGACCCAAGCGCTGGCGCCTCCGACGGATGAGACCAGCATTCGTATCGACGTGGGGAAGTTGAACGAGGAGCTGGCCTGGGTTCACGTGACGCCAGCGCCTTGACCTGTTCCACGTACGTTACACACGGGCCGCGTACAGACCCTTAACACGACTTTCACAAGGCATTACACCCGTCGGGCTGACAGGATTTGAACCTGCGACCCCCTGACCCCCAGTCAGGTGCGCTACCAAGCTGCGCCACAGCCCGTGGCATGGATTTTCAGTTGTTCGGGCCGACCAGAGCGGGGTAAACCCCTTGACCCCCAGGCGTCCGAACAGCCTCGCTGGGACTAAAACCCGCATGTTTCCGGGGATCTGAGCGTGCAGAACACGCCACGACATGCATGGTTTGCATGATTCTGGTCCCCTTCTGGTCCCCGCGGCAGGCAGCAGCTACGCAGACGATCGATGTCCGCTTCATGAGCGATCTGAGCAAACCGCTCAGAACGGTGCGGATCGAACCGCCCGCTCTGACGTGAGTGCACGCTGCGCAGTCAGGTACATCGATCAGGCTCCTTCAGTTCCTGGGCCTGGTCTTCGAGGCCATCTAGTGTCGTGCGTCATTAGTTCATTGACGGTGTGGGATGATGGGGCATGCCATCATCAACTGTGGAGATCACCGATGCGGATCGGCTGATTCTGGAGTCGTGGACACGTTCCTCAACGGTGTCGGCGGGGCATGCGGAACGGGCCCGGATCGTGTTGGCCTCGGCTGCCGGTGCCGGGACGACTGCGGTGGCCGGCCAGCTGGGGGTGTCGCGGCCGACGGTGATCAAGTGGCGTGACCGGTTCGCTGAGTCTGGGATCGCGGGCCTGGATGACGAGCCGCGCTCAGGGCGGCCGAAGACGGTCGATGACGCGGCGATTCTGGCCGCCACGCTGGAGCCGCCACCGGCAACGTTGGCGGTGACGCACTGGTCGACCCGGCTACTCGCCAGCCAGCTCGGGGTCGGGGATGCGACGGTCGCGCGGGCGTGGAGGAAGTACGGGATCAAGCCGTGGCGGACCGAGACGTTCAAGTTCTCCACCGACCCCGAACTGGAGGCCAAAGTCCGTGACGTCGTCGGGCTGTATCTGAACCCGCCGACGAACGCGATCGTGCTGTGCGTGGACGAGAAAAGTCAGATCCAGGCGCTGAACCGGACCGCGCCGATCCTGCCGGTCCGCCCCGGCCTGCCGGAGAAGGCCACCCACGACTACAAACGCAACGGCACCACGACCCTGTTCGCCGCGCTGGAGATCGCCACCGGCCGGGTCGTCGACGAGTGTTACGACCGGCACGGCAAGGCCGAGTTCGGTGCCTTCCTGCGTAAGGTCGCCAAGGCCTACCCGCGCCGCCAACTGCACGTCGTCGTGGACAACTACCACACCCACAAACACGCCGAGATCCAAGCCTGGCTGGCCAAGAACCCGCGCATCACGCTGCACTTCACCCCCACCTCGGGCTCGTGGCTGAACCTGGTCGAGGTGTTCTTCGGGATCATCACCCGACAAGCCATCCGCCGCGGCAGCTTCGACAGCGTCGCCCAGTTGGTGACCGCCATCCGGGCCTTCATCGACGGCTGGAACGACCGCAGCCACCCCTTCACCTGGACCAAGACCGCCGACGAAATCCTGCCCCACGCCACCCGTAAACGAGATTCAGACGCGCGACACTAGCCTAGTTGCATGGATGGAGTTGAACTTGAACGGTCGGGCCAACCGTGACTCGACCTGGATACGTCGATCGCAGCAAGCTGCAGAACTGGGCAGACACGCGCTCAGCGCAGTCCGAGTTTCCGCGACTGGTGCGGCGTCTCGTCCTCGAGACCACCCCGGGTCTGCTGGAACTCGGTATGCCCGCTGGCGAGGGCGTCGCGGCGGGCGATTGGGATGGTTCCATCCGCACGACGGACGCCACCGCGTGGGTTCCTGAAGGCCTCTCCGTCTGGGAGTTGTCAGTCAACTCGAGCCCAAACACGAAGGCGGATGAGGACTACGTCAAGCGCGCCGCCACCCCGGATGGCACCGCCACCGGAGACTGCACATACGTGGAAGTGATCTTGCGGCCGTGGACTGCCCGCGCATCTTGGGCGAGGGGTAAGCGTGGCGACGACGTCTGGAGGGACGTTAGGGCACTGGGCCTAGATGACATTGAGACGTGGCTTGAAGCAGCGCCAATCACGTGGGCATGGCTTTCCGAGGAACTAGGTCTCTCGCCGCGCGGCCTCCGAACCGGATTTACGTGGTGGCGCGACTGGGCGGCGCAAACGAATCCGGCATTGACCTCGAAAGCCGTGCTCGCGGGCCGGACGGATGCCGCACGGGAGGTTGAAGACCGAGCGGCGACGTCCGCGTCGATTACCACGGTGGCTGGCGCGTCAGTGGAAGAGGTCTGCGCCTTCGTTGCTGCGGTCGCCGTGAATCGCGACGAGCAGGGCAAGGGACAGATGCTTGCTCGGCTGGCATTCGTTGACGACCTATCCACATGGAGGCAATTGGCCGCATCGTCTCAGCCGCTCGTCCTGGTCCCTCGCACGCCCGAACTGGTGAGCGAGATTCCAACCGGAACGGTCCACAGTTTCTGCGTGCCGGTCGTCGCCGAGGAAGGCGCTGACGTCATACTTCCGCCGTTGGACCCCTCCGAGTTGGCAGACGCGCTGAAGGCCGCAGGGATCGCGGACAGCGAGAGGGCCGACACGCTCGGCAGACTCGGACGTCGCAGCTTGACCGCCTTGCGTCGAAACATCGCCGTGCAGGCCGCACTCCATCGGCCGGCGTGGGCTGACACAACTCCCTCACGGAACTTCCGATCGATCCTCTTGGCTGGCTCGTGGAGAGACAACGCAGCAGGTGATCGTTCGATAATCGAGACGTTGACCGGGGTCGACTACGAGACGTTCAGGGATTCGATTACAGGGATCGTCGATAATCCCACCGATCCTCTGGCGATCCGGACCGACGGCGCATGGCATCTCGTCTCAGCCGTAGATGCGTGTATGCTGTTGGTGTCAAAGCTGACGTCCGACGACATGCAGCGCTTCGAGAGTGTTGTAGAGATGGTCTTGGCCGAGGGGGACCCAGCCCTTGACCTGCCGCGCGACCAGCGCTGGCGAGCATCGATCGACGGCAAGACCCGACGCTACTCAGGCGATCTCCGTCACGGACTCGCTCAGTCGCTAGCCCTGTTGGGCGTGTACGGCGGGACCGTGACCTGGTCGGGTGGAGGATCGGGTGCAGGGGTCGCCAATTATCTGGTCCGGAAGCTGCTGGAGTGGGCATCGGCAGACCCCACAGGACGTGCCTGGCAATCACTCGCCGACATCTTGCCGCTGCTAGCTGAGGCTGGGCCAGAGGCGTTTCTCGATGCTGTGAGCGTGGCGGCTACGGGCGAGGAGCCGTTGTTGGCGACAATGTTCCAAGACAGCACCGATGAGTCTGGCCTCTTCTCTGGCGGCACTCCTCACACCAATCTGCTGTGGGCTCTTGAGTGTCTGTCCTGGTGCACCGACTACTTCGGGCGCGCGGTCGCTCTCCTTGCGCGTCTCGACGAGATCGATCCTGGCGGCCGAATGTCGAACCGCCCGGCAGCGTCGCTAGCTGCGATCTACCGACCGTGGCATCCGGACGCGTCTGTCGATCCCGACCGACGCATCGCGGTGCTCGACTCGTTGCGCCGTCGGCATCCTGACGCCGCGTGGAAGTTGGAATGCAGCATGCTTCCCGAGGGCCATAGCGGGGTTCACTTTCCGATCAGCGCGCCCGTCTTCCGGACGTGGAGGCCGAACAAGCAGTCCGTTACATATGGCGAGATATGGAAGATGACTACCGCGGCAGTCGAGCGCTCCATCGAGGACGCAGGCGCAGATGCTGAGCGGTGGGCAACGATCCTCGACCGTACGTCAGCCATGGCGCCAGCGGATCGGGAGCGTGTCGTTGGGGCACTCGATTCGATCGCCGATCAGGCTGATCTCGCGTCTGACTTCAGATATTCAGTGTGGCGATCGCTGATCGACCTCATTGGGCGTCATCGAGAGTTCACGGATGCCGCTTGGTCGCTGCCAGAAGAGGAGCTGGCCAAGCTCGACTCGCTAGCGACTAGGTATCAGCCCGAGTCTGCCTATCTCCGACTAGTCGGACTGTTCCAGTCATACACACCGCACATCGGCGCTCGACAATTGGATGACTACGAAGGCTTTGAACGCGAACTTGGGCGCCTGCGCGTGGAAGCGATCAAGGAGATCGAAGCCGAAGGCGGGTTCGACGCCATCATCAAGTTGGCACGAGATGCGACCGTGCACGGGGCCGTCGGCATCTCCCTTGCGCACCTTGGATCGTCGTATGACTCAGAACTCCTTGGCTGGTTGGCGATCGAGGGCCCAGACAATCTCGCCGAGACCGCAATGTCGTACTTCTCGGCCCGCTACGCGCTCGACGGGTTCGACCTCATAACAGGCCTCCTCGCACGGGACGACCTTACTATCGAGCAGAGGGCCCGACTTCTCCTAGTTGCACGAGAAAACCTCACGGAAGTGTGGGCACTAGCGGCTGCGGATCAGGAACTTGAGACTCGTTACTGGATGGCGTTTCAGCCGCTCGGATTGGGTCACGACTTCGACAGGCTCGACGAAGTCGCCGACCGGTTGATCCTTGCCGGCCGCCATGCCGACGTCCTGCACCTCATGAGCATGTACTCCCACACGGAGAAGGATGGGCCACGCCCGGAGGGCGCAAAGCTCATCGTGCGAGCGCTCGACGGACTGTTGGCGGATCAGGCCCAATCTGCCGCCGCGCGCGGCTTGCGGACCTACGACTTCCAACGGCTTTTCGCTTACCTCGAAGCCATGCGCGACCATCTTGAGCCCGGCGACCTTGTCCGCCTCCAGTGGGCGTACCTTCCTGCGCTGGGCTATGACGCGAAGATCCCAGCGCTGTCCGAGAGTTTGGCTGCTGACCCATCCGAGTTCGTCGGAATGGTCTGTCTCGTGTTTCGTGCTCGACCAGGCGCGGAGGACAAAGAGGGAGTTGAGGGCCAGGCTGACGACGAACAACACGACGCATCGATGGCGTCCAACGCCTACCGCCTGCTCAATGCATGGGATTCGCCGCCCGGGCTCGTAGACGGCTCCATGGATGCCAAAGTGCTTCGATCCTGGCTCGACGGGGCGATGGAGCTCCTGGCAGAACATGGTCGGACAGAAGTCGGCCTGCAACAGTTCGGACAGGTTCTTGGGCACACCCCGCCGGACCCGGACGGCACATGGCCGGGCGTCGTTGTTCGGGACCTTCTAGAAGACGTGCAGCTCGAGCACATCGAAACGGGGCTCTATCTGCACGTCGTGAACAGTCGCGGCATCACAAGCCGTGGCCTGGAAGACGGTGGGGGTCAAGAGTTCCAACTTTCCGCCGACTACCGAGCCAAAGCAGAGGCGCTCGCTGACACCGCGCCTAGAACGGCCGCTCTATTCCGGCGAGTCGCCGCCTCGTACGACAGCGACGCACGGCGCAATGAGGATGACGCCGAGCGCTTTAGGCGTGGCCTCCACTGACCACCGCGGCGCCCGACTCATCTGTAGACCACTGAAATCCTACGGAGATTTCGGCCAGCCCTACAGCGACTTCGTCATGCTCGCAGCACTCCACTCATCGTCGCACATTCACCCGAGACATCAGGGCTGCAGGTCGGGAATGTCCGATTCGACAAGCATCTCGTCGTGGTCTTCCGGCAGGTATGCCCCGGCAAAGGAGGCTTGCACCAAACCGACCAAGAGCCGGGAAGACCGGCGCGTGCGGGTCCTCGAACCGTCCCGCCCCGCTTTCGAACGCCTCGCCGCAGGCTAAGAGAGGCGCCCGAAGTCTCTGTCAAGCCTTGCTCATGTGGGGAGGCGGCAACGGCTCCTCGCCGCGGGTAGCCAGCCACATTGTGTGCTCACGACTGATCGCTTCCTCAGCATCCGCCACTGCCTGCGGCCAGTCCTCAGCGCTCACCCCGCGGAGAACATCTGCTTGAACGGCCAGTTCACCTGCCGCCACCCTGTACGCGGAGGTCAGCTGGGAGTGTTGCTTGATCGCCAGCCAGGCGGCTCCTCCTGCAACGAACGCAGCGACGATGCCGGCGAAGTCGAACGGCTCGTCACGACCTAGGGAAAGAGCAGCAGCTACGATTGCCAGCAACTCACCAAGAAGAAGCGCATAACGCCACGCCGTAGCGCGGACCTCGTTCTTCCGGGCGTTGGACGAGTACCAGGCGCGCTGTTCTTCTGTCCTTTGTTCGAGATAAGCGTCTCTGCGTTCGGAGAATGGAGACCGACGGAGATCGAGCATGCTCTCTGTGAGCACCGCATCGCCAGGACCAACGTTGATTCGGTCCTTGCCACGTTGCAAGACTTCGCTGACTCGGGTTCGAAGCAGTGCCTCAGCCTCTTGTTCAGTGAGAGTCGGACCGAAAGGCTCTCCCTGGACGGCGAACCGCCACGCGAGTGTCTTGGTGGACTCGGCGACCGCGCGTCCAGCGTACCAGTCGCGTTCGGGCTGAAATCGGATCAAAGCCAACTCGGCTAGTGCGGCTACTACGAACGCCAGAAGCACTACAAGGCCAGAGAAGTCGAAACTTCCGATGGCGATGCCAAGCGCAGCTGCGAGCGTTGCGATCAGAAGCGCAACTAGCCGGGAGGCGCTTAGCCGGACGTACGCTGTTTGTCCGCGCCCTGACGCTTCGCTTGCCGCATCGTGGATACCGGGCAACGTGATTTTCCGTGGCCCGCGGGAATTGTTGTGGCTGCTCATCGCGTGCATGTACTCATCGTGTTTGTGGGCATCGACCTACCGCGGCTCGTCGCTGCGATTGCTCGCTCGATGGCATCGTCAAACTGGTTTACATCTGCTGGAGTGTTCCAGTCGAGAATTTCAGCGCCGTACTCAGTCAGCCCTTCGGGGACTGGGGCGTCGGGATCGATACGAATGCCAATGATGCCCTTTCCCTGTTCCTTACTCCACTGGATCTCTTTCTCGACCCACTCACTTTGGGATGTCTCCTTCCCGATGAGAACGATTGTGGCCGATGACCCTTTGATCCGCTCCTTGATCTTTCGGCTGATGTAATCCGCGTCCTGGCTCTTCACCGGGTCGAGCAGGTGCCGTCCCGTGAAGTCAACGTTGACGTTCTTGTTGTATGTCATCAGGTTCAAGCCACGGGCTTTCATCTGATCGGCATGCTGGTAGCTGATAAAGACTCGACGGGTCATGCGCCCTCCTCGGCGGGAGCGAGCGTTGCCATCTGCTTGCACAACGGACACTTCTTCAGCAGTGCGCCGCTCTTGATGACATATCCGCACTCTCGGCATCGCCACTTGCGGTTCCTGGAACTGTTGGGCACCTTCGAGAGCTCAGCGTCTGTCTGGTAGTACTCGGGGGCGTCTGCCCAGCTAAATCCGGCCTCTCGCCCCCACGACGGATACGCGTAGCCTGATCGAGCACGCGCGAACGCTTCGATTCGCTCGACTTCCCCCAAGTATTCGGCTGTGCGGTCAGGGCGCTCGTCGCATATCCGGCGAAGAGTCGCCACAGTCTCAACATCGATCGGTTTCATCGTGCGGAACTGCGTAGAACCGATCGCTGCCAACGGCTCTGCCAGATCGCTCGCGAGGATGGGGTCTATGAAGTGCATCTTGTCGGCAGCGAGGGCGTAGTCGCGGTTGACCGCACCCTGGGTGCCTTCCGTGTACCAGCCAACGTGGTAGTACCCGGAGATCACTCTCCCCTGGTGCGGCTTGCGTGTCGTGAGGAAGAAGATGGTGGCCGCACCATCGAGAACGATCCGATTTCGCATGGACGGCTCACAGGTGGAGAACAGGCCGTATGTTCCGGTCTCGATGTTTGGGTCGCTCTTGTTATCCGCACGTCGGGTGATCTCGCGAACTGGCCATCGGGCGAGGGGCTCAGAGAAGTAGACAGACAGGTAGCCGCGGCCAGCATCAGCGAGCTCGCGCCACGGGTCGCCAAGGCGACGCGCCGCTGCGCCTCCCTCGTGATCCCGGTTCTGTCGCATAGCTTGATGCTAGGGGTGACCTCTGACACATCCCGGGAGCCACGCTGGGCTGAGCGAAGGAGCTGGTGATGGCCAAGACTGATTTCACCATCCGTCGCGGTGCGGTCATCGTGTTCGAGGGCCTCGATCAGACTGGTAAGTCGACTCAGTTGAACCGCCTCCGTGGCTCGCTCGACGCGGAGTCCACGGTGTTCGCTCACATGCCAAGCGGCTTCACTACGTTCACCGAGCGTGTGTACAGAGCGCTGGAAGGCGAGACCGCTGACGAGAAGCCCAAGTCAGGCCTCGCCCAGCAGCTAGCGCATCTCGCGTGCCATGCGGAGTCGGTGCCTGATCTCAAGCGAGCTGCGGAGACGCGATCTTTGATTCTGGATCGTTGGTGGTGGTCCACCCTCGCTTACGGCTGGTACGGCGGATCAGTGAAGCAGTCAGGACTCCCTGAGTCGAGCTTCAAGGAGCTCATCGACACGATCTGGTCGCCGATCACGCCGTCTATTGTGTTCGTTTTCCTCGAACCCCACCACCTCGACCCGAACAACGCTCCGGGCGTACAGGATGGCTACCGAGCACTCTTGGACGAGTATGCCGAGTCCGCACTTGTCGTCCCGGTAGCGAGCGAAGAAGAGACACACTCGTTTGTGACTGAGACGCTTCTGAATCGCGGACTTGCTGCCCGAGTTGAGAATCGATGAGGCGCGGTGGCCGTCTATCGAGATGTGGAGCAGGCGTTCTTAGCCGAGTTGCATGCCGTTGTTGACTCTGGAGAACTTGTTGAGGTCCGCGGAGAGCGGACCCGGGAGCTGCGGGCGCGACTCATCGAGGTGTCTGACATTCGGTCTCGCCACGTTGTGCTCCCCCACCGAAACAACAACGTTTTTGCCTCGATAGCGGAGAGCATGTGGGTGTTGGCGGGCCGAAACGACTTGAGCTTTCTCAGTGCCTATTTAGAGCGCGCGGTCGACTTCTCGGATGATGGCCTGACGTGGCGTGCTGGGTACGGCCTCCGGCTCCGAAGCTGGAACGGCGTGGATCAACTCGCGGAGATTGTGAAGATTCTCCGGAGAGACCCGCTCTCGCGGCGTGCCGTCGCGAGCATCTACGATCCCGATCGCGACTTCGTGGAGAGTCGAGATATCCCATGCAACAACTGGCTTCACTTCCTCATGAGGGATGGGCATCTCGACCTTCACGTGGCTGCCCGCAGCACTGACATATGGTGGGGATTTTCAGGCATCAACGCTTTCGAGTGGACACTACTGCTTGAAGTGATGTCGCGGTGGCTCCGATGTATGCCTGGGCGACTGGTCTTCTTTAGCTCTTCCCTGCATCTCTACGAGCGCCACTTCGACCGGGCTTCACGACTTCTAGCCAGTCAGCCGAGCCCGGCGGCGTCCGACGCGACAGGGCAGCCGCAATTCGACACAGATTGGGAGGACGCCCCCGCGGCGTGGGCCGAGTGGATGCGTCTGGAGGCCGGCATCCGCTCTGGCCAAGACCTCGCGGCGCTCGACTGCAACCTCACCGACCCGCTCCTGCTCGCATACATTCGAATGATCGATCTATATTGGTCCGCGCAAAGTGGAGCCGAACCCAGCGTCCTAGACGACAAGCTAGTTGAACTTGGAGACAGCCGGCTTGCCGCCGCCGCGCGCGAGTATCTCGAACGAACTCAACGGTTGCAGCATTGAGCCCGACGCGCTAGGTAGCTGATGCGAGCGCGTTCGAACGGCCAGCGACCCGCTGGTTGATGCCCCACTTTGGGGGGAAGAACGGCCTTACTGGCGGGCCCTGCGGTGCGAACTGCTGTTTGATCCTGTTGCGGCTTCCGACTCCACGCACATTGGGGTGCATTACTCGCGCGTACTTGTCGGTTTCGCAAAACAGGTTCTGGCAGTCAATGAGCGTCAAAGCTCTACCGAATAGATCGTCAAAATCGATGCCTTGATCTTCGAACTGCTCCTGTTGCGTGTCGACCATCCATCGGATGATGTCTTCGGGAGGTACACCATTGAGCTGCGGGAAGCACTTCGCGATACCACTGCGCGCGCCCGGTCCAGGCACGACAAAGTCGTTCTCATCGAAGTCGATCACCGAGGTGTAGTTGAGGTCGATCGCCAGTTGATAAGAGAGGAAGGGACCGAGTGAAGGAAACGTCGAAATCGTCTCAAAGACCTGGCTAAGAGACCTAGCGTGCTCGATCTGCGTGGCAACCCCGGAACGGATCATGTGTTCGGTCAGCAGCAGATGGTTGCGATGTTTCCGAACCGCGCCGAACGGCGGGGGCGGAACAATATACGCCGCAGAGTAAACTCTCTCGCCGCTAGCAATTCTTGCGTCGAGAACCTTGCTGTAGGCATCGACATCGAATGTGGATGTTGTGATCTGACCGAATCTTGATTCCAACGCTTCCCATGTCGATGGTTTGTTGAAGAACCGAAACAGTAGAACGCGTAAGACGAGGTTTTCGGGGTCCTGGGGTCCCTCGTAGGCGATACGTATTAGATCTTGTGATACGCGGTCGGCGGCGCGGTAGGCGTTAGTGAAGCGATACCTGGACAGGACTACGTCATCGGTCCATGGGCCAGGTTCGCCGCGTAGCCTCGCATGGTACACGTGCTGCCGTTCGGCCGCGAAGTGCCAGTAGGACGAAAGCACCTCTGAAACGCCGACGTCGTGCTGACCAACTCTCACGCGCCGCATCATGCCTCCTGTCGGTGCTTACCTCCGGCTCCTACGTGTGTCTAGGTTGTCACGAGGGGGCCGGCAATGGCCGGAGACGCGCCACCGTCGCTTGTGGTTCAGGCGTGCGTTCTCCGCGCGCGAGCGGTTCGACCGGCCATGAGTAGAAGGCTGACTGGTCCGATCCAGAGGAACTTGAAGGCGTTCCAGACGAACAGCAGGATCAGCAGGTGGAGCCAGCCGGGCCTCCGTCGTTGATGATCGTGGTGCAGATCGCGGCGGCGTAGAAGTAGACCCCGGCGAGCAGCATCGCGGGAATGCCCCATTTCAGGCCGCGTCTGGTGCGGATGGCGTTGAGCAGCAGGTTGGTGGGCGCGTAGCGGAGTGCGCCGTAGCCTCGTGCGCTGAGTGCGATAGATGAGCGGAGCATTGCGGGCCTCTTTTCCTCGTCATAGCGCGACGGGTGTCCGTCGTGGAGGCGGCTATGAACCGAGTGCCCGCGAGGGGCCGTCCCGAAGGACCCGCGTAGTTTGCTGAACCTGCCTCGCTCCCGAGTCTACGACTGACTTGTGACAGAGGGAACCTCTCGGCAGATGAGCGTGTACCTCGCCGGTGACCTGGGAGCGAGAGGACACCGATCATGGCGAGGTTGACGGAGCAGGTGCAGGGCGAGCGGATGGCGCGAATCGCGTTGTCGATGATCGCCGAACCGAACGACCCGACCACCGGGTAGGTCCTCGCCCATCACGGCGGGATCGAGACGCTGCGGCTGATCGAGTCCGACGACGAGGTGCCCGGCCTGGCCCGCGCCGACGTGCTGATGTGGCGCGAACGACTGACGCCGCGGGTCACGCCCGGCCTGCTGGATCAGATCGCCGGGGTGGAGCGGCACGGGTTCGGCACGCTCATCCCGGCCGACAAGGAATGGCCCGCCGGGCTGAGCGACCTGGGCGAGCGCGCCCCGTACCTGCTGTGGACGCGCGGCGCGGTCTCGTTCCTGACGACGGCGCTGAGCGATCGGGCAACGATCACCGGCTCTCGCGCCGCGACCGCCTACGGCGAGCAGATCGCGGGTGAGCTGGCGACGGGGCTGGCCGATGAGGAACGGGTCGTCGTCTCCGGTGGCGCCTACGGGATCGAAGGAGCCGCACACAAGAGCGGGCTCGCCGCGAGCGGACACACGATAGCTGTCTTGGCAGGCGGGCTGGATCGTCCCTACTATGCCGGGCACAGCGAGCTGCTGGGTCGCATTGGGGATGTCGGGCTGCTGGTGAGCGAGCTGCCGCCGGGCGCGACCCCGACCAGACACAGGTTCCTGGCTCGCAACCGCCTGCTGGCGGCACTCTCGGGTGCGACCGTGATCCCCGAGGCCGGTCCTCGATCCGGGTCGATGACCACAGTTATCGCCGCGCGCGAACTCGGCCGGGGCGTCGGCGCGGTGCCTGGCCCCGTGACCAGCGTCGCAAGTGCCGGGCCGAACGAACTCATCAAGCAAGGCTTCGCTTCCCTCGTGACGCATACCGGCAACGTGATCGACCTGCTCGACGCCGACAGGAGCCCGGACCGGGCGGTGACGCGGCCCGAGGTCGGACGCGAGTTCGGCCACCGGCGCCCGTCGCCGGGCACGACGGGACGTTCTCTCTGACGGTCGGCCTGTCGCTGGTCGGGTCTCACAAGCTCGGTGCGGGACGCGGTGCGGCCGCTGGCCGCACCGGATCAGCCGTCGCGCCTTCGTGGGCGATCGCCTGAGCGCGGTTGAGGGCGGCGCGGGCGCGGATGGCGTCGATCTTCTGGCTGGTGCTCTCCGGCGTCGGGCCGAGTGGGGTCCGGTCGTCGGTGATGCCGTAGCGGTCACGGTAGGCGGCGACGGTGCGGGCGGCACGCCACCATGCCGCCTGTTGTTTCTCGCCCCCCGGTGCCGTGCCGAGGTCGGCCGTCCACGGTTCCTCATCGGTGAGGGAGCCGCGGAGCACGGCGTCGGCGCGGGCCTCGATCAGCTCGCGGCGCTCGTTCAGTGCTTGCCGCATGTCGTCTGCCATCTGTCCGCCGGCGTGCGGGATCAGTCCGACGATCAGCCTCGGGGGCTTGCGGGTGCGGCCTGAGCCGGCGGGCCGAGCGGTGGCGCGCGCGACGCGCGCGTGGAGGACGGAGGCGATGTCGTCAGCATCGTCCAGGCTCCGCGCGGCGACCAGCCGCGGGAGCAGCGCGTCGAGGTCGTGGTGGTTGGCTTCCGCGTGACGCAGCTCGGCCGACAGCGCGCCGTAGGCGTCGGAGGCGAGCACGTCTTCGATCTGCTCGCCGGTGAGCCCGGAGGCTTGCAGGAGGGTGGCCCAGCGGTCGTGCTGCGCGGCATGCGCGATCGTGTCGTACTCGGCCGCGAGCTGCGCGATAGAGCCCCAGCGGTCTTGCTCGGCGGTGATCGTCTCGTGCGCGGACAGCTCCGCAGCGATGTGCTGCAGGACGCCGTAGAGGATCGAGCGGGCGGTGACGTTCGGGTTGTCGCCGGGATGCGGCACCGCGTGTTCGGCGTCCTCTCGGTCGACGGCGACGTAGGCGTGGTTGCTGTGGGCGCCGCGGGTCATGGAGACGTAGAAGTTCTCCCGCGTTGTGGTGGCGGTGGCGACCGCGTGCGCGGTGGCGGTGGTCACGCCCTGGGCGCGGTGATCGCATAGCCGAGCTCCAGGTGGTCGGCCACATAGTCGGCCGGCAGGACGATCCCACCGCCGAACCTGCGCCCGGCCGGGCGGATGCTGACCGAACCGTCCTCCCGAACCTCGGTGACGATCCACCGGGAGCCGTTGCGAACCCAGGTTCGGCCGTTGCGGAGCCGCCGGTCGTTCTCGCGGGTGATGACCAGATCGCCCTCCGAGACCGCGGTGCCGTCGTGCAGGGCGAGTTCGCGGGTGGGGTTCACGGTGCCGTCGATGATCCGATCCGCTCGCGCTCTGGCGTTCAGTTCGGTGACGGTTGCCTGGGTCTCGGTGACCAGGATCGATGCGCGCCCGGCGGCAAGATCGGCCCGCCATGCGGTGTAGGCGGCGTCGATCATCGCTTCCTCGTCGCCCCCGGTGATCCGGCCGTGCTCGATCAGGGTGTCGATCGCGTCGGCGCGGCCGTGGCGGAGCTGGAGCGAGGTGGTCTTCTCCCACTCGTTCGTGAAGCGGTGCAGATCGGTCAGCTCCGGGGCGTCGTCGCGGGCGTGCACGAGCATGGCGAAGCTGCCGCCGGCGCCCGGTGATTGGAGTTGGCCCCAGTCGCCGACCAGGAGGACTTTCGCGCCGGTCTTCTCGGCTTCATGGGTGAGCCGATCCAACGATATCGTGCCGGCCAGTGAGGCTTCGTCGATGATGAGGAGCTGCCCGGCCGTGAACGTGGCTCCGTACATGATGTGGTTCTGCCACCACTTCGCCGTGTTCTCCGTCGCGATGCCGAGATCATCGGCGAGGACCTGCGCGGCGACCGCCGAGGGGGCGAGCCCGATCACCGACCCTGTGCCGTGCTCCTTCTCCCACGCCCTGCGGAGCCCGTTCATCGCCGTCGTCTTCCCGGCCCCGGCGGGGCCGACCAGAACGTCCACGACCCGCCCGGAGACCGCGATCGCGGCCAGGGCCGCGGCCTGATCCTCACCAAGCACTCGGCCGCGTGCGTCGGGCTTGCGGGCGATCCTCTCGACCGTCTCCAACGACACCACCGGCCCCGCCGTCGCGGCGGCGCGCGCCAGGAGTCGGTCTTCGGCGGCCAGCAGGACTTCGGACGAGAACAGGGTCGAGGCGTGCGGCCGGAACCGAGAGGTGCCGTCCACGCGGCGGAACTGCAACGGGCTCGACGCCAGCTCCGGCGGCGTCAGCCGCAGCGAAGCGTGCTCGGCGGCATCGACCACGAGGCCGGTGATCGCCTCCCGATCCTGGATGCTGGCGAACCGCCACCCCATCAACTGCCGGGACGCTTCGGCGTGCAGGTTCCAGCGGGTCCAGGTCGAACGCTTCTCACCGACCGTCTCCATCACGGTCTGCCCGACCTCGCGCACCACATCCAGCGGCACATCATCGGCGCGCAGCACCCGCCGCGGCACCTGCGCGGTGGATGCGGTGAGCGTGCGCGCCCAGCCGTTCGCGTCCTTCCCGAGCACTCGGCTGGCGCGCTGGCGCCACTCGCGGGTGAGGTCGGCCAGCGACCGGACCTGCTTCTCCGGCCTCGTGGCGAGCGTGGCCCGCGCCCGGAGTTTCAGCACCGTCCGCGCCGAGGGCTGCCGGCCGTGCTTGGCGACGTACTCGGCGATGAGACGGTCTTTCTCGGCCTCGATGTGCCGAGAGCGGGTGGAGAACTCGGTCACCAACTCGTCGGACACCCTCGATTTCCCATGCCGGGTTCCGATCCCTGCCTCGCTCGCGCGCCTCCCACTCCACGCCGAGGACGCGAGTGAGCTGGTCGGCCAGAGCGGCGTTGTAGAGCTCCGAGACCGCAACGACCACCGCGTGCATCGGGCGACCCGCGAGGGTCCGCCAGCAGCCGTCCTGCACAGTCAGAACCTTGTTGCTGATGACGACGTGCGTGTGCAACTGCGGGTCGCCGGAACGGCTGTCGTAGTGATCGAACGCCGCCGCCACGACGCCGGCGACATCGACGTGTGCAACCGCGCCGTCCGGGCCGGTTGCACCGACCCGGGTTGCCGCAACCTCGCGTTCTAGGAACGCAACCAGCTCTGCAACCGCCGCATGATGCGCCTCCGCGACCAGAGATTGCGTGCCGGCGTCCGCAACCGCCCAGATCGTGGAGACCGACTTCGGCACGCTGAACGTGAAGTCATAGCCCGCTACTGCGCGGCGGGTGCCGCGCTCGGCTTCCTCCGCCTCGATCGCGGCCACTTCCTGCGCTCGAGCAGACGGCCCCAGCTCAGGGTCGAGGGCGTCGACGCGCTGCTTGATCCGCTCACCGATTGAGGCGAACTGCTGGTAGGCGCGGCCCAGCGGGTCGCCGGTGATCGGGTCATGGCCCGTCCCGATCAACAGCGCGAGCTGGGCTTCTGAGACCTGCGCTTTCTCGACCAGCTCGCCGTGCCCGAGCCGGCCCAGCCCCGAGCCCATCCAGAAGCCCGGCGGTGTTCCTGCCTCGGCGTAGTAGCGGGTCAGCGGCGTGCTCAGGCTCCGGCCGCCGTCGCCGGCGGCGACGGACTTCAACAGGTACTTGTAGCCATCGCCTGCGCTCATCACGCGCATCGAAACCGTCACCTGGCCCGCTCCTTTCCATCGCTGTACGGAGGGCAGGTGAGCCCGCGAGCCCGGTCGCATCTGATGCGACTCGGGACGACTCGCGCCTCGTCTGAAAGACGTGTGATGGCTCGGGGAGCCGGCGGCCGGGGACTGGCGGCACCGCCTGAGGTCACGGATTCCGGAGCGCGTGGGGGTGGTGCGCCGAGTGCGAACGGTGGTATGGGCGCGAGGCATTGGGGCGATGGTTCGGGTCGCCGTGCACCTAGTCGCTGACCAGCCCGGCGGTTACCTCATGCACGAGGTCCGACCGGGGATCACTCGCTAGCCGGAGTCCTCATGCACAACCGCCACGACAACGGCCAACCCCTCAGCGTCGGCTCATTGTTCTCGGGCTATGGCGGACTCGATCTCGCTGTCGAACACACGCTCAACGCCGAGACGATTTGGTTCTCCGAGAACAACCCCCACGTTGCCCGCATCTTCGCCCACCACTGGCCCGGCATCCCGAACTTGGGCGACATCACCACCATCGACTGGCGCAATGTCGATCCCGTCGATGTGCTCTGCGGCGGGTTTCCCTGTCAGGACGTATCGACCGTAGGCAAGCGCGCCGGCCTCGCACCTGGCACCCGCTCCGGGCTCTGGTCGCACATGGCTGCCGCAATCGAGGTGTTGCAACCTCGGCTCGTGGTCATCGAGAACGTGCGCGGTCTGCTGTCGTCGCCCGCCGTTCATGCACCAGTGGAAAGAGACAACCATGCGCAACGCCACCAAGACGACACAAGCCGCGAAGATGCAACCCTTCGCAACTTGGAACCCGACCCGTGGGTCTGGGAGACCTCGCAGCTCGACCTCTCCGGGCAGCCGGCGCCGTACTCGGCGATCTGGCCGACCTCGGGATGGATGCGCAATGGATCGGCCTACCGGCATCGCTTGTCGGTGCTCCTCACCTGCGGCTCCGCATCTTCATCATCGCCCGCCACCAAGGCGATGTTCAGGACGCCGCTCGCGACGGACTCGACTCGCGGCGGCGAGTCGCTAGAACAAGTGCGAGCGAGGCGAGGGACGATCGCGCTCTCGCATCAGGTCATCGACCTGGCTCTCAACGGGCCGGCTGGCTCGCAGACCAAGAGCAACGAGTCGGACACGCTGTGGTCCCTGATCGAGGACATCTTCGCCGCTGGGGACGATACGCCCAAGCAGTAGCCGAATGGGAACAGATCACCGGCCGCGATGCTCCTGCCCCGGCACTCTTGATAGACGGAGCAGGGCCACGGCCTGCGCCAGAATTCGTGGAGTGGCTCATGGGCCTGCCGCCTGGTTGGATTACCGCCCCGGCGCATCGGTTCACTCCAAACCAACAGATCACCGCCCTCGGCAACGGTGTCGTTCCGCTCCAAGCCTTGACGGCCCTGGCGCTGTCGATGACTTGATGAGCGTGGACGAGCGATGAGTACCGCTGGCTGCAACATGGCAACGGCGTGGTGGGCCCTGACTTAGCCGTGCGCGTCTCGGGCACGGCGGATGATCGAGGGCGTTCATCCCCGCGGACCGGTGCTATGTACCGATGCCTCGCCAGCGTCGACCGTGCGGTCGCCGCCGGCCGCGGCGTACCGACCCGCGCCCTGTCGATCATCGTCATGCTGCTACTCGGCGTGACCGTCGCGGTCGCCGTCCAGATCGTTGGTGCCCTCCTTGTCCTCTTCCTCCTGGTCACCCCCGGCCGCGGCCTCGCTGCGGGTCTCCTCCTCGCCCTTGGTGGTGCCGATGCTCAGCGTCACCTTCGCCGTCACCGCCAGCGTCGGTGGCATCCTCCTCGCCCTCGGCAGCGCCATCCCGATCAGTCCCTACATCACCACTATCTCCTTCCTCATCTACCTCGCCTGTCGACTCATCGGCGCAAGTCGGGCAGGCGGCCGAGCGGGGACAGCGCCCCATGCCGTCCTCCCGGTCAAGGCGTCGTAGCGGCGGCTCGACTAGAGCAGGTACACCTACTGCAATACCCCTATGGGGTATCATCTTGGTGAGGATGCGGGCGTCGTCGGAGTGTCAGTAGGGGACCAGAGGGCGGCGGCATCGCTAGAGAGGACGTGGAGGATGTCGAGTCACGATCATCATCACGGTGGGCACGAGGCGCCGTCTCATGCTCATCATCACCCGGCGCCGGACGCGGAGAACTTGGTGCACTGTCCGGTGATGCCGAACAATTTCGTGGACCCCGAGCAGGCTGAGCAACAGGGCCTGTACCGGGACTACGAGGGCAAGCGGTACTGGTTCTGCTGCGCTGAGTGCGGCCCGTTGTGGGATGCCGACCCGGCGCGGTACGCGCACGCCGCCTGACGGGCTGGGGTGTCGCTGCCACGGCGTTCAGGTGGCGTCGTGGCGCGATGCTCTACCGTAGTGAATAAGGATCGTGGGTGCTGGCAGCGTCAGGGACTCGGAGGTTGAAGGGAGGACGGCGATGGGTGCTCTTCGCTCGGTGATGACCGGCGGGTCGCCTCGTCGTCGTGGCCTGCTCCTGTTTGGCCTGCTGATGATGGTGATCGCTGGGCTGTTCGCGATGCACGTTCTGAGCATGTCCGGCCCGCAGGGGCATACCTCCCCGACCCTGACGATCGAGACCGACCACGCCGCCGCGGAGACGCTGCCGGACGGCGGCATGTCGGCCGATGTGGCAGATGAGATGGCCGGTGCCAGCATGAGCGATGCTGCTGCGGCCGGTGAGACGCACTGTGGTGATGGGTGCGGGGAACCGGCGCCGAGCCATTCGATGCTGATGATGGGGTGTGTGATCGCGCTCCTGATCGGCATGGTCCTCCTGATCGCCCCCGGCCTGTGGGGTCGCGGGTGGCTGACGCGGTTGCTTGCTGTTCGGGCGCTGCCGCTGCTGGGCGCGGTGCTGCCACGCCCGCGACCGCCTTCTCTCATCGTTCTTTCGATCAGTCGCACCTGAGTTGCGCTGCGGCGTCCCACGGACCATCGGGTCCGCGTGATGCCTGTCTGTCATGCCCCGGCCGGGGTGTGGATGGACCGCGACTCTTCATTCGACTGACGAAAGGACAACTTCATCATGCGTATGCGCATGCTTGCGCTGGCTTCGACCGCGCTCATCACGACTCTGGTGCTCGCCGGGTGCGGGCAGAACAACGACCCCGGCATGTCCGGGATGGATCACGGCTCGTCAAGCTCCAGCCCCTCCTCGTCGGAGGCCAGTGCGGACTTCAATGCTGCGGACGAGATGTTCGTGACGATGATGATCCCGCACCATCAGCAGGCCATCGAGATGGCCGATCTGATCCTCGGCAAGGACGGGATCGATGAGCGGGTGGTAACACTGGCTCAGCAGATCAAGGACGCCCAGGGGCCCGAGATCGAGACCATGCAGGGCTGGCTGCAGGAGTGGGGTCTGCCTTCGCCCGACCCGTCCGCGGGCGGCATGGAGGGCATGGACCACGGCGACGGCATGATGTCCGAGGAAGACATGGCCGCGTTGGAGTCCGCGACCGGTGTCGAGGCGACCCGGCTGTTCCTGCAGGGCATGATCGAGCACCACAACGGCGCGATCATGATGGCCGAGACCGAGCTGTCCAACGGACAGAACCCGGATGCGCTGGAGCTGGCGCAGCAGGTCATCGACGGCCAGAGCGCCGAGGTCACGACGATGCAAGAGATTCTGGACAGCCTCTAGCCGTCCTCGGCAGGTGCGGCGTGGGAGCCCGACCACCCATGGTGCGGGCTCCCACCGTCCTGCCGCTGCTCTTGACACCGGTCTCCCCGTTTTCGCGGCCGGTTCCTTCTGCCGACCTACCGGCGGCCTCTGTCGTCGTCCTGCTCTCCCGAAAGGCCCGTTTGATGTTTTCTCGTCTCCGTTCCTCGCCTCGCCGCGCGCTCGCCGCGCTCGCCGCCGCCGTGGCTGCTGTCACTGTCCTGGCTGGCTGCGGCGCCTCGTCCGCACCGTCCTCCTCGGCGCAGACTCCGGTCGAGTTCGGGCACATCCACGCGGTGGTGCCCGAGGCCGATGCCACGATCCTGGTCGGCACGCACACCGGTCTGTACCGCGTCGATGCCGAAGGCTCCGTGGAAGGCCCGTTGGGTGGCTACGACTTTGACCTGATGGGCCTGACCGTCACCGACGGCATGCTGATCGCCTCCGGGCATCCCGGCCTGGACACGCCGTCGGAGTTGGGGTCACCGAATCTCGGCATCATCCGCAGCGAGGACGGCGGGCGGAGCTGGGAACCGGTCGCGTTCACGGGCGAGGAGGACTTCCACATCCTGACCGCCGGTCCCGATGGGCAGGTGTACGGGATCGGGTCGAGCAGTCCCGCGGTACAGATCAGCGGCGACTCCGGCAGCACCTGGACGGCTGGCAGCGAGGTGACCGCCGCTGATCTTGCGGTCACCGCAGACGGCGTGATCTATGCGGCCACCCAAAGCGGGCTGTTCGCCAGCCAGGACGACGCGGCCACCTTCGGACTGGTCGCTGATGCACCCACGCTGTACCTGCTCGATGCGGCCGGAGACGAGCTGGTCGGTATCGATACCGATGGGCAGCTCTGGCGGCGCAGCGGCCAAGCCGCCTGGACACCGATCGGCACCGCCCAGGGGACCGTCGCCGCCCTCGGTCTTGCCCCGTCCGGTGTCGTCTACGTCGTGGACGACCGCGGCATCGTCGCGCTCGACGGCGACCAGGCCACCACCATCCTGCCCGCCCTGTAGGGCTGGGCCGAACAGTCATAGGAAACGCCATGAACAAGAAGATGAGCACCGTCGTCCTACAGGTGGCCGGTCTGCATTGGGCCTCCTCCTCACAGCTCGCCGAGAAGACCCTGGGGCGACGGCCCGGAGTGGTCGCCGTCGAGGTCAACCCGGTCGCGCAGACCGCCAATGTCACCTACGACCCCGACGCCACGACGGTCCAGCAGCTCCGCGCATGGGTCACCGAGTGCGGATTCCACTGTGCCGGACAGTCCGTGCCGCAACACATCTGCCACCCCAGCGACGAGCCGCACGCCTCGCATTCGACGGGTCCTCACTCCCACCACGACAGCGCGCCACAGCACCACCACGGAGCAACCGGTGACACCGAGCACGACCACTCCGCCCATGCCGGCCACGACATGGCGCCGGCCTCGCCAGGGCCGGCTCACGCGCATGGCGACTCGGCACCGGCGACCGCGCAGGAGGTGATGGGGCACGGCGGCCACCACGGCGGCATGTCGATGGACGCAATGATCCGTGACATGCGCAACCGTTTCCTGGTCGCGCTGATCCTGTCCATCCCGATCACCTTGTGGTCTCCGATCGGCCGCGAGGTCATCGGGTTCACCGTCCCGGCACCGTTCGGGCTGCGCGACGACGTGTTCTCGCTGATCTTGTCGCTGCCGGTGATCTTCTACGCAGCCTGGATCTTCTTCGACGGCGCCTACCGGGCACTGCGCGCGAAGACGCTGGACATGATGGTGCTGGTCGCGGTCGGTGTCGGCGCGGGCTGGCTCTACAGCCTCGCCATCACCCTGACCGGCGGCGGTGAGGTGTTCTACGAGGCCGCCAGCGTGCTCGCCACCTTCGTGCTGCTCGGCCACTGGGTGGAGATGCGCGCCCGCGGCGGCGCGAACGACGCCATCCGCCGGCTGCTGGAACTCGCACCGGCCCGCGCGGTGGTGATCCGCGACGGCAACGAGGTCGAAATCCCCACCGCCGAGGTCGTTCCCGGTGATCTGCTGCTCGTCCGGCCCGGCGCGAAGGTCCCGACCGATGGGGAGGTCATAGACGGCACGTCGGAGGTCGATGAGTCAATGGTCACCGGCGAATCGATGCCAGTCGAGAAGACCCCCGGCTCAGCGGTGATCGGCGCGACGGTGAACACGGTCGGCACGCTTCGGGTCAGGGCGACGAAGGTCGGTGCCGACACGGCGCTGGCGCAGATCGTGAAACTGGTGCAGGAAGCGCAGAACTCCAAGGCTCCCGGTCAGCGGCTCGCGGACCGAGCAGCATTCTGGCTGGTGCTGGTCGCCCTGATCGGCGGCAGCCTCACGTTCCTGGTCTGGTTCCTCGCCGGAGCGGATGTGCCGATGGCGATCCTGTTCGCGATCACCGTGGTCGTCATCACCTGCCCCGACGCGCTCGGCCTCGCCACCCCGACCGCGATCATGGTCGGTACCGGGCTGGGCGCCAAACGCGGGGTGCTGTTCAAGAACGCCACCGGCATCGAGACCGCCGCCCGGATCGACACCGTGGTGTTCGACAAGACCGGCACCCTCACCAAGGGCGAGCCCGAAGTCACCGACTATCTCGCGGTCGGCACCGACGACTTGGACCTGCTGTCCTTCGTCGTGGCCGCCGAACGAGAATCCGAGCACCCGCTGGCGAAAGCGATCGTCGCCTACGCCGACGCCCGCGACATCCCACGCCGCACCGCGACCGCGTTCCGCAACATCACCGGGCAAGGCGCGATCGCCACCGTCGACGGGCATCGGGTCGTGCTCGGCAACACCCGGCTGATGGTCCAGGAAAGGATCGACACCAGCCAGATCGACGCCGCACGCGAAGCCCTTGCGGCGAGCGGGCGCACCGCGATCATGTTCGCCGTCGACGGCACCATCGGCGGAGTCATCGCATTGGCCGACGCACCCCGCGAGACCGCGAAAGCCGCGATCGACGCCCTCCACGAGACCGGTGTCGAAGCCGTCATGCTCACCGGCGACAACCAGCCCACCGCGCAACGGATCGCCTCCCTGCTGGGCATCGACACCGTAATCGCCGACGTGCTGCCCGAAGACAAGTCCGCCAAGATCACGGAGCTGCAAGCGGCCGGGAAAAAGGTCGCGATGGTCGGCGATGGCGTCAACGACGCCCCCGCTCTCGCCCAAGCCGACCTCGGCATCGCGATCGGCGCCGGCACCGACGTCGCGATCGAAACCGCCGACGTGGTGCTGATGCGCTCCGACCCGCTCGACGTTCCCGTCGCGCTGCGGATCGGCAAGGGCACCCTGCGCAAGATGCGGCAAAACCTCGGCTGGGCCATCGGCTACAACGCCATCGCGCTGCCCATCGCCGCCGGCGTGTTCTACCCGGCGTTCGGGATCATGCTGTCCCCGGAAATCGCGGCGATCAGCATGTCCGGCTCCAGCGTCATCGTCGCAGTCAATGCCCTGCTCCTCAAACGACTCCGCCTTCCCGACCAAGCACCCGCACCAGGCAGCGCCACCGCGAGCGAGCCGGCCGGGCCGGTGGAGCCTTCCCCGAACGGAGCACTCCGATGAGCCCGGCCAGCCGGCTCCCCATCCGTCATGATGCCGGCCTCGGCATGGAGCGGCTGTGGAGCAGACGCGCGTTCCTCGGCCTCGGACTCGGCGTGGGCGCGGCGGCGACACTCGCGCTCGCCGGCTGCACCTCCTCCGCCGCCTGGGTGAACCCGGACAGCGCCGCCGTACGAGACCGCGAACGGCAACGCGGCGGCACCGGAAAGACCACCGCAGTCACCCTCACCGCCGCATCGGCCAGCCTGGACCTCGCCGGCACCACGGCACAGACCTTCGCCTACGGCGCCGTACCCGCCCCGATCATCCGCCTCAGCGCCGGCGACACCCTCAAAGCGACCATCCGCAACCAGCTCCCCGTCGAGACCTCCGTGCACTGGCACGGGCTCGCGCTGCGCAACGACATGGACGGCGTGCCACCGCTCACCCAGCAACCCATCGCCGCCGGTAGTAGCTTCGACTACGAGTTCATCGCGCCCGATCCCGGCACCTACTGGTTCCACCCCCACGTCGGCGCGCAGCTCGACAGCGGACTGTACGGGGCGCTCATCGTCGAGGACCCGAACGAGCCCCTGGCCTACGACGACGAGTGGGTCATCGTCTTAGACGACTGGCTCGACGGCGTCACCGCCACCCCCGACGAAGTTCTCGCTGAGCTGTCACGCGGGATGGGTGATATGGGCGGGATGGACGACATGTTCATGCGGATGGGCAACACCCTCATGGGCGCCACCTCCGACCTACTCGGCGGCGACGCCGGAGACGTCTACTACCCGCACTACCTCATCAACGGCAAACCCGCCGCCGACCCGGCCCAGTTCACCGGCACACCGGGCAGCCGAGTGCGGATACGACTCATCAACGCCGGCGGGGACACCGCCTTTCGATTCGCGGTCGGCGGGCACCGCCTCACCGTCACCCACACCGACGGGTTCCCCGTCGAACCCGTCGAGGTGGACAGCGTTCTGCTCGGCATGGGTGAACGCTACGACCTTCTCGTCACCCTCGGCGACGGCGCGTTCCCGCTCGTCGCGCTGGCCGAAGGCAAACGCGAACGCGCCGTCGCCGTAGTGCGCACCGGTGTCGGCAACACACCGCCGCAGGACGCGGTGCTCTCCGAGCTGGACACGGCCCGTGTCGCGACTGCCGCGATCCTCACCGCCGCGACCGATGTCGCTCTCGACACCAAGACCCCTGACCGGGAGGTCACGCTGACGCTCACCGGCTCAATGGCCGACTACGACTGGGGCATCAACAACAAGCGGTTCGACCCGACCCAGCCGCTGCGCGACGCGCACGCGGTCCGGGCCGGTGAGCGAGTGCGCCTCCGCATGGTCAACGAGACCGAGATGTGGCATCCCTTCCACCTACACGGGCACACCTACCAGCACTCAGACGGTGGGCCACGCAAAGACACTTCGATCATCCTGCCGAAGCAGACCCTCACCGTGGATTTCGACGCCGACAACCCCGGCCAATGGGCCGCACACTGTCACAACATCTACCACGCCGAAACCGGCATGATGACCGTCATCGGCTACCAGACCTGACGCACGTCGTACGAATCGTCGGGCACGGGCGACAGTCTCCACCGGTTGATCTTGAACGCGCGATGGCACGGTCATGGTGAACGGATCAACGCCAGGGCCAGGCATGACAGCCAACGCACCTTTGTTGGCCCGCACCCGTACCATTCATCGGCCGGTGGGGCCAATGGCGTATGACTGCGTGAAGGTGATCGTGGTGCGGGACGGCTCCGCAATCTTGTTCAGCGAGTTCGGCCAGCAGCCAGTCACCATCGGTGATGTGATCTTGCTCGGCGCGAACACATTGTGCGGGTCCCCGGACACGAAGAAGCCCAGGCGAGAAACCTACTCTCACCTGGGCCTTAACGTCGGGCTGACAGGATTTGAACCTGCGACCCCCTGACCCCCAGTCAGGTGCGCTACCAAGCTGCGCCACAGCCCGTGGCATGGATTTTCAGTTGTTCTGGGCCGCCCGGGAGGGGTAAACCCCTTGACCCCCAGTCAAGTGCGCTACCAAGCTGCGCCACAGCCCGCCTCGGGGCGTGAACCCCGACTGGTCACCTTACACGGTCCGCAGCAACGGCCTCAAAACGACTCATCAGCGGTACAGGCTCGGACGACCGGCGCCCTGCCACTCAACCCTCGTAGACTCACCGGCATGATCAACCCCACCCCGATGCTGCCTCCGAGCCCGATCGAGATCTCTGGATTCTTCACCTCAGCGTTCGAGGCCATGAAGCGCCGGCTCGGTCTGTTCGTGCTCATCGTGCTGTTTCCCTCCCTGCTGATGCTCGCCGTGTTTCTGATCTGCCTACTCTTGGTCGGCGGCATGGCGGCCACCGGCAACCAGTCGGCCATCGGAACGGGTGTGGTGCTGGCCATCGTGGTGTTCATCGCCGGCGTGGTGACCGTCTGGCTCGCACAACTGAAATCGCAGGCCATGATGACCCAAGCCGCCTACGAGGTGGCCCAGAACCAGCAGCCGACGTTCAGCGGGGTACTGCGCAACACCAAGGGCTTTCTGCCGCGGTTTCTGCCGCTGATCGCTATCGGTTTCGGCGTCGGCATCGCCTACACGCTCCTGCTGGGAACCGTCATGTTCAGCATGATCTCGGCAGCCTCGTCAAGCAGCCGTTCCAATGCCGCGGGCGCCGCCGCCCTCATCTTCATACTGCTGATCGTGGCCACCGTGCCGGTGGCCTTCTGGCTGTCGGTCAAGCTGCTGTACGTGGTGCCGGCCTGCACCATCGAAGGCCTCGGCGGCATCGACTCGTTGAAACGGTCGTGGAGCCTCACCAAGGGCAGCTTCTGGCGCACCTTCGGCTACTCGATTCTGCCCGGGCTCGCGGTGTACGTGCTGACATTCATCGTCAACTCCGTCACGCAGGCCATCACGGGCCCTGTGGCCTCGCAGTTCGACCTCGACAACCTGAGCCCCGCGCAGATCGCCGCTGCTCTGCTGGTGGCGCTGCCCGCGTTCGGCATCACGCTTGCGCTGCAACTCGCGGTGCAGTTGCTGACCACCCCGTTCTTGCAGAGCTACTACGCCTACATGTTCATCGACCAGGTGCACCGCAGCGAGATGCCTGCCCAGCCGTACGGTTATGCGCCCCAGCCCGGGTACGGCTACCCCGGTGGCTACCCCCAGCAGGGTTACCCGCAGGCGCCGCAGCAGCCCCAGTATCCGGGTCAGCAGCAGTACCCGGGTCAGCAGCAGTACCCCGGTGAGCAGTACGGACAACAGCCGCCGCAGCAGCAATGGCCGCCGAACCCGCAGCCGGGGCACAACGGCCAGCCTGGGTCGTCCCAGAATCAGTGGCCTGGTCAGAACTGACCTTGTGGCGCAACCCTGGGTTGGGCCTGTCGAAACCTGAATCAGAAGGTCTCGACAAGCTCGACCAGCGGTTAATCCCGAGTCAGCACGTCTCTACAGGCTCGACCAGCGCTACTTGCTGCGCTTCTCGCGCGCCCGTACCTCGATGTGCACGGGCGTGCCCACGAAGCCGAACTCTTCGCGCAGCCGGCGCTTGATGAACCGCACATAGCCCGGGTCGAGCTGGCCCGAGGTGAACAGTGCGAACGTCGGCGGGCTCGTGTGCGCCTGGGTGCCGAACAGAATGCGCGACTGCTTGCCCCCGCGCACCGGGTGCGGGTGCGCGGCGGTGATCCGGCCCAAGAAGGCGTTCAGCTTGCCGGTCGAGATGCGGGTCTCCCAGCCCTCGAGCGCGGCCTCGATGGCCTTGCTGAGCTTGTCGACGCCGCGTCCGGTCAGGGCCGAGATGTTCACCTGCGGCGCCCAGTCGAACGCCCGAATGTCTTGCTCGATCTCGCGGTTCAGGTAGCGGCGGCGCTCTTCGTCGGTGAGGTCCCACTTGTTGTAGGCGATCACCAGCGCCTTGCCGGCCTCTTCGACCATGGTGAGCACGCGCAGGTCTTGGTCGGCGATCGGGTCGGCGGCGTCGATCACGACCACGCACACCTCGGCTCGCTCGATCGCCGACGCGGTGCGCAGCGAGGCGTAGTACTCGTGGCCCGACGCCTCTTTGACCCGGCGCCTGATGCCTGCGGTGTCGATGAACCGATAGACGGTGCCGGCCACCTCGACCAGTTCGTCCACCGGGTCGACGGTGGTGCCGGCCACGTTGTCGACCACCGAGCGCTGCTGCTTGGCCAACTTGTTCAGCAGCGACGACTTGCCCACGTTCGGACGGCCCACGATCGCCACCCGGCGCGGCCCGCCGAGCTCGACGTCGGCTTCAAGAGGGGCCTCGGGCAGCGCCTCCATCAGGGCGTCCAACAGATCGCCGGAGCCGCGGCCGTGCAGGGCCGAGACCGGGTGCGGCTCGCCCAGCCCGAGGTTCCACATCATGGCGGCCTCGGCCTCGTTGCGGGCGTCGTCCACCTTGTTGGCGGCAAGTACGACCGGCTTCTTGCTGCGCCGCAGCACCTGCACGACCGCCTCGTCGACGTCTTGAATGCCCACCGAGGCATCCACCACGAACAGCACCGTGTCGGCGGCGGCGATGGCCAGTTCGGCCTGCTCGGCGATCTGCGCCGCGAGGCCCTTGGCGTCGGGCGCCCAGCCGCCGGTGTCGACGATGACGAACTCGCGGCCGTTCCAGATCGCGTCGTAGCTGACCCGGTCACGGGTCACGCCCGGGACGTCCTGCACCACGGCCTCGCGCCGTCCGATGATGCGGTTGACCAGCATCGACTTGCCCACGTTGGGCCGTCCGACCACCGCCACCACGGGCTTGATCGGTTCTGCTTGCGGCTCACTCATCGGCGGCCTCCTTTCGGGCCAGGGCCCGTTCGGCCAGGCCGACCACGGCGTCGATGGTCTGCTCGAGCGTCATGAAACTGCCGTCGAGGTGCACCACCCCGTCGGCGGCGGTGGTGAAGTCGACCAAGGTGGAGTCGTCGGCGTCGCGGCGCAGAATCTGGTCGCGCAGCGCGGCGTCGTCGATCTGGCCCCCGTGGTCGAGCTTGCGGCGGGCCATGCGCACCTCGGGGTCGGCGCTGAGCAGCAACCGCACATCGGCGTCGGGCGCGACCACGGTGGTGATGTCGCGGCCCTCGGCCACAATGCCGTTCGGCGCCGACTCGATGATGGCGCGCTGTCGCGCCACCAGGTTGGCCCGGCATTCGGGAATGACCGCCACCGTCGACACGTGCGTCGAGGTGCGCTGCGAGCGGATCTCGTCGGTGACGTCGCGGCCGTTCACCCGCACCCACTGGTCGTCGGGGTCGGTGGCGATCTCGATCTGCGCGGCTTCGACCGCAGCGGTCACGGCGGCCGGGTCGCTGCCGTCCACGCCCGAATCGAGGTAGGCGACGGTGACCGCCCGGTACATCGCGCCGGTGTCGAGGTAGGCGAGGCCGAGCCGCTTCGCGACGCCGCGCGCGGTGCTCGACTTGCCGGAGCCGCTGGCGCCGTCGATGGCGATCACCAGGGGGTTTTCGGAATGGCTCTGCGTCACGGTTCTCCTCACAGCGACTCGGCGGGACGCAGCGTCCAACCGGCCTCGGTCATGGCGGCCTGCAGCGACTTGGCGACCGGCTTGGTGACCTGAACGGCCAGGTAGCCGACCTCGCGGGCCGGGTCGTGCTCGATGCGGACATCCTCGACGTTGACACCGGCGGCCTCGATGTCGGCGAACAACCGGGCCAGCGCGCCGGGGGCGTCGGGAATGGTCACCACGACCTCGGCATAGGCGACTCCCCCGGCGCCGTGCTTGCCGGGGATCGCCCGGGTGCCCTGGCGTCCGTCGGCGAGAAACCGGCGCAGCGCCTCGGGGTCGCCCCAGCCGGCCAGCAGCTCGTCCAACGAGTCGCGGACGGCCTCGAGCTCGGCCCGCACGGCCTCGGAGTTGGCGCTGATGATCTGGGTCCACAACCGGGGGTCGGACGCCGCGATGCGGGTGACGTCGCGCAGGCCCTGGCCGGCGAGGTTCAGGTGCTCGTCGGGCACGTCGTTGAGCCGTGCCGCGGTGAGCGAGCTCATCAGCTGCGGCAGGTGCGACACCTGCGCGACGGCCTCGTCGTGGTGGGTGGCGCCCATGCTGACGATGCGCGCGCCGCAGGCCCGGGCCAGGGCGTGCACGGTGAGCACCGCCTTCGCCCGCGAGGTGTCGTGCGGGGTGATCACCCAGGTGCGGTCGGCGAACAGGTCGGCGCGCGCGGTCAGCGGCCCCACGCGCTGCGAGCCGGCCATCGGGTGCGACCCGACATAGCGGGCCAGGTTCACCCCGCGGGCGCGCAGGTCTGCCAGCACGGTGCCCTTCACCGAGCCCACGTCGGTGACGGTGGCCTTGCCGTAGGTCGCGAGGGCGTCGGCGACCACTTCGGCCAGTTTGGCGGGCGGCACCGCGACCACGACCAGCCGGACGGTCGCCGGATCGATCGGTTCGGTGCTGCCGCCGCCGCGCGAGGCGGCCACCCGGGCGTGCGACGACACGGAGTCGATCAGGTGCACCTCGACGCCGGCCGTGGTCAGGGCGGCACCGACCGATGCCCCCACCAGCCCGGCGCCGATCACCACCGCTGGGGTCAGGGACGGTTCGTTCACTGGCCGCCCTTCTGCACGAACGAGCGCACGTACTCTTCGGCGTCCGTTTCGAGCACCGAGTCGATCTCGTCGAGCAGGGCGTCGTAGTCGAGCGCCGGTTTGGCGGCGGCGTCGAAGCCGGCAGGGGTCGTCTCGGCCTGCGCCTGATCGGCGCGCGTGGTGCTGCGCTGCCGCTGGATGCGCTCGGCCATGGTTCCTCCTGGTTCGACCAGACAGCCTATCGCGGGTCACCCGGACGGCCGGACTCGCGGCGGCTGCGAACAATGGGTTGGTTTCACCACAGCAGTCGGTGGCGAAATCAACCCATTGTCGCGAGGGGCTCACGGACCGCGGGTCGCCTGAACCAAAGGAACCGTCCCCTGAACCAGCGGGGACGGTTCTTCCGGTTCAACGGTCTGTCCCCACCCGGTTCAGCTGAACCGACGGAACCGTCCCCCGAACCGGAAGAACCGTCCCCAACTACCCGCCGGCGCCCTGGAATCTCTCGCGCTACGCACTTGTACCCGGTTCATTCGGCAAGGGTCGCGAGTTAGGTTGCAGGAGGCCTCCACCCCGACCGAAGGGGGCACCGTCATGGAACTGCCGCTGCTGCTCGCGGGTCCGATCCTGCGCCGGGTCGACCCGAGCATCGTCAGCGTCTGGATGGCCTTGAGCAGCGACGCCACGGTGCGCCTCGACGTCTACGAGGGCCGGGTGGCCTTCGACACCACGAACCCCGTTTTCGTCTCGAGCGACGACGCCCCCGACCCCAACGCACCCAAGCCGTACCCCGGTGCCGACACGATTCGCATCGGCGAACGGCTGCACCTCAGCCTGGTGTCGGCACGTATTCCACCCGCCTCGGGCAAGGTCTTCGAAGCAGATCGGCTGTACTCGTACAACATCACCATCTTCGCCTCGGGCGGCCGGCAAGAGACGCTGCAGTCGCTGCAACTGCTGCAGACCCGCCAGGTCAGCGGCACCACCGCCGGCCCGCTCGGCTACGCCGACCGCATGCTGCCCAGCTTCGCGCTGCCGCCCAGCAATCTGGACGACCTGCAGATCGCCTACGGCTCGTGCCGCCGCCCCGGCTACGACGACGGCGACGCCTTTCCCTGGCTCGACCAGTACCTGGCCGAACGGTTCGGCGACCCGCGGGCCCGCCTGCATCAGCTGTTTCTCGGCGGCGACCAGATCTACGCCGACGACGTCGAGGACGTGCTGATGCGGCGCGTGGTCGAACTGGGCGTCGAGTTGATCGGCACCACCGCTGCGTCCGGTCAACTCGCCGGCGAGCCCGACCAGACACCGATCGAACGCGTCACCGTCGACAAGGTGCGGCTGCTCAAGCGCACCGTCGATCCGCAGAACCCCGACGCCGCTTACGACGACGAGCCCGCCGCCGCCACCACGGCCAACCCGCTGCCCGCAGGCCCGCCCTGGTTCGGCGTGGGCAACCGGCTGTACCTGACCAACTGCAGCGCCCAACTGACCAGCGAGGACGGCAAGAACCACCTGATCTCGCTGGGCGAGTTCGCCGCCGCCTACGTGCTCTACTGGGCGCCGGAATGCTGGGGCACCGACATTCCCGGCGCGCAACTGCAGACCGGCGCCACCGCGTCGGGCCCCGTGCACTGGCTGGACGTGCTGACCGACAACCAGTCCGTCGCCCTGCCCGACGTCGGCACGCCGGCGCGGGTGCCGCAGTACACCTTCACCGACGCCACGGTGCGCAAAGACGAACTGGCCAAAGAGGCCGCCCGGCGCGCGAAGCTCAGCCAGGCCGAGCGCGACGAGGAAGACCAGGACCGCGCCAAAGACAAGGCCAAACAAGACGCCAAGCGGCCCAAGGTCAGCCGCCGCCACCAGCGGGTGCACCGGCAGTTTCTGGCCGACCTGTGGCGGGCACAGCGACTGCTGGCCAACGTACCCACCTACATGATTTTCGACGACCACGACGTCACCGACGACTGGTTCCTGACCCCCATGTGGCGGCATCGGGTGCTGAGCACCGGGCTGGGCCAGACGATTCTGACCAACGCGATGACCGCCTACGCGCTGTTCCAGGACTGGGGCAACGACCCACGCCGCTACGACGTGACCGCGACCGATCGTCCTGACCTGGCGGGCGGGCTGCCCAGCGACGTGCTGGTCGCCGCGCAGAAGTTGTTCCCCGGCGGCGCCGACCAGGGCCCCGCGAAGGCGCCGTTCACCGCCCTGGGCAAGCTGTTCGGCCACGACCTCGACAACCAGGCCCTGCCCAACGGCGAGTTTCTCTCGGTCAAGCCGCCGATCGCCTGGCACTTCGTGCTCGACGGCCCCAAACACCGGGTGGTCGCGCTCGACAACCGCACCAGGCGCAGCTACGTCAGCGAGATCGGGCCCCCCGGCAACGTGTCGAAAGAGGCGCTGGACGCCCAGATTCCCAAGCCGCCGCTGCCGGCCGGGGTCGAGGTGCTGGTGGTGATCGCGCCCCTACAGGTGATCGGGCCGCCGGTGATCGATGAGGTGGTCAGTCGGGCCATCTACCGCATCTTCGACGCCGTGCACCGCGACGAGGTGGCCGGCGAGAAGATCTCGGGCGCCCGACTGATGCCCGGCACCAACCCCGACGCACTCGAAACTTGGGCGCTCGACGAGAACACCTTCGAGTACCTGCTGTCGCGGCTTGCCGACTACGGACGGGTCGTGGTGCTGTCGGGCGACGTGCACAACGCCGCGTCGAACCTGATGAGCTACTGGCGCGGCACCAGCACCACCCCGGCCCGCATCGCCCAGTTCACCTCGAGCGGCTTCAAGAACGTGATGCCGGTCTACCTGCAGGCCCTCGACGCCAAGGCGATGCTGCTGCAGCAGATGCTGCGGGCCAAGCTGGGCGTCGAACGGCTCGGTTGGACGAAGCCCGACGCCGACCTGGTGCTGCTGCCCGCCGGACGCACCGAAGCCGAGCTGGTCACCGTCACGCGCGCCAAGCTGCTGCGCAGCCCGGTGCTGCTGCCGACCTGGGGCTGGATCGACGACAACTCCGACGGCGAAGACGACGAGGCCAAGCGGTCACGGCTCAACCCGGCCCGGCCGCCCGACTGGCGCTGGCGGGTGACGCCCCTGCTCGACGAGCGACCCGACGTGGTGCCCACTCCCCCGCCCAAAGACCCGAACGCGGTACGGCCCACCCCGATCCGGGTGTTTCCGCTCGACGAGGCCGGCATCGAAGACCTGGCGGGTGACCCGTCCACCACCTTCGCCGCCCTGCGCCAGGTGGCGGTGCGGCACCAACACGCCCTGGAGCGCATGCGCAACACCCGGCAGATGATGTTCCGCTCGAACTTCGGCATTTGCCGCTTCGAGAGCAAAGACGACCAGGTGACGGCGGTCGGCGAGGTGTACACCCAGGCGATCGATCCCGACACCCAGCTGCCCGTGATGGCGCCGTACATGGTGCACAAGGCCCCGCTGGGGCCGCTCACCGAGGATCCGCCCGAACGGCTGCGCCGGTTCGTGATCGAGCGGGTGCCCGTGCCGGAGCCCACGCCATGAGCGCGTCGTCCGTGCTGCGCAGCCTCGCCGGCGAGGTGATCGACTTTCTGGTGTTCGTCGGCGAACTGCTGGGCGGCGCCAGCGCCGATCAGGCCCGCGAGGCGATTCTGCGCGACCTCGGGGCCAAGCCGGGCAGCGGCGGGTTGGTGCTGCCGGCCGCGTCCATGGATTCGGTCAAGGCCTACCGCGACTCGATCGACACCGACCTGCAGGCCGACATCGCGGCAGCCGCCGACATCGCGATCGTGATCAACGCGATCATCGAGCAGATCGAGACCTGGGGCGGATCCGACTGGTCAGGCCGCACCGACACCCTGATCACCAGCCTGTTCGACGTGCTGGGCCGCACCTACGTGCGGCAACGCTGGCCCAAGCTGTTTCTGGTGATCGAGGCGCTGGCGGTGGCCGGCGAACTCACCGGCTCGCTGGGCCCCGGCGAACAGGCGCTGCCGCACCGCTCGGGCGGCGACACCCACCCCGGCCGGTTCTTCGACTCGCTGCTGACCATTCTGAAGTTCGTCTGGAACCCCGGCCGAACCCTCGACGACCTGGACGACACCCGCGAGTGGGCCACCGGCTCGACCCTGAACACCGCCCGCGACGAGTCGTTTCTGGTCATCGACGGCCTGATTCGCGGCATCGTCGCCGCCATCGCGGTGATCGACCAGACCAAGGACGAGTTCGACGAGAACATTCTCAGCGACGTGATCGTCGGCTGGGACGGCAAGGGCCTCGACATCGACTCCGACGAGCGGCCCTCGGCGGCCGACCTGCTGGCCAGCCGCATGGTGTCGCTGTCGCTGCTGCACGAAGCCGACTCGGCCACCGAAGAGCTGAAGGTGACCTGGCTCTACCTGCCGCGCCGGCTGGGCAACCCCGCCCGGCCGCACCAAGTGTTCCTCGCCCTCGGTGGCGCGCTGAGCATCGACCAGGTGCTCAACCCGCAGCGCAGCAGCCACTCGCCCGAGTGGCGGTTCAGGGTCGGGCTGAAGAGCGACGCCGGGGCCGCGCTGCTGATCAGTGGTGACGGCGTCGAGGCCAGCCCTGAGGCGTCCGGGCTGCAGGCGAGCTTCGGCTACGTGGCCACCCCCGACTCCAGCGGCATCAGCTACGCCCTGCCGCGGGCCACCGGCATGCGGGTCGAACTGGGCGGACTGTCGTTTCTGCTCACCCTGTCGGCCACCGGGGCCCGGGTGCTGGCGGTGTTCGACAGCTGCGCCCTGGTGGTGGACGGTTCGAGCGCCGACAGCTTCATGCGCAAGCTGCTGGGCGGCCGTCCGTACCGCACGATGTTCGGCTTCAGCCTGGGTTACGACTCGAACCTCGGCTTCATTCACGAACTGCACCGGGTGAGCGGCAAGGACGCCACCGGCGCCACCGTGCCGTTCGACTCGGCCGGGCCGGCGGGGCCGTCCGACCTCGACTTGACCCTGCCGCTGGGCGGCGGCGGCGCGCTGGGCATCAACCCGCTCGAGGTGGTGCTGCGGGTGGCCTGGCGCAGTGCGGACGCCCCCGCCACCGGCTGGGCGGTCGCCGCGGGCGGGCTGATCACGTTCAGCGTCACCTGGGGCCCCCTGTACCTGCGGGTCGACCAACTCGGGCTGCTCGCCGAACTCGACACCATGAAGCTGCAGAAAGACCGCAACCTGGGCCTGGTCGACGCGCACGTCGACGCCAGCCTGCCCACCGGCATCGCGCTGAACATCGATGCCGGCGCGATCAGCGGCGGCGGGGCGATTCACCACGATCCGGCCTCGGGCGACTACTACGGCGCGGTGGTGCTGCGCATCGCCAAGCGGGTCACGCTGACCTGCCTGGGCCTGGTGTCGACCCGCGACGGCCAGGGCAACCAGCTCACCTCGTTCATTCTGATCGGCACGGTCGAGCACCTCGGGCTGACCGCCGGCTTCATCACCCTGGACGGCCTGGGCGTGCTGTACGCCGCCGACCGCACCCTCGACGTGCCCGCCGTACGCGCCGCACTGCCGTCCGGCAAGCTCAAATACCTGCTCTTTCCGGCCGACCCGGTGAAGACGCTGCCCGAGATGGTGGCCGGCCTGCGCACCTTCTTTCCACCCAAGGAAGGCACCCACATCTACGGGCTGCTGGTGAAGCTGACCTTCGGCAACGCCGACCATCCGCTGCTGCGGGCCGACCTGGCGTTGATGCTCGAACGCGACGGCAACACCGACACCTCGCGGCTGCTGGTGCTGGGCCGGGTCAGTTCGGTGCTGCCGCAGGAGCAGGCGGCCGTGCTCACGCTGAACCTCGACGTGGTGGGCGAGTTCGACTTCGACACCGGCTTCGCCGCCCTCGACGCGGTGCTGTACGAGTCGAAGCTGTTCGGCCGGTTCACCCTCACCGGCGCGGCGGCGTTCCGGCGGGCCCGCGGCCTCGGCTTCGCGCTTGCCATCGGCGGGTTCAACCCGCGGTTCACCCCGCCGGCCGGCTTCCCGGTGGTGCCGCGGGTCACCGTGGCGTTGACCAGCGGCGACAACCCCAAGCTGATCATCGAGGCCTACCTGGCGATCACGCCCAACACGCTGCAGTTCGGCTGCACCGCCTCGCTGTACGCGGCGGCGTTCGGGTTCTCGATCCAGGGCTACATCGGCTTCGACGTGCTGATCGCCTTCTGGCCGCCGCACTTCATCGCCGACTTCAAAGCCGGCGTGCAGCTCAAGCGGGGCAGCCGCAGCCTGTTCAAGGTCGACGTGAGTGGCACCCTCGAAGGCCCGCTGCCGCTGCGCGTGGCCGGCAAGGCCACCTTCGGCATTCTGTGGTGGGACTACACGGTCTCGTTCGACAAGACCATCATCGGCGGCAGCAACTCGGTGGTCAGCGAGCTGCTGGACGTGCTCACCGAGCTGCTCACCCGGCTCGACGACCCGGCCAGCTGGCGCACCGAGCTGCCGTCCACCGCCGGGCAACTCGTCGGGGTGCGCACCAACCCGGCCACCGACGGGCTGTCGCTGCACCCGCTGGGCCGGGTCGTGGTGCAGCAGGGCCTGGTGCCGCTGGGCCTTGATCGCGACATCGACCGCGTCGGCGCCTTCGTGCCGTCGAACGAGCGGCGGTTCCGCATCACCGCGGCGCGGGTCGGCGGCCGCACCTTCACCGACTTCGACACGGTGCACGACGAGTTTCCCGATAGCCAGTTCTTCGAACTCACCGAGGCCGAACGGCTGTCGGCTCCCGGCATGGTGGTGCGTCAGGCGGGTGTCGGCTTCGGCGACGACGGGTACGACACCGATCCTTCGCTGGGCGTGCCGGCCCCCTTCCACTACACCGAGATCGTGGTCGGCGACGACGGCGTGCCGGTGCTGCAGCCCGAGCCGCAGCCGGCGCCGCGCGAGCACGTGCTGGCGGGCCTGCGCATCAGCGCATCGGCGCGGGCGCTGACCCGCACCGCGCCGTCCGACAGGTTCTCGGGCGTGCGGCGCACCGACGCGCCCAGGCTGGCGACCCTCGGCCTGGCCCGGACGGCGGGGGTGTCATGACCGAGCCCGCCCTGCTGTTTCTGCCCTGGGTGCGCCGGGGAGGCGCGCTGAGCCTGCCGCCCGACCTGCCGAGCGGTCATCCGCCCAGCCACGTCAGCACCACCGTCGGGGTGAGCGTGAACGATCGGCCGGGCGCCGACGTGCCGGTGCAGCTGCTCGGCCCCGGCGACGTCACCGGTGTGGCGCCGCAGCAGGTGATTCGCAGCGACCCGGCCCCCAACGCCCGCACCTTCGAGTCGAACTACCTCGCCTTGGTGGAGTTCGACGACCCGGGCCTGCCCTGGCTGTTCACCCCGGCGTCCGCGTCGGACGGCAAGCTGCGGCCCTGGCTCTGCCTGGTGGTGGTGCGCGAGCAGCCCGGCGTGCGACTGCTGCCGGCCGGCAAGGGTGCGCTGCCGGTGCTGCACGTCGGCACCCCCGCCCGTCCGGAGGTCGAGCTGCCGAACCTGGCCGACTCGTGGGCGTGGGCGCACGCCCAGGTGGCCCTCGACGGGGCGGCCGGCTCAGCGGCCGTGGCGGCGGCGCTGGCCGGCGATCCGGCCCGCAACCTGTCGCGCCTGATGTGCGGACGGCTACTCGCCGAGCAGACCCCGTACCTGGCCTGCGTGGTGCCCACCTTCGAGGCCGGACGGCGGGCCGGGCTGGGCGACGACCCGGGCGACGCCCAAGGCCCGGCCTGGACGATCGCCGACGGCATGGGCACCGTCGAGCTGCCGGTGTACCACCATTGGCGGTTCGCCACCGGGCCGAGCGGCGACTTCCAGTCGCTGGCGCTGGCGATTCGGGGCCGTCCGGTCGAGGACGGCTTCGGATTGCGGCCGATCGACCTGTCGACCGCCGGGCTGGGGCTGAGCGGCACCGACGACGCCCAGGAACTGCTCGGCGGCGCGCTGCTGGCCCTGGACGCCCCTACCCAGCGGTGGAGCGACCCGGCGCTGCCCGATCGGTTCTCAGCTGCGCTCGAGCCGGTGCTCAACGCTCCCGATTCGGCGCCGGCCGCCGAGCCCCTGCTGGCCCCGCCGCGGTACGGCTCGGCCTACCGCACGCCGGCCACGCTCGCCTCGGGCAGTTGGTACGAGCAGCTCAACCTCGACCCGGCCGCGCGGGTGGCGGCGGCGTTGGGCACGCTGGTGATCCAGCGCCAGCAAGAGACCTTGGCCGCGGCCGCCTGGGAACAGTCCGCCGACCTGTCGGCAGCGACCCGGGTGGTGGGGTTGGCCGGGCTCGGCTTCGCGCTGGCCGACAGCCTGCACCGGCGGCACGTGGCGCCGCTGTCGCCCGAGGTGGGGCTGTTCGTGCTGGCCCCGCTGCGCGCGGCCATGATGACCGCACCACCCGCCTCGGGCGGGCAGAGCTTCGCCGTGCAGTGGAACCGGGCCCGGCTGCCGGGCGCCGCGCTCGGCTCGGCCGTCCGCCGGGTCACCCGGGTGCGCGGCCCGGCCGTCCGCACCGCCGAGCGCGACGGCACCATGCCGCCGCTGCTCGACTGGATCGGCAGCATGGTGCCCAGCGCCCGGCTGGCGCGCAGCTTCGCGGCCCCCAGCGGCCCGCTCACCTTCGACGGTGTCGGCCCGACGGTGCCGTCCGCGCGCGTGCTCTCTTGGGCGGCGCTCACCGCCGACGCGGTCACGAATTCAATGCCCCACCCGGGCTTCGCGCTGTCGGCCACCCCGGCCCCGGCGGGTCCGCGACCTTTTCCGCTGCCGGGCGGGATCGTCACCGGAGGGGTGTTCACCGAGGCGGTGGGCGGGCCGGCGGCCCGCCCGGCGCTGCGCCGGCCCGACGATGGCGGCGGCCCGAGCCCGATCCGGCGGCGACCGGGTGACGGCGGGGAGCCCCCAGATCCGCCGGATCCGCCCGATCTGCCGGATCGGCCCCACCACCCACCCCCGCGCGACAGTGCCGCCGCGGCGCTCTTCCGCACCGTGGCGGCCAAGCAGCTCGGCCGCTTCGCGCCGGTCACTGCTGACTCGGGCACCGCGACCGGCACCGTGGTGCTCGGCACCCTGATGGCCGAGGCGGTGGCGCTCACCGCGCCGATGCGCACGTTCACGGCCGCGATCGGTGCGCTGTTCACCACCGCGCCGGCACCCGCCACCGATGACACCCCCATGCCCGACCTGCGGTTCACCCCCCGGTTCGACTCCCCGATGGCGCACTCGTTGGCCGAACTGGGCGAGCAGTGGCTGCTGCCGGGGCTGGCCGGCGTGCCCGCCAACACCGCCCTGGGTCTGCGCACCAACGGCGCCTTCGTCGAGGCGTTCATGGTCGGGCTCAACCACGAGTTCGGCCGTGAACTGCTCTGGCGCGAGTTCCCCACCCGGCTGACCGCCACCTTCTTCGACCGGTTCTGGGACGCCGCGGTGGCCCCCACCGAGCCGCCCGACATTCCCCAACTGGACCAGTGGGCCGACCGCGCGCTGGGCGCGCCGACGATTCGTCCCGAGCGGTTCGTGTTGCTGCTGCGCAGCGAGCTGATGCGCCGCTTCCCCGACGCGGTGGTCACCGCCACCAAGCGCGGCGCCGCGCCCGGCCAGGCCCTGCTGCCCACCTTCCGCGGTTCGCTCGACCCCGACGTCACCTTCTTCGGGTTCGCGATTCCGCTGGCCGATGCCGACCAGTACGCGATCAGCATCGCCGAGCAGCCGGGTGCGCCGCGGTTCGGTTTCGAGGTGGGCGAGGCTCCGAGTGACGTGAGTCACGCGCCGGCGACGGACGCCTCGGCGGCCAAACTCGCCGGGCGGCTGCGCCAGTTGCCGTCCCGCATCACGATTCCGGTGCAGGTGCTGATGAGGAAGCCCGAGTCATGACCGCCGCCGTGAACCTCGGCCCGCTCACCGCCGACGCCCTGCTGGCCGACGCCCGGCTGAGCGGCGAGCTCGGCCCGGGCAGTCACCCGCTGGCGCTTTTGCCGGTGCGGCTCGAAACTCGCTACGCCGGCGGCGAGTTGCTGGTGCGCATCTACCCCGACCAGGTGCACGTCGACGCGCACGACGAGCGGCTGTCGGCGGCCGAGCAACAGGCCGGGCAGGACTTCTGGCGCGCCCAGTGGCGCACCGGTGCGAACCAGGCGCGGCAACAGCGCATCTGGGCTCCGCTGGCCGGCCGCTACGGCGCCGGCCGGGCCGGCTGGGTGGTGCGCGCGACTCGTCCGAGCAACGGCACGCAGCGGCCGACGGGCGAGGTGGGCGACGACGCGCCGCTCGCGGTCGAACCGTCGTTCGCCCCCATCGACACCACGGACGAGCGCCGCACCCCCGTCGCCCGGCTGCTGCCGGCCCGCTGGACGGTGACCGCGTACGCGGGCGGCCAGGTGCTGGCGGTGGCCACCGGCGCACCGATCACCATCGACCCCGCGGTCGGCCCCGACCTGGCCGCTCCGCTGGTGGGCGACGCCGACGATCACGAGGTGGCCGCGGTCGACACCGGCATGAACTGGTTGGTCGACTTCGCCGGCGCCGAGCAGCTGGGCATGGCGGTGCGGCTGCCGGTGACCGGCCCCGTCGACCTGCTGGTGGCCACCGGGGTGCGGGGCGTCGACCCGGCGGCGGGAGCCGTCCAGTTGGCGGCGCTGTTGCAGGCGCAGCGGTATTCGGCCGGGCTGGGTTTTCTGCCGCCCGAGGCGCCGACGAACAACTCAGACGCGGCCGGCTCGGCGTGGTCGAGCGGCGAGGTGGGTGCCTGGTCGGCGGCCGATACCGAACCCGCGACCGGTTCGGTGGGGGCGGCCACGGCGGTGGCGCTCGGCGTGGCACTGCCCGGGTCGCTGCCCCACGCGGGCGACACCGACGATCTCACCGCCCCGATGACGCGCGCTCTGTGGCCGGCGACGTGGGGGTACTGGCTGGCCCAGTTCGCCGGGGTGGACGGCGCGAGCACCGACTGGGGCCGTGACTTCGCCGTGCGGTTCCTGAGGCCGGGCGGGCCGCTGCCCACGCTGCGGGTCGGACGGCAGCCGTACGGCCTGCTGCCCGTCACCTCGGTGGGCCGGTTCGCCGGCGACCCCCGGTCGACCCGGCTGAGCCGGGTGATCGCCGGGCTGCGCGACGGCGCGTGGCGGCCGGCCGTCGACCTGGCCCCCAGGGTCGGCCGGGCCGACGTGGCCACCGACCTGGTCGACGTGCTGAGGCTCGAGGGACGCTCCGACGACCTTCGGCTGCGGCGCAGCATGGGCGCGCGGTTCGCCGACAACCTGCAGCGGTTACTGGGCGCGGCGACGACCGAGGGCGGGTTCTGGAATGCAGCCCGCGACCGGTCGCTGCCGCTGGCCAACGCGGCCGGGCTGGGCCTGGTGCCGGGGGCACTCACGGTGCACGAGCCGTCCACACACCCGGTGACGCTGCCGCTGGTGGCGCCCTCGACCGACCTGGGTTTCATCGCCGCGCTGCTGGCCGCCGACCCCGACGCCCTGGCCGGCGCCACCGACGCCCCGGTGTCGGTGCTGGCCGCGCTGCTGCGGCACGGGCTGCTGCGCGAGCACGCCGACGCCGCCGCCCGGCTGCTGTCGCTCGGCGCCGCCGACGCCGAGTTCTACGGCTTCGGCGACGACGCCACCGGCTGGACGGCCCGGCGCGCCACCGTGCTGCCCGACGGCCACACCGTGGCGCAGCGCCTGGCCGACGGACCCGTGGGCTCGCTGACCGACTTCCGGACGGCCGTGAACACCCTGGCGGCGGCGTCCGTGCCCGCTCTGGAGCGGCAGTTGCTGCAGTCGATCGACGCCACCTCGCACCGGCTGGACGCCTGGGCCACCGCGCTGGCCACCGCCCGGCTCGACGAGGTGCGCACGGCCAACCCCGACGGCGTGCTGATCGGCGGGTACGGCTGGGTGGAGGGGCTGGCCCCCACGACCAGCGCTGCGGCCACGCCACTGCCGACCGGAGAGCCGGGGCCGCTGCTGGCGGCGCAGAGCGACCCCGGGTTCGTCCATGCCCCCTCGGTGCACCAGGCGCAGGTCGCCGCCCTGGCCCGCAACGCCCACCTGGCCCACGGCGGGGGCGAGCACGACCCGTTTGCGGTCAGCCTGACCTCAGAGCGGGTGCGGCTGGCCCGCTGGCTCTTCGACGGCGTGCGCGCGGGCCGCAGCCTGGGGGCCGTGCTCGGTTACCTGGTCGAGCGCGACCTGCACGAACGCCGCCTCGACTTCGCCGTGCTGCCGGCCCGTGAGGTGTGCCCGCTGCCCGGGCAGGAGGCCTTCTCGCTCGAAGCCAGGCGGCTCGACGGCCTGCGGCTGCACCAGTTGTGGGCGGGCAGCGAAGATCACGCGGTCGATCACCTGGTGTCGATGAGCCGCACCCCCACCGACGACGAACGCCGTCGCGCCGTGGGCGTGCTGCGCCGGCTGGCCGCAGCCGTCGACGCAGCGGCCGACGCCCTGCAGGCCGAGCAGGTGCACCAGTTCGCCCGGGGCGATCTCAGCCGGGCGGTCAGCAGCGTGGCCGACCTCGACCGCGGCCTGGCTCCCCCGCCCGAGCTGGACTTTCTGGCCACACCACGCACCGGGGCCGCGGTCACCCACCGGGTGGTCGTGCTTTTCGACCCCGACGCCGCCCCGGCCGCCGGCTGGGCAACCGCGGCGACGTCGCCGTCCGCGGCCGCCGAACCGGCACTGGACGCCTGGCTGAGCCACCAGCTCGGGCCCGCGATCGGACGGGTGCTGCGCCTGGCCGGTGAGCCGCCCGTCGACGTGCCGTGGGGCAGCCTCGGCATGGCGGCCGGCGATTTCGTGCGGTTGGCCGGTGGCGGCTCGGCGTTGCGCGAACTCGCCGTGCGGGCGGCGGTGGCGGCGGGCCGTCCGGTCGACGTCGCCGAGCTGACGCCAGACGACGACCTGCTGGCCCTGCTCGAACTGGGCGGCTCGCTGGCGGCCCTGGTGGCCTCGGCCAAGGGGCTGGACGGCGCCGCCCTCCAGCCGCCGCACGCCGACCCGGTGCCCGGCGTCGACCTGCCCGAACTGGCCGCCCGCGCGGCGGCGGCCCGGCGTGCGCTCGGCGCGGTGGTCGACCGGTTGAACGCCGCCCTGGCGACCCCCGACGACAGCGACGCTCTGCAGGCGGCCGTGGTGGCATCGTGGCCGTTCGCGGTGGGCGAGGCGGGGCTGCCGACGGTGAAGTCCGGGTGGGTGGCGGCCGCCGCCCGGGTGCTGGCCGACCTGACCGCCCGGCTGGCCGAACCGGTCGCGGCGAGCGACGATGCCGCAGCCCTGGGTCGCGAACTGGCGGCCCTGCAGGGGCCGGGCTTCGTGGCGGTGCCCAGGTTCACGGCCGGCACCATGCCCGACCTGATCGCCTCGCGCGACGACCCCGCGCTGGTCGGCGGCGACCCCCTGGCCGCCGAGGTGTGGGTGACCCGCATGGAGCGAGTGCGCGAGCCCTTGGCGCGGTTGGGCATCGCGGCGCGTGAGGCCGAGGCCCTCGGCGGGCCGGCCTTCGAGCCGGTGGTGGCACAGGTGCCCTACCACCCGGGTGACACCTGGAACGCCTTGCCGGCGCCCCATTACGTCGATGCGGCGACCTCGCTGCTGCTGATCGGCGGGCCGGTGCTGCGTGCAGGCGCCACCCTCGCCGGGCTGCTGGCCGACGAGTGGGCCGAAGTGGTGCCGTCGGCGTCCGAGACCACCGGGGTGGCCTTTCGCTACGACCCGCCGGAATCGATGGCGCCCCAGGCGATTCTGCTGGCCGTGCCGCCGGTACTCGACGAGCCGTGGACGGTGGGCCGACTCAACCAGGTGCTGGTCGAGACCCTCGAACTGGCGCACCTGCGGGCCGTGCCGCCCGAGGCGCTGGGGCCTGCCCGGCAGTATCTGCCGGCCGCGGTGCTGGCGTTCAACGCCGAAGGCGACGCGCCCTCCACCGATCCCAACGGGCTGACCCCGGCGGCGGGAGGCTGACATGGCGTCGATCACCACGTTCTTCAGGCTCGAGCCCGACCCGCTGCGGCCCGACGTCACGGTGGGTGCGACCGCGCCGCTGCACGACCCGCTGTGGCTGTTGGCCCGGCAGTGGCAGACCGGCGAGTTCGCCGCGCAAGACGGCGGCACGCCCGTCGTGGCCCGCTGGCGCGGAGTGGTGGCGCCGCCGACCCGGTTCGTGGCCGGCCGCATTCCGCCCGACACCCAGCTGCAGGCACCGCGCTTCGATGCGTCGGCGGCACCGTTGGAGACGCTGATCGAGGCGGTCGGGACGACGCTGCCGGCGGGTGCCGACGGGTTGGCCGGGCTGCGGCTCGGCGTCGACACCGGACGGCTGTTTCTGCGGCTGTTCGCCGCGCAGAGCACGTCGCGCGACTACGGCCCGGCCCTGGTCACGGCGTTCGCGGTGCCTCGCTACGCCGACGACGTGCTGGCCCAGGCCGATCAGGCCACGGCCGGCTATGCGCGGCTGCATGGCGGCCGCAGCCTCGACGGTCGCCGGTTGCGCGCCGAGCTGGCGGGGCGTCCGTTGCCCCGGTTCGGCGAGCAGGTCGCCGCGGGCGACGTGGCCGAGGTGCGCGCGGCCTGCGCCGACTGGCTGGCCCTGGTGGCGGAGCTGTTCGACGACGTCGACGCTGCCGCAGAGAGTTGGCAGCCCGACCGGTTCGAGTACACCGCGTCGATCTCGGCGCGGCTCGGCCCGAGCGGCTTCGACGAGACCACGCTGACCGCGCAGCGCTACGACAGCGACGTGCTCGACTGGTACGAGTTCGACGTCAACGGCGAGGTGAACCTGGGCACCACACCGGCCGAGGCGGGCGAGACGCTGGTGCGCACGGTGATGCCGGCTCCGGTGACGGCGCCGGGCCTGCCGGCGCGGCGGTTCTGGGAGTTCGAGGACGCCGCGGTCAACCTGGCCGCCCTCGCCCCCGCCGAAACCGACCTGGCCCAGGTGCTGCTCATCGAAACCCTGTCTGGCTACGGCAACGACTGGTTCGTGATCGGCGTCGACCTGCCGGTCGGACGGCTGGTGCGCTCGACCTCGTTGGTGGTCACCGACACCTTCGGTGCGCGCACGCTGTTGAACCCGATCGGCACCACTTCCGCCTTGGCGCCCGGCTGGAGCATGTTCCAGCACGCGATGCCCTTCGACGACGCGGCCCCCGAGGGTGCGACGATCCGCAACCTGTTGTATCTGGCGCCGCGGCTGGCCCGTCCGGTGGTCGGCGGCGTGGTCGAAGAGGTGCTGCTGGCCCGCGACGAGGTGGCCAACCTGAGTTGGGCGATCGAGCAGATCGTCGAGTCGCCGCTGCAGGGGCCGGTGCGGCTGAGTTCGGCCCGTCCGCCCGACCCGCCGGGGGACCCCGACGTGGCCCCCGACTACCACCTGGCGCAGGCGCCACCCCCGCACTGGATTCCGCTGCTGCCGGTGCGCACCGGGTCCGACGAGCAGGTGTCGCTGGCCCGCGGTTCGGTGCTCGACCTCGACGGACGCCGGGTGGTGACGAGCGTCACCGAGCTGCTCGGCGGTGGCCCGGACGGCGCCCTGCTGATTCCCGAAGAAGAGGTGCCGGTGGGTGGGCTGCTGGTGCAGCGCAGCTACCAGGCCGCCCGCTGGACCGACGGCACCCTGCACGTCTGGGCCGCACACCGCACCAAGGTGCCGGGCTCGGTGCCGCCCAGCGGCGTCCGGTACGACTACCTGATCGAGTGACCGGGGGTCGAGTCGGGAGATCCCGGCGAGACCAACTGGCCCTACCCGTCGAGCAGGTGCGGCGTCAGAGCCTCGCGTTCACGTACCCATCCAGACCGCCGGCCTCCCCGACGTCCACAGCAGTACCACCGAACGGGTCGTCGAGTCGCACCCGCCGCCGTCCGGAGCCGAGCAGCACCCACGTCCAGTCGACCGCACCCACCGATGCCGCGCGCTCGCCCGCCAGCCGGCCTCGGACGTACGCCCGGGTGTCCGAAGACGGCTCGACCATCGCCCGCTCGACCTCGCTCGACGACACCAACTCGGGCATCCGGCCCGCCCGCACCAACGCCGCGTACGGGCTGCGGTCGCTCAACTCGGCCCAGGTCAGGTCGAGCTGCGCAAGGCGCGGGTGATCCCAGTCGAGCCCGTCACGCCGTCTGAAGCTCTGCAACAGGTTGAGCTTCGCCACCCAGTCGAGTTCGCCGCAGGCCAGCGGCCCACTCTCAAGGCGGTCGAGGGTTGCCGACCACGCGCCGAGCACCTCGGCGTCACCCACACCCGCAGCCTGAACCTGAGCGTGATAGTCGCGCTGCACCTGGACGGCGGTCAGCCGACGTCCATCGGTCAGTTCGAGTCTCGCGGTGCAGCCGAGGTCGCGGCTGACCGCCTGCACGGCGCCAAGCGGATCGGCGAGTCGAACCGGTTTCAGGGCACCGGCTTCGATTGCCGCCAGCACCGCCGATGCCGTGCCCAGCTTCAGCCACGTCGAGGTGTGTGAACGGTTGGCGTCACCGGCGATCACGTGTAGCCGGCGCCAGCGCGAGCGGTCGGCGTGCGGCTCGTCGCGGGTGTTGATCAGCGGACGCCGAATCGTGGTCTCGAGCCCCGTGATCGCCTCGAAGAAGTCCGCCCGCTGCGACAGCTGAAAGCCGGGCTGCGTGCTGGCCTGGCCCAGCCCGACCCGTCCGGCACCGGTGAACACCAGCCGGGTCACCACGAACGGCAAGAAGCCCTCGACGATCGCCTCCCAGGCGACCGCCCGACTGATCAGGTGGTTCTCGTGATAGCCGTACGACGCTCCTTTGCCGTCGGTGTTGTTCTTGAACAGCAGCACCGGTGTGCCGAGTGCCTCGGTCGCCGCGCGGGCTCCTTCGGCCACGATCGCGTCACCGGCCAGGTCGGCCAGCAGCGCACCCCGTGGCGAGGTGACCTCCGGCGTCGAGTATTCGGGGTGCGCGTGGTCCACGTAGAGCCGCGCGCCGTTGCCCAGAAATCGGTTGTGGCTGTCTTCGAGCGGAATCGAGTGGTCGTCGTCCAGCCGTGCCCGCGTGCCCGGGCCCGGGTAGCTATCGACCACCGCGGCCGAGACCACGCTCGGGTGCAGCTCGGGCCGTCCGGGCGCCAGAATGCCGTACTCGGTCTCGGTTCCCAGCAGCGGCATGCCCCACATCGTAGGGTCGCGCTCCCCCTAGGCTGATGTCATGAAGTGGTGGACGACCCTCGGCCTCGATCTGATCGTGGTGCTGCTGTTCGCAACGATCGGACGGCTCTCGCACGGTGAGGCGGCCGACCCCCTGGGCGTTCTGACCACGGCGTGGCCGTTCGTGATCGCCCTGGCCGGCGTGACCGTGGCCCTGATCGGCATGCAGCGCCCCACCGACACCTGGCTGAACGGGCTCTTCGTCTGGGCCGGCACCCTCGGCTTCGGCATGTGGATTCGCGCCAACTGGGGCGAAGGCGTCCAGGCCAGCTTCGTGGTCGTGGCCGGCATCTTTCTGGGTGCCCTGATGATCGGCTGGCGGGTCATCGCCGCCCGCCGCTCGGCGCGAGTTGGGGACGGTTCCTAACTCCCGCCAGCTCTGCGCGACCAGGGGTCTCGGCAAGCTCGACCAGCGGGCAACTCGACCAGCGAAGGGTTGACTACTGGTTGACTTGGCGGCCGCCGCGCAGCGTGCGCATGAACGTGATCCGTTCGCCCTTGCGGCCCGAGATGCGGGCCCAGTCGTCGGGGTTGGTGGTGTTGGGCAGGTCTTCGTTCTCAGCGATCTCGTCGGCGCACGCGGTCAATAGATGGTCGAGCCGCACGCCGTCGTCGCCGCCGGCCAACACGTCCTTGATCGCGGCCTTCTTGGCCCGACCGACGATGTTGGCCAGCATCGCGCCCGAGGTGAAGTCCTTGACGAAGAGCACCTCACGGTCGCCCGAGGCGTAGGTGACCTCTAGGAAGCGGTTCTCGTCTGAGGTCGAGTACAGGCGTTCGACCGTCGCATGGATGAGCGCCTGGCGGAAGTCTGCGGCGGGTTGCGTTGGGAGATCCCGGCGTTCGCCGGGATGACGGGAAGGGTCGCCGGGATCACGGGAAGAGTCGCCGGGGTTCAGCGGGGTCTCGTCGGTGAGGTACTTGGCCAGAATCTCGCGGGCCGCGGCGGCGTCCGGGCGGTCGAGCTTGATCTTCGAGTCCAACCGTCCGGGCCGCAGAATCGCCGGGTCGATCAGGTCTTCGCGGTTCGTGGCGCCGATGATGATCACGTTGGTCAAGCCCTCGACGCCGTCGATCTCGCTGAGCAACTGCGGCACCACCGTCGACTCCATGTCGGAGCTGACCCCGCTGCCCCGGGTGCGAAACAGCGAGTCCATCTCGTCGAAGAACACGATCACCGGACGGCCGTCGGCCGCGTGTTCGCGGGCCGTGGCGAAGATCACCCGAATCTGCCGCTCGGTTTCGCCGACGTACTTGTTCAACAACTCGGGGCCTTTGATGTTCAGGAAGTGGCTGCCCACTCCCCCGCCTACCTGCTCGGCCAGCGAGTTGGCCACCGCCTTGGCGATCATCGTCTTGCCGCAGCCGGGCGGCCCGTACAGCAGCACTCCCTTCGGCGCCGGCAACTGATAGCGGGCGTACAGGTCGCGGTGCAGAAACGGCAACTCGACGGCGTCCCTGATCTGCTCGATCTGGGCGCCCAGCCCACCGATGTCGGCGTAATCGACGTCGGGCACCTCGTCGAGCAGCAGTTCGTTGACGTCGGAGCGTTCCACGACCCACAACGCCAGCCCGGCCCGCCGATCGGCGGCCACGCTCTGCCCCGGCTGCACGTCACCCAGGGCGGCCGCCGCCGTCAGCAGGTGTTCGTCGTCGCCGCCCCCGCCGACCAGAAGGCGTCCGTCGGCCAGCACGTCACGGACCACCACCACGTCGAACTGCGCCGCCTCAGGGCCGGTGGCCACCAGCATCATCGCCTCGTTGAGCAGCACTGACGACCCTGCACGCAGTTGCGGCTCGGTCAGGTCGGGGCTCACCGCCACCCGCAGCACCCGACCGCCGACGAACACATCAGCCAGGCCCGGTTCGGGCACCCCGAGCACCACGCCGTGCGCCTGCGGCGGGTTCGAGAGCGCCTCCAACTGGGCACGCATCGCCAGCAGCGACTCGCGCGCCTCACGCAGCGTGACGTTCAGCTTCTCGTTCTGCTGGGCCAGCGAACGGGCGTCGGCCCGGGCGTCGGCCAGCCGACGCTCGGCGATCTCGGCCGCCCGCTCACGTGCGTCGGCCCGCGCCTGCGCCGCCTCGACCGGATCTTGGGGCACCGTCACGACTGCTCCTGCGGCGACTCGTCCGCCGACACCTCGACCGGCACCTCCACGCCGGGCGGACGAGGCCCGGTATAGTCCGGTCCGTACGCCCCAGGTGCCGGACGGCGGCGGCGAAGCGGAGCGGTGACCCCCGGCGCCAGCCGTCGAGTGAAGATCAGAAAGCCGGTGTGCCCGGTGGTGCTGTGCCCCGGCCTGATCGCCAGTCCTTCGGCGTGCCAGCCCCGCGCGGTCAGCTCGCTCGCGGCCGGCTCGGTGAAGCCACCGTGGGCGCGAATCGTGTCCATGGTGCGACCCATCTGGGTGGTGGTCGCCACGTAGCAGCACAACATGCCGCCGCCCTGCAGCACTCCAGCCACCGCATCGATGCATTCCCAGGGCGCCAACATGTCGAGAATCACCCGGTCGACCGGCTCGGGCCCGATGTCGGCCGCAAGGTCGCCGATGCGTAGCTGCCAGGCCGGGTGCTCGCCGCCGATGAAGCGCTCGACGTTCTGCTTGGCCACCGCCGCGAAGTCGGGCCGCCGTTCGTAGGAGTACAACACCCCTGAGGGCCCGATCGCCCGCAGCAGGTGCAGGCTCAGCGCCCCCGAGCCGACGCCGGCCTCGAGCACCCGGGAGCCCGGAAAGATGTCGGTCTGCACCAGAATCTGCGCTGCGTCCTTGGGGTAGATCACCGCCGCCTCACGCGGCATGGTGACCGTGAACTCCTCCAGCAGTGGACGAAACGCCACGTACGCCACGCCGCCGGTCGAGGTGACCACGTTGCCGTCGGGTCCGCCGATCAGCTCGTCGTGGCCGATGCCGCCCCGGCTGGTGTGAAAGGTCGCTCCGGCGCGCAGCAGCACCGAGTGCCGCCGGCCTTTCGGGTCGGTCAGGGTGACCCGCTCCCCAGCCGTCAACGGCCCCGTGCGCACACCTGCAAGATTCACGTTCAGTTCTTCCATCGAGCCCCCCACAACGCCAACTGCCAGCCGGGGCCGAGCGCCTCACCGACCAACTCGACCTTGCTGCGCAGAAACAGCACGCCGTCGACCTCGGCGATCGGCACCACGGTGGCGTCGACCGCGGCCTGCTTTTGAATCTCTGACAGGGCCGGCAGTTGCACGTCGTCCTTGCTCGACGAGCGAATGCGCTCTTCGAGCGCTTCGAGCTTGTCGGCGCTGCCGGGCAGCGGGTTCTGCAGATAGTCCTGCAGCCAACCCAGCGCGGTGTTCACCTGCGGTGCGCTGTCGCGCAGCTCGAGGTCGGCGGTCTCGCGCTCGGTGACCAGCCGGACGGTGATGCCCAGCCCGGTCTGCAGTCGGTCGGCCACATGCCTGGCCAGGTCTTCCATGCCGGGCGATGAGTTGGTGAACCGCAGCGTGACGGTGATCGCAGGATCCATCCTCGGTAGCTTGGGGTCGCCGCCCACCGAGAACGAGTCGGTGTGACCGTCGATCGCCGTGGGCAGCAACGACGTCGCTGTTCGGTCGGCCTGCAGCGCCACGGCCACCGCCTGGCGCAGTGCAGCATCGGCGCGCAGCTTGCTCGTGGGCAGCCACACCAGCCGTTGCAGCACCGCTCCGGGCAACTGCCAGCGGTAGAAGCCTGGGTCGACGCCCTTCTCTTGGAAGTCACGTATGTGGGCGTGCAGCCGGTCGATGGCCGCCGGGCTGAGGGTGCGCCACACGATGTCGGCCTGCTGATCGGTCAGGGCCTCTTCGGCGGTGGGCGAGTCGGCCCACTGAATGCGAATCTTCGGCATGTCGGTGCCCAACGGCCCCACATAGTCGGGGTACTTGGTGATGGTCAGGCCGCGGTTGTTCCAGCCGTCCAGCATGTACGGGCCGCTGCCCAGGGGCGCCTGGTCGACAGGCCTGAGCTTGTCTGAGTCGTAGGCGTCCTCATCGACCACGGACGCCGCCGGCACCGCCAACCCGTACCCGAACTGGTTGTCGGGGTACTTCAACCGAAACCGCACCGTGTACTCGTCAGGGGTCTCGATGCTGCGCAGCGCCCCCAGCAGCGACAACTGCCGGGGAGCCAGCCGCAGCGCCCGCTGCAGGCTGAACTTCACATCGGACGACGTCAGCGGGTGACCGCTGGTGAACAGCAGGCCCTTGGGCAGCGAGCACTCGAACACCGTCGGTGCGGTGTAGAGACACTCCTTGGCCAGGTCGGGTTTGAGCAACTGCGTGCTCGGCTGCACCAGCATCAGGCGCTGAAACAGGTCGAGCACCACCATCGAATCCGAGTCGTTCTTCACCCCGGCCGGGTCGGTGGTGGTGGCCGGCTGCGCGGTCATCACGGTGAACACCCGGTTCGCCGTGGGCGTGGTCAGCGTCGAGGTCGGCAGCGGCGCCGGCGTGCGCAGGCACCCCGTGAGCGCCAGCGCCGTCACACCGGCGGTCGCTAGCGCACACAGACGTCGAACAATGGGGGGCACGGACCCAAGGGTAGAGGTTTCGTCCACCGAGCGAGGTTCGGGCCACCGCGGGCGGCTCGCGTACAGTTGGCTAGCTGATCTGCCTGGCAGCCGAGCCGAACGAAGGGAGCGTGCCGGTGAGCTCCGACCTTCTCACGCAGCGGCCGACCGCCGACCCGGCCGAACTGCGTCCGGACGTCACCGAGGTGCTGCGCGCCGCGCTCGCCACCCGCCTTCACTTTCTGGACGGGGCCATGGGCACCGTCATTCAGCGCTTCGGCTTCGACGAGGCCGACTACCGCGGCGACCGGTTCGCCGACTGGGGGCAGGACGTCAAGGGCAACAACGACCTGCTGACCCTCACCCAGCCCGACGCGATCGCGACCATTCACCGCGACTACCTCGCCGCGGGCGCCGACCTGATCGAGACCAACACCTTCAGCGCCCAGCGCATCTCGCTGGCCGACTACGGCATGCAGTCGCTGGCGTACGAGCTCAACCTCGCCTCGGCCCGGCTGGCCCGCGCGGCCTGCGACGAGGCGGAGGCGGGCGACCCGTCCCGGCCCCGGTACGTGGTGGGGGCGTTGGGGCCGACCACGCGCACGGCGTCCATCTCACCCGACGTGAACGACCCGGGGGCACGCAACGTGCAGTACGCCGACCTGGTCGAGGCCTACCTCGAACAGGCGGACGGACTGGTCGACGGCGGCGCCGACGTGCTGATGATCGAGACGATCTTCGACACGCTCAACGCCAAGGCGGCGATCTTCGCCCTCGAGACCCTGTTCGAACAACGCGGACGGCGCTGGCCGGTGATCGTCTCGGGCACCATCACCGACGCGTCCGGACGCACCCTGTCGGGCCAGGTCACCGAGGCGTTCTACAACTCGATCAGGCACGTGAAGCCGCTGGCGGTGGGGCTGAACTGCGCGCTCGGGGCGGCCGAAATGCGTCCCTACATCGCCGAACTGTCGCGGGTAGCCGACTGCTACGTGTCGTGCTACCCCAACGCCGGGCTGCCCAACGCCTTCGGTGAATACGACCAGACGCCGGAGGAGATGGCCGCGATCGTCAGCGGGTTCGCCGCCGACGGCCTGGTGAACGTGCTCGGCGGTTGCTGCGGCACCACACCCGAGCACATCCAGGCGATCGTCGCCGCGGCCCGAGACGCCGCTCCCAGACAGCCGGCCGCGGCGGCACCCGCGATGCGGCTCGCCGGGCTGGAGCCGCTGACCATCACCCCCGATTCGCTGTTCGTCAACGTGGGTGAGCGCACCAACATCACCGGCTCGGCGCGGTTCCGGCGGCTGATCACCGAGGGCGACTACCCCACCGCCCTCGAGGTGGCGCGGCAGCAGGTCGAGAACGGCGCCCAGGTGATCGACGTCAACATGGACGAAGGCATGATCGACGGCGTCGCCGCCATGGACCGGTTCTGCAAGCTGATCACCTCAGAACCCGACATCTCGCGGGTGCCGGTGATGGTCGATTCGTCGAAGTGGGAGGTGATCGAGGCCGGCCTGCGCTGCCTGCAGGGCAAGCCGATCGTCAACTCGATCTCGATGAAAGAGGGCGTCGAGCCGTTCATCGAACAGGCCAAGCTGTGCCGCAAGTACGGCGCCGCGATCGTGGTGATGGCGTTCGACACCGAGGGCCAGGCCGACACCCTGCAGCGGCGTAAAGACGTCACCGCGCAGGCGTACCGAATCCTGGTCGACGAGGTCGGCTTCCCGCCCGAAGACATCATCTTCGACCCCAACATCTTCGCCATCGGCACCGGCATCGACGAGCACGCCAACTACGGCGTCGACTTCATCGAGGCCACCAGGTGGATCAGGCAGAACCTGCCCGGCGCGCAGATCTCGGGCGGGGTGTCGAACGTGTCGTTCTCGTTCCGTGGCAACAATCCGGTGCGTGAGGCGATTCACGCGGTGTTCCTGTACCACGCGGTCGCGGCCGGCATGAGCATGGGCATCGTCAACGCCGGCGCGCTGGTGGTCTACGACGAGATCGACCCGGTGCTGCGCGAACGCATCGAAGACGTGGTGCTCAACCGCCGCCCCGACGCCACGGAGCGGCTGCTCGAGATCGCCGCCGACTTCAACACCACCGGCGCCCCGGTCGAGCAGGTGCAGGCCGAGTGGCGCTCGCTGCCCGTCCGTGAACGCATCACGCATGCCCTGGTCAAGGGGTTGGACGAGTTCGTGGTGGCCGACACCGAAGAGCTGCGGCTCGAACTCGCCGCGACCGGCGGCCGTCCGCTCGACGTGATCGAGGGCCCACTGATGGACGGCATGGGCGTGGTCGGCGACCTGTTCGGCGCCGGGCGCATGTTCTTGCCGCAGGTGGTGAAGTCGGCCCGGGTGATGAAGAGGGCCGTGGCGCACCTGGTGCCGTTCATCGAGGCCGAGAAGCAGCCCGGCGACGCCGCCTACAGCAACGGCACCATCGTGATGGCCACCGTGAAGGGCGACGTGCACGACATCGGCAAGAACATCGTCGGAGTCGTGCTGCAGTGCAACAACTACGACGTGATCGACCTGGGCGTGATGGTGCCGGCGCAGAAGATCCTGGCCGCCGCGCAAGAGCACAACGCCGACATGATCGGCCTGTCGGGGCTGATCACGCCGTCGTTGGACGAGATGTCGAACTTCGCCGCCGAACTGCAACGGCTGGGCTCGACGGTGCCGCTGTTGATCGGCGGGGCCACCACGTCGCGCGCGCACACCGCGGTGAAGATCGCGCCGCGCTACGAAGGGCCGGTGGTGTGGGTGAAGGACGCCTCCCGGTCGGTGCCCACCGCCGCCGCCCTGCTGTCGGACGAGAAGCGGCCCGACTTCATGGCGGAGGTGTTTCGCGATTATGAGTCGATTCGCGAGCGGCACGCCGCCAAACGCAACGACCGTCCGCTACTCAGCTACGCCGAAGCACTGGCCGAACGCACCCCGATCGACCGGACGGGCTACGTGCCGCCGAAACCGGCGATGCTGGCCGACGAGCCCGTCCGCACCCTGACGAACTACCCGCTGGACGAGCTGCGGCACTACATCGACTGGCAACCGTTTTTCAACGCCTGGGAGCTGAAGGGCCGCTACCCCGACATTCTCAACAACCCAGCCTCGGGCGAGGCGGCTCGCAAGCTGTTCGCCGACGCACAGGTGATGCTCGATGCGGTGATCGACCAGGGCTGGCTGCGGGCCAACGGCGTGGTCGGCTTCTTTCCGGCCGCCTCGGTCGACGACGACGTCGACGTGTACACCGACGAAAGCCGTAGTGAGGTGGCCCTACGGCTGCATCACCTGCGGCAGCAGGGTCATCACCGCGACGGCGTGCCCAACCGGTCGCTGGCCGACTACGTGGCGCCCGCGTCGTCCGGCTTGAACGACTGGATCGGCGGGTTCGCAGTCACCGCCGGGCTCGGCTCGGCCGAGCGGGTGGCGGCGTTCAAGGCCGAGTTGGACGACTACAGCGCAATTCTGGTCGAAGCCATCGCCGACCGGTTGGCCGAGGCGTTCGCCGAGCGCCTGCACGAACTCGTTCGGCGCGAGTTGTGGGGGTACGCGGCGCAAGAATCGTTGGGCAACGACGATCTGATCGCCGAGCGGTACCGCGGCATTCGGCCGGCGCCGGGCTACCCGGCCTGCCCCGACCACACCGAGAAACAGACCCTGTGGAAGCTCTTGGACGTGGAGGCTCGTACCGGCATTCAACTCACCGAGTCGATGGCCATGTGGCCGGGCGCTGCGGTGTCGGGCTGGTACTTCTCGCACCCAGACAGCAGGTACTTCGTGGTTGGTCGACTGGGACGCGACCAAGTCGAGAGCTACGCGCAACGCAAGGGTTGGACGCTGGCGCAGGCCGAGAAGTGGCTCTCGCCCAACCTGGGCTACGACCCCGAGGACTGAGCGCCGCATCGCGGGTGGACACGCGCTCATGCCGATGATCGAGCTTGCAGATCCATCTGGTGCCGAGAGGCCAGGCATGAATTCGACCGACCACCGTGAGTGCCGCATGGACGCTCACCGCGTGATCTACAGGCCTCGCTGATGACTCTTGTGCCAGTCTGGTCCAGACCGAATAGTTCGGCCCGTACTCGCAAGCTTCTTCGGTACTCTTGCAAATGGCGAACGCCGAAGAGCTTGCGACCTTTCGTGCGCCGTCCCGCGGGCCTGAGCGGTCGTGATCCATGCGATCCACTTAGTTCCCGACGTCCTCGATACCGCTCTCTGGAAGGAGATAGTGTGGTAGTGGAGGCCTCAGCCGCCGCGGCAACGCTTGCTACGGTTAACCAGTTGGTCTCAGTCGGACGCGCCGGTGCGTCCGTTGCCCGCACAGTCAGCAATTACTTCAACGGCGACATCAAGTGGCTCTACATGACAGATGCGGCCGACTTGTACTCAATGAGCGAGATTGCTGATATAAACGCGTTCTTGAAATCTGCGGAAATTGTGCCGCTGCTTCAACTAACGTGGATAGGCGTTGCGATAAATGACGATGATCCCGAGGCTCGGTCAACTGTCCGCGCTACCTTCAAAGCGGCTGCCGTATCCTGGTGCGTCAGGACTGGTTCGAAATGGCACAAGAAGTCGGACACTATATTCGACGCGATGGTCTCACGCGTGCGCGCTCTAGTTCCACGCCACTTGTCCGACGAGCATGGTGCCGAGTTAGCTGAACACACACTCATTTGGGGCCCGCTTGATGATCGCGAGGGTCGATCAGCGTACATCTCAAATCTGCTTGCGCTGGCATCTGACCTAGATACCTTAACAAAGTGCATCGACCTCTCGAGAAACATCGGTGATCTTGCCTCGAAGTCTTATCAATTGAGCCTGGCTCACCTTGACGCGGCAGAGCATATAGCTGATCGCAATGCTCTGTACGTTGAGAGGACCGTGACTATCGATGGGAAGGTTCACGCGTCGGGATCACTGGTGGCCCCCGAGGAGGTCAGACGACTTGTCCTCCTGGGAAATCCAGGGGCCGGCAAGACCTCTCTTGTGAATCATGTAGCGGGCCTCTCTGATCGGTTCGGATGCCTCCCAGTACTTGTGTGCAAGTGTCGTGAGTATGTCTCCGAAGACTGGAACGCCTCGATCGAGTCGGCCTTGGAGAGACGCCTCGTCGCAATTGGTATAGGAGCAGACCCTCGCGCCCTCACTGCCGCGTTGCTTCTCGGTCACCTGGTCGTGGTTTTTGACGGGCTTGACGAGATCACAGATATTGGGCGGCGAGAAGAGATGACCGCGAGAATTGCACGCTTCTGTGTGCGATTCCCTCTGGTCTCGACAATCGTCACTTCGCGAGCAGTCGGATATGAACGCACACCCCTTCCGCGAACGCTGTTCGAATTGGCCGATCTCGATGAGTACAGTGAAGACCAGTCTGAGGAGTATGCCGAAAGATGGTTTAGAAGTGTGGGTCGCGGCGAACTGTTCCAGCCCTTTGTTAACGATATCCAAAGCATCCGCGATATTGCACGCAATCCCCTTTTGTTATCTCTTCTCTGCTCACTTTACCGAGCTCGGGGCCATCTTCCTACTAACAGACACGGGGTGTACCACCAATGCGCCGAGCTTCTTTACCGTCAATGGGATGCTCAACGGCAGATCGCGCAATCTGAAGACCTGCCCGATTATGGTACAGCGATCATGTGCAGCATTGCGCACTTCTTCTGGAATGTGCCAAGTGCCACAAATGCTGATGAATCTCAGTTGCGAAAGCTCATTGCCGTCGAACTCCAGCAAGGCGGAGCGTCTGACAGTGCGTCGCAAGTGCGGGCCTCGGACTTCCTTGAGTTTTGCAAGGACAGACTATGGCTGTTGGTGCGCGGCGCAGTCAACTCACGCGGAGAGCCAACTTTTGAGTTCGCACATCGCACTTTTCTCGAGTACTTTGCCGCGGAGTACTTGGCCCGAGGTGCCAATCGGGCCGAAGACCTTGCAGAAAGCATACGAGTTGCCTATGCGCGCGACCCAACGTCGGTGATGCCGGTACTTTTGATTCAAAGTTATGATGATAAGCGCAGTCCTGGAGCCACGGCTGTGTACTCAAGGGTTCTTGCGTTCGAAAACCCCGTCCTCGCGCTGAGGCTAATGAACGCGAAACTGCCAGCCATTCAACGACAGAAGGGTTTCAAGCTCGTCGAGAATTACCTGTCCGGTGGTGCAGAGCTTAGTCTCGACGCGTTCGAGGCGATCTTGGCAATGTACAGGGATCCCCGGGAGCAATTTGTACAAGATTATCTGAGCGCAGATGATTCACCCCTCTGTTCGGAGGTCGCCAGAGGTTGGGCTGCATACTGCCTTTCTGGACGCCATAGAGACCCCTTACTCCCCTTAGCGAACGATTTGGAATCGACTTGTCAGACGCGCGTCGAGGCACTGAGCGAAAGGGGCAGTGCATTCCGAGACTTTAGCCTGCTCGCGCATTGCGCGCTTGGAGGTTCGATAAGTATGCAAAAGGCGGGCATTGCGCCCTTTGTCTTCTTTAGGGGCTTTGAGGCCAACGAGTGGGGTGCAGGATACTTTCTTGCACTAGAGCGTAGACGTCGACCATTCTCTGAGGAGCGGGGGGACGAACTGGCTAACTATTTGTGTTCGCAGTGGGCCAACGGACACGTGGTGCCAAAGGAACTCGTTCAGGTGAGAACTCCAGTAGCCGCAATGGAATTGACCAATCTCGACCACCTCACCCACGTAGAACACCACGCCTTGTTCGGCCTCTACTGCATCCTCGCTGAGGGACTGACAAAGTACGAGCGACGACAGAGTGCTGAATGGCTCCGCCTTGCGTTGAATACAGTGGTCGATGTGACGGCGATCGAAGCGGTACGAGCCTACTTCGTCGACCTGTCTGACAGGCCGGATCGACAGCTCGCCCTACGTGCCAGAGATGCAGTTCGCAAACTTCCGGCATGGGTGAATGACTGGATGACTGGAAAACACTGGATCACGAGCACTGCGAATCCTCGGGAACTTGGTTGGCGACGTCAGCTATTACTGCCAGTAGAAGAAAGAAGGGCTCGTCGTCACCGCACCTCGCGGTAGTGCGTGGGGTCATCCATTTGATTCTCATGGAGGTGGTCGAACGCCAAGGCGAGCCAAGCCTGCAGTGACAGAAGGCATGTGCTTCGGTCCTTGCTCGCCACCAAAGAACGTCCGGTTCTGCCGCACCTGTGCGTGAGGGTAGCCTTCGGCTGGCGTTCACCCGAGCGCGCAGGCCTTCCTGTGCCGCAGATCGCTGCGCTGGTTCAGTACGGGCGATCAGGCGAAGCCGACAGCAAGTTGTTCTTAAGGGGCTCTTCACAATCCAGGGTGTAGTTGGGGTCTGAATCCGCCGGTTTCGAGCAGGCTGCGGGCGATGTAGTTGGTGAGGTTTCGGAAGCCGAGGGCGGAGCCGCGGAGGTGTTCGAGTCTTCCGTTGATGGCTTCGGTGGGGCCGTTGGAGGTGCGTGGATGGTCGAAGTAGGCCAATATGTCGCCGGCGCGTCGGTTCAGGGTGGAGCCGAGTTTGCGGAGTTCGGTCAGGGCGGCGGGAACGCCGCGGGCGATGCTTTCGATGACTTTGTTCAGTAGTGTGCGGCCGGCTTGGGGGTCGGGTCTCGGTAGGCGGTGACGATGTCTTGGTAGACCCTCCAGGTGATCTCGACGGCGGCGTGATCCTCGTCGGCGAACACCGCGTCGAGTCGGGTTTTCTGCTTCTCGGTGAGCAGCGCTGTTCCGGTGTGCAGGGTGCGGCGGGCGCCATACAACGGGTCGCCGGAGCGGCCTCGGTGGCCGAGGGTTTCGTGTTGGACGCGTTGCCGGCAGCGGTCCAGGGCGTCCCCGGCGAGCTGAACGACGTGGAAGGGGTCCATCACTTCCACCGCGTCGGGCAGCTTCTCGGCGGCGGCTGTTTTGAACCCGGTGAAGCCATCCATCGCGACGATCTGCACCCCGTCACGCCATGCCTTTGATTGTTGGTCGAGCCAGTTGGCGAACACCTGTTTGGAGCGGCCCTCGACCATGTCGAGCAGCCTCGCCGGACCTGTGCCGTCCCGCACCGGTGTCAGGTCGATGATGACGGTGACGTACTTGTCGCCTTTGCGGGTGTGCCGCCAGACATGCTCATCGACACCGATCACGCTGACCCCGTCGAACCGGTGCGGGTTGCTGATCAGGACTCGTTTGCCCTCGGCCAGCACGGCGTCGTTGGCGGTGTTCCAGCTGACGTCCAGGCTTTCGGCGATCCGGGCGACGGTCAGGTGCTGCATCACCAGGCCTTCCAGCGCCCACCGCAGCGCTCGCCGCGACAGTCTCGCCCGCGGCTCGGCCGCCTTGGTGGTGTCCTGGCGCCACACATGCCCGCAGCCGGTGCAGCGGTAACGGCGGATCGTGACCTCCAACACGGTGGGTCGCCAGCCGAGTGGCTCATGGGCGAGCCGGCGCACCACGGTGTCGCGCACGACGCCCTCGCAGCCACAGCGTCGACACCACTGATCCGGCTCCACGACCCGACAGGCCAAAACGGCCCGCCGGGGTTCGAGTCGTTGTCCGACCACCACCAGGCCGAGTTCGTTCACGCGGCAGAACGTGGTCAGGTCAGGGCAAGCGAAGGTAGCGTCAGTCACGTCGAGGTCTTCCAGATGGGTTGGAGTGAGAACCCCCATCCTCGGGAGACCTCGACCCCTACCGGCAGACCGACTCGCCGATCACGCCCACACCCTCACCACACCGTCGATTGTGAAGAGCCTCTTAAGGGGATTGTCACGCGTAAGCGCTGGTGTGCGATTGCTACAAGTAACAGCAAGGGCACATTCAGCGGCCGGAGGCGACCGCTCTCTATGCCGCGACTCCCCAAATGGCGCAGCCGGACACCAATGCGCTGATCTTCGTAGGGGCGGGACTGGGTGTGAGGAAAGTCAGCATCATGATGGTGAGAATACGTCCCGAGCCGAGCAAGCTGATAGCTCGTCAGGCTGGCATTTCTCGGGCGTCCCGCTCTGAACTTCGTCAAGAAGGTTCGTGTCAAAGGTCTGGACCATCTTGAACCATTGGAGACGCCAAGGGGTAGCGTTTAGGGCACGCTTGCTAGACTTTGTAGTTTCCCGCCAAGCCACTTGGACCCACAAATCCTCGGCGGTGACTGGATCGATAATAGGCGCGCGACCCGGGCTGACAACCGCCTCAACGCTTGTGACGGTTTGTCCCCACCACTTGTCAAAGTCCTTCGCTTTTCCGCTCTTCTCCAAGAATTTGGCGGAAATGAGGTCACGCATCGCGGGTGCGTCTCCTCGCCCGGCTCGGGCAAAGTACTCATCGATGACGCCAGTTGCGACATTAACCCTGTCAGCACCAAGAGTCGGCGCCGTGGGGGAGTCTGTAACGTCAGGAGCCGGCGAGCCTGAAGTGGGAACTACAGGTTCAGGCGAGACGCTCGAGGGCAGGGGTGAGGCCAAGGCCGACTGCCCCGTCGTGGTTTGACTTGAGCTTGTTACCGGGACCGAGGCTTCACGCGCCGCGAAGCCTGACAGCAGCCCGGCCAAAACACCAACTCCAAGTCCCAACGTTGCCGCCCAGATCGCGGTTAAGCGCGTGCGCTTCAAAGCGAAATCTCGTAGATTGCGCTCGTGCTCCTCCGCCCTTTGGAGTTGTCGCTCTTTCAGTTGGATTGCTGCCTCGTACCGCTGGAGCTCCGCGTAAGCAGTCTTGCTGAATCGCACATCGTCCTCTAGGCCGAACCGTTCCGACGCGTGAAGGATGGTGGTGACTGACTGATCCACACTCAAGTCACGCCCGATGGAGCTTCGTTGTCCGTGGCCATGAAAAAGTCCCCACTGGTGGCCAGGTGGTGGTCTCCGTTGGTGGCCAGTTAGAAGTCCCCACTGTTCGTGTCGTGTCGTGACCGACTCTGAGGCCCTGCGTGGTGAGGGTGGCGGTGCCAACCAGTCACCGAGCACCACGCAGGGGTTTCCATTGAAGAACGCGAAGGAACGTATGGACGTGATTGCTGCCTACCGAGATGTGGGCACGTATCGAGGGGCGGCCGCGATGTGCGGCACGACCCATAAGACAGTGAGGCGGATCATCGAGGCTCACCAGGCCGCGACCGAGGGGGTCGTGCCGGTGGCAGTGGTGCGGCCGCGCAACTATGACCAGGTGATCGAACTGGTCGCTGACAGGGTGAAGTCGACCAGTGGCCGGGTCAGCGCGAAGCGGTTGTTGCCGACTGCCCGGGCAGCCGGTTATGCCGGGTCGGACCGCAACTTCCGACGCCTTGTCGCAACCGTGAAAAAGCAGTGGCGCCATGATCAGGCACGGGCGGGTGGCCGGCGGCCGGCGGTGTGGTCGCCCGGTGAGGTGCTGGCGATCGATTGGGGTGAGGAGGTGTTGGCGGGCCGCAAGCTGCTCGTGTTCTGCGCCGTGCTGGGCTGGTCACGGTTCCGGTTCGTCCGGTTCGCCACCGACCAGCAGCTGGCGACCACGCTGGGCATGCTCGCCGAATGCTTCGAGGTCCTCAGTGGTGTTCCCAAGACAGTGCTGGCCGACCGGATGGGGTGTTTGAAGGGCGGTGTGGTGGCGAACGTGGTGGTGCCCAGCCCGGACTATGTCCGCTTCGCGACCCATTACCGGTTCCGGCCCGAATTTCTGCCATGCGGCCGATCCGGAGTCGAAGGGGATCGTGGAACGACTGGTCGGCTATGCCAAACAGGACCTGCTGGTGCCACTCGAACTCGACGACGACCCCTGGGTCGACGGGATCGCCGGACTCAACGTGCGCGCGCACGCGTGGTGTGAGGAGGTGAACGCGGCGCTGCATTCCGAAATCCAGGCTGTCCCGGCCGAGCGGCTCGCCGCTGAGGCCGAGGTGCTGGATGAGTTGCCGTCGCTGCGGCTGGAGATCGGTCCGAAACCTGTCAGCCGTAAGGTCGACAAGCTGTCCTGCATCCGGTTCGGCTCGGCCCGCTACTCGGTGCCCAACCAGTTGATCGGCACCACCGTCACCGTGATGGTTGATGAGCGTGACCGGATGCTGCGGGTGATCGAACCCGTCACCGGCCAGATTCACGCCGAGCATGCCCTGGTGGCGCCGGGTGAGACCAGCATCGTCGATGCCCACTACGGCCGGCCCCGACCTGAGACGCCACGCCGGGCGGCGCGGGCCAAGACACCAGCAGAGCGGGAGTTCCTCGCCCTGGGGCCGGTCGCGCAACGGTTCCTGACCGGGGCCGCCGCGGCCGGGGTGACCAAGCTGGGCAGCGAGATCAACGAGATCCTGATGCTGGCTGCCGCGCACGGCACCGACGCGTTGCTGGCAGCCCTGGAACGGGCAGTGAGGTTCAGCCGGTGGCGAGCAGCCGATGTGCGCTCCATCCTGGCCACCAACGGATATGCACCCCACCCCACCCCGGCCGGTGCAGCGTTCACTTCCGCGGTGGTGCTCACCCTGCCGTCGGTGCCGACCCGGTCGCTGGCCGACTACGCCCTGCAACCAGCCATCGAGGGCAACGAGGGTGGTGAAGTGTCATGACCGCGATCATCCCGCCGCTACCCGCCGACCTCAACGACGGGCTGAAACGGTTGAAGATGGCCGCCATGCGCCAGCTGGCACCCGAACTGCTGATCACCGCCAAAACGCAACGCTGGAACCCTGAGGAGTTCCTCCGCACCCTGATCGAGGCCGAGATCGCTTCCCGCGACGCCTCCAACATCCGCACCCGGATGCGGCAGGCCAGTTTCCCAGTCACCAAGACCCTCGACGAGTTCGACATCGCCGCCTCCTCCATCCCGCCGGCCACCTTCGACTACCTCGCATCCTTGGAGTGGATCCGGGCCGCCGAGAACGTCTGCCTGATCGGGCCCGCCGGCACCGGCAAGTCCCACACCCTGATCGGGCTGGGCATCGCCGCCGTCGAACACGGCCACCGGGTCCGCTACTTCACCGCCGCCGAACTCGTCGAAACCCTCTACCGCGGACTCGCCGACAACTCCGTCGGGAAACTCATCGACAGCCTGCTCCGCAACGACCTGGTCCTGGTCGATGAACTCGGCTTCGCGCCGCTGGACGACACCGGAGCCCAACTCCTGTTCCGGTTCGTCGCCGCCAGCTACGAACGCCGATCCCTCGGCATCGCCTCCCACTGGCCCTTCGAATCCTGGGGACGATTCCTCCCCGAACACACCACCGCCGTCAGCATGCTCGACCGGCTCCTCCACCACTGCCACACCGTCGTCACCAACGGCGATAGCTACCGCATGCGACAAGCCCGAACCACAGGAGGAACCAGACCCAAAACCAGCTGACAACGACCCGAACAGTGGGGACTTTCAAATGGCCACCAACGGGGACCGCAACCTGGCCATTGACATTCGTGCAACGTGAGGCCCGTGCCTCGAGACTTCCTCCGAGTAGGTAGGTAGTGGGCGTTTAGTTCTCTGAGCTGCGAACCCAATCACTGCCGCGACAATGGCACCAAGTGCTGTGATAACCGCCCCAACGACAATCGCGTCCATAATTTCCCTATCAGAGGTTGCCCCGGCGGCCAATCGATCGCAAGTGCATGTTAGCCCTCCGCGATCGACCGCGCGGGAACTCTACGCGCACAGGATCGCGCCAGAGTCCAATGATCCAGGACCACAGTCACTCTCGGCCAAGCACTGGACCGCTGGTGCAGCCTGATCGACACTGTCGGCATGCATGCGCCCTGAACTCCACTGCCTTATCGGCCTCACGTATCCACGACGCGATGCTCCGACCTCAACCCCAGGTCAGGCCTCGCCGGAGTGGCTCTTTCGCCTGTCCTCAGCTGGGTCGGCGGGCGCCAATCCATCCGACTTTGCCGCATCAGGGGCGGCATCCCGCCGGGGTGAGGATGGGCGGAGTCCCCGTTGATTGGCTGGACGCTGGATCTGGCGCCGCTGCGTGGACCGCCGGGGCGCGGACCGCCGGACGCTGCGCTGGTTTCGCGGCGGCGTGCCGGTGGTTCTGGGTAGCGGTAGCGTCGGGATCAGGTCTGGATGTCATGATCGGGCACGAGCGGACACTACTGGGGCATGGATACCGACAACGCGGTGGCGGATGAGGCTGAGTTCCGGGCCTGGTACCAGCGCACCAGTCCCCGGGTTTATGCCTATGTGCGCCGCTACTGCTCCGATGATGACTGCGATGACGTTATCGCGGAGGTGTACCTGGTCGCGTGGACCCGGCTGGCCGAGTTGCCTGCCGACGCGGTGCCGTGGCTGATCGGGACCGCCCGCAACGTGCTGGCGAACTCATGGCGGGCCCGCGGCAGGCGCCAACAGCTGGCCGCAAAGTGGGCCGATATCAACGACCTCGCTGCAGCTGACCCTGCAGGCCTAGCCGTCGAGCGAACCGACCTGCTCCGCGCGATCAGCCAGCTCAGCGCCGACGACCAGGAGGTGTTGCTGCTGGCTGGGTGGGACGGTCTGGACTCCTCCGGCATCGCCGCCGTCCTTGGCTGCTCGGTTGCGGCGGCACGTACCCGGCTGAGCCGCGCCCGGCGTCGCCTCGCCGGCCGCCTGAATGCATCCCTCGACGCCCGTTCCCCCCTTCTTCGTCTCGTCCCGGAAGTGAACTGACATGACTCTCCACATCTCTGACGACCAGGCCATGGACGCCGTGGTCGCCTCCCGTCCCGAGACCGACGCCATCGACAACGCCTGGTACGTCGGCCGCCGCGAGCAGGTCCTGCGCCGCGTGCTCGCCACCCCCCACGTCAACCAGCCCGCCGCCCCCGCCCGTCCGCCGCGCGCCACCCGGTGGGGTCTAGTCGCCGCCGCCGCGGCGCTGCTCGCTGCTGGCGGGCTGTTCGCCCAGATGCTGGCGCCCATCGGAAATCCCGGTAGCCCGCAGGCCGCCCAAGCACTCGACCGGCTCGCCGCCGCTGTCCCTGCCACCCCAGTGATCCCCAACGGGTCCTACGAGCTGACCGTGTACGAGGACGCGGGCATCGCCGAGTCCGACAACGGCCCCGACGCCTACGCCACCACCCGCAGCACCTGGACCGCCGCCGACGGATGGGCGTGGGCCCACCAAACCGGCGACGAACCCGCCTACTACATCTTCAGCCCCGCACCCAGGAACTATGACCTCAACGCGGTCACGGCCGATCCAGCCGTGATGGAGACCTACCTACGGGCCAGGGTGACGGGCTCATCCTCGGTCGAGGAAGCACTGTTCGAAGCCGTGAAGGAAACCCTCATCTTCACCCCGACCCCTGCCGCGACCCGAGCCGCCTCGATCCGGATGCTCGCACGCGTGCCCGGAGTGACCGTCACCGAAAATACGACCGACCCAAAGGGACGCCCCGCCACCAAGGTCGCCTTGGTCGACGAGCAGCACCGGCCAGGGGTCGTCAACGCCATCTACCTCGACCCGGCCACCACCCAGCTTGTTGCCGAACTCGGGACCCAAAACGGGCAGCCCTACTACACCTGCATCTACACCGAGCGGCGGATCGTCAAGAGCCTCCCCGACGACATCATCAAGACCCTCGGCGCCGACCGGATCGAGAAGTCGATCCCGTAGCAGCCCACCATCACCCCGGTGACCGGCTCCCCCACCAACCGGGAAACCGAGCCGATCGCTTCAGCGTGAACGTCCGGATCTGCCGCTCCGTGAGATGGTCTGATGCGTGGACATTGCCGCTCTCATCATTTCAGCGCTCTCGCTTGTTGTCGCACTCGTCGGGACTCTCTTGGCCAACCGACGCTCGATCGAAAGTCATCGGTTGGCGCTTGAGGCAAAAAGCGACGCCCGGGAGGCAGTCCAGTCGGCGGCTTGGTCCAAGAGTGTTGAGGCTGTTCAACATCTCATTGGCCTGGATCCCATGACCGATGACGTGTCAGGCCCACTCAGAGACTTGCGCATCGCGAACACCGCGCTGGTTGACGAGTTGCAATGGGCCGGACTGGACCGGTGGCTTGGCGAAGAGCAGGCCCTGGGTGCGACGCTCCTCCGCGATTCCGTCGAGCGTCGAGTCAAGTCAGGGATTGGTGTCGGTAGTCCGGATCAGCGGCTGGCTGCCCTTTCCTCGGTTCAGGATTGGGCGATGGCACTCATGAACAACCTTCGACTGTTCCGGCGTGAGGGGGAAAAGGCTGAGTCGTTGCTGGCGCTCACCAACCATGCGCATGACGTTGCCCTGGCCGTGCATAAACGCAACGGGTGGAAGGTGCCTTCCGGCCCATCTTTGATGCCCCTAGAGGGCGGCGACCTACCCAAGTGACGCAGAGGGGGCCTGTCTACGTACGCGCTCAAGAAGGTCCTCCGGCGAGACAGGTTGCGCACTTCCGCAGGATGCTCATACGGGGAGTCTCGGGCTCAATCGCCGGCACCGAATCCCATGAGTTCTCCCCATACGAATGGGTCGCCAACGAGTGTCTCAAGCCAGACCAGATTCCGGGCGACGTGGGCGCTCTTGAGCAAGTGCCCCGCCATCTGGCGCTCGCTTAGGGTCACCTCCCGATGGCTTCCTCCGTAGTAGGACCGGAAGGTGACCCGTTCCTGGGATGCTTCCACGATCCAGCTATGGGAAAGCTGATTGCGGACTCGCGCGAGATCCCGGAGCCATGCGGCGGTTGTCTGGGGGAGGCCATCGGGGGGCTCGTCGAGCTCGTCCAAGAGACGCGTTCGCTCCTCGATGGACAGACGCCCAACTAGAGGCAGCGTACGGCGAACCGCCCAAGCATCACGGCCAGTTGCAAGAGCAATGACTAGGTTGAGCTGCCACTCGAAAGACGCCATCTCGCCTGCGAGCCGATGCGAGAGGGCGTTCCACTTTGCGTGATTACCGAAAACGTGACCCGTTCTCGCAGTTCGGCCACCCGCGGATTTCGGTGGCTCGTGAGGCGGGGTGGCGTCCACGGTCTCAGGCTACTGCGCGCCCTTGATGTCGATCAGTAACTGGCCACGGGCGTCCGCTCTTGCCGCGGTGTGCGAGGGTAGGCTTCGGCCTCCCGAGCACGACCGCCCTCAATGCCGCGGGCGGCGAGTTGAAGGGGAACGTCCGAACCAGTTAGGCGGGCGCTACCGCGTGATCTCCTTTGGGGCTTCCGTCCTGAACGGGAGCGCAACCAGCAGCGCCTCGCGCTCCGAATCGGGAATCGCCATCTGATCGGCAAGCAGGGCTCCGAGTCGCTTCACGGCGGCGTCGGTCGCTGAACCGTTCCCGAAGCGCCAGTGGTAGTCATCAGTCCTCGTAATGAGGTCGACCTCGGCCACTCCTTCGGGGTTGTCGTCGCGGAAGCGGACGTACCTGATGTCGCTAGTGGGGATCGCCTTCCGGATCACACCGTGTGACCGAAACTCGTCGACGTCGGCAATGAGGACTCGTTGGCTGGTTACGGATACAAGGAGGTCGTCGCGGTCCAGTCCTTCAGTGGCCGCCTCCAGGATGTCCTGCCGCCGAAACGCTGCTTCGAATGCGGAGCCGAGTGCGCCGAGGCCGCGCCCGATGCCGTCGCCCACTGACTCGATCGCGCCGGTCGGAGGCGTCCGTGTCATTGCTAGGGCAAGCACCTCCTCGTCCGCGCGGACGTGCCAACGCAGGATGCGGAGGTCCTTCGCCATGCGTTCGTCGCTCTTTGCGTAGGTTGTAGCTGGCCGCTCAAGGGGTGCAGGGATCTTGCGTGCGGAGCCGCCGATTCGCTCCACGGCGGCAAGCAGTTGCGTCGCCATCGCCGCGACATCCCGGGCGCTGCGGCTGGCTTTGGTAAAGGGAATGGTCTGCTTGCCGGGAAGTTCAGCGAGGATGGACAGTTCACGGGTGAGCGTCTCTAGCAGGCCGGCCATGTCCTCGACGACAGCGTGGTATTCGGAGCTGGCGTCGCTGGTGATCTTCTCCAGCAGCCTCGCTTCGCTCGGGTTGCTGCCGGCCTCGAGCCTGGCTCTTCCAGCGCGCAGGGCTTGATACTCGAACCACGACCTGTGTGCGAGCAGGAGGCTGTGCAGATCAAGCAGCATCGCCTCACCGTTCTTCTCGATGTACTGGAGCCGTTCTGTGTGCCCTTTGTGCAGGGCGAGTGTGGCGGCGTGGTTCTTCACGTTGCGTCGGAACAGATCACGGTGCTTCTGCAGGTCCTTCTCGGATCCGTGAACGTTCTGCCAGATCAGCGGAGTCACTTCGCCAACCTCGCCGGCCTCTTCGATGGCCCTCCCGACCGCCTTCTGCAGGCCGGTGAGTTCGGCCCACTGCTCGTGGCGGACGGTCTTCAGGACGCCCTCTGTGAGCTCGAGGTTCTGCGAGATGAGCCCCTGAAGCTCGTTGAGCTGGACCTGAATGGCGATCATCGCCATCGCTGGCCCGACGGCGGCGAGTACACCCGCGGCCTGCAGCCCGCCGGCGGGGATGAACCTGGCCTGGCCGACGACCTGGCCGTGCTGCACTATCGTCCCGAGGCTCTGGCCGCCGCTCTGCATCAGCGTCGCGCCGGTCGAGTGCATCTTCGCCACGCTCTCGGCGGCCATCCTGTAGAGACCTGGCTGCACCTGGCGCAGCGCGTTCGCGGCCTGGCCGCCCAGGTTGAACGCAGCACTCGCGGTCGCGAGCGCTGACGCGATCGCCGCTTGATCCCCCGTAGTAACGAGGCGGAAGGGCATCAGCTCGAACCCTTCGGGCGCTTCGCCGTACACCAGTGCCGTGCCGGGTGAAACTTCGACGATCACGCTTTCAGGGGCAGGAACTCGTTCGTCGTCCGCTGCACCGTCGCCGTCGATTGCCACCAGGTGAGACTAGCCCTTCCGGCCTGCCTACCGGCCGACCTTAAGCGAATCAACCCGGCGGCGGAACATTCGAGGCCGCACGCCACAAGGCTGGTCGTCTCACGGCCAGTAGGGAAGAGCCCGGTCGTGGCCCGAGTGCATATCCGCTCATGCCGCAGGCAGGTTAGGTAGGAACCAAGTCGGCCGCTTCGTCCGGCGTCCTTGGGAGCGCGACTTCGAAGAGCCTATGGAGTCCTGTTCGCAGGGCCTGGCTCCGAGTTGCCGCGTCGGCGAGTGTCACATCGCAGTACGGCAGTGCGAGTGACATCGCGGCGATGTCATGTAGGTCGTTCGTGGTCCACTGGTGGCCAGCGTCTCGGTGAGAGCTGGTCCTGAGTTCAATGACCACCCGCTGGCTCGGCATGCGCAGGACGAACGCGCGCCTCTCGTTCATGCTCTGCCCTAGGTCCTGGAGTTGCCGCCCACGATCGTGCATCTGTCGGTACAGCATCTCGTTCAGTTCGTAGAAGAGGTGGCGAGCCAGGATGACGTCGCGGAGTCTGCCGTGTCGCCAGTGGTCGTCGAGCTTGTGTTGAGCCAGATCCTTATCGAATTCAAGATTGTCTCGGATGGTCTGTTGGGCCTTCTCCGGGCCGAACACGTCGGTGGCGGTGAGTAGCATGGCCGACATGTCGGAACTCAAGTCGTTGAAGAACCTGCGCCGACCGGCCGTGGTGGCCGCGTTCGGCGGCTGGGGTGACGCCGGCGACGCGGCCAGCGGGGTGATCGACCACCTGGCGGCGCTCACCTCTGCGAAGCTGGCGTTCGCCATCGATCCCGACGACTACTACGACTTTCAGGTCAACCGGCCCACCGTTTCGACCACGTCCGGCGGCGAGCGGTCGCTGCAATGGCCCACCACCGAGGTGCTGGTCGCGCACTTGGCCGAACGCGATCTGGTGCTGATCGGCGGCCCCGAACCCAACTTTCACTGGCGCGGTTTCAGCACGGCGTTGGTGTCGGCGATGCGCACGGTGAAGCCCGAGATCGTGGTGATGCTCGGCTCGATGCTCACCGACGCCCCGCATTCGCGGCCGGTGCCGGTGCACGGCTCGGCGGCCACCCCGGCACTGGCCGAGACGTTGGGTCTTGAGGTGTCGAGCTATGAGGGTCCGACGGGCATTCACGGGGTGTTGGCAGCCGACTGCGCCGTGATCGGCCTGCCGACCGCGTCGCTGTGGGCGTCGGTGCCGCACTACGTGGCCGAGCCGCCCAATCCCAAGGCCACGCTGGCGCTGCTCGACCGGTTGGAGGACTTGCTCGACACGCCCCTCGACCCGGGCGATCTGCCCGAGCAGGCCGTGCAGTGGGAGACCCAGGTGAACGACCTGGCCGCCGAAGACAGCGACATCAGCGCCTACATCAGCGCGCTGGAAGAGCGGCGCGACGAGAACCAGCCCGAGCCGCAGGGCGACGCGATCGCCGCCGAGATTCAGCGCTACCTGCGCCGGCGTAACCAGGGGCCGTCCCAGCGCTAGGCCCGTCGGTGCGGCCGCTGGTCGAGGCGGCTCAGAACCCGCCCCAAGCGGCCAGCCGGGCGTTCCAGTCGTGGTCGACGCGCAGTTGCTGCCCGTCGAGCCTGGTTACCGGGCAGACGCCGCGAATGGACGACGCCAGCCACACGCCGTCCGACTCGAACAAGGTGCTGACGGGAATCAGTTCGTGCGCGGTGTCGAGGCCCTCACCGGCGGCGCGGGCGAAGATCTGCCGTCCGGTGACCGAGTCGAGAATGCCGGTGTCACCTGTGGGCGTGGTGAGCAGCCGGTCGCCCTGGCGCACGATCACCGCGGAGGTTGGCCCTTCGAGGGCGTAGCCGTCGCTGCTGACGAACAGCGCATCGGTGTCGCCGTGAGCCTCTGCGACCCGTTTCGCGGCGGCGTTCACGGCGTACGAGAGCAGCTTCACCCCGCCCAGCAGCCAGGGCGCGTCGGCGAAGGCGTCGCTGGCGTAGCCGCGGTTCAGCAGCCGAACCGTGATGCCCGCGCGGGCCCGGCGCATGGCGTCGAGGTTCAACTCGGTGATGGTCAGAAAGCCGGTGGGCACGCCGGGGTTCAACTCGGGGCCGCGGGTCAGCACCAGTTTGAGCACGGCCTCGGGCAGGTCGGGCCAAGCGGCCACCGCCTCGGCGATCAGGCTGCGCCAGGCGCCGGAGTCGAAGGCCAGACCGAGGGTGCGCGCCGACTGCTCGAAGCGTTGCAGATGGTCGTCCAGGTTCTCGACCACTGCGTGCGCTCCCCCGCCCAGCACCCGCATGGCATCGAAGCACCCGTCACCCCTGACCAGGCCGACGTCGTCCGCGGTCGCGATCGGCTGCCCGGTCGGCACCACCCCCCGGCCGAGCAGCGCGACCAGTTGCCGGCTCAATGCGCGCACGCCGCGATGGCCTGCTCGCGCAGCGCCACCACCATCGCATCGGGATTCTCGGCGCTGTAGACGGCCGAGCCGGCCACGAAGGTGTCGGCACCGGCCTCGGCGCAGCGCTCGATGGTTTCGACCGACACGCCACCGTCGACCTGCAGCCAGATGTCACCGCCTGTGCGGGCGATCAGTGCGCGGGTGCGGCGGATCTTGGGCAGCACCAGATCGAGAAACTTCTGCCCGCCGAAGCCGGGCTCGACGGTCATCAGCAGCACCATGTCGAGTTCGCCGAGCAGGTCTGCATAGGGCTCGATCGGGGTGGCCGGCTTCAACGCCATGGACGCCCGCGCGCCCAGCGAGCGCAGTTCGCGGGCCAGCTTGATCGGCGCTGCGGACGCCTCGACGTGAAACGTCACCGACTCGCAGCCCGCGTCCGCGTAGCCGGGGGCCCAACGATCGACCTCGGCGATCATCAGATGAATGTCGAGAAACGCCGTCGTACTGGCCCGAATGCACTCGACCACCGGCAACCCCAGCGTCAGGTTGGGCACGAAACGGTTGTCCATCACGTCGATGTGCACGCCGTCAGCACTTGGAATGCGGGCGATCTCGCCGCTGAGATTGGCCAGGTCTGCGTTCAGAATGCTCGGGGTGATGCGCAACGTCATGGCCCCGACCCTAGTGTGCGGCGGCAGCGTCGTCATCCGCGGTCACGTGGGTTCTCCAGCCCATCCTCTGCCGCTGGCCTCTGACATTGCTCGCGATAACGCTCGTTGCTCGCGTTCGGACACGAGCAACGTCGCTTTGCGCGAGCAACGTCGTTGGCGTGGCGGCAGGGTCGACGCGACATCGCGCGCCAGCTCTCAGCGTTTGCGCAGCAACGCCAGGAACATGGCGTCGGTACCGTGCCGGTGCGGCCACAGTTGCAGGTACGGGCCGCGGGCGGCGTCGGGCACCTCGGGCATCACGCTGCCGGCATCGATCACCTCGACGCCCCCCGCGCTCTCGACCACCTCGACCGTTTCGCGCCGGTGCGGTGAGCAGGTCACGTACGCGATCACGCCGCCAGGCCTGGCCGCCACGATCGCCGAGCGCAGCAGGGCGCGTTGCAGGGGCACCAGGACGTCCAGATCGGCAGGCTGCCGCCGCCACCGCGACTCCGGACGGCGGCGTAGCGCCCCCAGGCCGGTGCAGGGGGCGTCCACCATCACACGGGCGAACGTGCCGCCAGGCCAGGCCGCACGGGTGCCGTCGGCGGCGATCACCACCGGAGTCGGGTCGGCGTAGCCGGCCAGCGCCTTCGCGACCAGGGCTGCCCGGTGTGGCTGCAGCTCGGCAGCCAGCAGCCGCTGCCCGGCCTGCCGGGCCAGACCGGCCAGTAGCGCCGCTTTGCCGCCGGGGCCGGCGCAGGTGTCGAGCCACGGGCCATCGGGTGCCGCGACGCCTGCCAAGGCCCAGGCGACGAGTTGCGACCCCTCGTCCTGCACGCCCGCCCTGCCCTCGCGCACAGCGATGATCGCGGACGGACTGCCAGCCGCGGTAGCTCCGAACGGCGACCAGCGCAGCGGCTCGCCGCCCAGCTCGTCGACCTCGGCCAGGCCGGGGCGCACCACGAGGTGCGTCACGGGTGCGGTGTTGTCGGCCGCCAGCAGCGCCTCGACCTCGGGCGCGGGCAGTATGTCGGCGAAGGCGTCGATGATCCATTGCGGGTGGCGGGCCAGCAGGGCCCGGGCGTCCGGTCGGTCGGCCCGCAGCCGGTCGGCCCACCCGTCGAGGTCGTGGGCGCCGACCTTACGAAGAATGGCGTTCACCACCCCCGTGACCCGCTCCGACACCGCCGAGCGGGCCAGGTCGACCGTTGCGGCGATGGCGGCGTGCGCCGGTACCCGCAGATCGAGCAGTTGGTGGGTGCCGAGCCGCAACAGATCGACGACCGCCGGTTGCAGGGTGCGCAGTTCGCGTCCCGCGGCAGAGACGATGATGGCATCGAACAGCCCCAGGCCGCGGCAGGTGCCGGCGACCAGTTCGGTGGCGAACGCGGCGTCGCGCACCGACAGCCCTTCGGTGTGTTCGGCGAGTGCCAGGTTGGCGTAGGCGTCGTCGGCAGTGACCGCCCGCAGGGTACGAAAGGCCGCCAGCCGGGCCGGGTCGGTTCGGCGAGCCGCGCCTGAAGCCTGGTTGTGTGAGGTTCGTCGACGACGTTGGCCGGAACGCGCAGCATCGTGGCGCGATGTCGGCCCACGATCCTTCGGGTTGTGCTCGGTCACTCGAAACCGCCCGGGTCGACCCCGAGACCGCGCCCCCAGGCGGCGGCCTCCATGGGTCGCTTGCCGGCGGGCTGCACGGTGAGCAGTTCGAGCACCCCACGACCCGTGCCCACGTGCACCGAGCGCTTGTCGACCGCGAGCGTTCCCGGGGGCAGCACGGTGCCGGCGTGAGCGTGGCCGAGCCAGAGCTTGAGGCGTTCGCCGCGGTAGGTCGTCCAGGCCACCGGGCTGGGGTTGCAGGCTCTGATCAACCGATCGATGTCGAGGGCGGGTCGACGCCAGTCGACGCGTGCCTCGGCGACGCTCAGCTTGGGCGCCCGCGACACGCCCTGCTCCGGTTGCGTGGTGGCGACCGCAGTGCCGGCCTCGAGGGCGTCCAACACGTCGACGAGCAGGCTCGCGCCGCGGTCGGCGAGTCGGGTGAGTACGCCGCCCGTCGTCTCGTGCTCGCCCAGCGGCGATGCCTCGCGCAGGTACACCGGGCCGGCGTCGAGGGCGGGCACGAGGTCGAAGATCGTGATGCCGGTTTCGGTGTCACCGGCCAGAATGGCCCGCTGCACCGGTGCCGCACCGCGCCAAGCAGGCAGTAGTGAGAAGTGCACGTTCACCCAGCCGTGGGCCGGAATCGCCAGCACCGCCGGCGGAATCAATGCCCCATAGGCGACCACGGGGCAACAGTCGGGTGCGAGCGCACGCAGCCGCTCGACGAAGTCCGGCTCGCTCGGACGGGTGGGGGTCAAAGTTTCGACGCCGTGCTCGGCCGCCCACGCCGCCACGGGGCTGGGCACCGGCCGGTTGCTGCGGCCCTGCGGGGCGTCCGGACGGGTGACGACCGCGAGCAACTCATGGTGTGACGCGGCGACCGCCTGCAAAGCCGGCAGGGCAACCGCGGGAGTACCGGCGAAGACGATGCGCACCGCGTCAGCCTACCGAGCCCACCCGCGACGCTTCGCCGGTCAAGCCGTCGCGACCCACGGCCGGTCGATTGTGTCGAGACCCTCCGGCTGCGATCGTCTGCCCACACGTGTTCAGCCCGGATCCACCGACCTGCGCCTACTGCGCGCCCGCATGCGGGCGGCCTGGCTGCGCCGGCCACGCTCAACAGACCACCGGTATGCCCTCGCGCGGCCGGCTGCCCAGCCCACCCCCCTGGTGCCGCTCGCTGCGGCGCCCATCGGATGCCGGCTCAGCCGGCCCTGCGTCGCACCGCACCCGGGTCTCACCAAGCCGCGCGGCCGATCGGTCACAGCACGGCCGGATCGACCCGCACGCGCAGCGAACCGTCATCTTTGTGAGCGGTGCGCCGGGCCTGCACAGCCTTGGCTGCCGCGACCAACGCCACGCCCTCATGTGCCGGCGTGCGCAGCATCGATCGATGGTCGCCGTCGGCGAGCAGCACCGGCCCCAACAGCACGGCACTCGTTTCGGCCTGGCCGAACCTGACCGCCTCAGCCACAGCATCGGCGGCGCCCTCGAAGCTGACCAGCTTGGTGACCGGCGGAAACCCGGCCGCGGCCCGATCGGCCAACTCACGCGCCGCGAACCCGGGCGCGTCCAACCGCACCAGGGCCTGCACGGCACGCGCGGCCGGGTCGCCGACCACGACCACGGTGCCGTCGTCGGACGCCCCGCGCACCAACGACACCGCAGCCAGCCAGCGGCGCAGCGCCTCTTCGGCGGCGCGCAGGTCGGCCCGAGCCAGCAACAGGTCGGCATCGAGCAGCACCGCCGTGGCGTAACCGCCCTCAGCGGTCGGCTCGGCCCCTGGCGTGGCCAGCACGAGCGCGGGTTCGGCACCCACCTCGGCCACCCGGTGCTCGCCGCTGGACTGCACCACCTGGGTCTGCGGAAAGGCGCGACCGAGCTCTTCTGCGGTGCGCTGCACCCCGACCCGCGGGGCGCGCAACTCGGTGCCCCCGCAGTCGGGGCAGTGCCAATCGGGTCGCACCCCGCAGACTCGGCAGACCGCCGCGGCTCTTGAGGCCTGCCGCTCGCCTGCCAGCGGGTGGGCACAGGCCGGGCATCGCGCCAGGGCCCGGCACCGGGCGCAGGCCAGGGACGCCAGGTAGCCGGCGCGCGGCACCTGCACCAGCACCGGCCCGGCTGCCAGCCCGGCCCTGATGGCGGTGAATACCTCGTGCGGCAGCCGCGAGTGTGCGGCCGGGTCGCGTTCGAGCGCCCAGTCGGTGGCCGCGGCGACGCGCACCACGGGGCAGAGCTCCCGCCGAACCGCCGGCGGCACCTGCAGCGGCACCAGCCAGTCGTGCTCGACCAGGCTCTGCACCTCGGCCGTGCGCGCGTAACCCAGGTAGAGCAACCCGCACGACTGCCGCGCTGAGCGCAGTGCCGCCACCACCCGCGCGTGCGGGTAGGGCGCCCGGGGATCGGCCCACGAGTCGTCGCCGTCGTCGTACAGCGCGATCAGGCCCAGGTCGGCGACCGGCGCGAAGGCAGCCGCCCGGGTGCCCAGCACGAGCCGGACACTGCCGCGAGCTGCGGCCAGAAACGCCCGGTAGCGCGCGGCCGGCCCCAGATCGGCGCTGAGCGTGACGAAACTGCCCCGACCGAACGCCGCCTCGCACCGGGCCTCGAGCCGCGCCAGGTCGGCAGCGTCGGGCACCAGCAGCGACACCCCGCGACCGCCTTTCAGAGTTGCGGCGGCCGCCTCGATCATGGCCTGCGCCCAGTCGCCGGCCGGTTCGGTCACCGGCGCCAGGGCCAGGGTGGCCCGCGGTGCGCGGCCGTCACGCAAGGCGCCGAGCAGGGCGGTGCCGTGCGGGTAGTGGTTCAGGGTGGGCGCGTCGTTCACAGGGTGGGGTGTTGGACGCTCGGGCGCCGTCGCCTGCTCGGTGATGCCGTGTCGGGGCGGCACCGCCAGCCGCACCACGTCGGTGAAGGTGCCGGCGTAGTGGTCGGCCACCGCCCGCACCACGCCGACGATCTCGGGCCGCAGCACCGGCTCGGGCGACACCACCTTGAGCAGCGGCGCCAGTTCGCGCTCGGAGTCCGATGACGTCAGCACGTCGATCACGAACCCGTCGCGCTGCCGGCCCGCGAAGCGCACCCGCACCCGGCAGCCCGGCACCGCCTGGTCGGCCAGTTCGTCGGGAATCGCGTAGTCGAAGAACCGGTCGAGGTGCGGCAGCGGTACGTCCACCGCCACCCTCGCGACCCTCGGCTCACCCACGCCCCCGATGCTAGGGGGCGGCACCGACACACGTCGTTCCGGGACGAAACGGGACGGTTCCGAGTCGCATGCCGCCGCACGGCAACCCCCACCCCGGCCGGTCGACGGAATCGGCAACCCATCCCCTCGATTCAGCGCCCGCGCGCACGAGGGAGATCCCGTCGTCCGCCGGGATGACGAGGCGGCCTGACCCAAGAACCCGGGGACGGTTCGCGGTCGTCCCGCGAACAAACGTGTGCACCGCGTCATCCCGGCGGGTGCCTCGTCATTCCGGCGGACGCTCGTCGGCGCGGGACGGGCGGAACGCCAGCGTCGGCGGCACCAGGTGCCGGCCGACCGGCCGCGTGGTTGCGAACGAGAACGCGTGCTGCTCGATCGCCTGGTCGTCGGCCGTGAGGCGTTCGGTGTGCTGCCGTTCGTGCTCGGCCCACGAGGCCACGGTGAACACCTCGATGAAGCCGTCCGTGCTCTCGGCCACCCGGTACAACTCCCAGCGCACGGCTCCGCTGCGTAGCCGGGAGCGGCGCATGGCGTCCATCGCAGCGAGCCACTCGGTCACTCGGTCAGGGGCGATCTGGTACTCGACCATCACCTGCACCGGGCCGGTGTCGGACGCCGGGTCGATGTCGATGGGCGACTCGGCCCAGTAGGCCAGCGGGGTGCGGTCGAGTTGGGCGCTCTCGGGAATGCGCAACCCGATCGCGCCCACACCGGCCACCACCACCAGTGCGGCGGCGACCGTCACCGCCAACCCGAGCCCCCAGTGCTGCGTGACCTGCCCCCAGACGGGCGACGCGATCACCTGCGAACCGGTGAAGGTCATCAGGTAGATGGCCAACGCCCTGGCCCGCACCCAGCCGGGCAGAAACAGTTGCAGCTCTGCGTTCAAGGTGGCGATCGTGGCGGTCCAGCAGTAGCCGGCCACGATCAACAGCGGCACAGCCACCCACAGCCCGGGCGCCAGCATGATCAGCCCGAACGCCAGGCCGTAGATCACCGCCGCGGCGGTCAGAATCGTGTTCGAGCTCACCCGGTGTTTCACGTGGCCCAGCGTCAGCGCACCCAGGGTGGCACCCACCCCCAGGGCGCCGAACATAATGCCGTACCCGGACGCTCCGGCGGCCAACTGCTGGTTGGCGATCAAGGGCAGCAGGGCCCAGAGTGCTGTGGCCGGAGCGACGAAGAGCACCACGCGCAGCAGGATCGTGCGCACGTGCGGCTCGTGGCGCACGTAACGGGCCCCTGCGCGCAGCGCGGGCAGAAACCGCTCGCGCTGCGTGCTGACCATGGACGGCCGGCGCCAGGCCAGCAGCGCGGCCAGCAGAATCACCGTGCAGCAGGCGTTGAACGCGAAGACCGGGGGCACCCCCCAGGCAGCGATCAGGGCACCTGCGATCGCCGGCCCGGCAGCCCGTGCCACGTTGACGTTGATCATGTCGAGACGTGTGGCTGCCGCGATCTGCGAGCGGGGCACGAGTTCTGTCATCAACGGCTGCCAGGTGGGCAGTTGCAGCGCCAGGCCGGATCCGATCAGAAACGTGAACGCCAGCAGCAGCGGAGCGCTCAGGCTGCCGGTCCAGGCCAGCACGGCCAGCAGCACCGCGATCGAGATCGCGTACAGCTGAATGCCGATCATCAGTTGCCGCCGGTCGAACGCGTCCGAGATCACGCCGGCGGGCAGCGCCAGCAGCATCACCGGCAGCGCGTTGGCCGCCGCAACCAGCGACACGATGGTCGCGGCGCTGGGGTCTTGAATGAACAACCACTGGGCACCGACCGTTTGGGCGAACGTGCCGATGCTGCTGGCCACCACGCCGACCCACAGCCAGGCGAACACGCGGTTGCGCAGCGGCGCGAACACCGACGACGACTCCGCCGGCTGATCTGTCGGTGCTTGGCTCATAGGTCCATCTCAACCCATGTCAGCGCCGCGAAACAGTCCCCGCCAATGCCCCTCTGTGCTGGTCACCCTCAGGCAGACCAACCCGAATCGTCATTCCGGCGAAAGCCGGAATCTCAAAAGGCACACTCGGGGACCGTCCCCCACCCCAGAGATTCCGGCGTACGCCGGAATGACGGTGGTTGCGGCCGCCGTCGACTTCCAAACGCCGACCCAAGAAGGTCTCGACCAGTTCGACCAGCTTCAGCCCTTGACGGCGCCCGCAAGCGCGTCGGCGCGGTCGGTGCGTTCCCAGGTGAACTCGGGCAACTCGCGTCCGAAGTGGCCGTAGTTGGTGGTGAGCGAGTAGATCGGCCGCAGCAGGTCGAGGTCGCGAATGATGGCCGCCGGCCGCAGGTCGAACACCTGCAACACCGCGTCGGTGATCTGATCGAGCGGAACGGTCTCGGTGCCGAAGCAGTCGGCGTAGAAACCCACCGGGTGCGAGCGGCCGATCGCGTAGGCGACCTGCACCTCGCAACGGGTCGCCAGCCCGGCCGCCACCACGTTCTTGGCCACCCAGCGCATGGCGTAGGCCGCCGAGCGGTCGACCTTAGAAGGGTCCTTGCCCGAGAACGCGCCGCCGCCGTGCCGGGCCATGCCGCCGTAGGTGTCGACGATGATCTTGCGGCCCGTGACCCCGGCGTCGCCCATCGGGCCGCCGATCACGAACTTGCCGGTCGGGTTGACGTACACGCTCTTGGCATCGGAGGCCACGTCGTAGCCGGCCAGCACCGGCTCGATCACCTCGGCGATGATGCCGGGGCGAATGTCGTCGTCGTAGGACGCCTCGGCCGTGTGCTGCGACGACACCACGACCGCGTCGACACCCACGGGGCGGTCGCCGTCGTAGGCGATGGTCACCTGGGTCTTGCCGTCGGGCAGCAGAAACGGCAACACCCCGCTGCGCCGCACCTCGGTGAGCCGCTGCGACAGCCGGTGCGCCATGTGAATCGGCAGCGGCATCAACTCGGGGGTGTCGGTGCAGGCGTAGCCGAACATCAGCCCCTGGTCGCCGGCGCCCTGGCTGTCGAGCGCGTCACCCGAGCCGCCCTCGCGGTGCTCGCCGGCGTCGTTCACGCCCTGGGCGATGTCGGGCGACTGCGCACCGATCGACACCAGCACCCCGCAGGAGGCCCCGTCGAACGACTTGTCGGACGAGTCGTAGCCGATCTGCAGAATGCGTTCACGGGCCAGCCGGGCGATGTCGACGTACCCGGCCGTGGTCACCTCACCGGCGACGTGAACGGTGCCGGTGGTGACCAGCGTTTCGACCGCCACCCGGCTGCCGATGTCTTGAGCCAGCAGCGCGTCCAACACGGCGTCAGAGACCGAGTCGGCCACCTTGTCGGGGTGGCCCTCGGTGACTGACTCAGAGGTGAACAGGCGGCTCATCGGGTGGTTCCCTTCGTATGAACGACGGCGTCGAGAATGCGGTGGGCGATCAGGTTCTTGTCTCCGGCGGCCTCGCCGACCACCCCGGTGGAGTCGACAATAGTGACGGCGTTGTCGGCGGCGCCGAACACCGCGCCGCCACTGACGTCGTTGAGCACCAACAGATCGCAGCCCTTGCGTGCGAGCTTCGCACGGCCCAGTTCGAGCAGCCGCTCGCGACTGCCCGCGGTCTCGGCCGCGAAACCGACGATCACCTGATCGTCGTGCCGCGCGCGCACCAGGGCGGCCAGCACGTCGGTGGTCTGGCTGAACTCGACGCTCAACCCGGCATCGCCGCTCTTCTTCAGCTTCTGCGCACTCGGGTCGGCCGGGGTGAAGTCGGCGGGTGCCGCTGCCATCACGATCACGTCGCTGCTCGGCGCCAGCGCCATCATGGCGTCGGCCAGGTCGGCGGTCGAGGTGACGTGCTGCACGTCGGCCGAACCGGGCACGTCGGCGGTGATGGCCGCGGCCACCACGGTGACGTCGGCCCCGCGCAGGGCGGCGGCTCGGGCGATGGCCAGGCCCATGCGTCCAGAACTCGCGTTGGAGAGATAGCGGACGGGGTCGAGCGCCTCACGGGTGCCCCCGGCGCTGACGGTGAGCCGCACGCCGTCCAGATCACGAGCCCTGACCGCGCGGGTGACGTCGGGGGCGAGCAGCGACAACGCCGCCTGTTCGATGTCGGCGGGTTCGGGCAGCCGGCCGGGGCCGGTGTCGGCACCGGTGAGCCGTCCGGAATCGGGGTCGAGCACCACCACGCCCCGCTCGCGCAGGGTGGCCACGTTGGCCACGGTGGCGGGGTGGAGCCACATCTCGGTGTGCATCGCCGGGGCCATCAGCACCGGGCAGGTGGCGGTCAGCAGCACGTTGGTGAGCAGGTCGTCGGCGCGTCCGGTGGCCGCCCGCGCCAGCAGGTCGGCAGTCGCCGGCGCCACGACCACCAACTCGGCCTCGCGGCCGAGCCGCACGTGCGGCACCTCGTGCGCGTCGTGCCACACCTGCGTGCGCACCGGACGGCCCGACAGGGCGGCCCAGGTGGTCTCACCCACGAAGTTCAGCGCGTTCGCGGTGGGCACCACGGTGACCTCGTGGCCGGCTTCGGTGAACCGGCGCAGCAGCAGGCACGCCTTGTACGCGGCGATTCCGCCGGCCACCCCGAGCACGATGCGGCTCATGGCGTGGCACGCCGAAGACTCAGGCCGGATCCACCGATGGCCGCCGTAGCGGGCGGCACCAGACGGGTGGGCCGGGCAGCCGGTCCGCGCGAGGGCGTACCGGGCGTCTGTTGAGCGTGGCCGGCGCAGACGGGGCGCCCGGCTGGGGTCGCGCAGTAGGCGGAAATCGGTGGATCCAGACTCAGGCCAGGTCGTCGCTGAAGGGGTCGAGGTCGCTGAAGTCGGGGTCGGCCTCGGCCTCGGCGCGCGCGGCGGCCTCGGCCTCGGGGTCGATCTCGGTGCACTCCAGCACCCCGGCGTTCACCTCGCGCAGCGCGATCGACAGCGGCTTCTCTTGCACGCCGGTGTCGACCAGCGGGCCGACGTTCTCGAGCAGGCCCTCGCCCAACTGGCTGTAGTAGGCGTTGATCTGCCGGGCGCGCTTGGCGGCGAACAGCACCAGGCGGTACTTGGAGTCGACCTGGGCCAGCAGCTCGTCGATCGGCGGGTTGGTGATGCCCTCGGGAATCTGTGTGCTCAAAGGATGACCTTCGGTTCGGTTCGGCGCGGCCCGGCCGTCGGTTCGGGCCGGTGCGCCAGTGATGGAGTCGGCTTGCAAAACTCACAAGCCAAGCAAGCTTACCAAGTCGTCGACCGCTCTGCCCAAATCGTCGTTGACCACCAAGTGATCGAACTCGTCGGCGGCGGCCAGCTCGACCTGGGCGGTGCGCAGCCGGCGTTCGCGCTGCTCGGCGGTTTCGGTGCCGCGGCCCACCAAGCGGTTGACCAGTTCGGCCCAGTTGGGTGGTGCGATGAACACCAGTCGAGCGCCCGGCAGTCGCTGCCGCACCTGGCGTGCACCCTGCAGGTCGATCTCGAGAATCACCCGTTCGCCCCGCTCGACGGCCGCTTCGACGGGTGCGCTCGGGGTGCCGTAGCGGTCACGCCCGTGCACCGTGGCCCATTCGAGCAGGCCGTCGGTGGCGACCAGTTCGTCGAAGTCGGCGTTGCTGACGAAGTGGTAGTGCACGCCGTCGACCTCGGTGGGGCGGGGCGGTCTGGTGGTGGCCGAAACCGATACCCAGACCTCGGGGTGGCGTGCCTTCAGCGCCTGTACAACCGTTCCCTTGCCAACGGCCGTGGGGCCAGAGATGACGGTGACGTCACCGCTCACCGAACTCGGCCTTCAGGCCGGCCAATTGGTGCCGTCCGAGTCCGCGAATGCGCCGGTTGGCCGCGATGTCGTACCGCTCCATCACCAGCGTCGCACGCTTATCACCCACCCGTGGCAGGGCCTTGAGCAGGTCGATCACCTTGACGTGCGCGAGCACCTCGTCTTCGTTGGCCACGTCGAGGGCCTGCGCGAGGGTCAGCTCGCCGGAGCGCACTCGCGCCTTCAGCGCCGAGCGTGACCGACGCGCCTCGGTGGCGGCCGCACGAGCCGCTTTCAACTGCTCGGTCGTCAATTGGGGGATTGCCACAGTGTCCTCCATTTAATCGCCGTCGATTGAGTCATAACCTACAAGCAAACCGGGTGCGTGAAAACCCTTATGGGACGGCTGTTGGAAGGGTTCAGAGGGGAGCCACCAGCAGGCGGTCGACACGCTCGTGCAGGGCTGCGGCGGCCGGGCCGGCGGCGATCACGTCGCGGCTCACCGACGGCAGGGTGAGCTCGACCGCCGAGCCGAAGATCTCGGGCAGGTCGTCGATTCGTCCACCCTGAAAGCCGATGCCGGGCACCAGAATGGAGGCGTTGAACTCCGACAGGTCGCAGCCGAGGTCGTCGTGGGTGCCGCCGACCACCAGACCGATCGCGTGCCGGCCCGATTCGCGGTTGGCGCGCGCCGCCGCGTCGATGATCTCTTGGGCGACCGAACCCTCGCGGTCCTCGCCCAGCGCGAGCTGCACCTCGTGGCCCTCGGGGTTCGACGTGCGCGCCAGCACGTACACGCCGCGGCCGGTCGCGTGCGCGCGGTCGAAGGCCGGTTGCAGCGATCCGAACCCCAGGTAGGGCGACACCGTGATGGCGTCTGCGGCCAGCGGCGATCCGTCGGCCAGATAGGCGTCGGCGTAGGCCGCCATCGTCGAGCCGATGTCGCCGCGCTTGACGTCGAGAAGGCTCAGCGCGCCGGCCCCGGCGATGTCGGCGAGCACCCGCTCGAGCACCGCGACACCGGCCGAACCGTGCGCCTCGAAGAACGCCGACTGCGGCTTGAACACCGCCACCCGCTCCCCCAGCACCTCGACCACGCGGCGGGCGAAGGTTTCGAGTCCGGCGGCGTTCACGTCCAAACCCCAGGCCTTCAACAGCCCCGGGTGCGGGTCGATGCCGACGCACAGGGTGCCCCGCTGGTTGGTGCGGTCGGCCAGCCGCTGCCAGTACGTGGTCATCGCTGATCCCCTTCTGTCACCCGACCGCGTCGGGTGGCGGCGTTGATGCGGGCCGGCAGCGCCGGCCCGGCGTAGATGAATCCGGTGTAGAGCTGCACCAGTGCTGCCCCCAGGTCGAACATCGCCTGGGCGTCGGCGGGCGTCATGATGCCGCCGCTGGCGATCACCGGCAGGTCGGTGTGCCCGGTCAGGTAACCGACCACCTCGCGGGCGCGAAGGGTCAGCGGGGCGCCCGACAGTCCCCCGGCCTCCGCCGCCAGCGGCTGCTCGGCCGGGTCGAGCCCGTCACGTGCCAGGGTGGTGTTGGTGGCGATCAGACCGGCCACGCCCGCCTCGAGGCAGGCGGCCAGCACCTCGTCCAACTGCTGCTCGGTGAGGTCGGGGGCGATCTTGACGAACAGCGGCAACCGTCCCGCCGCCCGCTCGACCAGCGCCTTGAGCAGCGCGAGCAGCGCCCCGCCGTCCTGCAACCCGCGCAGGCCGGGGGTGTTGGGGCTCGACACGTTGATCGCCACGTAGTCGGCGTGCGGCGCCACCAGGGCGAACGAGGTGAGGTAGTCGTCGACCGCCTCGTCGACCGGCACGATCTTGGTCTTGCCGATCGAGATACCGATCGGAATGCCCGCACCGCCGTTGCCGCGGTACACGCCGAGCAGCGACAGCTCGTGGTGCAGCCGGGCGGCCCCGGCGTTGTTGAAGCCCATGCGGTTGATCAGCGCCTTCGACTTCGTCAGTCGAAAGACGCGTGGACGGTCGTTGCCCGGCTGGGGCTGTGCGGTGACTGTTCCCAGTTCGGCGAACCCGAAGCCGAGCGCCTGCCAGGCCAGCACGGCTCGTCCGTTCTTGTCGAGACCGGCCGCCACACCGACCCGACCGGGGAACCGAATGCCGGCCACGGTGACCGGCTCACCACGGCTGCCGGCCACCGACCGGGCGGCGGCGATGGCGAGCGGCGAGCGGCTGAACCGGGCCAGGCCGGCGATCATGCGTTCGTGGATCGCCTCGGGATCGCCGCGGTACGAGCTGAACATCACGGGGCGGACGATCGACCGGTAACCGGCATCGACCAGCCCTAACCGCGGGTTCGCGCTCATGCCGAAGCTCGCTCCTCGTGCTCGTCGGGCTGCCCCGCGGCGTCGTCGCGGCCCGCCAACTCGGCCCGCACGTCGGCGCTCCAGTCTTGCAGCGGACGCACCGTGAGACCGCCCTTGCGTAGCGCCTCGATGCCCTGCACGGCCGCCGACAGCCCCGCCACGGTGGTGACGCAGGGCACGTCGCACAGAATCGCGGCCGAGCGGATCTGCCAGCCGTCCCGGCGCGGGTCGCCACCCTCGGTCACGCCCAGCGGGGTGTTGAAGATCAGGCTGATGTCGCCGTCCATGATGGCCTGCACGACGGTCTTGGTGCCGTCGGCACCGGGGCCCTGGGTCTCTTTGCGCAGCACGGTCACGTCGACGTCGTTGCGGCGCAGCACCTGCGCGGTGCCCTCGGTGGCGTAGACCCGAAAGCCGAGGTCGGCAAGGCGTTTCACCGGAAAGATCGCGTGCCGCTTGTCGCGATTGGCCACCGAGACGAACACCGACCCCTCGGTCGGAACGTCGCCGTACGAGGCCGTCTGGCTCTTGGCGAAGGCGACCCCGAAGGTCTTGTCGAGGCCCATCACCTCGCCGGTCGACTTCATTTCGGGGCCGAGCAGGGTGTCGACCCAGGCACCGTCGGCGGTGCGGAACCGGTTGAACGGCATCACCGCCTCTTTCACCGCCAGCGGAGCGGCTTCGAGGTTGGCCGTGCCGTCGACGCCGGTGCGCAGGGTGCCGTCGGCACGCAGGTCGGCGATGGTCGCACCCAGCATGATGCGGGCGGCCGCCTTGGCCAACTGGGTGTCGGTGGCCTTCGACACGAACGGCACGGTGCGCGAGGCACGCGGGTTGGCCTCGAGCACGTACAGCACGTCGCCGAGCAGCGCGAACTGAATGTTGATCAGGCCTCGGACGCCAACGCCGCGGGCGATCGAGGTGGTGGCAGCCCTGATCCTGTCAATGGTCTCGTTACCCAGGGTGATCGGCGGCAGCGCACAGGCCGAGTCGCCCGAATGGATGCCGGCCTCTTCGATGTGCTCCATGACGCCGCCCAGGTACAGCTCGGTGCCGTCGAACAGGGCGTCGACGTCGATCTCGATGGCGTCGTCCAAGAACCGGTCGACGAGCACCGGCGAGTTGGGCGTGATGTGGGTGGCGCGCTCGATGTAACCGACCAGGGACGAGTCGTCGTAGACGATCTCCATGCCACGACCGCCCAGCACGTAACTGGGCCGCACCAGCACCGGGTAGCCGATCTCGTGCGCGATTTCGAGGGCGTCGGCGGCCGAGGTCGCCATGCCGTACTGAGGCGCGGCCAGGCCGTTGTCGGTAAGGATCTGGCCGAACGCGCCGCGCTCTTCGGCCAGGTGGATCGCCTCGGGCGAGGTGCCCACGATCGGCACCCCGGCGTCCTTGAGCGCCTGGGCGAGCTTGAGCGGGGTCTGCCCGCCGAGTTGCACGATCACGCCCGCGACGGGGCCGGCGGCCGCTTCGGCGTGGTAGACCTCAAGCACGTCCTCGAGGGTCAACGGCTCGAAGTACAAACGGTCGCTCGTGTCGTAGTCGGTTGAGACCGTTTCGGGGTTGCAGTTCACCATCACGGTTTCGTAGCCGTACTGGCTGAGCGTCAGGGCCGCGTGCACGCACGAGTAGTCGAACTCGATGCCCTGGCCGATGCGGTTGGGGCCAGAGCCGAGAATCAGCACCGCCGGCTTGGTGCGCGGCGCCACCTCGGTCTCTTCGTCGTAACTTGAGTAGTGGTACGGGGTTTTGGCGGCGAACTCGGCCGCGCAGGTGTCGACGGTCTTGAACACCGGACGCACGCCCAGCGCCCAGCGCACGCCGCGCACCACGTCGGTGCTGAGGTGCCGCAGCTTGGCGATCTGCTCGTCGGAGATGCCGTGCCGTTTGGCCAGCCGGAGCACATCGGCGGTCAGTTCGGGGGCGGTGCGCACCTGTTCGGCGACCTCGGCGATCAGCTGCAGCTGGTCGAGAAACCAGGGGTCGATCTTGGTGGCTTCGAAGAGCTGCTCGGCGGTGCCGCCGGCGCGGAACGCCTTCATCACCAGGCCGAGCCGGCCGTCGTGCGGGCGCGAGGCTGCGGCCAGCAGCTCGCCCAGGGGTTCGGTCACCTCGCCGCTGAAATCGAAGGTGGCCTTGGGGTCTTCGAGCGAGCGCAGCGCCTTGCCCAGCGCCTCGGTGAAGTTACGGCCGATGGCCATCGCCTCACCGACGCTCTTCATGTGCGTGGTCAGGGTGTTCTCGGCGGTGGGGAACTTCTCGAACGCGAACCGCGGGCACTTCACCACCACGTAGTCGAGCGTCGGCTCGAAGCTTGCCGGGGTCCAGAACTGCGGGCGCGAAGCTCCATCGGGGGGGTCCACGGGGGGTCTCCCCCCGTGCGAGGTGATGTCATTGGGAATCTCGTCGAGGGTGTAGCCCACGGCCACCTTGGCCGCGATCTTCGCGATCGGAAAGCCGGTGGCCTTGCTGGCCAGCGCACTGGAGCGCGACACGCGCGGGTTCATCTCGATCACGATCATGCGGCCGTTGTCGGGATTGATCGCGAACTGAATGTTGCAGCCGCCGGTGTCGACGCCCACGGCGCGAATGATCGCGATGCCGACGTCGCGCATGGCCTGGTACTCGCGGTCGGTGAGCGTCATGGCAGGGGCGACGGTGATCGAGTCGCCGGTGTGCACACCCATCGGGTCGAGGTTCTCGATGGAACACACGATCACGACGTTGTCAGCCTTGTCGCGCATCACCTCGAGTTCGTATTCCTTCCAACCCAGGATCGACTCTTCGATCAGCACCTCGGTGACCGGGCTGGCGCTCAAGCCCGTGCCGGCGATGCGGAGCAGCTCGTCTTCATCGTGGGCGAAGCCCGAGCCGACGCCGCCCATGGTGAAACTGGGCCGCACCACCAACGGGTAGCCCAGGTCGTCGGCGGCAGCGAGTACGTCCGCCATCGAGTGGCAGATGTGGCTGCGGGCCACCTCGGGGTTCGCGCCGGGAACGTTCAGCGCCTCGACGATCTCTTTGAACTTCTCGCGATCCTCACCCTTCTGAATCGCCTCGAACGACGCGCCGATCAGCTCCACGCCGTACTTCTCCAACACCCCACGCTCCGACAGGGCGACCGCTGCGTTGAGCGCGGTCTGCCCGCCCAGGGTGGCCAGCAGGGCGTCCGGACGCTCGGCGGCGATCACCTTTTCGAGAAACTCGGGCTGAATGGGCTCGATGTAGGTGGCGTCGGCGAACTCTGGGTCGGTCATGATCGTGGCCGGGTTCGAGTTCACCAGAATCACCCGGTAACCCTCTTCGCGCAGCACGCGGCAGGCCTGGGTGCCCGAGTAGTCGAACTCGCAGGCCTGGCCGATCACGATGGGGCCCGAACCCACCACCAGAATCGAAGAGATGTCAGTGCGCTTCGGCATCAGTTCTCCTGCGCGTCGGTGGTGGACCGCTTGCGGCGTTGCATCACGTCGACGAAGCGGTCGAACAGGTAGGCCGAGTCGTGTGGGCCGGCCGCTGCCTCGGGGTGGTACTGCACCGAGAAGGCGAGCAGGTTGCCGTCGTCGTCGGTGAGTTCGAGGCCCTCGACCACGTCGTCGTTCAGGCAGACGTGGCTGACCCGGGCGTGCCCCCAGGGGGTGAGCTGGGCCCGGTCGAGGGGCGCGTCGACGGCGAAGCCGTGGTTCTGCGCGGTGATCTCGACCTTGCCGGTGCGCAGGTCTTTGACGGGCTGATTGATCCCGCGGTGGCCGTACTTCAGCTTGTAGGTGCCGAAGCCGAGGGCTCGTCCGAAGATCTGGTTGCCGAAGCAGATGCCGAAGTACGGAATGCCCTGGTCGAGCACGCCCTGGAGCAGCTCCATCGGTGCGTCGGCCGTGGCGGGGTCGCCGGGACCGTTTGAGAAGAACACGCCGTCGGGGGCGAGTTCGCGCAGTTCGTCGAGGCTGACCGACGCGGGCAGCACGTGCACCTCGATGCCGCGCTCGGCCATACGGGTGGGCGTCATGTCTTTGATGCCGAGGTCGATCGCGGCCACGGTGAGCTGCTTGTTGCCCACCGCGGGCACCACTTCTGGCTCGGCCAGCGTCACGTCGGCGACCAGGTCGCTGCCGGCCATCGAGGGGGTCTGCAGCACCTTGTCGAGCAGCTTGGCCGGGTCGAGTTCGACCGTCGAGATGCCCACCCGCATCGCCCCGCGCTCACGCAGATGACGGGTGAGTGCGCGGGTGTCGATCTCGGCGATGCCGACCACGCCCTGGTTGCGCAACTCCTCATCGAGAGACCGGTTGCTTCGCCAGTTCGACCGGACGCGAGACAGGTCGCGCACCACGTAGCCGGCCACCCAGATGCGCGACGACTCGTCGTCTTCATCGTTCCAGCCGGTGTTGCCGATGTGCGGGGCGGTGGCGACGACCACCTGGCGGTGGTAGCTGGGGTCGGTCAGCGTCTCTTGATACCCCGACATGCCGGTCGAGAACACCGCCTCGCCGAACGCCTCGCCGGTGGCCCCGAAGGACACGCCGCGAAACGAACGTCCATCTTCGAGAACCAACAAGGCCGGGGTCTGTTCGTGGTCGAAGAAGCCTGAAGGCATGGGCGTCCTTTCCCCGCCGGAACGGGATCAAACTCCGGTGAGACTATCAAGTGCGCCGGGGCCCGCGAACCACGGACACTCACTGGACGCCGGCTGAGGCCTGGCTTTCTGAATCCGTCCTGGTCACCGTGACCGAGTCGTCCCGCAGTGGGCGTGTCGCGAGCGGTCGCCTGTGGATACCAGACAGAACTTTTCCACAACCCGCTCTGCCACTCACAAACGGGGGCCCGAAAAGTGCCTTCAAGGGTATGAAGAACATCGAGCAGAAGATCAACGACCTCTTGGTTGCCGAGCAGGGCGTGCTGGTTCGCCGTGACCACAGGGCCATCGGCGCCCAACTCGACTATGCGCTGCGCCGCGGGTTGCTGCGCAGCACACTGCCGGGCGTCTACACTGCTGCGCCGCCCTCGCTGGAAGCCCAGATCAGAGCCGCCGTCCTCTTTCGGCCCAGTGCTGTGATCACCGGCGCAGCCGCCGCAAAGGTGTTGTGGTGGCCCGAGGTCGCCGTTCCACGCGTCGAGGCGGCGGTGCAGCACCCGATTCGGCCCAGTTACCCGGGCTTCTCATTCACTCAGCGAACAGTGCCGGCCGACCTGATCGTGTACCGCCAGGACATTCGGCTCGCCTGCCCCGCCCTGTCGGTGCTCGACCTCATCGATGTGCTCGGTGGTGCCGCCGTCGACGAGGCGCTTCGGCGCCGGGCCACGACATTGCGGGAGCTGTGGGCCGCCTACGCGATGTGCCCGCAACGCCCGGGCAACGGGTTGCGAAAGGCGATTCTGCACGACTCGCGTGACGAACCGTGGTCACCCAGGGAACGCACGGCCCATCAACTGCTGCGGGCGGCCGGCCTGACCGGGTGGCGCACGAACCACCCGGTGCTGGTCAACGGGGTGCGCTTCATCGTCGATCTGGTGTTCGTTCGCGAGAGGATCGTCATCGAGATCGACGGGTGGACCTACCACGGCAGTCGGCATGCGTTCGTCGAAGACCGCTGGCGCTACGCGCGCCTCGCTGCGGCGGATTGGACTGTACTGCCGTTCGCGGGCAGTTCGATCGAAGACGACCCCGAGGAGTTCGTGGCGGTGGTGCGCCAGTCGCTGGCACGGCGCAGAAAGTTCTGAAAAGTTGCAGGCGACCGGGCGCGACACGCCGAACTCAGAGCAGGTCGGGAGCGGTCACCAGGAACATTTCAGAACCGGAGACGCCAGTCGGGTGCTCAGCCGAAGAGCTTGCCGAACAGGCCACGCTTGGGCTTCAGCCGAAGTGCTCGAGCATCGCGAGCAGCGGATCTTTGATGGCGGCGGTGTCGAAGACGTAGCCCGCCACCGGCGTCGGCTGGCCGTGGCTGCTGCCTCCGAGGCTGATCGACAGGCCGAACGACTTCTGGCTCGACTTGCCCTTGAAGAATGACTTCTCCATGGAAGCCCCGGACGTTCCCACCGAGCCCTCCGTCTCGGAGTGGTACGCGGTGAAGTCGACCACGCCGTCTGCTGTGGGCCGCACGACGATGCGCTACTCCTTGTCGAAGCTGTCGACCGAGCCGATGCCCAGCGAGGTGATCTTCGCCACGAACCAGTGGCCGACGATCGCGTCACGATCGACCCAGTAGCTGAACGGCGCCTGCGGATTGTTCAACGCCCCGATGTTGGCCAGTACCTGTTGCCATGGTGCAGTCATGCGGTCCACCGTAAACGCCGTCGGGGTCGAGCCCGATGGGCAGTACTGCCCGCGGGCCTTGATGGGTGACCCGCTCATCGGTGTCGATCGCGATCGGTCACGCGACGCTGCGTTCTCCGCACACGGCGTAGCCTTCCGGCTCAGACCATGCTTGCCCCAAGGTGACAAGGGAAAAGGCCGCGCCATGCCCAATCATGACCCGCCGAGCCAACCGTTTCGCCGCTGCTCGCGGTGGCCGACCTGAACCGGCCGTTGCGCTTCTGGTCGGCGCGGTCGGCGCCGTCGACCTCCGGTGGGCCGGCTAGGCGCTGCTGCGACTGGGCTCGGGACGGCTGCACCTGGCCGTCACCGGCGACCCGCCGCCCGACCGGGCGGTGCGGTTGGCCCCACCGACGGATCCGCGCGGTGACGCCTGGGTGAGGTGCTGTCGGTGCCCGACTGCGCGGCAGCGGTGCTGGCCGGCAACGGTGTGCAGTTTCTCGGGCCGCCGACCTACACCCGCCTGGGGTGGCGAGGTGAGGGCCTTCGCTCGCGATCCGGACGGGCACCTGCTGGAGGTGACCAGCCCCGGCTGAGGCCTCAGCCGGGGTCGAAGGTCAGTTCTCGTTGCCCTCGAGGCGCTGCTTCACCTTGGCGAGCAGCCCGTTGAGAAAGTTGGCCGAACCGTCGGTCGACAGCTCCTGCGCAAGCTGGACGGCCTGCTGCACCGCCACTTCGGCAGACGACGTGCCCGACTGCATCTCCCAGATCGCGATGCGGGCCAGGCAACGATCGACCCGGGGCATGCGCTCCAGCGACCAGTCGGAGGCGAGGCAGTCGGCGATCAGGGCGTCGATCTCGGCTTGGCGCTCAGTCACGCCCAGCACCAGATCGGCGGTGAGCGGACGCACCGGCGGGTCGGCCTCGGCGGTGTGCAGGGTGAGCGACTCGCGAGGGTCGGATCGCCTCAGGTCGGCCTCGAACAGAATGTCGAGGGCCCTCTTGCGTGCCTTGGTACGCACCGAGCCCCGGGCCGGCGCGGCGGCCGGAACGGTTTCGATCAGTTCGGCCACCGTGCCGTCGGGTGTGGTGATCCGCTTGCGCGGCACGTCGGTGGTCGCAGGTTCGGCGGGCAAGGGTCAGACCCGGCCCAGGTAGCTGCCGTCGCGGGTGTCGACCTTGACCCGCTCGCCCGTGGTGATGAACAGCGGCACCTGGATCTGCACGCCGGTCTCGAGGGTGGCGGGCTTGGTGCCGCCGGTGGAGCGGTCGCCCTGCAGGCCCGGCTCGGTGTAGGTGACTTCGAGCTCGACCGAGGCGGGCAGGTCGATGTAGAGCGGGTTGCCCTCGTGCATCGCGACGGTGGCGGTGCCGTTCTCGAGCAGGTAGCCCTTGGCGTCGCCGACGGTGTCGTCGGGAATGGTGAGCTGGTCGTAGGTGGCGGTGTCCATGAACACGTAGCCGGCGCCGTCGTGGTACAGGTACTGCATCTCGCGGCGGTCGACGGTGGCGGTGTCGACCTTGGTGTCGGAGTTGAACGTGCGGTCGACGACCTTGCCGCTCAGCACGTGCTTGAGCTTGGTACGCACCACGGTGTTGCCCTTGCCCGGCTTGTGGTGCTGGAACCACAACACCTGCCACAGCTGACCGTCGAGGTCGAGCACCATGCCGTTCTTGAGATCATTGGTCGAGGCCACGTCAAAACCCTTCATTCACCGCGTGCGAGCCGACTGACCATTCTAGCGGTGCCGCCCCTCATGGACGAACCGAGGGCACGATCGCAGTGGAAGGAGATCCCGGCGTCCGCCGGGAAGACGGATCCTCGACGGCATGACGTGAGCACGGGATCGAGGGATTCGTTGGTCGAGCCTGTCGAGACCTCAGTCAACGAACACATCGGTTCGAGGGGGGGTCGGGACGACTGGGACGCAACGACGAATCACCTTGGCGGTGCGCCCCCCTCAGGACGTGGTCGGGCGTCGGGAACTCACCGGCTGAGCGTGCGGAGCCGGTGATTCCGGGGCGGGACGGGGTGTGCTCCAATCCTCGGAACCAATGGCAACCCGACGAAGGCGAGCCAAGAGATCCGGCTTCCGCCGGGATGACGGCGCTCCCGTCACGCGCAGGCATCCGCCGGGATGACGGCGCTCCCGTCACGCGCAGGCATCCGCCGGGATGACGGCGCTCCCGTCACGCGCAGGCATCCGCCGGGATGACGGCGCTCCCGTCACGCGCAGGCATCCGCCGGGATGACGGCGCCCCCGTCACGTGCACTCACCGCATGACGGTGCTCCCGTCAGGTGCCGGCTTTCGCCGGGATGCCAAAACCTCAGTTCTGCGGTTTCGCTGTGCCGATCACGCGAGCCGGACGATGCCGCGTCGCGACGTCGGCGATCAGGTTCGCCCGCGCCTCGGCGGCCGGCAGGGCGTATTCATGCACCAGGGCCGACAGGTCGTCGGCACCCACCGAATCGAGACCCTCAATCACCCCGCGGACGTCATCGGGCGTGCGGTTCTGGCTCAGCTTCGCCTTCGCCTCGATGCGGGTCACCTCGAGCTGTAGCCCGACGATCGCCCGCAACTGACCGCCCAGGTAGTCCTGCGGCATGTCGTCGAGCCCCACCCGGCTCTCGTGCACGCCCATCAGCCGCTCGACCGCCATCGTGGTCCAGGCCAGGTCGTCGTGGGTGATCAGACGTCCGTACAGGTGCAGGGTGACGTAGTCCCAGGTGGGCACGTACTTACCCGACTCTTCGGCTGAGGGGTACCACAGCGACGAGATGTAGTCGCTGGCCGCTGTGATGATGAACAGCGCCTCGCCCTCGTGGCGCCACTGCACATTAGGGCGCGCCACGTGCAGCACCAGGCTGCCGTGCTCACCCATCGCCTCGTCGAACACGTAGGGCAGGTGGGTGGCCAGCAGGCCGTCCGGGCCGTGGGTGATCAGGTCACCCACCCCGGGTGCCGCCAGCAGCCGCTGCTGCAGCTCGGCGGGCATCTGAAAGTGCCGCGGTGTGTACATCAGCTCAACGCTTTGAAGGCCGCCTCGAGTTCGGCCTCGTCGGGGCTCTCGAGCATGCTTGCCTTGGCCAGGCCGTCGAGAATCACGAACCGCAACGCCGAGGCGCGGGTCTTCTTGTCGAGGTTCATCGCCTCGCGCAGCGCCGGCCAGGCCTCAGCGGGGTACGTGGTCGGCAGGCCGACCGCCCGCAGCAGCCTGGGGTGACGATCGGCGGTGTCGACGTCGAGCCGGCCCAGCCGGCGGCTCAGCTCGGCCACGAACGTCATGCCCACGCTCACCGCCTCGCCGTGCCGCCAGGTGAAGTTCTCGTGCCGCTCGATGGCGTGGCCCAGGGTGTGGCCGTAGTTCAGAATCTCGCGGCCGAGGTCGCGACCCACCGACGTGCGCTCGCGCAGGTCGGCGCCCACCACCGCCGCCTTCACCGCGATGGCCCGTTTGACCAGGGTGCAGATCACCTCGCCGCTCGGATCCAACGCCTGTTCGGGGTCGTCCTCGATGATCGTGAGAATCGCGGGGTCGGCGATGAAACCGGCCTTGACCACCTCGGCCATGCCCGAACTGAGCTCTTCGCGCGGCAGATCCACCAGAAAGGCCAGGTCGCACAGCACCGTATAGGGCTCGTAGAACGCCCCGACCAGGTTCTTGCCGGCCTGCAGGTTGATGCCGGTCTTGCCGCCGACGGCGGCGTCGACCATGCCGAGCATGGTGGTGGGCACCGAGACGTAGCGGACGCCACGCAGCCAGGTGGCCGCCACGAAACCGGCCAGGTCGGTGGTCGATCCCCCGCCCAGCCCGACCACGGCATCGGAGCGGGTGAAGCCCGCGTCGGCCAGGGTGTCCCAGCACCGCTGCAGAATCTCGCCGGTCTTGGCGCGTTCGGCGGTCGGCACCTCGAGCAGCAGCACTTCGGCGTCGCACCCCTCGCCGATGCGGGCGGCGGCCTCGCGCAGCACCGGGGGATGAATCACCGCGATACGTTTCACGTCGGCCAGGTACTGGGGCAGATAATCCAGGGCTCCGGTGCCGACGACGACCTGATAGGGACGTTCGGCGGTCACGTCGATCGTGCTGATCTTCATTCGTCGACCTCCTTCAGCTCACTGATGATCTGGTCCACGATGGCCCGGACGCCGGTGCGGTCGGTGTCCACGGTGATCGTGGCCAGATTCTGGTACACCGGAGTCCGTTCCGCGAGCAGTTTGATCAAAGTCGCGCGCATATTGCCCAACAGCAGCGGCCGCGCCTGGTTCAGCCCCACCCGGCGACTGGCCTGGGTGACCGACACCGACAGCCACACCACGGTCACCTCACGCAGGGCCTCAGCGATCGCCGGCGTCATCACCGCCCCGCCGCCGAGCGACACCACCCCGGGCCTGCTCAGCGCGTCGAGGCTGGTGTCGCGCTCCAGTTCACGAAAGTGCGCCTCGCCCCCGTCGGCGAAGATCTCGCGGATCAGCCGGCCCTGCTCGGCCTCGATACGGGCGTCCACGTCGACGAACGGCAGGTCCAGCCGGGCCGCCAGTTGACGTCCGACCGTGGTCTTGCCGGCGCCGGGGGCGCCGATCAGGGCGATCGTAGACGCCGCGGTCACCTCAGCCCTCGCTGTGCCAACCGATCGAGGTAGGCGGCGTGGTTGCGCCGGGTCTCGGCCAGCGAGTCGCCGCCGAACTTGTCCAGCACCGCCTCTGCCAGCACCAGGGCGACCATCGCCTCGGCCACCACCCCGGCCGCCGGCACCGCGCAGACGTCCGAGCGCTGGTGATGGGCGGCGGCGGCCTCGCCGGTGGCCACGTCAATGGTGCGCAGCGCCCGCGGCACGGTGGCGATCGGTTTCATGGCGGCGCGCACCCGCAGCGTCTCGCCGGTGCTCATGCCGCCCTCGGTGCCGCCCGACCGGTTCGACAGCCGCACCACCCCGTCGGCGGACGGCTGCATCTCGTCGTGCGCGAGGCTGCCGCGGGTGCGGGCCAGGTCGAAGCCGTCGCCCACCTCGACACCCTTGATGGCCTGAATGCCCATCAGCGCACCGGCCAGCTTGGCGTCCAGCCGCCGGTCGCCCTGGCTGTGCGAGCCGAGCCCGGCGGGCACGCCGTGCGCGACCACCTCGACCACGCCGCCCAGGGTGTCGCCGGCCTTCTGGCAGTCGGCCACCTCGGCCTGCATCGCCTCGCTGGCGGCGGCGTCGAAGCAGCGCACCGGGTCGGCGTCGACGGCGTCACGATCGGCGAAGGTGGGCACCGCTCCCCCGGCGCGAATCGGGCCGAGTTCGACCACGTGGCTCACGATCGTGATGTCGCACGCCTGCTGCAGGAAGTTGGACGCCACCCGGCCCAGCGCCACCCGTGCCGCGGTCTCGCGTGCCGAGGCCCGCTCGAGAATGGGACGCGCCTCGTTCCAGTCGTACTTCTGCATGCCGGCCAGGTCGGCGTGCCCGGGCCTGGGACGGGTGAGCGGCGCGTTGCGCGCCTGCGCGGCCAGGGCGTCTGCGTCGACCTCGTCGGGCGCCATGACGGTCTGCCACTTGGGCCACTCGGTGTTGCCGATCATGATGGCGATCGGCGAACCCAGGGTCTCGCCGTGCCGAACGCCGGTCAGCATGGTCACCTCGTCGGCCTCGAACTTCATGCGCGCCCCGCGACCGGCGCCCAGCCGACGCCGGGCCAGCGCCTCGGCGAGGTCGCCGGTGCTCAGCCGAACGTGCGCCGGAATGCCCTCGATGGTGGCCACCAGGGCGCGTCCGTGCGACTCGCCTGCGGTCAGGTAACGCAGCATGGTTCGGAGTGTTTCACGCGGCGCCGCGGCGTTCGAGTTCTGCCCGTACGGCAGACATCAACACCTCGACCGGCACATCCATGCCTGTGAACAGCCGCACCTGATGCCGGGCCTGGTGCACCAGCAGGTCGAGCCCGCTCAGCATGGTCAGCCCCGCCTCGCTCGCCCGCTGCGCCAACGGCGTCGGCCAGGGGTGATAGATCACATCGAACACGCCGCGCAGGGCCGGGCACAACTCGATGGCGAGGGTGTCGAGCCGCCCCTGCAGGGCTGCAGACGGGGTTGTCGAAATGAGCACGTCGCTGGCCGGGTCGAGCGGCGCGCCCAGGCTGCGCGGCTGCACCTCCACGTCGCAGGCGTGCTCGGCCCAGTCGCGAAACTCGGCCAACCGGTCGGGGTTGCGGCCCTGCACCTCAATCACGCGGACGCCGCTGCGCGCCAACGCAACCGCTGCCGATCGGGCGGTCGCCCCGTTGCCGATGATGGTGGCGACGTTCGACTCGTGCAGGCCCTCGACCCTCAGTGCGTCCATCAGGCCCACGATGTCGGTGTTGTACACGTGGCGCACAAGCCCGGGCACCACGGTGTTCGCGGCACCGGTGAGGCTCACGTCCGCGTCGGGCACGCCGCACACGGCTGCCTGCTCCTTCAGCGGCATGGTCACGCTCAGGCCGCGCCAGGTGTCGTCCAAGGCGTCGACGAAACCGACGAACCCTGCGGGTTGCAACTCGACCCGCTCGTAGCCCCAGTCGAGACCGAGGTGGGCGTAGGCGGCGAGGTGAATGACCGGTGAGAGCGAATGCTCGATCGGTGAGCCGAGAACCGCGGCACGGGGCTTGGGCCCTTGGGTCACGAGCACTTCTTCTTGTTCTCGGCCGACTGCAGGCACCAGGCCTTCAACTCGGCGAGCGCCTTGAGGTGATCGTCGTAGTTGTTGGTGAACTTGGTCTCGCCGGTGTCGAGGTTGACCGGCACGAAGTACAGCCAGTCGCCCTCTTCGGGGTTCACCGCCGCTTCGAGGGCGGCCTTGGCCGGGGCCGTGATGGGGCCGGGCGGCAGGCCCTTGTGCAGGTAGGTGTTGTAGGGCGACTTGTTCTTGCGCTCGGCGGCCGTGGTCCAGATCGTGCCGGTCTTCTTCACCGCGTAGGCCACGGTGGCGTCGGACTGCAACGGCATGCCCTTCTTCAGCCGGTTGTAGAACACCCGGGCAACCTTGGCCCGGTCTTCTGAACGAAACACCTCGCGTTCGATGATGCTGGCCACGATCAGCACGTCGTAGGGCTTGTACCCCAGGGCCTTGGCGCGGTCTTCGAACGCCAGGTCGTCCAGGGTGGTCGTGAACTGATTGATCGGCAGCTTCAGCACGTTGACCGCGTTGGGCTTGAGCGGCAGGTTGTAGGTGTCGGGAAAGATGAAGCCTTCGTTGCTGGGCCCGATCCAGCTCGGCAGGTTGAACTGCTTGCGGTTCTTCAGGGCCGCCTTGAAGTCCTTCTCTGACACCTTGGTGCTCGAGGCCAGCGAGGTGAGCACCTGCGAGAGCCGCAGGCCCTCGCTGATCTGGAACTGGTTTTTGATCTGATTGCTCGGGTCGAGCAGCATCTCGATCGCGGTCTTGGCCGGAATCTGGGTGCGCAGCTTGTACAGGCCGTACTGAATCTTGATCACGTCGGGCTCGCTGGCAGCGGCCGATTTGAACGCCTTCGCGGTCTTGACCACGTCTGCCGCGACCAGAATCTCGGCGATCGAGTTGGTGGTGGCGCCCTGCGGAATCTCGACCACGACGTCGGCGAGGCCCTCGGGGTCGATGTAGTCGTCGACCGTGCGGAACGCGATGTAGGCGTCGTGCACCTTGCCGTAGACGAACCACCCGCCGCCGAGCAGCACGGCCAGCGAGAGCAGCACCGCCACCGCGCCGCGCACCCGGTACCAGACCTCCTTGGGCAGCCAGCGACCCGTTTCGGGGTCTCGCAGTTCGCGGAACAGCTTCGCCATCACAATCCTCTACTCGTCACGCCGGCTCGCCCGGAGCGGCTCCCGTGGCACGTTCGGTGGCCAACGCCTGCTCCAAGATTGCCACGGCCGCCGCCTGGTCGATGACGGCGCGCTGGCGCTTGGCGTCTCGTCCGGCACTGCGTAGCCGTCGGCCGGCGTCCACGGTGGTCAGTCTTTCGTCGCTGAACCGCCAGCCGACTGCGGGGGTCGCCGCGATCAGTGGGGCCACCTGGGCGCGCACGTAGGCGGCCGCGGGTCCTTCGTCGCCGGCCAGGGTTCGGGGCAGGCCGACGATCACCTCGAAGGGTTCGTACTCGGTCAGTAGCTGCGGCAGTCGTCGGGCCGCCTGATGGGTCTGGACGGTCTCGACCGGGTAGGCCAGCGTGCCGTCCGGGTCGCAGGCGGCCACCCCGATGCGCGCCTTACCCCAGTCGAGCGCAAGCCGGACGCCCCGGCGAAACGTGGGCTGTTCGGGTTCCGGTTGAGAGATCCCGGCGTCCGCCGGGATGACGGCTGCAGGGTGAGCGGGAACGAGAACCGTCCCCGATTCCGGCTCACCCTGCGACTCGGAGATCCCGGCGTCCGCCGGGATGACGTGGGAAGACCGAGGCCCATCCGCAAGTTCGTGAGCCTGAAGCGGAGCGGGGGGCACCCCGTCAGGGTGTGGTCGGGCGACGGTCAACTCCCCGGCGGAGCTTGCGGAGCCGGGGAGGCTGACCGGGGCGGGACGGGGTGCCCCCCGCTCCGCGGCACCTGACTCGGGCGACGATTCCGCTGCCGAAGAGGCGTCCCCGCTCAAAGGGCGGCCACTGCCGTGCGAATCGCGTTCAGCGCGGCCGCAGCCCCTGCGGCGTTGCTGCCGCCGCCTTGGGCGAAGTCGTCCTTGCCGCCGCCGCGTCCGCCGAGTTCGACCGCGCCGACACCGACCAACTGGCCGGCCTTGGCGCCCTTGGCGCGCGCCGCCTCGTTGGTGGCCACCGCGAGCACCGGCTTGTCGCCGCCGCCCACCAGCGCCACCACTGCCGGCTCGCCACCCAGCGCTGAACGCACCTCGAGCGCCAGCGTCCGCAGATCACCGCCCGAGACTCCCGAAACCTGCTCGGCCACCAACCGGACGCCGCCCGCATCGGTCACCTTCGCCGCCAGACCACCCGCGCCCGCCAGCAGTTCTTTGCTGCGGTACTGCTCGATCTGCTTCTCGGCCGCCTTCAGCTGGGCCAGCAGCTTCTCGACCCGGTCGGGCAGTTGCTCGGGCTGGGTCTTGAGGGTGTCGGCCAGCCCCGCCACCAGCGCCCGCTCGGCCGCGAACTTTGCGAACGCGTCGGCGCTCACCAAGGCCTCGACCCGGCGGATGCCCGAGCCGACCGACTGCTCGCCCAGCAGATTGACCAGCCCGATCTGCGCGGTGCTGCGCACGTGGGTGCCGCCGCAGAGTTCACGCGACCACGGCCCGGCCAGCTCGACCATGCGCACCACGTTGCCGTACTTCTCGCCGAACATGGCCTGCGCGCCCAGCGCCTTGGCCTCGTCCAGCGGCAGCTCACGATCGGTGACCGCGAAGTCGTCGCGAATGGCCGCGTTCACGATGCCTTCGAGTTCGCTGCGCATCGCCGGCGACAGCGCCTGGCTGGCGTTGAAGTCGAACCGCAGGTAGCCGGGCTTGTTGTACGAACCCGCCTGGTGGGTGCCCTGGCCGAGCATCTGCCGCAGGGCCGCGTTCACGATGTGGGTCGACGTGTGCGCCTGACTCGCTGCGAACCGTCCGGGCGCGTCCACCTGGGCGATGACCGACTGGCCAGGAGTCAGTTCGCCCTCGTTGACCAGCACCTTGTGCACCACCAGGCCCTGAATGGGCCGCTGCACGTCGAGCACGTCCAGTTCGAGACCGTTGGCGGTGATGACGCCCTGGTCGGCGTCCTGCCCGCCGGCTTCGGCGTAGAACGGGGTCTCGTCGAGCACCACCTCGACCACGTCACCGGGACGGGCGACGTCGACCAGCCGCCCGTCGGCGACGATGCCGCGCACCGGCGACTCGACGGTCAGCTCGGTGAAGCCCAGAAACGGCGTCTCGCCGGACGACCGCAGCGTGCGGTACGCCTCGACGTTGACCGCACCGCCTTTCTTGGCGCGGGCGTCGGCCTTGGCCCGGTCTTTCTGCTCTTGCATCAGGGTGCGGAACTGCTGCTGGTCGACCTCAAGCCCCGCCTCGGACGCCATCTCGAGCGTCAGGTCGATGGGGAACCCGTAGGTGTCGTGCAACTGAAAGGCCTTGTCGCCGGCCAGCACCGAGCTGTTCTCACGCTGGGCCGCCGCGACCGCGACGTCGAAGATCTGGGTGCCTGAGGCGAGCGTGCGGCGGAAGGCGTCCTCTTCGCCGTAGGCCGACTGCGACACGCGCTGCCACTGCGCCGCGACCTCGGGGTACGACACCTCCATCAGGCCCTTGCTGATCGGCAGCAGGGTGGGCAACACCGGGTCGTGCACGCCGAGCAGCCGCATCGAGCGAATCGAGCGGCGCAGCAGCCGGCGCAGCACGTAGCCGCGGGCCTCGTTGCCGGGGGTGACGCCGTCGGTCATCAGCATCAGCGCCGAACGCACGTGGTCGCCGACCACGCGCAGCCTGATGTCGTCTTGCTGGTCGCGGCCGTAGCGGGTGCCCGCCATCTCGGCCGCGGCGGTGATCACCGGAAAGATCTCGTCGATCTCGTACATGTTGGACACGTCTTGCAGCAGCAGCGCGGTGCGCTCCAGGCCCATGCCGGTGTCAATGTTCTTGCTCGGTAGCGGGCCCAGAACGTCGAAGTCGTCCTTGGCGCGCACGGCCGACAGTTCCTCGGTCTGAAACACCAGGTTCCAGATCTCGAGAAAGCGGTCTTCGTCGACGATCGGGCCGCCGTCGGGGCCGAACGCCGGGCCGCGGTCGATGTAGATCTCGGAGCACGGCCCGCCGGGGCCGGGAATGCCCATGTGCCAGTAGTTGTCTTTGAGCCCGCGCCGCTGGATGCGCTCGTCGGGCACGCCCACCCCGCGCCAGAGCGCCGCCGCCTCGTCGTCATCGAGGTAGACCGTCACCCAGACCTTGTCGGGGTCGAAGCCGTAGTTGCCGTCGGCCTGGCTGCCGGTGACCAGCTCCCAGGCGTACTCGATGGCGCCGGCCTTGAAGTAGTCGCCGAAGGCGAAGTTGCCGTTCATCTGAAAGAACGTGCCGTGCCGGGTGGTCTTGCCGACCTCTTCGATGTCGAGGGTGCGCACGCACTTCTGCACGCTCACGGCGCGTTTGAACGGCGGGTCTTCGGCGCCGGTGAAGTACGGCTTGAAGGGCACCATGCCGGCGTTGACGAACAGCAGGGTGGGGTCGTTGTAGACCAGGGGCGCCGACGGCACCTCGGTGTGGCCGTTGCGCGTGAAGAAATCGAGGTAGCGACGCCGGACGTCGGCGGTTTTCATGATGTGGTTGTCCGATCGAAAGGTGCCGGCGCGCGCCGGCGGGTTGGTCAGGTGCGGGAGCTCTCCTGAACGCCGAGGTTTTCGGCGTCCAGGCTCAGAGCCTCACGCAGTTCGGCTTCGCGCTCGTCCATGGCGTTGGTCATGGTGTCGATGAAGTCGGTCACCCAGTTTTGCGCGCTCTTGGCGGTTTTCTCGACCTGCTCGGTGACGCCCTTGGGCGTGAAGCGCTCGTAGAGTTCGCGGCCCTTGATGACCAGAACAGCGGTGACGCCGACGCCGACCGCGAACCAAAACAGTCGGCGGCCCATCAGCTCTTCGCCTTTCGCGTGCCCTTGATCGCCTGCCGCACGCCGTGGGTGAACGCGGCGGTCTTGACCAGCGGGCCGCCCAGGGTGGCGGTGAACAGCGTCGACAGCTGCGAGGCGTTCTCGCTGACCACGACAGCGTTGCGGCTGACCTTCGAGACGTCTTCTGTGACCACGCTGAGCTTGCCGAGCTCGTCGTTGGTGGCCGTGACGGTGCCCTTGAGCTCGTGCAGAATCGGCACCGAGCTGTGGCCGATGTCGCGCACGGCCAGGCGCAGTTCTTCGAGCACCCGGCCCAGTTTCAGCAATGGAACCGCGCAGAAGGCCACCAGAGCCACAGCTGCGATGGCTGCGATCAGGCCGGCGATCTCTCCAACGGACATGGTGGTTCCTTCACGTTGTTGACGGGTGCTCCACGCAGCCTAACGCACGTGCCGCCACGGCATTCCACCCGGACGGCGGGTGGCTCAGCCGGCCTTGGCGGCCGCCAGCCGGTCGAGGGCCTCGCGGCGCTGTTCGGCGTGGTCGACGATGCGCTGCGGGTAGTCGTGGGCGTAGCCGTCCGGTTGCTGCCAGGGTTCGTGGGCGTCGGCACCGTCCAGATGCCGCAGTTCGGGCACCCAGCGGCGCACGTAGCTACCGTCGGGGTCGAACTTCTGGCCCTGGGTGACGGGGTTGAACACCCTGAAGTAGGGCGCGGCGTCGGTGCCGGTGCCGGCCACCCACTGCCAGCCGTGGTTGTTGGACGCAAGGTCGCCGTCGATCAGGTGGTTCAAGAAGTGTTTGGCACCGGCCGGCCACCACACGTGAAGGTCTTTGGCAAGAAAGCTGGCGGTGACCATGCGCACTCGGTTGTGCATCCAGCCCATGGCCAGCAGTTGGCGCAAACCCGCGTCGACGAACGGGTAGCCCGTGCGACCCTGCCGCCAGGCCTCGATCAGGTCGGGGTCGTCGTCGTAGGCCATCGCTCCGAGGTCGCCGCGCAGGTCGTGCCACAACGAGTCGGGGTTGTGGTGCAGCACGTCGGCGTAGAACTCGCGCCAGGCCAGCTCGGTGCCGTAGCGGTCGGCGCCCTTGGCGCTTCGGCCGACGAGATCGGCCAGCAGCGTGCGCGGGTGCACCACACCGAACTTCAGGTAGGGCGAGAGCCTTGACGTGCCGTCGCGGTCCGGACGGTCGCGGTCGGCGGCGTAGTGGGCTAGACCGTCGTCCAGAAAGTCGTGCCAGCGCTGCATCGCAGCCTGCTCCCCCGGTTCGGGCAGGTCGGGCAGTCCGTCGGCGGTGGCGGCGTCGTCGAGGGTGGCCCAGGCGGTGTCGTCCGACTCGGCGTGAGCGAAGGTGAGGCCCTTGGGTTCGAGGGACGGCCCGCGCCAGCCGTGCTCGCGCCAGGCCCGTGAGAACGGTGTGAAGACGCGGTAGGGGTCGCCTTGGGCGTTGCGTACACGGCCGGGGGTGACGGCGTAGGGACTGCCGGTTTCGACCCAGCCGACACCGTCGTTGGCCAGCGCTGCTCGCACGCGGGCGTCGCGGGCGGCGCCGTCGGGTTCGGTCTCGGTGCTCACATGGACGGACGTGGCCCCGACTTCTTTCGCCAGCGCAGCAATGATGTGTTCGGGCTTGCCGTGGCGCAGGCACAGCCGTCCGTCGTAGCTGTCGTCGAGCGCGCGCAGGGTTCTGGCCAGCCAGGCCTGCCGCACCGGCCCCGCCGAGTCGTAGATGGCCGGGTCGAGCAAGAACACCGGCAGCACCTCGCCGTCGGCGTGCGCGGCGGCCAAGGCCGGATGGTCGGCCCGGCGCAGGTCACGGCGCAGCCACAGAATACTGGTCATGCACCCGATCGTGGCATGCCGAGCCTCGGGTCCGAACCCCCCGCAAGGTGTGATCCGGATCAGGGGACGGTTCTACCTCTGGCTCAGGGGACGGTTCTACTTCTGGTTCAGGGGACGGTTCTCGTTTGGTTCAGGGGACGGTTCTTGCTCTGGGTCAGGGAACGGTTCTCTTGATCCGGATCTGAAATGAGCCAGATGTAGAACCGTCCCCTTTCCGGCTCATCCGCCGACACCCGACCTGACGCGGCTGGAGCTTGAAGACAACGCCACCGACCCGAAAGGCTGGGCACGTGAAGCTCACCATCGTCGGCGGCGGCGGATTTCGGGTGCCGCTGGTGCACGCCGCACTGCTGGCCGACGACCTGATCGACGAGGTCGTGCTCTTCGACACCGACCCCGACCGGCTGGCCGTGATCGACCGGGTGCTGACCGCCCAGAGCCGACCTGACACCGAACTGCGCCACCGCACGTCCACCGACCCTGCCGAGGCCTTGGCCGGCGCCGACTTCGTGTTCTCGGCCATGCGAACCGGCGGCACCGCCGGCCGCGTGCTCGACGAGCGCATCGCCGCCCAGCACGGCGTGATCGGGCAAGAGACGATGGGCGCGGGGGGCATCAGCTACGCGCTGCGCAGCATTCCGGCGTCGCTGCGCCTGGCCCGCACCGTCGCCGAGGTGGCCCCCGGTGCCTGGTTGATCAACTTCACCAACCCGGCCGGCATGGTCACCGAAGCCCTGTCAGCGGTGCACCCGCGGGTGGTCGGCATCTGCGACTCCCCCATCGCCCTGGCCCGGCGCGCCATCGACGCCCTGGCCCTCGATCCCGCCCGCACCCAGATCGACTACGTCGGGCTGAACCACCTGGGCTGGCTCACCGGCCTGCAGCACGAGGGCGTCGACCGGCTGCCCGAACTGATCGCCGACCCCGCGAGGCTGGCGTCGATCGAAGAGGGACGGCTGTTCGGCGCCGAGTTGATCGGCGATCTGGGTGCCCTGCCCAACGAGTACCTGCACTGGTTCTACTATCGGCGCGAGGCACTGGCGGCCGGCGGATCGGGACGCGGAGCGTTTCTGGCCGAGCAGCAGGCCCGCTTCTACTCCTGCTGCCCCGCCGACCCGTCCTCGGCCCTGGACGCGTGGAACGCCACCCGGCTGGAGCGCGAACAGACCTACGGCGCCGCCAATCGGGCGGCGGCCGGCGGGTTCGAGCGGGCCGAAACCGATCTCGTCAGCGGCGGGTACGAAGGGGTCGCACTCGCGATCATGCGAGCCATCGCGCGCGACGAGCCGTCCACCCTGGTTCTCAACACGCCCAACGCCGCGCGGCTCGCTGAACTGCCCGACGACGCGGTGATCGAGGCCCCCTGCCGCGTGGACGGCTCGGGCGTGCAACCGTTGCCCCAGTCACCGCTGCCCGCCCACGCCCGCGGGCTGATGACCACCGTGAAGCAGGTCGAACGGTGGACGATCGAGGCCGCCACCACCGGCTCTGCGGCCGCTGCCCGGCTGGCGCTGACGCACCACCCGCTGGTCGACTCGGCGGCGGTCGCTTCGGCCCTGCTGGCCGACTACCGGGCCGCGTTCGGCGAACTCGATTACCTGCGCTGACCGAAGCAGTACCGCGTCCGAGCAGGGCGTCGAGGCGCCGGGTGTCCACGCACGACCGTCGGCCGGCATTCTCGCCAATGACTCTTACGCGGCCACTGTCACCTTCGCCGCCCCCAGCCGCTCACCGGCGACCCGCAACGCGTCGATGGGCGCCTCGCCATCGCCTCCCCAATCGACCTCGATGCCGGCTTTCGAGCGCTTCCAGGTGCCTACCGCTCGGCCGCCCACGAGCACCAGGCCGACGCCCTTGGTGGCGGCCGGACGCAGCGCCGGCGGCACGATCGACTCATCGGCGGTCCCCGCGCCGACCACCCATTGGTCGTAGCCGGGCAGCAGCAGCGTCCTCGGGTCCGTGGCCGTCGCTCGCAGCTCGTCCAGGTGTTCGCTACCCACCAGGGCGGGCCGACCGTCGACGTGCACCTCGGTCAACTGTGGACGCACCTGGTCGAGCCACCCGTCGATGCGCCGCCGGCCACCGCTCAGGCCCCCGCCCAGCCAGTACTGCAGGTGCGCCGCCGTGGCCGGACCGTAGCCGTCGAGGTAGGCGAGCACGGCCCGCGGGCCCGCCTCGCGCAAGGGCATCAGCCCCGGCCAGTGCGGGTTCGACGCCAGAGCCTGAAAGGTGACCACCCGGTCGACGGACGGCCCGAAGCACAGGTCGCCCTGCCACATGAAGGGCTTCAGCAGAGTCCAGTTCTCACCGGTGAACTCGGGTTCGAGATGCGCGAACCGGGGCTCAGCGGCGACCGCCTCGGCCAGCTCGGCCCAGGTCGCCGGGCTGCACGCCCGCTCGCGCACGACGGCTCGCAACGCGGGCCAGTCGTCCGGCTGAAGTCGGTAGTGAGTGCGCCAGCTCGTCAGTTCCCACTGCCGGCCGGCGCAGCGCACGGCCAGGTGAACGGCCGCCTGCTCCGGGGTCATCAGATGCGTGGCACCCCGAAAGCTGAATGTCTTGATCAGCCGTCCGTCGGCGAGGGCGGCCGCGACCATTCCCGCGCCGGGGTCGGGTTCGAGCCGTACCCGAATCGACAGCTCGGGGTCGCCCGAACCGGTCGGCGTGGCCGGCACGGCGATCAGCCGCTCGACGACCTGATCGACGCGGTCGGCGCGGGCACCGGTCAGAAAGTGCCGTTGCAGCCGCCATGCGAGTGCCTGGTCGGCGCTGATCCTCATGACGGCTGCGCCGCCTCGTCCAATGAGCGCAGCATGCAGAACTCGTTGCCTTCCGGATCGGCGAGCACCACCCAGCCGCCACCGTCCGACCTGCGAAGGTCCGCCACCTGGGTGGCGCCCAACGCCAGCACGCGCTCGACCTCTGCGTCGCGGCTGCCCGCGCGCGGCCGCAGGTCGAAGTGCAGCCGGTTCTTCACCGCCTTGGGCTCGGGCACCTCGATGAACAGCACCGAATGCCCGGTGTCAGCATCGAGGATCAGGCACTCCTCATGACCTGGCTCGTTGGGGTCGTCGGGCACCATCGAATAACCCAGCACCCCACGCCAGAACTCCGACAACTCATAAGCGTTGGCGCAGTCGACCGAGGTGTGTGACACGAAGCTCGTCATGGGGTCATCAAACCCACCGATGGTCGCGCCGTCGAGACCCGAACCCAACCGGGACCTGCAAGGGAAGGCTCGAAGGAAACATCGATCATCGGTGGTCGGGCTCGTCGAGACCCGTCGTGGCAAGGGGTTTCGACACGCTCAACCAGCGGGATCAGTGTTCGCCCAATGGGGTGGCGAGCTCAAGCCTCGACGAATATCGACCGCAGATCGCGACACTCAAGCGGAGCGTCAACAGACGCAACCGAGGCGATGGATCACACACGCCGTGGGGACGAGGTCGCCGAGCAGCCCAACGACTGAATCAAGTCGCGGGCCGTCCCAACAAGTCGTCGAGAGTGGCCATGCGTGCGGCCATACCGGCCTCGGCGCCGTGATCGGTGGGCACGTAGTAGCGGGCGTCGATCAACTCATCAGGCAGGTACTGCTGGGCGGCCACGCCGTGCGGATGATCGTGCGCGTACTGGTAGCCCTTGCCGTGGCCGAGCGCCTTGGCACCCGCGTAGTGCGCGTCGCGAAGGTGCGCAGGCACCTGCCCGATGCGGCCGGCGCGAACGTCGGCGAGTGCTCCATCGACGGCCATGATGACGGCGTTCGACTTGGGGGCCAACGCACAGGTGATCACCGCCTGGGCCAAGTTGAGCCGAGCCTCGGGCATGCCGATCAACTGAACGGCCTGGGCTGCCGCGACGCAGGTCTGCAGCACCTGGGGCGCCGCGAGCCCGATGTCTTCACTGGCTAGAATCACCAGCCGACGAGCGATGAACCGCGGGTCTTCGCCGGCCTCGAGCATGCGCGCGAACCAATGCAGCGCCGCCTGCACATCAGAGCCCCGCAGCGACTTGATGAAGGCGCTGATCACGTCGTAGTGCTGATCGCCGTCCCTGTCGTAGCGGACGGCCGCCCGATCGACCGCCCGGCTGATCTGGTCGGGAGTGATGTCGGTGGCGCCGTCGGCACTGGCTCCGGCCGCCGACTCTTCCAGATAGGTGAGCAGCCGACGGGCGTCGCCCCCGGCGAGCCGCAGCAGGTCGGCGCGTCCCTCGGCACTCAGGGTGACCCGTCCGCCCAGTCCGCGTTCGTCGGTGAGCGCCCGGTCGAGCAGCACACCCAGGTCGGCGTCGGTGAGCGGTTTGAGGGTCAGCAGCAGCGAACGCGACAGCAGGGGTGCGATCACCGAGAACGACGGGTTCTCGGTGGTCGCAGCGATCAGCGTGACCAGGCGATTCTCGACCGCCGGCAGCAGTACGTCTTGTTGCGCCTTGTTGAACCGGTGTACCTCGTCGACGAACAGCACCGTCGAGCGACCTCGGGCGAGTTCTCGGCGGGCCACGTCGAGTTCGGCACGCACCTCTTTGACGCCGGCGGTCACCGCCGAGATCTCGACGAACCGGCGATTGCCCGTCTGCGACACCACGGCGGCGATGGTGGTCTTGCCGACACCGGGCGGCCCCCACAAAAACACCGACATCGCCGCGTCGCCCTCGGCCAGCCTGCGCAGCGGCGATCCGGCCTTGAGCAGATGCTGCTGCCCGACGATCTCGTCGACAGTGCGCGGCCGCATGCGCACCGCGAGCGGAGCATCGGCCCTCGACATGCTCAGCGAGCCGCCCCCCAGGTTCACCGCCGGAGCGTCGTCGTTGCCGAACAGGTCTTCCACCGCGCCGAGTCTACGGGCGCAGGACGATGCGTCCGAAAACTGCGCGCCCGTGAGCTCAAACCACCGCGACACGCCGTGTTGGCCCGCACGGGCGCGCAGTTTTCGACAGCACTTGCGTTCCGAACAGTCTCGATATATCGTTGATGCAACGTAAGACTTACGAAAGGAGTTCCGATCATGAGGAACGACAACACGTTCAACGAGAACGGTCCGCGCCAGAGTCGCGGACATCACGGACGCCCGCAGCGCGGTGCGTTCGGCGAAGGCCACAACCGCGGCGGCTTCGGCCCCGGCTTCCCCTTCGGCGGCCCCGGCTTCGGTGGCCCGATGGGTCCGTTCGGCGGCCCCGGCGGTCGTCGTGGCGGACGCGGCCGGGCCCGGCGCGGCGACGTTCGGCAGGCCGTGCTGGCCCTGCTGGCAGATGAGCCGCTCAACGGCTACCAGATGATCCAGAAGCTGGCCGAGCACACCGAGGGCGGTTGGAAGCCGTCCCCCGGCGCGATCTACCCGGCGCTGGCCCAGCTCGAAGACGAGGGTCTGATCGAGCAGTTCGACAACGAGGGCACCAAGGCCTACCGGCTCACCGAGGCGGGTCAGTCCGCCGCCGGCGAGATCGGCCAGAAGCCGTGGGAGACCTTCAACGCCGAGAACGCGCCGCTGCACCCCGAGGCGATGAAGGCGATGTGGAGCGAGTTCCGCGGGCTGGCCATGGCCGCCCAGGAACTGACCCGCAACGGCAGCCAGGCCCAGCAGGAGCGCGCCAGTCAGTTGCTGGCCGAGACCAAGCGCAAGCTGTACGGCCTGCTGGCCGACAGCGACGTGCACAACGGCGACGACCTGCGCTGACGCTTCCAGCAAACGAAGGGCCGCCCGATCGTTCGGGCGGCCCTTCTGCGTCGCCGTGGCTGCGCGGGCTGATCGACAATCAGGTGCCGGTCATCCCGGCAGACGCCGGGATCTGCCGCCACCCGGGGTCTCCGCAATCGTGCCATTCGAGATACCCGGGGCAAGCCCGGGATGACGAACCGTCAGCCTCGGCAAGCCCGGGATGACGAACCGTCAGCCTCAGCAAACCCCGGACGACGAGCGTCGGGGTCGGCACCTCAGATCCCCCTCCGCCGCGATCGTGCCTAGCCCTGCGACACGGCAGCCGGTGCGGCGGGCTTGGCGTCCACGCCGGCCTCCTTGCGCTGGGCCTGCGTGATGGGGGCCGGAGCGCCGGTCAACGGGTCGTAACCGCCGCCGCTCTTGGGAAAGGCGATCACGTCGCGAATCGAATCCGACTTCGACAGCAGGGCCACGATGCGGTCCCAGCCGAAGGCGATGCCACCGTGCGGGGGCGCGCCGAACTTGAACGCGTCGAGCAGAAAGCCGAACTTCTCCTGCGCCTCGTCCTGCCCCAGACCCATCACTGCGAAGACCCGCTCTTGAACGTCGCGGCGGTGAATACGGATCGAGCCTCCGCCGATCTCGTTGCCGTTGCAGATCATGTCGTAGGCCCACGCCAGCGCGTTACCGGGGTCGGTGTCGAAGGTGTCCAGATCCTGCGGCGAGGTGAACGCGTGATGGACGGCCGTCCACGCGCCGGCGCCGACCGCGACGTCGCCCTCGGCGACGGCCTCGCCGGTGGGCTTGAACAGCGGCGCGTCCACCACCCACAGGAACGACCAGGCGTCGTCGTCAACGAGGTCGCAGCGTTTGGCGATCTCGTTGCGGGCGGCACCCAGCAGGTTCTGCGAAGCGGTCTTGGCGCCGGCGGCGAAGAACACGCAGTCACCCGGGTTCGCACCCACCGCCGCAGCCAGCCCTTCGCGCTCGGCCTCGGAGATGTTCTTGCTGACCGGGCCGCCCAGTTCGCCGTCGTCGGCGATCGTGACGTAGGCCAGCCCGCGGGCACCGCGCTGCTTGGCCCACTCCTGCCAGGCGTCGAAGGTGCGCCGCGGCTGGGACGCCCCACCCGGCATCACCACCGCGCCCACGTACGGCGCCTGGAAGACCCGGAACGGGGTGTCGGCGAAGAACGCCGTCAGGTCGGTCAGCGGCACCTCGAAACGCAGGTCGGGCTTGTCGGAGCCGTACCGGTCCATCGCTTCGGCGAAGGTCAGCCGCGGGAACGGGGTGGGCAGGTCGACGCCGATCAAGGCCCAGATCTCCTTGGCCAGGGCCTCGCCGAGCTCGATCACGTCCTCCTGGGTCACGAAGCTCATCTCGATGTCGAGCTGGGTGAACTCGGGCTGCCGGTCGGCGCGGAAGTCCTCGTCGCGGTAGCAGCGGGCGATCTGGTAGTAGCGCTCCATGCCGGCCACCATCAGCAGCTGCTTGAACAACTGCGGCGACTGCGGCAGCGCGTACCACGAGCCGGGCGCGAGCCGTGCGGGCACGATGAAGTCGCGGGCGCCCTCGGGGGTGCTGCGGGTCATCGTCGGGGTCTCGATCTCGACGAAGTCGCGCGCGTCCAGCACCCGGCGGGCGGCGGCGTTCACCTTGGAGCGCAGCCGGATCGCCTTGGCCGGAGCCGGCCGGCGCAGGTCGAGGTAGCGGTACTTCAACCGCGCCTCTTCGCCCACGGTCACCCCCTCGTCGATCTGAAACGGCAACGGCGCGGACGGGTTCAGCACCTCGAGTTCGCGAATCGCCACCTCGACCTCACCGGTGGGCAGGTCGGGGTTGGCGTTGCCCTCGGGACGGGCCTCGACCACGCCGTCGACCTTGATGCAGTACTCGTTGCGCAGTTCATGGGCGCCGGACGCGGCCAGCACCTCGTCGCGGACGACGACCTGAACGACGCCCGAGGCGTCGCGTAGATCGATGAAGGCGACACCGCCATGGTCTCGGCGGCGGCCGACCCAGCCGGTGAGGGTGACGTCGGTGCCGATGTCGGAGGCACGCAGGGATCCGGCCTCGTGGGTGCGCAGCATGGCGATGTTCCTTTCTCTGTTCCCGCATAGACGGTGCGGGACACTCGTTCGAGTCTAGAGGCCACACGACCGGCCGTCGAAACGCCTTCGCCGGGGACGTGCGTGGCTGACTCGGGTGCCGCGTCTGGGAGCGATGCCCGAGCCGCCCACCTCCAGATCGCCCGGACGCTGGCGCGTCCTGCCGATCTTCCGACGCCCACCAACCTGCCCCGGGCATCGCTCCCCAGCCGCTTTGATCCTCCCCAGTCGTACTCCGCTTTCCACGACATGCTTGATTCGGTCACGACACCCACCCATCCAGACTCGGTGCGTGAGTGCACCGTCTGTGCGGGACGGAGGGAGTGGTGGGGACTAGAAAACGTTGAAGGGCCGGAACTGGACGCTGATGCGGGGGCCGACCGCCTTGGCGGTCTTCAGGATCGCGTGTTCCCAGGTGCGCTGGCACGAGCCGCCCATCACGATCAGGTCGCCGTGGCCGAGTGGGTGGCTGCTGTGCACCTGACCGCCGTTGGGGCGCAAAGACAGCTGCCGCGGCGCTCCGAACGACACGATGGCGACCATGGTGTCTTCGGTGCGGCTACGGCCGATGCGGTCGCCGTGCCAGGCCACCGAGTCACGTCCGTCGCGGTAGTAGCAGCACCCCGCGGTGACGAACTCTTCGCCCAGTTCGGCCGCGTAGTGGCGGTTTAACTCGTTGCGGGCGGCGGTCAGCGCCGCGTGCGGCAACTCGTCGCCGATGCCGTACTGATGCAGTAGCCGGGGCACGTCGACCACCCGGTCGTACATTTCGCGACGCTCGGCGTGCCACGGAATGTCGTGCACCAGCCGCGGAAACACCTGATCGGCGCCCCTGACCCAGCCGCGCGCGACGTCGACCCAGGCGCCGTCGCTGAGCGTCACCCGGCGCACCAGGCCCTGAAGGGACGGCACCTCGACCGCCGCGCTGGTGAACAACGATGCCTGGAAGTCCGTCGTCATGGTAGCCAGCATAGACCTGATTCGTACATTTGTACGAACACATCGCTTGACTCAACTAGTAACCATATGGTTACCATTTTCCCATGGACGTGTTCGCGGCACTGGCCGACCCGGTGCGACGTGACCTGCTGGCCAGGTTGAGCGCCGGGCCCATGCGGGTGGTCGACCTGGCCGCCGAGCTGCCAGTCTCGCGGCCGGCCGTGAGCAAGCACCTGCGCCTGCTCGGCGCGGCGGGCCTGGTCACCGCGACCCCGTCGGGGCGGGAGACCCGCTACGCCCTGCGCCGACGCGGGTTGGAACCGCTCAACGCCTACCTGGCCACGCTCGCCGTCCGCGCGCCCTTCGCCGAACACACTCTCGACGCGCTCGCCCTCGAGGTGCGGCGCACCGTGCGCGAGCGCCGTTCGGCCCCCGAAACCGCCAGCCCAACCAAGGAGACAGCATGACCACCGGTTTTCGCGAATACCGTGACGGCACCACCTACCTGGTGTTCCACCGCAGCTTCACCGCCCCGATCGCCGACGTCTGGGACTCGATCGTCGACCCCGAACGACTCAACCGCTGGTTCGGCCGCTGGACCGGCGACCCCGCGAGCGGCACGGTGCAGATCGAGTGGACGGCCGAAGAGGGCTCGCCCGTGGCCACCTACGCCATCGAGGTGTGCGAGCCACCCACACGGTTGCGGCTGCACAGCGTGCACGATGATCCGGCCGAGGTCTGGACCCTCGATCTGGGGCTCAGCGAAGCCGACGGCGTCACCACTCTTGCGTTCGCCCAACTGGTGGACGACCCCGCCGTGGTCACCGATGTCGGACCCGGTTGGCAGTACTACCTCGACCGCTTCGAGGTCGCCCGATCGGGCGGCGACGCCAACACCGTGAGGTGGGGCGACGACTACCTGAAATACGCCGCCCACTACGCCAAAGAGTTTGATGTGGAGGCATAGGCGAACGGGCAGAGATCCCAGCGTTTCGCTGGGATGACGAACTCCCACGGCGCACGCCGGGATCTCAACCCCCGCTGACCCCCGGACGACGATCGCCCTCGGGCGGCGTCCATGAGTCGGGATCGGCCGGCACCTGCTCGCCGGAGCGGATGTCTTTCACCTCGTTCGAGCTGAACCAGACGAACGGAATGCCCCGCCGGTCGGCGTAGCGGATCTGCTTGCCGAACCGGTCGGCCCTGGGCGCCACCTCGGTGGCGATGCCCCGAGCGCGCAGCTTCGCCGCGATCGCCACGGCGTCGGCCCGGGTCTCCTCTGCGTCCACGGCCACCAGCACGCAGCTCGGCACCGTCCTGGACGCGGTCAGCGCCCCCTTTGAGATGAGCGGCACCAGAATGCGGGTCACCCCGATCGACAGCCCGACGCCGGGGTAGCCGGTGCGGCCGTCGGACGCCAACGAGTCGTAACGCCCCCCCGAACAGATCGAGCCGAGGTGCTCGAAGCCCGTCATCTCGGTTTCGTAGACGGTGCCGGTGTAGTAGTCGAGCCCGCGGGCGATCTTGAGGTCGGCCACCAGTCGCCCGGGCACCGCGGCGGCCGCCGCGGCCACCAGGTCGGCCAACTGGGCCAGCCCCTCGTCCAGCAGTTCGTTCTCGACGCCCAACGCCCGAACCCGCTCCACGAACGACTCGTCGGCGGCCGAGATCGTCGCGAGTTCGAGACATTTGGCCGCCACCTGGTCGCTCAACCCGAGTTCACCGGTGAGCAGGTCGGCGACCGCCGCCGGCCCGATCTTGTCGAGCTTGTCGACCCGCTGCAGCACGGCCAGGTGATCGTCGATGCCCAGCCCGCGGTAGAAGCCCTCGGCCAGCTTGCGGTTGTTCACCCGCATCAGCACCGGCGGTACGCCGAAGTCTGTGTGCAGCCGCTCCAGCGCCTCGAGAATCACCAACGCCACCTCGACGTCGTGGTGCGCGGCCAGCGCGTCCTGGCCCACCACATCGATGTCGGCCTGCAGGAACTCGCGATACCGGCCCTCTTGCGGACGCTCGCCACGCCACACCTTCTGAATCTGGTAGCGGCGAAACGGAAAGCTCAGGTGCCCCGAGTTCTCGAGCACGTAGCGGGCGAACGGCACGGTCAGGTCGAAGTGCAGGCCCAGTTCGTCACGGTCGGCGATGCCCGCGCGCACCGACTGCAGCCGCTGCACCACGTAGATCTCTTTGTCGATCTCGCCCTTGCGCGCCAGTTGCGCCATCGGTTCGAGCGCCCTGGTCTCGATGGACCCGAACCCGTGCAGTTCGAACGTCTGCGCCAACGACGCGAGCACCCGCTGTTCGACGATGCGCCCCTCGGGCAGAAACTCGGGAAAGCCGCTCAGCGGCTTGGGACGGCTCATCGGATTCCACCTAGATAGTCGGCTTGCAGGTACGGGTTGGACGACCGCTCGGCCGCCATCAGGCTCTGCGGCCCGTGCCCCGGCAACAGCGCGGAGGTGTCAGACAGGCCGAGCACCGGGCCGCGCAGCGTGTCGAGCATCACCGCGTGATCGCCCCCGGGCAGGTCGGTGCGGCCGATCGATCCCGCGAACAACACGTCGCCGGTGAACACCACCTGGTCGGCGCGATCGTTGCCCGCCAGCCCGGTTCGCAGCATCACACAACCCGGACGATGCCCCGGCGCATGAATCACCTCGAAGCTCAGTCCGGCCACGTCCACGCCCTCGTCGAACAGTCGCAGGTCGGCGGGCTCGGCCAGCGGCTGGTCGCCGATCAGTTGCGCCAGCAGCGGCGCAACCTCGGGCCCGAGCCCGGCCGCCGGGTCGGTGAGCAGTTCGCGGTCGGCCACGTGAATCCACGCGGGCACGCCATACTCGTCGGCCAACTCTGCGGCCGAGGCGACATGATCGATGTGTCCGTGGGTCAGCAACACCCCGGCCGGGGTCAGGTCGTGTGCGCTCACCAGACGGCGCAGACCGTCGGCCGCACCCACCCCGGGATCGACGATCACGCAGTCACGACCGGCCGCGGTGGCGGCCACATAGCAGTTCGCCTGCCACGGGCCGCTGGGAAAACTGGCCAGAAACACGCGGGCCAGCCTATCGGCCGACTCGCCGGGCACGATCCACAAACCGGCGGTCATGAGGCAAGATGGTCGCCATGACTTCTTCCAGCCCGGCTGATTTCGGCCGCGTTGACCCCGACGGCACCGTCTACGTCCGCACCGCCGAGGGCGAACGCAGCGTCGGCCAGATACCCGATGTCACCGAAGCCGAGGCGCTGGCGTTCTACACCCGGCGGTTCGAGGCGCTGGATCTCGAGGTCAGTCTGCTGGAACGCCGCATCGCCTCCGGAGCCCTGTCACCCGACGAAGCCCGGCACAGCATCAACACCGTCACCGGCAACGTCACCGGCGCCAACGCGGTCGGCGATCTGGACGGCCTCACCACCCGGCTGCAGGCGCTGGCACCCGTGCTGGCCCAGGCCTCGGCCGAACGCCGTGCCGAGCGCGCCAAGCAGGCCGAGGCCACGAAGGCCACCAAAGAAGGCATGGTCGCCGAAGCCGAGCAGTTGGCGCTGAGCAACGACTGGCGCGGTGGCGTGAACCGGTTCCGGTCGCTGCTCGACGAATGGAAGGCGCTCCCCCGCATCGATCGGGCCACCGACGACGCCTTATGGCACCGGTTCTCGACCGCGCGCACCACCTACACCCGGCGCCGCAAGGCGCAGTTCGCCGAGCAGGCCGAAAAGCGTGAAGGCGCCCGGCAGCTCAAGGAACAGATCATCGCCGAGGCCCGTCCACTGGCCGAATCGACCGACTGGGGGCCCACCGCCGGCGCGTTCCGCGACCTGATGACGCGCTGGAAGGCCGCCGGGTCTGCCCCGCGCGAGGTGGACGACGCCCTGTGGGCCGAGTTCCGCGGGCTGCAGGACACGTTCTTCAACGCGCGTCAGTCGACGCTGTCGCAGCAGGACGAGGAGTTCAAGGCCAACCTCGACGCCAAAGAAGCCCTGTTGGCCAAAGCCGAGGCCGAGATCGTGCCGGTCACCGACCTGGACGCGTCGCGCAACGCCTTCAGAACCTTCCTGGAGCAGTTCAACGCCTTGGGCAAGGTACCCCGCGAGTCGATTCGTGGCCTCGACAATCGCGTGAGGGCACTCGAGACGGCGGTCAGGCAGGCCGAAGACGCCGAGTGGAAGCGCACCGACCCCGAGGCCCGGGCCCGCGCCGAAGAGACGGTGGCGATGCTCAGCAGCGAGATCGACAAGCTCAGCGAGAAGATCACCAAGGCCGAGGCCCGCGGCGACAAGAAGGCCGCCGACAAGGCCCGCGACTCGATCGCCACGTACCAGAGTTGGCTCGACCAGGCCCGCGAGACGCTCGCCGACTTCAGCCGTTGATCGACGGCGCCCTCGACGACAGGGCGCCCCATGAGAGATTGCGGCGTCCGCCGCAATGACGAAAACCGCACCCCGCACGTCCGACTCATGCAACGAACGGTCCGGCCCACCGTGGTGGCGGGCCGGACCGTTCGGGCTCAGGTCAGCGTCTGAAGCCCATCGCCTTCAGCACCGCGTCGTGCACCTGGGTGTTCTTGATGAAGCCGGCCAGGCGCTGCGCCCCCGGGCCCGAAGCCGTCACCGGGGTGGCAGCCCCGGTGTGACCGTTGGTGGTCCAGTCGGCCACCATCTTCAGGTTCGAGTGGGCGATCGCAACGGTGTCTTCGGACTGCTCGCCCGAGCCGTTCTCGTCGTTCGGGTCGACGTTCTCGATGGCCAGCCCGCCGGTCTCGTGGTCACCGACCACCAGCACGAGGGTGCCCGGCGTGCGGGCCGCGAAGTCGAGCGCGATCTTGACCGTACGGTCGAGTTCGGCTCCGGCCTTGATCATGAGCTTGGCGTTGCTGTGGTGCGCCATCTCGTCGATGCCCTCTTCTTCGATGAACAGGAAGAAGCCGTCACGATCGCGCGACAGCAGGTCGATCGCCTTCGTGGCCATCACGGGCAGCCGCACCGAGGGGTCGTACAGGTCGCCTTCACCCTCGTTGTGGTATTCGAACATCTCTTCGTTGGCGAACAGGCCGAGCACCTTGCCCTTGTTCACCTTGCCGAGTTCGGCGGCGTTGGTGACGTACTGGTACTTCAACTGCTTGGCGCGATCGACCAGGTTGCCCTTGGTGCCCTTGCTCTGCTCGGTGGGGTCGGTCGGCGGGTTGTCGGGCCAGGCGCCGGGGTTGCCGGCCGGGTACCACCAGTCCTCACCGCCGCCGAGCACCACGTCGACGCGGCTCTGTTCGATGATCTGGCGCGCGATCTCGCTCTGGTCCGACCGGTTGGCCACGTGCGCCGAGAACGCGCCGGGCGAGGCGTCGGTCACCTGGGCGGTGGTGACCAGTCCGGTGGACTTGCCGGCGGCCCGGGCCCGCTCCAGCAGGTTGGTCACCGGCTTGCCGTTGACGTCGACGCCGATCGCGCCGTTGTAACTGCGCACGCCCGTGGCGTAGGCGGTGGCTGCGGCCGCCGAGTCGGTGACGGCCTGTGCGGTGTCGGCCGAGTCGGTGTGCACCAGGCCGGTGACCTGCATCTTGTTCATCACCAGGTCGCCGTTCTGGCCCTTCAGCGCCAGCCTGAGCAGCTCGCGGTGGGCCACGCCCATGCCGTCGCCCTGAATGAAGATGACGTTGCGCGCCCGACCCTTGGTGTTGATGTCGTAGCCCGCAACCTCGGGGGTGTTCACCGACTCGGCGGTCAGCGTGACCGGCCGGTCGGCGACCCGTACCTGCGCCATTGACGCGCCCGAGACGGTCGACGCCAACAGGGCGGCCACCGCGACCGCCAGAACTCCCGTGGCTCGGCCCGCCAGTTGGGCAGGGTGGGTGTGCGAATGTTTGGGCATACTGCCTCCTTGGGGTGTTGCGACCTCTTCGTCGCTCCCGGGACTGTAACTTCACCCGCATCTTCGATCAACCACCCCGTTGGGTCGGCTTCGATCGAGACGCCTTGTTGGGTGGGCCCGAGCAACCCCGAACCCGAAGGTCTCGAGGGACGCCCGGCGCCGGTCAGTTCTTGACGCGGTTGGCCTCGTACACGCCGGGAATGCGCTTGAGCGCGTTGGTCAGCGACGCCAGGTGCGTCGGGTCGGGGGTTTCGAACTGCAGCCGCATGGTGAACACGCGGTCCTTGTTGGTGGTGGCCGACATCGACAAAATGTTGGAGTGATGCTCGGTCATCACCCGGCTCACGTCCGACAGCAGTCCGGCCCGATCGAGACCCTCCACGTGCAGCGCCACCAAAAAACTCGAATCGGCGGACGGCGTCGCCCAGTTCACCTGCACCAGTCGGTCGGGCTTCTGCCGCAGGTTCTCGGCGTTGGTGCAGTCGGCGCGATGTACCGAGACGCCCTCTTCGCGCGTGATGAATCCGATGATGTCGTCGCCCGGCACCGGCATGCAGCATTTCGCCAGCTTGACCCGCAGATCCGTGTGCCCCTCGACCACGACCCCGACGTCGTCGCTGCGTCGACTGGCCCGGCGCCGAGGGGTGGTGGTGATCGTCGAGTGGTCTTCGACGCTAGCCTCGGCGGCCTCTTCGGCGCCGCCTTCGGCGGCGATCAACCGTTCGACCACGGTCTGTGCGCTGACCGTTCCCTCGCCGATCGCGGCGTACAGGGCGGTGACGTCGGCCACCCGGAAATGCCTGGCCAGAGCCGCGACATGCTCGGCCGACAGCAGCCGGTGCACGGGCAGGCCCGTACGGCGCAGTCGCTTGGCCAGCGCCTCTTTGCCCTGCTCGATGGACTCTTCACGTCGCTCGCGCATGAAGTACTGGCGAATCTTGGTGCGGGCCCTGGGGCTGGCCACGAAGTTCAGCCAGTCGCGGCTGGGCCCGGCATTGGGTGACTTCGACGTGAGCACCTCGACCTGGTCACCGTTGTTCAACTGGTACTCAAGTGGCACCAGGCGCTGGTTCACCCGGGCACCGATGGTGCGGTGACCCACCTCGGTGTGCACCGCGTAGGCGAAGTCGACCGGCGTCGAACCGGCCGGCAACGAGATGACGTCGCCCTTGGGGGTGAACACGAAAACCTCGGTGGTGTTGATCTCGAAGCGCAGGGTGTCGAGAAAATCGGCCGGGTCTTCGGTTTCGCGCTGCCATTCGGTGATCTGCCGCACCCAGGACAGGTCGTTGCCCGAGCTGGGTGCCTTGCCCTCTTTGTACTTCCAGTGCGCGGCCACACCGTATTCGGCCTGGCGGTGCATTTCGTGGGTGCGAATCTGAAACTCCACCGGCTTGCTGTCCGGCCCCAGCACGGTGGTGTGCAGCGACTGGTAGAGGTTGAACTTCGGCATCGCGATGTAGTCCTTGAACCGGCCGGGCAGCGGGTTCCAGCGCGCATGCAGCACACCGAGGGCGCCGTAGCAGTCGCGCTGCGCGTCCACCAGAATGCGCAGGCCGACCAGATCGTAGATCTCGAAGAAGTCGCGGCCGCGCACCACCATTTTCTGGTAGATCGAGTAGTAGTGCTTCGGACGGCCGTACACCGTGGCCTTGATGCGGGCCTCGGCCAGGTCGTCCTTCACCTGGTCGATCACCTGACGCAGGTAGTTCTCACGCAGCGGCGCACGAGCGGCCACCATGCGCACGATCTCGTCGTAGATCTTCGGGTGCAGGGTGGCGAACGCGAGATCTTCGAGTTCCCACTTGATGGCGTTCATGCCCAGTCGGTGGGCCAGCGGGGCGAAGATCTCGAGCGTGTCGTTGGCGATGACGGCCTGTTTGTCTTGACGCAGAAAGCCCAGGGTGCGCATGTTGTGCAGCCGGTCGGCCAGCTTGATCACCAGCACCCTGATGTCGCGGCTCATCGCGAGCACCATCTTGCGCAGGGTCTCGGCCTTGGCCGACTCGCCGTAGGTGACCTTGTCGAGCTTCGTCACCCCGTCGACCATGGTGGCGACCTCTTGGCCGAAGTCGGCGGTCAGCTGCGCCATCGTGTACGAGGTGTCTTCGACCGTGTCGTGCAGCAGCGCGGCGCACAACGTCGTTTCGGTCATGCCCAGTTCGGCCAGAATCGTCGCGACCGCCAGTGGGTGGGTGATGTAGGGGTCGCCGCTCTTGCGGGTCTGGCCGGCGTGGTAGTGCTCGGCGGTGCGGTACGCGCGCTCGATGACGGCGATGTCGGCCCGCGCATGATTCGACCGCAGGGTCTTCACCAACGGATCCAGCACGGCCGCCTGCGAGTTCTTGGGGGCTCCGAGCCGGGCGAGTGCGTGCCGCATGCGCATGCGCGGCTGCTCGGCAGCGTTGCCCGGCTGGCTCAGCGCGCGCGGTTCACCCGGCAGGCCGTTACCTGCCCCGTACGGCCCATGCACGCTCTCAGTCAACCCGCTCCCCTTCGGCAGGTCTGCATCATACTGCCGCCACGACAGAGCCCCGTCGCCAGCGGCCTGCGCCCGACGGCCGTCGTCCCGGTCACCGACGGGCTCGCCCCGCACCGGGACCCCTGAGGAGTGATCTTCGACCCCGGGAGGCACGGCACGCCGTCATGCCGGCGAACGCCGGGATCTCACCCGCACGCACCGCACAACGCCGAGATTGCGGCGTCCGCCGCAATGACGAGCGATCTCCGCCCCCTCACCGGGCCGCGCTCAGCAGTGCGGCTCAGACGGTGACGACGGCCGAGTAGTTGTGGATGCCCAACTCGGCGAGCTTCTCGCGGCCCGGCAAGAAGCCGAGCTCCATCAATACCGCCACGTGCACCAGGTCGGCACCCAACCGGTGCACCAGAGCGGCTGTGGCGCCCACGGTGCCGCCGGTGGCCAGCACGTCGTCGATCACCAGCACGCGGGCGCCCGGCAGCACGGCGTCCGTCTTCACGGTGAGCGTCTCGTGGCCGTACTCGAGCGAGAACTGCTCGCTGTACAGCTCACCGGGCAGCTTGCCGGGCTTGCGCACGGGCACGAAGCCCGCCCCCAGTTCGAGCGCCACGGGCGCGGCCAGAATGAACCCGCGCGCCTCCATGCCCACCACCACGTCGATGTCGGGCGGCGCCAACGCGACCAGTGCGTTGATGGCCGCCCGCAGGCCCTTGGGCGAGGCCAGCAGCGGCGTGATGTCTTTGAACACCACACCCGGCTTGGGAAAGTCGGGAATGTCTTCGATCAGGTCGAGAACCAACTGGTGGTCATCGCTGAAGGTCACGGGTCACTTCTTTCGCTGGGCGCGGGTGCTGCGACTGGGCTGAACCCGGTTCTGCCGGGCCAGGTCGTTGGCGCTGACCAGACCGAGCCGTTCGGGCTCGATCTCGTCGACCTCGGCCAGCGGCCCGTCACCGTCGGTGATCACCACCGACTTCGACGTGGCCGCGGCCTTGTCTTTGACGGTGTGCCGCTCGGCCCGGCGGGCCAGCCGCTCGCGGTGCTCGCGCATCTCTGGCTCGGCCTCTTTGAGCTGCGCCAGCAGCGGCGCCGCGATGAAGATGGACGAGTACGCGCCGGCGATCATGCCCACCAACAGCGCAAGGCCCAGGTCTTTCAGCGGCCCCGTGCCCAGAATGAAGGTGCCGGCGAAGGTCAGCGCCGCCACCGGCAGCACGCCGATGATCGTGGTGTTGATCGACCGGATCAGCACCTGGTTGACGGCGGCGTTGGCTGCGTCGGCGTAGGTTATGCGGGTGTTCTTGATGTCGGCGGTGTTCTCGCGCACCTTGTCGAACACCACCACGGTGTCGTAGAGCGAGTAACCCAGAATCGTGAGCACACCGATCAGGGTGGCGGGGGTCACGGTGAAGCCCACCAGGGCATAGATGCCAATGGTGATGATCAGGTCGTGCAGCAACGCGACGATGGCAGCGATGGCCATCTTGAAGTTGCGGAAGTACGCCCAGATCAGCAGCGACACCAACACCAGAAAGACCGCGAGCGCGATCAGCGCCTGCTGGGTGATCATCGACCCCCACGACGCGCCGATCAGGCTGTAGCCGACCTCGTCGACGGCAATACCGCCGGACGCCGTTGCCAGCGCCTGCTTGACCTGGGTGACCTCGTCGACCGACAGCGATCGCGTCTGCACGCGCACCTGGTTGTCGCCGACCGAAATCACCTGAATGTCGTCGTTGTCGGGCAGGTTGAGCGCCTCGACCGCGCTGCGCATCTGGTCGGGGGTGCCCGCGCTCACGCTGACCGGCACGGTGAAGTCGGCGCCGCCCTTGAACTCGATGCCCAGATTCAGCCGCAGAATCGCCAACGCCAGAATCGAGATGGTCAGCAGCACGCCCGAGATGATGTACCAGCGCTTGCGGTTGCCGACGAAGTCGTACTCGACCTCGCCGGTGTACAGCTTGTGCGCGAAGCTCGCCTTCTTGACCTTCGGCTCGCCCGTCTTCTTGGGCTCGGTTGTCGCGGTGCTCATCACGCCTCCTCGGTCGTCGAGTCAGGGGTGGACGCCTTCGCTGCAGCGCTCTTGCCTGCCGCCGCCTTGCCCGCGGTGGCCGGAACCTTCGCCGCCTTGCCTGCGCCGGTGGCGGCGGCCCGACGGCGGCGGTGCAGCGGCGGTTGATGCCTGGCACCCAGATGGTCGGGTTCGAACCCCGAGAACTTGCGACCCTCGCCGAAGTAGCGGGTGCGTCCGAGCAGCGACACCAGCGGCTTGGTGAACCAGAACACCACCGCGATGTCGATCAGGGTGGTGAGGCCCAGCGTGAACGCGAAGCCGCGCACCGAGCCGATGGCCAGAATGAACAACACCACCGCAGAGAGCAACGACACACCGTCGGCGATCAGAATGGTCTGCCGCGACCGTTCCCAGCCGGTTTCGATGGCGCTGCGCAGTGACCGTCCGTCACGCACCTCGTCGCGAATGCGTTCGAAGTAGATGATGAACGAGTCGGCTGTGACGCCGATGGCCACGATCAGGCCCGCGACGCCGGGCAGGTTGAGCGCGAAGCCCATGGCTTGGCCGAGCAGCACCACGAGCGCGTAAGTGATGCCGAAGGCGACCACCAAGCTGCTGACCACCACGATGGACAGGGCGCGGTAGTACAGAATGCTGTAGGCCACCACGAGGGCCAGGCCGATGATGCCGGCGATGATGCCGGCTTCCAGTTGCTCGCCGCCTAATTTGGCCGACACGTTGTCGACGCTCGACACATCGAAGGCCAGTGGCAGGGCGCCGTACTTGAGCACGTTGGCCAATTGGGTGGCGCTGGCCTGGTTGAACGAACCCGAGATCTCGGCCCGTCCACCGGGAATGGCTGCGCTCACGTAGGGGCTGCTGATCACCGTGCCGTCGAGCACGATGGCGAACTGGTTCTGCGGGCTGGTCTTGGTCGAGATGGCCCGGGTGACCGTTTCGAACGTGGTGGCGGCGGTGCCGTTGAACTCGAGGTTGACCACCCAACTCACCCCGTTCTGGGGAATGCCGGCCTGAGCCGAGTTGAGGTCCTTGCCCGAGATCACCGCAGGCGAGAGCAGGTACTTGGTTGTGTGGCCCTCGTCGCAGGTGATCAGCGGCTGGTCGGACACGTCGGGGAACGGGTCGCCGCACTGAAAGTTCGTGTAGTCGCTCTGGTCGCGCTTACTCGGCGTCCAGTCGAGCACCTGCTGGGTGGTGGGCGGCGTGGCACCGGCGACCGTCGGCCGGGGGCTCGGAACCGGGGTCGGCAGTGCCGGCAGCGGCCGGGGGTTGGTGCTGGGCGAGGTGGTGGCACTCGGCACCGCCGATTCCGTGGGCTGAGCCGTCTCAGTGGCCGCGGGCTGGGTGGCCGCGGGCTCGGACGCGGCCTGGGTCGGCTCGACGCTCGGCTGCGCCGACGCCACCTGCTCGGAGGCGTACACCAGCCGGAAGTACAACTGGGCGGTCTGGCCCACCATGCGCACCAACTCGTCTTGCTGGACGTTGGGCACGCTCACGATGATCTGCCGGTCGCCCGAGGTGGTCACCTCGGACTCACCGACGCCGATGGCGTCGACGCGCTGCTGAATGATGGTGCGGGCCAGTTCGAGACTGGCCGGGTCGACCGCGCCCTCGCCGCTGGTGTTGCTGGCCGTCAGGGTGATGGTGGTGCCGCCGCGCAGGTCGAGCCCCAGTTTGGGGGTCCAGACGCCGCCGAGAGCCATCAGCCCGAACAGGCCGGCCGTGATCACCAGAAAGACGATCAGGGTTCTCAGGGGATGGCTGTGATGCCTACTTGTGGTTGCCACGTGCAGTTACGCCTCAACGGTCACTTCTGGGTGTTCTGGCCCGGCACGTCGTCGCTCGGCGGGTCGGCCGGGGCGTCGGTGAGCCGAGGGTCGTTGAAGTCCGACGGCTGGATGTTCTCGAACGGGTTGGGCTCGGCGGCCTCGTCGACCTCGTCGGCCTCGCGCTCGATGTGATCGGGCTCGGCGGCATCGTCGGCGTACTCGAACTCGTCGTCTTCGGGGGTCAGGGTCTTGACGATGGCCTGCTTGACCACGGTCATTTCGATGCCGGGGGCGATCTCGATGATGGCCTGGCGATCGCCAAGGTGGCGAATGGTGCCGAATACACCGGACGACAGCATGACGCGGGCGCCGGGGGCCAGGGCGTTGGTCATCTCTGCCTGCTTCTTGGCCCGCTTCTGCTGCGGACGAATCAGCAGAAAGTAGAAGGCGGCGCCCATCAGCACAAGCATCAGGACAGTGCTACCCATGTCACCCATGTGAGATTTCTTTCGTTAGAACGGCAAGACGGCGGCTGACCACCGACGCACAACTCTAGCCGAGGCGACCACAAAGCCCGATTCCGACGTACCGGCGGACGCCTGCTGCGTCGGCGGCGCTGCCGACGTTGCTCGCGTTCGCCCTCGTTGCTCGCGTTCGGACGCAGGCAACGTCGCTTTTCGCGAGCAACGTCGAATGGAGCGCCACGTGCGCACGCTCGGTCAGCCGCCGAACAGGTCGGGCTCGGCGCTGGCCGGCATGGTGAGCCCGAGGTGCGCCCACCCACGAGCGGTGGCCACGCGTCCGCGGGGTGTGCGCATCAAAAAGCCCTGCCGTACCAGGAACGGCTCGGCGACCTCTTCGACCGTCTCGCGTTCTTCGCCCACCGCCATGGCCAGCGTCGACAGCCCCACCGGGCCCCCGTTGAACCGCTCACACAGGGCCGACAACACCGAACGGTCGAGCCGGTCGAGGCCGAGTTCGTCCACCTCGTAGAGTTCCAGGGCCGCTGCTGCGACGGCGGGGGTCAGCAGGCCGTCCGCGCGTACTTGGGCGTAATCGCGGACGCGCCGCAGCAGCCGGTTGGCGATGCGGGGGGTGCCACGTGAGCGGGAGGCGATCACCTCGTCGGTGTCCGCGACCAAGGTGATGCCGAGCAGCCGTGCAGAACGGCGCACGATCGCGCGCAGCGAGTCCGTTTCGTAGAAGTCGAGCTGGCCGGTGAAGCCGAACCGATCGCGCAACGGGCCGGGCAGCAGGCCGGCGCGGGTGGTGGCGCCGACCAGCGTGAACGGCGGAATGTCCAGTGGAATCGCGGTGGCGCCCGGGCCCTTGCCCACCACCACGTCGACGCGGAAGTCCTCCATGGCCAGGTACAGCATCTCTTCGGCGGGACGGCTCATGCGGTGGATCTCGTCGAGAAAGAACACCTCGCCCTCGGTGAGGCCCGACAGAATCGCCGCGAGGTCGCCGGCGTGCTGAATGGCCGGGCCGGAACTGATTCGGATCGGCACGCCGAGTTCGGCGGCGATGATCATGGCCAGGGTGGTCTTGCCCAGCCCGGGCGGGCCCGACAGCAGCACGTGGTCGGGCACCGATCCGCGGTGGCGGGCGGCGTCCAACACCAGGCCGAGTTGGTCGCTGACCCGCGGCTGGCCGGCGAACTCGGCCAGGCTGCCCGGGCGCAGTGCCGACTCGGCGACGGTGTCGTCGTCGTGCTGGTGAGGATCCATCGGATCCTCGGCCGCGCGGGTCACTTGGCCAGGCTTCGCAGAGCGGCCCGCATCAACACGGCGACCGGAGTGGCGGGATCGGTTTCGACCATGCCCGCCACGTTGTCACACGCCCGGTCGGCGTCGCGCGCCGACCAGCCGAGGCCCTCGAGACCGCCCTTGACCTGTTCGCGCCAGTCGGGCGCCTCGGTGGTCGCCGGCAGCCCGCTGGTGGCGGCGAGGGCGTTGATCTTGTCTTTCAACTCGATGACCAGCCGTTGCGCGCCCTTGACGCCGATGCCAGGCACCTTGGTGAGTGCAGCGATGTTCTCGGCCGCGATCGCGGCGCGCAGAGCGTCGGGGCTGAGCACCGAGACCACGGCCTGGGCGATCTTGGGGCCGATACCGCTGGCCGACTGGACGAGTTCGAAGCAGTCGCGCTCGTCGGCCTCGGTGAACCCGTACAGGGTGAGCGAGTCCTCACGCACCACCAGCGAGGTGGCGAGCGTGGCGGGTTGGCCGAGCCGCACGGCGGCGGCGGTGGCCGGCGTGCACAGGGCTTTGACGCCGAACCCGTTCACGTCGAGCACCACATGGGTGGCACCGGCCGCAATGACCGTGCCGGTGAGCTGGGCGATCATGCGCCCCTCCTGCCCTGCAGGCGGCGGGCCTGATCGAGGGCGGCGGCCACCCTGGCCTGGCCCGCACCACGCCACAGGTGGCAGATGGCGAGCGCGACGGCGTCGGCGGCGTCCGCGGGTTTGGGCGCTTCGGCCAGCTTGAGCACCCGGGTGACCATGAGACCGATCTGAGCCTTGTCGGCGCGTCCAGACCCGGTGATGGCGGCCTTGACCTCACTGGGCGTGTGCTGGTGCACGGGCAGCTTGTGGCGGGCGGCGACCAGCATGGTGACGCCGGCGGCCTGCGCGGTGCCGATCACCGTCATGGTGTTGTGCTGGCTGAACACCCGCTCGACGGCGATCACCTCGGGCCGGTGCCGGGCCACCCACTGCTCCAGCTCGGTCTCGATGGCCAGCAGCCGCAGCGGCAGATCGGCGTCGGCCGGGGTGCGGATCACGCCTGCCTCGACCAGCACCGGCGGACGTCCGGGAGCCCCGTCGACCACGCCGACACCGCAGCGGGTCAGCCCCGGATCGACCCCCAGCACACGCATCGATAGGCACCTTCATCAGCCGAACAGATGTTCGGATACTACCGAACCTGGCGACCCCGTTCACGGACGCCACGCCCGTCATGGTGACCAGGGCCAGGCCAACGATCAGCAGGAGGACGACCCTCACGATCATCATCGGCGTCACATCGCCGCACGGCGTGATCTCGGATGCAGCCGAACGATAGGCAAGATCCCGACCTTCGTCGGGATGACGAGCGCAAAGGTCTCAACACGCTCGACCAACGAACCCGAACGGCAGGAGAGATCCGGACGTTCGTCGGGATGACGAGCGCATGGGTCTCAAGAGGCCGACCAACGAATCCGGACGATCCTCGACTGGCGACAGCAAACTCAAGGGTGAAGCGGAGCGGGGCCGCCCCCTGTCAGGGCGTCGTCGGGCGTTTGCGCACAGCGAGGCGCTAGCCAAGCAGTCCCGCAAGGGCGGGACAGGGGCGGACCCGCTCCGCGGCGACACGCTCGACCGCCGGGTCTCGACAGGCTCGACCAGCGGCCCTGGTCTCGACAAGCTCGACCGGCGTTACTCCAGCTCGGCCAGTACCGCTTCGGGGACGTCCTCGTTGCTGTAGACGGTCTGCACGTCGTCGACGTCTTCTATCGCATCAAGCAGCCTGAACAGCTTCTCGGCGGCCTCTTTCGCGTCGATTGAGGTGGTGTACTGAGGCACGAACTGCACCTCGGCCGACTCGTAGTCGTAGCCCGCGGACTGCACCGCCTTGCGCACGTCCACCACCACGCTGGGGTCTGAGATCACCCGCAGCGTCTCGCCCTCGTCGGACACGTCCTCGGGGTCGGCGTCCAACGTCGCCTCGAGCAGGTCGTCTTCTTCGACGTTCTTGCCGCCCTGGCTCTTGGCCACCTCGACGATGCCCTTGCGGTCGAAGATGCGTGACACCGAGCCGACGTCGGCCATGGTGCCGCCGTTGCGGGTGACCGCCACCTTCACGTCGGAGGCCGAGCGGTTGCGGTTGTCGGTGAGGCACTCGATGAGAATCGCCACGCCGCCGGGCCCGTACGCCTCATACATGATCTCGGTGTAGTCGACCTGCTCGCCGCCCACGCCCGACCCGCGCTTGACGGCGCGGTCGATGTTGTCGTTGGGCACCGAGTTCTTCTTGGCCTTTTGAATGGCGTCGTACAGGGTCGGGTTTCCGCCGGGGTCACCGCCGCCGACGCGCGCCGCCACCTCGATCTTCTTGATCAGGTTGGCGAACAGCTTCCCGCGCTTGGCGTCGATCGCCGCCTTCTTGTGCTTGGTGGTGGCCCACTTGGAATGCCCGCTCATCTACGCTCCATCTGCCTCGTCTGCTTGCGCGGAAAGGATTGTACCGAGGCTCACGTGCTTGACGTACCAGACCATTGTGTCGACCGGTTGGTAGCCGAGCGCGAGGTAGGGCCGCGCCCCCTGGTCACTGTCGGTTTCGACTCCGATGCCGGCCTGGCTCAACCCCGCCGTCCGAAACGACTCGTGACTGCGTGCCAGCAACGCCTTGAACATTCCGCGATTGCGCCACTGGGGTTGCGCCCCGAGGTATTCGGTCCAGCCGGACGTCTCCCCCGCCAGGTCCATCACACCGTTGAGCACCCAGCCGACCGGCTGCGATCCGTCCAGCGCCACCCACGACAGGTCATCGCGAATGCCGGCGGCTTTCAGACCCCATGCCCAGGCGTCCGCGTCGAGCTCGTCCGAAGGCAGGCTGAGCGTCTGGTTGTACAACAACCGGACGGGTTCGCTCCACGCAGCATCGAACGGCACGAACGTGATACCTGGCAGTTCGCCGGGCAGAATCGAGTCGAGCGGGCGTCGCATGGCGTGGTACCAACGTTGCGGGGGAAAGCCCTTGCTGGGCAGCAGTTCGGCCATCAGGTGATTGTTGGACGACGTCACCACGACCAGCTGCAGCGGGACAGTGGTGTCGTCGTTCTGTTCGAGGTACCACTCGATCGCCCGCTCGCTCTCCCAGTCGAGCAGGGTGGGCTGTACTCCCTCGTGCCGCCAGGCGGGATGGCAGCCGCCGTGCAGGTACACCTGGCCCCCCGATTCTCCAGGGGCCGGGGGCTGCAGCCAGCCATAGGCGATCAGGGTTCCGCTGGGCTTGCGCAACACCACACCGTTGCCGCTGACCGCCTCGGGATCGTCGGCCAATGCCACGGTGAGGGCGGACAGGTCGTGGTGGTGGGTGGCGTCACCCAAGTACTCTTCGGCCGCGATCAGGTTCTGGATCTCGGGCAGATCGTGAACGGTCAGCCGGTGCCACGTGCAGCCGTGGCTCATGGCCGGTGTGGGCATCATCGCCTCCTGGTTCGTCCCAACTTAGTGGGTTTCGCCGGCTGCGACAGCCAATGCCTCGGGCAGGGTGAAGTTGCCCACGTACAGCGCGGTGCCGACGATGGCGCCGGTGACCCCGGACGCCACCAACTCGCGCAGGGCACGCAGATCGTCGAGCTGCGCAATACCGCCCGAGGCGATCACCTGCGCGTCGGTGCGGGTGGCGACGTCGCGCAGTAGGTCGAGGTTGGGCCCGGTGAGCATGCCGTCGGACTTGACGTCGGTGACCACGAAGGTGGCGCAGCCGGCAGCAGTGAGCCGGTCGACGGCCTCGGCCCAGTCGCCGCCCTCGCGCACCCAGCCACGGGCGGCCAGTTTGGTGCCCTTGACGTCGATGGCGATGCCGATGCGGTCGCCGTGTTCGGCGATGATGCGCTCGCACCACGCCGGATTTTCGAGCGCGGCGGTGCCGATGTTGACCCGGCGGCACCCGGTGGCCAAAGCGCGTTCGAGGCTCGCGTCGTCGCGAAGACCGCCCGACAGTTCGACGTTCAGGTGCAGCTGCTCGGTGATCGTGGCGATCACGTCGGCGTTCGAACCCCGCCCGAACGCGGCGTCGAGGTCGACCAGATGCAGCCACTGGGCACCCGCGTGCTGCCAGCGCAGCGCGGCGGCGAGCGGGTCGCCGAACACCTTTTCAGAGCCGGCGACGCCCTGGGTGAGTTGAACCGCCTGGCCGTTTTGAACGTCGACGGCGGGCAGCAGGGTCAATGCGGTCACGAAGCCCGAGCCTAACCTGCCGTGCGAGACCTGCCGCGGGTAGCGTCCGCTCGTGGACCAGCAAGTGAGTGAACTGACCGCCGCCGAGGTGGCGTGGCTGGACGAACTGCTCGGCGGGCTTCGTGGCGACGGCGTCGACCCACTCGATCTGGACGCACTGACCCGCTACTACGACCAGGGTTACGCATCCTGGCAGGCGTCCGGTGGGCTGCTCACCCGACGCTGATCAGCCGTCGGTGGGCTCGTCGTCGTCCGGGTCTCCCGATCCGGTGCCGGTCAGCTCGCGCAGCACCGTCCACATCGGCCAGGCACCTTCTGAGTCGTTCGACAGCACGGTCATGGTGAAGTCGGCCGCCGGGTCGTGTTCGCTCACCATCGACACCCCGGCGTCGGCGCCGATCATCTGCACGACCCCCGGCCTGGGCAGCCACACGCCAAGGCCGTAGTCGTCGTCAGGGTCGTTGCCGGGGGGACTCGTGCCCATCAGTTGCACCAGGTCGGCCGGCACGATGCGTCCGGCTGCCAGAGCTGTCCAGAAGGTGCGCAGGTCGGCGGCTGTGGTGTACGAGCCGCCGTCGGGGGCACCCACGATCGGCAGGTGCAACACGTTGGTGCGGGTGGCGTCGGGGAAGAGATACCCGACCGCGGCGTCGCCCGGCAGATCGTCGCTACGCAGAAAATCGGTGCGGGTCAGTCCGGCCGGTTCGAACACCCGTTGCCGAACCAGGTCGTGGTAGCCGACGCCTGAGGCGCGCTGGGCGAGCAGTCCCAGCAGCACGAAGCCCGAGTTGTTGTAGAAGAACTCGGTGCCCGGTTCGGCCTGCATGGGCCGGTCGATAACCGACAGGTAGTCCTCGGGGCTCTCGTAGCTGTGGGGTGCGCCGGGCAGCAGATGAACATCGACCTCCGCGTCGTCGTCGATGCCCTCACCCACACCCGAGGTGTGGCTGAGCAGCCGGCGCAGCGTGACACCGTCGCTGATCTGGGGCAGGTCGTCGCCCAGCCAACGTCGCGCCGGGTCGTCCAGGCCCATCGTGCCGTCGGCGACCAGGCTGAGCACCGCCAGAGCGGTGAAGGTCTTCGTTCCCGAGGCCATGCCGAAGCGGGTGTCGGGGGTGTTCGGCAGATTGTGCGCCCGGTCGGCCAAGCCGAAGGCGAGTTCAGTGACGGTGCCCGCCTCGTCGATGCGCACCACCCCACTGAATCCCTGCTCGTGCGCGGCCAGGGTGAGAGCGGCGGTCGGATCATCCATAGGTTAAGTGTCCGCACGGTTGGGTTGCGGGGCAACCGTCTGAAATCCGCAGGCGACCGATCCCGACACGCCGCGCTGGGGGCAACCGGGCCACGGTCACCAGGACGATTTCAGAAAAGGCCGCTTGCAGCCGAGGGTGCTGGGCGAGAACGAGGGTTTTCTGAGAACGTCCTGGTGACCGGAACGCGTACGTGCGCCTGCCGGCGTGTCGCCGGCGGTCGCCTGCGGATTTCAGAACAACCGCGTCAGCCCAGGGTGGCGATCCAGTTACGCAGCAGCGCCGCACCCGCCTGGCCCGACTTCTCGGGGTGAAACTGCGTGCTCGACAGAGCGCCGACCTCGACCCCGGCCACGAAACGGTCGCCGTCGTGGTCGGCCCAGGTGACCCGCGCGTCGTTCGGCAACCTGTCGGCGGCCCGCACCGCATAGCTGTGCACGAAGTAGAACCGCTCCCCCGCCAGGCCGGCGAACAGGGTGGTCGACGGCGGCGGCTCGACGGTGTTCCAGCCCATGTGCGGCAGGCGTTCACACCGCAGTCGCTCGACCACACCGGGCAGAATGCCGACGCCGGCGGTGTCGAGCCCGTGCTCGACGCCATGGCCGAACATCACCTGATGCCCCACGCAGATGCCGAGCACCGGACGTCCGTCGTCCAGCCGGGAGCGGATCAGTTCTGGCCCGCCGACGGCGCGCAGGCCGTCCATACAGGCGGCGAAGGCGCCGACGCCGGGCACCACCAGGCCGTCGGCGTTCAGCGCCGCGTCCGCGTCCGCGGTGAGTGTGACGTCAGCCCCGGCAGCCACCAGGGCCCGGGTGGCCGAGTGCAGGTTGCCCGAGCCGTAGTCGAGAACGACCACGAGGGGCTTGGTCACAACGAGCCCTTGGTGGACGGAATCGCGTCGGCCACCCGCGGGTCGATCGCTACCGCGATGCGCAACGCCCGGGCGACGGCCTTGAACTGGGCTTCGACGATGTGGTGCGGGTCGCGTCCGGCCAGTAGCCGCAGGTGCAGGCAGATGCCGGCGTTGATCGCCAGCGACTGCATCAGGTGATAGGTCATCGAGCCGGCATAGGGCACCCCCGAGCCGCCGATCAGCGCGTAGACCTGACCCTCGGGTTCGCCCTCACACACCACGTAGGGACGGCCCGCCACGTCGACCACGGCGTGCGCCAGCGCCTCGTCGAGCGGCACGGTGGCGTCGCCGAACCGCACGATGCCGCGCTTGTCGCCCAGCGCCTCGCGCAGCGCCTGACCGATCACGATCGCGGTGTCTTCGATCGAGTGGTGGCCGTCGATGTGCAAATCACCGGTGGTGGTCACCTCAAGGTCGATGAGCGAGTGCTTTGCCAGGGCGGTGAGCATGTGGTCGTAGAACCCAACGCCGGTGCTGATGGTCGAGGCACCCGTGCCGTCGAGGTTCAGCGCCACGCGCACGGTCGACTCGCTGGTGGACCGCTCCACCACTGCGGTGCGTGCCGTCATCGAACCTCCTTCAGCACCTCGGCCAGGGCCGCGTAGAACGCCTCGGTCTCGTCGGGCGTGCCCACCGAAACCCGTAGCCAACCCTGCGGCCCGGTTTCACGAACGAGCACGCCGCGATCAAGCAGGCGTTGCCACACATCATGCCGGTCGGCGAACGGGCCGAACAAACAGAAGTTGGCGTCAGAGTCGATCACCTCGACCCCTAGTTGAGGCAGCCGTACGAGCATCTCGTCGCGGGTGCGACGCAACTGGTCGACCTGACCGAGCAGATGGTCGGCGTGCCGCAGCGCCACTTCGGCCACCAGTTGGGTTTGGGACGACAGGTGATAGGGCAGGCGCACGATGCGACAGGCGTCCACGATCGCAGGGGCGGCGGCGAGGTAGCCGACCCGCCCCCCGGCCAGGGCGAACGCCTTGCTCATGGTGCGGCTGACGATCAGGTTGCCGTAGCTCGGCAGCAGGGTGAGCGCGGTGTTCTCGGGGTGTTTGCTGAACTCCTGGTAGGCCTCGTCGATCACCACGATCGCGTCGGTGCCCTGCAGCACCGCCTCGGTGACGGACAGCGGCGTCGGGGTGCCGGTGGGGTTGTTGGGCGTGGTGATGATCACCACGTCGGCGTCGTGCTCGGCGATGGCGGCCAGCACCAGATCGGCGTCGAGGGTGAAGTCGGGGTGCCGAGGCGCAGTGACGTAACGGGTGTGGGTGTTGCGGGCGTACTCGGGGTACATCGAGTACGTGGGAGTGAAGGCGAGCAGGGTGCGTCCGGGCCCTGCGAAGGCACCCAGAATGTGCGTCATCACCTCGTTGGAGCCGTTGGCGGCCCACACGTTGTCGAGGTCGAGTCCGTGCCCGAGGTACCGCGCCAAGGCGCAGCGCAGCCGCTTGGCCTCGCGGTCGGGGTAGCGGTTGAAGGCTGTGGCGGCCGCGGTGAGAGTGGCGGCCATGTCAGCGGCGATCTCGGCGCTGGGTGCGAACGGGTTCTCGTTCACGTTGAGTTGCACGTCAACCGCCAACTGCGGCGCGCCGTAGGGCTCTTCGCCGATCAGTTCCGGACGCAACGGCAGGTCCGCGAGGCTCGGATCGGGCCTCATCGACCGGCTCCTTCGGCACGCGTGATGCCCACAGGCGCACCCGTCATCCCGGCGGACGCCGGGATCTCAGACGACGGGTTCGAGATTCCGGCGTTCGCAGAAACGACGTGAGCGGCTGACCGCCGCACCGTCACCGCCGCACCGTGCGCCGGCAGGTTCTCGGCCTCGGCGAACGTCTCGACGGTCGTCGCGACGGCCAGCAGGGCGTCTCGGCTGTAGTCGATGACGTGCACGTGCTTGAGAAAGCTGTTCACGTTCAGCCCTGAGCTGTGGCAGGCGCAGCCCGCGGTGGGCAGCACGTGGGTGCTGCCCGCGCTGTAGTCGCCCAGCGACACCGGGGACCAGGGGCCGACGAAGACGGCGCCCGCGTTGCGCACCCGTGCCGCTACGGCCCGGGCGTCGCGGGTGTGAATCTCGAGGTGCTCGGCGGCGTAGGCGTTCACCACATCGAGGCCCTGGTCGAGGTCGTCCACCAGCACGATCGCCGATTGGGCGCCGGCCAGCGCGGTGCGAATGCGGTCGGCGTGCCGGGTGGCCGCGACCTGCGGTTCGAGTTCGGCTCGGACGCTCTCGGCCAGCGACAGCGAGTCGGTGACCAGTACCGCCCCGGCCATGGGGTCGTGCTCGGCCTGGCTGATCAGGTCGGCGGCGACGAACCGCGGGTCGGCGGAGCCGTCGGCAAGAATGGCGATCTCGGTGGGTCCGGCCTCGGAATCGATGCCCACCTTGCCGCGCAGCAACCGTTTGGCGGCCACGACGTAGATGTTGCCGGGGCCGGTGACCATGTCGACCGGTGCGCAGAGGTCCGGCACTCCGTGGGCGAACATGGCGATCGCCTGAGCGCCGCCCACGGCGTACACCTCGGTGACCCCCAGCAGCGCGCATACGGCCAAGATGGTCGGGTGCGGAAGGGCGTCGAACTCGGCCTGCGGCGGCGACGCGACCGCGATGGATGGCACCCCGGCCACCTGTGCCGGAATCACGTTCATCAGCACGGAAGACGCCAGCGGTGCGAGCCCGCCCGGCACGTACAGCCCCACCCGATCGACCGGCACGGCCAGCGACTCGACCACCGCCCCAGGGGCGGGCTCGGTACGCAGCGACTCGGCGCGGGCCTCGACCTCGGCCACCGCGCGGCGCCGGCGAATCGACTCGGTCAATGCGGCGCGAAGTTCTGGTGTGAGCGCCTGCTCGGCCGCGGCGATCGCCTCGGCGGGCACCCTGAGCGAGGCGGGCACGCAGCCGTCGAAGCGGGCGCTGAGCTCAGCGATGGCGTCCGCGCCGCGCTCAGCCACGGCGTCGCAGATCGGACGCACCCGCTCGACCGCATGCTCGACGTCCATCGGGGCCCGAGGAACGACGGTGCGGTAGTCCGGCGTGCTGCCACGCAGGTCAAGGGTGCGAATCACCCGCACGATTGTACGGACGTCTCGCCACCCCGAGGACCGGGTCTTGCCTGGGCGCCGCGCTGAGCGGAATGGGCGGGGTCTCAGATCCAGATCAGGAACCGTCCCCCTTGAGCCAGAACAAGAACCGTCCCCTGAGCCAAAACAAGAACCGTCCCCGACTCCTGCTGACCTCGCATGGCCGAGCCGCGGTGTTGTCAGGGCCGTGTGCAAAGGTTGAGCCCATGAGCATGGAGAAACCTGAGATCGACTTTCCCGGCGAAGCGCCCGACGACATGGTGATCGACGACATCGTGGTGGGCACGGGCGACGAGGCCAAAGCCGGCGACACCGTCATCGTGCACTACGTGGGCGTGGCGCATTCGAGCGGCGAAGAGTTCGACGCGTCGTACAACCGGCAAGAGCCGCTGCGGTTCCGGCTGGGCATCGGTCAGGTGATCAGCGGCTGGGACCAGGGCGTGGTCGGCATGAAGGTTGGTGGACGGCGCCAACTCACCATTCCGCCGCACCTGGGCTACGGCGACCGCGGGGCCGGCGGCGTGATCAAGCCAGGCGAAACGCTGATCTTCGTGGTCGACCTGCTCGGCGTGCGCTGATCGATGCCGGGGTTGGTTGGGTGATCAGGACGCCAACCGCTGCAGTAGCGCCCAGCCGTCACGCACGTCGGCCATCCGCGTGGTGCGGGCACCGATCGAGAACCGCAGCACGACGCGGCCATCGAGCACGGTGCGGGTGAACAGCACCTGGCCGGTCGCGTTCGCTGCCGATATCAGGGCGGCAGTCGCCTCGTCGCCGTCGCGCAGCGCCAGGCACAGCAGGTTGAGTGGGTGCGGTGCCAACACCTCGAACCTGTCATCGTCAGCCACCCACTCGGCCAACTGCTGCGTCCACGCCACGTGGTCGCGAATCATCGCCTGCGCCGGCGCCACCCCGTCGGTGCGCAGGGTGAACCACAACTTCAGCGCTCTGAACCGCCTGCCCAGCGGCACCTGCCAGTCGCGGTAGTCGATGACTGCACCGGCTTCGGCGGCGGCCGTGCGCAGGTACTCGGGCAGAATGCTCAGGGCACCGAGCAGGCTGATCCGGTCGGCGGTGTAGAACAGGTTGCAGTCGAAGGTGATGCCCATCCACTTGTGCGGGTTGGTGCCGTAGCTGTCGGCGAGTTCGACGCCCTCGTTCAGCCAGCGCAGCTCGGGGCACAGGGTGGCGATGCCGGCCATCGCCGCGTCGACGTGCAGCCACACGCCCTCGGCCCGAGCCACCTCGGCGACCGCCCGCACGGGGTCGATCGCCAGCGAGTTGGTGGTGCCGACGGTGGCGCACACCCAGAACGGCACCAGGCCGGCGGCCCGGTCGGCGGCGATGAGGTCGGCGAGCGCGTCCGGCCGCATGGCGAAGTTCTCGTCGTGCGGCACCACCCGCAAGTGGTCGGTACCGATGCCGGCGATGCGCAGGCCCTTCTCGACCGACGAATGCGCTTGTGACGTTGCGTACGCGACCAGCCGGGTGGTGTCGGAGTCGATGTTCACCGCCCCTTCGGTCGCCCGCCACCGGGCAGCCAGAATCGAGGTCAGGGTGGCCTCGCTGGCCGAGCCCTGAATCACGCCCCCGCCGGCCTCGCTGGTGCTGCGAAAGGCGTCGGGCAGGCCCAGCAGGTCGATCATCCAGTCCATCATGCGGGTCTCGACCTCTGTGACGGCCGGGCTCGTGGCCCAACTCATGCCCTGCACACCCAGGCCGGCTGACACGAGTTCGGCCAGGATCGCCGGGTAGGTGGTGTTGGCCGGAAACCAGGCGAAGAAGCCGGGGTGCTGCCAGTTGGTGAGGCCTGGCACCACCACCCTGTCGAGGTCGGCGAAGAGGGCCTCGAAGCCGTCCGGTTCGCCCGGGTGCTCGGGCAGCAGGGCGGCGATCTCGCCCGGCGCCACTGTGGACTCGACGGGCAGCGACTCGACCCGGCTGTGGTAGTCGATGATCCACTCGATGAGCCGATGACCGTGAGCTCGAAACTCGTCCGCCTGCACCTGCCCAACCTAGTGGTGTTTCTCCTCGATGGCTGACCGTTTCGCGGCACCTGAGCACGCACCTCGCGGGGTCTCCCCGGTCGAGATACGACCCGGTATCCCTGCATCGTCGCCTTGCGAAGCACGAACTCAACCACCAAACGGCTAGCCACTACAGAGACACTCCACTGGCGATAACGTGGCCGGGTGGCAGGCAAACCGGCGGGTGGCGGCACTCCCGCGACCGACGCGCTGACCGCCGCCGGCGTCCCTTTCACCCTGCACCCCTACACCCACCACGACGACAGTCGCGACTACGGCGCTGAAGCCGCTCGCGAGCTCGGTGTGGACGAACTGCAGATCTTCAAGACTCTGGTGGTCGACGTCGGGATCGGACGATCCCCGCTCGCGGTCGGCATCGTGCCGGTCGCGGCGCAGCTCGACCTGAAGGCGTTCGCCACCGCGGTGGGGGCCAAGAAGGCGACGATGGCAAAGCCGGCCGACGCGGCCCGCAGTTCGGGCTACGTGGTCGGCGGCATCTCGCCGATCGCTCAGAAGGCTCCGCTGCCCACCGTGCTCGACGAGACCGCCCAACTGTTCGACACCGTCTTCGTCTCTGCCGGACGGCGTGGGCTGCAGGTGGAGCTCGCCCCGGCCGACCTGCTGGCGATCACCGGAGCAACCTGGGGCGACATCGCCCGCTGAGGCCGAGGGAGCGCTCTGGGCTCGACGACCTCGGGGTCTGGCGCCGCCAACCGAGATCCCGGCGTCCGCCGGGACGACAGAAATCGCGCGTTCGAACCGAACGCAGCCCTGACGGATAGCGCCCCCGTTGTCGGCCTCAGGGCTCTCCCCCATTGCCGCCCCAACATGTCGGCGGCGCCTCGTTGGCCGCGCGCGCCGGGCATACAGTGAGGCAACTTCGCGGAAGGCATGACGATGACGCTCCCCAACAAGCCCGCCGACCAGGCCCAACCCGAGTTTCCGCTCTACGACCCGACGGCTCACGCTGACGCCGACATCGACAACCCGCCACCAGAACTCGCGACGGCGCTCACGCCCCCCGCACCCGTACCACCGGCCCAGCGAGGGGTGTCGCGGCGCAGAATGCTATGGCTGGGCGCCGCTGGTATCGCCGCCGTGGGCGTGGCCATGGCCGGCAACAACGCCTTCGGCCCGCGCCGAGGGGGTACGTTCACGATTCCGGCGTCCGCCAAGGTGCTCGTGATCACCACCGAGAGCGGCGACGTGCAACTGCGCGCGGCCGTGGGCACGCCGGTGGGCGAGTGGTCCGACAAGCTCGCGCCGGGCGCCCAGACGCCCACCGTCATCATGGACGGTGACACCGCCCGCATCTCGGGCGATGGCCGCACCGACCTCACACTCGGCGTGGCGCAGGGCGTCGAGGTGCGGGTCGAGACCCGCAGCGGCGACGTCACCGGCAGCGACCTCACCGCAGCCGGGGTGACTGTTCAGACCGCCAGTGGTGACGTGCAGTTGAGGCTCAGCAGCGCCGGCGGGCAGGTGACGGTCAGCACCGCGTCCGGCGATGTGCAGGTGCGGCTGAGTGGTGCCCCCGAGGGCGTCACGGTCAGCACGGCGTCCGGCGACGTGAGCATCACGCTGCCGCAACCGACCGGCGGTGACGGCTACCTGGTGACCACGCAGACCGCCTCGGGCGACGTGGACGCCATCGCCTCCGACGGCCGTCGTCCGGTGACGGTGACCACTGCCAGTGGCGACATCAGCGTGCAGTACTGAGCGTTCCCGACAGGCGGATCAGCCCACGTAGCGCACCAGTCGATCGAGCCCCTCGTTGAGCTCGTCGGCGGTGCCGCAGAACGACAACCGCATGAACCTGCGCCCCTGCACCGGGTCGAAGTCGATGCCCGGAGTGAGCGCCACGCCCGTTTCGGCGAGCACCTGCGCGCACCACGCCTGCGAGTCGTCGGTCAGGTGCCCGATGTCGCACCAGGCGTAGAAGGCGCCGTCGGGCGGGGCGAAGCTGGTGATGCCCAGCTCGGGCAGCCGGGCCAGCAGCAGGTCGCGGTTGGCCGCGTAGCGGCGCACGTGCCCGTCCAACTCGGCGCGTGCGTCCGGCCCGAAGGCAGCCACGCCGGCCGCCTGCGAGATCGCCGGAGCGCAGATGGCCAGGTTGCCCTGCAGCAACTCGACCGGTCTGCGCAAGGCGTCCGGCACGAGCAGCCAGCCGACCCGCCAGCCCGTCATCGACTGGTACTTGCTCAGCGACCCCACCACCACCGACTCGCGGCCGAACTGCCAGGCGCTGTCGGTGGGCCGGTCGAAGCTGATGCCGTGGTAGATCTCGTCACTGATCAGCAGCACATCGTTGGCCTCACACCACGCGCTGATCGCCGCGAGCTCGGAACGTTCGATGATCGTTCCGGTCGGGTTGGCCGGGCTGGCGATGACCAAACCCGACGGCTTCTCGGGTAGGCCCTCCAGCATCGCCACGGTCGGCTGGTAGCGCACCTCGGGCCCGCAGTCGAGTTCGAGCAGCCGGCAGCCGAGGCTGACGATGTCGTTGCGATAGGCCGGGTACCCCGGACGGGTGATCGCCACCAGGTCGCCGGCATCGAACGCCGCCAGCAGGGTGAGCAGAAAACCCCCGGACGATCCCGTCGTCACGATCACCTGATCGGGGTCGACCTCGATCCGGTACTGATCGGCGTAGTGACCGGCGATCGCCGTGCGCAGGGCCAGTGTGCCGACGGCCTCGGTGTAGCCGAGCGTGTCGGTGTTCAGGGCGTCGGCCGCGGCGCTCAGCACCACCTGCGTTGCCGGAGTCGACGGCTGCCCCACGCAGAGCAGTACGACGTCGTCGTGGGTGCGGCGACGCTGGGCGACGGCCTTGAGCACCTCCATCACATGAAAGGGCTCCACCCCGCCGCGCCGTGACGCAGGCCTCGGGCTCACTTCTTGCGCACCGCCCGCGAGAACCAGCCCACGACGGCGGCCACCACGGCGCCGATGCCAACACCGGTCGCGGCACCGATCACGTAACCCGTACCCATGCCCACTTTCATCGCCTTCTGCGCAACGGCCTCGCGCACCATCGGCACCGGCGGTTCGGCGAACTCCGCCGGTGCGTCGACCACGTCGGCGGCCAGCGGCGAGCGCACCACGGGCCCGGCCTGCGCGGTGGCCATCCAGGCCGCGAGGTACAGAATCAACGTGGCGAAGATGTTGAAGAACAGCATCAGCACGATGATCGGGCCGAAGATCGACGCGGCCGCGTTGCCCGAGAAGGTGCCCCAGATCAGGGTGGCGCCGTACTGCAGCACCGCAAGGCCGACAGAGCCCAGCGCTGATCCGATCAACCAGTGTCGCGTCGGTATGCGCCGCGGCGCCGCCGCCGCGTACAGAAAGGCGAACAGCCCGAATCCCACCGCCAGCGACACCGGCACCGGTGCGGCGTACACGGCTGCCCTGGCCAGGTAGCTGTCGGCGACGCCCAGCCAGCCCAGAATCAGCTCAGAGAAGGTGGTGGCCACCGAGGCCAGCGCGAACATCAGCAGCACGCTCACCAGCACCACCAGCAGGGTGCCCAGGTTGAGCAACGTCTCGGCGGCGATGTTGCCCTTCTTCTCAGGGTCACCGAGGTCGGCCCGCATCTGGGCGCGAATGGCGCTCTTCAGATTCGCCATCCACGAGGCGCCCGACCAGGCGAAGATGCCCAGCGAGATCACCGTGGTGGTGGCCCAACTGCTGAGCGCCCGCTCCATCACCGCGACCAACTGGTTGCCGATCGGATTGTTCTGAAACTGGTCGGTGATGAGCTGCCTGATCCAGTCGAGCAGGTCGGGTCGAAAGACGGTCAGCACCATGCCCAGCATCGAGAACGCGAACAGCAGAACCGGCACCAGCGACAGCACCGAGAAATAGGTCACTGCGGCCGCGAACTGATTGCCCAACCGCGCGGTGAACCGCTCCTGCATGCGCAGCAGGTGGGCGATCCACGGTTTGGCCTTGAGGTTCTCGATCCACTGCGGCACCGGGCGTCCCTTCGTCAAATGGGCCCGATCAGCCTAGCCGGACGCCGAGGGGGCGGCGCACACCGTTCTGGGCGGGTCTGCACGGTTTGTGCGGTGAGCACGCGACTGCCGCACTGGCGGCCCCGCCGCCGTCAGCCCGTGACCCTGATCGCGCGATCACTTGCCCGGCGGTGCTGAACCGGATCGCGACTTCCGTCGGGGGCCCATGCTCGAACCGCCTGAGCCCACGCCGCCAAGACATTGTGAATCTGACCCCCGTCTGGGGTGGTCCATTTCACACCATCGTGTCGGTAACGGTTGGGGTGGTGGGACCTTGGCGGCCAGCATGCGCACGCGCTCGAGCGCCGAATGGCGCTACCCGGGGGTTTCAACAAGCTCGATCAGCGGTGAGCTACGCGGCCGTACCCGAGGTCTCGACACGCTCGACCCACGGCTGAGCTACTCGACGCAGCTCAGGTCTCGGCGAGCTCGACCAGCGGCTGAGCTACTCGGCGTAGCTGTCGATGGGCGGGCACGAGCACACCAGGTTGCGGTCGCCGTACACGCCGTCGATGCGTGCGCTGGCCGGCCAGTACTTGTTGTTCGCCCCCGTGCCGATGCTGCCCAACACCAGCCCGCCCGGGTAGACGGCCAGCCGGCGCGGGTACGGGTGCGGCCAATGGTCGGCGACCAGCCGGTTCTGGGTGTGCGGTGCGTTGTGCAACGGATTGTCGTCGGCCGGCCACTGCCCCGCCGCCACCGCGTCGGCCTCGGCCCGAATGGCGATCATGGCGTCGCAGAACCGGTCTAGCTCGGTCGCCGATTCTGACTCGGTGGGTTCGATCATCAACGTGCCCGAGACCGGAAAGCTCATCGTTGGCGCGTGAAACCCGTAGTCGATCAGGCGTTTGGCCACGTCGTCGACAGTCACCCCGGTGGCCTTGGTGAGCGGCCGCAAGTCGGCGATGCACTCATGGGCCACCAGTCCGTCGGCGCCGGTGTACAGAATCGGAAAGGCGCCACCGATGCGTTTGGCGACGTAGTTGGCGGCCAGCACCGCCGCCTGCCCCGACTCGCGCAGCCCGTCGGGCCCCAGCATGGCGATGAAGGCGTGGCTGATCGGCAACACGCCGGCCGACCCGAAGGGGGCGGCGCTCACCGGGCCGTACGACGTGACAGGCCCCGCCTCGGCCAGCAACGGATGATTGGGCAGGTACGGGGCCAAGTGCTCGCGCACCGCCACCGGACCCACGCCGGGCCCACCGCCGCCGTGCGGAATGGCGAACGTCTTGTGCAGGTTGAGGTGGCTCACGTCGGCACCGAAGCGGCCTGGCTGGGCCAGCCCCAACAGCGCGTTGAGGTTCGCGCCGTCGACGTACACCTGGCCGCCGGCGTCGTGCACCAAGGCGCACAGTTGCCTGATGGTGTCTTCGTACACGCCGTGGGTGGACGGGTAGGTGACCATGATCGCGGCCAGTGTGTCGCGGTTGGCGTCGATCTTGGCGCGCAGGTCGTCCAGATCGACCGAACCGTCGTCGGCGGTCTTCACCACCACCACCTTCATGCCGGCCATCACCGCCGACGCGGCATTGGTGCCGTGCGCCGAGGCGGGAATCAGGCAGACCGTGCGCTGGTCGTCACCGTTGGCGAGGTGGTAGCTGCGAATGGCCATCAGGCCCGCGAACTCGCCCTGGCTACCGGCGTTGGGCTGCACCGACACCCGGTCGTAGCCGGTGACGGCGGCCAGCGCGGCGCACAGCCGATCGATCATCACCAGGTAGCCCTGCGCGTCGGCCACCGGCGCGAACGGGTGCAGGTTGGCGAAGCCGGGCAGGCTGATCGCCTCCATCGACGTGGTGGGGTTCAGCTTCATGGTGCACGACCCGAGCGGAATCATGCCGCGGTCGAGGGCGAAATCGCGGTCGGACAGTGCCCGCAGGTAGCGCAGCATCTCGGTTTCGCTGTGCCGGCTGTTGAACACCGGGTGGGTCAGATAGTCGATCGCGCGGTCGTGGCCGGCCAGATCGCCCAGGGTCGCTTCGCACGGTGCGGCGACGCCGAACGCGGTGCAGACCGCCGCCAGATCGGCCTCGGTGGTGTCTTCGCCGACGCTGACGCCCACGTGGTCGGCGTCCACCAAGCGCAGGTGGACGCCGCCCTGGGCGGCGGCCTCGACCACGCCCTCGGCCCGGCCGGGCACGGCGAGAGTGAGGGTGTCGAAGAACGATTCCGACGCGAGCGGCGCGACAGGTGCCAGGGCCGCGGCGAGGCGTCGGGCCTTGTGGTGCACCTGTTCGGCGATGGTCCGCAGCCCGTGCGGGCCGTGGTAGACGGCGTAGAACGAGGCCGTCACGGCCAGCAGCACCTGCGCGGTGCAGATGTTCGACGTGGCCCGGTCGCGGCGAATGTGCTGCTCGCGGGTCTGCAGCGCCAGCCGTAGCGCGGGGGTGCCGTCGGCGTCGACCGAGAGGCCGACGAGGCGTCCGGGCAGCTGACGCTCCAGCCCTTCGCGCACCGCGATGTAGGCGGCGTGCGGGCCGCCGTAGAACAGCGGCACGCCGAAGCGCTGGGTGCTGCCCACCGCGATGTCGGCGCCCCACTCAGCGGGCGCGGTGATCATCGTGAGTGCCAGCAGATCGGCGGCCGCGATCACGGTGGCGTTGTTGTCGTGCGCGGTTGCGGCGATCGCCCGCAACTCATCAGCGCTGCGCAACGCCCCGTCGGCGCCCGGCACCTGCACCACGATCGCGAAGGCCTCGTGCGTCTGCAGCGCCTCGACCAGGTCACCGTCGACCACCACCACGTCGACGCCGGTCGCCAAGGCACGGGTGCGCACCACCGCCAGGGTCTGCGGCAACACAGCCGCGTCGACCAGAAACACCGAGCCCTTGCGGATCACCCGGCGGGCCATCGCCATCGCCTCGGCCACCGCGGTGCCCTCGTCGAGCAGGCTTGCCCCCGACGTGGGCAGGCCGGTCAGATCGCTGATCATGGTCTGAAAGTTGAGCAGGGCCTCGAGCCGGCCCTGGCTGATCTCGGGCTGGTACGGGGTGTAGGCGGTGTACCAGGCGGGGTTCTCGAGCACGTTGCGGCGAATCACGGGCGGAGTGATGGTGCCGTGGTAGCCGAGGCCGATCATCGCCCGGCGGGGACGGTTCATGGCCGCGTAGCCGGCGAGTTCGGCAGCGGCGGCCGCCTCGTCGAGCGCGGGTGGCAGGTCGAGTGCGTCCTGCAGCAGAATGTCGCCGGGCACGGCCGCCGCGGTGAGGGCGTCCAACGAGTCGAAACCGACCGCCTCGAGCAGTTTCTCCCGGTCGTCGCCTACGGCACCGATGTGACGGTTCGTGAAAACTGCCATGCGCGCTCCTGTAGTTGTGCCGGACGCCTCGTGAGCGTCTCACACAACCTATCTCAGCGTCGCTTCAGTCCCCCACATGCACGAGCCGGAGTGTGACCCCACGAGCAGGAGATCCCGGCGGCGTTCCTCCGATAATCGAGGCGGGGCTGTACCGGAGATCCCGGCGTGCGCCGGGACGACGTCTACAAGCCTGTTCGCGATCCGGGCATTGGCCGTGACGACGAGAAACTCAACCGGCGGCCCGGGCGCGTCGGCGCTGCGAGAGCTCGTCGGCACCGTGCGCCTCGGCTTGGGGCTCTTCGTGGACGCGTTCGCTGGGCAGAGCCGACAGGCTGCCTTCGATGTCGCGCCAGACGCCGCCCAGAGCGATGCCGAACATGCCCTGACCGCCGCGCAGCAGGTCGATGACCTCGTCGTCGGACGTGCACTCGTACACCGACACCCCGTCACTCATCAGGGTGACCTGGGTGAGGTCTTGCACGCCGCGGGCGCGCAGGTGGTCGACCGCGGTGCGGATCTGCTGCAGCGAGATGCCCGCGTCGATGAGCCGCTTGATCACCTTCAGCAGCAGAATGTCGCGAAAGCTGTAGAGCCGCTGGGTGCCCGACCCGCCGGCCGGCCGAATCTCGGGCACCACCAGGCCGGTGCGGGCCCAGTAGTCGAGTTGCCGATAGGTGATCTCGGCAGCACCGCAGGCGACCGGGCCACGAAAGCCGAGGTCTTCGGGCATCGGCGAGAAGTCGCCGTCGAAGAGCAGGTCCTGGGTATCCACGGGCTGTTCCGCCGCCTCGTCCAGACCGTTCACGTCGTCCGCCTTCGCTACCCAGGGTGTTCACCCGGCCGCGCCGGGTTGCTTGACCTGCACGACGCTAGAACCGGCGCGCTGCAATGGTCAACGACACGCCGCACTGGTTCTGCCCAGCCTACCAACCCTGAGGTTGTACCTCAGGGTTGCCGAGGGTACAGATCAATGTCTCGACAAGCCCTCTCCGGAAGGGTCTCGACCACAAGCCCAGCGAAGGTCTCGACAAGCGCGACCAACGCGGGTCAGAAGTCGTCGGGGTTCACCGAGTCGAGAAACTGCCTGAACTGCTCGACCTGGTCTTCGCTCGGCGGCTCCTCCTCGTCCTCGACGAGGGGTACCACCCCGACCGCGTCGAGCACGGCCTCGGCCACCTTGATCGGCACGCCCGCGCGCAACGCCACCGCGATGGCGTCGGACGGTCGGGCGTTCACCGGACGTCCGTCGATGATCAACTCGGCGTAGAAGACTCCCTCTTGGTGGCCCACGATGTGCGCCACCGACACCTCGCCGCCCAGGGAGTGCACCAGCGCCAGCATCAACTCATGGCTCGACGGGTGATCGGGGTCGGCCTCTTGTAGCGCGGTGAGAATGCCGGCGGCACCGGCTGCGCTCATCCAGATTGCGAGCTGCCGATCCCCCTCGACCTCGGCGAGGATCAGCACCGGCGAGCCCTCGTCTTCGTCCAACCGAACCTCTACCACCGTCAACTCGCGCATCAGGGCACCTACTGGGGCATCGTCGATCGCATGATGGCGGCATGCGCGTGCATCACCAGTTGCATGACCTCTTGGGCCAGTTGCTGGGGGGATTGGCTGCGGCGCAGGTGCGGCGCGATGGCCTGTTCGATCAGCCCGACCTCGCGTTCGGCGGCCTGTTTGACCACCCGCAGGTGCCGGGCGTCCATGCCGTACGCGGCCAGCTTGCGAGCCGCGACGGCGACTGTGAGTGCGTCGCGTCCGTAGTAGACGGTGCCGCGCCGCGGGCTGACCAGCGCGTGTCGTTCGAGCTCGGCCAGGCTCGCCTCGGAAAGCCCGCTCAGCTCGAGCAGTTCTCGCCTGGTGACTCTGATCGGACGTTTGGCGCCCCGCTGCTGCGGCACGGCGCCGGCCGCATTGGGCAACGGCACCTCGATGGCCGCTGCCGCCCCGGTGACAGGTTCGAGCCGGGGCGGGTCCTCGCCGCGATCCATCGCCTCGAGATGCTCGCGAATCACCTTCAGGGGCAGGTAGTGCGACTTCTGCACGGTCAGGATGTAGCGCAGCCGGGCGATGTCGGACTCGGCGTAGCGCCGATACCCCGACGGCGCCCGCTCGGGCGCGATGAGTCCTTCACTTTCGAGAAAGCGGATCTTCGAGATGGACACATCGGGAAAGTCCGCCTTCAAAACCGAGAGAACCTGCCCGATGCTGCGTAGTCCGTAAGGCATGTGCCGTCAGTTCGTATGGGTGAAGAACAGCATGCGGAACTTACCGATCTGCACCTCGTCGCCGCGGCGCAGCGCGACCGGGCCGTCGATCAGGGTGCGGTTCACGTAGGTGCCGTTGAGGCTGTTCTCGTCCTCGACCCAGATGTGACCGTCGCGCCTGGTGAAACGCGCGTGGTTGCGCGAGACGGTGATGTCGTCGAGAAAGATGTCGCAGCGCGGGTGCCGTCCGGCCGTGGTGACGTCGGAGTTGACCAAGAACCGGGCACCGGCGGCCGGCCCCTGGCGAACGATCAGCAGGGCAGAGTTGGGCCGCAACTGGTTGATGGCCGACACGTCGTCGGCGCTGAGGTCTTCGCCGGTGATCTCTTCGGGGCTCTCGACCGCAGCAACGACCCGCGTGGTGTCACCGGTCGACTCGTGTCCGCCCGCCAGCGAGTGGCCGCAGTTGGTGCAGAAGTTGTTGGTGTCAGCGTTCTCGTGTCCGCAAGCGGGGCACCTGATCATCGGCCAGACCTTTCTGCACGAATGCCGGGTTGGGTTTGGTTGGCTTCAGGCTAAGCCAGAGGTTGACGGTTCGCCTACTCCCCCGCCAGTTCGGCGTAGGCGTCTGCATCGAGAGTTTCATCGAGCTCGGACGGATCGCTGATCTCGAGCTCGAACATCCACCCGTCGCCGTAGGGGTCTGAGTTGATCACTTCGGGGGTGGTGTTGAGCATTTCGTTCACCGAGGTGATCACGCCCGAGGCGGGCGAGAACACGTCCGAGACGCTCTTGGTGGACTCGACCTCGACGCACGCGTCGTCTTTGGCCACCTCTTCACCCACCTGCGGCAACGACACGTACACCACGTCGCCCAGGGCGTCCGCGGCGTATGAAGTGATGCCGACCCTGACGGTGGAACCGTTGCCACTGCGCACCCACTCGTGCTTGTCGGTGTACTTCAGATCCTCGGGAAACACGGCGGACTCCTCAACTACGGCACGGATGCTGGTTCGGGTGCAATGCACCCTGGCGCAAACACTACCCATAACGGGTGACGCGCACGCGCCCGTCGATCAGGCGGGCTTGGCGAACTTTCCGATCGGCGGGCTGACGACCGCCTCGATCGTCACCTTCGGGTCGCTGACGATGCTGACCGTGCCACCGACCCGCGAGTTCTGCACCTCGCTGACCAGGCCGCCCGAGAACCGCAGCGCCTCGGTGAGCGCGTGCGGCTCACCGATCACGTCGATCGAGATGGGAGCGGTGATGGTCTGGTCGTCGACCACGATGCCCCCGCGCCCGCTGGCGAACCAGGTGGACGCCACGACGCGAACGGTCTGATTGATCGCGATCACCTCAGCGCCCGCGTCGCGCAACTCCTCGATGGTGTTGAGCAGCAGTTCGGGGGTGACCTTGTGATTCGGATCGTCGATCACCACCCTGATGCCAGAGCCCTGTGCGGGAGCGGTGCCCCCGAGGATCGCCAGCACGTCGAGGCGGCGCTGTGCCTCTTCGCGCGCGACCCGTTCGCTGTCGGCGCCGCTCTGCAGTTGGCGCTTGGTCTCTTCGAGTTGGGCGATCTCGGCCTCCAGCCGACGGCTCTCGGAGTTCAGGTCGTCCAGCAACTGCACGAGATCGGCGCGCCGCATGGTGGAGTAGTCGGTCTGCTGGGCCTGGCTGCGCACCTGCATGGCCACGCCGAGCCCCAAGATCAGCAGGATCGCGGCGAACACCACCTGGGCGCGGCCGGGCTTGACGAAGTCTCGGACGAGCTCACGCCAGTCCACCGGCGGGCGAGGGTCGGAGCCGTCCGGCTGGTCGAGCTTGTCTCGCTTGCTTTCGACAGGCTGGTCGAGCTTGTCGAGACCCTCGGCTTCGTCAGGCTCAACCGACTCGGTTTCGACAGGCTCAACCGACGACTCCTCGGTTGCGCCGTGCTTGGGCTCGTACTCAGGCATGGAACAACGCCCGCCTGATCGCCGCCGCGTTGGTGAAGATGCGAATGCCGAGCACCACCACCACGGCCGTCGACAGCTGCGCCCCCACCCCGATCTGGTCGCCCACCCACACGATCAGGGCGGCGATCAGCACGTTGGACGTGAACGACACCACGAACACCTTGTCGTCGAAGACCCGCTCCAGGTAGGCGCGAAAGCCGCCGAACAACGCGTCCAAGGCGGCCACGATGGCGATCGGCAGGTACGGCTGCAGGCCGACGGGCAGGGTGGGTTCGAGGTAGATGCCGAGCGCGATGCCCAGAATCAGGCCGACGATGGCGAACAAGGCACCTCCTCAGGGCTTCGTCTGGGCGACCCTGAGCCCTAGGCCGGGGTCTGCCTCCAGCCGCAGATTACCCGCCGTGCTCAGGTCGTACCGAATGCCGTAGTTCTGCTTCAGGTACGCCCACCATGCTCCCCCACCCGTGGCGGGAAAGGCCCGCAACAGGCCGTCGGGGTCGCCGATCGCTTCGATGTGGTAGGGCTGGGTGAGCGACCGGTAGTCGACGGTGATGGCGTCGCCCGCGCCGCGAATGGCGGTGCGCGACGACAGCCGGTGCCCGTTGACCGCGATCGCCTCGGCACCTGCCTGCCACAACCCGTTGACCGCTTGCCGCAGATCGACATCGACCACCTTGCTGCCGCTCGCGACCGGGCTCTCGGCGTCGTCGGCGACCAGCACCACGCCGGGGCCGGTGACCGCCTGCATGCCGGTGGCCGGGGCGAGCGCGTCGATCTGACGCTGCACCGCGACCGCCGCGGGATCGTTACCCAGCGCTGCGTCCGACAGTGCCTTGTTCTCGGCGTTCAGCGTGGCCACTCGCGCCCGCAGGGCGTCCGAAGCCGCGTTGGCCTGCTCGATGCGCTGCACCAACTGTTCGCGCTCCTGCTGCTCGGCGGGCGCCGCCCTGAGTCGCTCCCCCACGGATCCGCCGATCATCAGCCCGATCACCACCGTCGCCGACGCGACGACCCACCAACGCCCGCGGCGGGGTGCGGCGGTGCGGTAGCCGGGGTCGAGGGCGTCGCGCGACAGGTCGGTGAGCAGGTTCATGCTTTCGTCGACCCGACGGACGGCCCTGAGGGCCCGGGTGCGCGGGCTCATCCGGTGACCGCGGCCGTGGTCGAGGGACGATCACCCTTGCCCACGGGCGGAAATCGGCGCAGCACGTCGAGGGTCTGGCCGAAGTACATCAACCCGGCGCACCAGTAGAGACCCGCTCCCCACAGCGCGAAGGCCCAGCCGATCACCCGGAACCACAGCTGCCACGGTTCGGGGCCGGCGCCCAGCAACACCATCGGAAAGGCGTACAACAGGCAGAACGTGGCCGTCTTGCCAAGAAAGTGCACCGGTAGGGTGACGAAACCCCGGCGGCGCAGCAGCGGCAGCACGACCGCGGCCATCAGCACGTCACGAGAGACCAGCAGCAGCACCATCCACCACGGAATGATGCCGCGAATGGCCAGCCCGATCAGGGTCGCCAGAATGTAGAGCCGGTCGGCCAGCGGGTCGAGCACCTGGCCCAGCTTCGAGCGCTGGTGGTACTTGCGGGCGAGGTAGCCGTCCACCCAGTCGGTGGCACCCAGAAAGACCAGTGCGGCCACGGCCCACAGGTCGTACTGCCGGGCGAGCAGTAGCCAGAGAAACAGCGGAACACCCAGCAGCCGAATGAAACTCAACACATTGGGCAACGTGACGATGCGCTCGGTGTCGTACGGCTCGCCGGTGGTCACCGCCCCAGACTAACGCCGACGCCCCACGCGACCCGGTTGACGAGACCGGCGGGCACCACCAGGATCGGCGGACGCAGGGACGTGAGCCGTAATGGGGACGGTTCTAGATTCTGGCTCAGAGAGCCCTCCCTGAGCCAAAACGAGAACCGTCCCCTGAGCCAAAACGAGAACCGTCCCCTTTACGGCTCACGCGGCGCTCGACCAGGCGTCGGCGAGCAGGGCGCGGGTGTCACCCAACAGTTGCGGAATCGCCTTGGTCTGGGCGATCACGGGTAGGAAGTTCATGTCGCCCTGCCACCGCGGCACGACGTGCTGATGCAGATGGGCGGCGATGCCTGCCCCGGCCACGTCGCCCTGGTTGATGCCCAGGTTGAAGCCGGCCGGACGGCTGACCGAACGGATCACCCGCATGGCTTGCCGAGTCAGCGCCGCGATCTCGTGCGACTCGGCGTCGGTCACCTCGGTGTAGTCGGACACGTGCCGGTAGGGGCAGACCAGCAGGTGGCCGGGCGAATAGGGGTACAGGTTCAGCACCACGTAGGCCGCCTCGCCGCGATGCACGATCAGCCCGTCGTCGTCGGATCGACCGGGTGCTCGGCAGAACGGGCACTGACTTTCGGTGGCGTCCAGCGGTTTGTTCTCGCCGCCGATGTACACCATGCGGTGCGGCGTCCAGAGCCGCTGAAACGGGTCGGGCACCCCGGGGCGCTCGCCGCTGGGCTCGACGGCGGCGCGCTCGGGGTGATCGGTCATGACAGCGGGTCAGGCCGCGGTCGGGTCGGCGTTCGACCGACTGGTCACGTGGTCGACGATCAGCTGGACGGCCTCGTCGATCGGCACGCCGTTGCGCTGCAAACCGTCGCGGTAGCGGAACGACACTGCGCCGGCGTCGCGGTCGTCGCCACCGGCGATCAGCACGAACGGCGCCTTGGCCTTGCTGGCGTTGCGGATCTTCTTGCCGAACCGGTCGTCGGACGCGTCCAGTTCGACGCGGATGCCGCGGGCCTTCAGCTGGTCGAGCACCCCGCCCAGGTAGTCGTTGAACTCGTCGGCCACCGGCAGCCCGATCACCTGCACCGGCGCCAGCCAGGCCGGGAACGCACCCGCGTAGTGCTCGGTGAGCACGCCGAAGAACCGCTCGATCGACCCGAACAGGGCCCGGTGGATCATCACCGGCCGCTTGCGGCTGCCGTCGGGCGCGGTGTATTCGAGCTCGAACCGCTCGGGCTCGAAGAAGTCGAGCTGAATGGTCGACATCTGCCACGTGCGGCCGATCGCGTCACGCGCCTGCACCGAAATCTTCGGCCCGTAGAACGCCGCGCCGCCCGGGTCGGGCACGAGTTCGAGGCCCGAGCGCTCGGCCACCTCTTGCAGGGTGCGGGTGGCCACCTGCCAGGTCTCGTCGTCGCCGATGGACTTGTCGGGGTTGCGCGTGCTGAGCTCGAGGTAGAAATCCTCGAGGCCGTAGTCGGCCAGCAGTTTGAGCACGAAGGTGAGCAGCCGCTCCAACTCGGCACCCACCTGCTCCTGCGTGGTGTAGATGTGCGCGTCGTCCTGCGTGAAGCCGCGGGCCCTGGTCAGGCCGTGCACCACGCCCGACTTCTCATAGCGGTACACGGTGCCGAACTCGAACAGTCGCAGCGGCAACTCGCGGTACGACCGTCCGCGCGAGCGGTAGATCAGGCAGTGCATCGGGCAGTTCATCGGCTTCATGTAGTAGTCCTGACCCTGCCGGCGCACGTTGCCGTCGGCGTCCACCTCTTCGTCGAGGTGCATGGGCGGGTACATGCCGTCGGCGTACCAGTCGAGGTGACCGGACGTCTCGAACAGCTGCGCCTTGGTGAGGTGCGGGGTGTAGGCGAACTCGTAGCCCTCTTCGACATGCCGGCGGCGGCTGTAGTCCTCCATCTCCATGCGCACGATCGCGCCCTTGGGGTGGAAGACGGGCAGGCCCGAGCCGATGTCGTCGGGAAAGCTGAACAGGTCGAGTTCGGTGCCGAGCTTGCGGTGGTCGCGCTTGGCGGCCTCCTCGAGCCGGAACTTGTAAGCCTTCAGGTCGTCCCTGGTGGGCCAGGAGGTGCCGTAGACCCTCTGCAGCTGGGCGTTGCGCTGGTCGCCGCGCCAGTAGGCGGCCGACGTGCGCATCAACGAGTAGGCGTTCAGGTAGCCGGTGTGCGGCACGTGCGGGCCGCGGCACAGGTCTTTCCAGGCCACGCTGCCGTCGCGGCGCACGTTGTCGTAGATGGTCAGTTCGCCGCCGCCCACCTCGACGCTCGCGCCCTCGGTGTCGACGGAGTTGCCCTTGATGCCGATCAGTTCGAGCTTGTACGGCTCGTTCGCCAGTTCGGCGCGAGCCTCGTCGTCGCTGACCACGCGGCGCACGAACTTCTGTCGCTCGCGCACGATCTGGCCCATCTGCTTCTCGATGGCCGCCACGTCGTCTGGGGTGAACGGACGGGCGGCGTCGAAGTCGTAGTAGTAGCCGTCGGTGATGAAGGGCCCGATGCCGAGCTTGGTGTCGGGGTACAGCGCCTGGACGGCCTGCGCCGTCACGTGCCCGGTGGAGTGCCGCAGGATGTTCAGCCCGTCCGGACTGTCGATCGCCACCGGCTCCACCTCGTCGTCGGCGGCCAGTTCACGGGCCAGGTCGCGCAACTCGCCGTTGACCCGCATCGCGACGACCGTGCGGTCGGCGCCGAAGATGTCGAGCCCGGTGGTCGCAGTCTCGACCACCTGGGGTTCGCGCGAATCGGGGCGCACCACGGTGATGGAGACAGACACGACGGGACTTCCTTTCGAAACGGGATCCTGCGCCTCCAGCCGGGCGCGGCCTCCATTGTGCCGCAACCAGCCCGGCGCGTCGTGCGTAGACGCGACAAGACCGGGCTCCGATCCCCCCGGTCGGAACCCGGTCTCGTACAAATCAGGTGAAAGACTCTGTGAGCCCTACCCTCCCGTTGCGCAACCCCTGTGTCTTCTTCCCCCCGGTGAAGATCTTGGAGGTCGTCCCCCGCTGACAGAAACATTATGCGGGCTGCCGCTTCCGGTTCCACTCAAAACTGTCCCCCCCGCGGGTGACTTCCACACGGTCGCGGAGCACCAGCAGTGACCGGCGGCGCCGACACCCGCGAGCGCCTGCTGCAGGCCACCATCGAGTTGCTCGCCGGGCCCGGCATGGCGGCGGTGTCGGCGCGGGGCATCGCCGCCCGCGCCGAGGTGAACCAGGGCCTGGTGTTCTACCACTTCGGCTCGGTGACTGCTCTGGTGGCCCAGGCGACCCGCCTGAGCACCGAGAACACGGTCATGTTGTACCGCGCCGCCCTGCGCTACGAGGGCTCGTTCGGCGAGCCCTTGGCGGTGGGGCGTCGGCTGCACGCCGAGGCGGCCTCGGTGGGATCGGTGCGGGTGATGGCACAGCTGCTGGCCGCAGGACAGTCCGACCCCGCCTACGCCGACGTCGCGCGGCAAAGTCTGGACCTGTGGTTCGCCGAAGTCACCGCTGCGGTCGAGCGGCTGCTCGACGACTCACCGATGCGCGACCTGGTGGACGTGCCTGCCCTGGCCCGCGCGGTCGGAGCCTCGTTCGTCGGTCTCGAGCTCTACGAGGGCGTGGACGCAGGCGGCGCCGCCCAGGCGCTTGACGCGCTGGCCCAACTCACCGTGCTGATCGACGTGCTGGACGGCCTCGGGCCCGTCGAGCGCCGCCTGCTCACGTCGCGACTGCGCGCGGCGAAAGCACGACGCTGACCCTTGCCCCCGCGGCTGATGCATCACGGCGCGTCCGACCCCCTCTTCACAGTGTGTCCGCCTGAATCCGGCGGCCCGAGCCGACGTGGCGAGGCGAGGAGGACGTGATGCCGAAGGCCAACGAAACCGAGTACCTGGTGACACTGCCCGGGGGTGGCCGATTGCGGGGCGATGCCGCGGCCTCGTACCTGCGCATGCGTGCCGACGGCATGCCCGCCGGCGGCGTCGACGTGTTCTACCGCAGTCTGGCCAAACAGGCTGAGCTGTATCGGCTCTATCTGGCGGGCAAGGGCAACCTGGCCGCCAAGCCGAGCCGGCACGCGCCCCACGTGCGCGGCATGGCCATGGACCTGAGCACCGGCGGCAAGGGCCCGTACAAGCCGTCCGAGGCGCACAAGTGGCTCACCAAGGGCGGCAACGGCAAGCTCCAGCCCCAGCCCGGCGAAAAGCTGCGAGCGCACGCCTACGGCTGGCGGCGCACGGTGCCGTCGGAGCGTTGGCACTTCGGCTACTCCCGGGCCGGCGACACCGAGCGCGCCGCCGATCTGAGGGCGCGGCTGCTTATGCTCGGTTTCGAGATGGTCGAGGACTTTCAGCGCGAGCAGGGCTTGAAGATCGACGGCGAGGACGGTCCGGCCACCTGGCAGGCGCTGCTGGCCATGACCGGTATGGGCGGTGCAGCAGCGATGCCACCCGCGGCCCTGAAGTTTCGCTTCGGGCACTCCGGCTTGGGTGACTTGGCCGGCGGCGCACCGGGCCCGGGCGCCTGGCTTTCCACGCAGCTCGACTGTTCGGTGTACGCGCTGACCGGCGTTTCGGAGTCGGTTCGCAACGCGATTCGCGACGCGCTGGGCGGGCAGGACCGCTGGAAGGTCTACCCGATCGGCACCACCACGGTGCTCTGGAACGCAGACAAGTGGTTGCACTCCGGCCGGGCCGACGTCACCTTCGCCCACGCTGAACCCGCCGGGGCCGTTCGGGCGCAACTGACCTCTCGATCGAATGGACGATCGCTCGACGTGATCGCCGTGCAGGCCCGGGCAGCCGACGGCTTCGCGACACCGGGGCACGCCGCGGCGGGCCAGCAGGGTGACCTGACAATGGCGCTCGACACGCTGCGACGCGCGAAGGTGCCGACCATTCTGGCCGGCGACGTCGGTGCGGCGGCGCCGTCGATGCTGACCGAACGAGGCTTCACCCGCGCATCGGCCGAGGTGGCGGGTCAGGCCGGACGGCAGGTGTGGCTGTCGCAGGGCATCGCGATGCGAACCGCCACGCCGTTCGAAGACCCCGCCGTGCTGGCCGCCTGGCGGCTGCACCTCACCCTGTCGCGGCCTAAGGGAACCGCTGATCAACGTGCCATTCGTGGCGTGAGTGACGGTGATCGTGCTCTTGGAGGGGTTGGGTGTGGGCGTTGTCGGCTGATCGATTCGCTGCGGGGGGCCTGTTGGGGCGGTTTCGGGCAGGCTGACGCTATGCCGCCGCCGTGGTGAGAGCGACGGCACGTGCCCGCATCAGCCAGTTCGCCAACGCGAACGCGACGTGGAGACGATGGAGATTCTTCGCCAGGCCGCGGTAGCGGGTCTTGGTGAACCCGAAGTCTCGTTTGACTATCAGGAACGCGTGCTCGACCTTGGCCCGCACCCCGGCCTTGCGGGACTCGATCGCCCGCTCATGAGGATGCATCCTCGCCAACTGGCTCTTGCGGGCTGCAATGTGCCAGGTGACGCCGGCGAGGTGGGGATCGCCGGTGATCTCCTCGCGTTTGTCGATACCCAGGTAACCGGCATCGCCCCACCCGGCAGTGTCATCGGGCCGCATCAGATGGGCAGCCTCGGTGATGTCGGACACGTTCGCTGCGGTGGCGGTGACCGAGTGCACATATCCGGTGCCGGCATCGGTACCGATGTGGGCCTTCATCCCGAAGTACCACTGATTGCCCTTGCGGGTCTGGTGCATCTCGGGGTCCCTGGCACCGGTGGCGTTCTTGGTCGATGACGGTGCCGCAATGATCGTGGCGTCCACGATCGTGCCGCCCCGCATGATCCAACCCTCACGCTCAAACAGGTCGTTCTGCGCCGCCAGCAGTCTCTGGCCAAGCTGGCCTTCTCCAACAGGTGACGAAAGTGCAGCAGTGTGGTCGCGTCGGGCACCTGCTCCACCGTGAAGTCCACACCCAGGAACCGGCGCATCGCGAACGAGTCGTAGATCGCGTCCTCGACCCCCTCATCGGACAGGTTGAACCAGACCTGCAGCAAATACATGCGCAGCATCATCGCCAGCGGCTTCGCCTTCCGACCCGTCTTACCTGGCCGGTCCAGGTAGTAGTACGGCTCGATCAGATCGATCCACACCTGCCACGGGATCGTGGCCTCCATCTGCTCCAAGAACTGCTCACGCTTGGAAACCCGCCGACGATTGCCATACTCGACATCGGCGAAAGAAGGCTGCTCGCTGTCCATACCCCAACAATTTCGCGTCCCAACAGCCGAAGCCAGCCACCGAACCGCACACCACAAAAATCAGCGCATCCTTAGGAAACCGCTGGTCGAGCGTGTCGTCCAACGACCCGCCGCGCTGGTCGAGCTTGTCGAGACCCATTGCCGCGAGGGGTTTCGACGAGCCCAACCAACGTCAAGCCCAACCAACGACCCGCGCGTTGATCAGCGATGCCGTTGGGGGTAGCGGGCCGGGGTGAATGAAAGGCCCGGTTCACCGAACCGGGCCTGCGCTCTGGTGGGCGATACCAGACTTGAACTGATGACCTCTTCCGTGTCAGGGAAGCGCGCTACCAACTGCGCCAATCGCCCGAGGTGGAGACGGGATTTGAACCCGTGTACACGGATTTGCAGTCCGTTGCCTCGCCTCTCGGCCACTCCACCGGTGAGACCCGGCCTCGTCGCGGCAGGTACGAGACCAACTCCGAGCGGACGACGGGATTCGAACCCGCGACCCTCACCTTGGCAAGGTGATGCTCTACCAACTGAGCCACGTCCGCATGCTTTCCGCGACCCCTCTGGGCCGTGGTGCGCATGCAACGATAACAACCCGCCGACGGGGCAGGCAAACCGACGACTTGACTCACGTAAAAGGTCCGGGAAGGGCAGCGCGTGCCTCACATGAGGATGTCCGCCTAGCTGTTGGGGTTCCCTGGCCCTGTGAGCAGGGAGTTGTCGATGGCGTCGCGCCGTGATGTGACCAAGAAGTTCGCCCGCGAATACGCGAAGGCGGACAGAGCTGAGAAGAGCCGTATCCTCGACGCGCTAGTGGCGTCGACGGGCTGGACCCGCGATCACGCCCGCCGAGCGATCCGGGCCGCGGCCACCCGCAAGGGCGCGGCCCGCGACCAGCAGCGGAAACCACGCCCACGCAAGTACTCCTACGATGCGCTGATCGTGTTGCAGGAGGTGTGGCGGCTGGCCGGTCAACCATCGGGCAAGTACCTGGCCGTGGTGATGGAGGACACCCTGTGTCGGCTGGTTCGAGACCGTGAGCTCGGCAAGGTCGCCGACCGGGTCAGCGACACGGTGATCGACGAACTAAGGTCGATGTCGGCAGCCACGATCGACCGTTACCTGAAACCGCACAAGGCTGCCGGCTACCCCGCCGCCGGCCTGTCCAGCACCCGACCCTCGCACATCCTGCGGTCCTCGATCCCGCTGCGCACCGCGACCGACGACCCGATCACCGTGCCCGGGTTTCTGGAGTTGGACACTGTCGCTCACTGCGGCCACACACTCAAAGGCGAGTTCCTTCGCACCTTGTCAGCAACCGATCCGGTGACCGGCTGGACCATGCTGCGCAGCATCCGCAACAACGCGTTCGTGCACGTCCACGCCGGCCTGGAATGGATCGCCAAACTGGCACCCCTCCCGATCGCCGGCATGGACTTCGACAACGGCTCCGAGTTCATGAACTGGTCCGTGATCGCCTGGTGCGACGACCACCACATCCCGATCACCCGCGGCCGGCCCTACCACCACAACGACAACGCCCACATCGAGCAACGCAACGGCGACTGGGTCCGCCGCCACGCCTTCCGCTACCGCTACGAAACCGACACCGAACTCGCCCTGCTCAACCAACTCTGGGACCTGGTCATGGCCCGCAAGAACCACCTGCTGCCCTGCGTCAAAGCCGTCGACTGGACCCAGACCCGCAGCGGCCGCAAGAAGCGTGTCTACGACAAACCCAAAACCCCCTACCAGCGGCTCCTCGACACCGGCCCGCCCGACCCCGCGACCCGTGCCCGGCTCGCAGCCGAACACGACAAGCTCAACCCAGCACGCATCACCCGAGGCATCAACCACATCCAGCAACAACTCATCGACCTAGCCAAAGCACGCACCCTCGGCACCCGCCCCGCCGCCTAACCATCCGGACATTTCATATGAGGCACGCGCCAATCACCCGCGGACATCTTGACGTGAGGCAAGACGACCGAGCAGTGAGCACCCCGCCCCACGGCCACGATGTGCGCACAGCCCGACGGATCGGCTATCGTGAGTCCTCGCGGGCGATTGGCGCAGTGGTAGCGCGCTTCGTTCACACCGAAGAGGTCACTGGTTCGAACCCAGTATCGCCCACCGCATAAATGCTTGCCAGGCCCATGTCGGCAGCGATGATGGCACTCCGGGTGCGTTGACGAATGCATTCGAGTGCTCACACCCCGGTTCTATGGCTGCCTGCTCGATCTGTTCCAGAGCCGCACTCCCCAGCAGTGACCAGAACGGCTGCGCCCCCTCAGCGCAGACCACAGCGACACCCAAGGTGCGCGAGTGCGCCCAAGTGGGCCCGCCGCAGGCCAGGCCTTTGGACGGTCTGGTGCTCAGCCAGCGAGACGAATGGGACTGCACAAGGAGTCTCGACCCAGTTGGTCCGCAGTGAGAGCAGGGTTGTCTCGAATATTGGAACTCATAACCACATGTCGGACACGCGATTTGCATCTGGTAGTGCTGACCAGAAAGGCTGAGCCCCGCAAGTGCCGGCAATGGAGCCGCAGGACATGTGACGCAAGAGAGGCACATCATGACCGCTCCAGCCTTGGTGATGGTGGGAATGGGCAGTACTGATGCCCAAGTGGCCCAAGTCGCGCACTCGTTGCGGCAGGGTCTGCAACGTATGCGAGCCGGCCTGTCCGTGCATTGCGCGTTCCTCGAACATTGCTCTCCCACACCCGCACAGGTCGTCGGCCAGTTGGTGAAGCAGGGCATCACCGAAATCGTGCTGGTGCCCCTGCAACTCACCCACGCCATCGACCCCGACGAGCGCGCGCTCGTCCAGGCCACCAAGCTGCGCACGGTGCACCCCGAGCTGCGCATTCAGGTGTCGCGGCCGATCGGCCCCGAGGTCAGCCTGCTCACCGTGCTCGACCAGCGGCTACGGTCGTCGCTGAGCACCAGCCGAGTGCTCGAACTGGACGGCCTGGTGCTCAGCTCGGCCCGCAGCGGCGACGTGCGCGGCAACGCGTTGCTGGCCCGTCGCGCCCGGCAATGGTCGACGCACCACCGGCTGCCCTGCCTCACCGGGGTCGCCGACGGCTCGGGGCCGTCCGTCGCCCAAGCCATTCAGGGCCTGCGCGCCCAGGGCCGCCGGCACATCGCGGTCGGATCGTTCTTTCTCACCGCCACCGAGCTGTTCCACGCCCAGGCCGACTTGGCCGAGCGTTGTGGCGCGGTGTCGGTCAGCGAGCCGCTGGGTTCGGCCCGCGAGGTGATGGACCTGATTCTGGCCCGCTACGCCTTTGCGGCCATGGATCTGCTCGACATCGGCTTCGACGATCTCGACGAGGACGTGCCCGCACGTCACCTGAGCATCGTCAGCGCCTGACGATGAGCTGAATCGCTGGTCGAGCTTGTCGAAAGCCCTGGTCACGAGGGTCTCGACAAGCTTGACCAACAACAGCCCTGTCTCGACAAGCTCGACCAACCGGTCTCGACGAGCTCGACCAACCGCCCTGTCTCGACAGGCTCAACTCACCGACTCGTGGTCAGTGGAAGATGCTCACGCCGCCCGGCCCCACCAGCAGCCCGACGACGATCAGCACGATGCCCCACATCACCTGCTTGCGAATGATGGCCAGGATTCCCGAGACGACCAGCACCGCCGCGATGAGCCACAACACCGTTGTCATGCCAACCTCCTGATTCGGTCGCACCGCGCCCGATTGGGGCACGCAGCGAAGATCACGCGAAGCGGTTCACTTCGCTACGCCTATGCGTACGCCTGTTCGGCGCCGCGGCGATACCCAACAAAGGGTGTGGTCGAAGCCCAGGCCCTCGCGGGTCGCTCAGGACCTGGCGACCCGCGCCTTCTCGGCGGCCACGTCGAAGGTGGCCTCGGGCCAGCTCAGATCCATGCCCACCAAGTGCTCGCGCAGCAACTGGGCGACCGCCCAGTTGCGGTACCACTTGCGGTCGGCGGGAATGACGAACCAGGGTGCGTAGTCGGTGTTGCACCGCTCCAGCGCGTCGGCGTACGCCTGCTGATAAGCCGGCCACTTGGCCCGGGCGTCGACGTCGCCCGGGTTGTACTTCCAGTACTTGTCGGGGCTGGCCAGGCGCGCCGCCAAGCGCGCCTTCTGTTCGTCGAACGACACATGCAAGAAGCACTTGATGATCGTGGTGCCCTCGTCGGCGGCCTTCTTCTCGAACGTGTTGATCTCGTCGTAGCGCTTGTTCCACTCGCTGACCGGCACCAACTGCTCGACCCGCACCACCAGCACGTCTTCGTACTGCGAGCGGTCGAAGATGCCGATCATGCCGGGGTCGGGCAGCGCCCGGCGAATGCGCCACAGGTAATGGTGTTTGCGCTCCTCGTCGGTCGGCACCTTGAACGAGGTGAGCTGAATGCCCTGCGGGTCGACCATGCCCATGGCGTGCCTGATCACCCCGCCCTTGCCCGAGGTGTCCATGCCCTGCAGCACCACGAGCACCCGTTTGGCGTTCTCGGGGTCGGATCGCCCGTTGGCGTACAGCCGCTCCTGCAGGTCGCTGATCTCGGGCGCCAGCGCCTGGGTGAGCGCTGGGCCGTCCTCTTTGCCCTTGCCGGGAAAGCCGTGGGTGGCTGCGGTGTCGAGTGAACTGAGATCGACCGGGCCGGACGGCAGTCGCAACAGTTGGCTGAGCGGCTTGGTTGCCCGCTGGGGTGACTTCGATTTCGACGTTGACTTCGACTTCTTCTTGGCTGCCATCTACGTAGTGTGGCGCAGCATCGCACCACGATGCAGTAGGCCGGACCGATTGCCTGTGGCGTCGCTCAAGACTTCAGCGCCAGAATTTCGGCCAGGTCGTAGCTCACCGGCTCGTCCAGCTGCTCGTAGGTGCACGAGCGTGGGTCGCGGTCGGGCCGCCAGCGGTTGAACTGGGCGGTGTGCCTGAACCGGACGCCCTCCATGTGCTCGTAGCGCACCTCGACCACCAGTTCGGGCCGCAACGGGGTGAACGACAGGTCTTTGCCGTTGTTCCAGCGGCTGCCCGCGGAGTTCTGCGGGGTGCGCGTGCCTTGCTCTTGCTTCGCCCACGCCCACGGGTGGTCGTCGAAGGTGGTGACCAGCGGCTGCAACTCGGTGAACAACTCCTTGCGCCGGGCCGCCGGAAACGCCCCGATCACCCCCACCGAGGCAAGCTCGCCCTCGTCGTTGTAGAGGCCGAGCAGCAGCGAGCCGATCGCGTCCGGCCCGCTGGCGTGCACCCGGTAGCCGGCCACCACGCAGTCGGCCGTGCGCTGGTGCTTGATCTTGAACATGGTGCGCTTGTCGGGCTGATAGGTGCCGACCAGCGGCTTGGCCACCACGCCGTCGAGACCCGCCCCCTCGAACTGGCTGAACCACTGCTGCGCCAGCTCGGGGTCGCGGGTGGCCGGGGTGAGGTGCACCGGTGCGGCCGCGTCGGTCAGCGCCTGTTCAAGTGCGGCACGGCGCTGTTCGAAGGGTCGCGAAGTAAGGTCGTCGTCGCCCAGCGCGAGCAGGTCGAAGGCGACGAAGCTGGCCGGGGTCTGCGCGCTCAGCATGGTGATGCGGCTGGCCGCGGGATGAATGCGCTGCGAGAGCACCTCGAACTGCAGCCGATCGCCGACCACGACGATGATCTCGCCGTCGACGACGCAACGCTCGGGCAGGTTGGCCTTCACCGCCTCGACGAGTTCGGGGAAGTACCGGGTCAGCGGACGCTCGTTGCGTGACCCGATCTCTACCTCGTCACCGTCGCGAAAGACGATCGAGCGAAAGCCGTCCCATTTGGGCTCATAACTGAGTTCGCCGGTGGGAATGGTGGGCACCAACTTGGCCAGCATCGGCTTGACGGGGGGCATCACGGGCAACTGCATGGGTGCCATTGTGCAGCGCCGGTGCGACATCGTGCGCCGAGCCGCAGGGAGTGGTTCGATGGACTCATCGGGGAACCACTCAACGAGGAGAACCCATGTCTGACGAGACCCTGACCCTTGACCCGGCCAAGACCGCATTGGTGCTGATCGAGTACCAGAACGAGTTCACCACCGACGGCGGTGTGCTGCACGGCGCCGTCGCCGAGGTGATGGATTCGACCGGCATGCTCGACAACACCAAGGCGTTCGTCGAGAAGGCCCGGGCGGCCGGCGTGACGATCATGCACGCGCCGATCACTTTCGCCCCCGGCTACGCCGAACTCACCCGGCACCCGTACGGCATTCTGGCCGGCGTGGTGGGCGGCAACGCGTTCGTGAAAGGCACGTGGGGCGCCGCGATCGTGGACGACTTGACCCCCGCTGAGGGCGACATTCTGATCGAGGGCAAGCGCGGCCTGGACACCTTCGCCAGCACTAATCTCGACTTCATTCTGCGCAGCAAGGGCATCGACACCGTGATTCTCGGCGGCTTTCTGACCAACTGTTGCGTCGAGTCGACCATGCGCAGCGCCTACGAGAACGGCTACCGGGTGATCACCCTGACCGACTGCCTCGCAGCGACGTCACAGGCCGAGCACGACAACGCGATCGCCTTCGACTACCCGATGTTCAGCCATCCGCTGAGCTCGGGCGAGGTGGCGGCTGCGCTCTAGGTCGAACCACCGCCGGTCGAGCTTGTCGAGACCACCGCACGTGGATCTCGACAAGCTCGATCAACGGTCTTTACTGCCAGTTGGCTTCGTTCTTCTTCGACGGCTGCACCCGCGGGGGCTCGCCCGGCATCTTGGGGTAGTCGGGCGGGTAGGGCATCTCTGCTCCCCCGCCGGCATCGTCGCGGGCGTACCACGCCAGGGCGGTCGTGATCGGCGCAGGATCGCTCGCATACAGCGGCGCCCACAGGTCGCCGCGCTCGGTGAACCGCGCCGGCATGGTGACGACGGTGAAGTCGTCGGGGCTCACCGACGCCAGCTCGTCCCAGGTCAGCGGTGCCGACACCCGGCCGGCCGGCGTGGGCCGAATCGAGTACGCCGACGTCATCAGCCGGTCGCGCGCCATCTGGTTGAAGTCGACGAAGATGCGCTCGCCGCGCTCCTCCTTCCACCAGTTGACGGTCACCTCATCGGGCAGGCGGCGTGCCAGTTCCCGTCCGATCGCGATGGTGGCGTGCCGGGCGTCGATGAAGTCCGAGGGCACGATCGGCGCGAACACGTGCAGGCCGCGGCCTCCACTGGTTTTGGCGAAGCCGGTCAGCCCCGCCTCGGTGAGCACCTCGCGCAGCACCAGGGCCGCTGCCACCGCGTCGGCGAAATCCGTGCCCGGCTGCGGGTCGAGATCGATGCGCAACTGGTCGACCAGGTCTGTCTGCGGCGCCCGCACCGGCCACGGGTGAAAGCGCACCGTGCCCAGGTTCACCATCCACACGATCGTGGCCAGGTCGGCCGGGCAGACCTGTACGGCGGGGCGTCCGGACGGAAAACGCACGGTGGCGGTCTGCACCCAATCGGGCATGCCCTTCGGGGCGCGCTTCTGGTAGAACGCGTCGCCGTCGGGATTCGACGGGCTGACCAGTGACGAGCCCTCGCCGACCCCGTTGGGCCAACGCTCCATGGTTGTGGGTCGGTCTTTCAACGCGGCCAGAATGCCCGGCCCGACGGCCAGGAAATAGTGGGCCACCTGCAGTTTGTTGAGCCCCAAGCCAGGAAAGTACGGCTTGCTGGGGCTCGAGATGCGAACGGTGCGTCCGTCAACGTTCAACTCCACCGGGGCCTCGGGCATGCCGTTCAGACTACGCACCTACGCTGACATCACCAGCCAGGGCCGGCACCGATCACGAAGGAGCATGCCATGCAACTCGACCCGAAGCAGTTCAAGACCCCCGAACAGTGGCGGGCCCAACTGACCCCGCAGGAATACCACGTGCTGCGCGAGGCGGGCACCGAGCGTCCGTTCACCGGCGAGTACACCGACACCCAGACCAAAGGCACGTACTACTGCAAGGGGTGCGGCGCCAAGCTGTTCACCAGCGACACCAAGTTCGAGTCGCACTGCGGTTGGCCGAGCTTCTTCATGCCCGAAACCGACTCGGTGCGCTACATCGAAGACAAGTCGCTGTGGCAGACCCGCACCGAGGTGCGCTGCGCCACCTGCGACAGTCATCTGGGCCACGTGTTCACCGGTGAGGGCTACGACACGCCCACCGACCGGCGCTACTGCATCAACTCGATCTGCCTGGTGCTCGAGCCCGAGACGGCGCGGTGACGGTTGCCCTCCCCCCGGCGAGTCCCGGTTGCGGACGGCCGGGCCGCGGCTAGATTCACATGCGTGGGAGGAGCGCGCAGAACCATGGCTGAAAGCCCTCGGTTGTTCGACGAAGCGGTTGCCGCGCTGCAAGCCATGCACTGGCGGCCCGAACTGGTGATCGAAGAGATTCCGGCACCGCAGCGCATCGCCCCACACGCCGTGGCCGTTGCCGCCGAGGTGGTGTCGGGCGGCGACGACCTGGGCAACGGAAGGCTCGTGCTGCTGCACGACCCGGCCGGCAACCCCTCGTGGGACGGCGACTTTCGCTGCGTCACCTACGCCCGCGCCGACGTGGACGCCGAGATGGTCGCCGACCCGCTGCTCACCGAGGTGGGCTGGTCGTGGCTCACCGACGCCCTGGAACGTTACGACGCCGCCTATACCGCACCCAGCGGCACGGTGACCGCGGTGTCGTCGCGGGCGTTCGGCGCCATGTCGGCCGACCCGTCCCGCGCCGAGGTCGAAATCAGGGCCTCGTGGACGCCGGTGATCACCTCATCAGACGACGTCACCCGCCACCTGATGAGCTGGTCGGAGTTGCTGTGCACCACCGCGGGCTTGCCACCGCTGCCCGAGGGCGTCGTCGTCATGTCGGCGCGGCGCCGGCGGTGACCGACCCGGTCGAGGCCGAACTACCCGTCCTCGAAGCGCCGGCCGATGGGGTGCCGGCGGTGGTCGACACCCCCGAGGCTCTCGCTGCGGCCGCCGCGGCCCTGGCCGGCGGCACCGGCCCGGTCGCGATCGACACCGAGCGTGCGCACGGGTTTCGCTACTCGCCCCGGGCTTACCTGATTCAGTTGCGCCGGGCCGGCGCCGGCACCGTGTTGCTCGACCCGATTCCGTTCGCCACCAACGACGCTCCGGCCGACCTGTCGGCGCTCGCGCAGGTGCTGAGCGACGCCGAGTGGATTCTGCACGCCGCCACGCAGGATCTGCCCTGTCTGGTCGAAGTGGGCATGGTGCCGGGGCGGTTGTTCGACACCGAACTGGCCGCCCGGCTGACGGGTATGCCGCGGGTCGCGCTGGGCACGCTGATCGAAGAGGCGTTCGGGCTGCGGTTACGCAAGGAGCACTCGGCGGCCGACTGGTCGCGCCGTCCGCTGCCCGACGACTGGCTCAACTACGCCGCCCTCGACGTCGAGTTGCTGATCGACCTGCGCGACTGGCTGGCCGACAAGCTCGACGACCAGGGCAAGACCGAGTGGGCCGCGCAGGAGTTCGCGCACCTGATCGCGCAGGCGCAGGTGGTGCCGCCGCCGCGCCCCGACCCGTGGCGACGTACGTCCGGCCTGCACGCCGTGCACAGCGCGCGGGCGCTGGCGGTGGTGCGCGAACTCTGGACCACGCGAGACCAGCTGGCCTCGAGCATGGACCGCGCCCCGGGCAAGATCCTGCCCGACCGGGCGATCAGCGGCCTCGCCGCTCGGCTGAACTCGCCCGAGGTGAAGCGGCTCGGGCCACAGGACCTGTCGGCGATCAGCGAGTTCTCGTGGCGGGCACCGTCAAGGTACCGCGCGCGCTGGCTGGCCGCGCTCGATCGAGCGGCGGCGCTCACCCGCGATCAGTTGCCGCCCAAGCAGCTATCCTCCGACGGCCCGCCGCCGCCCCGTACGTGGGAAACGCGCAACCCAGAGGCGGCTCAGCGGTGGAACGCGGTGCGTCCGGCGGTGATCGGACGCGCCGAACAGCTCGAACTGCCGGTCGAGAACCTGGTCAGCCCCGACGCGCTGCGGCGGGTGCTCTGGAAACCCCCCATGCCCTTGACCGCCGAGAGCCTGGACGCGGCGCTTGAAGCCGAACTGGTGCGGCCCTGGCAGCGCGAGCTGCTGATTCCGCTGATGCTCACGCAACTGTGCTGAGTCAGCGCAACTGAGTCTGCCTATAGTGAGTGCGTGACAGACCCCGGCCATCGCATTCCCGGGTTGTCCGGCGGCCCGCCCCCTCAGTGGGCCGCTCCGCACCGGGTGCCGCCGCCGCAGCCACCCGCCGGCCCGTCCCGCCCGATTCGTGAGCATCGGCTGCCGGCCACGATTCTGCTGATCGTCACCACGCTGGCTTTGTTCGCCGCCTCGGCGGTGGTCGGACGACCCGATGACGGCCGATCGCGCTCACCGGTGATGGCGTACCTGCCGCCGTCCGGTACCCGGGTGGTGCTGCAGACCTCCGACGGCAAAGACGAGGTCGACGAGTACTACACCACCGTGGGCATGGCGTTCAGCCAGAGCGGCCCCAGCGCCCTCGGCTACGGCATCGAGAGCGTCGAAGAAGCCCAAACCACCACGTGGCTACGGGTCTTCGTGACGATCGCGGACGCAGCCGGCACGGTGGCCGAGCGGCAGACCCAGTTGTACGCCGTGAAGCCCACCGGCCTCGAGCTGCGGGTGGCCGCCTGGCCCGACCGCTTTCTGATGTTCAAGCCCGGCCTGCTGATGCTGCCGGCCGGCGTGCAGCCCGGGCACACCTGGTCGGTGGCCGGCACCGCAGGGCTGGGCAGCGGGGCCGCGGTCACCCTCGAAAGCCCGATGAGCGCGTCGTTCAGCGCGACCGCTGCCGGTGACGGGTGCGTCGTCGTCGCCGGTGACCTGAGCGTCGGCAGTGGCACCGCTGCGGTGCGCAGCCGGTCGTCGATGACCTGGTGCCAGGGCCGGGGCGCAGTGGCGGGCAGCGACAGCACCCGCACCGTCACGGCGGTGCAGCGTCCGCCGGTCTGGGGTTCGGCGTTCCAGCCGTCCGAGCGCGGGCCGCTGCCCGATCCGGTGGCCGGCGGACGACTCGAGGGTCGCGACATGACCGGGCTGCCGCCCATGGCGCTGGCCGCTAGGCTGCCCCCGGTGGTGCTGCCCGGTCGGGTGCTCGTCTACCCCAATCAACTCAATGGTGACCTGGTCGCCCGCGGCTGGGACGACGGCATGGTCGACGCACGCTGGGCGGCCCAGCCCGGCGGCAGCATCACCGGCCTGCTGGCGATCGACCGCATCGTGGTCGCCACCACCAGCGAGCGTCGCGTCGTCGCCTACGGCGACCAGGGCCAGTACCTGTGGCAAGCCACCCTGCCCGATGCCGCCGAGGCCGACCCGGTACGGTTCGGACGCCTCGTGGTGGTCGGCGGGCTGGACGGCACGGTGAGCGCCTACGACGCCGCCACCGGCACCCTGGCCTGGCGCACGCACACGCCGAACGAGATCCGCCAGCCGCCGGTGGTCACCGATAGCGGGGTCACCGTGCTCGATCAGGCCGGCAACCTGCTCACCCTGGCCGCCGACGGCTCGACCCTGGCCAGCTTCAGCACCGAGCCGCCGGAGTCGTTCACGGTGCGCGACGGGCTGGTGGTGGTGGCCGGACGCACCGACGGCGTCGTGCGTGCGTATCGACTGCCGGACGGCTCGATCGCCTGGCGCACCCCGGTGCTGGGTGCGCGCAACAGCCTCACGCCGGTCGGCGGGGTGATCGTCGTGCAGCAGAACGACAACCTGCGTGCCCTGCGCACCACCGACGGCACGGACGCCTGGTCGAAGTCGCTGCGACCCACCGCCCTGGCCGCCCTCGGCGACAGCCTGGTGGTCAGCGACGTCAGCAGCGTGTACCGGCTGGGCGCCGACGGCAGCACCCTGGCCACCTGGCCGACCGACGCCACCAACCTCGACGAGAGCTTCACCGGCCTCGAAGTCGGCACGTCCGACCTGTTCCTGTTGCACAACAACCAGGCCTACCTCTGGGTGGCCCGGTGAAGACGCTCGCGGCTTTCGGCCGGGTGCTGCGCGACCTGGTGCTGCTCACCATCGTCGCGCCGGTGCGCGAGGGCCGTCCACGCACGGCCGGCTGGCCAGCCGGGTTGCGTGCGCTGCTGGTGTTGAGCCTGGCGGTCTATGCCGCGCTCACCCTGGCTGTGGTGTTCGCGGCGCCCCTGCGGGCCGTCGATCGGCTGATCGTGCTGAGTCGCGGCGGCCTGGTGCCCGAGACCGGCGCGATGCTGCTGATCGGCGCGAACGTGTTCGCCCTGGCGCTGCTGCTGACCGCGGCGCTGCATCTGAGCTGGTGGGCGAAGCTGCTGGCCTGGCTGCTCGTCACGTCGGTGGTGCTGTACTTCACCCTCGGGGCGTCCGTCGATCCGCCGACCCTGCTGTGGTCGGGCGGTGGGTTGTTGGTGCTGCTGATCATGATCGTGGTGCGCTGGCGGCGCCGGTACGCCTGGTGGGAGTTCGTGGCGGTCGCGGCGGCCCTGGCCGCTGCCCTGTTCGGCCCGACGCTGACCAGCGAAACCCAGCGGGGCGTCAACGTCGACTTTCGCGGCATTGCCCTCGAGGGCACGCTGCAGGCGATGACCAGCATGGCGATGCCGGCCCTGTTCGTGGCTGGCGCGGCCCTGGCCCAGATCGCGGTCTCGGCCTCCTTCGCGGGCGTGTCGTCGAGCGTGCGCGAACTGCCCCGCCCGGTCATCGTCGGGCTGGCCTGGCTGGTGCCGCTGGCCGCGGTGGTGACCGTGGTGTTCGCCCTCGGCGATGCCGAGAACAGCCCGCTGGGTTGGGTCGGCGCGGTGGGCGTGCTGCTGGTGATCGGTGCCTTGGCCACGGCCGCCACCGCAGCCGCGGGACGTCCGCCGGCCTGGTCGGACCTGGACGAGGACTCGACGGCGCTCAACTACCTGGTCGCCCTGTGTTCGGTCGCGTTGGCCCTGGTGGGGCTGGCGACGATTCCACTGCAGGCCGTGGTGCCACTGCTGCACGTCGAGGCTCTGCAGTCGCTGCTGGACGGCTACAACTTCATCGCGCGGCAGGACGCCACAACATCGATTCTGCGGATGCTCGTGGGCGGTGTCGGTTTCGTGCTGGCCCTACCGCTGGCTCGGCGGGGACGGCCGTGGCCGGCGATGTTTCTGGCCGCGGTGTTCGCACTGGCCGGCCTCGCCCTGGTGCGGCTGCTCAGTCGCACAGGCATCGGCGCGCCGGTCGCCCAGGTGGCCGGAGTGCTGACCGTCGCGCTGCTGGTGATCGGCGGTTGGCTGCTGGCCACCTCGCGGTTGAGCCGCCAGGGGGCGGTCGCGCTGACCTGCGGGCTGGTGCTGTGCCTGGTGTACCCGCATCGGGCGATTCTGGACGACCCGGTGAGTGCCGCGCTCGGCTTCACCGGCATGGGTGCGGTGCTGTTCGGGCTGATCTGGCGGCTGCTCACCGAGGGCGAGATCACCCGCGGCGACAGTCCGCGCTGGCCGATGCCGGCCCGGGTGATGCTGTACTGCGCCAGCGCGCTGCTGGCCGTGACGTCGACGGCTTATGTGGCGCTGACCCGGCAGAGCGGCGGCGACACCGACATCTCGATCTTCACCGACGCCGGCGACTCGCTGCTGGGCACTCCCCTGTTCATCACCGCGGTGCTCGGCTGCATCGGCATCGCGGTGGCCAGGCAGGCCGGTCAGCCGCGCTGATCGGCCTGGTCGGGGGCCGGTTCGGGGTCGCCGGCCAGCACGGTTTCGGTGGCCAGCCGGGCCAACTGCTGGGCGGTCAGGCACAGGTCGTCGAGAATGCCGGCGCGGGTGCCGTGGTCGATGAACCGCTGCGGAATGCCGAACTCGCGCACGTCGGCCCGCACCCCGGCCAGCCGGCACTCCTGGGCCAGCCGCGAGCCCAGACCGCCGGCCAGGCCGCCGTCCTCGATGGTGAGCACCAGGTCGTGCGCGCCGGCCTGGGCGATCAGGGCCTTCGGGGTGGGCAGGGCCCAGACGGGGTCGACCACGCGCACGCCGATGCCCTGCTGGGCGAGCCGGTTGCCCACCTCGACGGCCATGGTGGCGAACTGGCCCCAGCCCACCACGAGCACCCGGGGGTCGCCGTGTTCGACCAGCACGTCGAGGCCGTCCTCGTGTCGCACGGGGCGCAACGCAGCGGGCAGCGGATCTTTCGAGAACCTGATCGCCGACGGACCGTCGTCGATGCGCACGCATGCCTGCAAGGCCTCTTGCAGCCGCTGCTCGTCGCGGGGCACAGCCAGCCGCAGGCCCGGCACCAGGCCGAGCAGCGCCAGGTCCCACATGCCGTGGTGGCTGGCGCCGTCCGGACCGGTGATGCCCGCCCGATCGAGCACGAACGTCACGCCCTCGCCGTGCAGGGCCACGTCCATCAGCAGCTGGTCGAAGGCGCGGTTGAGAAAGGTGGCGTAGATCGCCACCACCGGGTGCAGCCCGGCGCGGGCGAGGCCGGCGGCCGAGGCGACGGCGTGCTGCTCGGCGATGCCCACGTCGAAGGTGCGCTCGGGAAAGTGCTTGGCGAACCGGGTGAGCCCGGTGGGGTGCAGCATCGCGGCGGTGATCGCCACCACCCGGTCGTCGGTGGCGCCGATGCGGGCGAGCTCGTCGCCGAAGGCCTGGGTCCAGGTGCGGGCCGACGAGGTGGTCAGCGGTTCGCCGGTCACCTGGTCGATCGGGCCGACGGCGTGAAAGCGGTCTTCTTCGTGCTGCTCGGCGGCGGCGAACCCACGGCCCTTCTGGGTGATGGCGTGCACGATCACCGGGCCGCCGTCGAACTGTTTGGCCTGCTCGAAGGCCAGTTCGAGAGACTTCAGGTCGTGGCCGTCGATCGGCCCGAGGTACTTGATGCCCAGGTCGGAGTACATGCCCTGGGGCGCGAGCACGTCCTTCACCCCGGCCTTGAAGCCGTGCATCAGGTCGTAGGCCGGCTCGCCGACCACGGGGGTGCGGTTCACCCAGCGCTTGATGCGGGCCAGCGCGCGTTCGTAGCGCCGGTCGGTGCGAATGGCCGACAGTTGCTGCCCCAGGCCGTGCAGCCGGGTGGCGAGGCCGCCGATGGTGGGGTTGTACGAGCGGCCGTTGTCGTTGACCACGATCACCAACCGCAGGTCGGGCTCGACCGCGATGTTGTTGAGCGCCTCCCAGGTCATGCCACCGGTCAGGGACCCGTCGCCCACGATGGCCACCACGGTGCGCGGCTCGCCCTTGAGCGCGAACCCCTTGGCCATGCCCTCGGCCCACGACAAGGCGGATGATGCGTGCGAGCTCTCCACCCAGTCGTGCTCGGACTCGGCCCGGCTCGGGTAACCCGACAGGCCACCGGGTTTGCGCAAGGTGTCGAAGCGGTGCTGCCGTCCGGTGAGCATCTTGTGCACGTAGCTCTGGTGGCCGGTGTCGAAGATCAGCGGGTCGCGGGGCGAGTCGAACACCCGGTGCAGCGCGATGGTGAGCTCGACGGCACCGAGGTTGGGGCCGAGGTGGCCGCCGGTGCGCGACACGTTGGCGATCAGCGAGGCGCGAATCTCTTGGGCCAGCGTCACCAACTGATCGTTGGTGAGGTCACGCAGGTCGCGGGGGCCGGTGATCCGTTCGAGCAGCGCCATGCGCCGAGTCTAGGGGGACGATTCGCCGGTAGAGCTTGTCGAGACCCCGTTCACAACCGACGCACGTCACCGGGTGTGATTCGGCAACAGTTCGTGCCGTCATCCCGGCGAACGCCATCCCCGTCATCCCGGCGAACGCCGGGATCTCAAGCAGGCCCCTACATCTTGCGCACCCAGTTCTTGCCGCGCAGCGCCTCTTCGACCAGCGTCACCTCGCGCTGCACCCGCACCAGCCACGCCTGCTGCTGCGACCACACGTCCACCGCCTCGGTCACCACCTCGGGCGGCACCAGTTCGGCCAGGCTCACCCGGACGCCGCCGAGCCCGTCGCGTCCGGCCTGCACCTGCGCGTTGACGAAGGTGACGGCGAACCGCGCCAGCACCACCGGGTGCCGCCGCAGCAACTGGTAGCGCCGGTAGTCGGCCGGGCAGCAGTCGAGCAGAAACTCGGTGGCCGTCACCTCCCAGTCGGGCGCCCCCGGTGGACGCACCCGCTCGGGCCACCCGGGCGGTGTGTAGATCGTGGTCTCTTGCCGCTGCATGGCCCTGCGGCGGTCGGCCAGTGACGCCATCGGTTCCTCCTGTGATCGAACGTTTGTTCGATTCTAGGTTCGTTGATCGAGCTTGTCGAGACTGAGCCCGGGGAGCGGTCTCGACCGGCTCGACCAGCGCTTGTCAGGTGCGCATGGGTGCTGTGTATCGGGCGTGGACTCTGGGTCGTTGGGTGGGGTCGACGCGTTTGGGTGGGATCACGTGGGGTGGGCCGTCGGAGGGGAGTCGTACTTGCCAGCGGTCGACTTTGGGGTTGTGGCCGGGTTCGACAATGCCGTGGTGGTGGGGGCAGACGAGTACCAGGTTATGTAAGGCGGTCACTCCCCCGGCCCACCAGGGCACGATGTGGTGCGCATGGCAGCTGGTCGGCTGCTTGTCGCAGCCCGGAAACACACACCCTTGATCGCGAACCTCGAGCGCCGCACGAATCGGGGCCGTGACGAGCCGTTGCGCCCGGCCCACATCCAACACCTGTGAGGGTGACCCGAGCACGGCGGGCATGACGTCGGCATCACACAACAACTGCCGCAGCGTGGACGCGGCGATCGGCTCACCGGTGCCGATCAGTTCACCCCTGAGCAGCCCGGCGTCGGTGGCGGTCTTCACCATCACGTCGTAACTCAACGTGACCACGACCCGGGGCCGGTCACCACCATGACTCGGGGCGAGCGCGTTGGCCAGGTGCCGATCGACCAGCGCCATCAGCGCGTCGGCGCGACGTTGCGCGGGCGTGAGGTTCGGCGCGAGCGGGTCGAGTCTGTCCAGCGCGCGGGATGCTTGGGCTGTGTAGCTGTCGATCAGTTTGATGAATGGCTCCGCATCGGCCACCGGCAGGCTGCCCCTGATGCGCACCGACCCATGATGGTCATGAGCAAAGGTGAGATGCCGATTGTGCTCAGCGGTGCGTAGGTCACGCTCCAACCGGGCCGCTTCACGCGCATCAGCGGTGTCGGGGTCGAGCACCTCCAACAGATACCGCGACAAGGCACGCAAATCGGCCGCATTGTGGGTGTCAGCGAACCCCACCATGAGTTCTTCAGCCTGCCGCAACTGGTCGGTGTCGAAGTCGTCCGGTAGATCCTGCAACACCTGCGTGATCGCCTGCACCTGCTCCGGCACCAAGGCGCCCGCTGCAGCAGCCTGTGCCACGATCGGGAAGCGTTGCAGCCGCTCACCCTCGATCACCATGCGGCCCGCCGCACGCCGAGTCATACGCACCGCGTCAACCAACCACGTCACCGTCGAGGTGCCATGCTCCTGCACGGCGATCTCGCCACGCTCGATTTCCGCGGCGAGCGCCGACAGCCACGCCGTCAGGCGGGCGTCCAACCGCACCGCGTCAGCCAACAGGTCTAGCTTCTGCTTGCCGGTCGACAGCCGCACCCGACCATCGCCAAGAGCCGACAGAGCAGCATCCATCACGGCCACCAGGGCCGCATCGTCCAACTGCTCGAAATCCAACTCCATGACTAGAGGCTACGCGGCGCGACTGACAGTTTCGAACATACGTACAGTTATCCACAAGGCTTTTCGAGATGAATATCGGCTGTGGACAACTTAGCCTTCCAAGACTTTGGAGATCCCGACTTTCGCCGGGATGACGGGTTGGGCGGCATGGAGATCCCGGCTTTCGCCGGGATGACGAAAGTTGGGAGATCCCGGCATTTCGCCCGGATGGCGAAAATTGGGAGATCCTGGCATTCCGCCGGGACGACGAGTTGAGGAGACGCCTGGATGACGGAGCACGCCCTCGGGTTGCGAGGCGAAGCTGGCTCAACCGTCGCGATCGGGCACGCCGGCGATGTCTTCGACGTCAAAGAGCCGTGCCACCGGTACGTCGGTACTCGAGTGCGCCACGATGCTGAGCGCGATACACACCACGACCAGTTCATAGACCTCGACGGCGTTGGGTATGCCCGAGTGCAGCACCAGCAGCCCGTACGCCACAGAGGCGAAACCCTTCGGGCCGAACCAGGCTGCGGCGAACAACTCCCGACGAGTCAGGTCGGCGCCCACCCAGCGAGGCGGCCAGCGAGGCCGGCCGAACCAGCACCAGGGCGAGGGTGGCCACCATCCACCCACCGAAGCCGATGCTCACGAACAGTTGGGGCCTGAGCAGGGCTCCAAACACCAGCAGGGCGGCGAACTTGGCCAACTCGGCCAGCATCTCGCCCAACTGCTCGAACGCTTCCTGGGCCTTCGGACTGAGCCTCGCGGTCATGAAGCCGCCGGCGAAGGCGGCCAGGTAGGGGTTGGCTCCGGTGAGGTGCGCGATGCCGTAGAGCATGATGGCGATGGCGACCGGCCTCAGCGGCTGCAACCGAGGCTCGGCACCGAGACCCGGAATGCGCAGCAACTGATGCACCGCGAGCGGAAGCAGCACGCCCAGAGCCAGGCCGCCGACCAGTTCCAGCGCCACCAGGCCCAGGTCACTGTGCTCCTGCGTCGTGCCGGCCGCGCTGATCAGCAGGAGCACCACAGGCAGGGCGATTCCGTCGTTCAGACCGCTCTCAACGCTCAGCAGCCTGCGCAGCCTGGCTGGGACGTCCTTGCGGCCCACGATCGCCGAGGCGAACACCGGGTCGGTCGGAGCCAGCACTGCACCGACCAGCATGACTGTGATCCAGTCGAACCCGGCGAAGAGTGCGCCAGCAGGGTGACGCCGACGAACGCCAGGGGCATGCCGATACCGAGTGCCCGCGCGGCGTGCAGCCAGCTGCCCTGGCCGCGCGGCGCACGCAGCGCACCGCCGTCGGTGAACAGCACGGTGAACAGCGCCAGGTCGGCCAGCGCACCAACGATCTCGCTGTCGGCGTTCAGGTCGACCAGGCCCAGACCGCCCTGGCCGATGACGGCCCCCGAGACAAGGAACACCAGGGTGGTCGAGAGCACCGTGCGGGCGGCGACGCCCGAGACCAGGACGGACACCAGTAGGCACGCCCCGTACAGCAGCGCCAGCATCATCGGGCTTCACAGCCCCATTCGGCAGGTTCACGGCACCCGACCACGGCCGGCTCAGGCCGCCGCACATGCGCGGTGAGCCGGGACGGCGGCAAAGCCGTCATCCTTGCACGGCGCGCGAACCCCGGCCGCGATGCGAGCGCAAAGAGATCACCCTCCGGCGCACCCACGTCCTGGCCTCGGTGCTCACGCGGCCCGCCCTCAGTCGAGGCAGAACTCGTTGCCCTCGGGGTCTTGCATCACGATGAACCCGTCGCTCACGTACGGCTCGGCCTCGAACCGCTGCACCCGGGTGGCACCCAGTGCGACCAGCCGGTGACACTCCACCTCGAGCGCGGCCAGCCGATCAGCGCCGCGCAGGCCCGGGGCCGCTCGGATGTCGAGATGCAGCCGGTTCTTGACGGTCTTGGCCTCGGGCACCTGTTGAAAGAAGATGCGCGGCCCCTTGCCGGTCGGATCCTCCAACGCCGAGCGGGTGTTGCGCTCCTCGACCGGCACGTTCATGCGTTCGAGGAACTCGTCCCAGGCGTCCAGGGGATCGGCACCCTCGGGCACCTCGACTCCGGGTGGGCCTGGGTGAACGTAGCCCAACGCGTCGCGCCAGAACCGCGACAGCGCGGCCGGGTCGTGGCAATCGAAGGTCACCTGAAACTCGAACGTCATGCGCGCCACCCTAGAACGCGTGTGCGACAGTTTGGGATTCGCCAACGGGAGACCCCCCCGGGGGGCCTCGACGAGCTCGACCAACGAGAGGGTTCTGGACAAGCTCGACCAGCGAGAGCGAAACGCAACAGTGAAGCGGAGTGGAGGCGCCACGGTCAGGGCGTGGTCGGGCGTGTGCTGCACTGCGAGGCTTTAGAGCCGAGCAGTCTCGCAAGGGCGAGACAGGGGCACGTCCGCTCCGCGGCAAACAGGCCGGTCTCGACAAGCTCGACCAACGAGACGGGTGTCGACCACCTCGACCAACGAGACGGGCCCAGACAAGCTCGACCAACGACCAGCTCGACCAGCGTCAGACGCCCGTCACCAGCCACCTGTCGCCGCGCTCACGCCACCACAGCGTCGCCGCCCTGATCAGCATGAACACGGTGAAACCCAGCCACAATGCGGCCGTCGCAACGGACGGTCCCTGCGCTGCCAACCACGCCGAGCTCAGTCGAAGCACGGCGACCACCGGCAGGTAGGCGATCAGCACCACGGTCATGCCCAGAGCCAGCCAGCGGCCGTCGCCCGCGCCGATCAGCACCCCGTCGAGCACGAACACGTACCCGGCGATCGGCTGGCCCACACCCACCACGATCAGCGCCGCCACCACCGCCGCCCGCACCGCCGGATCACTGCTGAACAGGGGTGCGATCAACGGCCCGGCCAGGCCGACAGCGAGGCCGACCGCCGCTCCCCCGACCAGGCCCCAGCGCACCATCAGCCGGGTCGCCTCGCGCACCCCGGCGACGTCCGCCGCGCCAAGCCCCTTGCCGGTGAGCGCCTGCCCGGCGATCGCGAGGGCATCCAGGGCGAACGCCAGCAGCGTCCACACGGTGAAGGCAACCTGATGCGCGGCCAAGGTCACCTCGCCAAGGCCGGCCGCCACCCAGGTGGTGAGCAGCAGGATCGCGCGCAGCGCCAGCGTCCGGACGATCAGCGGCACTCCGTTCACCGCCGCCGACAGCACCCCGGCAGGGTGCAGTCGCACCGCCATTCCCGCCCGCCGCACCCGCACCAACCACACCGCGACCAGCGCCACCGCCATCGCGTACTGGGTAGCCACCGTGCCCCAGGCCGAGCCGGCGATGCCCCAGCCCAGCCCGTAGACCAGGGCCAGGTTGAGCACCGCGTTGAGCGGAAAGCCGATCAGCGAGACGACCAGCGGCGTGCGGGTGTCTTGCACACCGCGCAGGGCGCCGGTGATGGCCATCATGGTCAGCATCGCCGGCAGGCCGATCGCAGAGATACGCAGGTAGATCACGGCCTGCACGAGCACCTCGCCCGTGCCGCCCAGCGCCGCACAGAGCCATTCGGCTCCGAAACCGACCAGTACGCCGACGACGGTGCCCAGGCCGATGGCGAGCACGGTGCCGTCCACACCGGCGGCCACCACCTTGTCGTCGGCACCGGCCCCGAGGGCACGGGCGACACTGGCGGTGGTGCCGTAGGCGAGAAACACGAACACACCCGCGGCGGTGCCCAGCACCGAGCCGGCGACCCCCAACCCGGCCAGTTGCGGCGTGCCGAGATGCCCCACGATGGCCGAATCGACGAGCAGGAACAGCGGCTCGGCCACGAGAGCGAAGAACGCCGGGACGGCCAGGCCCAGAATCTGCCTGGTCAGGCCGCGGTTGCCGGTCATGCGCGTCACCGTAGTGGAGCATGCGCAGAAACCGAGATTCAGGTGCGAGCCGGGCCGGCTTGCGGCACCATCGAACGCACACCCCGTCCGTCGACCTACCTGCTGAGAAGGATCCCCGGGTACCCGTCATGAAGAACACCGGTCGTGCTCGAGCAGCCATCTGCCTGGACGCACTGGACGGCCCTCGCCACGACCGCACCGTGCCGACTCCGGCCCGAGGGCCGGGCGACTGAGTGCCCGATGCCGACCACCGCGCCGCCAGCAGACGACTCCGCAGAGCCTGCTCTCGCACGCCGGTTGACCCTGCCGGACGCGATCGTGATCGGGCTCAGTTCAATGATCGGAGCCGGCGTCTTCGCGGTGTGGGCACCGGCAGCGCAGGCAGCCGGGCCGGGCTTACTGCTGGGCCTGTTGGTTGCGGGCGCGGTGGCGCTGTGCAACGCGACTTCGTCAGCTCAACTCGCCGCACAGTTCCCGCACGCGGGTGGTAGCTACCTGTATGGCCGACAGTTACTGGGCGAGTGGCCAGGCTTTCTGGCGGGCTGGTCATTCGTCGTGGGCAAGACGGCGAGCTCGGCGGCCATGGCATTGACGTTCTCGGCGTACGCCGTGCCCACGCCATGGCAGAAGCCGGTCGCCGTGGCTGCCGTGGTGGCGCTCGCGGTGGTCAACAGCCTGGGCGTCACCCGCACCGTGGCGATGGCCCGGGTGAGCGTCACTATCGCGCTCGTGGCGTTGGCGGTTGCGGCCACGATCGGCTTCACCCACCCGTTACCCACTGCGCGCGCCATGCCATGGGACGGGAACCCGGGAGGGGTGCTGCAGTCGGCCGGACTGTTGTTCTTCGCCTTCGCCGGATATGCCCGGATCGCCACCCTGGGCGAGGAGGTCGTCGAGCCCGCCCGCACCATTCCCCGCGCGGTCGCGATCTCACTCGCACTCGTGCTGGTGGCCTATCTGACCGTCGGCCTGGCCGCCCTTGGTTCGCTCGGAGCGCCGGCGTTGGCCGCCTCGACCGCCCCGCTGGCCGACGTGTCGGCACTGGCATCGTGGGGCTGGGCGGTTCCGCTGGTCAGTATCGGCGCCGCGGCAGCTGCGCTGGGCGCCCTGCTCGCCATGATCGCCGGAATCGGGCGCACCAGCTTGGCGATGGCGCGCACAGGTGACCTGCCGGGTTGGTTCGGCGCGGTGCACCCCCGGTTCGGCGTGCCGCACCGGGCCGAACTCGGCGTTGGTGCCGTCGTCGCGGCCTTGGTGGTGCTGACCGACCTGCGGGGAGCGATCGGCTTCTCGTCGGTCGGCGTGCTGCTCTACTACCTGGTCGCAAACGCGGCGGCGCTGCGTCAGGCCGCCGAGAACCGGCTCTATCCCCGGCTCCTCGCCGCGTTGGGTGTAGTGGGTTGTGTGGTCGTGATGGCCAGCCTGCCCACCGATTCGGTGGTAGCCGGGCTGACCATGGTCGCGGCCGGCGTGGGCTATCGCTGGGCGCGGCGCCACCTGACCCGGCACCGTTGAGCCGCGTCATCCCAGGGTGTGGCCGACCAGCCGTCCGATGCCGTAGGTGACAGCCATGGCCAGCAGCCCACCGACCACGTTGCGCAGGATGGCCCGGGCCACCCGGGTGCCTCCCGCGCGGGCACTCAAGAACCCGGTCAACACCAGCGCCGCCACGACGGCCAACACGGTGACGATCAGTTTCGAATCAGCGGGGGCCAGCACGATGGCCAGTAGGGGCAGGATCGACCCCACCGTGAACGAGATCGCCGACGAGAAGGCAGCCACCCATGGGTTGGTCAGGTCGTTCGGGTCGATGCCCAGTTCGGTCTCGGCGTGCGCTGCCAGGGCATCGTGGGCGTGCAACTGTTCGGCCACCTGACGAGCCAGTTCGGGCGCGAGGCCCTTCTGCACGTACAGGTCGGCCAACTCGGCCAGTTCCTCCTCGGGCATCTCGGCCAGTTCGCGCCGCTCCAGGTCGAGCAGCGCCTGCTCGGTATCACGCTGGGCGCTCACCGACACGTACTCGCCCACCGCCATCGACAGCGCGCCGGCGGTCAGGCCGGCGACCCCGGCCGCCAGAATTGCGAACGCATCGGTGGTGGCGCCGGCCACCCCGATCACGATGCCGGCCGTCGACACGATGCCGTCGTTCGCCCCCAGCACGGCGGCACGCAGGCTGTTCAGCCGGCCCTGGTGCGAACCCGCCGCGGCTTCGGCCGACTGATAGCCGACGGGATCCCCGCCGCTCAGGGGTGGTCGTTGCGCCACTCTTCACCTCCGTGCCTCAGCCGCCCGAAGGGGGTACCGGCCCAGGTGTACCTCAGACTAGGCGAGGGTGCCGATCAAGAACTGCTTGAGTTCGGCAGCCGGACGGCTCTGGCCACCGTGCTGGTTGTCGAACGCCGAACTGCCGTCCTTGCCGCACAGGCCGAGAATGGGGCGCTGGCCGCCGGGGTGCCGGGTGATCCAGTCGGTGACGTCGTACACGTTGCCGTCGATGGCCGTCCAGCACGATGACGCCGTGCCGTGCTTGGCCACGTCGGCCAGCGTGTAGCTGTTCGACTTCGAGCTGGGGGTCGCCTTGCTCGACGTCGTGGTCGTCGACGGTTGGGGCGTGGCGGATGTCGACGGCGCGGCGTCGCTCGACGGCTGATCGGTCTGAGCGGTCACGTCACCCCAGGCCGCCTGGGCGCCGCTGTGGCCCACCAGGACGGTGACGGCGGTGACGATCACCGCCATGATGGCGGCAAGGACCCCAACGACCGGTGCGGCGGGTGAGCGATCGGCAGGCCCGCCGTTCGACGGCCGGCGCAAGAAGAACCACGCGAGGGCCAGCACCAGCAGCGCCACGGCCAGCCACGGCAGCCGATCCCCCCACGACGCGTGCGTCTGCGGCTCGCCCACCTTGGCGGCCAGGGCCTCGCCGGACTCCTTCGCCACGAAGGCGGCACCGGTTCCGACCGCGATCGCGCCCACGGTCAGCCAGCCGTACCGGTCGGCCCACTTGGGCACCAGCACGAGCACGACGAGCCCGAGCGCGCCCAGCGGTAGCAGCACCACGGCGAAGTGCACGACCAGCGGGTGCAACGGCAGCCCCGCGATGGAGTCGAATAGGGACGAATCGAGCGGAATCGGCATGACCGCAACGGTAGGCAAACCGACCTCAAGTCAACCTCAAGGACGCTTTAAACCTCGCCCAAGAAGCGTGCGGTCATCCGCGCTGGAACACGGGGCTGCCGTTGCGGCAGGTGGCGAAGACCTTCACCTCGGGGTTGTCGTCGGCGTCGGTGGACTCGAAGTCGACCCGTAGCGTTCGCGGGCCGCGGTCATACACCTTGACCCAGAAGCCCACCTCGGGCACGGCCGACACCAGTGCCACCGATCCGTCGGAACAGGCGGCAGTCAGTCGCCCGGCCTTGCCGGTCCAGGTTGCCTGGCTCTCGGTCGGCACCGCCGACGGGGTCGTGGTCACCAGCCGGACGGGGTTTCCGACCCGCGCACCCGCGCTGGCGATCACCGTCCACGTCACCGTGGACGCGGCCGCCACGGTCAGCAACCAGACTGCGGCAATGACCCATAACCTGCGCCCAGCCATTGACCCATCATGGCATGGGGAAGGCCGCCGCCCACGGTACGTTACCTGCCATGACTCGCGTGCTCGTCGTCGAGGACGATGCCGCCATCGGCCGGCTGATTCGACGCAGCCTCAGTGACGCGGGCAATGCCGTGGCCTTGGCCGCCGACGGCGCGACCGGGCTCGCCCTGGCACTCAGCGAGCAGCCCGACGTGGTGCTGCTCGATCTGGGCCTGCCCGACCTCGACGGACGGCAGGTGCTGCGCATGCTGCGAGCCGTGAGCGGCGTACCGGTGATCGTGATCACCGCCCAGGATGACGACCGCACGGTGGTCGACGCCCTGGACGCGGGTGCCGACGATTACCTGGTGAAGCCGTTCGGCGGGGAGCAGTTGGCGGCCCGGATCCGGGCGGTGCTCAGGCGCACCCAGCCTGCGACCGCTGCCGCCGGCACCCGGGTTGGCGAACTCGAGATCGACCCCGCCGCCCGCCGAGTCACCCTCGCCGGAGCGCCGATCGAGCTGTCCCGCAAAGAGTTCGATCTGCTGTGGCTGCTCGCTTCGCGAGCCGGTGAGGTGGTCACCAAGCGTGAGCTGCTGGCCGAGGTGTGGGGGTTGCCGCTCGGCGGAGGCGACCGGACCGTCGACGTCCACGTCAGCTGGTTGCGACGCAAACTCGGCGAGACGGCCGCAGCGCCGCGCTATCTCGAAACGGTTCGCGGCGTCGGCCTGCGCCTCGTCGCACCGTCCGGGGACGCGTGATGCGTCGCCAGGTGAGCACCCTCGTGGCCTTGATCAGCACGGCCATCGTCGCGTCGTTCGTCATACCCCTGCTGCTGCTGGTGAGTTCGCTGGCCGCTGATCGCGGTATGGCCGTGGCAGGGCAGCAGGCCAACTCGGTGGCCATGCTCGTGGCCGGTCTGAACCGCGACGTGCGCCTGCCCGAGTTGCTCTCGCCGGCACTCGCGAGTTCGCCGGCGGCGACCTCTGTGGTGCTCGCCGACGGCACCGTGCTGGGGGTGGCTTGGCCCGATTTCGGTACCGATCCCGGCTACCGTCGAGCCCGCGGGGGCGAGGCGTTCTCGACCCGCGACGACCAGGGCGGCCATGTATTCGTGCCGGTACTGGTCGACGGCGGAGTGGCGGTGATTCGCAGCTCGGTGACCCCGGACCAGTTGAATCAAGGAGTGCCGCTGGCGTGGACGAGCATCATCGCGCTCGGCCTGCTGCTCAGCGGCGTTGCCGTGTTCGTCGCCGACCGGGCCGCGCGCGCGGTGAGTCGTCCGTTACAGGACGTCGCAGCCACCGCGCATCGGTTGCGTGAAGGTGACCTGGCCGCCCGGGCCCCCATGGCGGGCCCGCCCGAGACCGTCGAGCTTGGCTCGGCCCTCAACGGGCTCGCCGAGCGCGTCGGCGAGGTGCTCGAGGCCGAACGCGACAGTGTCCGCGGCTTGGCCCACCGGCTGCGGACGCCGGTGACCGCACTGCGTCTGCAGGCCGAGCAGCTTGCCGACGATGACCTCGCCCAGCTCGTGAGCCAGCTGCAGGTCGCGATCGACCGCGTGGTGACCGAAGCCCGGCGACCCTTGCGCGAGGACCTGCCGGTCGGCTGCGACGCGCGCGAGGTCACGGCGACGCGCATCGAGTACTGGCGCCCGCTGGCAGAGGATCAGAACCGCACGCTCGCCGTCACCCTGCCCGACGGGCCGGCCCCGGTGGCGCTGAGCGCGCTCGATCTGGCCGACGTGATCGACATCTGCATCGATAACGTTTTCGCACATACGCCCGAAGGCACTGGTTTCGCCGTCTCGCTTGAGGTGGTCAACGGCCGGCTGCGGCTGGCGGTCACCGATCAGGGCCCCGGGTTTGCCGCGGCGGCGTCCGGTCCACGGCCCGGCACGTCCGGGCTGGGCCTGCAACTCGCCCGCCGCACGATCGAACGGGCGGGGGGAACGGTCGCCATGTCTGCACCGGGGCGCTCACCCGCAGAGGTGCTGATCGAGTTGCCGGTGGCCGGGTGACCGCGCACAGTCGCCACGCGGCCGGCACTCAGCAAACTCACAGCCTGGCTCCGTAGCCTGACGACCGAAGCCACAACAACTGTGGCCGTCACCGGAAAGGTCGCTCATCGAATGCCCGTGTCACGTTATTCCGAGGTCACCCGTCGAGCCTTTCTCGGTGGCCTGTCGCTCGCCGCCATCGCCGGCGTGGTCGGCTGCAGCGCGGCGGCTAGCGCCAGCCCTTCTGCCACCAGTGCCACGGCATCGGCCACTTCGAGCGCCAGCGCATCGGCCACGGCTTCGGCGAGTGCCGGCACGAGCAAGTCGCTGCCGAGCGCGGCGAAGGCCACGGTGGCTTGGACGTTCTCGTCCAGCGGGGGCGGCATGGGCGGGCGTAACCCGTACATGGCGGTCTGGCTCGAGGACGCCAGCGGCAACTTCGTCAAGACCCTCGCCCTCTATCACAAGGCCAACGGCGACAACTGGCTCAACGAGCTGAGCGCGTGGTACAGCGCCTCGGGCGGCACCGACACCACCACCAGCGGCACCGTGCCCGCGGGCAGCTTCACCGCCAACTGGGACGGCACCACCGCCTCGGGCGATCGCGCCACGCAGGGCACCTACACCGTGTGCATCGAGTCGGCGGTCGAGCACGGGTCAGAGAGCCTGATCAGGCAGCAGGTGACCTTCGGCGCCTCGTCGGCCATGACGGCGCTGACCGATTCTGGCCAGCTCAGCGCCGCCTCGGTGGCCTACACGGTCTGAGGAACCGGGCCGCGCGGCGGGGCGCATCGTGGCGAGCGCGGCGCGGCTCACCAGGCCCCGCAGGTGAGCACCTCGCCGGACTCGTCGACGACCAGGCAGCCGGCCGCCGGCGAGGCCGACACGATGGCGGCCGCAGTTGGCCAATCGAGCACCCCGGCCACCGTGGCCAGGGCGTCGGCGGTCATCGCGTCGGGTGCCCGCACGGTGGTCGAGGGACGCCCGGCCACCGGTCGTCCGGTGCGCGGGTCGAGCACGTGGCCGTACCAGTGTCGTCCGACCCGAAAGCCGCGGTGCACCGGCCCGCTGGTGGCCAGGGCGCCCTCCCCCACCTCGACCACCTGCAGCGGCACACCTCCCGGCTGCCGCGGGTCTTCCACCCCCACGCGCAGGGACTGGTCACCGATGTGCCGAAGGTCACCGCCGGCGTTCACCAGCACGTCCACCACCCCGGGCTGCGCCGCCGCCGCCTCGGCGGCCCGGTCGACGATGTAGCCCTTGGCGATCGCGTTCAGGTCGAGCCCCGTGCAATCACCCACCCGCTGCACGCCGGCGTCGGTGATGGTGAACGGCAGCGCCGCCAGCTGCACCACCAGGTGCGCCAACTCGGCGGCCGAGGGTGGCACGCCGTCGGTCTCGGCCCGCAACCATCGCCCGCGCAGCCGCTCAGTGACCGGGTGAAAGGCTCCGCCGGACACCCGCCACCAGTGCTCGGCCGCCCGCAACACCTCGGTCAACTCAGGACTGACCTCGTCGATCTCGGCCGCACGCCAGCGGCACAACTCACTGGTCGCCTCGTAGGTGGTGAACACCGACTGCAGGTGCACGATACGGTTCACGGCGACGGTCTCGGCCGCCTCGGCCAGCGCATACGCGGCCGGCACTGTCGCCGCCCGGGCGATCACCCGCACCTCGACATTCGTGCCCAGCAACGGGTGATAGGTGCCGCGTGACGTGGCGTGCTGGGTGCTCACCCAGGCACCCTAGCCGTCCAACGCATCGTCGGTTCACGGACGCCTCACAGCAGAGCCACAGGGGCGGTGGCGAGCATGAGGTCATGACGATCACCGCACAGCGCCCGCGCACGTCGAGGGTGCTGCCGGTCGGCGCTCCGACCACGGACGAACTCGCTGCCGGCATGACGGCCCGACGACTCGCGAGGTTGCTGGTCACCGGTGTGGGGTGGGCGACCATGGCGATGACCGTCGTGCTGTTCGCCACCGAGAGTCCGCTCGCGCGGTTCTCAGACCTTGGCAGCGCGCTCAACTCAGTCGGCATCATCGCCGGCCTGGTCGCCACCAACGCGCTCGTGCTGATGCTGCTGCTCGCCGCTCGAGTGCCGCTGGTCGACCGGGCACTCGGGCAGCCCGCCGCCGTCGCGCTGCATGCAAAGCTCGGCAACTGGGTGGTCGGCGGGCTGGCCGTGCACGCCGCCTTCGTGTTGATCGGCGGCGCCGTGCTCGACGGTGCCGACCTGTTCAGCGAGTTCGGCCTGCTGTGGGATTCGACCACCGACTTCATGCTCGCGGTGGCCGGCATGGCGCTGCTGCTGGTCGTGATCGTGAGCTCGATCGCAGCCGCCCGGCGCCGACTGCCCTACGAGGTCTGGCACGTCATCCACCTGCTCAGCTACGCGGCGGTCGGTTTGGCGATTCCGCACATGTTCTCGATGAGCGGACTGCTCGGCGAGGGCTCGTGGCAGCGCGGCTACTGGATCGCCCTGCTCAGCATCGCCGGCGCTGCGCTGGTGGTGTTCCGGTTCGTTCAGCCGCTCGTGGCCTCCTTGCGGCACGGGCTCGTTGTGGCCGCGATCATTCCAGCGGGCCCGGACGCCTTCTCGATCGAGTTCACCGGCCGCCGGCTGGACGCCCTGCGCGCCGAGGCCGGCCAGTATGTGCACTGGCGCTTTCTCACCCGCGGCCTGTGGTGGCAGCAGCACCCGTTCTCACTGTCGGCCGCCCCCACCGCCAATGGGCTGCGAATCACCGTCCGCGGCCTCGGCCGCGGCTCGCGCGAGCTGCGAGCGCTGCGCCCGGGCACCCGCGTCTGGATCGAGGGCCCGTACGGCGGCTTCACCGGACGGGCTCGCACCACCCACCGGGTCGCCCTGATTGGCGCGGGCATCGGCATCACGCCCATCCGCGCCCTGCTCGAGACACTCGCGTTCGCCCCGGGCCAGGCCACCGTGATTCTGCGCGCCTCGGCCGCCGACCAGCTCTACCTGCTCGACGAGATCGAGCGGTTGTGCGAGGTGCGCGGCGCACGACTGGTCACTTTGCTCGGGCACCGTGAGCCGGGCCGGTGGGTGCCCGAGGGCTCTCGCGCCTTGCGTCTGGACGACCTCGTGCCCAACCTCTGCGACACCGATCTGTACGTCTGCGGCCCCAAGGGTTTCGCTCGCACCGTGATCGGCGAGGCCGAGGCGGCGGGTGTGCCACGCGACCGGATCAACGTCGAAGAACTGGCCTGGTGACCCTCGATCAGTTCGCGAACGCGTACCACCACACGGCGTAGCCAACCGTGAGCGCCGCGGCGCCCACCAGTACCCACCAGTGCCAGTTCGTGATGCGGGGCCGTCCGAACGGCCAGCTCACCGCGGCGGCCAGCGGCGGCAGCAGCACCAGCGCCGCCCACCACCACCAGTCGCCGATCGAGGCCACCACCAGCAGCGGCGCGACACCCGCCACGTAGGCGACCCAGAACCAGATGCCCAGCCCGCCGATGGCGCACGCCGGCAGCAGCGCCAACAGGTAGCCGAGCGCGCCGATCACCAGCAGCCACCCCACGCCGCAGGTGCCGTCGTCATTCGGGCACAAGGCGGGCACCACCGCCGACCCGATCGCCAGGGCCAGCCCCGCCCCCACCATGGCGGCCAGTGCCGCGACCATCGACCAGGCCACCCGTTCGGCCAGCTCGCCACCGAGACCCCTGCGGGTCGCGCCGCTGCCGGCCATTGTTGGACGCCGCCGCGCCGTCCCCCTGGATGCCGCGGACGGCACCCCGCCGGCCGTCTTGGCCCGCGCGGCGACGTCTCGCTCATGCCGGCCGCGTTCGGCCCTGGTCAGGCGTTTCGCCAAGACGGCCTCAGGAGGTCAGCAGCGACCGCAGCACGTACTGCATGATGCCGCCGTTGCGGTAGTAGTCGGCCTCGCCGGGGGTGTCGATGCGCACGATGGCGTCGAACTCGATGTCGTCGGCCTTCACGTGCACCGTCTTGGGCGTGGTGCCGTCGTTGAGCTCTTCGATGCCGGTGAAGGTGAACGTCTCTTCGCCGGTCAGGCCCAGCGAGTCGGCGTTCTCGCCCTCGGGGAACTGCAGCGGCAGCACGCCCATGCCGATCAGGTTCGACCGGTGAATGCGCTCGTAGCTCTCGGCGATCACCACCTTGACGCCCAGCAGCGCGGTGCCCTTGGCCGCCCAGTCGCGCGACGACCCCGAGCCGTACTCCTTACCGGCCAGCACCACCAGCGGAGTGCCCGCGGCCGCGTAGTTCTGCGCCGCGTCGTACACGGTGGTGACCGGGCCGTCGGCGGCGGTGAAGTCCCTGGTGAAGCCGCCCTCGGTGCCGGGAGCGATCTGGTTGCGCAGCCGAATGTTGGCGAACGTGCCGCGGATCATCACCTCGTGGTTGCCGCGCCGCGAGCCGTAGCTGTTGAAGTCCTTGCGCTCCACACCGTGCTCGGTGAGGTACTTGCCGGCCGGGCTGTCGGCCTTGATCGAACCGGCCGGCGAGATGTGGTCGGTGGTCACCGAATCACCCAGCTTGAGCAGCACCCGCGCGTCGGCAACGTCGGTGACGGGGGCCGGCTGGGCCGGCATGTTATCGAAGTACGGGGGCTTGCGCACGTAGGTCGAGTCGCCGTCCCACTCGAACACCTCACCGGTGGGCGTGGGCAGCGATCGCCAGGTGTCGTCGCCGGCGAACACGTCGGCGTAGCGGCTGCTGAACATGTCCGAACTGATGGAGCTGTTCACCACCTGCTCGACCTCTTCGGTGCTCGGCCAGATGTCGCGCAGGTACACCGGCTCACCGTCCGAGCCCTCACCGAGCGGCTCGTTGAGCAGGTCGATGTCCATGCGTCCGGCCAGTGCGTAGGCCACCACCAACGGCGGGCTGGCCAGGTAGTTCATCTTCACGTCGGGGTTGATGCGGCCCTCGAAGTTGCGGTTGCCCGACAGCACCGACGTGACCGCCAGGTCGGCCGAGTTCACCGCTGCCGACACCTCGGGAATCAGCGGCCCCGAGTTGCCGATGCAGGTGGTGCAGCCGTAGCCCACCAGGTCGAAGTCGAGCTTGGCCAGGTAGGTGTCGAGCCCCGCGCGGGCGTAGTAGTCGGTGACCACCTTCGACCCGGGGGCGAGCGAGGTCTTCACCCACGGCTTGCGACTCAGGCCCTTCTCGACCGCCTTCTTGGCCAGTAGCCCGGCCCCGATCATCACGCTGGGGTTGGACGTGTTGGTGCACGAGGTGATCGCCGCGATGGTGACCGCACCCGTGGGCAGGTCGAAGTCGGCGCCGTCGGCCAGCGTGACGTGCACGGCCTTGCTGGCGTCGTCGGTGTAGCTGCCGATGGCCTGGCCGAACGCGTCGGCGGCCTCGGCCAGAATGATGCGGTCCTGCGGCCGCTTCGGGCCCGCGATGGAAGGGACGATGGTGCCCAGGTCGAGCTCCAGGTACTCCGAATAGCGCGGCTCGGCGTCGTCGTCGTGCCACAACCCCTGCGCCTTGGCGTAGGCCTCGACCAGCGCGATCTGCTGCTCGTCGCGTCCGGTGAGCCGCAGGTAGTCAGTGGTCTTGCTGTCGATCGGGAAGATCGCGATGGTCGAGCCGTATTCGGGGCTCATGTTGCCGATGGTGGCCCGGTTGGCCAGCGGCACCTGCGACACGCCGGGGCCGAAGAACTCGACGAACTTGCCCACCACCTTGTGCTCACGCAGCATCTCGGTGATGGTCAGCACCAGGTCGGTCGCGGTGGCGCCCTCGGGCAGCTTGCCCGACAGCTTGAAGCCCACCACCCGCGGAATCAGCATCGACACGGGCTGGCCCAGCATGGCCGCCTCTGCCTCGATGCCGCCGACACCCCAGCCCACGACGCCCAGGCCGTTGACCATGGTGGTGTGGCTGTCGGTGCCCACGCAGGTGTCGGGGTAGGCCTGCAACACGCCGTTCACCTCGCGGGGGAAGATCACCCGGGCCAGGTGTTCGATGTTCACCTGGTGCACGATGCCGGTGCCCGGCGGCACCACGACGAAGTCGTCGAAGGCGCCCTGGCCCCAGCGAAGGAACTGGTAGCGCTCGCGGTTGCGTTGGTACTCGAGTTCGACGTTACGCGCGAAGGCGTCGGGGGTGCCGAACAGGTCGGCCACCACCGAGTGGTCGATCACCATCTCGGCCGGCGACAGCGGGTTCACCTTCGCCGGGTCGCCGCCCAGTTCGGCGATCGCCTCACGCATGGTGGCCAGGTCGACCACGCAGGGCACGCCGGTGAAGTCCTGCATGATCACCCGGGCCGGGGTGAACTGAATCTCGCGATTCGGCTCGTCGGACGGGTCCCACGCGCCCAGCGCACGAATGTCGTCGGCGGTGATGTTGGCGCCGTCCTCGGTGCGCAGCAGGTTCTCGAGCAGCACCTTCAGGCTGAACGGCAGCGTGTCGGCCCCCTCGACCTTGTGCAGGTCGAAGATCTCGTACGTGGTTCCGGAGACCTCCAAGGTGGTTCTGGCGTCGAAGCTGTTGGTGCTCATGCGGGTCCTCCTGTGGTGCCGTCCGAAAAGTATCTCGATATCGAGATAATACCCTCCAACCGCCGAACGCGGTAACTGGCATCGTTGCGCGTTCGGCGGCTTAACTCTAGGACCTTCGCGTTACGCCTTGGTAAGCATCGCCACCGCCTCGAGGTGGTGGGTCATGCCGAACAGGTCGAAACCCCTGATCTCGGACGCTTCGTACCCCAGCCCCCGCGCGGTGCCAAGGTCGCGGGCCAGCGCCGCCGGGTCGCACGCCACGTACGCGATCGCGCGGGGTCGCAGCCGCGCCACCGCCGCCATCACGGCCTTGCCCGCGCCGGTGCGTGGCGGGTCGAGCACCACCAGGTCTGCCCGGTTCGGCAGCCTGCGCAGCGTGCGCCCGACGTCGCCGGTGAAGAAGGACGCCGGCGGCACGTTGCGCCGCGCGTGCTCGATCGCGGCCTTGTTTCCCTCCACTCCCCAGACCCGGCAGCCGGCGTCGACCAGCGCGCCCGCGAACACGCCCACCCCGCAGTACAGGTCGAACGCCCGCTCGCCCGGCTGTGGTTGCAGCCCTTGCAGCACGGCTCGGGTGAGCACCTCGGCAGCGGCGAGGTGCGACTGCCAGAAGCCGTCCGCCGAAACCTCGAAGGTGCGCTCCCCCACCCGCTGCGTCACCACGTCATGGGACGCCGCCGAGCCGGACGCCACCAGCCGTCCACCTTGGTCGCTGACCACCCCGAGTAGTTCGGCTTCCGTTGATCGACCTTGTCGTAGTTCGGCCCCCGTTGATCGAGCTTGTCGAGATCCTGCGGGAGGGGTCTCGACGAGCTCGACCGGCGAGGGTGCGGGTGCGGCCTCAACGAGTTCGACCGGCGGGGTTTCGCCCAGCTCGATCGGCATCATCGGGTGCGCGATGCGGCAGCCGTCGTCAGGCAGGGGGACGACCTCGTGCGACCGGTGCGCCCGCAACCCGAGCCGTCCGTCACCCGTGCCGACGAACCGCATGCGCGTGCGCGACCCCAGCACCGGTGGCACCTGCTCGACCTCGCCGTGCCACTCGATGCCCGCTAGCCGGTGCAGTTGTTCGGCCAGCACCCGTCGTTTCAACTCGGCCTGAAACGCCGGCTCGACGTGCTGAAAGTCGCAGCCGCCACATCGTCCTGCGACCGGACACGGCGGACTCACCCGCTGCGGCGCCGCGACCACCGCCTCGACCGCGTCGCCACGCGCGAACCGGCTGGCCACCTCGGTGATCCGCAGCACCACCTGCTCACCCGGCAGGGCGTGCCGCACGAAAACCACCCGGCCGTCGACCCGACTGACGCAGTGCCCGCCGTGGGCGATCGCACCGACCTCGACCGGGCCGATCAGGTCGCCGGGCTGCACATCACTCCGAACTCAGGTGCTGGCCCGAATGGACGGCGCCGGTGCCGGTGCTCCGCCAGGCCGCTGGATTCCGCTTGGCCCTGGCCACCGCGTACTTGGACGAGGCGAGCAGGTACGGCACCGAAGTCACCATCACGCCCTGCATGAAGTTCAGCCTGGTTTTGAGAATCAGCGAGGTCTGGTTGTGCAGCAACTGCTCCCACCAGTGCCCCACCACGTACTCGGGAATGTAGACGCACAGAACGTCACGCGGGCTGTCCGAGCGAACCCCCTTGACGAACTCCAGAATCGGCCCCACCACCTCGCGGTACGGCGAGGCGATCACCCGCAGCGGCACGCCCAGGTCTTCGACGTACCACTCGTCGAGCAGTTCCTTGGTCTCGTCGGCGTCCACCGACACCGTCACCGCCTCGACCGAACTCGGCCTGGACGCCTTGGCGAAGTTCACCGCGCGCACCGTGGGCTTGTTGATGCCCAGCACCACGATCACCGCACGCACCCGGCTGGGCAGCAGGTTGCGCTCGCCGGGCTCGACGGCGATCTCGGCGTCGACCTTCTTGTAGTGGTTGTTGATGCCGCGCATCATGACGAACAGAATCGCCATGGCCAAAATGGCGATCCACGCACCGAGCAGGAACTTCACCCACAGCACGATCACCAGCACGGTCGCGGTGCAGGTCAGCCCGATCGTGTTCACCACCCGCGAGCGCTGCATCTTGCGGCGCTCCAGCGGGTCGGTCTCGGTCTTCAGGTGTCGTGACCAGTGCCGCAGCATGCCCGCCTGGCTCACCGTGAACGACACGAAGACGCCCACCACGTACAGGTTGATCAGCGCCGTCACCGACGCGTTGAAGGCCAGCACCAGCGCCACCGCGGCGACTGCCAGCAGCAGAATGCCGTTGCTGTAGGCGAGCCGGTCACCGCGGGTGTAGAGCGCCTTGGGCAGAAAGCCGTCGCGGGCCAGAATCGAGCCGAGCACCGGAAAACCGTTGAAGGCGGTGTTCGCGGCGAGAAACAGAATGATGAACGTGACGATGATCACGAAGTAGAACCCGGGCGGGAAGTTGTCGAACACCGTCGCCGCCAACTGACCCATCGCGGTGCCGACGTCGCGTTCGACGATCTGGCCGTTCTCGAGAAAGTGGCTGTGGCCGTCGGGGTCGACGAGCTTCAGCCCGGTGAGGTTCGACAGCAGAATGATGCCGCCCAGCATCGAGATGGCAATGCTGGCCAGCAGGGTCAGCGTCATGGCGGCGTTGTGGCTCTTGGGCGGCTTGAAGGCCGGCACACCGTTGCTGATCGCCTCGATACCGGTCAACGCCGCACAGCCCGACGAGAACGCCCGGGCCAACAGCGCGACCATGGCGAAGCCGACGAACGGGTCGTACATGGCCGAGCCGACCACGTCGAGCGACTTGGTGGGGGCCTCGAGGTTGTCGCCGAAGCCGAAGATGCGAATGAGCCCCCAGCCGGTCATGCCCAGCACGGCGATCATGAAGCCGTAGGTGGGTATGGCGAACACGGTGCCCGACTCGCGAACCCCGCGCAGGTTCATGGTCATCAGCAGCAGAATCAGGGCTGCCGCCACCAGACCCTCGTGGCCCTGAATCCACGGCAGCATCGCCTCGGCGTTCTGTACGCCCGACGACGTCGACACGGCCACGGTGAGCACGTAGTCGACGAGCAGGGCGCTGGCCACCGTGAGCCCGGCGTTGGGGCCGAAGTTGACCGTGGCCACCTCGTAGTCGCCGCCGCCCGAGGGGTAGGCGTGCACGTTCTGCCGGTACGACAGCACTACGATGAACATCACGAAAGCCACGGCGACGGCGATGGGCCACGAGTACGAGAAGCCGACGATGCCGGCCATCGACAGGGTCAGCAGAATCTCATCGGGAGCGTAGGCGACTGAGCTCAGGGCGTCCGAGGCGAAGACGGGTAGGGCGATGCGCTTGGGTAGCAGGGTCTCGCCCAGCTGGGTGCTGGCCAGCTTTCGGCCGACCAGTAGGCGTTTGACCGCATCGGTGGTGCTCACGTCCCACGAGCATAAGACGACCTGAGGGCGCATGCACCCTTGGTCTGCGCCTGAAGTGCAGGCTTGGGCTCCATATACTGAGGCCGCGGCCAACACCCGGGCCGACCTGGCAGGAGGCTGTGCGTGCACATCGTGATCATGGGTTGTGGACGAGTGGGCTCGTCGCTGGCCCGCAGCCTCGAACGCCGCGGGCATTCGGTGGCCGTGATCGACTCGATTCAAGACGCGTTCCGGCGCCTGGGCCCGACCTTTCAGGGCAAGACCGTGAAGGGCGTCGGGTTCGACCGTAGCGTGCTGATCAAGGCCGGCATCGACCGGGCGGACGGGTTCGCCGCGGTTTCGAGCGGTGACAACTCCAACATTCTCGCCGCCCGGGTGGTGCGTGAGACGTTCGGGGTGCACAACGTGGTGGCCCGCATCTACGACGAGGGCCGCGCCGAGGTGTACGAGCGGCTCGGCATTCCGTCGGTCGCGACGGTGCGGTGGGCGTCCGACCAGGTGTTGCGCAGGCTGTTGCCCGAGGGCGCCGAACCGCAGTGGCGCGACCCGTCCGGCACCGTGCGGCTCTCAGAGATGCACGTCGATTCGGGCTGGGTGGGCACCACCATCGGCGACATGCAGCGCGCCTCGCACTGCCCCATTCCCTTCTTGACCCGGTTCGGCGTCGGCCAGGTGCCCAGCGAGTCGACGATCTACCAGGACGGCGACCTGCTGTACGTCGCCGTGCACAACGACCGCGAGGCCGACGTCGAGAAGCTGTTCGACGCGCCGCCGGCGAAGCACTGAAAGGTATCTCTGATGCGTGTCGTGATCGCCGGAGCCGGCAACGTCGGCCGTTCGATCGCCCGGGAACTCATCGCCAACGGCCACCAGGTGCTGCTGGTCGACAAGGCGCCCGAGGCGATCAAGACCGCCAGCGTGCCCGAGGCCGAGTGGCTGCTGGCCGACGCCTGTGAGTTGGCCTCGTTGGAAGAGGCAGAGCTCGAAACCTGTGACGTGGCGATCGCCGCCACCGGCGACGACAAGACCAACCTGGTGCACTCGCTGCTCGCCAAGACCGAGTTCGGGGTGCCGCGCACCGTGGCCCGGGTGAACCACCCCAGCAACGAGTGGATGTTCGACGACTTGTGGGGTGTCGACGTGGCAGTGTCGACGCCGCGGTTGATGTGTGCCCTGGTCGAAGAGGCGGTCACGGTGGGCGACCTGGTGCGGCTGCTCAGCTTCCGCGGTGGCCACGCCAACCTGGTCGAGATGACCCTGCCCGAGTCGAGCCCCCGCGTGGGGGTGCGGGTCGGCGACCTGACTCTGCCGGGCGACGCGGTGCTGGTGGCGATCATTCGCGACGGCACGGCCCGCGCACCCGAGCGCGACGGCGCGGTCGAGGCGTCCGATGAGTTGCTGTTCGTGGTCGACCCTGAGTTCGAGGCCGAACTCGCGTACTACCTGAGCCCGCGCGACCGGGCCGCGGTGGTCGTCGACGCCTGAACCTGAGCGTTCGGCCCGGTTGGGAGATCCCGGCGTTCGCCCAGAAGACGGGGTGGAGCGCTACGCCGACTGGCTGCAGGTCGGCAGATCCCGGCGTTCGCACGGCGGGAGGTCAGAACCCAATCAGCCGCTGACCGAGCCCAGCAGCTCGTAGAACGGGTTGTACATGCGGCGTTGGCCATCAACCCACGACACCCGGCCGGTGACCTTCAGCTCGCGCCCGGCCACCATTCCGGCGATCTCGCGCCGCCCCATCCAGATCAGCGTGATCGTGCCCGAACCGTCCGAGAACTCGGCCTCAAGCCACGGGGTGCCACTGCGAGGTCGCAGGGTGAGCACCGAAATGCGTCCACGCAGCGTGGCGCGCTGCCGATCGCGCACCTCGGCGATCGGCGTGCACCCCGACTGCGCCACCGTGCGCAGGGTCTGTTCCGAGTCGATCTCTTCAGTCGACCGGCGTAACCAGTCGACCGCGCGCCGGAACGGGTTGGACGCCACGACTCAGCCCTGCGGCACCGTCGGCATCGTCATCGCGATCACCTCGCCCGGCACCCGGGGGGCATCGCCGCGACGCACGACCACGTTACGGAAGAACTCGACGAAGGGCGCCGCCGCACCCTCGTCATCTTCGGTGAGTCCGGCCTCACCCAACAGCGTGCCGCGGAGCAGCCACCGCGGCCCCTCGGCGAACCACGTGCGGCTCACCTGAAACAGCTGCTCACCGGCCGGCCCCTCGGCCGGGAGCACCCGGCGCAGCTCGGGCCCGAAAGGCCCGTCGGCGGTGGACGAGCTGCCGCCGGCCTGTTCGGCCTCTTCGGTCAGGTCTTCACGCAGTTCATCGGCCAGGCCGCCGTTGGTCGGGGCGGCCAACAGCGCCAGTTCGAGGCCCGACTGCTCCCAGAACGCCAGCGCCGCCACCACCTGGTCGGTGCCCTCCTGCACCTGCAACTGCAGGCCCATGCCCTGCCAGGGCGTGAGGATCAACGCGCCCAGATCGAGCCTTTCCACCTCGTCGGCGGTCAGATCGACCTCGTCGTAGTCGAAGGGTCCGTCGGCACGCCATTCGACCTCCTCGACCTCTTCTTCGTCGTCGACGTCGGCTTCTTCGTCGAGTTCGTCGTCGTCCTCACCCACCTCGTCATTCGACTCGGCGTCATCGGGCTCGGAGTCATCGGCAAGCTCGTCGTCGGAGGCTTCGGCATCGGCCTCGTCGACGTCGGCCTCGACCGGAGCCTCGTCGTCGACCGCTTCGTCCGCAGCGTCGAGCTCGTCGGTCGGCTCGGTGAGCTGCTCATCGGGCTCCTCGACCGGTTCGGCCTTCCGTTTGCGTCCAAAGATCACGCCTGCTCCTTCGTAGTGTCGGTGGCTGAGCGCCACGCATCGATTCCTCCGGTCGAGCCGTGGCCGGCATCGCCGCGTTCACTCGACGGTAGCCGCTGCACCTCGACGAACCGCGCCTGGGCCACCCGCTGCACCACCAGTTGGGCGATCAGATCGCCGCGGCGCAACGCGATGGTGTGCCGCGGGTCGGTGTTCAACAGGCACACCTTGATTTCGCCCCGATACCCCGAGTCGACGGTGCCGGGGGCGTTGACGATGGTCAACCCGTGCCGCGCCGCCAGGCCCGAGCGCGGGTGCACCAGGCCCACCCAACCGGCGGGCAGTGCCAGCGCGACTCCGGTGCCCACGAGCACCCGCTCGCCGGGCGCGATCTCGACGTTCTCGGTGGTGGCCAGGTCGGCTCCGGCGTCACCGTCACGCGCGTACTGCGGTGCCGGCACACCCGGGTCGAGCCGCAGCAACGCCACGTCGACGATCTCGGAGCCGCTCACGCGCCGGAGTCTAGTGCCGACTGCGCGGCCGTCTCGGCGCCGTTCGCAGGCCGGTTGCGCTCGATCGCGTCCACCAGTTCGTCGGGGTGCCGACTCGACACCATCCAGCACAGGTGGGGGTCGGCACGGTCGCTCACGCCGACCACGACGACACCGGTGATGTAGGGCCGCAGGGCCAGAAAGACGTCGTCACGCGCGAGCACCCGGCGCCGCTGCTCGACGTCCACCGCGGTCGCCCGGCCGACGTAGGGCCAGTCCAGCCGACTACGGCCGACCTGCACCCCCGAGCCGTCCACGGTGATGGTCTGCGCTCCCCAACCGATCAACGTCCAGGCGATCAGCGCGGTGGCGGTCAGGGTGCTCGCGATCAGCACGGCATCGCCGAGCATGAAGGTCACGGCGGTCACGAAGGTCAACCCGAAGAACAGTGCGATCGCCCAGTACGAGAACGGCACCCGCACGCGTTCGGTGTAGTAGACCGGCTCGCTCCTGCTCACCTCTTGACCATAGTGTGCGCGACTCGCCCATCGTGACCGGTTCACGAACGAGCCTCACCCGCTGCCATCGGGTGCGGCACGAGCTGCGCCGCCCGACCGATCGAGGACCTGCTTCATGCCAGGGGGTGGACCACGGCCAGTCTGCGCTGACTAGACTCGACGCGTCCGCAGGTTCGAACCCAGGAGTCGTCGATGAACGTGTCGCAGAAGCTGCTCTGGAACATCTACGCCGGCGCGGTCGGTGCGCTGTCAGCCGTGGTCGCCCAGAAGGCCGTGCGAGGCGCCTGGAAGGTCGCCACGGGTGACGAGCCGCCCGACCCCAACGATCCGGCCACCCCGCTCAGCGAGGCCCTGATCTGGGCCCTGGCCGGTGGCATCGGCATCGGCATCGCCCAACTGCTGACGAACCGCTTCGCCGCCCAGAGGTGGGAGAAGGCGATGGGCACGCCGGCGCCCAGCCGGTCGTCGATCAGCTTCCGCTTCTGAGGACGCGCTGATTTTTCGCTGGTCGAGCTTGTCGAGACCGGCTGCGGCCAGGGTTTTCGACCAGCTCAACCAACGACCCGCGTTGATCAGCGGTTCCCTGGGCGACCAAGACTCGTCCAAGAATCTTGTTCGGCGAGCCCTGGGGCGACTTGTCGCACCCATGACCAGGCAGAGTCTGCGTGCGCCCGACCAGCGATAGCGGCTGACCCGTGGGTCACAAACCCTGTGTGCCCCACCAAGCAGGCACGCCGGGCGTGCGGCTTTGCAGCAGGGATCGAAGAGTCGCGTGGGTGCGCGGCCTCGAAATCAGTCGGCGCAGTCGACGCAGTACGAGTGGCCGTTGCGGGTGACGGCGATCTGGCTGCGGTGCTTGACGAGAAAGCATGAGTAGCAGGTGAACTCGTCGGCTTGGCGCGGCAGCACCCGCACCGTCAATTCCTCGTGCGACAGGTCCGCGCCGGGCAGCTCGAAGGACTCGGCAGCCTCGACCTCGTCCTCGTCGACCTTGCCGCTGTTCTTGTCGTTGCGGCGGGTCTTGAGTTCTTCGATGCTGTCTTCGCTCTCTTCGTCGGTCTTCCGCGGAGCGTCGTAGTCGGTTGCCATCTTTTCGTAAACTCCATCCTCAGCGCCGCCCGGCTGGGCTCGAACGCTCAGTTTTACCGTGGTGATCTCAAAGCGTCGGACGCATACATATCACACGAGCCCAAAACGAACGCCGCTGGCGGCGGGTATCTCAACCACAGGACGCCCCGGCGGTATTCCCTGGCGGGCCGTGAGGCGTTCGACCCGGTAGGTTACGCCATAACGAACACAGGAGAGCGATCGAGCGATGCGCACCGCCCGGCCCCTGGGGCTCAGCCCCGACGGCAGGAGCCTGATCGTCGTCGTTGACGGCGAGCAACTGGCGATTCCGGCCGACGACAGGCTGCGGGCGGCACTGCGCAACGACCGAGCGCGCATGGGACAACTGGAGATCGAGATGGAAAGTGCACTGCGGCCGCGCGACATCCAGGCCCGAATCAGGGCCGGGGAGTCGCTGGAAGCGGTGGCGCAGGCGGCCGGGGTTCCCATGGCGCAGATCGAGCCGTTCGCGGCGCCGGTGATCGCCGAGCGGGAGCACATCGCCGGGCTCGCCCAGAGCAATCCGGTGCGCCGGGCCGGTGACGCCGTGGCGCACCGCAGCCTGCGCGCGGTGGTGAGCGATCGGCTGCTGTCGCGCGGCATCGACGCCGACTCGGTCGATTGGGACGCCTGGCGCAGCGGCGAGCGGCGCTGGACCGTCCGATTGTCGTACAAGTCGGGCTCGGCACACCGGCAGGCCGACTTCACCTACGACCAGACCGGACGGTTCTCGGTGGCGGCCAACGAAGACGCCCGCTGGCTGACCGGCGAGCATTCCAGTTCGCACGGCCCGCAGCCGGGCCGCAAGCGTCACACCGACGAGGCGAGCGACGAGCGCAGCCACGACGACAACGACGAACTGGCCATCGTGCGCGCCATTCAGCCGCAGTTCGAAGTGACCCCCGACATCGACGATGACGATGACCTGCTCACCGACAGCCCCGACAACGAAGACGCCTTCGCCGAGGGTGACCTGGCCGAGGTCGACGGCGTCTACGACATCATTCCCGGCGACCGTTCGAACATGGACGTGCTCTACGACATGCTGTCGACCTTCGACGAGGACTCGGTGCAGATCTACGCCGGGCTGGTGCGTCCGGCGCCTGACCAGGACGCGGCACCCGTGGTCGACCCCGGCGTCGAAACCGTGGTGGTCGTCGAGAGCGTCGAGGTGATCGAGCTCGAGCTCGACGACGATGCCCAGCCCGCCGTCGGCGAGGCCGGGGCGACCGATGTGCCCACCGAGCGGCTGCCGTCCGGCGACGATGAGGCGAGTGCGTCCGAGGACGGTGAAGAAGCGATCTTCGCGGAGGTGCCCATCGTGCACTCCCCCCTGGCCGACGAGCCGCCCCACGAAGACTTCGAGGCGGAGCAAACCGAGCCCGAGCCCGAGGTCAGCGTCGTCGCAGACGAGCCTGAGGCGGTCGAAGAACCCGAACCCGCGCCCAAGCCGTCCCGGCCGACCGGACGCAAGCGCACGCCGGCCGCCGCGCCGATCACCGAGCCCGAGCAGCCCAGCCTGGTCGACGAGGCCGCCAACGAGCCGTCGCGGCCGATCAAGCGCAAGCGCGCCTCGGTGCCGAGCTGGGACGAGATCATGTTCGGCTCCCCCGCTCCCAAACCCAAGGACTGACCCCGGTCAAAGCCGTCGGTGGTCGAGTTTGTCGAGACCCGACACCCACTGGTCGAGCCTGTCCATGGTCGTGTTGTCGAGACCCACACCCGCTGGTCGAGCCTGTCGAGACCGCAGCCGCAAGGGGTTTCGACGACCTCAACGGCCGGCACGGCGATCGACGAGCCTGTCGTCGACCCGCCTAGACTTGCGGCCCGACCGACGAAGAGGAAGCGCATGCGCACCCCCTGCTCTGCTCTCGTGCTTGCACTGGTGCTGCTGGCCGGCTGCTCGCCCAGCGCCCCGCCGAGCCCGTCGCCAAGGCCCACGACCGCGATCACGGCCCAGGTGCTGGGCCAGATTCTCGACGAGCACGCACCCGGCGCCTTCGCGATCGCAGGGGGTGACGGAGTGCTCAGCGCCAATCAGCCGACGGAGTTCGTGCGGGGCATCGAGGCCACCGCCTATCACCGCGCCACGCCCGGGCACCCGGCCCAGACGCTCACCGTTCGCTACTCGCCCACACCCTTCAACGACACCGTTCTTTGCCCGGCGAAGAGCTGCACCGAACGCGACGGCGTGCTGGTACGGCTTCGCGACCAGCGGCCCGTCGATGTGATCGCGCAGCGCGCGGAAGGCCTCGTGCAGGTCACCGGGTCGGTGGGCTGGTTCACCACCGATCGGCTGCCCACGGCGATCGCGCTGGCCAAGGACGCCCGCATCGGACCCAGCGTCGATGCGTCCCTGGCCACCGAGGCGGCCGCGAACCCGCGCTGGCGCACTGCCGACCAGTTGACCTGCGGGTCGGCGGCCACGCAGCCGCCCATCGCCCTGCCCGGTGCCGCCGGCGCCGTCGAGCAGGTCACGCCGCAAGCGCTGGCGGCCGTGCTGGCCAGTCACGTGCCCGCCGCCTGCGCGGGCGACGACAGCGTGCAGGATCGCATCGGGGGCACCGTCTACCTGGGCTCGGATGCCGAACGCGTCAGTCTGGCCGTTACCGACGTGCCGTTCGACTGCAAGGGCTACGACCGCTGCCGCACCACCGACGGCCTGCGCGTCGCCGAGCAATCCGACGTGCCCGACGACTCGTACCCCTACCATCTGGTGGTGGCCCGGCAGTTGAGCGACGGCGAGCACTGGGTGGTCGTCGACGAGGCGAGCGTCGTGGCGCACAAGGGCGACTTCCCCGTGGCGCTGGACGTGCTGAAGCAGATCGCCATCGACCCTCGGGTCGGCGCCAGCGTCGATGCGGCGCTCAACCAGGCGGGCAATGACCTGCCGCTGCGCTGGCGGGTGGCAGCCCGCACCGCCGAGTGACCGATTTGCCGGTCGGGCTCGTCGAGATCCGATGCCTGGTCGGTCGAGAACGACCGACCGCACTCACTCGAACGGCAGCGGCTCGGGGTTGAGCGTGACGCGGCCCACGGCTGCGGTCATCCGACGCCGGTGGTGCCGACGGCACAGCACCTCGTACGCCACGTCACCCTGCTCACCCACCACGTCGCCGACCACCACCTGGCTGCCTTCGGTGACCATCCGGCCGTCCACCGTGCGGGCGTTGTGCGTGGCCGGCTCGCCGCACCAGCAGCGCGGACGCACCTGCAGCAGCTCCATTCGGTCGCACAGTTCGACCAGCCGCCTCGTGGCCGGGAACAGTTCGGTGCGAAAGTCGGTGAGAATGCCGAAGCAGTACACGTCGAGTTGCAACTCGTCGACCACGCGCGCCAGCTGGTCGATGTGGGCCGCGGTGTAGAACTGGGCCTCGTCGCAGATCAGGTAGTCGACCCGAGAACCGTGGGTGAGTTCGTGTATCACGAACGCCCAGAAGTCGAACCCGTCGTTCACCTCGATGGCGTGCTGGTCGAGCCCGATGCGCGACGAGATCACTGCCGCGCCGGCCCGGTCGTCGCGGCTGAACAGGCGACCCGAGCGGCCGGCCTGGGTTTCGGTGAAGTCGGTCTGCAGCGCCAGCGTCGACTTGCCGCAGTTCATCGGCCCGGTGAAGAAGATCAGTTGCGCCACGAGCTCACCCGACCAGCAGGGGGACGTTCAGCTCGGCGGGGGTGAGCGAGCCGTGCATGCCGACGAGCCCGAACTCGTTGGGTTGTGTCGTGGTCATCAGCGCGCCGTCGTCGGCCATCGCCACCAGCACGTCGCCGAACCGGTCGGCCAGCCGCGGCTGCACCGCACCGAACCAACCCGCATCGACGGCCTCGGCCCGGGACAGCACCCACGCCCGCTCGCCCAGCCGGTCGCGGTACCGGCGCGCGACCGCCTCGGGTTCGGTGGTGTACAACTGACGAAACCTGCCCTCGCCGCCCACCAACCGAACCCCGGCGGCGAGATCGGCTTCGTGCTCGATGGTCAACCGAGCGTCGCCCGGCACGTCGACCATGCCGTGATCGCCGGTCACCAGCAGCCGGACGTCGCGGGGCAACGCCGCACGCAGTTGTGCGGCCAAATCGTCGACCCGGTTCAACTGCGCCAGCCACTGGTTGGACGCCACGCCGAACTTGTGCCCCGCATGATCGAGGTCGCGTTCGTAGACGTAGACGAGGCTGCGCTCGGCGGCCGCCGACGCCCGTGCGGCGTACTCGACCCGCCACGCCGTCGGTGAGTCGTCCGCGAAACCGAAGAAGTTCGCCCCGCGCAGCGCACAGGTGGTCAGGCCGCTGCCGCGAAACCGCGAGGGAGTCACTGTGGCGCAGTACACCCCGGCCTTGCTCAGCCGTTCGAACATGGTGAGTTGAGGTTGGACGTCCAGCCCGTGCAGCCGCGGCGACCAGACCAGGGCATTGAGCAGCTCGCGCGCGTAGCGAAAGGTGTAGCCGGCCACGCCGTGTTGGCCGGGGGTGAGCCCCGTGCCCAGCGAGGTGATGGACGTTGCAGTGGTGCTGGGCGCGCCGACGGTGATCGCACGCGATCCGTCGCGGGTCAGCAGACCGTTCAGCACCGGCGCGGCGGGTGCGTGCCGGCGCAGCAGGTCGTGGCCGAGGCCGTCCACCAGCAGCACCACATAGCGGTGGGCTGATGGAAGGTCGATCACGTTGTCGAAACCCGGCACGCCCATCGCACTGGCCACGCTCGGCAGCAGGTCGGCCAGACTGGCGCTGCCGTAGGCCGGAAGGAGCGGCTGGATCACCGACCGCCGCCGCCGGCCAGTTGCAGAGCGGTGGCGAACGTCACCAGCCGGGCCACGTTGTCGGCGCCGTCGGCGGCCACGCTCATGCGCACGGTCAGGTCGTCGGCGGCGAACGTGCCCGAGTAGCCGTGGTCGGCGTCACACTCGGGGTCGCCGCAGTGGGCGGGCTCGAGCTCGACCCTGGTGGCGGTGCCCCAGCCCACGCTGAGCCAGGTTTCGGTGTCGGTCGAGCGCCCCCTGCCGTGCCGCTCCGGGTGCGCCACCACCCGGGTCAGCGCCACCGAGCTGATGCGGTGCAGGCCGACCGACTCGGTGGTCGACATGGCCTGCCCGGCCTCACCCGGGGCGTCCGACTCGTCGGTGTGCCCGACGATCAGCCGGGTGGGCGTGAGCACCAGCACCGACAGGTGCCGCTGAATCTCGTCACGCGCGAAGGTGGCTTCGTGATGGACGACGTGGTGCAGCACCGGCTCGCCGGCGGTGGCGAGCGCGATCGTTTCGGCGATCAGATCGGGAAAGTAGCCGCACGCGTCGATGTCGCGGCGCAGGTCGGCCGGCAGAGCGAGCGAGGTCACCGGTTCATCTTGTCACGCACCCAACGGCCTCCCAAGTCGGCCGTCGTGACCCTGTGGACGACGCCGACGGGCGCCGTCCGGCTGTGGACGACGCGACCGGCCCGCCCGTCCCGCGAGCGCGACGCAAGGGTGCCTACCGCTACGGTGTTGCTGGTGAGCACAAAGCCGTTCATCGCCGCCCGCGTCGAGGAGTTTCTCGACCGGCGGTTCGAAGCGCTCTTCCGGGCGCTCGGCTGGCGTGAGCATGTGGTCGCCTACACCGGATACGGGTCGAACGAGTTCGTGCGGGTGATGGCGCGGGTGGTGCTGGCGCCGCAGTGGTCGCGCAGCCAACTCGGCCGGGCCACCAAAGAGTTCGTCAAGCGGCGCGGCTGGCGCAGCTTCATCACCGCACCCTGCGTGCGGGTGCCGGTCACCCTCACCCTGGGCGACCGGGCGGTCACCGTGCGCACCGATCGCGGCGGCTACCTCGACCACCGCGTCACCCGGCACGACTTCCCGGCGGGCTGGCACACGGTGACCGCCCAAACCCAACAGTCGCGACCTGCTGACTGCCCCGTGCTGATCGTGGCCCCCGACGCCGAGTTCGGGCTGGTCAGCGACATCGACGACACGATTCTCACCACCTGGCTGCCCCGGCCCATGGTGGCGGCCTGGAACAGCTTCGTGCGCGACGAGTCGAACCGGCAGTCGATACCGGGCATGGCCCGCTTCTACCACCGCTTTCTCGCAACCCACCCGGGCGCACCCCTGGTGTACCTGTCGACGGGGGCCTGGAACACCTACGACTTTCTCAACCGCTTCATCGAACAGCATCGCTACCCCAAGGGCCCCCTGCTGCTCACCGACTGGGGGCCCACCAACATCGGCTGGTTCCGCTCGGGTATGGAGCACAAGCGCACCAACCTGCTGCGGCTGGCGGCCGACTTTCCCGGCGTGCGCTGGCTGCTGGTGGGTGACGACGGCCAGCACGACCCCGAGATCTACGCCGAGTTCGCCCACGGTCATCCCGACCACGTGGCCGCGGTGGCGATCAGGCAGCTCTCCCCCACCGAGCAGGTGCTCGCCCACGGCACCGACAAGCCGCTGGACGACCGTGAGCCCGCCGAGGCCGACGACACCTGGGTCGAGGCGCCCGACGGACGAGGGCTGGCCGCCCAGCTCACGCCCCTGCTCGACGGCTAATCGCCGCCGCATGGGCAGCGTGTCAGGCCGGCCGCGGCGGTTCGCCGCGGCAGAATCGGCCTGTAGCAGTAGCGAACGAAGGAGTGGCAACCGGTGGTGGCTCGTCCCCCGTCCGACGATGACCTGATCGAACGCATCGTCGACGTCGACATCTCTGACGAGATGGAGACCAGCTTCCTCGAATACGCCTACTCGGTGATCTACAGCCGGGCCCTGCCCGACGCCCGCGACGGCCTCAAGCCGGTGCAGCGGCGCATTCTCTACACGATGGACGACATGGGCATTCGCCCCGACCGTCCGCACGTGAAGTCGGCCCGGGTGGTCGGCCAGGTGATGGGCCTGCTGCACCCGCACGGCGACTCGGCCATCTACGACGCCCTCGTCCGGCTGGCGCAGCCGTGGGCGCAGCGGCTGCCGCTGGTCGACGGGCACGGCAACTTCGGCTCGCTCGACGCCGGCCCCGCGGCCATGCGCTACACAGAGTGCCGCATGGCGCCCGCCGCGTCGGCGATGACCGCTGGCCTGGGTGAAGACACCGTCGACTTCCGGCCCAACTACGACGGCAAAGAGACCGAGCCGGTGGTGCTGCCGGCGGCCTTTCCCAACCTGCTGGTCAACGGGTCCACCGGCATCGCGGTGGGCATGGCCACCAACATTCCGCCGCACAACCTGATCGAGTGCGTGCAGGCGTTGAAGCACCTGATCGCGCACCCCGACGCTGATGCCGAGGAGCTGATGCGGTTCGTCCCCGGCCCCGACCTGCCCACCGGCGGCAAGATCGTCGGCCTGGACGGCATTCGCGACGCCTACCTGACCGGCCGCGGCACCTTTCGCATCAGGGCTACCGCGCGCATCGAACAGGTGCACCCGCGGCGCAAGGGCATCGTGGTCACCGAACTGCCCTACATGGTGGGCCCCGAGCGCGTCATCGAACAGATCAAGACCCTGGTGCAGGCCAAGAAGCTCACCGGCATCGCCGACATCAAAGACCTCACCGACCTGGCCAACGGCACCCGGCTGGTGATCGAGATCAAGAACGGCTTCAACCCTGACGCTCTGCTCGAACAGCTCTACAAGCAGACCAAGCTCGAGGATTCGTTCGGCATCAACGCGGTCGCCCTGGTCGACGGGCAGCCCCGCACGCTGAACCTGCGCGACATGCTGACCGTCTACCTCGACCACAAGCTCGAAGTGACGCTGCGCCGCACCAGGTTCCGGCTGGGCAAGGCGCAGGATCGGCTGCATCTGGTCGAGGGTCTGCTGCTGGCCATCGTCGACATCGACGACGTGATCGCCATCATTCGTGGCAGCGACGACGCCGCCACCGCCCGCACCAGGCTGATCGAGGTGTTCGACCTCACCGAGATTCAGGCCAACTACATTCTCGACATGCAGCTTCGCCGGCTCACCAGGTTCAGCCGTCTCGAACTTGAGAAAGAACGTGACGAGTTGCAGGTCACCATCGGCGACCTGCAGGCGATCATCGATGATCCGGCACGGTTGCGGTCGGTGGTGTCGTCGGAGTTGGACGAGGTGGCCCGCACCCACGGCACCCCACGCCGCACGGTGCTGCTCGCCTCGGGCGGCGGTGCGGTGGCGGCAGCGAAGGCGTCCAGCACCCCCTTGGAGATCGCGGACGACCCGTGCTGGGTGCTGCTGAGCTCGGCGGGGCTGCTGGCCCGCACCGACCACGACGACCCGCTGCCCAGCGGCGGCGGGCGAGCCGCGCACGACGTGATCGTCTCGACCTGCCGCTCGACCGCCCGCGGCGAGTTCGGGTTGCTGACCAGCTCGGGCCGGGTGGTGCGCGGCCAGACCATCGACCTGCCGTCGGTACCCGCCACGGCGCAGGCACCCAACCTGCAGGGTGGGTCGCCCTCGGGTGAGTTGTTCGCCCTCGAACCGGGCGAGCGGGTGCTGGCCGTCACCAGCCTCGGCGAGAGCACGTTCGGCTGGGTGATCGGCACCGAACGTGGCGTGGTCAAGCGGGTCAACCCCGACATCATCGGCAAGGACGCGTTCGAGATCGTCCGGCTCGACGACGGTGATCGAGTGGTCGGCGCGGCCGAGTTGACCCATGATCTCGACGAACTGGTGTTCGTCACCTCCGACGCGCAGTTGCTGCACTTTCCGGCCGCCTCGGTGCGGCCGCAAGGGCGCTCCGGCGGCGGCATGGCCGGCATCAAGCTCGCCCCCAAGGCATCCGTGGTGTTCTTCGGGGTCAGCCGGCTGGCCGACTCGGTGGTGGTGTCGGTGGCGGGGTCGTCGTCCGCACTGCCCGGCACCGACGCCGGCAGCGTGAAGGTGACGCCGTTCGACGAGTACCCGGGCAAGGGCCGCGGCACCGGCGGCGTGCGCTGCCAACGCTTTCTCAAGGGCGAGGACGTGCTGCAACTCGCCTGGGTGGGCGCCACCCCGGCGGTGGCTGCGGCGGCATCGGGGTCGCCGATCGAGCTACCCGCGATCGACGCGCGCCGCGACGCGTCCGGAACGTCGGTCGGCCAGCCGATCGCAGCGGTCTCGACCCGCTACCACGCCTGATTGCCACCGTCATCCCGGCGCCTGCCGGGATCTCGTCAGCAGACCTGCGTGAGCAACCCGCTGTCGACGTCGTAGACGAAACCGCCCACCTCGGCTCGTCCGGCGATCAGGGGGTGTTCGCTCAGCAACGCCACGTCGGCCCGCAACTGACCCACTTGATCGGGGTTGGCACCCACACTCAGCTCTCCGGCGTCGAGGCCGCTGGCGTCTGCCACGCGCTGCCTGATCTCGTCGTCGTTGCCGGACGCCATGGCGCAGCGGGTGTGCTCGATCACCATGATGCGGTTCACCCGCAGCAGATTGACTCCCAGAACGCAGCCGTTCAGCGCGTCCGCGGTGACGTGACCGCCAGGAGTGCGCAGAATCTTGGCCTCACCCAGCATCAGGCCGATCATCTCCAGCGGCTGTAGCCGCGAGTCCATGCAGGTCACGACAGCCACCCCGGCGTGGGCATAACCGTCGAAGTTGCGGGGGGCCGAGGTTGCGTAGCGCCGGTTGGCGTCGAGCAGGTCGTCAAACATGGCTACACCCTATTGAGCGCCACCGCCGCGCACGAGTGCGACCACCCCTCGGCGCGATGGCTTCGAGTGGCTCGGCAGCCGTCATTTCGGCGAACGCCCAGATCGCTGCACAACTGATGAACAATCGACACGGGGTTGTATTTTTTCGCCGCACCCCCTATCTTCTTACATGGCAATCGCCGCGACCACAGAAAGGGGGCCGGAGCATTGATGACAGAAAAGATCTCGTTGATCGGCGGCAGGGTTACGCCGCAGCACGGCCTCGGGGCCGTCACCGGCGCAGCCTGATCAACGCCCACGCGACGGTGGCTCTCACCGCGCACCAGTAGGCGTTCGACCTGCACATGCCGCTCTGACCAGCACTTTCAACGCTCGACTCCAGCTTCACCGGGGTCGTGATCACGTCGGCTGCGCGGTCTTGACAATCAATTGCCTACAGCGTCACTGCTGTTTTGCGCACGAACGCACCCGCGTTTCTGCGCTATTCAATTCTGCCCACATGAAGAAATTCCGGACACGACCATGAATACCGTAACCCACACCAGAACGGAACAAACTCGCCACAACGACCTGCCCGCGCAGAGTGTGCTCGACCGCGTCGCCCTGTACGGCGGCCTGGCCCTGATTCGCTGGGCGAACCGGGCCGAGACCAACCCGGCCAGCAAGCCCAGGCGCCATCAGGCCCGGCACGCGCTGCATGCGGTGGCCGAGCGCCGCAGGCAGGTCGAGGCGAGCTATCGAATCGAGCGCGTCGTGTGACCACGACCGCGCACCCCAGGGAGCATTCCACGGCTCCCAACCTCCGCGATCGAGCGGGTGGAGCCTCCCACCTCGACCCGCTCGATCGCCGTTTCAGTGGCGAAACTACGGTTGCAGACCCTCGATGGACCGCTGGTACGTCTGCGCCGCCCGCTGCCACACCGCGTCGCCGGCGAACAGACCCGGCAGCAGCGGCACCAGGGCCGACGAGAAATCGTCGCTGGCCTGCTTGGGCAGCAGCGACGGCAGGTTATCGATCACGATCGCATCGAGCGGCACCGGCTCGTGCCAGATGCGCCGCACCGGCTCGGCCCAACTCGTGTGCACGTCGCTCACCGGCAGCAGGTTCAGGTGCGAGGTGACGTCGGCCGTGACGTCGACCAGCACCCGCAGTCGCCGACCCGGCCGGGTGCGGTCGGCGTCGGTGAGCAGCGGCGGCTGCGGCTCGGTGGCCAGCACGCAGTGCACCAGCAGGTCGTGCGCCACCAGAGCGTCGGAATCGAGGGCGGCGGTGTCGTCGCGGTCCCAACGCGACGAACCGATGCCGGCCAGATTGAGGGCGTCCACGGCCCCACGGCCGGCCCGGCCCCAGGCGCCGGTCACCACCGCCGTGGCACCGGCCAGGTGCCCGGCCACCTCTTCGAGTTCGCCGGTCAGGTCGTCGAGGTGCATCGGACGCAGCGGCACCGGCAGCCGCCCCGCCGCCTGCATGGCGCCCAATGAAGCGCCGACGAAACCCGCCCAGTAGCCGAACGCAACCACCCGGCGTCCGGTGTCATCGACCAGGTACTCCAGGTCGAGCACCTCGCCGCCGCCTCGCACGAAGCGGCGCAGTAGGTCGTCGGCACCGGTCTGGCCCTTGTAGGCGTGGGCGAAGTAGACGTGCCGGTGCCGCAGCTCGGCCGGTTCGTCGGGCAGTTCCTTGATGCCCACCACCACCGTTTCTGGCGGAGCGGTCAGCCACGAGCCCGCGTGAACCACCGGGCAGCCCACGGCCTCGTACGCGTCATCTGAGAACACCCGCTCGGGCGAGCTCTCGACCACGACGTCGACGCCGGCCTCGTGCAGCGCCGCCGCGCCCTTGGGTGTGATCGGGGTGCGCTGCTCGGTGTCACGCTGCTCGGCGCGCAGCAGAACGGTCGGCCTCATGCGTCGATCCTTTCGGCGTCGAGGGCGTAGGCCCCGGCCACGATGAACTCTTTGCGGGGGGCCACATCGTTGCCCATCAGCTTCTCGAACGTGGCCATCGCCAACTCCAGCGACTCGCCCTCTTCGACGGTGATGCGGCGCAGGGTGCGGTGCCGAGGGTCCATGGTGGTCTCTTTCAACTGGTCGGCATCCATCTCGCCCAGCCCCTTGTAGCGCTGCGGCTCTTTGAACGACACCCCCCGCTTGGTCAGCTCGGCCAGCTTTCGCTGGTACTCGGCCTCGCTGTAGGTGTACAGGTACTTGTCTTGCCCCTTGCGTGGGCTGCTCAGCTCGAACCGGTGCAGCGGCGGCACGGCGGTGAACACCCGTCCGGCTTCGACCAGGGGCCGCATGTATTTGAAGAACAGGGTGGCCAGCAGGGTGCGAATGTGGGCGCCGTCCGAGTCGGCGTCGGCCATGAAGATCACCTTGCCGTAGCGGGCCTGCTCGAGTTCGAAGGTGCGCCCCGAACCGGCACCCACCACCTGAATGATCGACGCGCACTCGGCGTTCTTCAGCATGTCGCCCACGCTCGCCCGCTGCACGTTGAGGATCTTGCCGCGAATCGGCAGCAGCGCCTGAAACTCCGAATTGCGGGCCAGCTTGGCGGTGCCCATGGCCGAGTCGCCCTCGACGATGAACAACTCGCTGCGCTCGTTGTCGGTGCTGCGGCAGTCGGCCAGCTTGGCCGGCAGTGAACTCGATTCGAGTGCGTTCTTGCGGCGCTGGTTCTCTTTGTGGGCACGCGCGGCCACCCGGGTGCGTGAGGCCGACACCACCTTTTCCATCACCGCCCGTGCTTGGGGGCGCTGCGCGGCGCGGTTCGAGGTGAGGAACTCCCCCAGTTCGCGCTCGACCACCTTGGCGACCAGCCGGGTGACCGGCGGGGTGCCGAGCACCTCTTTGGTCTGGCCCTCGAACTGCGGCTCTGCCAGCCGCACGGTGACCACACCGGTCATGCCTTCGAGAATGTCGTCTTTGACGATCTCGTCGCCGGCCTTGAGCAGCCGGGTGCCTTCGAGTGCCTTGGCGAAGGCTCGGACGGTGCCCCGTTCGAACCCCTGCACGTGCGTGCCGCCCTTGGGAGTGGCGATGATGTTGACGAACGACTGCACGGTGCTGTCGTAGCCGGCCCCCCAGCGCAGCGCGATGTCGACCTCAAGGGTGCGGTCGACGTCGGTGGGGGTCATGGCTCCGTCGGCGTCGAGCATCGGCACCGTTTCGGTGAACGTGTCGGTGCCCTGCAGCCGCAGCACGTCGGTGACCGGGGCGTCGCCGGCTAGAAAGTCGCAGAACTCCGAAATGCCGCCGTCGTGCTTGAACACCTCGGTGACGTGCTCGGACGCCCGCTGGTCGGTGAGTGCCAACTCGAGCCCCGGCACCAGAAAGCTGGTCTGTCGGGCGCGAGCCACCAGCGAAGACCACGACAGTTGAGCGTCGGGCAGAAAGATCTGCCGGTCGGGCCAGTAGCGCACCCGGGTGCCGGTTCGTCCGCGCGCCACGCGGCCGACTTTGGTGAGCGCAGCGCCCGGGGTGAAGGGTGCGTCGGGCCCGTCACCGGCGAAGCTGCCGGGCACCCCACGGCGGAACGACATGGCCCAGGTGGCCCCGTTGCGGTCGACCTCGACGTCGAGCCTCGACGACAGCGCGTTCACCACCGAGGCGCCCACCCCGTGCAGGCCGCCGGTGGCGTTGTACGAGCCGGCGCCGAACTTGCCGCCGGCGTGCAGCTTGGTGAACACCACTTCGACGCCTGACAGGCCGGTGCGGGGTTCGATGTCGACCGGAATGCCACGGGCCACGTCGTCGACCGCGATGCTGCCGTCGGCGTTGAGCGCAACGGTGATGCGGTCGCCGAAGCCGCCCAGTGCCTCGTCCACACAGTTGTCGATGATTTCCCACATGCAGTGCATCAGGCCGCGGGTGTCGGTTGAGCCGATGTACATCGCCGGACGTTTGCGCACCGCTTCGAGCCCTTCGAGCACGAGCAGGTGGCGGGCCTCGTAGTCGCGTCCTTCGGCGGCCGGCTTGCCTTTGATGGTCACGCGATGAGGCTAGCGCCCGCCACCGACACGGGCCGGGATCTCGGGCGGGCAGGGCGCGCGTCCGTGCTGCCTCGTCGCCGACTCGTAACCGAGTTGCAATGCGCCACGCGCGGGGCGCGACCCTTCGCCGGTCACACTGGGGTGCCGGGGTAATCTCGCGGCACGGAACAATCCGGCCTCGCGATGAGTTGACACAGGTAGACTCAAGGCAAGACAGGGAGGAAACGCGAAATGACGACGACAGCGCTTGAGGGGCTGACCGCGGCGGATCGCTGCGATCGCTGCGGGGCGCAGGCCTACCTTCGGGTGACCCTGCACGCCGGCGAGCTCCTCTTCTGTGCCCACCACGCCAAGGCCCACTCGGACCGCATCAAGCAGGTGGCGCTCACCGTTCACGACGAAACAGACAAGCTCAACTGAGTTCTGAACATGAACGCCCCGGACGGATCGTCCGGGGCGTTCGTCGTTGTCGAGCTTGTCGACCAACGGAACCGGGTGCTCAGGCCCGCAGCGCCAGCACGGCGTAGGCCGCGAGCCAGTGCTCGGCCATCCAGTCGCTGCCGCTGACCACCGGCAGGGCGGCGTCCAGGTGGGCCTGAGCGGCGCGCTCCAACACCACCGAATCGCCCAGCCGACGCTGCAGAGCGCGCAGGCAGGCTGCCCGATGCAGGTTGAGACCGTGCAGGTGGGCCGCTTGGCCGTCGGTGGTGTCGATGCCGGTGACCGGACGACTCAAGCTGCCGATGCGGCCGCCCTGCAGGTCGGGCAGGGCGATCTCGACCCAGAGCCGAAACGCGTCCGGTGCGAGCACCAGCCCCATGAGTTCGGCCTCGGCCAACGCCGGCGACAAGAAGTCGTTGCCGCCCGGCTCCCATTCGACGGGATAGTCGCGGTCATTGCCGTACCAGCGCTTGGACGCCGACGCGATCGCCTCGACCAACGCGGGCTCACCGTGCGTGGCCAGTCGCTGCGCCCAGGGCCAGGAGCGGGCGAGCGCGAAGGCGGTGTTGGCGTGCGTGCCCTGCCGGTTGGGCAGCGACGAGCGCGGCAGCCATTCGATGAAGCCGTCAGCGACCACCGCCGCCAGAGGGGCCAGGGCCCGGGCCCACCGGGTGCCCTCCGCGGCGTCGGCGAGCGCCAACGCCCACCCCCAGCCGTACGGCCGCTCGAAACCGGCCTGTTCGCGCAGGTAGGCGGCCTCGACCGCCAGGTTCTCGGCGGTGAGATGCTCGTCGAGCACTCTCTCGGCCTCGGTGCGCGCAGCCTCGGGCAGATCGGGCAGCAGCACCAGTAACGCCCAATGCATCTCAACCGCCGAATGCCAGTCGAAACAGCCGTAGAACGCCGGGTGCAACTGCGCTGGAGTGCCGGTGTCGTGCAGCCCCGTCATCACATGCCGTGGAGCGTTGGGGTATTCGCGCCTCACCGCCCCGACGATGGTGCGAGCGAACTCGGGCGCCAGCTCGAGCAGGGTCACTGCAGTGGCGCAGCGCCGAGCGAGCCTCTGATGCTGACGATGCGGCCCTGCTCGTCGAAATCGACGGCCAGCACGTCCTGGCCCAGATGTACCTTCAGTTGGCGTTCGCCACCAACCACCCGCAGATCGTGCACCGAGGCGTAGGTCAACACCTGTGAACGGGCGTGGCCGGGCATCAGCTCGACCGCCGACATGATGCGGCGGGCAAAGGTGTACCCGTGCGCCGGCGGCCTGGGCACAGCCGGATCGACGATGCCGAAGTAGGCGAGCCCGGTGCCGTAGTCGGCGGTGTAGAAGGCCGTCGCTCCCACCAGCGGTGCCGCGAGCAGGGCGACGCTGGCCCCCGGGCCCAGGCCCGTGTCGACCACTCCGTCGATGCTGAACTGCGGAATGCCCAGCTCCCAGATACCCCACGACTCGGCGAACTGCGTCACCTTGCTCACCGGTGCGACCGACGGCAGTTGCGCCGAAAAGCCTTCGTTGGCCCACGACCACAACCAGGTGTTGCTGGCCTTCGACACGGTGCCGAGCAGCACCACACGCAACGGACGCCCACTGATGGTGAGCAGGCCCTGTGTCACGTCCGCCTGATAGGGCCCGCTGACGTCGACGGCCTGCGTCAGCGCCTCTTGCGCCTCGATCGCGATCGGAAGGTGGGCCGCGACGGCGGCGTTCAGGCGCTCGTGATTCTGATCGGGCATGGCCGCCACAATAGTCCGCGCCCGGCCCGCCAGGGCCTGGTCGGGCAGTACTACCCTCATCGCACGCCGAGTGCCAGGCTTGACCGTATGCGCAACCTCGAGGCGGTGACCGGCGACATCACCACCCAGACCACCGACGCGATCGTCAACGCCGCGAACGCAACGCTGCTGGGCGGCGGCGGCGTGGACGGAGCGATTCACGCCGCCGCCGGACCACGGCTGCTCGAGGCGTGCCGGCGAGTGCGTCGAACCACCTGGCCCGACGGGCTGCCGGTCGGCGAGGCGGTGGCCACCGAGGCGTTCGACCTGCCCGCCCGTTGGGTGATTCACACCGTGGGGCCGAACGCCCACCGGGGCCAGACGGACCCGGCGATGCTGGCCTCCTGCTTCACCCGTTGCCTCGACTTCGCCGCCGAACTCGGCGCCACCAGCATCGCGTTTCCGGCCGTCAGCGCGGGCGTGTACGGCTGGGACGCCGACGACGTGGCACGCATCGCCGTCGATGCCGTGCGCCGGCACCCGTCAGAAGGCGTCCAACTCGTGCGTTTCGTGCTGTTCGGCGATCGGTTGCGGGTCGCGTTCGATCGGGCCTTGGCGAACTGAACCGACCGCACAGTCACGTTCAGGCTGGTCGCTGTATCGCGGGGTCGCCGGTTGTACTCATTGTGGTCGACCCGGCCCGTCCGCAGAGAGGAACGACCATGAACGACCCCCTGACCGCATCAAGGCGCAACCTGCTGGTCGGCAGCGGCATCGGTACCGCCGGCCTGTTCGGCATGACCGGCCCGTCGTTGGCCACCGCCGTTCCCATGGCCTTCGTGCCGCCCGACCACGATGCCAGCGGCGTGACGTGGTGGTTGCGTCTCGACGGCATCGTCGGCGAGTCGCTCGACCGTGACCATCCGCGCCAGATCGAGGTGCGAGCGATGGACTGGCAGTCCACTCAGAAGTCGACCAGCGTGGCCGGGGCTGCGTCGAAAGACATCTGCCTGGCTCTCGCCACGAGTTCGGCCTCGCCCGCGATTCTCAAGAATTGCGTGCAGGGTTCGGCCGTCGCCACCGCGACTCTCAGCGGGCGCAAAGCGGGCGAGGGGCAGAAGGACTTTCTGACCTGGGACTTCACCAACCTGCGGATCAAGTCCTACGACGTGGCGTTCACCGACGGTCCGCCGCTCGACGTCGTCACCTTCTCGTTCACCCAGGTGACCATGACCTACCGCCCGCAAGACATCAAGGGTGGCCTGGGCGCGGCGGTGACGGTGACCTGGAACGTCAAGAGCGACAAGGTGAGCTGACCCCCGTCGGTCGAGCTTGTCGAAACCCGTACGGGACGCGGTCTCGACACGTTGTGCCCAGCGATGCCCGGGGTCTCGACGAGCTCGACCAACGCGAGCCCGTCCGAACTCGACGAGCGGCGATTAGTAGCTGGGTGTGGGCTGGGCCGAGATGATCAGCGCGGCGTTGAGCGCCACTATGGTCAGAATCGCCAGCACGACCCACCACACCCGACTCAGGGGCCGCTTGAGCAACGTGAGCACCAGCCCGATCGCAGCACCCGCTGCGCCGGCCCAGGCCGTCCACGCCAGTGCGACCCGCTCGGGGTAGGTGTGCGTCATCGACTGCACACCACCGTCGGGTGCCGGCAGCGAGTAATGATCCACCGAGAGCCCGGTGAGCATCACCCCAGACAGCAGGCACGCCACCACCATCAGCGAGAGCACCACGATCGGCACCACGGGCGACTGCTGCGCCCCGTTGTCGTCGGCCGTCAAGGCGTCAGTCGAGGTAGTCGCGAAGCACCTGCGAGCGCGACGGGTGCCGCAGCTTGCTCATCGTCTTCGACTCGATCTGGCGGATGCGCTCACGGGTGACGCCGTACACTTTGCCGATCTCGTCGAGCGTCTTGGGCTGGCCGTCGGTGAGGCCGAAGCGCATCGACACCACGCCGGCCTCACGCTCGCTGAGGGTGTCGAGCACGTCGTGCAGTTGCTCTTGCAGCAGGGTGAAGTTCACCGCTTCTGCCGGAACGACCGCCTCGGAGTCCTCGATCAGGTCGCCGAACTCTGAGTCGCCGTCCTCGCCCAGAGGCGTGTGCAGCGAGATCGGCTCGCGGCCGTACTTCTGCACCTCGACGACCTTCTCGGGGGTCATGTCGAGCTCTTTGGCGAGCTCTTCGGGCGTCGGTTCGCGACCCAGGTCCTGCAGCATCTGACGCTGCACGCGGGCGAGCTTGTTGATCACCTCGACCATGTGGACGGGGATCCGGATGGTGCGGGCCTGGTCGGCCATCGCGCGGGTGATCGCCTGCTTGATCCACCAGGTGGCGTAGGTGGAGAACTTGTAGCCCTTGGTGTAGTCGAACTTCTCGACCGCACGGATCAGGCCGAGGTTGCCCTCCTGGATCAGGTCGAGAAACAGCATGCCGCGGCCGGTGTAGCGCTTGGCCAGCGACACCACGAGGCGCAGGTTGGCCTCGAGCAGGTGGTTCTTGGCGCGTCGTCCGTCTTGAGCGATCCAGTCGTAGTCGTCCTGGTCGGACGCACTGATCGAGCGTCCGGTGTTGATCGACTCCTCGGCGAACAGGCCGGCCTCGATGCGCTTGGCGAGGGTGACCTCCTGCTCGGCGTTCAGCAGCGCGACCTTGCCGATCTGCTTGAGGTAGTCCTTCACCGGGTCGGCGGTCGCACCCGCGACCAGCACCTGCTGCTCGGGCTCGTCGGCGTCGTCGGCGTCGCTGACGATGAAGCCCTCGTCCTCGGTCAACTCCTTCTCGACGACGGCCTCCTTGGCCTCTTCGAAGTTCGAGTCGTCGACGTCGTCGAGCGAACGGCGCTTGCCACCGACGGTGAGCACCACGTCGTCACCCTCGCGGGCGAACTTCACGTCGACCGAACCGGGGCTGAGCACGGCCTCTTCGAGGGTGGGCGCGTCGTCGACCTCGACCTCTTCGAGCTCGTCGGGGGCCACGTCCTCATCGTCGGTGGCCTCGGCGTCAAGCTCGGGCGCCTCGGGGGCGGGCGCCGCGGCGGGCTTACCGCGATGGGCGGCGGGCTGCTTTGCTGAAGTGCTGGTGCGACGTCGGCGGGGTGCGGGCGCGGCCTCGTCAGATACGGTTTCGACTTTGGCTGCGGCACTGGAGCGTGGTGACACAAGTAGCCTTTCGGATCTTGATTTTGGGCGCGCACCGACCGGGGGTTGTCAATGGCTAGCGCCGCGTTCATTCTGTCACGCGGGTGGGCACAATCCAAACGCGGGCGAGCACCAGCAGGTCTCGGACGCACCACTAGGGTCGTCGTCATGCCGCAACCTCCGCGGGCCGACGCCCGCCCAACCCGCCGGCTGCACCACGGCGACGAGTTCGTCGACGACTTCGCCTGGATGAGCGACAAGGGGTCGGCGGACTTTCTGGCCCACCTCGCGGCCGAGAACGCCTACACCGTCGACGCCACCGCCCACCTGGCCCCCCTGCGCGACGAGCTCTACGACGACATTCTGGCCCGCACCCGGCAGACCGACCTCAGCGTGCCGTCGTTCGTGCGGCACACCGACGGCTCGGCCTGGTGGTACTACAGCCGCTCGATCGAGGGCCTCGACTACCCGATTCACTGCCGGCTGCCCGCCCTCGACGCCGACGAGATTCCCGACGTGACCACCGCCCCGCCGGGTGAGCAGGTGGTGCTCGACGAGAACCTGGTCGCCGAGGGTCAGGCCTTCTTCGCCCTAGGCCTCTGCGACGTGTCCCCCGACGGACGGCTGCTGGCGTGGAGCCAAGACACCAGCGGCGACGAGCGTTACCGGTTTCACGTCATCGACCTGGCCACCCGGGCCGAACTGCCGGCGCCCGATGTACCCGTCGCGGCCGGCGGTTGCTGGTGCGGCGACGAGCGGCTGGTCTATCTCACCGTCGACGACGCGTGGCGGCCCGACCGGGTCTGGCTGCACACGCTGGGGTCGGCCGGCGCCGACACCCTGCTGCTGAGCGAACCCGACGAGCGGTTCTGGCTGGGCGTGGACGATTCTCGCGACCGCACCAAGGTCTTGATCGCGAGCGAAAGCAAGCAGACCAGCGAGTACTGGCTGCTCGATGTGACCGACCCGGACGCGGGCCTCCGGGTGGTCGCCCCTCGCCGGGAAGGGCTCGAATACAGCGTCGAGGTGGGCACCGACGGCCTCTACATCGTGCACAACGACGGCGCCACGGATTTCGAGTTGGCCGTGGCGCCGTTCACGGCCACCGGCGCCCACGACTGGCAGCCTCTGGTGCCGCAGCGCCCGGGCGTGCGCCTGCTGGGCGTGGACGCCTACGCCGACTACCTGGTGCTGAGTTCCCGCTCACAAGCGCTGCCGCTGATCGAGGTGCTCACCCGCTTGCCCGACGGCACCTGGGGCGATCCCGTGCCGATCGGCTTCGACGAGCCGCTCTACAGCGCCGGCGCCGTGTCGTCAGACGACCCAACCACCGACCGCATCAGGCTCGTGCACGAGTCACTGGTCACCCCCCGCCGACTCGAGGAATATCGGCTCGACACCGGCCGGCGCCGGGTGCTCAAGGCCACCGAGGTGCTCGACCACCCGGTGCTCGGCGCGTTCGACCCCGGCGCCTACGTGCAGCACCGCGAATGGGTGACGGCACCCGACGGCTCCCGGGTGCCGCTGTCGATCGTGCACCGCGCCGACGTGCCGAGGGACGGCTCGGCGCCCGCCCTGCTGTACGCCTACGGCGCCTACGAAACGTCGATGCTGCCCTGGTTCTCGATTCCCCGGCTGAGCCTGCTCGACCGCGGTTTCGTCTGGGCCGTGGCGCACGTGCGCGGCGGCGGCGAACTGGGGCGGGCCTGGTACGAACAGGGCCGGCTGCTGGCGAAGCCGAACACCTTCACCGACTTCGTGGCCTGCGCGCGGCACCTGGTCGACGAAGGCTGGACGTCGGCCAACCGGCTGGTCGCCCAGGGCGGGTCCGCCGGCGGTTTGACCGTCGGGGCCGCGGTCAACCTGGCACCCGACGCCTTTCGCGCCGTGCATGCCGACGTGCCGTTCGTCGACGCGCTGACCACGATCCTGAACCCCGATCTACCGCTGACCGTCACCGAGTGGGACGAGTGGGGCGACCCGCTGCACGACCCTGCGGTGTACGCCTGCATGAAGGGCTACACCCCCTACGAGAACGTGCCCGCGGGGCGGTTTCCGGCGGTGCTCGCCACCACCAGCCTCAACGACACCCGGGTGGAGGTCACCGAGCCGGCCAAGTGGGTCGCTCAGCTGCGACGTACAGTGGACGACGACCCGGCTCGTCCGATTCTGCTGCGCACCGAAATGGTGGCCGGTCACGGCGGGGTTTCGGGGCGCTACCAGGCCTGGCGCGACCTGGCGTTCGAGCTTGCCTGGATCATCGACCAGGCCTCATCGCCCGCCTGATAACCCCCCGCGGTCGAACCCTGAGTACGACTGTGGTCTTGGTTTGTCACCCTGGGGTGCGTTCAGGGTTCATTGAGGGCCAACACGAGAAGTTCTGCGCCGCCCGCTGCGTTGTACTGAGTGACGAAGCGAAAGGACGCACATGATCTCGACTGCGCACCGAATTCGGAGCACCGACGGAATCGACGGCAAGGACGCTGTAGGCCTCTACCTGGACGGAATCGCCAAGACCGCACTGCTGACCGCCGAAGAGGAGGTCATTCTCGCCAAGCGCATCGAAGCCGGCCTGTTCGCCCGGGCACTGCTCAGCGGCACCGTCGACGCCGACTCGCGTGAGCGCGTCGCGTGCACCGCCGACGAACTGAGCCGCATCGTGGCCGAAGGCGACGCCGCGCTGCAGCGCTTCATCACCGCCAACCTGCGCCTGGTGGTGTCGGTGGCCCGCAAGTACGGCCGGGCCCAGATGCCGCTGCTCGACCTGGTGCAAGAGGGCAACACCGGCCTGATCCGCGCCGTGGAGAAGTTCGACTACGCCAAGGGCTTCAAGTTCTCGACCTACGCCACCTGGTGGGTGCGCCAGTCCATCTCGCGTGGCATCGCGCAGCAGGGCCGCATCGTGCGGCTGCCGGTGCACGTGGCCGAGCAGGTCAACCAGGTCTCGGCCGTGCGCCGCACGCTGGAGCGCCGCTTGGGCCGTGAGCCCGAACTGGTCGAGATCGCCGACGAGCTGGGCCTCACCGAAGAGCAGGTCATCGACCTGCTGCGGCTGGCCCGCGACCACGTCAGCCTCGACGCCCCGATCGAAGCGGACGGCGACACCGCCCTGGGCGACCTGCTCGCCCGCGAGATGTCCCCCGGCCCCGACGAGATGGTGCTCGACGCCGAAGACCGCGCCCGGCTCGACGACATGTTGTCGTCGCTCGACGAGCGCTCGGCCGACGTCGTCCGCCGCCGCTACGGCCTGATGGACGGCCGGCAGGCCAAGCTGGCCGACATCGCCGCCGTGTGGGGCATCACCGCCGAACGCGTGCGGCAGATCGAGCGGCACGCCATCGCCAAGCTGCGCAGCTCGCAAGAACTCGCCGCCTGATTCAGCAGACCAACGGCCCGTCCCGCCCTGGGACGGGCCGTTGGTGCGTCCAGGGCTGATGAGACGGCGTGACCGGGCCTGATTATGCGCCGCTAGCCTTGCGTTAATGGCACCGTTCTGCGTGTCCGGCACGACGAGCGAGGCGGCATTGAGCAGCGGGACTGCACTGGTGCGGCGCGGGTTGCGCACCCACTGGCGAGACGCGACGACCTGTGCCGTGCTGACCTCGACGCATCAGGGTTGCGAGGCACTGGTCGCGGTGCTCATCGGTCTGGTGATCGACCGGGCCGTGGCCCAGCGCGACGTCGCCGCCCCGGGCTGATCGTCGGCTTCTTCGCAGTGGCCGCCGGAGACATCGAAGTCGGTGCGGCCACCACCGCCGCCCTCTACTTTCACGGGCTGTTCAACCCCATCGGCGGGCTGCTGTCCCAACTCGACACCGTGCAGGACGCGGGCGCGTCCCTGGCCCGGCTGGTGGGCGTGTTGCGCCTTGACCGTGCCGTCGACTCCCCGTCGGGGACCCCGGCGACGGGGTGCGGGTGCGGGACGTCGGCTACGACTACGAAGCCGGTCACCCGGTGCTGCGGGGGGTGTCACTGCAGGTGCCGCCGGCGCGCCGCATGGTGCTGGTCGGCGAGAGCGGGGCCGGCAAGACCACCCTGGTCAAGCTGGTCGCCGGGCTGCTGCAACCCAGCGAAGGGTTGGTCGAGGTGGGTGCGCGGCCGCAGGGCGCCGTGACCCAGCCGTCCACGTGGGTCAACTCGGTCAGCCAAGAGGTGCACGTGTTCGCCGGAACTGTCGCCGACAACCTGAGCCTGGGCCGGCCGGGCGCCGACGAGGCGACTCTTGAATCGGCATTGCGAGCGGTGGGGGCGCACGCGTGGGTGCACGCCCTGCCGCAGGGCCCGCCACCGTGGTCGGCGAGGGCGGGCATCAACTCACCGTCGCACAGGCCCAGCACCTGGCGCTGGCCCGGCTGTGGCTGGCCCGGGCCCCGGTGGTGATTCTCGACGAGGCCACCGCCGAGGCGGGCAGTGCAGCGTCCCGCGACCCCGAACGGGCAGCCCTGGCCGCCATTCGGGGCAGAACCGCCCTGGTCGTGGCGCACCGGCTCAGCCAGGCCGAGGGTGCCGACGCGATCGCCGTGCTGAGCCACGGCCGTCTGGTCGAACTGGGCACCCACGACGATCTGCTCGCCAGGAATGGGGCCTACGCGACCATTTGGACGGGGTGTGCCGCGCGCGGCGTCCAACCGCCGCCTTGACCGATGGTCGTCGATCGATCGGGCGTCCTGCTGTGTGGGATCCCGGACAACGCCTGCACGCTTCACGTCATCCCGGCGCATGCCCACGTCATCCCGGCGCACGCCGGGATCTCATAACGGACGCCATAGTCGCGCGCATCGACACGTAGGCCCGTGAGATGACGACGGATTTGTGAACGTCTGCGGCCGGCTGAGCATGCACGGGCCTGAGATCACGGCCCCCCTGAATCGCTCGAACGAGACCCGGCCTTGTCGATGACCGGCTTCAGGCGCGGTCGACGAGCCGGATCAGGCCCTGCTGGGCGCAGGACGCGCCGAAGACGCCGTTGTGGCCGAACAGCCGGCCCTGGGCGAAACCGAGGGCTCCAGAGGCCGACGGCGACGCCTGGTCGTACAGCAGCCACTCGTCGGCTCTCACGGGCCGGTGAAACCACATCGCGTGGTCGATCGAGGCGGCGTGCAGCGCGGGTGACATGAACTCGACCGGGTGGGTGACGGTGCTCACGCTGAGCAGCGAAATGTCGGACAGATAGGCCAGCACCATCTGGTGAATGCGCGGATCGTCGGGCAGCTTCGATTCGGCCTTGATCCACAGCATCAGCCGAGACGACCCGTTCTCGGCCGCATGTGCCGGCTCGGTGACGTAACGGGCGTCGAGTGCACCCCACTCCATCTCCCAGAACGCGGCCCGACGTGCCGACCGCTCGCCCAGCACCTGGGCGGCCGGACGGCACGCCTCGGGCGGCGGGACGTCGCTGGGCAGCGGGTCGGCATGATCGAGACCGGTCTCGTGCACGTGAAATGAGCACACCATCGAAAAGATCGGACGGCCGTCCTGCCGGGCCACCACGCGACGCTGGCTGAAGGTGCGTCCGTCGCGGGTCGGCTCGACCACGTAGAGAATCGGCGAGGCCGGCGAACCGGGACGCAGAAAGTAGGCATTCAGCGAGTGCGCGAGCCGATCGCTGTCGACCGTTCGGTACGCGGCACTGAGGCCTTGGGCCAGCACCTCGCCGCCGAACGAACGCTGCATGGCAGTTTCGGGCTGCGGGCCACGATACAGGTCGGTGTCGAGCTGCTCGAGCTGCAGCAGGGTGAGCAGCTCGCCGGTGGTGCGGGGCATGGCCGATCAGCCCTGCCCGTCGCCCGAATCGTCTTGTTCGGCGAGGAACTGCTCCACGGCGGCTCCGATCTCGTCGGCGGTGGGCACTGCAGCTCGACCAGAGTCGGCGAGCTGGTCGTACTGCTCTTCGAGCGCTGCCAGCACGGCCGGAAACTCGGAGTCTTCTTGTACCTCGGCCTGAATGGTGACGAGCTGCTGCTCGGCCTCGTCGTCGAGTTCGCCCAGCGGAATGCTGAGCCCGGCCGCCTCGTTCATGCGGCGCAGCACCGCAGCGGTGGCCTGCGGAAATGTCGACTGCGCCAGGTAGTGCGGCACGTGCGCAACGAAGCCCATGCCGGTGATGCCGGCGTGACCACCGCGGTACTCCAGCGCCGCCGAGAAGCTGCCGGGAATCTGAATGCGGTCGATCCACAGCGGGTTGCCGGCCGCCCGGGCCGGATCGGTGGAGTGCGAGGTGACCAGAGTGGGCCGGGTGTGCGGAACCGCCATCGGCACGCCGCTGCCGGTGAGCAGCATGGCCGAGTCGAGCCGCTCGGCGATGCCGAGCACCGCCTGCGTCATGCGGCGCCACTGGGTGTCGGGTTCGGGCCCGCTGAGCAGCAGAAACGGCTGGCCCTCGGCGTCCAACACCTTGTACAGCAGCAGTGAGAAGTCGCTCATCGACACCCACTTGTTCGTGTCGAACACCATCTGCGGCCGGCGGCTGCGGTAGTCGTGCAACTGGTCGTGGTCGAACTCGGCGAGCACCTCGTGCTTGCAGTGCGCCAAGATGTGCGTGGCCAGGCCCCGGTTGACCGCGGCCGCGTCGACGTAACCCTCGAACAGGTGAATCAGCACCGGACGCTTGCCGTCAAGGCTCGACCACACCTCGGGATTGAACGTGTACAGCAACCGCGGATCGATCACGCTGCAACCCTACCGCCCGGCTGCGACTTCGCTCGGGCCGCTTCGCCGACGGCGGACGGGTGCTGAGGGTGCGTCGAGCGATGGAAGCAGGTGTCGATCGAGTTGATCGAGAGCGCAGCTCCGGGGTCTCGACCGCCCCGAACGGCCAGGCTCAGGGCAGGTGAGTCCCGACACCGGCGACCACAAGACCCAACTCGTTCTCGAAACGCTGATCGGGCGGCCCGAACAGGGGCTCGCTGGCGGCCGCCGTCAGCGGGTATCGCTCCACAGGAGAGCAGCCGGCGCAGCTCGGGGTCGTACTCCCCCGATTCGCCCGATGCCCGATGCTGTTCTTCGATTACGAACCCGATGGTCAGGTCGAGCACCGCCTGCAGCGCGGTGACCGCCTGTTCCAGCGAGAATCCGGCCTCGACGAGGCTGCGCAGCGGTTCCTCCATCGCGGTCAGCAGCGAGGGGTCGGGCAGCCGACGCCCGGCGAACAGGCGGCCTCCGTCACGGTGGGCCAGCAGAGCGCGCCGCAGCACCCGTCCGGTTTCGAGCAGCAACTCACGCCAACCAGTGACCGGTTGCAGCACCAGGTCGCGCCGCATGGCGGTCGCCATCTGGTCGAGTAGCGTGGCCATGTCGGGCAGGTGGTGGTACAGAGCACTCGGCCGGACGCCCAACTGGGCGGCCACCGCCCGGGCTGTCACGCCGCTCAACCCCCGCGTTCTCAAGCACGACGAAGGCGGCGTCCACGATCACCGGAACGCTGAGACTGCCCCGCATTGCGGCCTCCCGATTTGAACACTGAACTTTGTTCACTAACGCAGCACGTGAACAAAGTTCAGGAGGCACGGGCACGTCGTCGTGGTTGCCGCTGACTCCGCTGCTGGCGGAACGTCCTGACGCGACCGTGTTGGTTCACGGCGCGACCGGGGTGTCGGGCCTGCTCGCGGTGCAGGTTGCCAAGGTGCTGGGCGCCGCACGGGTGATCGCTGCCGGACGATCTGAGACCGGACTGGCCAAGGCGTTGGGCCGCGGAGCCGACGCTCTGGTGCTGCTCGACGAACCGCTGGCCCCGCAGGTGCAGCAGGCGGCACCCGATGGCGTCGACATCGTGATCGACTACCTGTGGGGTGAGCGCACCGCTGCCCTGCTGCCGGCGCTGCTCGCGGGAGATCGGGCGCCCGACCGCCGCCTCGACCTGGTCGAGGTCGGCTCGGTGGCGGGCCAGACCCTGGCCATGCACGCGTCATGGTTGCGCAGCCGGCCCCTGCGCCTCAGCGGCAGTGGCCTGGGCAGCGTGGGTATGAAGGCGATGCTCGGCGCAGTCGGCGGGGTGCTCGAAGCCGCGGCGGACGGTCGGTTGACCGTCGACTACGTCGCCCAGCCGCTGGCCGAGGTCGAGGACGCGTGGCCCACCGGCGACCGGTTGGTGCTGGTTCCCTGAGCTCAAGCGGCGATTCTTGAATCGGGCAGCGTCGAGATCCATGAGCGCTGGTGGGATCGGACTGGCAAGCTCGACCACAAGTGGGTCTCGGCAAGCTCGACCAACCGGGATCTCGCGGTCACCGGGGTGGGGTGACCCCGGCCATCGCCGTACGGACGCGTTTCGCCGAGATCGGTGCCGACGTGCCGAGCGACTGGGCGAACAGGCTGACCCGCAGTTCTTCCAGTAGCCAGCCGACGCCTGCGACGTCGGTCGGCAGCGGCCCGGCCGGGTAGCGGGCGCACAAGGCCGCGTACTCGTCTTCGAGCCCGTCGATGATCTCGGCGTTCACCGCGTCGCGGGCCGGGTTGGCCCGGGCGGCAGCCAGCCGCAGCTCGACGGCGTGCAGGTAGCGCGGCAGCCGCTGCCAGTGCGGGTCGGGCGTGCCGGCCACGAAACCGCGGTGCACCAGCCCCGCCAACTGCTCGGTGACGTCACGCCGCACCGGCTCAGTGGCCCCGGGCAGCGCCAACTGCACGCGCTGGTGGCGCTGCAGCACGTCGCCGGCGGTGGTCACCACCGAAAGGGTTTGATCGGCGGCATCGGCCCGCACCCGGTCGCGAAGCGCGGCGAACGCCGCGTCGTCACGCACCAGCCATGGGTCGCCGGCGGTCAGTATCAAGGTCTCGATGGCCTTCAGCCTGGCGTCGGCCAGCAGCGCCGGTACGGTCGGGTAGGGGGACGCGGCCAGTGCGAACTTCGTGGGGTTGCTCAGCCTCGACACCACCCAGTTGGTCACCTCGGGGCTGGTCAGCGCGACCAGCCGGCGCAGCCCCAGCAGGTGCGAACTGCGGGCCTCTGGCTCGGTCGCGAACACCGTGACCCCCACCCGGTCACCGCGGTCCGACAAGGCCGGATAACCGACCACGGTGCCCTCGACCCGGTCGGCGATCGTGCTGAAGGCCCAGTTCGTTGCGCCGCTGTGGGTGTGTTCGGACGCCTCCACGTTCAACTCGGCGCGCACCTTCGAACCGAGTCGTTCGGCAAGTTCGGGCAGGTCTTTGCCGGCCGCGACCTCGGCACCGTCGCGGGTGACCACGAACCGCACCCGCAGGTGGTCGGGCACCGCGTCGAGCTGCCACGCGTCTGCGGGCACCTGTACGCCGGTGAGCTGCCGAATCGCCCGGCCCAGCCCATCGGTCAGCGCCTCACCCGCGACCCGGTGCTCGTCGAGCCAGGCGACGGCGCGGCGGGCGGTATCGGGCGCGGGCACGAGCTTGGCCCGCCACTGTTTCGGCAGCCCGCGCACCAGGGCGGTGACCAACTCCTGCCGCAGCCCGGGTATCTGCCAGCCGAAGTCGTCGGCCGTCACCTGATTGAGCTGGGCCAACTCGATCGACACCGTGACGCCGTCGTGGCCCGAGCCGGGGTCGAACACGTAGCTGACCGGCAGGTCGAGCTCGCCGCTGCTCCAGTGATCGGGAAAGTCGTCGGCGTCGACCGATTCGCCCTGCGGCAACAACACGTCGGACGGCAGGTCGAGCAGATGCTCTTCGCGGCGCCGGGCGTCGCGCCACCAGCGGTCGAAGTGGGCCACCGACACCACGTCGGCCGGAATGCGGGCGTCGTAGAAGGCGAACAACGCTGCGTCGTCGGCCAGCAGGTCGTGCCGTCGGGTGCGTTCGGCCAGCTCTTCGGCAGCCGCGCGCGCCGCCTCGTTGCGGGCCCAGAAGTGGTGCCTGGTGTGCCACTGGCCTTCGACCAGGGCGGCCTGAAGGAACAGCCGCCGCGACTCGTCGGGGTCGATGCGCCCGTAGCTGACGGTGCGGCCGGCCACGATCGGCACCCCCAGCAGGGTGACGCGTTCGGTGGCCACCGCCTGGCCGCTGCGGGCCGACCAGCGCGGCTCGGAATAGGTGCGGCTCAGCAGGTGAGCGCCGACCTCTTCGACCCAGGCCTCGTCGATCGGCGCCACGGTGCGGGCCCACAGCCGCGTGGTCTCGACCAGTTCGACCGCCATCACCAGGGGCGGGTTGATGCGGGCGGCGGCCGACCCAGGGCTGATCGCGAAGCGGCTGCCGCGCGCACCCAGGTATTCGCGCGGGCCACGTCGGCGCTCGCCCGGACGGGTGGTGGTGCGCTCGTCCAGCAGGCCCACGTGCGAGAGCAGGCCCGACAGCACCGCGATGTGCAACCGGTCGATTCCGGCCGGTTCGGTGTTGCGGTTCATGCCGAGGTCGCGGCACACGGTCTTGAGTTGCTCGTTGAGGTCTTCCCACTCGCGCACGCGCAGAAAGTTCAGGTACTCGTCGCGACACATGCGGCGAAAGGCGTTGCCCGAACGTTCTTTGCGGGCGGTGCGCAGGTAGTTCCAGAGCCGCTGCAGGGCGGCGACGTCGGACGGGTCTCTACCCCCGGTCGCCTCCGGGTCGTCGCTGAAGAAGCGCCGATGCAGGGCGTCCGCCTGCTGCTGAAACTCGGCAGGGCGCTCGCGGACGTCTTGAATGGTCAGCCCGGCCACCACCGCCTGTGCCTCGCGCAGGCAGCCCTGCCGCTCGGCCTCGACGAGCATGCGGCCCAGCCGCGGGTCGACGGGCAGCCGGGCGAGTTGGTGACCGATCGGGGTGAGCCGAACGTGCCCGCCGCGCCGGCGCTTGCGCCCACCCCCGCTGGTCGAGCCTGTCGAGACCCCACCACGGCTGGTCGAGCTTGTCGAGACCCCACTGGATGAGATCCCGGCGTTCGCCGGGATGACGGGGCGGGCCGGGGTGACGGGGCGGGCCGGGGTGACGGGGTGCTGCGCGTCCGACTCGATCGCACCCAGCTCACGCAGCAGCCGCAGGCCGTCGCTGATCTGGGCCGAGTCGGGCGGTTCGACGAACGGGAAGCGCTCGATGTCGCCCAGCTTGGCCTGCGCCATCTGCAGAATCACCGCGGCCAGGTTGGTACGCAGAATCTCGGGCTCGGTGAACTCTGGCCGCGCCTCGAAGTCGTCTTCGTCGTAGAGCCGAATGCAGACGCCGGGCGCGACGCGTCCGCAGCGTCCGGCCCGCTGGTTGGCCGAGGCTTGTGAGATCGCCTCGATGGGCAGCCGTTGCACCTTGGTGCGCGCCGAGTAGCGCGAGATGCGGGCGAAGCCGGGGTCGACCACCGAGCGGATCCCCGGCACCGTGAGCGACGTTTCGGCGACGTTGGTGGCCAGCACCACCCGCAGCCCACGGTGCGGGGCGAAGACCCGGTGCTGCTCGTGCGCGCTCAACCGCGCGTACAGGGGCAGGATCTCGACCTCGCGGGGGGTGAGGGCACGCCAGTCGAGCGCACCGATCGCGTCGGCGGCGTCACGAATGTCGCGCTCGCCGGAACAGAACACCAGAATGTCGCCATCGGGGCCGTCGATCATCAACTCGGTGACGGCGTCGCAGATGCCGTCGATCAGGTCGCGGTCGGTACCCTGCTCGATCACCGGACGCCAGCGCACCTCGACCGGGTAGGTGCGGCCCGACACCTCAATGATCGGCGCGCCGCCGAAGTGCTCTGAGAATCGCTGGGTGTCAATGGTGGCCGAGGTGACGATCAGGTTTAGGTCGGGTCGCCTGGGCAACAGTTGCTTGAGGTAGCCGAGCAGAAAGTCGATGTTGAGGCTGCGCTCGTGGGCCTCGTCGATGATCAGGGTGTCGTAGCGGCGCAGGTCGCGGTCGTGGGCGATTTCGGCCAGCAGAATGCCGTCGGTCATCACCTTGACCCGGGTCTGCCGGCTGGTCTTCGCGGTGAACCGCACCTGGTAGCCCACCACGTCACCCAGCGGCGTGCCGATCTCTTCGGCGATGCGTTCGGCCAGGCTGCGCGCGGCGATGCGGCGGGGCTGGGTGTGACCGACGCGGGTTCGTCCGGCGGCGAGGCAGAGCTTGGGCAACTGGGTGGTCTTGCCCGAACCGGTCTCGCCCGCCACGATCAGCACCTGGTGGTCGCGAACGGCCGCCACGATGTCGTCGGCCCACGCAGCGATCGGCAGCGCCGGGTCGACGGCCAGTGAGAGCGCGGGTTCGGACACGACCCGTCAGCCTACAGCGGCCCACCAGCTCGATCCTGTGGCGCGGGTGAGCGGGCCCGCCCAGACGCCGCGATCTCAGGGTGCACGGTGAGATCCCGGGGCAGGCCCGGGATGACGGTGGGTACGCGAGGGGGCCGACCGGGGTCGGGTCAGGACTTGACCAGCACCACCGGGCATGAGGCGTAGGTCAACATGCCGCGCGCCACGCTGCCCACCGAATAGGTCGGAAATCTCACCGACGCTTCGAGCACGAGCACCGAGACCTGCTCGCTCAACGACGCAAGTTCGTCGATGGGCGAGCCGTAGCGAACCTCGGCTTCGATGCTGCTGGCACCGGGGTGCCGCACCGCCACCTTGGCGACCAAAGAGGCCTGGGAAGCGCCGGTCTGCCGCACGGCCTCGTCGATCTGCTCCTGGCTGACGCTCGAGCGAAAGATGCGGCTCTGCGGCGCTCGGCACACGCTCACCACGCGCACCGGACGGCCGGTGAACAGCGGGTTCGACAGCGCCCAATCGAGGGCGGCCAGGCCGGGGCCAGAGGCGTCCAGGGCGACGCCGATCGGGCCGTCGATGTGGGTGGCGGTGTCGGACACCACGACCAGCGGGCAGCGCACCGATGCGGCCAGCCCCACCGTGGTCGAGCCCGAGAACTGGCGGCTGACGCCGCTGTTGGCCCTCCGTCCGACCACCACCATCGAACAGTTCTGGCTGAGCTGGGTGAGTACGCCCACCGGGGTGCCCACCGCAACCTTGGTCTGAATGCGTTTCTTGGCAACGCCGAGCGAATGCGCCACGCCGGCCGCCTCGCCCAGCAACCGGCGCGCCGTGCTCTGCACCGAACTGGCGTCGAAAACCACGCCCCAGGCGCTGTTCACCACCGTGTCGTCGGCCACGAACACCACCTGCAGCAGCGTCTTGGTGGCGGCCGCCACCCTGGCCGCGTACTCCAGGGCCTGCACCGCGTCGTCGGACGCGTCGTAGCCGACCAGAATGGGGGGCGGGCCGGCGTACGGCTTGGCCATGACGTGGTGCTCCTTCAGCTCGGGCGGCTCAGTCGGCCGCGATCGAACGCCCCGCGAAGTGGTCGGCGGCGATGCCGATCACCAGTGGACGATCCCCCGGCGCCCACGGGGCCGGCATGTTGGCGGGCAGTTGCTCCACCGGGGCGCCCGACATGCCGTGCACCAGAATGCTCCACCCCGTGGTGGTTTCGTCGTCGAGGTCGTCGACCTGAAACGACACCTCGACCGGTCGGACGAGTTCGGCCAGCGGCGAGGCGGCCATGGTGCGAAACACGATCGTGTCGCCCACCATGCCGTAACTCACCGGCAGGATCTGCACCCCCGAGGCCGAGTTCCAACCCACCCGTCCGAAGCGACGCGTGCCCAGCAGCAACCGACACTCATCCGCATCGAGTGTGGTCAGATGCCCGTACTGCGCCATACAGGTGACCTTACTGGTATTTCAGACGGTGGCTCCAAGCTTCCAATCCCGCACCTCGGGCATGTCTTCGAGATGTTCCACGATGTAGCTCTCGTGCCGGGCCAACTGGGCCTCACAGAACCGCATCAGGTCGCCTGAACCGCGCCTGGTGACGCGCATGTTGTTGAGCACGTCCATCACCAGGTGGTAGCGCGACGCACGGTTGCGCACCACCATGTCGAACGGGGTGGTGGTGGTGCCCTGCTCGATGAAGCCGCGCACCCTGAACCGGTCGGCGTCGGGCCGTCCATGCACCAACTGGTGAATCGCGCCCGGGTAGCCGTGAAAAGCGAACACCACGTCGCGGTTGTCGGTGAACAGTTCTTTGAAGTAGAGCTCGCTCATGCCGTGCGGGTGGTCCTTGGGCCGCAGCAGCGTCATCAGATCGACCACGTTCACCACCCGCAGCCTGATATCAGGCAGCTTGGCCTTGATGATCTCGGCGGCGGCCACCGTTTCGAGCGTGGGAATGTCGCCGGCGCAGGCCATCACGATGTCGGGCTCGCCGGCGTCTTCTTCGGTGCCCGCCCATTGCCAGATGGACGCTCCGCGGGTGCAATGGTCGATCGCTTCGGTCATGCTCAGCCACTGCGGCTGCGGCTGCTTGTCCTGCACGATCAGGTTGACGTAGTTGTGGCTGCGAAAGCAGTGGTCGGCCACCGAAAGCAGGCAGTTGGCGTCGGGCGGCAGGTAGATGCGCGAATGCTGGGCGCCGCCGTTGAGCACCACCTGCAGCATGCCGGGGCCCTGGTGGCTGAAGCCGTTGTGGTCGTTGCGCCACGCGGTGGAGCTGAGCAGCACGTTGAGGCTGGGCACGTCGGCGCGCCACGGCAGGTGCGACGCCTCTTGCAGCCACTTGCCGTGCTGAATGGTCTGACTGGCCGACACCATGGCGAACGCCTCGTAGGTGGCGAACAGTCCGTGCCGTCCGGTGAGGGTGTAGGCCTCGAGCCAGCCGTGGCAGTTGTGCTCGCTGAGCACCTCCATCACCCGGCCGCGCGGGCTCAGGCTGACGTCGTCGGGGGTGACCGATTCCATCCAGGCCCGGTCGCTCGCCTCGAAGACCGCACCCAGCCGGTTGCTGTTGGTCTCGTCGGGGCAGAACAGCCGGAAGTTGTGCGGGTTGCGCCGGTACGCCTCGCGCATCAGCTCGCCCAGCTTGCGGGTCGACTCGATGCGTTCGGTGGCCCTTTGCTCGACCGTCACCGCCAGTTCGCGAAAGTCGGGAAGGTCGAGCGGTTCGGTGAGCAGCCCGCCGTTGGCGTACGGGGTACCCGACATGGACGCGATCTTGTCTGGGTTGGCGCTCAACACCAGGTCGACCGGGCGGCCGGCGTCATCGAACAGCTCCTCGGGGCGGTACGACCGCAACCACGCCTCGAGCTGGGCGAGGTGGTCGGCGTTGGTCTTCACTCCCGAGAGCGGCACCTGGTGGGCGCGCCAGGTGCCCTGCACCTGAATGCCGTCCACCTTGTCGGGGCCGGTCCAGCCCTTGGGGCTGCGCAGCACGATGAGCGGCCAGCGCGGACGCTCGGTGAACCCCTCCCCCTCACGCGCCTGTTGCTGGATCTGCTTGATGCCGGCGTAGGCCTGCTGCAGAGCGGCCGCGAACCGGTGGTGCATGCCGGGCAGGTCATCGCCCTCGACCTCGATCACGTCGTAGCCGTGGCCCTCGAGCAGTTCACGAACCTCGGCGGGCGGCTTGCGCGACAGCACGGTCGGCGCGGCGATCTTGCCGCCGTTCAGGTGCAGCACGGGCAGCACGGCACCGTCGTGTTCGGGGTTCAGAAACGAGATGCCCTTCCACGAGCCCTCGAGCGGGCCGGTTTCGGCCTCGCCGTCGCCGACCACGGCGATGGTGAGCAGGTCGGGGTTGTCGAACACCGAGCCGAAGGCGTGGATCAGCGCGTAGCCGAGTTCGCCGCCCTCGTGAATCGAGCCGGGGGTGGTCACCGACACGTGGCTGGGAATGCCGCCGGGGGCCGAGAACTGGCGGAAGAACGTGAGCAGGCCGTCGTTGTCTTGGGTGATGTGCGGAAAGGCGTCGGTGTAGGTGCCCTCCAGATAGGACGCCCCCACCAGGGCGGGGCCGCCGTGGCCGGGGCCGGTGATGTAGAGGCAGTCCTGGCCGGTGTGCTTGATCAGCCGCGACACGTGGGCGTACACGAACGCCAGCCCCGGGCTGGTGCCCCAGTGGCCGAGCAGCCGCGGCTTGATGTGCTCGGGCTTGAGCGGTTCGCGCAGCAGTGGGTTGGCCATCAGGTAGATCTGGCCGACGGTGAGGTAGTTGTTGGCGCGCCACCAGGCGTCGATGCCGGCGAGCTCGGATTCGGTAAGGTCGGGCAGAGTTTCTGACATGGCCCCCACGCTAGCCAGGTTCGCCGAGGTGCGGAACCGCCCAGCCGCGCCTGCGTCACGCCGGGGGGACGCCTCAACGTGCCCGCCTTTCGGCGCGCTGCGTACCGGGCGACTCAGCGGCGCAGCCTGCATCGCCCAGGGCGGGACGGGGTGCACCCCCACGGCGCGGCACCCACGTGAGCACCGCAGCTACCTGGCCACGAGCGCAGCTCGAGTCAGCTCAGCCGTCGCCGGCAAAGGTCGTGCGCCCGCGCAGCTTGGACGCCAGATGCTCGTCGATCTCGTCGGACACCACCGACACCGCACGCAGCGCCTGATGCAGATGGGCGGGGACGAAGGGCTGGCCGAAGATCGACAGCGAAACGAAAACCCGGTCGCGAATCAGCATGAACCGCACGAATCGCGCCTCGGTGTTGAGGTCGCTGAGCACCTCCATGGCCCGGCTGCGGCCGTCGACGTCGTGCACCACCGCCGAGAACACCAGCACCTCTTGAGCGTCGCTGGTGGCCCGCACGAACACCATCGTCGAGCCGACCCGCAGTGCGAAGTCGCCGTCTGCGTCCTGCAGTGGCTGGTGGCCGAGCAACTGCGTCAGCTCGGCCTCGATCAGGCGGTCCAGTTCGGCCTTGCCGCTCACCACATGAGCCACCATGTCGTCGGACTCGAACATGGTGGTCGGCGCCTCTCGGGCACCGGGCGGGGTGAGGATCTCGGCGAGCTGGTCGGGGGCGAGAAACGCCGGGTGCGGCACGTGGTAGATGTTGCGCAACACGTCCGTGGCCCGCTCGGCCAACTCGACCGCGTCTTCCTGGTTGCCGACGATCCAGTAGTTCTCGCTGGGGTATGCACCGTCGACGTTGGGCGGGTTCCAGCCGCGCTGCTCCAGCGCCTCGAGCTGCTCGGTGCCGAGCTGGAACTCCTCGCTCAACGAGGCGTTGCCAGCGGCCTCGACGACCAGGTCTTGCACCCCTTCGCACCGAAACAGCACGAAGGGCGACATGCCCTCGTGCTCGGTGGCCAGCGATCCGATGCGCAGCGTGGCGCCGCTGTCCATGTGTGAGATCACCTCACCGAGGCGCGTGGCGAACTCGGTCCAGGCCTCGTCGGTGCTGCGATCGATGTCGAACGCGTGCACCTCACTGGGGTTGTTCGGATCGTCCACGCGTCCAACCTAGCCCGCACCCCGGCCGGTAGGGAACCGATCGGACGCACTGGCGTGGCGCTCACCGGTGGCGGTGGATCAGCAACACGCGGACGCACTCGACTGCGTCGCCTCGGACGAGCTCGGTCTGGTAGGTGGCACGACCCTCGAGCATGGGGTCGAACGAGTCTGCGCACGGCAACAGCCCTTCTTGTTGCGGTGTGCCGGCACGGACTCGCACGCCACCGAAGGGCTCAGCCGGCACCCAGCAGACCTGCGATCAGGGTGATCGTGGGCACCGACAGCATGGTCGAGATGAAGATGGAGTCTCGGGCCAACGACTCACCCACTTCGTAGCGCGACGCGATCACGTAGATGTTCTGCGCCGCGGGCAGCGCGGCGATCACCGTCACGGCCAGCAGTTCGGACCCGTTCAGCCCGAACGCGAAGCTGCCCAGCACCCATGCGGCCAGGGGCATCAGCACCACCTTGATCACCTGAACGAGCCACACCAGCGGGGCGTGGCTGCCACGGATTGCCAGAGGGTCGAGCCGCAGCGAGATGCCGAAGGCGAGCAGCATCGCGGGCACCGCGATGGCGCCCACCATCTCGATCGGCTTCTGCACCAGCGCCGGTACGCTCACGCCGGTCAGCTTCACCACGACGGCGAGCAGCACTGCGGTGGTGATCGGGTTGCGCAGCGGCAGGGTCAGATAGCTGTGCCAGGCCAGCGGTTCGCCCGACCGGCGGGCGGTTCTGGTGTCGAGCACGGCGAGCGCGAGCGGCTGCAGCAGGCCGATCTGCACCAGCATGATCGGCGCCATCCAGGTCATGTCGCCCATGATCGCGGCCGCGATCGGCAGGCCGAGGTTGCCGGCGTTGGTGTAACTGGCGCACAACGTGCCGATCACGGTCGCGGCATTGAAGCGGCCGAAAAGTGCTCGCGAGGCGACCAGATAGGCGACGGCTGCCGCCCCGATGGCGATCAGCGACACCGTCAGGGTGTGCGAGAACAGGTGCGCCAGGTCGGCCTGCACCACCAGCGAGAACAGCAGCGCCGGAGACGCCACCAGAAACGCCAGCCGATTCAGCAGCGCGCGATGCAGATCGCCGAGCACTCTGAAGTGCGCGAGCAGCGCGCCGGTCGCCACGATCACTCCGATCGTGAAGAACCCCGACAGCGCACCCTGCACTCGTAGCAGGCTAGGGGTGTCGGCGTCGGCCGCGCGGTGCGTCCCGGCAGCTCGCACGCGCCAGCACGCCGCAGCCGCACCGCGTACGATGACGGCCGATGACCCCGCGCAACCACCTGATCGACCTGGCCCGGGCAACGTCCGTGCTGGTGGTGGTGACGTTCCACTGCCTGCTGTATCAGGTGGTCGTGGTCGACGGGCTGCCGCAGGTGGTGCCGTGGGCGCCGCAGCCGCACTGGTCGTGGTGGACGGCCAGTTGGTTCGTCATGATCATTCCGCTGTTCTTCATCGCCGGCGGTTTCGCCCACGCCCTGGTGGTCGACAAGGTGCGGGCCGAGGCCCGCGGCTACACCTTCTATCTGGCCTCACGCGCACACCGGCTGGTCGGGCCCATGCTGCTGTTCGTGGGCTTCAGCACGGTGCTGTCGACCGCCGCGGCCTGGTTCGGGCCGGTCGCACCCAGCATCGCGCTGAGCGTGCAGTTCGCCCAACTGTTGTGGTTCATCGCGATCTACCTGGTGATCGTTGCGGTCGCACCGTTCATGGTCACCCTGCACGACCGGCGGCCGTGGTTGCCGCTGCTGGTGCTCGGCCTTCTCGCCGTCGTGGTGGATGCCTGGTCGTGGCGGGTCGGCGACTTCGAGGTGCGCTACGCCAACCTGCTGACCGTGTGGCCGTTGTGTCATCAACTGGGCATCGCCTACCACCGTGGGTGGTTTCGGCGCGGACCGGTCTGGGTGTCGTGGGTGGTGATGGCCGTGGCCGCGGCGATCATTCCGGTGCTGATCTTCGGCCTCGGCTACCCCGGGTCGTCCATCGGTCTGGGCGACATTCCGATCGCCAACGTGCTGCCGCCCACCGTGGCCATGGCGGTGCTGGGCGCCGCACAAGCGGCCGGACTTGGGCTGCTCGAACGGGCCGGTGTGGCGGCCCGGCTGTCGCCGCGCACCGAGCGTGGGCTGTCGGTGGCCAACGCGCTGGCCGTGACCACCTATCTTTGGCACATTCCGTGCATCGTGATCGCGGGCGCGCTGCTGTTCGGGGTCTCGCGACTGGCGCCGGCGGCCACCGAGGTGCTGTTGTCGCAGTGGTCGATGGTGCTCGTGACCTACGGGGTGATCGCCCTTGTGGTGCCGTGGATCGGACGGCTCGAGTACGCCCTGATTCCACCACTGGGCGACGCCCCGTCGCGCGGTGTGGTCGCCGCCTTTCTGCTGCTGATGCTGGGCACGGCCCTGGTGTGGCGCTACGGCACCGTGCTGCACCCCGCACAGCCCGTCTCGGCGGTCGGGCTGGTGCTGCTGTTCGGCGGCATGGCCTGGCTGGCCCGGGCCGCGCGAGCAGGGGCTCGAATACACTGACCCGACGACGACGGAAGGTGGAGCCCAATGGACCCGACCGGTTGGGGCGCGCCCTTTCCGATCGTGATCGCAGCGCTCTTCGTCATCGTGCTGCTGCGCTCGAACGCCACGTACTGGGTCGGACGACTGGTCGCGAATGGTGCCCACCGCACGCGTGCCGCGCGGTGGATGGACTCACCGGGTTACCAGCGGGCCGTCGAGCGGATCAATCGCTGGGGAGCGCCGGCCGTCAGCGTGTCCTTTCTGACCATCGGCGTGCAGACGCTCGTCAACCTCGCCGCAGGAGCGACCCGCATGCCGCTGGTGCGGTACGTGCCGGCCACCGTGGTGGGCGCGGTGGCCTGGGCGTTCTTGTACGGCACCGTCGGCTTCGTCGGTTTTGAAGCGCTCGCCTTGCTGTGGGAACACTCCCCCGCAGCCGCTCTGGCCGCAGCGGCCATCGCCCTGGCCGGCCTGGTGTGGTTCTTCCTGCGACAGGCGCGGCGCAGAACGGTGGACGCGGACCCGGCCTGAGCGTCGGTCGAGACAGCTTGTCGAGACGCCTCACCGGTCGAGCGTGTCGAGACGGCAGTGCCTCTGGTCGAGCGTGTCGAGGCCTCCCACGCCGACCATCTGCCCGCGGCCCGGTATCAGAGCGTCGCCCGAATGAGATCCCGGCATTCGCCGGGATGACGGCGGGCCTGTGGTCGAGCGTGTCGAGACGCGTGTGGAACCGCTCTTGTCCAGCCCTGCGAGACCCACGGCAACCGCCGGTCGAGCTGGCAGGGCCTCGACAGCGTAGGGGGTCCGGTATGCACCGGACCCCCTACGCACTACCCTTCAGCCGCGCCCCCCGATACGCGGCAGTGGCGTCAGCTGCAGCCGCTGGTGCTGCCGCAACCTTCGCAGATGTAGCAGCTGCCACTGCGGCGCATCTTGGTGCCGCAGGTCATGCACAACGGCGCGTCGATGGCCAAGCCCGAGATCTTCTCGAGCACCTCGGCGGTCGAATGCGGACGGGCCTCGACCAGGGCCGGCTGGTTCGGGCCGTCCTCGTGAATGGTGACCTCGTCGCCCGCGTCGTTCTTCAACGCCTCGGACTCGATCAGGTTGGCCTCGTCCTCCTCCGACAGGTACGACCCGGTTTCGACGTAGCGGGCCCGCTCGGCGGAGGTGTGAATGCCCAACTCGGCGCGTTCGTCGAAGGTCAGGTAGTCGAGTGCCAGCCGACGGAAGATGTAGTCGATGATCGACTGCGCCATGCGCACGTCGGCGTCATCGGTCATGCCCGCCGGCTCGAACTTCATGTTGGTGAACTTCTGCACGTAGGTCTCGAGCGGCACCCCGTACTGCAGGGCGATCGAGATGGCGATCGAGAAGGCGTCCATCACCCCGGCCAGGGTGGAGCCCTGCTTGCCGAGCTTGAGGAACACTTCGCCGAGGCGTCCGTCGTCGTAGGCGCCGGCGGTGAGGTAGCCCTCGGCCCCGCCCACCGAGAACGACGTGGTGCGGCTCATGCGTGACTTGGGCAGACGCTTGCGACGCGGCCGGTACTCGACCTTGACCGGCGCCTCGGCCACCGCTTCGGCCTTGGCCTCGCTCTTCTTGCCGTCGCTGAGCGGCTGGCCGACCTTGCAGTTGTCGCGGTACACCGCGAGCGCCTTCAGGCCGAGCTTCCAGCCCTGCAGGTACACCTCGGCGATCTCGTCGACGGTGGCGGTCTCGGGCAGGTTGACGGTCTTGCTGATCGCGCCCGACAAGAACGGCTGCACCGCGGCCATCATGTGCACGTGGCCCATCGGCTTGATGGCGCGCTCGCCCATCGCGGTGTCGAAGATCTCGTAGTGCTCGCTCTTCAGGCCGGGCGCGTTGACCACGTGGCCGTGGGTCGAGATGTACTCGATGATCGCCTCGACGGTCTCTTCGGTGTAGCCGAGCCGATTGAGCGCCCGCGGAATGGTCTGGTTGACGATCTGCATCGAGCCGCCACCGACCAGCTTCTTGAACTTGACCAGCGAGAAGTCGGGTTCGATGCCGGTGGTGTCGCAGTCCATCATGAAGCCGATCGTGCCCGTGGGTGCGAGCACGGACGCCTGGGCGTTGCGGAAGCCGTTGCCGGCCCCGAGCGACACCACCGAGGCCCACTCGCTGGTCGCCGCATCGTGCACCGACGCGTCGAGGTCGGTGAACGTGCGCACCTCGTCGTTGGCCGCCTGATGCTTGCGCATCACCTTCTGGTGGGCGGTCGCGTTGCGGGCGTAGCCGTTGTAGGGGCCGAGGATGCCCGCCAGTTCGGCCGAGCGGCGGTAGCTGGTGGCGGTCATCAGTGACGTGATGGCCGCGGCCAGTGCCCGTCCACCGGCGGAGTCGTACCCGCGACCCACCGCCATCAGCAGGGCGCCCAGGTTGGCGTACCCGATGCCGAGCTGACGATAGTCACGCGTGGTCTGGCCGATCGACTCGGTGGGAAAGTCGGCGAAGCAGATGCTGATGTCCATGGCCGTGATGACCAGTTCGACCGCCTTGACGAACTTCGCCACGTCGAAGGTGTCGTCGTCGCGCAGAAACTTGAGCAGGTTGAGGCTGGCCAGGTTGCACGATGAGTTGTCGAGGCTCATGTACTCAGAGCACGGGTTCGACGCGGTGATGCGGCCGGTCTCGGGGTTGGTGTGCCAGGCGTTGATCGTGTCGTCGTACTGAATGCCGGGGTCGGCGCACTCCCAGGCGGCCTTGGCCATCTTGTCGAACAGCGACCGGGCGTCGACGGTTTCGATCACCTCGCCGTCCATTCGCGAGCGCAACCCGAACTCGGTGCCGGCCTCCACGGCGGTCATGAACTCGTCGGTGACCCGGACGGAGTTGTTGGCGTTCTGGTACTGCACGCTGACGATGTCTTTGCCGCCGAGGTCCATGTCGAAGCCGGCGTCGCGCAGCGCGCGAATCTTGTCTTCCTCGCGGGCCTTGGTCTCGATGAACTCTTCGATGTCGGGGTGGTCGACGTCGAGCACGACCATTTTTGCGGCCCGCCGGGTGGCACCACCGGACTTGATGGTGCCCGCCGATGCGTCGGCGCCGCGCATGAAGCTGACCGGGCCGGACGCGGTGCCGCCGGAGGACAGCAGCTCTTTGCTGGAGCGGATCCGGGACAGGTTCAGGCCGGCACCGGAGCCGCCCTTGAAGATGAAGCCCTCCTCCTTGTACCAGTTGAGAATCGAGTCCATCGAGTCGTCGACGCTGAGAATGAAGCAGGCGCTGACCTGCTGCGGGCTCTTGGTGCCCACGTTGAACCACACCGGGCTGTTGAAGCTGAAGTACTGGTGCAGCAGCATCCAGGTGAGCTCGTGGTCGAAGATCTCGGCGTCGTACTCGGTGGCGAAGTACCCGTTTGCCTCACCGGCCCCGCGGTAGGTGCTGACGACGCGGTCGATGAGCTGGCGCAGGCTGGTTTCACGGGCCGGGGTGTTGAGCGCTCCGCGGAAGTACTTGGTGGTGACGATGGTCGAGGCGTTCACGCTCCAGAAGTCGGGAAACTCGGCGCCGCGCTGTTCGAAGACGGTCTCACCGGTCTTCCAGTTGGTCTGCACCACGTCGCGGTGCTCCCACGTGACCTGGTCGTAGGGGTGGACGCCCTCGGTGGTGAAGACCCGCTCGACGGTGAGCCCCGACGACTTGCCGGAGCGCTTTCCGGCGGTGCGTGTGATTTCGGTCATGGGTTGGCTTCGCTTTCAGTTGGGCTCGGACGCGCTGAGCGCGGGCGGCGAAAGGTGATTACGTAGGTTCTCGATCTCGGACTCGAAGTCTTCGACCGACGAGTAGTGCTTGTACACCGACGCGAAGCGCAGGTACGCCACGGCGTCGAGCGATCGCAGGGGCCCCAGGATCGCCAGCCCCACCTCGTCGGCGGGAATCTCACCCTGACCGCCGGCCCGCAGCGATTCTTCGACCTGCTGGCCGAGCCTGGCCAGGTCGGCGTCCGACACCGGGCGGCCCTTGCAGGCCTTGCGAACGCCACCCACGACTTTGTCGCGCGAAAAGGCTTCGACGACGCCGGAGCGCTTCACCACCACGAGCTGCATCTGCTCCAACGTGGTGAACCGACGCTCACACGAGGGGCACTGACGTCGACGCCTGATCGCCGCGCCGTCATCGACCACGCGCGAATCGAGCACGCGCGAGTCGGTGTTGCGGCAATACGGGCAGTACATGATGCGACCCCTCTGCACCGACGATGGCGAACACCCTGTGGACCAGCGTGTGAACGGGCTGTGGAAACCGGTGTGGATAACAACCACCACCTGTGGGCGAACCACGTGCCTGTAACTACTACATGTAGATACTAAGCATACCTCGATGAGTTGGCAATGACGATTCGCGGCGCGTCGTGACGAAGCCGCTGCGCACCGTGCGCGGCGCCCCGCGAGCGACGAGGCAGACGCCGCCCGCCAGGCCTGAGCGAACCGTCGACTCAGCCGCGAACGACGCTCACCAACGAGCCCTGCTCAACACCCACGGGGGCGTTCGACACAGAGACGAAAGCCGCCACGGCCGTGATCGTGGCAGCCGCCACGACACCCAGGAAGAGCCCCATCACGACGATGAGCCCGCGGCGGGTCAACTGCACCCCTTGGGCGATCGGCGCGGCCACCGGCCGTGCCACGCGCACCAACGGCGCCGCAGGAGGCGCAGAGGGTCGCCCGCCGGGGCCGGCCGGATGGGCCGGACGAGCAACCGGGCCACGCGTCTGAGGGACGTGCCGCCACCGCGGCGGCGTGGATACCCGGGCGGCGGCCGGCTCGTCGGTACGCGCCGTCTCAACCAGCATTGCGCTCATCTCGCACCTCTTTCTCGAACATACGTTCGACGATCATTGTTACCTCGCGACCACGTGAAGCGCAAGCACTATTCGTACAGACGTACCCAGCGTGTCGCGACCTGTGATCAGTCCACCAGGGGGGTCTGACAGTTTTCACAGGGCACGTCACCCACAGCGCACCACCGGCCGCGGACGCCCCGGTCCGGCCGGGCGGGAGCTCGACCGGGCCGTCGAATGATTCGCGACACGCTCGAACAGATGTTTGAATCGCGATGTTCGATTCCCTACCCTGAATCCATGGCTGGCAGGAATCCATTCGACAAGACGCCGCGACGCGGGCGTCCACCCAAGCAGCCCCCCAAGATGAGCGTGGGGCGCCCGAGCAATGCCGAGGTCGCCCAGCAACTGGAGATGGCGAAGATCACCCAGTTGCCCGACGGCCCGGCCGACACCGAGGGTCTCACGCCTCGGCAACGCCGCATCCTGGAACTGATTCATCTGGCGGTGAGCACCCGGGGTTACCCGCCCACCATTCGAGAGATCGGTGAGGCCGCAGGTTTGGCCTCACCCTCGAGCGTGTCGCACCAGCTGCGGGCGCTCGAGGCCAAGGGTTACCTGCGTCGCGACCCACATCGCCCGCGTGCCATGGAGGTACGGCTGCCCGAATCGGTGACGCGGGCGGCGCAGCCCGAGGCCGAGGGCCGGTATGACCCGGCGTCCGAACTCGATGTGGTCGATGTCACCGGTATCGGCGACGCGATGCCCGAGGCGGTCAACGTGCCCGTGGTCGGTCGCATCGCGGCAGGCGGCCCGATCCTGGCCGAGGAGCGCGTCGAAGACGTCTTTCCGCTGCCCAAGCAGTTGGTGGGCGACGGCACGCTGTTTCTGCTCGAGGTGAAGGGCGACTCGATGATCGAGGCCGCGATCTGCGACGGCGACTTCGTGGTCGTGCGTCAGCAGCCCACCGCCAACAACGGCGACATCGTGGCGGCTCTACTCGAAGACGAAGCGACGGTGAAGACCTTCAAGCGCACCGAAGGGCAAGTGTGGCTGCTGCCGCACAACCCCGCCTACTCCCCCATCGACGGCAACCAGGCGTCGATTCTGGGCAAAGTGGTCGCGGTACTTCGCCGCGTCTAGCGGGTGCCAGTGCGCGTGCAGATTCGGGTCAAGCCCCGCGCCGGCCGCACCAGGGTGGGTGGAAGCTACGGCGACGACACCCTGGTGGTGGCCGTCCAAGCGCCGGCGATCGATGGGCGCGCCACTGCCGCCGCACTGACGGCTCTGGCCCAGGCCGTCGGAAGTCGTTCTGCAGACGTCACCTTGGTGGCCGGGGCGACGAGTCGAACCAAGGTGATCGACATTCCCGACGACTGCGGGGCGGCTTTTCGCCGATTGCTCGAGACCTGACTCGGCGCACGGCGAAGACGAGATCCAGGGTGTGCCTGCACGACTGAGGCGCGTCGTGGCGGCGAGCGCTGCGCGCTCGAACCAGCACCGCGCAGGCTGTCAGCGGCGGCCGCCGAATCGTGGTGAGATCCCGGCGTTCGCCGAAACGACCCGGTCACGGCTGCCGGCAGCCACGCCGCAGCACGTATCAGACCGCATTCGAAAAGGACGCACCCAACACTCGACCATCGCGCATTGAACTCTCAACCAATACTCAGCCCGCCGGGCGGTAATGCCAGAATCGCAAGAAGTCGTGGTTCGCCCATCAACCCACGACTGGTGTCGATACGGCGGCAGTGCCGGTATTGGCGCCCGCGCCTTTCACGCGCCCAATTGTCGCCAAGCCAGGGAAGGTCAGCCCCCATGACTCACCTGAAGAGATTGTTGGTTCGGCTGCCGATAGCCGTCGTGGCGCTCGCCCTCACCATCGCCTCCGCCCTGGTCAGCGCGCTGCCGTCGCACGCCGTTGTGGTCACGCCGAGCCGCGAGGCACTCAAGGCCAGAGCCCTCTACTATTTCGCCACCGCGCAATCGGCTGAACGTTCCGTGATGATCGGAACACTCAGCACTCGCTCGGCGTTCGAGGGCCGCTTGTGGTCTGATTTCGTGAGCACCTGGGCGCGCATCAATGCATCCATGACGATGAACACCGCCGTGCCCAGCGGGCTGCCCAAGAAGGGCCACGTCTTCATCGTGCTGGGCTCGGGGCTGAAGTCCTCGGGAGCAGTGAGTGCGAAGTTCGAGCGCAGGCTGCGGCTGGCCGCCAAGGCGGCCAAGGCTCACCCGGCCGCCACGGTGCTGATCAGCGGCGGCGCAGCGCGTCGCGGCCGCACCGAGGCCGAGGCCGGCTATCGCTGGCTGCGCAAGGCGGGCGTCAAGGCGTCTCGGCTACTGCGCGAGAGCCGCTCGTCGAGCACCATCGGCAACGCCAAGTATTCGATGGAGCTGCTGTCCCGTGACTCGGGGTACACCAGCTACAGCCTGATCTCTGACTCGTCGCACCTTCGCCGTGCCTCGGTGCTGTTCGAAGCGGCCGAGGTGCTGGTGCAAGAGCGCACCGGTCGGTCGTGGGGCATCAAGAGGCTGGCAAACCTGGCCCACATCGACATGGCCCGCGCGGGCCACGGCCAGTTGAGGGCCAGTTCGGTGAAAATAGCCGCCGAGAACGTGGCGTCACTGTTCTCGGTGCTTTCGCAGTACCGGGCGCTGGTGGCGAAGAAGCCCGCGAAGCTCACCTTAACCGCGCTGCAGGTGACCCCGCCCAGCACCCTGAGCTATCACGTGGGCCAGAAGGTGAACACCAAGGGCCTGGTCACCCGGGCCGTGTTCAACAAGGGCACCTACAGCCAACCGGTCAGCGCCAAGGTCACCGGCTTCGACACCGCAGCGGTGGGCACCCGCCGCGCCACGGTGAGCTACACCTATCGCGGAGTCACGCTCACCGGCCGGTGCGACTACCGGGTCACCAAGGCCGCGAGCGTGACCACGGCCAAGCCGTCCGCAGCCACGGCGACCCGGTCACGAACCCGGGTGACGCTCACCGCCACCGTGAAATCGCAGGTCGCCGGCGTGACGCCCAAAGGTTCGGTGCGCTTCTACCTCGACGGCGTGCGCGTGGGCGACGTCATGCTGGGCTCGGCCAAGCACGGGGTGGCGGCCTTTCGCTACCCCACCATCGCCACCGCCGGCAGCCACCGGCTGACAGCCCGCTATCGGGGCGACGCGCGCATCACGGCCTCGTACGAGTCAGTCATCATCATCGTGAAGGGCTGAGAGCGCCGGTTAGCTGGTCACCCAGCGCTGCCTCAGTGTGCCGATGCCATCCACACAGGGGTCGCGACAGGCTCGACCAACGACCGGGTCTCGACCCGGCCACCCCTTCGGGCCGAACGCCCAAGCGGGCCGAGGCGGCAACCGCCTCGACCCGCTTGGTGCAGTGACTCAGAACTGACCCTGCTCGATGAGCTTGGTGCGCTGCCGCTGCAGCGCCACGTCGCGGGGGTAGGTCTTGTAGAAGATGAACCAGTAGATGGCGTTGATGATGTACGGCACGGAGCCGAACCACAGCAGCGTCAACTGCAGGCTGCCGATGGCCTGCGAGATCGCGCCCAGCGAAAGGCTCAGCGCCGCGGTGATCGCGCCCTGAATCAACGAGAACAGCACGGCGAACGCGGTGGCCGACAACTGCTTGGGCGCCACCGACGACACCATGGGCAGCACGCAACCCGAGAAGCCGATCGAGAACACCAGGCCCATGAGAAACACGACCACGTAGTAGCCGATGCTCGGGTCGTTGGTCACGGTCTGACCGGTGCCCTTGGACACGTCGGAGTCGAAGAGCGAAGCCATCTGGAACGTGATGTAGGTCATGACCGCGAACGACACCGCGTAGAGCTGGAACAGCAGCACCCGGCCCTTGTCACCGAAGCGCTTATTGAACACGTCGCCGAGGTAGCCACCCAGCAGCGCCGACAAGAACGAACCGATGCCCTGCACGGTGGCCAGGTAGGCGGCGTTGGTGACGCCGTAGCCGAGGTCGCGGGCCCAGAACTGGGCCTGGAAGCCGAAGATCACCAGCGAACTGACGAACAGCAGCATGGGCGCCATGGCGGCCAGGGTCGGAATCTTGAACAGCTTGGCCGCGTCCGACAGCTTGAACAGGCCCGCATCCGACTTCATCTCGGTCGAGAGTTCGTCGGCGCCGGTCACCTTCTCAGGCTCGTGCACGAACCACAGGATCAGAAAGCCCGACACCACCGAGGTGATGCCCATGGCGATCATGGCGTACCGCCAGCCCTCGGGGTTCGCACCGAACTGGCCGATCAGCGGGGTGATGATGAAGCCAATGATGGCGCCGGTGGCCCGCACCAGGCCGTAGGCGCGCCCACGCTCGGAGCGGCGGTACAGCGAGCCCAGCAGACCGTTCAAGATGGGTTCGGACGCCACCGTGCCGATCAGCGCGATCGAGTACAGCACGAGCAGCATCGTCCAGCTGTTGGCGAAGCCGGTCGCCACCGTCCACAGGCCCCAGAGTCCGGTGACGATGAACAGCACGCGCTTGCGGCCGAACCGGTCGGCCACCAGTGCCCAGATCGGGCCGAAGAGCGAGCGGGCGATCGGCAGCATCGCCCAGCCCGAACGCGAGCATGATCTGCGGGAAGAATGTCTTCGACACTCCACCTTCGGAGTTGTCCACCGCCTGCGACACGCCGAGGGCAATGGTGCCACCCACGCGGCCGCGAGGCATCACGAAGTCCTTCTCTTCGGGGTCCAGGTCGTCGTCGGAAGGTTGGCTCGTCAACACCGTGCCGGTCGGGGTCTCAGCGGGCGTCGCGCCGATCACCTCGAGCGGATCGTCTTCGCCCAGATTGCTGTTCTGCGTCATGTTGCTCGTTTCCTCTCGCCACCCCCGGCGCATCGTTGGACCGGGATGCCATCGCTACCTTGCGTTTGGGTGATCCAATGGCAACCCATCGGGGCGGCACCGCGACATCAGTTGCCATGTGTTTCACCGGCGAGGGGGGTCGGACAACCGGCCGTGGCGGATTCGTACCCGGCAAGCACCGCCGAGCGCGGGCGTCGGGTGCTACGCCTCGGGTGGCTTCTCCAGCCGCTGCAGCGCGCCAATCGCCACCTCACGGTCGGTGGTCGGCCAGAAATCGGGCATGGACGCGCGCAGAAAGCTGCCGTAGCGGGCGGTGACCAGTCGCGGGTCGAGCACCGCCACCACGCCCTTGTCGGTCAGCCGGCGGATCAGCCGTCCAGAACCCTGAGCCAGCAGCAGTGCGGCATGCGTGGCCGCGACGGTCATGAAGCCGTTGCCGCCCCGCTCGGCGACGGCTCGCTGCCTGGCCTGCAGCAACGGGTCGTCGGGCCGCGGGAACGGAATCTTGTCGATGATCACGAGCCGGCACGTGTCGCCCGGAACGTCGACGCCCTGCCACAGCGAGAGTGTGCCGAACAGGCTGGTTTCGGGCTCTGCGACGAACGTGCGGGTGAGCTCGCCCAACTGGGCGTCGCCCTGGCACAGAATCGTCATGGCCGGCAGTTCGCGCCGGCAGTGCAGTGCCGCCGCCTCGGCCGCGCGCTGCGAGGCGAACAGACCCAGCGTGCGACCGCCGGCGGCCCACACCAGCTCGGCGACCTCGGCGAGCGTGTCGGGGCCGATGCCGTCGCGGCCGGGCGGCGGCAGCGAACGCGCAACGTAGAGAATGCCCTGCGCCCGGTAGTCGAACGGTGAGCCGACGTCGAGCCCGCGCCACCGCGGCAGCTCGGGTTCGGCGCCGTCGTCGGCCTGGTACGGCTCCGTGAGGCCCACCGAGGCCGCCACGGCATCGAAGTTGCCGCCGATCGTGAGCGTGGCCGAGGTGAGCACCGCCGGGCGCTTGGCGAAAATACCCTCGCGCATCAGGCCGGCCACCGACAGCGGCGACTGATTCACCTGCCGTCCGAACCGCTCCCGCTCCGACACCCACACCACGTCGTGGGCGGCCATGGCGGCCAACTGCCCCGCGACGTCGAAGACCTCTTTAGCGGCGGCGGCGGCCTGCTTGCGGTCGTTGTCGGTCTCGTCACCACCGAGTGCCGAGGTCACCCGGCGGGCAACGTCACGAACCAGCCGGAGCGCCACCCCGAGCCCACCGTCGGGGTCCTCGACACGATCGAGCGGGGCATCGTCCAATGCCGTCTTGAGGGTGTCGGCGCAGTCGAGAAAGTCCAGGCCGAGGTCGTCGTCGAGCCAGGGCAGGCAGCGCCGGGCGACCCGTTCGATCGTTTGCGGGCTGAGTTCGTGCGACGCGGCCCCGGTGACGCGGCTGACCAGCTCATGGGCCTCGTCGATGATCACGCCGTCGTGCTCGGGTAGCGCCGTGCCGCCGTGCATGGCGTCGATGGCCAGCAGCGCGTGGTTGGTCACCACCAACTGCGCGGCCCGGGCCCGGTCGCGCGACCGCTCGACGAAACACTCCCCGCCGTAGGGGCAGCGCTGCACCCCGAGGCACTCGCGCACCGGTATCGAGACCTGCGTCCACGACTGGTTGCCGTGGCTGGGCGCGTCGTCACGATCGGCCAGACCCTTGGCACGGGCCTCGGTCTCGACCCACTCGCGCAGCGCGACCACCTCTGCCCCGACCTTCGACGAGGCGTCCGGGGCCGACGCGGTCAGTGCCTCGACGAGCTCGGGACCGCCGATCAACGACTCCTGCTCGAGGCCCAGCCCGTCGCGCACCCGATACAGACAGGCGTAGTTCGTGCGGCCCTTCAAGATCGCGTGCTTCACCGACCGTCCGGTCACCTGTTCGCACGCCGCGAGTGCGGTGGGAATGTCTTTGCGGGCAAGCTGCGCCTGCAGGGCCAGGGTGGCGGTGGCCACCACGATGCGATCGTCGGGCGCCTGCACCAGTTGAGCCAGCGCCGGGGCCAGGTAGCCCAGCGACTTGCCGGTGCCCGTACCGGCCTGCACCAGCAGATGATCACCACCGGCCAGAGCCTCGCCGACCGCCGCCGCCATCTGGTGCTGGCCGGGACGTTGCGCACCCTCGATACCCGCCACCGCGGCGGCGAGGATCGCCTCGGCGATGTCTGTCTCGGGCACCGGTTCAACCTACCGGTCAACGCAGACAAAGACCGTGGCCGGCCGGGCGAGCCGACCGGCCACGGTTCACGCGGGCCCCGGTGCGGTAGTGGCGTTCCGCCCCGCTCAGACTCCTGCGGTTTCGTCGGTGCGAACCACGATCACGTCGCACGTGGCCGACTTCAACACCTGGTCGGCGACCACACCGAGGTTGCCCCCGTCGCGAGCGCCCACGCCGCGATCATGGTGACCGCGTTGTAGCTGGCGTTCATCAGGCCCGACCAGCCGGCGGCCTGCTGAAAGGCTTCCTTCTGGTCGGGGGTGACGCCGAACACCGACTCGCCCACGCTCAGCGACACGAACTGCCAGTAGATGAACATCGCGTACCACTGGAAGCCGAAGACGAAGCCCAGCTTGTGCATGGCGGCGGGCATGGTCTTGACGGCGTCACCGAGGTCACGGAACACCACACCCGGGCCGCCCTTGCTGTTGGCGATCTCTTCGAGCTCCCAAGCCGGCGGGGTCAGCTCGTTGGTGCGAGCCATCGCGACGCCCCTGGCCGGCCCGATGACGGGTCTGATCATTCAGCCCATGATCGGTGAGAATCGGCAGGTCGTGGGCCGTGGCGCCCATGGCGCTGAACAGCCGGCTCATCGCGGTCTGAGTGATGCCGAAGCTGAACTGGATTCCGAAGAAGCCCATGTTCATCAGCAGGATGTTTCGCGACGACTGGGGGAAGCATACAGAAGCGGGCCCGCAGACCAACCCAGCGGGGGTGAGCACAGGCGGTAGAACCCGAACCCACAGCGCACCGGTCGAGCGAACGGTTCACCCGGGCGCTCGCGCTGAGAACGAATCAGCTAGTCAGCGACCACAAACGCGGCCAGTTCGGCGGCCAGGTCGGGGTTGACGCGCACGTCGAGCAGGGTGCCGTCGGGGGTGTGCTCCTGTGACACGAACTCGCCGAACTGGTGGATCTTGTTCACCAGGTCGCCGCGGTCGTAGGGCACCAGCGCCCGCACCGCGACCGGCGGCCGGGGCAACCGCTGCTCGACCCGCTCCTTGAGTTCGGGCAGGCCGGCGCCGGTGCGCGCCGACACGAAGACCGCATCGGGGTACTGGCTGCGCAGCGCGGTCAGCGCGGCGGCGTCGGCGCGGTCGATCTTGTTGATCACCAGCTGTTCGGCGACGTCTGAGGCGCCGATCTCGCCCAGCACGGTGCGCACGGCGCGAATCTGGCCCTCGGGGTCGGGGTCGGAGCCGTCGACCACGTGCAGCAACAGGTCGGCCAGCACCGATTCTTCCAGTGTCGAGCGAAACGCCTCGACCAGGTCGTGGGGCAGGTGGCGCACGAAGCCGACCGTGTCGGTGAGGGTGTAGATGCGCCCGTCGGAGCTCTCCGAACGCCGGGTGGTGGGGTCGAGGGTGGCGAACAGGGCGTCCTCGACCAGCACGCCGGCGCCGGTCAGCCGGTTGAGCAGTGACGACTTGCCGGCGTTGGTGTACCCCACGATGGCCACGGACGGCACGTCGTTGCGTTGCCGCTCCTGACGCTTGGTGGCGCGGACCTCGTCCATCTCACGCAGCCGCTTACGCAGCATCTGAATGCGAATGCGAATGCGACGGCGATCGGTTTCGATCTTGGTTTCACCAGGGCCGCGACCACCGATGCCGGCGCCGCCCGCCGCTCGTCCACCGGCCTGCCGCGACAGGTTGCCACCCCAACCCCGCAGCCGCTGCCGCAGGTACTGCAACTGGGCCAGTTCGACCTGCGCCTTGCCCTCGGCGCTCTTGGCGTGTTGGGCGAAGATGTCGAGAATCAGCGCGGTGCGATCGATCACCTTGACCCGCACCCGGTCTTCGAGGTTGCGCAGTTGCGCGGGTTCGAGTTCGCCGTCGCAGATCACCGTGTCGGCGCCGGTGGCCATCACCACCTCGCGCAGCTCGTCGACCTTGCCGCGGCCGATGAAGGTGGCCGGGTCTGGGTGGCTGCGACGCTGCACCAATGCCTCGAGCACGTCTGAGCCGGCCGTTTCGGCCAACAGCTTGAGTTCGGCCAAGGCGTTGTCGACGTCGGCCTGGGTGCCCTGCGTCCACACGCTGACCAGCACCACGCGCTCGAGTTGCAGGTCGCGGTACTCGACCTCGGTGATGTCGGCCAACTGGGTCGACATGCCGGCCACCCGGCGCAGCGAGAGCCGCTCGGCCAGGTCGAGTTGGTCGCCGTCGTAGTCGACGACCTCGGGGTCGTCGGCGTCGTCGTAGCTCAGATCGGTCACACCGCCACCTTGCCATGCGCCACGATGACGGCGGGGCCGGTGAGGTAGGCCTGTTCGGGCGTGAGGTCGACCTGCAGGGTGCCGCCGGGCGGGTCGACCCGCCACGTGCCCGTCCGTTCACCCACCGAGGCGGCCGCCGCCACCGCGGCGGCCACCGTGCCGGTGCCGCACGAGAAGGTCTCACCCACGCCGCGTTCCCACACCCGCATGCGCACGTGCTGGGGGCCGACGAACTCGATGAACTCGACGTTGGCCCGGTTCGGGTAGGTGTCGGACGGGTAGCCCGGCTCGCGTTCGAGATCGATGCCGGCGAGCTCGCCCGGGGCCAGCACGACCGCTGCGTGCGGGTTGCCGACGTCGACCACGGCCGCCGAGAACTCACGCCCGCCGGCGGTGACCGGCACGTGCTCGGCAGCGATGGTCGGCACCCCCATGGTCACCCGAATCCGGCCATCGGGCAGAAACTCGCCATGCAGCACCCCGGCCCGGGTGACGATGTCGATGGGCCTCGCGTCGATCAGGCCTTGGTCGAGCAGGTAGGCCAGAAACACCCGTAGCCCGTTGCCGCACATCTCGGCGATCGAGGCGTCGGCGTTGCGGTAGTCCATGAACCACAGGTCGCCGTGCTGCTGATACCCGGGCACGTGCGCTGCCCGGACGGCCCGCAGCGTACCGTCACCGCCGATGCCGGCCCGCCGGTCGCACAGAAAGCGCAACTGCTCATCGGTCAGCTCGAGCCGTCCGTCGGGGTCGCTGAAGCAGACGAAGTCGTTCAGCGTGCCGTGACCCTTGGCAAAGGCGAGCATTGCCGAATTGCATCCCACGGCGGCGGCGCCGGTCAAACCGGCAGGGTCATGGCCAGGTGTTCGGCGAGCCCGGGTTCGGTGGCGGGCAGCCAGCGAATGCGTGGGTCGCGGCGAAACCAGCCGAGTTGCTTGCGGGCGAATCTCCGGGTGCCGCTGATGGTCTGCTCGATGGCTTCGGCTTCGGTGAGTTCGCCGTCGAGCAGCGCGAGCACCTGGCGGTAACCCAGGGCGCGTGAGGCCGTCCGTCCCTGGCGCAGGCCACGTTCGGCCAACCCTCGCACCTCGGCGACCAGGCCGTCGGCCCACATGCGCTGAACCCGAGCCTCGATGCGCTGGTCGAGTTGTTCGCGCGGCAGTTCGAGCCCCCACTGCTGAACGTCGGCGATCGCGTAGTTCCACTCGGGCAGCCGCGCCCGCCACGACCCGGTGAGTTCGAGCACCTCCAGCGCCCGGACGATGCGCCGTGCGTTGCCCGGCAGTATGTCGGCCGCGGCCTCAGGGGCTCGCTCGACGAGCCGCCGATAGAGCTGCTCGGCGCCCAAGGCGTCCAGTTCGGCTTCGAGTCGGGCGCGCACGGCAGGGTCGGTGCCGGGGAACTCGAAGTCGTCGACGATCGCGTGCACGTACAGTGCCGAGCCACCGACCAGCAGCGGAATCACGCCACGATGCCGGCAGTCGGCGATGGCGGCCCTGGCCAACTGCTGAAAGGTCGCGACGCTGGCTACCTGGTCGACCTCGAGAACGTCGATCAGGTGGTGCACCACACCGCCGCGCTCGGCCATGGTGGGTTTCGCGGTACCGATGTTCATGCCCCGGTACACCAGCATCGAGTCGGCGTTGACGATTTCAGCCGGACGACCCGCTGCCGTCAGTTCCTGCGCCAACCGAACCGCCAAGGTGCTTTTGCCGCTGGCCGTGGGCCCGTTGAGCACGAGCAGGGGGGTCGACACCCGCTCATTGTGCCGCACGACCGCAGACCCTTGGCTAGCGGGCGCGAAGGGAGTAAGAATGTGAACGAACCGGGCGTGAACCGGACGTTGGAGAGAAAGGGGGCCAAATGGACTTCGTCGACCAGATCAAGGGCGCGGTTTCCGGCCATGACGATCAGATCGAGGGCGCCATCGACAAAGGTGGTGACTTCATCGACTCGAAGACGGACGGAAAGTACGCGGGCCAGGTCGATCAGGTACAGGACTTCCTGAAGGATCAACTCAACGCCTTCGCGGGCGACCAGGAGGCTCTGAAGAGCTGATCGATTGATCGTCGAACGAATCAGCTATCTATCGACGGGGCCGGGCTCAGTGAGCCCGGCCCCGTCTTCGCGTCCGCACGCTGGGCGGCCCCGCAGCGTCCGATCAGCCAACGTCACTGCCTTTGGAGCACGTTGCTGCCTGCGTGCAGGCAGTTGGGTGTCACAAAGGCAGCCACGTCGACTTGATGCCGCAGGGGTGCCCCGACAACAATGCCTGTCGAGCATGATCGGCATGCTATGAAGGTCTTTGACCGCATGAAGCGGCCGGGCCAGCCTTGTGTCTGAACGGTGCCCGGCCACGTCCGCGCGGGCCGGCCGCATTCACCCACCGTCGAGAGGAATCCGGTGACCGACCTCAAGGTTCTGCACAACATCATCGACGGGCAGGCACGTCCGTCGGCTTCGGGCGAGACCCTCGACATCGTGAACCCGAGCACCGGGCAGGTGTACGCGACGTCCCCCAAGTCGGGTGAGGCCGACGTCGACGCGGCCTTCACCGCCGCGGCCGATGCTTTCGAGTCGTGGCGCTGGAGCACGCCGAGCGAACGACAGGCGGCCTTGCTCGCCCTCGCCGACGTGATCGAGGGCAACGCCGATGAACTGGTCGACATCGAGATCGAGAACACCGGCAAGCCCCGCAACCTGACCGCGTCAGAAGAGATCGGCCCGATGGTCGATCAGGTGCGGTTCTTCGCCGGTGCGGCCCGGGTGCTCGACGGACGGGCCCAGGGCGAGTACATGAAGGGCTTCACCTCATCGATCAGGCGCGAGCCGATCGGACCGGTGGGCCAGGTGACGCCGTGGAACTACCCGATGATGATGGCGATCTGGAAACTCGCCCCGGCCTTGGCGGCGGGCAACACGGTGGTGCTGAAGCCGTCCGACACCACCCCGGCGAGCTCGGTGTGGCTGGCCGAGAAGCTGCAGGACATTCTGCCCGCGGGCGTGGTCAACCTGGTGTGCGGCGACCGCGAGACCGGCGCGGCGCTGACGGCGCACCCCATTCCGCGCATGGTGTCGATCACCGGTTCGACGCGGGCCGGCATGGCAGTGGCCACGGCCGCGGCCGCCGACCTCAAGGTCGCGCACCTCGAACTCGGCGGCAAGGCCCCCGTGGTGGTGTTCGACGACGTCGACCTGGCCGCGGCGATCGAGGGCATCTCGGTGGCGGGGCTGTTCAACGCCGGGCAGGACTGCACAGCGGCCACCCGGGTGCTGTGCCAGGCGGGCGTCTACGACGAGTTCGTGGCCGAACTGGCCAAGGCGGCGGCCGCGACCCGCACCGGCTGGAACCCCGACGACGAAGACATTCTCTACGGCCCGATCAACAACCCCCGCCAACTGGCGCACATTTCGGGGCTGGTCGAGCGCGCACCCAGCCACGCCAACGTGGTGACCGGTGGGCGTCAGGTGGCCGGCGACGGGTTCTTCTACGAGCCCACCGTGGTGGCCGACCTGCAGCAAAGTGACGAGCTGATTCGCACCGAGGTGTTCGGCCCGGTGATCACCGTGCAGAAGTTCGGCGACGAGAACGAAGCCGTGGCGATGGCCAACGACACCGAGTACGGGCTGGCGTCGTCGGTGTGGACGACCAACGTGGGTACCGCCGCGCGGCTGTCGATGCGGCTCGACTTCGGCTGCGTGTGGGTGAACACCCACATTCCGCTGGTCGCCGAGATGCCGCACGGCGGGTTCAAGCATTCGGGCTACGGCAAGGACCTGAGCCTGTACAGCCTGGAGGACTACACGCGCATCAAGCACGTGATGCACTACCACGGCTTCGAGGGCTGAGGCCGCCGATCGTCGCCGTTCGATCTTGTCGAGACCTCCTTTGGCCACTTCGGCTAGGGGTTTCCCCAACCTCAACCAGAGCGGCGGCTCGCGATCGGTCCCCTACCGCGGCTGGTCGTAGCGGTCGCGAACGAAGCGGCGCAGCCGCTGAACGAGCACTGCCAGGTGGGCGGCGCCGTGGTGATGCGGCGACCAGGCGGCGTGCAGACCGATGCGTAGCACGTCGCCCGAACCGGTGGTGACGAGCAGGCGGACGAGGTCGTAGCGCGGGTCGTCCGACACCACGGCGATGCCCCGCCCGGCGGCCGCGACGGCCTGTGCCACCTGCGACGAGCTGAACTCCGTGAGCCGCACCGGCAGCCCTGCCGTTTCCACCGCTGCGTCGAAGGCTCGCCGCGCGTGACTCTCGGGCGTGGGCACCAGCAGGTCGTGCTCGACCAGCTCGGCCAGCGTCACCTCACGACGACCCGCCCACTCGTGATCAGCCCGCACGTAGGCGTTCACCGGAAAGCTCGCCAACGGCGTCCGAGCTGTGGTGCCCGACGGTGGACGGGTGCCGATCACCAGGTCTGCACCCCGGTCGAGCGCGCCGTACTCGTCGGATGCGTCCAGGGGCAGCACTCGGGGCATCGGGTCGTCGGGGCCGAAAGTGGCGAAGAAGGGCGCCACGATGTCGTTCAGGGTGACGGCGGGCGCCGCGACAGTGACGGTGGGCAGGCTGCCGGCACGAATGCGCGCGGCGGCGGCGCGGGTGGCGTCCGCTCGGCTCAACAGATCGCGGGCGACGGGCAGAAACTGGCGCCCCGCGGGGGTGAGCGTCAGCCGTCCGTCCTGTCGGGTGAAGAGCTCGAGCCCGAGTTCACGTTCGAGCTGTCGCAGTTGCCGCGAGAGGGACGGCTGAGTGATGTGGGTGAGCCGGGTCGCAGCGCTGACCGAGCCGGCGTCTGCCACGGCCACGAAGTACCCGATCGTGCGCAACTCCATGCGATGCCTCCTTCACTTTGAGCCGGAACGGGGACGGTTCTACTTCTGGCTCAGGGGACGGTTCTACTTCTGGCTCAGGGGACGGTTCTCGATCTGGCTCAGGGGACGGTTCTCGATCTGGCTCAGGGGACGGTTCTCGATCTGGCTCAGGGGACGGTTCTCGATCTGTATCAAAGAACCGTCCCCATTCCGGTTCAGAGCGCCCCACTCTATGCTCACCAAGCATGATTTGGTTAGCTGACGAGTATTCGACAGCATGGCAGCGGCGGCAGCACGATTGAACCATCCGCTCAACCGCGAGGAGTTCGTCATGCCCATTGAGCAGCGTCGCCGCCTGGTCACCGCCGTACCGGGGCCGCGTTCACTCGAGTTGGCGAGCCGTAAGCAGGCCAGCGTCGCCCACGGCGTCGCGACCACCCTGCCGGCCTACATCGTCGAAGCCGGCGGCGGCATTCTGGTCGACGCCGACGGCAACCACTTGATCGACTTCGGCTCGGGCATCGCCGTGACAACGGTCGGCAACGCTGCGCCGGCTGTCGTGCGACGCGCGCACGAGGCAGTGCAGAAGTTCACCCACACCTGCTTCATGGTCACCCCCTACGAGGGCTACGTCGAGGTGGCCGAAAAGCTCGCCGAACTCACCCCGGGCGATCACGCCAAGAAGTCGGCCCTGTTCAACTCGGGCGCCGAGGCGGTCGAGAACGCCATCAAGATCGCGCGCGTGGCCACCGGACGCACCGCCGTGGTGTGCTTCGACCACGCCTACCACGGCCGCACCAACCTGACCATGGCGCTCACCGCCAAAGACATGCCCTACAAGCATGGGTTCGGGCCCTTCGCGTCCGACATCTACCGCGTGCCGATGGCCTACCCCTACCGCTGGCCTGGCGATGCCGAGCACGTCACGGACGAGGCGTTCGCTCAGTTCGAATCGCTGGTGCACGTGCAGGTGGGCGAGAACCAGGTGGCGGCGGTGATCATCGAACCGATTCAGGGCGAGGGTGGCTTCATCGTGCCACCGGACGGCTTTCTGCCACGGCTTGCGCAGTGGTGCCGCGACAACGGCGCTGTGTTCATCGCCGACGAGATTCAAAGCGGCTTCTGCCGCACCGGTGACTGGTTCGCCTGCGACCACGAAGGCGTAGTGCCCGACCTGATCACCACTGCCAAGGGCATCGCCGGCGGGTTGCCGCTGGCCGCAGTCACCGGCCGCGCCGAACTGATGGACGCCGTGCACCCCGGCGGCCTCGGCGGCACCTACGGCGGCAATCCGGTGGCCTGCGCGGCCGCGCTGGGCGCCATCGAAGAGATGCAGACCAACGACCTGCCGGGGCGCGCGCGGCAGATCGAGCGGATCTTCCGCGACCGCTTGGGCGAGCTGGCCCAGCGCTACCCGGCCATCGGCGACCTTCGCGGTCGTGGTGCCATGATGGCGGTCGAACTGGTGCGACCCGGCACCAAAGAACCGGACCCCGCGCTGACCGGCGCGGTCGCCCGAGCGTGTCACGCCCGCGGACTGGTGGTGCTGACCGCCGGGTCGTTCGGCAACGTGTTCCGCTTTCTGCCGCCACTCAGCATCAGCGACGACCTCTTGCACGAGGGCCTGGACGTGATCGCCGAAGCGTTCGCCGAGGTCACCGGCGACTGACGGACGGCACGGAGGTCTGGGCGTCGACTTGTCGGCGGCCCGGCACCGTCCTCATGCGTCGAGGGAACCGTGCCTGAACCGATGCGAGATTGTCAGGGCCGGTGGCCGTAACCGCCCGGATTCGTCCAGTCGGTCTGCTGCGGCGCCTGCGGGTTCGACGGCTGCGAGTGTCCATACCTACTGGCCTGTGGGTACTGATTCGGCTGGCTTGCGCCGAGGGTCGGAAAGCCCGTTGTTTCGCTACCGGACTGCTGCCAACTCTGCGGACCCGGGTACGCACCGCCGCCCGGGACTGCCCGCGCGGCCACCCCGACGGCGACCACCAGCAGCACGATGCCCACCGTGGCCAGCACGTTCAGAATCAGGTTGGCGACCCCGTACGCCACCATCGACCCACCGGTGACGAGCGCTGGCAGGAACATTCCCGCCAACCGGGTCAGACACACCGCCGCGATACCACTCCACATCAGCGTGCGGGCCGTGCCCATCACCCGTCCATGCACCACGGCTCCGGCGATCACCAACGCGATCACAAGGGGCAACGCGTACACAAGGTTCATCAAGGTCATCATGGGTGGCTCCTCTCGACCACGTCAGGCTAGCGGCCGATGGTGGCGGCACCGGCCCCGCCGGTCAACCAGCCGCGGCTGCGGCGCGCGTGGGCAGGCCGAGGCCGACCAGACGCTTCTGCGGGGTGTTGCGGGCATCCCAGGCGTCACCGCCGCGGGTGCGCCGCAGACCCCTCACTCCCCCGTCGGCCACCAGATGATGCGGGGCGGCGTAGGTGATCTCGGCCACGCCCAGATCACCCGGGCGCGGACGCTCTGCCCCCTCCGGCACACTCACGTGCACCAGCCGGTTGTCGCGGGCGCGGCCCGACACCCGGGCGGTGGCGGCGTCCTTTCTGCCCTCGCCGGCGGCGAACATGACCTCGACCTCGGTGCCGACCAGCGACTTGTTCTCGCGCCACGCCAGGTCGCCGACCAGCTCGACGAGCCGCTCGTAACGCTCTTGCACGACCTGCTTGGGCACCTGGCCGGGCATGGTCGCCGCGGGCGTACCTGGCCTGATCGAGTACTGAAAGGTGAATGCCGCCGCGAACCGTGACGCCTCGGCCACCCGTAGGGTTTCGGCGAAGTCGGCTTCGGTTTCGCCCGGAAAGCCGACGATGATGTCGGTGGTGATCGCGGCGTGCGGCATGGCGGCGCGCACCCGTTCGATGATGCCGAGGTAGCGCTCCGATCGGTACGACCGGCGCATCGCCTTGAGCACCTTGTCAGAGCCCGATTGCAGCGGCATGTGCAGGCTGGGCATCACGTTGGGCGTTTCGGCCATGGCGGCGATGACGTCGTCGGTGAAGGCGGCCGGGTGCGGCGAGGTGAACCGGACGCGCTCGAGGCCGTCGATCGTGCCGCACGCGCGCAGCAGCTTGCCGAACGCGAGCCGGTCGCCGAACTCGACACCGTAGGTGTTCACGTTCTGGCCCAGCAGGGTGATCTCTTGCACCCCGTCGTCCACCAGGGCCTGAATCTCGGCCAGCACGTCACCCGGACGGCGATCGGTCTCTTTGCCGCGCAACTGCGGCACGATGCAGAACGTGCAGGTGTTGTTGCAGCCCACGCTGATCGACACCCACGCCGAGTAGGGCGACTCGCGCCGGGCTGGCAGCGTGGACGGAAAGGCCTCCAATGCCTCGACGATCTCGACCTGCGCCTCCTGCTCGATGCGTGCCCGCTCGAGCAGAATCGGCAGCTTGCCGATGTTGTGGGTGCCGAACACCACGTCGACCCAGGGGGCGCGGTTCGTGATGGTGTCGCGGTCCTTCTGCGCCATGCAGCCGCCGACCGCTATCTGCATGCCCGGGTGCGATGCCTTCACCGGCGCCAGGTGCCCGAGGTTGCCGTAGAGCCGGTTGTCGGCGTTCTCTCTGACCGCGCAGGTGTTGAACACGACCAGATCGGCTTGCTCGCCCTCGGGGTGGGGGGCGTAACCGGCGTCTTCGAGCAGCCCAGCGATCCGTTCGGAGTCGTGAACGTTCATCTGGCAGCCGTAGGTGACCACCTGGTAGGTGCGGGTCTGGGCGGTAGTCGTCATCTCGGGGCGTTAGCTTACCGGCTGAGTCGGTGAGCGCCGCAGCCCTGGGGAACGACCCGACCCAACCGGCTTCCGGGGAGGGGCGGATGCGGAGGATGATCGGTGGATGATCTGGAATCAGACCCTCGTCTGCGTTGCCGACGTGCCGGCGTCCAGTGCCTGGTACTGCGCCGTGCTCGGTGGTGCCAGCGGGCACGGCGGCGACGAGTACGAGCAGATCCTCGTCGACGGCGAGCTCCTGCTGCAGCTGCATCGCACCGACGTCGAGGATCATCACGGCTACCTGGCCGATCCGGGGGCCACGCTGGGCAACGGGGTCGCGCTCTGGTTCGAGGTCGACGACTTCGACGCCGCCGTGGCGCGGGTACGGGCGTCCGGGGCAAAGGTGCAGACCGAACCGCACGTCAACCCCAATGCCCGGCAGTCCGAGATCTGGCTGCGCGACCCGGACGGCTACCTGGTCGTGGTGGCCGGGCCGTCGCAGTGGCGTCCCCGTGGCTGGGCACGACCTACGGCTGCTGAGTGAAACCCCACGACTCATTGCTCGGCCAGGTACTGCCCGGGGGTGAGGCCGGTGACGGCACGGAAGTCTTTGGTGAAGTGCGCCTGGTCGGCGTAGCCGAGTTCCGCCGCCAGGTCGGAGAGTGAGGCCGCCCCCGCCTTGAGCCGGGTAACGGCGTCGTGCAGCCGGCGCCGCTGGATCAGCCACTTGGGGGTAAGCCCGACCCGGTCGACGACCAGCCGCTGCAGGCTGCGCTCGGTCATCGCGAACGCCTCGGCCACCTCGGACACCCGGGTCACCGCGGGATGCTCGGTCAACCAGTCGATGACCCGGTTGATCAGCAGACCCGGGCCGTCGACGGGCAGCAGGGCGCCGAGGACGTCCTCGTAGGCGGCGATGGCCGCCCGGTGGCTGGCCGGGGCGGCCGGATCAGGGGTCATCGAGGCCGTGACCCGCGCGGCGAGCGCCGCTCCGTCGATTGAGGGCAACGAGGCCAGCTCGAGGTGGGCGTCAGTCAGCTCGCTGACCGGACGACCGAGCAGCAGGCGTCCGGCGGCGGGACGGAACAGCACGCCGACCGCCCAGCCGTCACCGTCGAGCGTCACCCGGGAGAGGCCGCGGGCGACGCCGTAGAACCGCGCGTAGCTATCGCTCACCACGATCAGGCAGACCGGGTACTGCAGCGTGCTCTGGGTCGTCGGCGCGGTCAGCGACCAGACCGGGATCCAGTACCGGGCGACCAGGTCCGCCAGCACGGCGGACGGCGCGTACCGGTGGATCGGCGGCGACGGTCGCGCTGCCGACGTCAGGTGGGCGCGATCGACCGGGTCGACGCGGCGTCCGGTTCCAGCAGACGGATCGGGCATGTGTCGGATTATCACAAGGCTCGTCGCGGCTGTCTTCCTAGCCTGGGGCACATGACGAACACCATCACCATCTTCACCGGCCGCGCCGATCGTTTCAGCCGGATCGTGGCGGGCGTGGGCAGCCGCTGGGACGACCCCAGTCCCTGCGAGGGCTGGACGGCCGCGGACGTCGTCCGCCACGTGATCGACACCGAACGCGACTTCTTGGTCAGACACGGGCTGCTCGACACCACACCGCCGGCGACGAACGATCCCGCGGAGGCCTGGCGGGCGCACCTCAGCGATGTCGCGCAGGCGTTGGCGACCGGCGGCGTGGCCGAGCGCCCCTACGACGGCTACTTCGGACCGACCACCATCGGCGACACCATGGCCGACTTCTACGGCTGGGACCTGGTCGTGCACGGCTGGGACATCGCCCGCGCCACCGGCCAGGACGGCCCGATCACCGATGACGACGCCCGCACCCTCGGCGCTATCGCCGACGGCTGGGGAGCCGCGCTGCACTCGCCCGGCGTCTGCGCGCCGGCACTCCCGATTCCGGACGGCGCCACCCCGGTCGAGCGGCTGCTCGCCCGCCTCGGACGCGACCCGCACTGGACCGCGCCGGGTTCCTGAGCCGGGAAGGCGCTGACTCCTCACGGTCGCACCCACGCCGGCCGCGGCCGAGGAAGCGCTGATCAACACCGGGACTGGCCGTACCCGGGTCACCTGGCCGGTGTTTTCCGCGGGTTCGCCTCCGGGGCGTAGCCTCGGCGTCCATGGACGACGGTTGGCTGCGGATCGGTGAGGTGGCGCGTCGCACCGGGCTGACCGTGCGGGCACTGCACCACTACGACCGGCTCGGGCTGCTGGTGCCGAGCGAGCGCAGCTGGGGCGACCACCGGCTGTACACGCCGTCCGACCTGCGACGGCTGCTCGACATCCAGCACCTGCGGTCGCTCGGGCTCAGCCTCGCCGAGGTGCAGGCGGCACTGGACGATCCCGGGTTCGACCCGAACCTGGTGCTGGACCAGCACATCGCCCGGTTGACCGAACAGATCGCGCTGCAGCGGCAGCTGCTCGACCGGCTCCGGGTGCTGCGCGCGGGCAACGAGGCCGCCTGGCCGGAGCTGCTCGACACCATCGCCCTGATCGCCCGGCTGCGGCATCCGGAGGCGACCGTCCGGGTGCGCGCAGCCCTGGACGCCGACCCGATCCCGCTGCCGGTGCTGATCGAGCGCATCGCGGCCGAGACCGATCCGGACGTGCTGGGGGTGCTGGTGTGGGCGGTGGCGCGGCACGGACGCCCCGCGGTCGCGCCGCTGATCGACCTGCTCGGCGGCGCGCGACCCGGGGTCCGGCTGCACATCGTGCATGCCCTGGACAAGCTGGGCGAGCGCGATGCGGTGCCCGCCCTGAAGACACTGCTGGACGATCCCGAGCCGGCGATCCGGGCGGCGGCGGTCACCGCGCTGGGACGGCTCGGCGACGAACGCGCCCTGCCGGATCTGATCGACCTGCTCGGCACCCCCGACGAACCGCTCGGGGCCGCCGTCACCGATGCCCTGATCCGCTTCGGCGACGTCGCCGCCGCGGCACTCGCGCTCGCTCCCCCCGCGGATCCGAGGGCCCGGACCCGGGCCGTCGAGGTGCTCGAGCAGCTCGACGGACCCGCGGCCACCTCGGCACTGGTCGCGCGGGCCGACGACGGCGACCGGCAGGTGCGCCTGGCCGCGGTGTTCGCGCTGGCCGAGGTGCGCGGTGAGGCCGCCGAGGCCGCGATCGCCCGCGCCGCGGCGTCCGATGACCCGCACCTGGTGGCCCTGGCCCGCCGGATCAGCGCCGATCGCCTGCGGTCAGCCGGCGGAAGCCGGTGAGCCGGATCCCCCGGCCGTACAACAGGGCGTCGATCGTGCCGCCGGGGTCGGTGATGCTCACCTGCTGCAGCAACACGTGCCGCGCCGCATAGTCGGCCATGGCCCCGGCGACGGCCCGCTCCGCCAGGGCGCCCGTCAGGCCGTCGGCCCGCGCCCGGTCGTCTGCCGCCGCGCGCACGCCGTCCCAGACCCGGGCGGGTACATCGCCGGTCGCGACCGACCGAGGTGCGCAGACGGCCACCTGCAGCAGGATCTTGGCGATGATCCGGTCGGTGTCCGGACCGGGGCCTCCGGTGTGCCCGAGCAGAACCCCGACCGGCGATCCGTCGGCGGCTGCATGGACGGCATGCGCGGCGCCGTCCAGGCGCTCTACGGCGGCGAGATCGATCGCCTCCCCCGCACGGATCGACAGGGCGGCGAGCTCGCCCCGCACCGTCGACCCGTCCGGGAGCGCGACCTCGAGAAGTCCGTCCCGGTCGAGATCGGGGTGGGCTGCGGCAAGTGTGGCGACCCGGTCGGCCAGCGCGGTCAGCATCCGGCTCTGCGTCAGCAGGGTCGACTCGCACGCGAGTTCGACCAGCACCCCCGGGGCCGCAGCGACCACGCCCGCGGGCAGCGGACGGTCCGTAGGCTCCGGGGCGACCGGAGCCGGCTCGGGCCGGTGCCGGCGGACGAGCCGTTCCGCGAGACGCCGCAGCCGCGGATCGTCCGAATCCGACACCGCACGGACGGCGGCGCGCGCCCGCGGCGAGTCCAGCTGACCCAACGCGTTCAGCGCGGCGAAGCGCACCATCGCGTCAGGATCGGCGGTGGCCTCGTGCAGCAGCAGGATCGCCGGATCGGCATACGGGGAGCCGATCAGCCCGAGGGTGTCGGCGGCGTGCTCGCGTACCCCCGCCATCTCGTCGTGCCGGAGCCGGCGGGCCAGCGCCGGGACGCCGAGGTCGCGCAACTCCTCGAACGCGATGCTGAGCGAGTTGCGCAGCTCGCTGTCGCCGCGACCCAGTTGCTCCGCCAGGGCGTCGGTGACCGCCGGCGAGCCCGTCTGCCCGGCGGCCCACCAGGCGCGGGACGCGACAGCGTCCACCGGGTCGGCGAGCAGCGGCAGCAGGTACTCGGCGTCCGCCGGATCGCCGAGCTTGCTCAGCACGTGGCAGGCCTGCATCCGGGACAGCCAGTTGGGATCGCCGAGTGCGGCCCGCAGCAGCGGACGGGCGACCTCCGGCATGCGCAGCAGCGTCCAGGTGAGGGTCTCGCGGATGGCGTGGCTCGGCTCGATCCCCAACCGGGCGACCAGTGCCGGCGCCGCCTCGTCCGCCCGCCAGGTGCCCAGGTCGACGGCGGCCCGCAGCCGCACCTCGGGGTCGGCGTCCCCCAACAGCACGATCGCGCTGCTCACCCGGTCGGCGGTGATGGTGTCCTGTGTCATGCCGACGACGCTAGAACCTGACGCGACGTCAGGTTCAACCCCGCAAGAACCGTCCCCAACCTTCGATCTCCGTACCCGGGGACGGTTCCTCGCGTGCGAATTCCGCATCTCGGGGACCGTCACCAACGTCCGAAAATCGAACGTCCGAGAACCGTCCCCGACGTGCGGGCGAGCTCGGCCGGCGGCGGCCGGGTCAGTGGGCGGTCTCGGTGACCCGGGACTCCCGGACGACGGTGACCTTGATGGTGCCGGGGTAGGTGAGTTCGTCCTCGACCTGGCGGGCGATCTCCTTCGCCATCACGTGGGTGGCGGCGTCGTCGACGTTCTCGGGCTGCACCATCACCCGGATCTCGCGGCCGGCCTGCATCGCGAAGACCTTGTCGACGCCCTTGTGGGCGCGGGCGATCTCCTCCAGGCGCTGCAGTCGCTTCACGTACACCTCGAGGCTCTCGCGCCGGGCGCCGGGCCGTCCGCCGCTGATCGCGTCGGCGGCCTGGGTGAGGACGGCGATCACGGTCTTGGGTTCGACCTCGTTGTGGTGGGCCTCGATGGCGTTGACGATGTCGGGGTGCTCGCCGAACCGGCGGGCCAGGTCGGCGCCGACCTTGGCGTGCGAGCCCTCCACCTCGTGGGTGAGCGCCTTGCCGATGTCGTGCAGGAACGCCGCCCGGCGGGCCGGCGCCGGATCGAGTTGCAGCTCGGACGCCATCAGGCCGGCCAGGTGCGCACACTCGACCAGGTGCTTGAGCACGTTCTGCCCGTACGACGTGCGGTACTGCAGGGCGCCGATCGTCGGCAACAGCCCCGGGTCGAGATCGGTCAGCCCCACCTCGGTGACCGCATCCTCGGCGGCGCGCAGGCAGATCTCGTCGATCCGGCGCTTGCTGCGCTCGTAGACCTCCTCGATGCGGGCCGGGTGGATGCGGCCGTCGGCGACCAGTTCGGTCAGGGTGAGCCGGGCCACCTCGCGCCGGACCGGGTCGAACGACGACAGCAGCACGCTCTCGGGGGTGTCGTCGATCATCACGTTCACCCCGGTGGTCTGCTCGAAGGCACGGATGTTGCGGCCCTCGCGGCCGATGATGCGGCCCTTCATCTCGTCGCCGGGCAGCGGCACGGTGGTGACCACCGACTCGGTGGTCTGCTCGGTGGCGAGCCGCTGAATGGCGCCGACAATGATCTGGCGCGCCTTCTGCTCACCGTCGCGACGGGCGTCCGACTCGATCTCACGGCTCAGTTGGACGGCCTGCAGCCGCGCCTCGTGCTCGACCTGGCTGAGCAACTCTGCCTTCGCCTCGGCCGACGTCATGCCGGCGATGCGGCTGAGTTCGTGCCGCTGGTGCGCCTCGGCTTCATCGAGATCGCTGCGGCGGGCGTCGAGGTCGGCCAGCGTGACCTCGAGGTCGCCGAGCCGCTCGTCGAGCTTGCGTTGCAGGCCGGCGTGCTGGTCTTCGCGCTGCGCCACCCGACGCTCGCGGCGTTCAACCTCGCCCAGCAGTTTGTCGACCCGCTCACGCTCGACCCGTACGGCGCTGTCGGCCTCGGAGCGTGCACGCTCGGCCTCAGTGCGGACGCGTTCGGCCTCGGCCCGGGCGGTGGCGATGATCTCGTCACCTTCGGCCTTGCGGGCCAGCGGATCAACCCGGGCCACCAACGCCTGCAGCCGGTTGCGTTCTTGCTTCTCTTGCTCGACTGCGCGACGCGCAGCCTGTTTCTGCGCCTTCTGCTGATTGCGCAGAATGGACACCACGACGATGGTCAGGCCGACCAGCACAACCGCGAGAACCGAGACGATCGCGAGCAGTTGCTGCGTGGGATCCATCGGATACCTTCCGTCGTCGGGAACTCTCGGCGGTAGCCAACGTCGCTATCTTCATGTAATCAGGCGATGCCCGAGCACACATGTTCGGTCACTGCCGTCCGGCTCCGCCGCGGGGGTGGACGGACCATCCATCATTGGTGGGGTTTCATTCCCCGTGAAAGAGTCGATCGCATGGGTTGATGAGTCGTTGACGCACCTGCAGGCGAGGTTAGGCGCCTGCGCGCCAACGATCAAGCTGGACGCCTTGTCGGGAGGGAGTTTCGCGCCGTTCTGGACCGAGCCCTGGCTAGGCGCTGGACTTGTCGGGCTATGGCTCAGGTGGCGAACGGGTCGGGGTCGGGCGAGTCGTCGCCTGCTCTGGGGAGGTCGCGCAAGACCGTCGAGATGACCCCCGGGCCGAAGCCGCGCCGGGCCAACTGGCCGGCCAGGCGGCGATAGCGCGCCTGGTGATCAAGCCGCTGAAGCGACGGCAGCCGCTTGGCCACCAGCGCCTGTGCCGCCTGCAGGTCGGCGCCGTCGTCGGCCGCTGCCGCAGCCTGATCGACCAGCTCGTCGTGCACGCCCTTGGTGCGTAGCTCGTGACGCAGCGCACGGGTCGACCGCTGGCGCCTCTGCTGTGCTTCGAACCACGCGTCGGCGAAGCGTCGATCGTCGATCAGGCCCACCTCGGTGAGCCGGTCGAGCGCCTCGGCGGCGGCATGGTCGGGCACCTGCTTCTTGGCCAGCGCCTGCTCGAGCTCGTGCCGGGTGCGGTCACGCACGTCGAGCAGCCGCAGAGCGATCTCGCGGGCGACCGCGACAGGGTCTGCGTCGGGGCCCTCGACGGGCCCCGACGGCTCTGCCCGCTGCCAGCGGCTCAGAACTCGACCTCACCGGTGACCGGGTCGATGCCGGGCGGCACGTCGCCGGCCGCTCCGATGCCCAGGTGCTTGAGAATGCGGGTTTCGATCTCGTCGGCCACCTCGGGGTTCTTCTTGAGGTAGGTGCGCGCGTTCTCTTTGCCCTGCCCGAGCTGGTCGGCCTCGTAGGTGAACCAGGCACCCGCCTTGCGGATGATGCCGGTTTCGACGCCGAGGTCGATGAGGCTGCCCTCACGGCTGATGCCCTGGCCGTAGATGATGTCGAACTCGGCCTGCTTGAAGGGCGGGGCCACCTTGTTCTTGACCACCTTGACCCGGGTGCGGTTGCCGACCATCTCGGCACCGTCTTTGAGCGTTTCGATGCGGCGCACGTCGAGCCGCACCGACGAGTAGAACTTGAGCGCCCGGCCGCCGGTGGTGGTTTCGGGCGAGCCGAACATGACGCCGATCTTTTCGCGCAACTGGTTGATGAAGATCGCCGTCGTGCCCGAACCGGCCAGCGCTCCGGTCATCTTGCGCAGCGCCTGGCTCATCAGCCGCGCCTGCAGACCCACGTGGCTGTCGCCCATCTCGCCTTCGATCTCGGCGCGCGGGGTGAGGGCGGCGACCGAGTCGATCACGATGAGCGACAGCGCGCCGGACCGCACCAGCATGTCGGCGATCTCGAGTGCCTGTTCGCCGTTGTCGGGCTGGCTGACCAGCAGGGCGTCGGTGTTGACGCCCAGCCGCGCTGCGTAGTCGGGGTCGAGCGCATGCTCGGCGTCGATGAAGGCGCAGATGCCGCCCGACGCCTGTGCGTTGGCGATGACGTGCAGCGCCACCGTCGTCTTGCCGCTGGACTCAGGGCCGTAGATCTCGACCACGCGCCCCCGGGGCAGGCCGCCGATGCCGAGGGCCACGTCGAGTGCGATCGACCCGGTGGGGATCACCTCGATCGGCTGCCGGACGTCTTCGCCGAGCCGCATGACCGACCCCTTGCCGTGCTGCTTCTCGATCTGGGCGAGGGCTGCCTCGAGCGCCTTCTCGCGATCTGCAATCGCCATGTGTGTGGTCCTTCCTCATGCGGCCCTGAATGCCTGTGACTCAGTTGGTCTTTGTGCCCTGTGCCCTCACCCTACGAACGGCCACTGACAAAAGTGTCAAAGTCGCTGCGGGGTTGTGGACGAGTCGCCGGAGCGGCTGTTCACTGTGCATGCACGAGGTTACCGAACAGATGTTCGAAAGAAGTCCGACACGCCGAACCCTGGTGTGCAACTGGCGTGCGTGGGGCGGCTGACGGGGGTCGTGATGCACCCGATCACCGACAGGGCGACACGCTCGAGCATCGCAACGCGTCTCGACCGGCTCGACCAGCGCAGAAAACAACCAGGACGCGGTTGAGCGCGCTCAACGCTCCGATGCGGGCAGCTCGAGAGTCTGCCAAACGGCCAACCAGATGGTCTTGAACGGAATGCCCGCAGCGATCGCCTCACGCACCGTACGACTGCCGAGTTCACCGATCACGTGCCCCTCGGCGAAGACCAGCGCCTGCACCCGTCCGAGATGGTGGAACAGACGGTTCCAGAGTTCGGCTTCGCGCACCTCAGGCGGCCACGCGCCCGGCGCGCATGCCCAGGTGGGTCACCACGTCGCGGTCGTCGAACTTGTCGCTGACCCGGCGTAGCACGAACGACAGCGGAACGCCCAGCGCGCCGCAGATGGCGTTGAGCAACTCGCTGGACGGCTCTTTCTGCCCGCGCTCGATCTCGGACAGGTAGCCGAGGCTCACCCGGGCCGCCGACGAGACCTCGCGCAGCGTGCGGTGGTCTTCGTTGCGCAGTTCGCGCAGCGATTCGCCCAGCAGCTCACGCATCAGCAGCGGTCGGCTGGCCTCGGCAACGATCATGCCCACGACTCTACCCATCCCTTACGACAAATGACTTCTGCTCAACGTGTGACGCGGCCGTTCTGTTCCCGCTCGGCGGGGTCGAGCAGGCTCAACAGCATGGTCAGGGCGGCCGATACGGTCTGGTCACGAATCTGTAGCCGGTCACCCCCGAACTCGTAACGCAGCGCCAGCGGCGACGGCTCGTGCGTACCCACCCGCGGGCCGACCGCCGCGATCCACACCTCGCCCGGCGGGTGACCCTCCTGCGGGTCCGGGCCGGCGACCCCTGAGGTGGCCAGGGCGTAGTCCGATCCGGTGAGCTCTTGCACCCCCATCACCATTTCGATCGCGGTCTGCTCAGAGATCACGCCGTGCGACTTCAGCACCGATCTGCTCACGCCGCCGATGCGTGCCTTCTGTTCGGTGTCGTACACCACGACGCCGCCCAGGTAGTACCGGGACGCCCCGGGCACCGACGTGATCGTGGCCCCCAACTGGCCGCCGGTGATCGACTCCGACGTCGACAGGGTCAACTGCCGCGTGACCAGCGTCTCGCCCACGATCTGGGCCAACGGCTTCTCGCTCATCGCTCCTCCTGTTCGGCGACTCCCTTGCGCCGCATCTCGATGGCCTCGCGAATGTACGGCACGGCAGTCACCACGGTGAGCAGCACCGCCGCCGCCATGGCGAGCCAGGCGATCCACTGCAACCACACGGGCATCAGTGGCAGGCCGGGCAGAAACAGCAGCAGCGCGATGCTCTGCAGCACCGTCTTGAGCTTGCCGCCGGCGTTGGCCGCCATCACCCCGTACTTGAGCATGGCGACCCGCATGCAGGTGATGCCCCACTCGCGGGCCAACACCAGCACGGTGATCCACCACGGCAATTCGCCCAGAATGCTCAAACCGATGAAGGCCATGCCGGTCAGCGCCTTGTCGGCGATCGAGTCCCACAGCTTGCCGAAGTCGGTGATCAGGTTGTACTTACGGGCGATGCGCCCGTCGAGGGCGTCGGTGGCGATGGCCAGCCCGAACAACGCCGTAGAGCCGAGCCGCCACCACAGGTCGTGAGGGTGGCTCAGCAGAATCCAGGCGAACACGGGCACCAGCACCAGGCGCAGCAGGGTGAGCCCGTTCGCCGGATTCAGCCGGCTGGGTTGGTCGGTCATGGCGCCTCGGTCGCGATCAGGTCGATGCCGTCGGCCTCGACGACGACGGCATCAACCAGGCTACCGACCGCAGCCGAGCCCGGCACGAGTCTGGTGCAGCCGTCGACCTCGGGGCCCTGGTGCGCGGCCCGGCCCGTGCCGTCCGACTCTTCGATCAACACCCGGACGCGCTCGCCCACCCGTTCGGCGGCGCGCTGGTCGCACAGTTCCTGGGCGAGTTGGGCCATGGTTTCGAGGCGCTCGTCGATCACGTCGTCGGGTAGCTTGCCGTCGAGCCGCTCGGCCTCGGTGCCCTCTTCGTCGGAGTAGCCGAACACGCCCAGCGCGTCGAGCCGGGCCTGTTCGGCGAAACTCATCAGGGTGGCGAAGTCTGCCTCGCTCTCACCGGGGAAGCCGACGATCACGTTGCTGCGAACGCCGGCCTGTGGGGCCAGGGTGCGCACCCGGTCGAGCAGGGCCAGAAACGATTCGGGATCGCCGAAGCGGCGCATTCGGCGCAGCACCCCGGGCGCGGCGTGCTGAAACGACAGGTCGAAGTAGGGCACCACCTTGTCGACCGCGAGCATGCCCTCGATCATGCCGGGGCGCAGCTCGGCCGGCTGCAGGTACGAGACGCGAATCCACTCGATGCCGTCGACCGCGGCCAGGTCGGCCAGCAGGGTCTCCAGCGCGCGTGGCCCGAGCCGCAGGTCTTTGCCGTAGGACGAGGTGTTCTCGCTGACCAGGAACAACTCCTTGACGCCTCGGCCGGCCAACCAGCGGGCTTCGGCCACCAGGTCGTCCGCGGGGCGCGACAGGTAGCTGCCGCGAAACGACGGAATGGCGCAGAACGTGCACCGGCGGTCGCAGCCGGAAGCGACCTTGAGCGCGGCCATCGGGCCGTCGCCCGTGCGCCGGCGCAACACCCGCGGGCCGCTGGCGGGGGCGTGTCCCGGCAGCACTACGTCGTCAGCCGCGGCCGGACGCTCCGCGGGCGCGAGCGGCAACAGGTGCCGCCGGTCGCGGGGCTGGTGGGCCTGGACGTGGCCGCCGTCCATGATCCAGCGCAGCCGATCGGCGATATCGGGGTAGGCGTCGAAGCCCAGCACCGCGTCTGCCTCGGGCAGGGCGTCGGCGAGTTCCCGTCCGTAACGCTCGGCCATGCAGCCCACCGCCACCACGGCCTTCGCGCTGCCCGACTGTTTGTAGTCGGCGGCTGCGAGCAGGGTGTCGACCGAGTCCTTCTTCGCCGATTCGATGAAGCCGCAGGTGTTCACCACGATCGCCGAAGCGGTCTCAGGGTCGTCCGTGAGTTCGAACCCGCCCTGCTCGAGGCGGGCCAACAACTCCTCTGAATCGACGTCGTTGCGCGCGCAGCCCAGAGACACCAGATGGACGCGCTCAGTCACCGGAGCAATCTATCTCAGCCCGCTGTGCGGTTGATCGATCAGGGTCTGAGCCAGAAGTAGAACCGTCCCCTGAGCCAAAAGGAGAACCGTCCCCTGAGCCGGATCGGGGACGGTTCTCCTTCTGGCTCACGCGATGCGACGGGCCACGGCTGATGGTCAGCCTTCACGCAGGTTGACCAGCACCTCGTCCAGATCGTCGGGCTTCACCAGCACCTCACGCGGCTTCGAACCCTCGGACGGCCCGACCACTCCCCTGGTTTCGAGAATGTCCATCAGTCGTCCGGCCTTCGCGAAACCTACCCGCAGCTTGCGCTGCAGCATCGACGTCGAACCCAACTGCAGGTTCACCACCAGGGTGGCCGCCTCGAGCACAAGTTCGAGGTCGTCGCCGATGTCTTCGGCCACCTTCGTGGAGGTCTCGGCGGGTGCGGCGACATCGTCGCGGTACTGCGCCGGCAGCTGATCGGTGACCAGCTTCACCACCTGGCGAATCTCGGCCTCGGTGACCCACGCGCCCTGCACCCGGATCGCCTTCGACGCCCCCATCGGCAGGAAGAGCCCGTCGCCCTGGCCGACCAGCTTCTCGGCGCCGGGCGAGTCGAGAATGACCCGCGAATCGGTCATCGACGCCGTGGCGAACGCCAGCCGCGACGGCACATTGGCCTTGATCAGCCCGGTCACCACGTCGGTGGACGGACGCTGCGTGGCCAGCACCAGGTGGATGCCCGCGGCCCGCGCCAGCTGGGTGATGCGCACGATCGAGTCCTCCACGTCGCGCGGAGCCACCATCATCAGGTCGGCCAACTCGTCGACGATCACCATCAGGTACGGGTAGGGCGCCAGCACCCGCTCAGAGCCCGGCGGCAGCTTCACCGCACCGGCGTTGACAGCCTTGTTGAAGTCGTCCACATGCCTGAAGCCGAACGCGGCCAGGTCGTCGTAGCGGGTGTCCATCTCGCGGCAGACCCACTGCAGCGCCTCGGCGGCCTTCTTGGGGCTGGTGATGATCGGCGTGACCAGGTGCGGAATGCCCTCGTAGTGGGTGAGCTCCACCCGCTTGGGGTCGACCAGCAGCAGCTGCACCTCGTCGGGGGTGGCCCGCATCATGATCGATGTGATCAGCGAGTTCACGAAGCTCGACTTGCCCGAACCGGTGGCGCCGGCCACCAGCAGGTGCGGCATCTTGGCCATGTTGGCCACCACGTAGCCGCCCTCGACGTCTTTGCCCAGGCCGACCGTCATCGGGTGGTGGTCGTTGCGGGCCACCGGGCTGCGCAGCACGTCACCCAACGACACGATCTCTTTGTCGGCGTTGGGAATCTCGATGCCGATCGCCGATTTGCCCGGAATCGGCGACAGAATGCGCACATCGGCCGACGCCACCGCGTAGGCGATGTTCTTGGCCAGCGCGGTGACCTTTTCGACCTTCACTCCGGGGCCGAGTTCGACTTCGTAGCGGGTGACCGTCGGGCCACGCATGTAGCCGGTGACAGTGGCGTCGATCTCGAACTGCCGCAGCACCTCGGTGAGCCGTCCGACCACCGCGTCGGACGCCTGGGTGCGCGCCTTGGGCACCGAGCCCGCCTTGAGCACCATCGGCTCGGGCAGCACGTACTGCACGTCGCCGGTCAGTTGCAGCTGCTCGGCTCGGGCCGTCACGTGGCTGTGTTCAGGGGCCGCCAGCTCGTGCTGCTCGGGCGCGACCGGCGCCCGTCCAGCCGTGACCGGTGCGACATCGACCTGCTCGGGTTCGGGCTCGTCATCGGCCCAATGGTCGATCTCGGGCGGTTCGGTGTCGCCCACGATGGGGGTGTCGTAGGCCTCGTCGACGCCGTATTTCAGGTCGGGCGCGGGCTCGGGCCGGGTGGGCAGCTTGGCCTTGAACTCGGCGAACCGGTTGGCCAGTTCGTGCAGCGGAATGCCGATGATCACCAACACGCCGAACAGCAGCAGCAGAATCAGCAGCGGCACCGCCACCCACACCGTGACCAGGTCGGCCAGAATCGTGGACGCGATGAACCCCAGCGCACCGCCGGCCTCACGCACGGCCTCGGCGTTGGGAAAGCGCGGCATGCCCTTGCTGATGTGAATCAGCCCCAGCAGGCCGAGCAGGGCGCTGGTCCAGCCGACCACCTGGCGTCCGGCCGGGCCGTTGTTCTCGGGGTGCCGCAGCGTGCGCCACGCCATCGCCAGACCGAGCAGGGGCAGTGCGACGCTCAGCGAGCCGAACACCGTGCTGATGCCCACGTGCACCCAGCGCCCGACCGCCCCGGGAATGCCGAACCAGAACTCGCCGGCGATCAGCACGGCCAGGCCGATCAGGGCCAGGCCGGCGCCGTCACGGCGCAGGGCCGGGTCGAGGTCGCGCGCGCTGTGTCCGATGCCGCGCGCCAGGGCGCCGACGCCGCGGGCCAGTCCGTTCCAGACCGCGGCGATGCCGCGACCCAGCGCGGGCAGCACACCCGAGGACTGTTTCTTCGCCGGGGTGCGCCGCGTGGTCGTGCGGGCCGGTGGTTTCTTGCTTCCGGACGACCGCGGTGCGGAACTGCGCTGAGCGCTGTTACGAGACCGCGGCGGGGAAGACGCGCGGGTCGCCATGGCGCCACCCTAGGCCAAAGCTGTGAAGCGGCACAGTGACCACGCCGCTGGGTCGGGCACGGGGAGTCCGACCTACTCGGGACCACCGCCCTCGGGGACAGTTCTCGAACAGTCACGGGACGGTTCTCCAACCAACAAGGGGACGGTTCTCCAACCAACAAGGGGACGGTTCTCCAACCAACAAGGGGACGGTTCTCCAACCGTTGGAGAACCGTCCCCATCCATTCGGAGTCCCCAACACGTTCAGCACCGTCCCCGGTGAATACGATGCTGCGATGAGCGGCTCTCGGGGTTTCGTGGCCAGCGCTGATGCCCGCGCCAGTGAGGCGGGGCTGGCCGTGCTCGCCTCGGGCGGCAACGCGGTCGACGCCGCGATCGCCGCGAACGCCGTGCTGGCCGTCACTGCACCGCACCTGTGCGGGCTGGGCGGCGACCTGATGGCCCTGGTGTACGCCCACGGGTCGGTCGATTGCCTGATCTCTGCCGGCCGCGCCGGGTCGTTCAGCGACCCTGCCGCGATGCGTGCTCAGGGTCTCACGACCATGCCGCTGGTGGGCGACCCTCGCAGCGTCACGATTCCCGGCTGCGTGGACGGCCTGCTGGCCCTGCAACGGCGCTACGGCACGCGGGCCATGGACGACTTGTTCGCGCCGGCGATCGCCCTGGCCGAGCGCGGATTCATGGCGGGCGCACCGCTGGCGGCGTCGGTTGCTCGGCTGGGTGAACCGGCGCGCCGGCAGCTGAGCGAACTGAGTCGCCAGGTGGTCGACGAGTCATCGGTGGTGCGTCGTCCGGGCGTGGCGCGCACCCTGCGAACCGTGTCGGCGTGTGGACGCGAGGGCTTCTACCGCGGCGAGTTCGGCTCCGGGCTGCTGACCATGCGCGGCAGCACCATCACCCCCACCGACCTGGCGACGGACTGCGCCCGCTGGACGACGCCTTTGCGCGCCCGCGCCTGGGGTGTGGAGTTGTGGGTGGCTCCCCCGCCGTCGCAGGGCTACCTGCTGCCCGCGTCGGCGGTGTTGGCGCAATCGTGCGACCTGCCCGATCCGTCGGACGTCGCCTGGGCCGACCTACTGATCGCCTGCGCCACCACCGTGGGTTTCGACCGGCCCGAGGTGCTCTACGACGGTGCCGACGGCGAGCACCTGCTGGCCAGGGCCGCCGCGCGGGGTGAGTGGCTGGGGCGTCCGCGCCAGCAATCACCCGGCCAGGCGGGCGACACCACCTACCTGTGCGTGACCGACGCCGACGGCATGGCGGTGTCGCTGATTCAGTCGAACGCCGCCGGGTTCGGGTCGCAGTTGGCCGAGCCGTCCACGCAGATCAACCTGCACAACCGCGGGCTCGGCTTCAACCTGATCGCCGGCCACCCGGCCGAGCTCACCCCCGGCAAGCGGCCCCCGCACACCCTGGTGCCGGCCATGGCCACCGACGATCAGGGGCTGCGGGCGGTGTTCGGCACGATGGGCGGCGACGCCCAGCCGCAGATTCTGCTGCAACTGGCGGCGCGGCTGTTTCACCACGGTCAATGGCCGGCCGATGCCGTGGACGCCGGGCGCTGGGCGTTGCGCGCCCCGACCGGTTTCGACACCTGGACCAGCGGCGAGACCGAGGTCGCCGTCGAGGCGCAGGCGCCACCCTCATGGTTGCCGGGGCTGGCCGACCGGGGCCATCGCGTGGTTCGGCTGCCTGCGTTCGACTCGGCGGTGGGGCACGCGCACGTGATCGCCCGCCGTCCGGACGGCAGTTGGGCCGCCGCCGCCGATCCCCGCACGGTGATCGGCTCGGCGGCCGGGCCGGTCGTCAAAACGAAGTGAGTGTGCCGCACGTCCGGCTCAGAAATGAACCGAAGGAACCGTCCCTGAACCGAAGGAATCGTCCCTGAACCGACGGAACCGTCCGTGAAGCATTGCATTCGCATCACGCGGCCACCAGTGCATCGCCGGCATGCAGCAGGCCGAGCACCTGGGTCTGCAGTGCGCCGTCCCAGAGCGCCTCGATGTGGGTCAACGGGTTCACCCGGTGACTCGCGGCGAAGGGCAGTCGCGCGCTGGTGTCGGCGACCACCAGGTCTCCCTCACCCTCGCGCAGCGCCGGAGCCAGCAGGGCGAGCCGGTCGAGCACACCGAGCAGTTCGGCCAACCCCCTGGCCCGCATGAGCCTGACCGGCGCGGGCCGAGCCCCAGAATCGTGCGGCGCGGCCAGCAGGTGCCTGATGCGTCCCAGGTCGGCGCTGGTGCCGCCGAAGGTGTGCCATGCGATGCCCGTGGGTGGCGTCCGCCGAGCGAGGTCGCGCAGCAGCGCACTGCCCGGCGCGAGCTCGGCCACTGCGGGCGACCCTGACAGCAGGCACAGCGCGGCCAGCACCGCCGGACGCAGCCCGAGCGACCCCACCAGGCCCTTCACCCGCTGCACAGCGCCGTCCACGCGTACGGTGAGGCCGGCCAAGTCGGACCCCTGATGCGGTGAATGCAGCGTGACGACCCGTTCGATGCGCTCGAGCACACCCGCCAGCGCGACGTTGTGGGCGGCGCGGTCGATGAACGCCCGGGCGAGTAGTCCGCCCCGGCTGTGCGCCACGATCACCAGGGGCAGGCGACGTAGCCGCCGGTCGGTGCTGAGGGGGCCCGCGGCGATGCGCAACAACTGGTCGACGTTGGGCTCCAGGGTGCCCAGCGGCTCCGACTGCCGATAGCTCAGGGTGCTGAACCCGGCGCCCAGCAAAGCGTCTCGCCAACTGCCGGCGTCTCGGCCCGGACGCGTCAGGCTCGCCAGATCACCGGCGAAGCCGTGCAGCAGGATCACCAGCGGAACGTCCGGTTGCAGTGGGCCGTGCAGTTGCACCGCCGTGCCGTCGGGCAGCGTCAGCGGACGCCGTGCGACGTGCACCATCGTGGCCACCTCGGTCATGGCAGACACCTCCCCCCGAATGAGGTCAGGAGGCGGGCCGCGGTGGATTGATACCGACGACACCGGCTTGACGATGAGCTGATAACCCCGAGCGGTCTCGACACGCTCAACCGGCGGTCAAACCACCCGTCGACACGCTCGACCGCGGCTCACTGGAAGTGTCGCCACCCGGCGTCCGATTCCCACTGCGCGCCGTCCACGGTGACGGCCGGTTCGCCGGGCAGCACTCGTCCGATCACCCGCCAGCCGTCGGGCACCGAGTCTTCGGCGAACGTCGCCAGCAGAGCATGGTCGTCGCCGCCGCTGAGAACGAAGGTCAGTGGGTCTCCCCCGCCGACGGCTGCCGCCACCACGCTCTGCGGCTCGGCCACGTCGAGGGCTGACGTCTCGACGTCGATCGCCACCCCCGACGCCCGCGCCAGGTGGGCCAAGTCGGCCAGCAGTCCGTCGGAACAATCGATCATCGCCGTCGCACCGGCCTGCTGCGCCACGATGCCCTGGCCGTAGGGCGGCTCGGGCACCCGATGGGCCACCACGACCGCCCGCGGCGACCGGAACCCGCGGTTCAGCACCGTCAGACCGGCCGCCGCCCAGCCGAGCCGCCCGCATACCGCCACCACGTCGCCGGGCCGCGCGCCCGCCCTGGTCACCGGGGGACGCCCCTGCAGGTCGCCGAACACCGTGGCCGTGGCGGTGATGTCGCGGCCACGGGTGGTGTCACCGCCCAGCAACAGCACGCCGGCGTTCGCGCATTCCTCGCGCACGCCGAACGAGAACTCGCTCACCCAGGTGGCGTCGAGGTCGGACGGCACGGTGAGCGCCATCACCAGCCCCACCGGACGGGCGCCCATAGCCTCCAGATCTGACACCGCTGCCGCGACCGCCTTGCGTCCGACGTCGTTCGGGCTCGACCAGGCCCGGCGGAAGTGCACGTTCTCGACCATGGTGTCGGTCGAGACCGCCACGTCGCCGTCGACGGCGAACACCGCACAGTCGTCGCCGGGCCCCACCCTCACCGCCGGCGAGGTGGGCAACCCACTGGTGATCGCGCCGATCAACTCGAACTCGCCGGTCTCGGCCACCGAACGTCCTGCCATGAGAGTTGAGCGTAGAGGTTATGGAGTGGAAGCATCCGACCCGTGGCACCGATCTCGCGCAACCAGGCTTTGGGCGCCGCCGTTGCCGCCTACCTGCTGTGGGGCTTTCTGCCGCCGTTTCTGGCTGCGCTGAAGCCCGCCGGGCCCCTGGAGATTCTCGCGCACCGCATCGTCTGGTCGTTCGTGCTGGTGTTGATCGTGCTGCTCGCGATGCGCACCCGGTGGGACTGGCTGCGCACCAAGGTGTTCACCCGTCGCGCCCTGCCCACGCTGCTGGCCGCCGCAGCTCTGATCGGCACCAACTGGCTGGTCTACATCTGGGCGGTGAACAACCACCACGTGGTCGAGGCGTCGCTGGGGTACTTCATCAACCCCCTGGTGAACGTGCTGTTCGGGGTGCTGATCTTCGGCGAACGGCTGGGGCTGGGCGCGCGCATCGGCGGCTCGACCGTGCTGCTCGGCGTGGTGGTGATCTCGGCCGGCAACTGGGACGGCCTGTGGGTCTCGCTCACCCTGGCCTGCAGTTTCGGGCTGTACGGGGTGGTGAAGAAGCGCTCGACACTGACCGCGTTGCAGGGGCTGCTGATCGAGTCGGCATTTCTAACGCCGTTGGCCCTGCCCTACCTGCTGTGGCTGGGCCCGCAGGGGCAGTTCGGCACGACCTGGACGATGAGCCTCATGCTGGTCGCGGCCGGTGCGGTCACCGCGATTCCGCTGTGGTTCTTCGCGGTGGCGGCCCCGCGCCTGCAGTTCGGCGTGCTGGGGGTGCTGCAGTACGTGGCCCCGACCATTCAGTTTCTGCTCGGCATCACGCTGTTCGGCGAGCACGTGTCGATCTCGTACTGGATCGGCCTGGTCGGGGTGTGGATCGGCTCGGCGATCTACCTGACCATGACCATTCGCGACCACGAGGTGCCGGCGGTCGAAGAGCCCTGCTGAGCGCCGGCCGGGCGCACGGGCGTCCACGCACGCGCCGCGACCGTTCACGTAGCTGCCTTTGTGACACCCCGCTGCCCGCACGCCAGGCAGTGACGTGTCACGAGGGCAGTCACGTGAAAGCAGTCCGTCGAAGAGCCCTGCTGAGCGCCGGCCGGGGCGCACGGGCGTCCACGCACCCCGACCGTTCACGTAGCTGCCTTTGTGACACCCCGCTGCCCGCACGCAGGCAGTGACGTGTCGCGAGGGCAGTCACGTGAGGGCCGGCGGACGCGCTGGCGCACCGAAGCACCGTTGCGTACGGGTGCCGGGACGACCTCGGGCACCGATGCTCCGTGGGAACCCAACAGGCGACGGGCAGAGCTAGCGCAGGCCGACCGGACGCTCCAGGGCCTGGTCGATCAGGTCGGTGATCAGCGTCGTGTAGTCCAGGCCCGAGGCCGCCCAGAGCGACGGGAACATCGAGATGTGGGTGAAGCCCGGCATGGTGTTGATCTCGTTGACCAGCACGTGCCCGTCGGCGGTGATGAACAGGTCGACCCGGGCCAACCCTTCGGCCCCCATGGCTTCGAAGGTGCGGGCGGCCACGTCGGCTGCCCGACGGCGCAGGTCGTCGTCCATCTCGGTGGGCACCAACAGGGCCGCGTCGTCGTCTGAGACGTACTTGGCGTCGAAGTCGTAGAAGGCGCCCGCCTCGCGCATCACGATCTCGCCAGGCAGTGACACCCGGGGCGCCGCGCCCCGACCGCCGAGCACGGCGAACTCGATCTCACGAGCCCCCAGCACGGCTTCTTCGACCACCAGCTTGGGGTCGAACTTCTGCGCGAACAGCACGGCCTGTTCGAGCTCGTCCGCGCGGTCGACCTTGGTGATGCCGACGCTCGAACCGCCGCGGGCGGGCTTCACGAACAGCGGATAGCCGAGCTTGGCGATGCGGTCGATCGACTGCTCCCGCTGCTGGCGCCACTGCCGGTCGGTGACCGTGACGAACCGGCACCCCGGCAATCCCGAGGCCGACAGGTGGCGCTTCATCAGGTCTTTGTCCATGCCGTTCGCGCTCGCCGCGACGCCCGACCCCACATACCGCAGACCGAGCAGCTCGAACATGCCCTGAATGGTGCCGTCTTCGCCGAAGGGGCCGTGCAGCAGGGTGAACGCCACGTCGAAGTCGTGCAGGTCGACGAGCCGGTCGCCCTCGATGGTCGCCACCCGGGCGCCGCCGGCCTCGCCGGGCAGCAGCACGGCGGTGGCGCGCGACTCGCTCAACCGGGGCAGCTCGTCGCCCTGCTTGCGCAGCGCACGCAGCTCGTCGGCCGGCACCTGAACCCAACGACCAGAAGGGGTGATGCCGATGCCGATCACGTCGAACCGGTCGGCGTCGATGGCTCGGCTGACACCGCCGGCGGTCATGCACGAGACGTCGTGTTCCGAGCTGGCACCCCCGAAGACGATGCCCACCCGAATGCGTTGCGTCATGCGTCCTCCTGTTGGTCGGGTGCACACGCCACCCTAGTGGTCGCCATCGCCGCCACGACGGACGCCACCGAGCTGTTCACGTGACGGGTTGCACCGGTTCGGGAGCAATGCACGGCGCAGCAACCCCACCGGCCGTGGGGCTTCGTGAAATGACGACCGGTTCTGGACGGCCGCCGGGCGACTGAGGCGCAGCAACGTCACGATCGGTCGTCATTCACGACCGCGCAGGCCCAGTCACGAGTCAGACCGCTTCGCCGGCCCAGTCTCTGGGTAGGCGTCGTCCGGCTCGCAGGTCGTAGCGCTCGGCGGGCGGCGCCTCGCCGCGAACCTCGCCCACCAGGGTGCTGATGGCGTCCATGATGCGGAGGCTGGCCTCGGCCGCGGCCGTGGGTGCGTCGCGCGCCTCGCGAAGGTCGGTCAGGTCGACCATGTCGCCGGCCTTGATGTGCATCGTGTGCGGTGGCAGCAGTCGCGGCCACGCCACGCCCGGGCCCGGCATCACCTCTTGCGCGCCCCATTGCCCGATCGGCAGCACCGGGTAGCCCGTCTCGAGGGCGAGCCGGGCCGCGCCGGGGCGTCCGGTCATCGGCCAACCGTCGGGGTCGCGGGTGATCGTGCCCTCGGGGTAGATCACCACGCACTCGCCACGAGCCAGAGCGGCGGCCGCCGCGGTGAGCGACTCGCCCGCCCGAGCGGTGCGCCGCTGCACCGGAATCTGGCCCAGCGAACGGGCCAGCCAGCCCACCACGGGCACCTGCCACAGCTCGCTCTTGGCCAGCGCGCGCGGCCAGCGGCCGTGCCAGATCAGAAAGTGCCCCAGCGCAACCGGGTCGAAGTTCGAAATGTGGTTGGCGACCACGATCACCCCACCCGTGCGCGGCACCTTGTCGCCCCCGCGCCAGTCCTGCCGGGTGATGGCGCGCATCAGCGGGGCAACGGTGCGAGCCAGTACGCGAAACAGCCGTTCGGACGGCGCGCGGTTCACCGTCGCCAGCGACAGTTCCGCGCGAGACATTGACTACCTCCAGGGTGGGGTCGAATCAGGCTACTGGCGAGCGGTAGGGCCGTGGACACGCCCACCCTCGGCCGTGTCCAAACTGCAACAAAACACGGTCGTGAATTGCGGTTTGATAACGGAGTTCATTCCTTCGGAACCTAGTCGCGCTCGGGAGGCTCGGATCTGGATCCTTCAGGTTGCCGAGTCGGGCCAGCGGCCGGCTCGCCGGACGCATCCGGGCGGTTGAGCTTGTCGGAAGCCAGTTGCCGGACGGGTCTCGACTCGTCCTTCAACGAAGCAGGAGCGCGGCCTCTCGTAACCGGGTCTCGACACGCTCTGCCAGCGACAGTCGCGCGCCCCCCAGCCGTGTGGTCTCGACAAACTCGACCGGCGAGAGTTCTGTGCTCCCCCTCGCCGTACGGTCTCGACCAGCGCGACGATCAGCCGGCGGTGCGCACCGGAAGGGTTCTGGGCAGCCAGCTGGGCCGACCGGCCTCGAACTCGCTGATCAGGTCTTCGTGCTGCAGGGTGAGGCCGATGTCGTCCAGGCCCTCGAGCAGCCGGTGCCGGGTGTAGTCGTCGATGGTGAACTCGTACACGTCGTCACCAGCGGTGACGGTCTTGTCGACCAGGCTGACGGTGATCTCGGCGCCCGGGTTGGCCTCGGCGAAGTCCCACAGCTTTTCGACGGTCTCTTGCGGCACGGTGGCGATCACCAGGCCGGCCTTGCCCGAGTTCGAGCGAAAGATGTCGCCGAAGCGCGAGCCGACGATCACCTTGAACCCATAGTTCTGCAGCGCCCACACCGCATGCTCACGCGACGAGCCGGTGCCGAAGTCGGGGCCGGGCACCAGAATCGAGCCGGACTCGTACGCGGGGTTGTTGAGCACGAACTCGGGGTCGTTGCGCCAGGCGGCGAACAGTCCGTCCTCGAAGCCGGTGCGGGTGACGCGCTTCAGGTAGACGGCCGGAATGATCTGGTCGGTGTCGACGTTGCTGCGCCGCAGCGGCACCACGACGCCGGTGTGCGAGTCGAACTTGTCCATCGGGCGCTCCTCAGGCGTTGACGGGTGCGGGCAGGTCGGCGGGCGACGACAGCGTGCCGCGCACGGCGGTGGCGGCGGCCACCGGCGGCGAGACCAGGTGGGTGCGTCCACCCTTGCCCTGCCGACCCTCGAAGTTACGGTTCGACGTGGACGCCGAGCGCTCGCCGGGCGCGAGCTGGTCGGGGTTCATGCCCAGGCACATCGAGCACCCGGCCTCGCGCCATTCGGCGCCGGCGTCCTTGAAGATCTGATCGAGGCCCTCTTCCATCGCCTGCAGCCGCACCCGGGCCGAGCCCGGCACCACCAGCATGCGCACGCCGTCGGCGACGTGCCGGCCCTCGATCACCGAGGCGGCCAGCCGCAGGTCTTCGATGCGTCCGTTGGTGCACGAGCCGAGAAACACGGTGTCGACGTGAATGTCGCGCATCGGGGTGCCCGCCTCCAGGCCCATGTATTCGAGGGCGCGTTGGGCTGCGGACTTCTCCACCGGGTCGGTGAAGTCGTCGGGTGACGGCACCGCGCCGCCCAGCGGCACGCCCTGGCCCGGGTTGGTGCCCCAGGTGACGAAGGGCGTCAGGGAGTCGGCGTCGAGGTCGACCTCGACGTCGAAGACCGCGTCGTCGTCGGTGTAGAGGGTGCGCCAGTAGGCGACGGCGGCGTCCCAGTCGGCGCCCTCGGGGGCGTGCGGGCGACCCTTGAGGTAGGCGAAGGTGGTGTCGTCGGGGGCGACCATGCCGGCCTTGGCGCCCCACTCGATCGACATGTTGCAGATCGTCATGCGGCCTTCCATGCTCATCTCGCGCATGACGTTGCCGCGGTATTCGACCACGTAGCCCTGGCCGCCGCCGGTGCCCACCTTGGCGATCAGCGCGAGCACCACGTCTTTGGGCGTGACGCCCTCGCGCAGGGTGCCGTTGATGTTGACGGCCATAGTCTTGGGCCGGGCCTGCGGCAGGGTCTGGGTGGCGAGCACGTGCTCGACCTCGGACGTGCCGATGCCGAACGCCAGCGCACCGAACGCGCCGTGGGTGGAGGTGTGCGAGTCGCCGCAGACCACGGTGAGGCCGGGCTGGGTGAGGCCCAACTGCGGGCCGATGATGTGCACGACGCCCTGGTCTTTGTCGCCCAGCGAGTGCCGGCGAATGCCGAACTCGTCGGCGTTCTTGCGCAGGGTGTCGACCTGCAGCTTGCTCACCGGGTCGGCGATCGGGGCGAGAATGTTGAGGGTGGGGGTGTTGTGGTCCTCGGTGGCCATGGTGAGGTTGGTGCGGCGCACGGCACGGCCGGCCAGGCGCAGGCCGTCGAAGGCCTGCGGCGAGGTGACCTCATGCACCAGATGCAGGTCGATGTAGAGCAGATCGGGCTCGCCCGCTGCACTGCGAACGACGTGCCTGTCCCACACTTTGTCGCTGAGGGTGCTCCCCATCGCTGCTCCTTTGACTGCCCCCGGGTCGGTCTGTTCGGCACAATACGCCGCCACATCTTGCATATCAAAGTTCGAGACGGCAGTATCACCCTATGGACAACTCAAGCGGTGTGGGCGTACTGGACAAAGCGGCCTTGGTGCTGACCGCCCTCGAACAGGGGCCCACGACGCTGGCCGGTCTCGTCACCGCGACCGGACTGGCCCGCCCCACCGCCCATCGCTTGGCAGTTGCTCTTGAACATCATCGTCTCGTCAGCCGAGACCTGCAAGGGCGTTTCGTACTCGGGCCGCGGTTGACGGAGCTCGCATCGGCCGCGGGCGAAGACCGCCTGCTCGCTACCGCTGGCCCCGTGCTGGCGCGGCTGCGCGACATCACCGGCGAGTCGGCGCAACTGTTTCGGCGCCAGGGCGACATGCGTGTGTGTGCCGCGGCAGCGGAGCGTCCGGCCGGTTTGCGCGACACCATTCCGGTGGGTTCGCAGTTGACCATGTCGGCCGGCTCGGCGGCGCAGGTGCTGCTGGCCTGGGAAGACCCCGAGCGCATTCAGCGCGGGCTGTTGAGCTCGTCGTTCTCGGCGGTCGCGCTGGCCACGGTGCGCCGGCGCGGCTGGGCCCAATCGGTCGCCGAACGCGAGGCGGGGGTGGCGTCGGTCTCGGCGCCCGTCCGTTCCCCCTCGGGCAAGGTGATCGCGGCAGTGAGCGTGTCCGGCCCGATCGAACGTCTCTCGCGCCAGCCCGGACGTCTGCACGCCCCGGCCGTGATGGCCGCCGCCGAGCGACTGAGCGACGTGCTGCGCCGCAGCGGCGCCGAGGGCTGATCAGGGGACGGTTCTCCAACCGGGAAGGGGACGGTTCCCCAACCAGCAAGGGGACGGTTCCCCAACCAGCAAGGGGACGGTTCCCCAACCGGGTTCAGGGCACGGTTAGATCACGTTGTCCACAGGTTTGAGCACCACCGCGTAGTTATCCACAACCGGACAACTTTGGCTCGTCTAAATGGGAAGGGTGTGCTTAGGCTTTCTGCTTCAGTAAAGGAGAAGCCAATGCCTCGTCATGCCCGTATCCTCGCCGATTCTGGCGTCTATCACGTGATGCTTCGCGGGGTAAACCGCGATGCTTTGTTCATTGAGAACGGCGACTACGCCCGATTTCTTCACGCACTCTCCCTCACCAAGGAGTTGTCGGGCTGCGCCGTGCTCGCCTACTGCCTGATGCCCAACCATGCGCACTTGGTGTTGCGCGTGGGTGACGAGCCGCTCTCTTCGGTGATGAAGCGACTCGGAGTCCGGTACGTCGGTTGGTTCAATCGCAAGTACAAGCGGGTCGGTCACCTGTTTCAAGACCGATTCAAGAGCAAGCCTGTAGAGACGGATGACTACCTTGGCGCCGTCCTTCGGTACGTGTGGAAGAATCCCGTCGCCGCCGGATTGGTTGCAACCCCAGAGGATTACCCCTGGAGCAGTCATTCCCTGACCTCCGGCTCCGAACTAGTGGACGTCGACGTCCTCGCAACGCTGGTGCCGGAGGAAATACTGAACGAGAAGGATCTCGGCCCGTCGGTGCAGCCGGTAACGGAGACACGACAGACTGGTCGATTGGTAAACACGGAGGCACGTGACCTCCTGCGTGCGCGCTACGGGGTTGGCCAACCCGAAGACTTCGTCCGGCTGTCACTTTCTGTGCAGCGGAGGGCCATTGCGGAGTTGCGCACACGTTCCATCTCGTATGCCCGAATCGCTTTAGCCACCGGGCTCACCAAGTTCCAGGTCCAACACGTCCAAGCCACATCGGCCGCTGTGCAATAACCGAGAGTTAGACCGCCGGCTCAACGCGACCTCGGCCCGTCTTCGGCTGGTTGGAGAACCGTCCCCTTCCTGGTTGGAGAACCGTCCCCTTCCTGGTTGGAGAACCGTCCCCTTCCCAGTCGGAGAACCGTCCCCAGACTCAGGCGGACGCCTCGGGCTCACCAAGTTCCAGGTCCAACACGTCCAAGCCACATCGGCCGCTGTGCAATAACCGAGAGCTAGACCGCCGGCTCAACGCGACCTCGGCCCGTCTTCGGCTGGTTGGAGAACCGTCCCCTTCCTGGTTGGAGAACCGTCCCCTTCCTGGTTGGAGAACCGTCCCCTTCCCAGTCGGAGAACCGTCCCCAGACTCAGGCGGACGCCTTGGTGGAGTAGATGTGCACCTTGGCGCCGATCGGGGTGTTCTTGAAGATCCACTGGGCATCGCTGAGCTTGCCGATGTTGACGCAGCCGTGGCTCGAACCTGCGTAACCCACCGAGTGGAAGCCCGGCGAGTAGTGCACGTACATGTCGGGGTAGAACATCGTGCTGTAGGGCATCGCACCCGACCCGTAGGTCTCTGACACCGGGTTGACCTGCTTGTCGTACACCTTCCACGTGCCGTTCGCGGTCGGGAAGTTGCGCCACTTGTGCGTCTTGGCGTGCTCGTTGTAGCCGCCCAGCCGCACCTTGAACGTCTTGATCACCTTGCCGTTGCGCAGCCACAGCAGCCGCCGATGCGCCTGGTCGACGCACAGCACGACGCCCTTGGTGTAGCAGGTCTTGGGCAGTTCCTTCGAGACGGTGGGTGCCTTGACCGCCAGCGCGATCCAGGTGTCTTTGCCCACCCAGCCGTCGGCGTCGAGGCCGCGCGAGCGCTGATAGTTGAGAATGGCGTTCGCCCCGCGCGTCGAGCTCACATAACTGGCGGAGCCCCACGGGTAGAAGCCCGCCGCCTTCAGTTCCTTGATCACGAGCTTGGTGCAGGTGCCGGACGACCCGGGCCGCACCGTCTGCTTCATGCACGCCTTGAACGTCGCGCGACGCTTCTTGCTCAGGCCCGCCAGCGGATCAGGGGGCGTGGTCTTCGTCGGGCTCGGGGACGGCGACACGCTCGGGCTGGTCGACACGGACGCGCTGGGTGACACCGTGGGCGAGGGCGCAGTGGTGACGGGAGCCGAGGCGGTGGTCGACGGGGCGGGCCCGGCAAGAGCAGGCGTCAGAGCACACCCGGCCAGCAAGGCCAGGCTCGCGGCGGCGGCGGCCATGGGGGCCAGTCGGAGCCGAGCAGTGAGAGTGGCGCGCTTATCGGGGGCAGCAGCCGATTGATGGCCTAGGGTCACCGAACGGTCCTTCCATAACGGGCAAAGCAAGGCTCAGCCTACCTGCCGACGCCTGAGTTCCCGTCATCGGCCTAGTCAGTGCGGTTGAGAGTTGCCTGGGTAGTGGCTGATGATTCGGCCAGTAACCGACGGGTCGCGGCGCACCTCATCAGCGTCGTAGAACCACTGGGAACGCTGGTCATTCGAGGTCTCGACCATCGGGACCACGCGGTCACGACGGGCTCGAACAGGGACAAGCTCGATCAGCGGGCCACCCAGGGTCTCGACGAGCTCTACCAGCGGGACCACCCGAGTCTCGACGAGCTCGACGACCGACAAGCGAACGCCGGAATCTCACGTCCACGTAACTGCCTTTGTGACACGTAGCTGCCTGCGTGCGGGCAGCTACGTGTCACAAGGGCAGCTACGTCATGTGCGACGAACTGGGCTCATCGGACGCCGCCCGCGCCCTCGTCCTCGCTACCGCGCACCGGTGTACAGCTGACATCTCACGACCGCGCATCCGAGCACCTCGGACGGCCCTGGGGGTCACCTCCGAGTTCACGAGAACCAGGCTTTCGGCCCCTCGGGACTCGGTTCGCCGCCGGTGCGCTGGCCGCGAGATCAGGAACCGTCTCAAATCACGCCACTACTGGTCACGAACGCCGGAATCTCACGAAGGCGACCACGAGTCATCAGGCCGCCCACGGCTCACCCTCCACCCACACAGAGATCCCGGGTTCCGCCGGGATGACTGGTAAGCCTGTCGAGGCCACGCTGCGCCCCACATCAATCGCGGCTGGCGACTGGCACGACGAACGCCTGGTATGAAACGTTCTCGATGTGTGCCGCGGCCGCCCACCGACCGGCACCCGTCTCGTCCACCGCAAAGGAGCACAGCGACCATGACAGAGCGCGTCGACAGCAGCTACACCGACGCCGCACTGCCGATCGATGAGCGGGTCGAGATTCTGCTCTGCCAGCTCACGCTCGAAGAGAAGGCGGGCCTGTTCTTTCAGACCATGATCACGATGAACCCCGAAGACTCACTCAGCGACGGCGACGAGACGTTCGGCCTGCCCGGCAACGTCGAATACGTCACCCATCGACTCATGAATCACTTCAACATTCTGGGGTCGGGGCCCACGCCCGAGGCGATCGCCGGCTGGCACAACAAGCTGCAGGAACTCGCGGCCAGCACCCGGCTGGGCATTCCGGTGACGATCTCGACCGATCCGCGGCACAGCTACAGCGACAACCCGCTGGCGGCACTCACCACCGGAGCGTTCTCGGTGTGGCCCGACACGCTGGGCCTGGCCGCGACCCGCGACGAGGCGCTCGTGGAGCGGTTCGGCGACATCGCCCGGCAGGAATACACCGCCGTCGGCATCAGGGTCGCGCTGCACCCGCAGATCGACCTCGCCACCGAGCCCCGCTGGTCACGTCAGTTGCAGACCTTCGGCGAAGACGTCGAGCTCACCTGCGCCCTCGGCGCCGCCTACATTCGCGGTTTTCAGGGCACCACGCTGGGCCACGACTCGGTCGCCACCATGACCAAGCATTTTCCCGGTGGCGGCCCGCAGCTCGACGGCGAAGACCCGCACTTCGCCCACGGCCGCGAGCAGGTCTACCCCGGCGGCCGGTTCGAGCTGCATCTGAAGCCCTTCGAGGCGGCGTTCGGGGCCGGCACCAGCCAGATCATGCCCTACTACGGCATGCCCGTCGGCACCGACCTCGAAGAGGTGGGGTTCGGCTTCAACAAGGGAGTCATCACCACCATGCTGCGCGAGCGGTTCGGCTTCGACGGCATCGTCTGCACCGACTGGGGCCTGATCAACAACTCCGAGATCATGGGTGCCCCGTTCCCTGCCCGCGCGTGGGGGGTGGAACACCTCACCCCTCGCGAGCGCATGATCAAGGCGCTGGACGCCGGTGTCGACCAGTTCGGCGGCGAGGCCTGCCCCGAGCTGTTGATCGACATCGTGCGCAGCGGTGAGCTGCCCGAAAGCCGGCTGGACGTCTCGGCGCGGCGCCTGCTGCGCGAAAAGTTCGTGCTGGGGCTGTTCGACGAGCAGCGCTACGTCGACGTCGAGCGGGCCAAGCAGATCGTCGGCAACGCCGATTTCGTGGCAGCGGGCGAGGCGGCCCAGCGGGCGTCCATCACGCTGCTGACCAACACCGACGCCCTGCTGCCGCTGAGCCGCGGCAGCAAGGTGTACGTCGAGGGCATCGACTCCGAGGTGGCCGGGCGGTACGGCACCGTGGTGGCCACGCCGGCCGAAGCCGACGTGGCGATTGTGCGCATCGCGGCGCCCTACGAGCAGCGGCCGACGATGTTCGAGAACTTCTTCCACTCGGGGTCGTTGGACTTTTCGGCAGGTCAGGTGGCGCATCTGCTCGAGGTGGCCACCGTGGTGCCGACGGTGCTGGACGTGTTCATGGACCGTCCGGCGATTCTCACCCCACTGGTCGATCGGGTGGGTGCGATCACCGCCAACTGGGGCGCCGGGCCGTCCGCGCTGCTCGATGTGCTGTTCGGCGAGAGCTCGCCCCAGGGTGCGCTACCGTTCGACCTGCCCAGTTCGATGGCAGCGGTCGAGGCGAACCTGCCCGACGTGCCGTTCGACACCGTCGACCCGCTGTTCCGGTTCGGCCACGGCCTGCGGTATAGCTGACCCGCGGGTCGAGCCCGTCGGGATTGCCTCACCTCACCCTGGGTTTGATCACGATGCTCGGTGACGTCTGAGATCCCGGCGTTCGCCGGGATGACGAAGCTGACCCCGTCATACCGGCGAACGCAACGATCTCAACACCTGCACTCCGCCTCACTCGATGCGCACACGTCGCAGCGGCGACAGGATCAGCATCAGGGCAGCGCTCGCGAAGATCGCCGCAGCGGCCGCGAGTGCGGCCACGAAGCCGAATCGGTCGGCGCATAGCCCGGCCAGCGGTGACACGACCACGATCACCGCCCGGTTCAACGACCGCAGGGTGGTGTTGGTGCGGGCCTGCAGTTCGTCGGGCGTCAGCGCCTGCCGAAACGTCATCTCGTGGCTGTTGCTCAGCCCCATCGACCAGCCGTGGCCGAGCTGACCGAGGGCGAGCACGGCAGCCGCCAGCCAGCCGGTCGGGGCCAACGCTGCCCCGGCCATCACCACGACACCGGCGGCGGAGGTGAGGTTGGCGCACCAGATCGCTCCTCCGGTGCCCAGCCGCCGACCGACCCGGGTGCTGGTGGCCGCACCCACCACGGCGCCGACGCCCGCCAGCGCGAACACGAGGCCGAGTTGAAGGGCGCTCAGCCCCAGCTGAAGGTAGGCAAACGGCACCACGACGACCAGCAGGGTCGCCTGCCCCGCGAACCACACCTGGGTAGCCACCGCCATTCGCCGCAGCCCAGACTCGCCGTACACCCATCGGACGCCCGCTGCGACCTCGCCGCCGAACCGCCGAAAGCTCCAGCGCTCGGCCACCGGCGCGGGTTCGCTCACGCGCAGAGTGGTCAGCATGAGTGCCGAGAACAGGTAACTGGCCGCGTCCACCAGCACCGCCAAGGGCGCGCCGACCAGCCTGATCAGCGCACCCCCAACCGCCGGGCCGGCAGTCTGAGCGACTGCGTCCGCGCCGTCCAGCCGGGCGTGGGCGCGCTGCAATGCCGAACGCGGCACGAGGCGCGGAATGAACGACTGCGACGCGCCGTCGTTGACCAGCGACACGGTGCCGAACAACACCACAATGACCATCAGCGTCGGAAACGTCAGAACGCCCAGTACCCAAGCCAACGGAATGGCCGCCAACAACACGGCGCGGGTCAGGTCGGTGACGATCATGACCGGACGCCGCCGCACCCGGTCGACCATCGCCCCCACCACCAGCCCAAGCACCAGGTAGGGCAGCCACCGAAAGGTGTTCAGCCAGCCGACAGCCACGGCATCGCTCTGCAGCGTGACCACCACGAGGGTCTGCAGCGCCAGCAGCGTGATCGCGGTGCCGAACCCCGACACCGCCTCGGCCCACCAGAACCGCGCGAAGCCCGGTGCGATGCTCTCGCCACCGGTGGTAGCAGCCATCCCCAGATTCTGGCAGGCTGCCGCCCGCAATGCATCGGGCCTCTCTGCGGCGAGGCTCCGCCCATGGCCGCTGGGGCGGCGCCTCGGCCTTTGGCGCGAGTTGGGGACGGTTCTATCGTGCGCCACATGCGAAGTGGCGCGAGTTCGGAACGGTCCCCAACTCGCGCCACGTCAGCGTTCTCAGGCGGCGGCGCTCACCGACTCCGACGCGGGCTCGATCGCCTTCGCCACCAGGTCGGCGACATCGGTGGTCAGTACAACCTCGACCTCGGCCAGCACGTCGGCGGGCACGTCGTCGAGATCGGGCTCGTTGCGCTGCGGCAGGAAGACCGTGGTCAACCCCGCGCGTTGCGCCGCCATCAACTTCTGTTTGGCGCCGCCGATCGGCAGCACCCGTCCGTTCAGAGTGACCTCACCGGTCATGCCGACTTCGGAGCGCACCGGACGCCCCAGCGCCATCGACGTGATCGCCGTCACCATCGTGACGCCCGCGGACGGGCCGTCCTTGGGCACCGCACCGGCCGGCACGTGAATGTGGATGTGCCGGTTCAGCACGCTGGGGTCGGTGATACCGAGTTGGTCGGCGTGGGCCCGCACGTACGACAGCGCGATCTGCGCCGACTCTTTCATCACCTCACCCAACTGCCCGGTCAGCGTCAGGCCCGGCTTGCCGCCTTCGGGTCCCGCGTTGGCTTCGATGAACAGCACGTCGCCGCCCAGACCGGTGACGGCCAGACCGGTGGCCACGCCCGGCACCGAGGTGCGCTCGTGCGACTCGGGGGTGAACCGCGGACGACCCAGGTACTCGCGCAGGTCGCCCACGTCGATCACGGTCTTCTCGGGGTCTTCGACACCGGCCAACTTGGTGGTCGCCTTGCGCAGCGCCTTGGCCAGCAGCCGCTCCAGCTGCCGCACGCCCGGTTCGCGGGTGTAGTCGGCGGCGATCTCGCGCAGGGCCGCGTCGGTCAGTTCGACCTCGTCGGCGGTCAGCGCGGCGCGTTCCAACTGCCTGGGCAGCAGGAAGTCGCGGGCGATGGCCACCTTGTCGTCTTCGGTGTAGCCGTCGAGGCTGACCAACTCCATGCGGTCGAGCAGCGCCTGCGGAATCGTCTCGATCACGTTGGCGGTGGCCAGGAACAGCACGTCCGACAGGTCGAGGTCGACCTCGAGGTAGTGGTCGCGGAAGGTGTGATTCTGTGCCGGGTCGAGCACTTCGAGCAGCGCCGCCGCGGGGTCGCCGCGGTAGTCGGAGCCCACTTTGTCGATCTCGTCGAGCAGAATCACCGGGTTCATCGACCCGGCTTCGGTCAGCGCCCGCACGATCCGGCCCGGCAAGGCGCCCACGTAGGTGCGCCGGTGCCCGCGGATCTCGGCCTCGTCGCGCACGCCACCCAGGGCGACGCGCACGAACTTTCGGCCGAGCGTGCGCGCGACCGACTCGCCCAGGGACGTCTTGCCGACGCCGGGCGGGCCGACGAGGGCAAGCACGGCACCGGAGCCGCGTCCGCCAACCACTTCGAGGCCCCGCTGGGCGCGACGGCTGCGCACGGCCAGGTATTCGACGATGCGCTCCTTGACGTCGTCCAAGCCGTGATGGTCGGCGTCCAGCACCTCGCGGGCCGCGTTGACGTCGGTCGAGTCGGTGGTGCGGGTGCCCCACGGCAGTTCGAGAATCGTGTCGAGCCAGGTGCGCAGGTAGCCGGCCTCGGGGCTCTGGTCGCTGCCGCGTTCGAGCTTGCCGACCTCACGCAGGGCGGCCTTGCGGACGTCCTCGGGCAGGTCAGCCTCTTCGACCCGGGTGCGGTAGTCGTTCGCGCCGTCCGGTTCGCCCTCGCCGAGTTCCTTGCGAATGGCGTTGAGCTGCTGGCGCAGCAGGAACTCGCGCTGGCTCTTCTCCATGCCTTCGCGCACGTCGGTGGCGATCTTGTCGTTCACCTCGGTTTCGGCCAGGTGCGCCTTGCTCCACTCGATGAGCACGCCGAGCCGTTCGGCGACGTCAGGGGTTTCGAGCAGTTGACGCTTCTGTTCGTCGGTCAACCACGAGGCGTACCCGGAAAGGTCGGCCAGTTGCGAGGGGTCGGTGATCTTGTTCACCTGGTCGATCACCTGCCAGGCGTCACGGCGCTGCAGCGTCGCGATGGTGACCTGCTTGTACTCGGTAGCCAGCGCGCGGACGTCGTCGGTGACCGTCTGCTCGTCGAGTTCGGTCACCTCGATCCACAGCGCCGTACCCGGGCCGGACACGCCCGACCCGATGCGCACGCGGCGGTCGGCCTTGATCACGGCCGCCGGGTCGCCGTTCTGCAGCCGTCCGAGCTGCACGATGTCGGCCACCACGCCGAAGCTGGCGTACCGATCGTCCAGCCGGGGGGCGACCAGCAGCTTGCCGTCGCTGTGCGAGCGGGCGGCGTCGACAGCGGCGCGGGCCGCATCGTCGAGCTCGATCGGCACGACCATGCCGGGCAGAACGACCAGATCGGTGAGGAACAGGACAGGAAGGTTGGTGGTAGTCATCGAGTGCGAGCCTCCGCTTTCAGGGTCGCCCGATGAAGTTGAGCGACATCGACTCAAGGCTTGGCGGGCGTCGTTTGTTTCCGCGTTCACCGTCGGCGAAACATGCACCACCATGTAGGCTCTCGTTTAACTTGTCGGTTTCTCATTATCTTGTCGGCGGCGTGTCGGTCTCTCATTATCTTGTCGGCGTGTGATGCTCCGGCCATGAGCGGTGGAACGCTGGGGAACACTGAGTTCCGGTTCCTTGCTGCCCCGGATCGTTGGGAGTTGACCAGCCTGGCCAACGCTCGGGCCCAAGATGTTGTTCGGGGGCTGCCGGTCCGCGACTTCCCGAGCTACAGGGGTCAACGCAACTACCCGGGCTTGCTTTGGATGGCAACGACCCGGTCGCTGGTCGGGTACGAGAGCCTTCTCGAGCGTGATCGGCTTTGGCTGGCCGACTTCGATCCGACGGTGTCGTGGGTGCTGAGCCAGCCGTTCTGGGTTTCTGGCCGAGACGGATCGGTGCTTCGGCGACACGTTCCTGACTGCCTGTTGGAGACGACCGGTGGGTACGTCGTGGTTGATGTCAAGCCCGCCGAGTTGCTCGATGATGCCGTGGTCGCTGCCGTGATGAGCTGGACGCGTCGGTTATGCGAGGCCAAGGGATGGAGCTACGAAGTTTGGTCGGGTGCTGACCCTGTGCTGCTGCGCAACATCCGTTTTCTGGCGGCGGTACGGCGAGGTCATGCCGCAGATGCGGACACCCTCGGCAACATTGCCCGGATTGCGCAGGTAGGGATGACGATCGCCGAGGTGGAAGACGCCTCAGGTATCGAGGGCACTCTGGCTCGGCCTGCGTCGATGTCTATGTTGTGGGCGGGTCGTTGGGTCGTGGACCTGTCCTGTCCCCTCACCGGTGCTTCAGTGCTTCAGGACGTGGCATGACAGCCGGCAGCGTTGAGTTCAAGGTCGGTGACCGGGTCTGGTACGACGGTCAGGGTTGGGAAGTGTCTGAGCTGGCCGACGGCTTCGTGCGCCTCGTCGACGGCGGGCGCATCCGCGCGGTGAGCATCGGCTCCCTTCTGGAAGGCCTCCGCCATGAGGTCGACCACTCAACCGAACCAGCCAGCCAGCATCCAGCCGAACGTGACGATCTGTGGACCATCCCCGCAGTGATCCTGGCAGGTCTGTCCACGAAGCAACACAGGGCCCTGGAAGCGAAACTCGCCGTCCTGCGGCGGCTCCTCGAACCCGAAGAGGCCGACGACCGCAGCCTGGGGCAACGCTACGACGAGTTGGCTGCGGAGACCGGGGTGAGCCGCCGCACGCTCGAACGCCAAGTTGCTCGCGTCACCGAGCTGGGCCCAGCAGGACTCATCGACACACGAATGCTTCGGGATGTTCGACGCGGAGTCGACCCGCGATGGGACAGCGCATGCCTGGCAGTGCTCGACTCCCACTCCAAAGCCAGCAACCCAACCAAACAGTCCGTGATCCGACGAGTCAACGAAACCTTCCGAGCGGCCGTCCCCGATGGCAAGGTGCCATCCGCCGCGGTGGCCTACCGCCGGCTAGACGAACTCGACAAGGGCCGGTACACGTTCGGGCCGGCGAAGCAGCGTCGGTCCGTGGCGAAGCGGCCGGCTGGGGTGTTGGGGCGGCTGCGTGCGGATCGGCCGGGGCAGTACGTGTTGATGGATTCCTACCGGATGGATGTGTTCGCGATGGAGCCGGTCACCCTGCGGTGGGTGAACACCGAGCTGACCGTCGCGATGGATTTGTTCGACCGGTGCATCACCGGGCTCAGGCTCCGGCCGGTCGCTGCGCAAAGCCCAGACGTGGCGAGCGTGTTGTTCCAGACCGTGACACCACAAACGTGGGGATGGCGGCACGGCGCACCCGAAGGCCCCTACGCGGGCTTGCCGGACGGGATCGTGCTGGCGGACCCGGGAGGAGTCTTGCCCGACACGATCGTGGTCGACCATGGCAAGATCTATCTGTCGGAACACACCCGATCAGTGTGTGAACGGTTGGGGATCTCGATCCAGCCGGCAATCCCGGACAAGCCGACCGACAAGCCAGCCCTGGAGCGGTTCTTTAGAACGATGCGGCAATCGTTGCTCGAACGCCTTCGCGGCTACAAAGGCCCCGATGTGTGGTCACGCGGCATCGATGTGGAATCGGAGGCGTTCTACTACGTCGGCGAGTTGGAGCAGCTGATCCGCGAATGGGTTGGCCGGGTCTATCACCACACCCCACACGATGGCCTGGTTGATCCGTTGGAGCCGCGGCTGGCGTTGTCACCGGCAGAGATGTTCGCCCGCGGCGTGGCCGCTGCGGGCCGGCTGCGGCTACCAACCCGCAAGGACCTGATCTACGACTTCCTCGAGGTGGAGTGGCGCACCATCCAGCACTACGGGGTCGAGATCGACGGACGACGCTACGACGGACCCGGCGTGAACGACTACCGCGGCACCCGCTCACCATTCGGCGGGGCACATCCGGGGAAGTGGCCGATCATGGTCGACCGAGACGATGTCCGCACCGTCCGATTCCGCGACCCCAGCACCGGGGCGTGGCACCGGCTGGAATGGGAACACTCCCACGGCATCGACGCCCCGTTCTCCGCTGATGCGGCCCGATACACCCGAACGGTGGCGACCCGAACCGGCCGCCACGTCGACCCCCAACAGGCGGTTGCCGACCTGCTTGCCGATTGGGCCGCCGGTGAGGTCACCTCCCGCCGCGACCGCAACGTCGCGATCCGGCTCGCCACCCAACGACAAGCCACAGCCGGAGACGCCGACGACGCAGCCGGCACCGTTGTGGATGAGCGGGATCGGGTGTCGGTGCCTGGCGTGATCGACTTGCTGCAACGGCGCCAAGACCGTGAACAGGGCCTGAAGAGCGACGACGATGACGTGTTCGCCGCCTACTACGCCGCCCATCCCGACGCTGACGGGCTGGAGGTGTTCGACGAATGAACAAGTGGGCACGCTGGCTCCAGTCGAACGGTCCGGGCCGTTTCCAGCTTGCCTACAAGGGCGGCTGGGACGCGTTCGTCAACGCCGCCCCACGCCGCGACCTCGACGTGCTCACCCGAGCTGAGATGGCACGGCTCGACGAGGTGAGCCTGGAGGACTACAACGAGGCACGCATGGTTTGGAACGCGAACCTGCCCACGGTGAAGACCCATCAGCTCGCTGCCGCGTTCGCCGTGATCGACCAGGTGATGGCCTCCAACCGGCGCGACTCGGATCGGCTCCGCGGCTCGGTCGTGGTCGACGCAGCCCCAGGCTTAGGCAAGACCACCATCGCGACCCGCTACGCCCGCGACTTCCACCGCCGCATCATGCGCCGCAACCCTGCCCGCACCACTTCGGGCCATCAACGGCTGCCGGTCGCGTTCGTGCCGCTCTCGGCCGGGATGACTTTGAAGGGGCTCAACCAGAAGATCCTCGCCTTCTACGGCCATCCCGCCGCCGACCGTGCCTCCTCGGCCCGACTCGGCGCGCTCGCCGTCGATTGTGTCGCTTCCTGCGAAACCCAGCTGATCGTGATCGACGATCTCCATTTCATCGACTTCCGGCACCGTAACGGGCAAGAGGTGTCGAACCACCTCAAAGGGTTGGCCAACGAAATGCCGGTCACGTTCATCTATGTCGGTGTCCGGTTGAAGGAGAAGAAGTTCTTCGACGAGGGCGTCCTCGGCCCCGATGCTGCCTATGCCCAAACCTCTCGCCGGGCGACCCGCTGCGAGGTTGCCCCCTTCGACATCGGCACCACCCCCGGCGCCAAAGCCTGGACCGATCTGCTACGAGCAATGGAGGGCCACATCAAGCTCGCCGAGGCCCAGCCGGGGATACTCACCCAACACGCGAAGCTGCTGCATCGCCGCACCCAGGGCCACATCGCCTCACTGACCAACCTGATCGATCGAGCCTGCTACCTCGCCATCACCACCGGCGCCGAAACCCTGACCGCCGATCTCCTCACCGCATCAACCGTCGACAATGCCGCCCACAGCGCCACGCGTAACTGACCTGCCCCTGACCGTCGAACAATCCCGACGCCGACCGAACCTGCGCGCAGTCCCGGCTGGCTACGATCTCGACGCGCTACCGATTCACCTTCCACCCCATCCTGGGGAAGCGGTGCTGTCGTGGATGAGGCGGCTCGCGGTCCGCTACGACGTCCCGGTCCGTGACCTGCTGCGCGGCGCGGGCACCCGCCGCCGGATCAGCAGCAGCCGCACCATCGCAACCCGGCTGCGTAACCAGCCCGGCCTCGTGGCTCGCCTCGGCCTGACCGCGGAACAGACCAAACCCTTCATCAAGGTCCAGCCGCTGACCGCCGCGACCACCAACTACTCAGCCACGTTCGGCCACTCGCTGCCCAGTCAGCCGCAATTCCGGTACTGCCCCTACTGCCTTGCAGAGGCCGACCCGTGGTGGCCAGACCACTGGCACTCGCCCCTGTCCTGGATCTGCCCGACCCACCACATCTACCTTCTCAACGCATGCCCCGCCTGCGGCCAACCACCCCACGGACAGTTCGCCTGGATCGGGCACGTCATCGAGTTGCACCGCTGCCCCTCCCGCCGGCCGACCACCCCACGAGCAGGACATCAACGGTCCCACGAATGGTGCAACGCCGACCTCACCACAGCACCCACCACAACAGCAGCCCCGGCCGGGGTCGCCGGGCAACAACTTCTACACGATTGGGCAAACGACCCACCGACGGCACCGGTGACCGTCGCCGGGCTTGACGTGACCCACAGGATCGCGTTCCAGGCCCTGGTTGAGCTGATCGACGCAGGCACCCCCGGCGTCGACCTTCTCGACCTGGCCGACGACCCGGCCGAAATGGGTCCCGCCCTCGCCGACGCTGCGCACGTTCTATCCGCAGCCGACCTCTCCAGCGCAGCCGACCGGGCCACCATGTTGACCTACGACGGCCCGCACGCCCCTGTCCGCCCTACCAGTCGCCTAACGAACCACCGCTACAGCCCGCTCCTGGCCGCCATCCAACTCGCCGGAATCCGCGACCACCTCCCAACCGCCGACCAGATGATGTTCCGCACCGTGCACCACGCCCCCCGCTACCCCGCCACCCACCTCCACGATCCCCAACAGATCCGGCAACTCCGACTGCCCGAGCACAACCCCCGACTGCCCGAACCGACCCCGGCCTGGATCCCACAGACGATCTGGCCGCTCTGCGTCCCCGAACCCCTCCTCGGCTGCACCAACCACGCCCTGCGGGACAGCCTGCTCGCCATGGCGCTGGTCAAGATCGGTAACCACGAACAATGGATGAAGATCTGCCAACACCTCCGGCTCCCCGCGACCCACCCCAACCGCATCGGCACCTACCTGCGATATGCGCAAGCTCGCGGCACCTGGCCCGCCATCCACACCGCCCTCGACAGCCTGATCACCCGGCTTCAACACCACCCTCCGCCCATCGACTACCAACAACGCCGAATGACCGGCCGCAATATCAACCTCCTCACCGAAGCCGTCCAAGTCGGCCGCCGGCAACACCCCACCGACACCGGCCTACGCACACTGACCCGACAGTTCTGGGAGCGATTCACCGCCGGCGACATCGCCTACGGCCCCGAAGCACTCCGGCTCGACCCGGACACACCCAGCTACGCCGACTACCGCCGGCTAAACCCGCTGCGGCACGCCGACCTGTTCCACAGCGCGCATCAATACCTCCTGGCAATCCACATGGCTGAAGGGCCCCTGATCTGGACCCCCGAGCAGAGCCGTTAGCGAGTCCTCGACCCTGTGACCGTGGAGAGTGACTTCCCCGCGGGCGAAGACTGTCGGTCGCTACCATCAGACTGTTGTCATGGCCGACCGGACGCACCTGCAAGACTTCGACGGCAGCGAGTTGCTCAAGTTGTGGCGGCACATCGACCGCTCCTGGGTCGCACTTGAGGTCTGCGACGCCGAGTACGGTCGCGACACCAGCATCTTGTCGGCCCGACGCTTCGATGAAGGCAAGGTCGCCGGTTTGCGGCCCTATCTGCATGCGGCGGGACTACTGGCCGCTTCCTGGGATCATCATTGGCTCCTGACCCAGACCCTCACAACCTCAGGTGTCACCCCTCACGCGACCTGGAGCCTGATCAGGCCAGCTTTCGAAGCCGCCTTCCACGCCCTGTGGGTGCTTGATCCCGACGACAGCTTCAACCGGCGACGGCGCGGGTTGCAGCTCGAACTCGCCGATGCCCGTGAGCAGAAGCTGTGGGCCGAAGCAGCTGTGGCGACCGGCTTCAGCAACGCCGAGGAGAGTCAACGAACGCTCGATGCGCTGAACTCCACCTACCAGGCACTCGACCGCGAAGCTCGCCACTTCAACGCCGCCGCCAAAGACATGAACCGTCTGGCCAACCTCGTCACCGAGCTGCCAAGGTTACGATCGCTCGCCTCCATGCATGCAGGCATCCGGGCCTGGCTGGTGGCCACCTGGAGACAGATGTCCGGACTGCAGCACAGCCATTCCTACGCGATGCTGGCCGCCAGCCAGAGATCCGAAGTGGTCGAGATTCCGGGCGGCTATCAGGTGCTGCTCTCACCCAACGAAGACGCCTTGCAATGGCACGTCAAAGCGGCTGTCACCCTCCATCTGCGGGCGGTTGAACGGTACAAAGAACTGTCGCTGCGCACTCTTGGGCAATGACAGCAGTAACAGCGAAGGGGCGGGCACCGCCGACCCGGTGCCCCCTGGTTCTGTTCCGCTAGACCGCCGCGGCGCTCTCTGCGTTGAGCTTGACGATCAGCACGGGGTCGCCGGCCATGACGGCCTTCTGGTCGACTGCCTGAACCTGCCCGACGGAGCTGGCGTTGGTGATCACCACAGGCGTGACGATTGAGTAGCCGGCGCGGGTGATCTGGTCAATGTCGATGTCGACCAGGGGGTCTCCGGCCTTCACTGGCTGGCGACGCCTGGTCGTCGCGCCACCTCGCGCCCGGCATCTCTCGGGTTTTTGATGCAGTATCTGATACACTTGCCGCGTCGCTGACGATGAAGGGAGTCATGCATGGACACCGACGGCACTAGGACCGCGCTAACGATCGCGCGGGAGGCCCGTGGCTGGTCCCAGCGTGATCTCGCTGAACGTTCCGGCGTGGCGCAGCCCACGTTGTCGAAAGCTGAACGCGGCCTCGCTCCGCTCAATCCCGGCGCTGTAGACGCCGTTGCGCGGGCGCTTGATGTGCCCGGCGACTTCCTAACCCGCCTGGCCCCCAGCCTCGCTGCCGCCAGCTTGTACGTGCACCACAGGCGTCGGGCCAGCACGATGACATTGCGTGTCGTGCACCAGATCGAGGCGATCGCCCAACTCACCGCGAACGCTCTCGCCGTCCTGACTGAGGACGTCGACCTCGCCCCTCAGCACAAGCTCCCGAGCAGCGGCACCCTTGGCGCTGACCCAGTTCGGGCCGCCGACACCATCCGTGCCACGTGGCGGATCGCTGATGGACCCGTCCGACACGTCACCGGCCTGATCGAAAGCGCCGGCGTCATCGTCGTCGACCGCGACCTGTTCAGCGCTGGACAGGATGCCCTCTCAGCCCGGCTCGCCCAAGGCCCCGCCGCCATGACCATCGTCAGCCGCGGTCTGGCGCCGGACCGGCTCAGGTTCACTCTCGCCCACGAACTCGGCCACCTACTCCTCCACACGACCCCAGGCGAAGGACAAGAGCCCCAAGCTGACGCGTTCGCAGCCCAACTGTTGGCTCCGGCTGACCAGATCCGCCCTGAGCTCGAGGGCCTCCGCACGACAGACCTGGAGCGTCTCCTCACGATCAAAGAGCGCTGGGGAATCTCAGTCGCAGCCTTGATCCGACGGGCTCACCAGCTGAGCACGATTACCGATCGGCAGTACCGCGAGTTCCAGATCCGGCTCGGCAGGGCGGGATGGCGTCAAGCAGAGCCTCGCCAGCCCGACCGCGAGCTTCCGACCACCGCTCAACGCCTGATCGCCCTACGCGAAGCCAACGGCGACACCGTCCCTGCGATGGCAGACCGTGCGGGGATGACCCCCCAACAATTCATGGATGTGTTCCTCGCGTCCCGGTCGACGCCCCGGCAAACTCTCACACTTCGACAGGACCCTGCATGAGCACCACCATGCGCCTCGACCTCCACAGCGACCTGCACAGGGCCGAACCGGCAGACACCACCAGCCTCCAGCGGGTCCCCGCCAAGAGACGAACCGCACTCCTGGAGCAAGATGCCCCGCTCCTGATGCAGGCACGCGCCAGCGAAGGCCTCACGGGAGGACTCGTGGAGCGGTGCGCCGCCGCAGGACTGGGCGCCATCTACGCCACCACCAAGACCCACGACATGGTCGCCCTCATCAACCGACACCAGCAGCTACAAGCCGGGCCGGTGCTCTTTGATGCCGAGCGCTACGCAGGCAAAGGCCGCGATGGGGCCAGTGGCCATCTCGACCCCGACTGGACCGCTTACCAACGACGCATCGGCATCCAACAGCCACTCACCGACTCGTCCTACATTGCGGCCAACAACCACGCCCGCCTAACCGCTGTGCTCAAAGAAGGGGCAAACCAGAGCAAAGCCATCACCACACTCCCCCTCGCAAAGCACTGGATCACAAACCGGGCGGACGAACTCGTCGACCAGATCAATCGCTTCGGCAACCCAGTCGCACTCATGGTGGAAGACCGCAACGACCCGTTCGCCACCGAAGCGGCCGTCCTGGGCCTGCTCCACGTCCTGGCTCACGCTGACGTCCCAGTCCTCCAGCTCCGCTGCGACATCACGGCGATCGGAGCGCTCGCCTTCGGTGCCAGCCACGCCGCAATCGGCACCAGCACCTCCAGGCGGCACATCTGGCCCCCAACAGGGGGCGGACCCACAAAACGCGAACCCGCTGCCTACGTGCCTGCCTCAATGAGCCACAGATCCCTATCGACGATCGGTCTCGCCATCCCACACTTCAGCGACGACCTTCGCCTGTGGACCTGCGATTGCGACTTCTGCGCTGGAGCCACACTCGACCACATTGCAACCGAAACAGAAGCCGCCATGCACTCGCTGCACTGTCTTGCCTCCCTCGCGGCGAAGGTAATCGGGAACGACCCAACGGTGTCCGCTCGCAGCTGGATCGAAGCCTGCAGGCACGCACTGTCGGTCAACCAGGAGATCTCAGCGAAACTGGTCAAGAACTGGCCGGTCCCCGGCAATCTCAAGGCCTGGATCAAGGCCACGCGCTAGCCAAGCGGCAAACAGTCCTCACGAGCGGCCAGATCGAACAACTGCTCGCCGAGCAGCCGACGCCCCACTGCTCCAACATCCGCGGGAAGTTCCAACGGATCGCTTCCTCGGCTGACCAGTTCATGGTTCGTCGACTCGACCAGCCATGCCCCCTGAAGTTCGCACGCCCATCGACTCCAGTCATCCACCCGCGCGGAAAGCCACACCATGCGACCCAACGGCGCCAGCGTTGACATCGGCGTCCGCACCGCCGACAGCGAACCGGTGAACACGAACCCGACAAGTTCCAGCGGCAGCTTCTCCCCGGACGCCTGAACCACCCAGTCCCGAACCCGGACACGGTTCACCACCGCCGAAGCCCCCCGCAACAGACGATCACGCAGCACCGGCTCATCCCAACGCACCACGGGCCACGCCAGTCCGCCAGCGATTCGGGTCGACGGAAGCACCACCCCGGGGCCACCACAGGCATCCCAAGCGCCCTGGCAGACCAGCCGCTGCTCCACATCCCACCCCACAAACGGCAGGCTCTCACGTTTCGTCGCCACCTGCTGCACCCTTCTCACTGATCAGATCGGCATCCACTCTTCGTATCCGCTCCCGCAGCTCCTCCAGACCCAGCCCCAGCGCATCCGCTAACTGCGTCACCAAGAAGAAGCCCGGCGAAGCGACCCCGCCCTGCTCGATTCGACGAACCGTGTCGACATGAACTCCCGCATCGCGCGCAAACTCCTCAGCCGTCCCCGGGCGGCTCCGCTGCAGCACCAGACCCAATGCACGCCCCTGACGGCGCTCGATCGCAGTCGAGGCTCGTCTAGGCATAGGATAATAATACTCGGATTTTTATTAGTAGCGGTCAGCGTCAACCAAATCCGCGAAGAGCACGACACGATAGTGAGAATCCCACCGGCCAGGGCTTCTGTCGCCCGCCTAGAGGGCATGTCGGTGGCTGAGGCTGAAGCTGCATCGGGGCTTGATCCGCAGATCGCTCGGGGCGCCCTGCTGACTCTCATGTGGCGCGGCACCTGGGTGACTGACCTGACCGAACCACTGTCGCCGAAATCTGTTCTCACACGGGGGGTAAGGCCGCATGACTGGAGTGCCATCGAGCTTCGAAGCCCGCTTGGGCAGCCGGGTGTGGCTCGATGGGCAAGGGTGGGAAATCTGCAAACTGACCAGCGATTCGGTGCGGCTGCGAGGTAGGGACTCGATCCGGACGGTGAGCATGTCGACACTGGCTGATGCGTTGGGTGGGTGACATGACCGAGATCCCCACCGAGGACGACAAGCTGTATCTGGCGACCGTGATCAACCTCTACAGCCGCCGGCTGCTGGGTGGCGCGACCGGGCTGCACCCCGACGCGCAACTCGCTTGTGACGCGATCAAGATGGCCGTAGCCACCCGGGGCGGTAGACACGCGATCTGGCGTGACGGCGAATCCCAGCAGGTGATCTTCCACACCGACCGAGGCTCTACCTACACCGCGAAGTCGTTAATGAAGCTATGCCGCACGCTCGGCATCCGGCAATCCATGGGCCGGGTCGGGTCCTGCTTCGACAACGCTGCTACCGAAGCACTCTTCTCCTGGCTGGAATGGGAAGTGTTGTCGCGGCACCGGTTCGCAGATACCCGGCACGCCCAGGCCGTCGCGCTCGAATGGTGCTACGGCTTCTACAACCACACCCGCCGGCACAGCAGCGCTGACATGATGGCACCCATCACCTACGAGACCACCGCTCTCCAACCGGAGGCGGCATAAGGAACCCTCCACGGTTGGGGGTGAACCTCACTCACCGAACGCGAAAAGAAGAACTTCACGACGAACGGACTCACGTCCCCAGCCACCCAAAGGGGATTCGGCACGATTTCATCAGTCATCGGAGGCGTGGCCTTTTCAGCCTCCATGCCCCAGGACCTCAACGCAACCCCTACTGACGATCTGGGTCCGCTTTGGTGGTGAACCGCCAGGCGAGCCCACTCAGCGCGGCGATGGCGGCCGCCATCCAGACGATCGTCCACTGGTCGCTGGTGACCGGGCTGTCGCTGATGGCGCTTATCACGGGAGCGGCCAGCGCGGTGGCGAGCATGAGCACGCCGAGCACGGCCAAACAGTTGGCGAGGTAGCGGGGGCTGAGCCGGGTGCTGCGATGGTTGCTCGCTCGCGCCGCGGTGACGTAGTGGGCGGCGAGTGTGAGCAGCGCGGTCTGCAGCGTAGTAGCAATGGTCGGGTAGGCGAGACCGGTGAACCACCAGGCGCCGATGGTCAGCACCCAGCCCAAAGTGGCCGGAGAGTCGGGCCGAAGCAGCGCCCAGCCGACGAAGACAGAGGCGATGAAGGTCATCAGCCACGCTTGTTGGTGGCTGGTGGCGCGAAAGCAGGTCGCTGTCGCGGCGGCGATCAGGGCGGTCTGAACCACAGTGAGGGTCCACCCTGGCAACCCCTTGGTTGGTTTCGTCGTGTCGTCGCTTCTCATCGGGCTGCCCGTCGGGGTCCGCGCGAGGCGGCGAGGGCCGCCATGAGCGGAGCGAGGCTACTGCCACCCTGCCAGCGGCTGATAGCAATGCCTTGGTGACGCAGTCGGTCGAGGTCGTCGCCGCGTTCGAGTGCGCGTAGGCGCAGTGCGTTGGCGGCGTTCGTGGGCTGCCGGTCGAGACCGGTGGGAAAGGTGTCGACCAGCACGACCTCCTGCCCGGCGCGCCGCAGGGCGCCGATCGCGTCCAGGGCGTGCCGGGCGAGCAGCGGGCTGCACACGAAGGTCAAGGTGTCGGGCCGGACACGAAGCACGGGCAGGCTGGGCTTGTCGGGTTTACTGCGGTCGAGGTGGCTGAGCACGTCGAGCACCCGTCGGGTTTGGTTACGTCCGGTGCCGAACCTCAGGGTGGGTAGTCGTCCGCCGAGATCGTGTAGGGCGACCCGGTCTCCGAGCCAGGCGTAGTGGTGGGCGATGGTTGAGACGGCCTCACAGCCCAGATCGATGCTGTCGGGTCCGTCCGCCGCGCCCACTGCTGCGAGGGTGTCGAGCACGATCAGAATGTCGGTGTCGCGTTCGAGTTGGCTCTGATTCGTGTGCAATCTTCCGGTGCGGCCGGCGACGCGCCAGTTGATCCGGTTGGTCCGATCACCAGGTTGATAAGGGCGGATGCCGGACGGGTTGCTGCCCGGCCCGGGTCTGGGTGAAGGGTGACGGCCCACCGCTCCCACCGGCGACGTGATCGTCGACGCCGCCCTAACGGTGCGAGCTAGGGGCTGCGCCAGCAGCGTCGGGCCCTCCAGGGCGATAGTGGTGCGCCAGGCGTGCATAGGGTCGGTCGCCACGCAGATCAGCGGGCCGAGCGTCACCTTACCCCACTCCTCCACCGTGACGGCCAGCGTGACCTGCCCCGTGTCGGCTGCCGAACGTGGAGCCTTCTCGGCGGGCATGATCCCGCGCTGCGTCGGTGCGGCGACGCTCAGCAAGGCAGGCGGAACGGTGTCGATCGTCACGCTGGTCATGTCGCCGATCCGGACGCGCCGGGTCCGGCTCTCGCACTCGACGGTCTGTTCGCGGGGCCGCGCTAGCTCGGCAGCCCCGGCGTAGAGCAGCAGCGGAGCGGCGAGCAGCAACAGGTCGGCTCGTCCGAACAGGGCCGCCAACATCGCCAACAGCACCCCAGCAACCTCGGCGCGAATCAGCGCGGCGGTGCGAGCGGGGCGAGTCACTGGGCGTCCTCGATCTCGGACAACCAACGGGCCAACTGCTGCGCCGACGGCCTACGGACGCCGCGGCCAGCCCGGGCCGCCTCGACGTATGCGGTCAGCCCCGGCGAGACCCGAACGCCGCTCGGAACGTGCGCACCGAGCAGTACGGCCAGTTGAGCGCTCGAACCGACAGGCGTGTCCCGGCTCAGGAGGGTTTCGAGCTGTCGAGTGCGGGCGTCCACAAACGGCGCGTGGGTGTAGTGCCGGCTAGCCGGCCAGGCCGGGGTCGCCGCCGCAGGGACGGATCGGCCCAAGAACCACAGCAGCACCATGAGTAGGCAACTGCCGATGATCACGAACCGCACTGTGGCCGGGTCGGGCTCGGCACTTGCGGCGAACGCCCACCACTCCAGCCCCGCCACCACGATCAAGCCGGCGAGCAGGGCGAGCGGATGCCGCATCATCTCCGTCTTTCGTTGCCGGCTTGCAGCAGAGCTTGTAGGCAGGCGCGAGCTGCTTCGATGTCGGCGTAGGTGGTGGCGGCGCTCGAATACCAGGCCTGCTCATACAACCCGCCCAGGGTGGTCAACTCGTCGGCCGGCAGGTTGAGCGCGGCGGCCAGCCGACGGGCGAAATCGTGGGCCGGCTCGGACGCCCCGCGCACCACACCACGCACCTCGGCGAGGCGTTCCAACTGCCGCCAGCACACCGTGATCGCATCGGTGCTGGCAGCGTCCAAGCGGTTGAGCGCGTCAGTGAGAATCTGGTCGGCATCAGGTTCGGGTTCGTCGAGGGCGACGGAAGGCGGGCGCTGCAGCCACAGTCGCACCCCGATGCCGGCCGCCACGACGCCCAGCACCGTCAGTACCCACCACTGCCCCGCATCGTCGCCGTCGGCGCGTGGCTGCGCACTTGGGCTCGGGCTGGGGCTTTTCTCCCCATACTCACCGTCCGGCACCGAAGCGGTCGTGGTTCCCTGACTCGGCTCGTCTGCGCTGGGGTTGCCGTCCATCACCGCGGTGGCGCCGGCGAGCACGGCGATCACCACGAGTACCAGCGCCACGCCTTCCAGCATGAACTTCCACCAGTCACGCACGCCGGGGCCGCCAGTCACCCCGCGCGGCGCGGCTCGCCGGACACATCCGGCACCGGCACCCGGCTCAACACCTCGGCGACGACATCAGCAGCCGTGACGTCACCCAGCCACAACTCCGGCCTCAAAGTGACCCGGTGCGCCAGCGAAGGCACCGCCACCTGCTGCACATCAGACGGAGTCACGAACCCACGCCCCTGAATCAGCGCCCACGCCCGCGCCACCAATACCAAGGCCAACGACCCGCGCGGCGACGCCCCAGCCAGACATGACGCATGCTGCCTGGTCGCCCTCACCACGGCGACCGCGTACTCACCCAGCAGCGCATCGACATGCACCTGCTCCACGGCGTCTTGCAAGGCCAGCAGCCCCTCGGCGTTCAAGACGGCGCGCACACTAGGCAGTTGCTCACGCCGGAGTTGCTGCTCGACGATCTGCCATTCCTGCCGCTCGTCCGGATAACCCAACGACAGCCGCAGCAGAAACCTGTCCAACTGCGCCTCCGGCAACGGGTAGGTGCCCTCATGCTCGATCGGGTTCGCCGTCGCGATCACGTGGAACGGCACCGGCAGTGCCCGGGTTTCGCCGTCCACGCTCACCTGTCGCTCTTGCATCGCCTCGAGGAGCGCCGCCTGCGTCTTCGGCGGCGTGCGGTTCACTTCGTCGGCCAGCAACAGCCCCGTGAACACCGGACCGGGCCGAAACTCGAACCTGGACCGCTGCTGATCGAACACCGACGAACCCGTCAGATCCGACGGCAACAAGTCGGGCGTGAACTGCGCGCGCCGAAACTCCAGCCCGAGTGCCGTCGCCAACGCGTTCGCGGCGAGCGTCTTGCCCACCCCGGGCAAGTCCTCCAGCAGCACGTGGCCGCGGGCCAGCACACCGGCCAACACCATGGCCAGCTCGTCATGCTTGCCGACCACCACCCGATCAACCTCAGCCAACACCTCGGCAGCCCGCGCCTCGGCGTCCAACAACGACAAACCGGCCAGCGGGGTGACTGCGCTCATGCAGTCATCGTGACAGACCCGACCGACAAAGATCAGGTATCACGCGCCGCAGGTCGTACCAGATGGGCAGTAGCAGTTCGCCCCGAAGCTGTTGATCGCGCCTGCCTCATCCTTAACCTGCCCGCTCTTGCCACTGGCTGCCTTGTCGCTGATGTGAGAGCCACCCGTTCCCCAAGCCTTGACAACTGAACCCTTGAAGTAGTGGGTCGCGTATGAGTAATCGTTTGAAACGATATTTAGTCGTTGGTTAACTCCGCACGAGACATTCTTTGTCCTGACCTCATAGGCCCAAGCGGGCGAGGCGGTCAGCAGAGGGATCAGCGTTGTGACCGCGAGAGTAGCAGCGATCAAAGCGGGCTTCTTCATAGTGCACTCCTGTAGGGAGAGGGGATGATTCTCCTCGGCAGTGCCCCTGGGGTGGGCACCGCACGAGCTCCACTCTGCCACGGCAAGTGGCCCAAGTCACTCGCCTGTCTCAGTCAGGACAAGGCGCTGAGAATCCGTTGCTGACCAATCAAGATTGATCGCTCTCCTCCTGCTAACGGTGGTCATCGTCTCGACCCTGGTCACCCGACTGTTCGGAGACGACTTCCCGTCCTACGGTGCGGAACTCGCCACGATCGCGTGGTGGTGGAACGCAGGCGACGTGCGCCGGATGGTGCTGACCGCAGCCACGCTGATCTCCGCCTCGAGTGCCTGTCGCGAGCTCGACCGCGCCGACAATGCAGGTGCGCCGAGCACAAGTTCGTGAGAGTCACCGAATGCCCACTGAACGGTCCTCGAACGGGACACCGCTTAGGGTCGCGCGGAATCGAACAGCGATGCCCGCCGAGCACTGAGGATTCCGACAAGATAGTGAGAAACCACTGACGACCAACAAGTTGTCGTCGCCCTAGTCAGCGCAAATTGTCGACGACAGATCACGCGAGAACCTACACACCACCCACGTCGAACGCCTTCTCCGAGTCCGCGACCGCCATCTTCGGAAGCCCCCCGAACGACTCGCAGGCGACACTTCAGCTCAGCTGGGCAGCCGAACGTTGCCGGCGCCAAGGACGCGGACGGCGACCGACAGTTCCGGTTCGAGACCGCGCAACCGGTCGATCAACTCGTCCCCGGCGGCGGTCAGGGCTTCGTCGGTCATCGGGGAGAGGGCGTCCAGAATGAACAGGGCGTTGGTTGTTGCGGGCGCGAGTTGCGTTCGGCGACCTTGGCGCCAGTTCCAGCGGCGGCAGGTCACACCGCCGTCATCGCACCAGATCACCTCGCCAGGCTCCGGACGTTCGACAGCCACCGCCCCGTTGGCCATGGTGTCGAACGGTTCCGAGCCCGTGGCCCGCCCGAGTCGCGGAGGGCCGACGTAGGCGCTCAGGTCTTCGCCGCCGATCGGCACCTGATGCAGCACACTGATGGCGTTGTAGATGTCGGTGAGCGGATTGACCCTGGGCAGTCCCGACTCTGCGCGGCGCAGCAGCGCCTCGAGGCTGTTGCGGGTGCGCTGTGGCTTGGCGCCGAACTGGCGGTACGCGTCTCGCCACGCCGCGACGTGGGGCAACTGTTCGACCGGGTTCTCGGCAAGCAACTCGCGAGCCACCGTCTCGGCACGAAGCAACACCTCGTCCGCAGCCGCGTCGATGGGTCCGCCGCCGGTGCTGGCCGAACGCGGCAGCCCAGACACCCCGATCAGCAGGGCGCGATACTCCGGGCGCAGGGCGAAGACCGCCTGGTCGACACTCGCCGAGGCCAGAAAGGCTTCGAGATCGGTCATGAGCGGGCCCTCTCGTCAGTGTCAAGACGGGCCGGAACGACGTCAGCCCAGTCAATGTTCGTCTGACTGGGCTGAAGGTGGCAGCCCCGACGGGATTCGAACCCGCGCTACCGCCTTGAGAGGGCGGCGTGCTAGGCCGCTACACAACGGGGCCCTAGCGGTCGCCCGAAGGCGACAGTCACGAAGATTACCAAAGCCAGCGCAGCCTCGGCCAATCCTCTGCGCTGGGGTACTAGGACTCGAACCTAGACTGACGGAACCAGAATCCGGCGGGCTGCCAATTACCCCATACCCCATCGCTGGCCGCGTGCGACCAGCGACTGACAACGTTACCGAACCGGCCGCACGCCGACCAAATCGACGAGTTGACTCGTGCTGAATGCCCGCGTGGGTGGGGTCGTTGACTCATCTGAGAATGCCCGCGTGGGTCAGGCTGCGGGGATGGGGCTGACGATGAGGCAACGGAAGGCTGTGCTGGCGAGCCAGGTCAAGGCGTGGCCGAAGGCGACCAAGGCTGAGAAGTCGACCATTTTGGATCATCTGGTCGCGGTCAACGGCTGGCATCGAGACCATGCCCGCAAGATGATCCGGGCAGCGGTCGCCGGTGTGGACGTGAACCGGCCACGCAGGCCCCGCGAGCCTGTGTTCCGCTACGGACCTGAGGTGATCGACGCCTTGGCGGTGTGCTGGGCGGTGCTGGACGGACCCAGCGGCAAGATCGTGCGCCCAGCGCTGCCGGTCCTGGTCGCGAGCCTGGTCGCCAAGGGCGAGCTGAACGCGACACCCGAAGTCATCGACGCACTGCTGGCCATGTCGGCGGCGACCATCGATCGCCGATTGCGGCCCTACCGGCTCGGGCTGGTCGGCAACCTCAAGGGCCGGTCCTTGACCCGCCCCGGATCGCTGTTGAAATCGTCGATCCCGCTGAAGACCTGGCACGAGTGGGACGACACCCAGCCAGGGTTCATCGAGATCGATCTGGTCGGTCACGACGGCGGCGACAACAACGGCCACTTCCACTACAGCCTGGACGCTGTCGACGTGGCTACCGGTTGGACCGAAACCATCACCGTGAAGTCCAAGGGCGAAAGGATCGTGGCCACCGGGCTGGAGCAACTCGCCCTCCGGTTCCCGTTCGCGATCGTGGGCGTCCACTCTGACAACGGCTCCGAGTTCATTAACCACCACCTGATGAGCTGGTGCAACACCCGTGAGATCACGTTCACCCGCGGCCGCCCGAACCATTCCAACGACCAAGCCCACATCGAACAGAAGAACTGGACCAGAGTCCGCCGCAACGTCGGCTACTACCGCTACGACACCAGCCGGGAACTCGACCTGCTCAACCAGCTATGGCCCCTGGCCGCTGAACTGTCCAACCTGTTCACCCCGCAACAGAAGCTGAAAACCAAGACCCGCACCGGAGCGAAAGTCACCAAGACCTACGACACCGCCACCACCCCGGCCGGCCGGCTGCTCCGTGACCACCCCACCGTCCTCGACGACCAGGACCGGCGACACCTTGACAGTCGCATCACCCAGGCCAACCCGGCCCAACTACGCCGAGACATCGACCTCATCCAACGCAACCTGCTCGAACTCGCCCGCCGCCGCGGCACCATCCTCAAAGCAGCCAAACGCAACCACGTCTACCTATCCCGAACAAAAATGACGCGGGCAAAACGAAATGAGTCAACGACCCAACCCAAGCGGGCATCTTGACATGAGTCCACAGGATCGACGAGTTGACTCGTGCTGAATGCCCGCGTGGGTGGGGTCGTTGACTCATCTGAGAATGCCCGCGTGGGTCAGGCTGCGGGGATGGGGCTGACGATGAGGCAACGGAAGGCTGTGCTGGCGAGCCAGGTCAAGGCGTGGCCGAAGGCGACCAAGGCTGAGAAGTCGACCATTTTGGATCATCTGGTCGCGGTCAACGGCTGGCATCGAGACCATGCCCGCAAGATGATCCGGGCAGCGGTCGCCGGTGTGGACGTGAACCGGCCACGCAGGCCCCGCGAGCCTGTGTTCCGCTACGGACCTGAGGTGATCGACGCCTTGGCGGTGTGCTGGGCGGTGCTGGACGGACCCAGCGGCAAGATCGTGCGCCCAGCGCTGCCGGTCCTGGTCGCGAGCCTGGTCGCCAAGGGCGAGCTGAACGCGACACCCGAAGTCATCGACGCACTGCTGGCCATGTCGGCGGCGACCATCGATCGCCGATTGCGGCCCTACCGGCTCGGGCTGGTCGGCAACCTCAAGGGCCGGTCCTTGACCCGCCCCGGATCGCTGTTGAAATCGTCGATCCCGCTGAAGACCTGGCACGAGTGGGACGACACCCAGCCAGGGTTCATCGAGATCGATCTGGTCGGTCACGACGGCGGCGACAACAACGGCCACTTCCACTACAGCCTGGACGCTGTCGACGTGGCTACCGGTTGGACCGAAACCATCACCGTGAAGTCCAAGGGCGAAAGGATCGTGGCCACCGGGCTGGAGCAACTCGCCCTCCGGTTCCCGTTCGCGATCGTGGGCGTCCACTCTGACAACGGCTCCGAGTTCATTAACCACCACCTGATGAGCTGGTGCAACACCCGTGAGATCACGTTCACCCGCGGCCGCCCGAACCATTCCAACGACCAAGCCCACATCGAACAGAAGAACTGGACCAGAGTCCGCCGCAACGTCGGCTACTACCGCTACGACACCAGCCGGGAACTCGACCTGCTCAACCAGCTATGGCCCCTGGCCGCTGAACTGTCCAACCTGTTCACCCCGCAACAGAAGCTGAAAACCAAGACCCGCACCGGAGCGAAAGTCACCAAGACCTACGACACCGCCACCACCCCGGCCGGCCGGCTGCTCCGTGACCACCCCACCGTCCTCGACGACCAGGACCGGCGACACCTTGACAGTCGCATCACCCAGGCCAACCCGGCCCAACTACGCCGAGACATCGACCTCATCCAACGCAACCTGCTCGAACTCGCCCGCCGCCGCGGCACCATCCTCAAAGCAGCCAAACGCAACCACGTCTACCTATCCCGAACAAAAATGACGCGGGCAAAACGAAATGAGTCAACGACCCAACCCAAGCGGGCATCTTGACATGAGTCCACAGGATCGAGGTCGGACGGCGCGTGCCCTGGTTGAGTTCTCGAAACCTTTCAAGGTCAAGGGACTCGACACGCTCGACCAACGAAGGACTCGACACGCTCGACCGACGAAGGTCTCGACACGCTCGACCGACTGTGAGCAGCGCGTCCTATTTCTCCCAGGGGTCGACGCCCTCGAGCTTCTTGATACCCGGCGTCGTGGTGGCCAACCCCATCCGTCGTCCGATCAGAATCGCCAGGACGGTGTAGACGCCGAAGCCGGCCACGTCCCAACCGAAGTCGACCCAGCCGATCACCTGCGTGGCCTTCACCTGGGCGATGGTCGAGACCAGCCCGGCGTAGGTGAACGCCAGCACGTTGTTGATCACGTGCGCGCCGATGGCGGCCTCCAAGCCCCCGGTCTTCACCACCAGCACGCCGACGAGCACACCGAACGCGAACCGGTCCAAGAACAGCGGAATGTTCTGCGTGCCGTGAAACAGCGCGAACAACGCCGCCGAGCACACCACACCGAACCACGGGCTGCGTGGCGCCAGGGTGTGAAACGCCTGCAGCAGGTAGCCGCGAAAGAAGAACTCCTCGGCCGCGGCCTGCAGGGGCGAGGTGAGCAGAATCACCACCAGGAACGCCCAGAAGTTCTGCTGCGGCTGCAGGGCGGGGAACGGCTGGCCCAGGTGCTGCACGAACAAGAACACGTTGAACACCACCAGTGCCAACCCCATGCTGATGCCCATGTAGCGCCACCGAAACCACGGACGCACCGACGCCAAAAAGCCCGGACGGCGGCGGTGCACGAACAGCACCAACGCCAGGCTCAGCGGTATCAGCGTCGCCAGCGCGAGATGCGCAGACAGCATGCCCCAGGGGTTGTCGAAGGCCGCGTTGGCCCGAAGCCAGTCGATGTACTCACCGCCCGGTCGCAGAATCATCCACCCGATCGAGTTGACCAGTTGGGCCACGCCGATGGCGATCGTGAAGAACATCAGCAGGCCGAGCAGAATGCCCGCCACGCTGCGCGATCGGGGGAACTCCTTGCCCCCCAGCAGAACTTCGTCGTAGGTGACCCCTTCGGGCGTCGACTCGGTGGCGAATCGATCGACCCAGGAGTCTTTCGCGGGTTGCAGCGTCACGTTCAGTTCTCCGCGACCACGGGGTTGGTCAGCGTGCCGATGCCCTCCACGGTCACCGCCACCTGGTCACCGGGCTGCAGCGGGCCGACCCCGGCCGGCGTGCCGGTGAGAATCACGTCGCCGGGCAGCAGCGTGGTGAACCCGCTGACGTATTCGATCAGTTCGGCGATGCCCTGCACCATGTCGCTGGTACGCCCGTCTTGCTTCAGTTCACCGTTCACCGTGGTGGTCACCTGCAGGTCGGACGCCTCGTCCAGGCTCAGGTGGGTGACGATCCAGGGGCCCAGCGGGCAGAACGAGTCGAACCCCTTGGCCCTGGCCCACTGCTTGTCGGACGTCTGCAGGTCACGGGCGGTGATGTCGTTGCCGACGGTGTAGCCGAAGATCACCTCGGCGGCGCGGTCACGCGGAACGCGGCGACAGATGCGTCCGATCACCACCGCGAGCTCGCCCTCGAAGTGCAGGTTCTCGGTTTCGGGCGGGTAGACGATGGGCTCGCCGGGCCCGATCACGGCGGTGTTGGGCTTGATGAAGAGCAGCGGGGCGTCGGGCACCGGGTTGTTGAGTTCGGCGGCGTGAGCGGCGTAGTTGCGTCCGATGCCGATCACCTTGCTGCGCGGAATCACCGGGCTGACCAGCCGCACGTCGTCGAGCAGCAGCCGCTGGCCGGTGTAGTTGACCGGCCCGGCGAGCGGGTCGCCGGTGATGGCGGCGATGCTGTCGGGGTGACCGGCGCCGTCTTCGGCGAGTTCGACGATGCCGAAGGCGGGGTCGCCACCGTCGGCGACGTAACGGGCGATGCGCATAGGCGCAGCCTAACCGGCCGGGGCCACTGGCTCGGTCACGCCCGCCGTTGCCATACTCGGCGGCATGGACAGCTACGACGTCGTGGACCTGATTCGAGCCAAGCGTGACGGTCGCGCGCTGGCCGACGCCGAGATCGAGTGGCTGATTCCCGCCTACACCGACGGTCGCATCGGCGACGAGCAGATGGCGGCGCTGGCCATGGCGATCGTCTTTCGGGGCCTGGATGAGGCCGAGCTCAACGCGTGGACGGCCGCCATGATCGCCACGGGCGAGCGCATGGACTTCAGCGGGCTGCAGCGTCCGGTGGTCGACAAGCACTCCACCGGCGGTGTGGGCGACATGATCACGCTGCCCCTGGCGCCCATCGTCGCCGCTTGTGGCGCGGCGGTTCCCCAGTTGTCGGGCCGTGGCCTCGGGCACACCGGCGGCACCCTCGACAAGCTGGAGGCGATTTCTGGCTGGCGGGCCGATCTCGACCCCGCCGCCATGATGCGCTTGCTCGACGAGGTGGGTGCGGTGATCTGCTCCCCCGGTCCGGGCCTGGCGCCGGCCGACAAGAAGCTCTACGCACTGCGCGACGTGACCGGCACGGTGGAGTCGATTCCGCTGATCGCGTCGTCGATCATGAGCAAGAAGATCGCCGAGGGCACCCCCGCGCTGGTGCTCGACGTCAAGACCGGTGCGGGGGCGTTCATGCGCCGGCGCGCCGACGCCGAGCAGTTGGCGCGCACGATGGTGGGCCTGGGTACCGCCGCCGGGGTGCGCACGGTGGCGTACGTGACGTCGATGGAGTCGCCGCTGGGCCGGGCCGCGGGCAACGCGGTCGAGGTGGCGCAGGCGGTGGACGTGCTCAATGGCGACGGCCCGGCGGACGTGGTGGAGCTCACTCTGACGCTGGCGCGGGCGATGCTCGAAACCGTCGGCATCGAGGCCGACCCGGCCGAGGCGCTGGCGTCGGGCCGGGCGCTGCAAGTCTGGGGGGCGATGATCCGCGGCCAGGGCGGCGACCCCGACGCGCCGCTGCCCGTCGCCTCGCATACCAGGGTGATCGAGGCGCCCCGCCCGGGGGTACTGACCCGGTTGGACGCCCTCGCCGTGGGCGTCGCGGCCTGGCGACTGGGGGCCGGACGAGCCCGCAAGGAAGACCCGGTACAGGCCGCCGCAGGTGTCACCTGGACGGCCGGCGTCGGCGATCGAGTCGAGGCCGGGCAACCCTTGTTCACGCTGCACACCGACACCCCTGAGCGCTTCGAGCGGGCGGAACAGGCACTGGACGGCGGGTGGGAAATCGGCGAGGGACCCGCCGAAGCGGGTCCCCTGGTGCTGGAACGGATCGAGTGAGTCAGACCCACCTGTCGCATAGTGCCACCCGGCGATTCGCCGCGACGTTCACGAACAGCACCCGGTGGCAGTACGTGGGCACCGAGGCCACGTACGAGCCGTTGATCTGTCGGCACTGGTTCGACCAATTGCAGTAGAAGTAGTTGGGCACGATTGCCGTGATCGCCTGCGACGGCGTCGCCGATTGCATGACTCCCCCGCCGGTGACCAGCAGCGCGGCGGCGGTGGCGGTGAGCTTCTTCATGATGTTCCTCCTGCGGTAGTTCCCCGGTGGTGGGGCTGCAACAACAGTCGCCTTCGGGCGCTAAGCACCAGATAAAGGAACCGCTGATCAACGCGCGGTCTTGGTTGAGCTTGTCGAAACCGCTAGCCGCAACAGGTCTCGACAAGCTCGATCAACGGTTGGGGGCGTCGGATGAAGTGGATCTCGACAAGCTCGATCGGCAGTCTTGACGAGAGTTCGACCAGCCTGGAATTGCCTCATGCTACCGAGGGCGAGTCGCCCTTCCGATGAGGACACGCCCGAAATAGTCAGGGTCACTAATACCTGGCAGAGTGGATGGCGGGCAAGCCTTCCCCCCGCCTCGCCGGTGCCCCTCCACCACCCGAATGAAACCTGAAAGGCCCGAAACGCCGCCATGCTGAAGCTCACCGGTTCGACCAAGTCCCCCACCCGCACGATCACGTTCGCACTGCCGTCCGACCACCCGGCCGGCAAAGTGTCGGTGGTGGGCAACTTCAACGACTGGACCCCTGGCGCCGCCCCGCTGAAGAAGCGCTCCAACGGCACCATGAGCACCACGGTGAAGGTGCCCGCCGACTACATCGTGGCCTTCCGCTACCTGGGTGAGAACGACGCCTGGTTCGACGAGCCCGAGGCCGATTTCATCGACGCCGGCGCGAGCGTGATTCTGGCCCGCGCGAGCTGATTCGAGCATCGCTCGCCTGGCCCACCCGCCAGGCGAGCGCGTAGGCCACGGCCAGCCCGCAGGTCATCGCGGTGATCAGTGCCGCCATCACCGGCATGCTGAACGGGCCGGACAGGTCGAAGGCCACCGTTCGCATCAGGGCGAACGGGTCGGCGAGCACGTCCCAACTGTTGAAGCGGTGCACGCGGCCCAGATAGATGCCGATCGCTCCGAGCGGCAGTGCCAGGGCCACCAACGCCACCCCCGCCGTCGACCCGTACCGGACGGCCACGACCCGTTGCATCAGCACCAGGGACGCCAGCCCGAGCGCCAGCCCGGTGGCCGCGAACAGGGCGATGAGTGTGACCTCGACCCACGTGACGGTGACGCCCGGACGACGCAGGTGCACCACGTCGGTGACGATGTAAGGGGCGTTGGGCCAGAACAACAGCCACAGCGTGCCCAGGGGCAGCACGCCGCGGCGTCCGGTTCCTGCGACGAGGGTGGCCGCCACCGCGGCCAGGTACGGCAACCAGGCCAGAAAGAGGTTCCAGGACAGGAACCCGTACCTGGGCGTCCCGGTCAACGCCATGCGCGTGGCCAGGGCACCGATCGCCACCACCGTCGCGCCGGCGAGGCCGATGGTGAGCCGCAGCGGCACGCGAAGCGTCGACATGGCGTCACGCTAGCCGGGGCGAGTGTGGCAAGGCATCCGACCGAGGACCTCCAGTTTCTACCACCTGAGTGCCTCTTCGGGTGGCCACAGGCCCCACGTGGCGCGAGTTAGGAACCGTCCCCAACCCGCGCCATTCGATGCCGTCATGCTCTGCCAGACACTTCTGGGTGCAGGCGATCGACTGCGCCACCTCGGATGTGTTCGCGCTCGCCCACGTGATCAGTCGCGACGCTGACGGCGCTGCTGCATCACCTCATGGATCCCGTTTCATCGTCGGGTGCAGGGCGTCGCCGGCCACCCCCAGTTCGTCCAGCTCTGTACGACCTGAGGTCGCTGGTTGAACCGTGGGAACCGTCCCCTGAACGGAGAAAGCTCGTCGAAACCCCGGCACCGCAAGGGTCTCGACAAGCTCGACCAGCGATCACCAGCGTCTCGAAGTCGAACCCGGAGGTCTTTCAGCGGTCTTGTCCGAGCCGACGGCGGTCGAGCCAGTTGGCGCCGCGGGCCTTGAACGAACCGAGGCCGACGGAACCGCGAACGACGATCAACGGATTACCCCACGCCGCCCGGCTCGGCACCTTGGACGACACCGAGCCCCACGTCTTTCCCAGCCGATCGACCTGCACCGCCCAGCCTTCGGGCACCACCAGCACGACGGCGCCCGCCCCGGGGAGAACCTCGAGGTCGATCAGCTCGCTCGTGGTCGTCGCCTGCAGGCAGTCGAGTCGAACGGTGTCGGCCAATGCCTGCACCTGTAGAAAGGGCGGCACCTGCCATTCACCGGTGCGCTTGGCGCCGGTGAAACCGGCGTTGATCAGCAGCGGATCATGGGGCGACCAGCCGGGCGGGGCGGTGGGGTCGGACGAACCCCGGTAGCCCGCGACCGGGTAACCCTGGACCGGCTGCAACTGAACCGGAGGCGCCGGCGGACGAAGGTCGCCCAGCAGGGCGTCCAGGTCGGCGTAGGTGCGAGCTGCCTGTGCGAGGGCGCTTCGCTCGGTGAGTTCATCGGGGGTCAGCTTGCCGTCCACCGCGGCCTGCTGCAGTTCGGCAACAGCCGCACTGCGCTCGGCGTTGCCGACCCGAAGCTGTTCGTGGGGATCGCTCATGGGCCGATCCTACGAGCCGGGCGCGGGACGACACTTGAGGGGCGTCCCCGAGACCAACCCTGAGACTCGACAATCACCGGCCAGTTCGAGCGACGAGATCCCGGCGTTCGCCGGGATGACGCGATAGGCGCCAACTCTCCGCGTTCGCCGCGATGACGAGATAGACGTCGACTCTCCGCGTTCACCCGCACGACGAGAAAGGCGCCCTCTCACCTCGTCATCCCGGCGAACGCCGGGATCTCTGGTCCGTGACGCTGCTCCGGCTGAGCTTGCGGCGGAAACACCAACGGCCCAGCACCGATCCCTTGGGCACCAACGTGCACGATCGTGGCCCGATCACCACCCGCGATCGTGCGTGTCGTTTCGGGTGTGCGACTCCGGCCTCAGCCGACCGGAACGGCCCGCTTGGTCAGCCCCCAGCGGTAGGCGTCGTACAACGCCTCCCAGCTCGCCTCGATCACGTTGGTGCCCACGCCCACCGTCGTCCAGGTGCGCTCGCCGTCGGTGGTGTCGATGAGGGTGCGCACGATCGCGTCGGTGCCGTGGCCCTGGTCGAGAATGCGCACCCGGTAGTCGATCAACTCGAAGTCGTCCACATGCGCGTAGGCCTGCTTGAGGGCCGCCCGCAGCGCCATGTCGAGCGCGTTCACCGGCCCGTGGCCCTCGCCCACGTAGGCCAAAACCTCGCCGCGGGCGCGCAGCTTGACCGTCGCCTCGGAATCGCCTTCGGGCTTCACCTCATGCCCGGTGAGCACCCGCCAGCTGAGCACCTCGAAGAAGTCGTCGCCCAACTCGAGTTGCTCACGCAGCAGCAGTTCGAAGCTGGCGTCGGCCGACTCGTAGCTGTAGCCGTCCATCTCACGCTGCTTGACCACGTCGGTGATGCGTCCGGCCAGCTCGCGATCGGACAGGTCGTAGCCGAGCTCCTCGCCCTTGAGCTGAATGTTCGCCCGGCCGGCCATGTCGCTCACCAGCATGCGCATGTCGTTGCCCACCAGGGTGGGGTCGATGTGCTGGTAGAGATTGGCGTCGACCTTGATCGCGGACGCGTGCAGCCCGGCCTTGTGCGCGAACGCCGAGATGCCCACGTAGGGCTGCCTGCTGTTCGGCGGCACGTTGGTGATGCCCGAGATGGCGTGGCTGATGCGAGTGGCCTCACGCAGCGACGCCTCCGACACCAGCGACCAGCCGTACTTCAGCTGCAGGTTCGCGATCAGCGTGATGATGTTGGCGTTGCCGGTGCGCTCGCCGTGCCCGTTCACGGTGCCCTGAATGTGCATCACGCCCGCGTCGACCGCGGCGAGCGTGTTGGCCACCGCACAGCCGGTGTCGTTGTGGCAGTGGACGCCCAGGTCGACGCCGATCGCGCTCGCGGCGGTGACGATGTCACCCATCTGGGACGGCAGCATGCCGCCGTTGGTGTCGCACAGCACGACCACCTCGGCGCCGGCCTCGGCGGCGGTGCGCACGCACTCCAGCGCATAGGCCGGATTGGATTTGTAGCCGTCGAAGAAGTGCTCGCAGTCGACGAACACCCGGCGGCCGTTGGCCACCAGGTGACTGACCGTGTCGCGGATCATCTCGAGGTTCTCTTCGAGCGTGGCGTGCAACGCGCGAAACACGTGCTCGTCGTGGCTCTTGGCGACGATGCAGATCACCGGTGTGCGGGCGTCGATCAACGCCTGCACCAGCGGATCGTCCGCCGCTTTGGCGCCGACCCTGCGGGTGAAGCCGAACGCCACCAGTTCGGCGTGGTGCAGTTCGAGTTCGCCGTCGGCGGCGGCCGCGAAGAACGCGGTGTCGTTGGGGTTGGCGCCGGGCCAGCCGCCCTCGATGAAGTTCACCCCGAGTTCGTCGAGGTGCCGGGCGATCTTGAGCTTGTCGGCGACGGTCAGCCGCAGTCCCTCTTGCTGGGCACCGTCTCGAAGGGTGGTATCGAAGACGTGAAAGGTGTCGGGGGCCACCGGCAGACTCGTCATTGCGCCTCGTTCTGGTCAAGTACTTGGAGAAGAACACAAGTCTGTCGAGTCTCCCGCTAGGTCCACTGCGGGGCAAACAATCTCAGGCACTGAGACCTTGCCGTGTCACCTCGTGATCGGCCGAGGTAGACAAGCGACATGGCCACCACCCAGTACCGCGACCAGACCGTGACCACTGTGGGCGAACCCCCCGCTGTCGGCGACCCACTCATTGCCTTCACCCTCACCCTGCCCGATCTCGCCGACTACTCCTCGGACGACCTCGCGGGTCAGCGGGTCGTGCTCAACGTCTTTCCCAGCGTCGACACCCGCGTGTGCGCGTTGAGCGTGCGCCGCTTCAACGAGCTGGCCGCGGGCCTGGACGGCACCACGGTGGTCTGCATCAGCCACGACCTGCCCTACGCGTTGGGCCGGTTCTGCGGCGCCGAGGGCATCGACCGGGTGGTCACGGCGTCGGCGTTTCGCAGCACCTTCGGGGCCGATTACGGCCTCACCATGCTCGACGGGCCGATGCGCGGACTGCTGGCCCGCGCCGTGATCGTCGCCGACGCGGACGGCATCGTGCGGCACGTCCAGCTCACCGAGAGCATCGGCCAGGAGCCCGACTACGACGCGGCCCTCGCAGCACTGAACTGATCAACGGCCGGGCGACCGGGCCACGCATGGTGACGTGGTGAGTCCCGACCGGTACGCGCGGTAGGGTCCAGGCCGTGTCACCAACCCCCGACAGGTCACGAGCCATCGTGCTGATGCTCGGCGCGGCGGTTCTGTTCGGCACCACGGGCACGGCCCAGGCGCTCGGCCCCAGCGGTATGAACCCGTTGAGCGTCGGCGCGGTGCGGCAGTTCAGCGGAGGGCTGATTCTGGCGCTGATCGGCTTGGTGGCGCTGCTGCGACGACGCGGCGCACGTGTCGCACCCGTGCCGGGGCAGCTCGGCTGGGTGCTGCTCGGCGGCTGTTCGATCATGGCGTTTCAGGCGACCTTCTTCGCCGGCACGAGCGCCAACGGGGTATCGGTGGGCACCGTGATCGCCCTGGGTTCGAGCCCGCTGTTCGCGGGGGCGTTCGAGTGGCTGGCGGGCAGCCGTCCAGCACGTTCATGGCTGTTCGCCACGGCGATCGCGGTCGCCGGTTTGGCGCTGCTGTCGGGGGTGCTGGGGTCCGCGCACGCCCTGCACCCGGGCGAAGTGCTGCTCTCATTGGTCGCGGGCGCCGCGTACGCGGGGTACGCGTTCGCCACCGGCACCCTGTTGCGCCGGGGTATGCCGGCGCTGATGGCCACGTCGGCCGTGCTGGGCACCAGCGGGTTGATCGCGGCGTGCGTGCTGCCGTTCGTGGACGTCGGCTGGCTGGCTCAACCACGAGGGCTGGCGATGGCCGCCTGGCTCGGCCCGGTGACCGTGGTGGCCTCGTACCTGCTGATGGGTACGGCGCTGCGCACCCTGTCGGCCGCCACTGCGGTGACCCTGGGGCTGGCTGAGCCGATCACCGCCGCGACCCTCGGCGTGGTGGTGCTGCACGAGTCGCTCGCACCCGCGCAATGGATCGGCCTCGCGGCCGTGCTCGCCGGCGTCCTTATCGCGGGCTTGGCCGAAGCGGTTCGCCGCCCCACCGCGGACCCCCTCTCGTCCGTCTGTTGAGCCTGGCGAACCCGGTGGGTATCGCGCCCTTGCGGGGCCTGCGCAGCTGCAGGAGCGCGACCAGCGCGATCGCCGCGACGCCGGCGATCAACCACAGCAGCTCGTTCACGGTGTGGACGGGGCGACCGCTACACCACGCGGCGCAGCCAGCCGTGCACGTCGTCGGCACGGCCGTACTGCACATCGAGAATGGCCGAGCGAATCTGCATGGTGCGCGGGCCCGGCTCATCGCCGATCACGTGATTGCCCTGGTGAGAGCGGAATTCGGCGACAGGAGTGAGCACAGCGGCGGTGCCGCAGGCGAACGCTTCGACGATGTCGCCCGAGTCGATGCGTTCGAAGATCTCGGCCAGGGTGACGGGCCGCGCCACCGGCGTCAGGCCCAGTTCGCCGGCCATGGTGAGAATCGAGTCACGGGTGACCCCCTCGAGAATCGTGCCGGTGAGCGCGGGCGTGATGAGTTCGCCGCCGGCGGTGACCACCATGATGTTCATGCCGCCCAGTTCTTCGGTGTTCACCCCGGTGCCGGCGTCGGCGAACAGCACCTGCGAGCAGCCGTGCTCGGCACCCTCGTACTGCGCGATCAGCGATGAGGCGTAGTTGCCGCCGCACTTGGCCGCGCCCGTGCCGCCCTTGCCGGCCCGGCTGTAGGCGTCGGTGACCCAGATGTTGACCGGCTTCACGCCGCCGGCGAAGTAGGGGCCCACCGGGCTGGCGATCACCGAGTAGGTCACCTGATGGGCGGCGCGCACCCCGAGAAACGACTCGTTGGCGAACATGAAGGGCCGCAGATACAGGCTGGCCTCCCCACCATGGGCGTCCGGCACCCAGGCGGCGTCCACCGTGACGAGCTCTTCGATCGAGGTGAGAAAGTCGTCGACCGGCAGTTCGGGCAGCATCAGCCGACGCGCGGACGCGTTCAAGCGCTCGGCGTTGCGTTCGGGGCGAAACAGCCAGATGGAGCCGTCCGCGTGCCGGTAGGCCTTCAAACCCTCGAAGACCTCTTGGGCGTAGTGCAGTACGGCGGTCGACGGGTCGAGCTGAAACGGCCCGTAGGGCACCACCGCGTCGTCGGACCACCCGCCGTCCTTGCGCCAGGTCGCCACCGCCATGTGGTCGGTGAAGTAGACCCCGAAGCCCGGGTCGGCGTGAATGCCGGCGATCTTCTCGGGTGTGGACGGGGTGTCGGTGGCGGTCAGCGGAAAGCGCAGCGGCATGGGCAGGACAATACTCGCCGGGCGCCGGACGCCGTCCCGCCGCGCGACGGTCGTGAAATGACGACGGATTTCGAGGCGCTTGGCGCTCAATCAGCGCCGCCGGCGTCAGAATCGGTCGTCATTCCCTGGAACTACGAGCGGACGGCCGCAACCGACGGAGTCCCTGACCTGGCGGGAGTTGGGGACGGTTCCGAACTCGCGCCACCCGGTTATCCACAGGTTTCGTGAGACTCGCATTCGCTGGCCACCACACCTCTCCTAAGGTGGCCGGGTGCCACAGAACATCGCTGTCATTCCCGGTGACGGAATCGGGCCCGAAGTCGTCGCCGAGGGACTCAAGGCGCTGAAGGCGACCGTGGGTGCCGACGCCTTCGACTTCACCCACTACGACTTGGGGGCCGAGCGCTGGCAGCGCACCGGCGAAGTGCTGCCCGATTCGGTGCTGGCCGAGTTGGCCCGCGCCGATGCGCTGATTCTGGGCGCGGTCGGCGCGGCGCCGGGGTCGAAGGCGATCCCGTCCGGGCTGCTGGAGCGGGGCCTGCTGCTGAAGTTGCGCTTCGCGTTCGACCACTACGTCAACCTGCGGCCGTCCACCCTCTACCCGGGCATCACCACTCCCCTGTCGGACGCCGTCGTGGCGCGCGGACCCATCGACTTTGTGGTGGTGCGCGAGGGCACCGAAGGCCTGTACTGCGGCGTCGGCGGCTCGATGCAGACCGGCACCCCGTTCGAGGTGGCCAACGAGGTGAGCGTGAACACCGCCCGCGGTGTCGAGCGGGTGATTCGTGACGCCTTCGAGCGGGCGATGCGGCGCCGCAAGAAGGTGACCCTGGTGCACAAGCACAACGTGCTGGTCAACGCGGGCGGGCTGTGGAACCGCATCTTCGGGGCGGTCGCCGAAGAGTACCCCGACGTGACCACCGACTACCTGCACGTGGACGCCACCATGATCATGCTGGTGCAGGACCCCCAGCGCTTCGACGTGATCGTCACCGACAACCTGTTCGGCGACATCGTCACCGACCTGGCGGCCGCCGTCACCGGTGGCATCGGCCTGGCGGCCTCGGCCAACATCAACCCCACCGGTGAGTTTCCGTCGATGTTCGAGCCGGTGCACGGCTCGGCGCCCGACATCGCCGGCCAGGGCATCGCCGACCCGACCGCCACGATCTCGTCCATGGCCCTGCTGCTGGACCACCTTGGACGGCGTGACGACGCCGCCCGCATCGACGCCGCCGTCGATGCCGACATCGCCGCACGCGGAAGCGAGAAGCGCTCCACCAGCGAGGTCGGCGACGCGATCGCTGCACGGGTCAGCGCCTGAGCACGAAAAGGGGAAGGAACGCGAACACGTCCCTGAACCGTCCCGGTCTGCTCGGGCCTGCTAGCTGCGGCTCCAGAACACCAATGGTGCGCCGAACACTTTGCCGCGAATCCACCACAGGGCCTCGATCAACACCGCACCCACCACGCCCAGCAGCAGCCCGGTGCCCATCGCCGCCCGGTTGCCGATGTCGAGAAAGAAGATGCTCTGGGTGAACGGCCAGGTGAAGATCAGCAGGTAGGCCAGCAGGCTGAGCATCACCAGCCCCACCCGCCACCACCGGTACGGACGGGCCACCACCGCAAGCACCCAGGTGGCCGCGACGATCAGGCAGGCCAGGGTGGCGGTGTAGGTCTGCTGCATGGCCACCGCGCTCGGATCGTCGGTGCGCACCAGCAGGTAGGTGATGAACGTGAGCGTGCCCACCACGATGCCGGCGGGCAGCCCCAACTGCAGCACTCGTCGGACGAACCCGGGCCGGGCCTGCTCGTTGTTGGGCGCGAGCGACAGCAGGAACGCCGGAATGCCGATGGTGAACCAGCCCGTGATCGTGACGTGAATCGGCAGAAACGGAAACTGCACCCGCCACAGCACCACCAGCAGCGCCAACAACGCCGAATAGATGGTCTTGGTCAAGAACAGGTTCGCCACCCGCTCGATGTTGCCGATCACGCGGCGTCCTTCGCCCACCACGTGCGGCAGGGTGGCGAACCGGTCGTCGAGCAGCACGATCTTGGCCACCGCCCGGGTGGCCGCCGCGCCCGAGCCCATGGCGACGCCCAGGTCGGCGTCCTTGAGCGCCAGTACGTCGTTGACGCCGTCCCCGGTCATGGCCACCGTGTGGCCCTTCGACTGCAGCGCAGCGACCATCGCCCGCTTCTGGTGCGGCGTGACCCGGCCGAACACGTCGGTCTCGTCAACGGCGGTGGCGAATTCGACCGCGTCGGTGGGCAGGGTGCGCGCGTCGACGGCGGTGCCCGACACCACGCCCAACGAACGGGTCACGGCCCCCACCGATGCGGCGTTGTCGCCCGAGATCACCTTGAGCTGCACCCGCTGTTCGGCGAAGTACGCCAGGGTTTCGGCGGCGTCGGGGCGAATCTTCTGGTTCAGCACGATCAGCGCCCGCGGGGTCACCGTACCGGGCGCCAGCGGGTCGTCCACGGGGCGCTCCGCTGTGGCCACCAGCAGCACCCGCAACCCCCCGGACGCGATGCGCTCGGCCTCGAGCGCCACCGGCGAACCGGCAGGGGCCAGCACGTCCGGCGCTCCCACCACCCAGTTCTGCGCACCGCGATCGGGCACCACGAAGGTCGCCCCCGACCACTTCTTGGCCGAGGTGAACGGCAGCTTGGCCAGCACCGGCCAGGCCTGCTGCGCGGCCGGGTACCGGGCGGCGATCGCCTGCATCGAGGCGTTGGGACGGGCGTCGGCGGCCACCAGTTGCTGCAACGCGGCCGCCACCTCGGCCTCGCCCCCGCCGTCCACCAGCCGCAGTTCGCCGAACGTCATGCCGTTCTCGGTGAGCGTGCCGGTCTTGTCGGCGCACACCACGTCGACCCGCGCCAGACCCTCGATGGCCGGCAGTTCCTGCACCAGGCAGTTGCGCCGGCCCAGCCGGACGACCCCCAACGCGAACGCCACCGAGGTGAGCAGAATCAGCCCCTCGGGCACCATCGGCACCAGCGCGCCGGCCATGGCCAGCACCGAGCGGCGCCAATCGTTGTGAGCCTGCGTCAACTGCACCACGATCGTGGCCACACCCACCGGAATCAGCACCCAGGTGATCACCTTCAGAATCGAGTTGATGCCCTGGGTGAGTTCGGACTTCACCAACGTGAACTTGGCCGCCTCGGCGGTCAGTTGCGCCGCGTACGACTCACTGCCCACCTTCGTGGCCCGATAGGCGCCCGCGCCCGCCACCACGAAACTGCCCGACATCACCGCCGCCCCGAGCGCCTTTTCTTCGGGGTCGGATTCACCGGTGAGCAGCGACTCGTCGACCTCGAGGTACTCGGCCTCAACGACCGTGCCGTCGACCACGATCTGGTCGCCCGGGCCCACCTCGATCACGTCGTCGAGCACGATCTCGTCGCGCGCGTGGTCGCGCGCCACGCCGTCGCGCCTGATTCGTGGACGAGCCTCGCCCACCACGGCCAGGCTGTCGAGGGTGTGCTTGGCGCGCAGTTCTTGAATGATGCCGATGGCCGAGTTGGCGATGATCAGCAGCCCGAAGGCTCCGTTGATCCACGATCCGGTGGCCAGCACCAGAGCCAGCAACACGGCCAGGATCGCGTTGATGCGGGTGAACACGTTGGCCCGCACGATGTCGGCCACGGTGCGGCCCGAGCGGGGCGGCAGGTGATTGAGCTGCCCCTGGGCGATGCGGTCGGCGACCTCGGCGGCGCTCAGCCCCGGGTCTCGGGCCTGCGTCTGTGTGGTCACCGGGCAAGCCTGCCACACCACTGGTCGGGCCTCGTCACGACCACCCAGGGTCAGTTCGCGTCGCCGCCCGGACGGGCCCAGGCCGGCGGTTCGTAGCTGACGTCGACGCCCGAATCGTTCAGCCGCTCGCTGACTCGGCGCAGTTCGGCCTCGCTCGGCAACTCGTTGGTCAACCGTAGGAACTCGGCCCCGACGTCGATGCGCTCGGCGGGCACCAGCCCGTCGCGCACGATGCGCTCGGCAAGCTCGCCGATCTCGTCAGGGCTCAACCGACGCCGCAGCACGGCCAGCAGCGGCACGTAATCCGCTTCGGGAATGCCCTGCGGGTAGCCGCCCTTGAGCCAATTGACGATTCGCTCGATACGAGACATGAACTCCGGGCCTCAACCCTTCTGGTCAGTCGTCGCCTCCACCGGCGTCGATTGCAGCGGCCACCCACCCTCGGCCAGCCTGCTCGCGACGCGCCGAATGTCGGTGTCCGACGGTTCCTCCAACGCGGTTTCGCGAATCAGTGTACGGATCTCGTCATCACTGACAGAAGAGCCACGGGTCTCGCGCAGGCGGTGGGCCAGTTGCTCGACCTCGTCAGCGGTCAGCGTACGCTGCAGAATGCCCAGCAGCGCCACGTAGTCGTGTTGCGGCACACCCTCGGGGTAGCCGGCGCGCAGCCAGTGCAGGATTCGCTCCAACAGACCGCCCCGATCGCCCATGACGTGCCCCCGCTACTACTTCTTGATGAACGTCGGAAAGACGTGCTCGAACGACACCTTGTAGCCGAACCCCGACGAGATGATGATCGCCAGGCCCACGGCGATGACGGCCAGCACCAGGGCGAAGCAGAGCCAGGCCACGATCTTCATGGCGGGTTTGCCCGCCTCTCCGGTCACCTCGGCCGCGCCTCCGGCGCCGACCGCGAGAGCGCGCACACCGAAGGCGAAGAGGGCGGGCAGGCCGGCCCCGACCAGAATCGAGATGGCCACGACCTGGCCGATCGCATTACCGAACAGTTGCAACATGTCGTGTTCTCCTTCAGGCCTTCGTGCTCACGGTTTCGGTGTCGGCGACGGACGCGCCCGGCTTCACTTCGCTGTGCCACTCGTCGTTGACGTTGCCGGCGTGCACGGCGCTCTTGCGCGAGTGCGCCATCATCCAGCCGGTCAGGCCGAGCAGAATCGCGAACACCACCAGGGGGCCGCCGTAGCCGGGAATGCTGTCGCCCAGCCAGAAGCACAGGGCACCGACGATGCCGGCGGCCGGCAGGGTGATCAGCCAGGCCAGCGCCATGCGTCCGGCCACGCCCCAGCGCACCTCGGCGCCGCGGCGTCCGAGACCTGTACCCAGAATCGAACCGGTGGCCACATGGGTGGTCGACAGGGCGAAGCCCAGGTGGCTCGAGGTGAGAATGACCGCGGCCGATGACGCCTCGGCCGCCATGCCCTGCGGCGAACTGATCTCGACCAGGCCCTTGCCCAGCGTGCGAATGATGCGCCAGCCGCCCATGTAGGTGCCGGCGGCGATCGCGACCGCACAGGCCACCTTGACCCACAGCGGAACGGTGGTGGTGTCGGTCTGCACGCCGTAGGCGATCAGGCCAAGGGTGATGACGCCCATCGTCTTCTGCGCGTCGTTGGTGCCGTGGGCCAGCGACACCAGGCTCGCGGTGCCGATCTGACCCCACCGGAAGCCCCCCTCGGCGTAGCGCTCGGCCACGCCCGCGGTGATGCGGTAGACCAGCCAGGTGCCGATGGTGGCGACCAGGGCGGCGACCGCCGGCGAGGCGAAGGCGGGCAGAATGACCTTGCCGACCACGCCGTCCAGTTTGGTGCCGTCACCCATCCAGTTCACGCCCGCGAACCCCAGTGCCGCGGCGGTCGAGCCGATCAGGCCGCCGAAGAGCGCGTGCGACGAACTGGACGGCAGGCCGAGCAGCCAGGTGAGCAGGTTCCACAGAATGCCGCCGATGAGCCCACAGAAGACGATCATCAGCAGTTCGTGGCCGTTGTTGACCATCAGTTCGGGGTTCGGAGCCCCCGACGAGGTCTGCAGCTTGACCACCGCGTTGGTCACGGTGAGCGCGACCTCGACCGACAGGAACGCGCCGACCAGGTTGAGGATGGCCGAGAGCGCGACGGCGGTCTTCGGTTTCAGGGCGCCGGTGGCGATGGAGGTGGCCATGGCGTTGGCGGTGTCGTGAAAGCCATTGGTGAAGTCGAACGCAATGGCCGTGCCGATCACCAGGATCAGCAACATCAATTCAAGGTTCACGATCAAAGCGTGGGTGCCGTTGGTGAACGAGCGCTGTGAGCAAGGTGAACAACAGGTGTACGAGCGCTGTGTATTGGCCGAACTCGAGCCGCCGGTTGCCGAGCCGACGCCGGCTCGTCGCGCGGGTCGAGGCTGCGAAAAGTCGGCGCTCCAACCCGTGCCCGCTCGTCGGATTACGTCCGATTTCAGGGGCGTCCACGCTCAGTGAGCGTGGACCACCCCACGATCGGACGTAATCTCACGACACTGCGCGCCGATCGCTCGGCGCAAACCCCCGACGGCCTCGGTGGTGCCGCATCGGTGGGTGGACGCGCCCCACCCAAGATCCCGATCAGCGAGCCAGAGGAGCCACATGCCAACCCCAGTCAGCCCGCCGGCGGGACGCCCCGCCCTCGCCCACCCGGCCTATGAGCTGTTCGCGGCGGCTCTGTCGCTGCTGGCCATCGTGAACGTGGTGCTCTACCTGCTGATTCCCGACCCGGCGCTCGACACGATCCTGGCCGTGATGAACGGCTTGTTCAGCGTGATCTTTCTGCTGGACTTTCTGTACCGAGCCCGTCATGCCGAGTCGTTCGGCACCTACTTCGTGCGCGGCTTCGGGTGGGCAGACCTGCTGTCGTGCCTGCCGGTTCCTCAGCTGAAGCTGCTGCGCCTGTTTCGGCTCTACGGGGTGGGCCGGCGGTTGCGGGCTGCCGGCGGCACGCTCACCTGGGCCGGCCTGCGGCGCGAGTAGGCCAGCAGCGCCCTGCTGTCGCTGCTGTTGATGGGCGTGCTGGTGCTCGAGTTCGGCAGTCTGCTGGTGCTGCACTTCGAACAGCGGGCGCCTGGCGCCTCGATCGCCACCGGCTCGGACGCCCTGTGGTACACCCTGGTCACCATCGCAACCGTCGGCCACGGCGACGAGTACCCGGTGACCGATCTGGGCCGGCTGGTCGGCGTCGTCATCATCGCACCGGCGTCGGCATCTTCGGCACCCTCGCCGGTTACCTGGCCGACCTGTTTCTGGCCAACCGCCGCCGGCATTCGCTCATGACGCACGAGCGGGCCAGCGCCACCCTGGCCCTCGACACTCCCCCAGCCGGCTCGCCACCCGAAGAACCGGACGCCTCGCCGGCCGGCGTCCCCGACCGCACCCGTCGGCTGCAGCAGCTGCGCGCCCAGTCGCAGGCCATGGTGACCGAGTTGCAGGCGCTGCTTCGGGAGGCGTCGGACGACACTGGGCGAGGGTCCGAGTAGCGAGCGTCCCGTGGAAGAGGGAGGGTCTCGACGAGCTCGACCAGCGGCGGGTCTCGACAAGCTCGACAACAGAGGTCTCGACGAGCTCGACCAACAGAGGTCCCGATGAGCTCGACCGGTGATCTGGACGGCAGAACGGGCGCCCGTCCCTTGTGGGGACTGACGCCCGTTCCTCATGCGCCCCGGGTGCGAAGGCGCAGGTCTCATCAGCGCGCGGCGGTGCCTTCGACGTAGTCGTCGTCGTGGCTCTTCACCCACGCCATCAGGCCGCGCAGTTCGCGACCGGTGGCCTCGATCGGGTGCGACTCGCCCTCGGCCCGCAGCTTCTTGAACTCGGGCGCACCGGCGTCCTGGTCGTCGATGAATCGCTTGGCGAACGCGCCCGACTGCACGTCGGCCAGCACGGCCTTCATGTTCTCTTTGACGCGCGGGTCGATCACCCGCGGCCCCGACACGTAGTCGCCGAACTCGGCGGTGTCAGACACGCTCCAGCGCTGCTTGGCGATGCCGCCCTCGTACATCAGGTCGACGATCAGCTTGAGCTCGTGCAGGCACTCGAAGTAGGCCACCTCGGGCTGGTAGCCGGCCTCGGTGAGCACTTCGAAACCGGTCTGCACCAGCTTCGACACGCCACCGCACAGTACGGCCTGCTCGCCGAACAGGTCGGTTTCGGTCTCTTCGGTGAAGGTGGTCTTGATGCCGCCGGCGCGCAGGCCGCCGATGGCCTTCGCGTAGCTAAGTGTCAGCGGCCAGGCCTCGCCCGAGGCGTCCACCTCGACCGCGACGATCACCGGCACACCGCGACCCTCGGAGTACTCACGGCGCACCAGGTGGCCGGGGCCCTTGGGGGCGACCATGCAGACGTCCACACCCTCGGGCGCGGTGATGTAACCGAAGCGAATGTTGAAGCCGTGCGCGAAGAAGAGCGCGTCACCCTCTTGCAGGTTGGGCGCGATCTCTTCGGCGTAGATGGTGCGCTGGTACTGGTCGGGCGCCAGAATCATGATCAGGTCGGCCTCGGCTGCCGCTTCGGCAACGGGCAGCACCCGCAGCCCCTCGGCCTCGGCCTTCGCCGCCGACGCCGAGCCGGGCCGCAGGCCGACCCGGACGTCCACGCCCGAATCGCGCAGCGACAGTGCGTGCGCGTGCCCCTGGGAGCCGTAGCCGATCACCGCGACCACCCGGTTCTGAATGATCGAGAGGTCGGCGTCGTCGTCGTAGAACATCTCTGCCATGTGTCTTCCTTACCTAGTTGTTGAGCACGGGCGTGCGGATTCTGTCTGACTTCGACCGGTCGGTGAGCGACTTGCTGCCCCGACCCAGGGCCACCAGGCCCGACTGCACCAGCTCTCGAATGCCGTACGGACGCAGCATTTCGAGCAGCGCTTCGAGTTTGTCGGGTGAACCCGTGGCCTCGATGGTCAGCGACTCGTTCTGCACGTCGACGGTCTTGCCGCGGAACAGCTGGACGATCTCGATGATCTGGCTGCGGGTGCTCGGGTCGGCCTTCAGCTTGATCAGCACCAACTCGCGGCGCACCGACGCCTCTTCGAGTTCGACGATCTTGAGCACCTCGACCAGTTTGTTGAGCTGCTTGGTGATCTGCTCCAGAAACTGGGCGTTCTCGACGCCGACCTGCAGCGTGATGCGCGACAGCTCGGGACGCTCGGTCGGCCCGACCGCCAGCGACTCGATGTTGTAGCCGCGACGGGCGACCAGGCCCGAGATCCGCGCCAGAACACCGGGCCTGTTCTCGACCAGCACGCTGAGGGTGTGCGTCCTCACAGTCCCACCTCGCCGGTGTGGCTGGAACTCGCTTCGCTCGTGCGGATTCTCACAAGTCCCACCTCGCCGGTGTGGCTGGAACTCGCTTCGCTCGTGCAGATTCTCACAGCTCCTCATCCTCCCAGTCGGGCGCCAGGTCTTTGGCGATCTTGATGTCGTCGTTGCTGGTGCCGGCGGCGACCATCGGCCACACCATCGCGTCTTTGTGCACCACGAACTCGACCACCACCGGACGGTCGGTGATGCTCAAGGCCTTGTTGATCACCGCGTCGACCTCGGACGGGTGCTCGGCCCGCAAGCCCACCGCGCCCATGGCCTCGGCCAGCTTCGGAAAGTCGGGCACCCGCAGGGTGTTCAGGTCGGTGTTGGAGTAGCGCTGGCCGTAGAACAGCGTCTGCCACTGCCGCACCATGCCGAGGCTCTGGTTGTTGATCACTGCGATCTTGATCGGAATGCCCTCCAGCGCGCAGGTGACCAGTTCCTGGTTGGTCATCTGAAAGCAACCGTCGCCGTCGATGCCCCACACCACCGAGTCGGGCGCGCCCACCTGGGCGCCCATCGCCGCGGGCACGCAGTAGCCCATGGTGCCGGCGCCGCCGGAGTTGAGCCAGCGGCCCGGCTTCTCGAAGGGCAGCAGGTGTGCGGCCCACATCTGGTGCTGGCCCACCCCGGCGGCGTAGAAGGCGTCCGGACCGGTCAGCTCACCGATGCGCTTGATCACGTACTCGGGCGACAACATGCCCTCGTGGGTGGGCTCGGTGGGCACCCGGTACTTGTTCTTGATCGCACCGAGGTAGCGTCGCCAGGCGGTGTAGTCGGGCAGGTCGGCCCCCCGCAGCACGCCGTTGAGTTCGGTGATGACCGCCTTGACGTCGCCGACGATCGGCACGTCCGCCTGCCGATTCTTGCTGATCTCGGCCGGATCGATGTCGGCGTGAATGATCTTGGCGTTCGGGGCAAAGGTGTCGAGCTTTCCGGTCACCCTGTCGTCGAAACGAGTGCCGAGGGCGACCAGCAGGTCTGCCCGCTGCAGTGCGCCGACCGCAGCCACGGTGCCGTGCATGCCCGGCATGCCCATGTTCAGTTCGTGGCTGTCAGGCAGGGCGCCCCGCGCCATCAGCGTGGTGACCACGGGAATGTTCGTGATCTCGACCAACCGGGCGAGCTCGTCCGCCGCCTCGGCCTTGATCACTCCCCCACCGACATAGAGCACCGGACGCTCCGACTCGGCGATCAGCCGGGCCGCTTCGCGGATCTGCTTGACGTGGGGCTGGGTGACCGGATGGTAACCGGGCAGGTTGATCACCTCGGGCCAGATGAACGGGGCAGTGTTGGTCTGCGCGTCCTTGGCGATGTCGACCAGCACCGGGCCGGGCCGTCCGGTCTTGGCGATATGGAAGGCGGCGGCGATGGCGGCGGGAATGTCTTCGGCACGGGTGACCAGAAAGCTGTGCTTGGTGATCGGAAAGGTGATGCCGCGAATGTCGGCCTCTTGGAAGGCGTCGGTGCCGATGGCGGGACTGTTCACCTGGCCGGTGATCGCGACGATCGGCACCGAATCCATGTACGCGTTGGCGATGGCGGTGACCAGGTTGGTGGCTCCAGGGCCCGACGTGGCCATGCAGACCCCGACGCGGCCCGTGGCCAAGGCGTAGCCTTCGGCGGCGTGGCCGGCGCCCTGCTCGTGACGCACCAGAATGTGCCGGATCAGCTTCGACTGGCCGAGCGGATCGTAGGTCGGCAGGATCGTGCCGCCGGGGATGCCGAAGACGACCTCTACGCCGACCCGCTCCAGGGACTCGACGAGGGCCTCTGCCCCGGTCAGCATCGGTGGTGCCATGGTCTCGGACATCTCCGTCCCCTTTCTGCGGGTGGTGGTTGCGGGCTCAGACTTTGCATGAAAAAACCCTCGCTGCGTCGGCAGGCGAGGGTGCGTGTCGGTCGACTAGTCGGCTGACACGCTCACGAAAGTACGAGGTTGAAGATCCGCACGGGAACAGTGTTCGCCGCCGGGGTGATCGTGTCAACTTTCGGACCGGTGTTTCCAGCATTCGGACCGACACCTCATGGACTACGGGTGCGCGGGCCCCGGCGGAAGCCACCCCTCGTCATCCCGGCGCACGCCGGAATCTCACAACCGCAGCCGGACCCGGCACGACCAGATCCCGGCCAAGCCCGGAATGACGACAACTCCCATCGACCGTGGGTCTCAACGCGAGGTTGCGAGTGCGTTGGCGTCTGCCGAGGGCGCGGGTGACCATGGTCGAAACATCCCCGCATCGAAGGCGATCCCATGGCAGTGACGCGCACCCGCATTCTGGCCCTCGCGGTCGCCTTGACGGGCAGCGTGATGACCGCCCCCGTCACCCCGACCCAGGCCGCCGACGCAACGGTGAAACCGCTCAATGGCTACGTGGTGGTCACCGGCGCCGGCTGGGGTCACGGCAAGGGCATGTCGCAGTACGGCGCCTACGGGGCGGCCGATGCCGGGCTCAGCCACGAGAAGATTCTGGCCTTCTACTACCCCAAGACCACACTGTCGACGCTGAAGTCGGGCAACACCATCAGGGTCTGGGTGAGCGCCGACACCGACAAGATGCTCAACGTGATGCCGTCGTCGGGCCAGCGGGTGCGCGACTCGGCCGGGCACACCTACACGCTGCCGACCGGCTCGAAGTATCGCCAGTGGCGCATCAAGCGGTCGGGCTCGAAGCGGGTGCTGCAGTACCTCAACTCATCCAGCAAATGGGTGACGCGCACCACCAAACTCACCTCGTCACGAGTGTGGACGTTCGACAACCCGTCCCGGGGAATCGTGACGGTGCGACTGCCGGGGTCCGTGAGCCGCGACTACCGAGACAAGGTGGCGCTGCGCTTCTACGGCTCGGGTGCGCGCACGGTGAACACGGTGTCGATGGAGCACTACGTGCGCGGCGTGGTGCCGCGCGAGATGCCCACGTCGTGGCACAGCGAGGCGGTGCAGGCACAGGCGGTGGCGGCCCGCTCGTACGCGGCGCGTTACCAGAGCAGCCCGCAGACCTCGATCTACGACCTGTGCGACACCACCTACTGCCAGGTGTACGGCGGCCAGGACGCCGAAACCAGCGGTGGCAACTCCGCCGTCGCGGCGACCCCCAACCAGGTGCTGCGGTACGGCTCGGCGGTCGCCTTGACCATGTTCAGCTCGAGCAACGGCGGGCAGACCGCCGATGGTGGCCTGCCCTACCTGGTGGCCAAGGCCGACCCCTACGACGGACGCATGCGCAATCAGGCCTGGTCGGCGTTCCTTTCGTCGACCCGGCTGCAGCAGGCGTACCCGTCCATCGGCACGTTCAGCGGCCTTCGGGTCAGCGCCCGCGACGGCGACGGACCCTGGGGCGGGCGGGCCGACACCGTGGTGATCAGCGGCTCCAAGGGCAGCGTCACCGTGTCGGGCGGATCGTTCAAGAGCAAGTTCGGTCTGAAGGAACGCCTGTTCGGGGTGTTCGCCGGCCTCAAGCCCGGCACGGCCAACAGTGACCGCTGGCAAGACGACGAGGGCGGCACCACCGGACGCCTCGGCGCCCCGATCGCCAACGAGGTGTCGGTGGCCGGTGGGTTGTTCGCGCGGTTCGCCAAGGGCGACCTGTACTGGTCGAAGGCCACCGGTTCGCGCCTGCTGACCGGCGCGTTGGCGAAGGCCTATCGCGACGAGGGCGGCCCGAGCTCGAAGCTCGGCTTTCCGACCGCGGACGGCAAGTCGTCCGGCTCGTCCACCGTGGGCGTGTTTCAGCACGGGCGCATCACCTGCCCGTCCTCTGGCGACTGTGAGGTCGACCTGAACTGAGTCGCTGGGTCTCGACAAGCTCGACCAACGGCTACAGCTGCACGCCTTCGCGGCGGGCGGCGTCGCTGATGACGTGGGCGAGTTCGATGTCGAGCTGGGTGAGGCCGCCCGCGTCGTGGGTGGTCAACAGCCAGTGCGTCGTGCGCCAGCGAATGTCGATGTCGGGGTGGTGGTTCATGCTCTCGGCCTGGTCGGCGACCGCCGTGACGATGCGAATCGCGGCCGGAAAGTCGGGCGCCTCGATGGTGGCGACGATGGCGTCTTCGCTGCGCGACCAGCCGGGCAGTTGCTGCAGTTGCCGGGTGATCTCTTCGTCGTTGAGCAGGCGAGCCATGCCTCATTGTGCAGCATCCGCTTCAGATTCCCTGTGCGGGCCAGCGCATGACGGCCCGATCCAGAATGGGGACGGTTCCCTTTCCGGCTCAGGGGACGGTTCTCCTTCCGGCTCAGGGGACGGTTCTCCTTCCGGCTCAGGGGACGGTTCCCTTTCCGGCTCAGGGGACGGTTCTCTTTCTGGCTCACGCCATTCCGCGGCCCGGGCCCAGGGCTAGATTGCAGGGCATGGATTGCCTGTTCTGCGCCATCGCGGCCGGTGACATTCCCTCGCGCCAGGTGTATGCCGACGACGCTGCCATCGCGTTTCTCGACATCAACCCGTTCAAACGCGGGCACACCCTGGTGATTCCGCGCCGCCACGTCGACGACCTGCTGGCCCCCGACGAGGCGCTCACCGAGATCGCTCCCGCGGTCAGCGCCACCGCCCGGCTGCTCACCGAGCGGTTGGGTGCTGACGGCGTCAACCTGCTGGTCAACTCCGGTTCGGTGGCCGGCCAGGAGGTGTTTCACCTGCACGTGCACGTGGTGCCGCGGTACACCGACGACCCCGGACTGCGGGCGCTCACCGATCGCACGCCCGGCATCGATCTCGACGAGGTGGCCGCCGCCCTCACCGAATAGTGCCCCACACCACTGGCGGTCGAGCGTGGCGAGACCCTCTGGTGGCTCATGGACGGGTCTCGGCAAGCTCGACCAGCGGCGCAGCTACCGATCAGGCGGGTGTGACCATGCGCACCGGGAATCCCGCTTCGGCCAGCCCCTGCTTCACCTCGGCGATGCTCAACGTGCCGTAGTGAAACACCGACGCGGCCAACACCGCGTCGGCGCCGGCGCGAGCGGCGTCCACGAAATGCTGCACGGTGCCGGCGCCGCCCGAGGCGATCACCGGCACGTCGACCACGGCCCGCACCGCCTCGATCATCGGCAGGTCGAAGCCGCCCGTGGTGCCGTCGGCGTCCATCGAGTTGAGCAGAATCTCGCCCGATCCCCGATCGACGGCTTCTTTTACCCAGGCGATGGCGTCCAACCCTGCCGATTGACGTCCGCCGTGCGTGGTCACCCCGTAGCCGGACGGCTGCCCCGCCTCGCGGCGGGCGTCCAACGACAGCACGAGCACCTGGTTGCCGAACCGTCGGGTGATGTCGTCGATGGCCTGCGGACGGTTGATCGCGCCGGTGTTGATGCCCACCTTGTCGGCGCCGGTGCGCAGCAGCACGTCGACGTCGTCGACGCCACGCACTCCCCCGCCGACGCACAGTGGAATGAACACCGTCTCGGCGGTGCGGCGCACCATGTCGTGAGTGGTGGCACGCCCCTGCGACGACGCCGAGATGTCGAGAAACGTCAACTCGTCGGCACCCTGGGCGCCGTAGGCGGCGGCCAGTTCGACCGGATCGCCGGCATCGCGCAGGTTGAGAAAGTTGACGCCTTTCACCACCCGTCCGTCATGCACATCGAGGCAGGGAATCACCCGGATCGCGACGCTCATGTGGTCAGGCTAGTGGCCTATCGCGTGACCGCGATCGTGACCCGACGGTTGAGCGCCCGCCCCTTGGCCGTTTCATTGGACGCCACCGGGCGGCTCTCGCCGTAGCCCTTGACCGCCTGGGTCAGGTTGGGCAGGCGCGTTGCCAGGCCGGCACGGACGGCCTCGGCCCGACGCAGTGACAACCCCCGGTTGTACGCCGCCGTGCCTTTGCTGTCGGTGTACCCGGCGACGCGCACCGTCGTGGCACCGAGCTCTTTCAACCGCGCCGCGGCCCGGTCGAGGGCGGCGGACGCCTTGCTGTTCAGCGTGGCCTTGTTGTAGGCGAAGAACACGTCGGCCTTCAAAGTGATCACCGTGCCCTCTTCGGTGACCGACCCGTCGAGGTTGGCGGTGGGAAACGTGAGGTCACGCACCTCGCCCTCGATCGGCAGGGCCATTGCCTCGGCCACCACCGGCGAGGTGGACGGGTCGGGGCTCGTTGTCTCTGCGGTTGCCGGCTTCGGGCCGATCAGGGCCCAGGCCATCAGGGTGGCAATGACGGCGGCGGCCAATACGCGCGATATCAACCGTCGAACTCGCCGAATGGCTTGCAGATCACTGCTCGCGCGTGCCGAAATCACCAACCGTGAAGGTCTCGACAAGCTGTGAGAGTTGGTGGTGGCTGGCCTGGGGCTAGCTGGCAGGGTGGTGGGACCGGTTGTTCGTGTGCGGGTCGTGACCCTTCGACAAGCTGACCGTCCGCAATTGTGCGGGGTGTCTTGGTCGAGATCTGTCCGGCTCGTGCACGGAGAACCGGCCGACCATCCCGGCCCACTCGTTGGCCTGATAGAAGCCCGTCCCACCGCTTTGGCGGGGTGACCGATCACAGTAACGCCACGGGTGACTCTTTCCCCGGGATGGCCGCGCCGGTTCGACCGGCTCGATGCCCAACATCCCGAAAACAGGAGGCTCAGACACCGATGGCCATCGTTGCAGATACCTACACCTATGTGGTGGGTGTGGACACCCACGCCGCCACTCATCATTACGCGATCGTGGAGACCCGTAGCGGCGGCCAGATCACCCACGGGAAGTTCCCCACCCATGCCGCGGGCTTGTTGCGGGCCGTGGATTGGATCAGCCGCCGCACCAGTGTTGACGACAACCCAGCTGTCGACCAGGTGCTGATCAGCATGGAAGGCACCGGCAGTTACGGCGCCCAGGCAGCCGAGCTGCTCGCCGCACGCGGTTACCGGGTCGTCGACGCACCCTCGCCGAAACGGGCTCGTGGCAGCGGCAAGAACGACCACATCGATGCCCTGGTCGCTGCCCGCGGCGCGTTACCCAAGGACAGCGAACGGCTCGCCGACCGACGCGCCGGCCATACCCGTGCCGCGCTGCAGATCCTGCTCACCGCCCGCGACAGCATGCGACGCGACCGGACCCGTTCCAAGAACCAGCTCACCGCGCTGCTACGCACCCACAACCTCGACATCGATGCCCGCAAGGGAATCAACAAGGTCCACATCAGCCTCATTGCGGGCTGGCGCAAGCGGCCCACCGACACCACCCTGGCCCGGATCGCCCGCACCGAAGCGCACCGCCTCGCCACCCGCATCCACACCCTGGACGCCGACCTCGACAGCAACGAGAAAGCCATCAACGCCCTCGTGCGTGAACTCGAACCAACCCTGCTCGACCTGCCCGGCCTCGGACCCATCAACGCCGCCATTGTGCTCGCCGTCTGGTCTCACCCCGGCCGCATCCATGACGAAGCCGGCTTCGCCAAGATCGGCGGCGTCTGCCCCCTGGAGATCTCCTCGGGCAACTCCAAGGATCATCGCCTCAACCGCACCGGCGACCGACAACTCAACTCAGCCCTGAACTCCATCGCGAACACCCGCATGCGACACGACGAAACCACCAAGGCCTACGTCAAGAAACGCAAACAGCAAGGCCAAACCAAACCCCGAATCCGACGCTGCCTCAAGCGCTACATCGCCCGCCAAATCTTCCGACACCTCAACACGACCACCCTTGACAAGACATAGAAGCGTCTCGACCAGCGTCCGCGCTTCATCGTTGAACCGGAACGTCGGTGAACGTGCCCGCCCCTGGAATGGAGACCCCGACTGTGGCGACCCCTTCGGGAACGGCCTTGAACGTGGCCGAGAACACCATCGACCCGCCAGGTTGGAGGGTCACGTTGGTGTCGAGCACCGTGCAGACGCACACGCCCTGCGAATCGCGGGCGGGCAGGTAGCGCTGCTTGTTGACTGCATCGATCAGATAGACCCCGTCGGAAGCGCCCCCGTCGCCGGGTACCCCTGTGCTCGAGCCCGGCACCGTAGCCCCCTGTCCGTCGGTGAAGATGCCGTCGCCGAGAATGGTGGTGACGATCAGGCCATCGTCGGAGGTGTTGGTGAGGGTCCAGGTCAGGGTGCTCACCCCGCCGGAGACGACCAGTTGATTGACGGCAACAGTGGCTGAGGCACTGCTGTAGCTCGTGGTGCGGCTGGCCAGAACCGGCAACTCGGTGGGTGTCGGTCTGGGCGCCTCGGTGGTGGGTGCCGCTGCAGCCGTGGTGGGTGATTCGGTTGTCGAGCTTTGGGGTTGGGTTGGGCCGATGGTGCAGGCGGCGCAGGTGAGCAGAACGATCAGGCCGGCGATGAGACGCATGGGGGGCGGGCTCCTTTCGAGTTGCCACACGCTAACCGCTGCCGCTGCCTCACCAGCGCGTCAGACCGGGGTTATCCACAGGCTCGCCGAAATTCGTCGCCGACTCATCCGGTGACGGTGATCGTGACCCGACGGTTCAGGGCCCGGCCTTTCGCGGTCTTGTTGGTGGCCACCGGACGGCTCTCGCCGTAGGCCTTGATGACGCCCGTCAGCCCGTCCAGGCGCTGTTCGAGGCCCGCGAGCACGGCCTTGGCCCGCCGCTGCGACAACGGCTGTTGTAGGCGGCGGTGCCTTTGCTGTCGGTGTAGCCGCTGACCCTGACGGTGGTGGCCTGCAGCTCGGTCACTCGTGCCGCGGCCCGGTCGAGCGCAGCCTTGGCCTTGGCGTTGAGGGTGGCCTTGTTGTAGGCGAAGAACACGTCGGCCCGCAGGGTGATCACCTTGCCGTCTTCGGTCACTGAGCCGTCGACGCTGGCTTGCGGAAACTCGATGGTCAGTACCCGGGCGTCGAATGGCAGCACCGGAAAGCTCACCGCCGTGCTGGGGTCGACCGGCTCGGTGGTCGGGTCGGCGTGCGCGGTACCTCCCGGTCCACGACCAGGGCGACCACCACGGCGGCGGTGGCGAGAACCCTCATCGCTGAACCTGAACCTCACGGAACGTACCTGCGCGCGGAATCACCACGTCGATGGTGGTGACGCCGTCGGGCAGCGCCTTGAACACGGCGTCGAACGACTGCGACGCGCCCGGCCGCACGAAGACGCTGGACGGGGCGTAGGTGCACACGCAGCGGCCCTCTGAGTCGCGGGGACGCTCGCCGGCCTTGGCGTCATCGTCGTTGCGCAGGGTCCAGGTGATGCTGGTCACCCCGTCGCCAACGATCACCTGGTTGAGCATGATCGTGGCCGGGATCTCGCTGAAGTTGACCGACTTCGACGCGAGCACCGGCAGGGCCTCGGCCGAGGGCGACTCAGTTGGTTGCTCAGTCGCTGCGACCGTGTGGCCGGTCGGTGGCACTCGGCGGCGCGGTGGACGGGCTCGTGCCGGGCACGGTGCACCCCGAGGCGGTGAGCAGAACGGTGAGGAGGGCAACAACGGTGAGCGACGTCCGGCGCATGACGGCTCCTCAAGGGGGCTGGGACACGGTGCCGTCCACCACCTAGTAGGCGATGCGAGGGACAAACCTCGTCGAGCCCGCAGGCCGCCTGGTGGATCGGGAACCGTTCTCCAACCGGCAAGGGGACGGTTCTCCAACCGGCAAGGGGACGGTTCTCCAACCGGCAAGGGGACGGTTCTCCAACCGGCAAGGGGACGGTTCTCCAACCGGCAAGGGGACGGTTCTCCAACCGGCAAGGGGACGGTTCTCCAACCGGCAAGGGGACGGTTCTCCAACCGGGAAGGGGACGGTTCTCCAACCGGGAAGGGGACGGTTCTCCAACCGTTGGAGAACCGTCCCCTGACCGACGAGAGAACCGTCCCCCAACCGGCTGAGACCGTCCCCATGGCTGCGGACGCGCGAAGTGCGGTTCAGTCTTCCATGGGGGCGGCGTCCACCACGCCGCGGCGCACCCTGTCGACCACCTCGCGCGCGGTGTCTCGCAGCGCCCCAGGTCCGGCGGCCTGGGCCACCTGACCGGCGAAGTCGACCACCTGGCGAGCCCAACGGACGAAGTCGCCTGCGGTAAGGCCCGAATCGTCCAGCACGTCGCCGAGCGGCTGCCCGGACGCCCACGCGAAGACCGGTTCGGCGAAGCCGATGTCTGGTTCGGGGCCACGTTCGAGCCGATGGTCGCGTTCGGTCAGCCCGACCTGCCGCCAGATGCTGCGCAGCGCGGTCTGCGCCTGCTCGCTGGCCCGGTCGGGCATGCGGGGCGGACGGCGCTTCTCACCACCCCGCGCCTCGAAGATGAGCGTCGACAACACCGCCGCCAACTGTGGCGCACTCAGTCCGTCGAACACACCGGCGCGGATGCACTCGGCACTCACCAGATCGAGTTCGGCATAAATGCGGGCCAGCATGCGTCCGGCGTCGGTGACCTCATCGCCCCCGTCGGTGAGGTAGCCGAGCGATTCGAGCACCGAGCAGATGCGGTCGAACTTCACCGCGATCGTGTTGGTGCGCCTATCGGCCTGGCGTTGCAGCCCCTCGTTGTCACGCTCCAGCCGCAGCGCCTGCTCGGCCCACCGGGCGTGATTCTCGCGGTCGGGGCAGGCGTGGCACGGGTGCGCCTTGAGTTGCCGGCGCAGTTCCGCGATGCGGTCGGCGACCTCGCCGTCCATCGCCGAGGGCTGATAGCGAGGGGCCGACAGATCGATCTCGGCCAGCTTCGACCGGAACGCCGCCGACAGGTTGCGCCTGGACGCCGGTTGCCGGGGGTCGAAGTGCTTGGGCACGCGCATCCGTCCGGCCACGATCGGCGGGGTCGGAAAGTCGACCAACGAGAGCCGCTTGAGCTGCCGCTCCTCGGTCATCACCATCGGGTGCGGATCGCCCTTGGCCAACCCCGGATCGACCACCACCGCCCAGCCGGTGTGCCGTCCGGCGGGCACCTTGAGTATGTCGCCGGGTTTCAGTTCGAGCAGCACGCTCATCGCCTCGGCCCGGCGGTCGGCTCTGCGGCTGCGCGCCGCTTCGGCCTCCAGGCCCGAGATCTCGGCGCGCAACCGGGCGTACTCGGCGAAGTCACCCTGGTCGCACGCAGCCTGGGCCAGATAGCCCTCGATGCGTTCGTTGTTGCGGGCGATCGTGCGGGCCAGGCCCACCACCCCGCGATCGGACTGGTACTGCGCGAACGACTGCTCCAGCAGCACCCGGGCGCGCTCGCGGCCGACCGCGCCGACCAGGTTGACCGCCATGTTGTACGTGGGGGCGAACGACGACCGCAGCGGGTAGGTGCGGGTCGAGGCCAGCCCGGCGACGCCGCGCGGGTCCATGCCGGTCTGCCAGAGCACCACGGCGTGGCCCTCGACGTCGATACCGCGGCGTCCGGCCCGTCCGGTGAGCTGGGTGTACTCCCCCGGCGTGATCGGCGCGTGGCTCTCGCCGTTGTACTTGACCAGCCGCTCGAGCACCACCGAGCGGGCCGGCATGTTGATGCCCAGGGCCAAGGTTTCGGTGGCGAACACCACCTTCACCAGGCCGCGCACGAACGCCTCTTCGACGGCCTCTTTGAAGGCGGGCAACAGCCCGGCGTGGTGGGCGGCGATGCCGTGGCGAAAGGCGTCCAGAAAGTGGCCGTAGTCGAGGGCGTCCAAGTCGGACGGGCTGAGCCCCTCGGTGTGCTCCGCCGCGATCTGTTCGAGTTCGCGCCGCTCGCTCGCGTTCGTCAGCCGGATTCCCGAGTGCATCAGTTGGCCGACCGCGGCGTCACACCCGGCGCGGCTGAAGATGAAGAAGATGGCCGGCAGCAGGGCTTCGGCATCGAGTCGTTCGACGGTGGCGTCGCGCCTGGGCACCAGGGACGAGCGGGGGTTGCGTTTGGCGATCTCGTTGCGCACCCGTCGTCCACGCAGCTTGCGGGAGTCGTCGCGCACGCCGCGGGATTCCTCTTTGGCCAGGCGGAGCAGCTCGGGGTTGACGTCGACGTGCCCGGCGGGGATCGCCTTGGCGGTGGGGGCCTCGTCGGCGAACAGGTCGTAGAGGCGGCGTCCGGCCATGACGTGCTGAAACAGGGGCACCGGACGGCGTTCGGACACCACGATCCGGACGTCGCCGCGCACCTCGTCGAGCCAGGCGCCGAACTCTTCGGCGTTGCTGACCGTGGCCGACAGCGACACCACCTGGACGGACTCGGCCAAGCCGATGATCACCTCCTCCCACACCGCGCCGCGGAAGCGGTCGGCGAGGTAGTGCACCTCGTCCATCACCACGAAGCCGAGGCCGTTCAGGGTGCGCGAGTTGGCATAGAGCATGTTGCGCAGCACCTCGGTGGTCATCACCACCACGGGCGCCTCGCCGTTGATGGTGGTGTCGCCCGTCAGCAGACCGACGTTGTCGGCACCGTGACGGTCGACCAGATCGTGAAACTTCTGATTGCTCAGCGCCTTGATCGGGGTGGTGTAGAAGCACTTGGTGCCCCGGTTCAGCGCCAGAAAGACCGCGAACTCACCAACGACCGTCTTGCCGGATCCCGTGGGCGCGGCCACGAGCACGCCGGACCCCGCCTCGACGTGCCGGCAGGCCTCGACCTGAAACGGGTCGAGCGGAAAGTCGTACCCGGCGGCGAAGGCCGCCAGGGTGGTGTCGGTCTCGCTGGTCATCGCGGCCAACCTACCGCGGGCGAGGCGGCCCGGCGATCAAGAAGGCGGCTCCCCGTTTTCACGGAACGGTTCCCACGGTTCACGGGACGTTCACGATTCACGGGACGGTTCCCACGGTTCACGGAACCGAGAATCGGTCACCAGGTGCTCAGCCGAGCACGGTGAGTGCGTTCGGCACGGTCCGGACGGTCAGGGGCACGTCACCCAGCAACTCGCCGTCGCCGCTGCCGATCAGGCCGTCGCCGTCGACGATCACCTCGCGCGCCCGCAATTGCTCGACCGCGGGGTGCCGCACGAACCGGCCCGAATACAGCGAGGGCAGCAGCCGCAGCAGCACGGCCCGCGAGACGGGGTGGATCACGGTGAGATCGAGCAGCCCGTCGGTGACGCTGGCGCCGGGGCCGGCCCGCATGCCGCCGCCGAAGAACTCCGCGTTGGCCACGAACACCGCCATGGCCGGCAGGCCGCGCCGCTCACCGTCGATGGTGAGCCGATAGGCCAACGGGCTGAAGGTGCGCAGCTCGGCCAAGGCCGACCACGCGTACGCCAGTGGCCCGATCGACACCGTCATCGCCGCGGTGCGCAGCGCCACCCTGGAGTCGAAACCGGACGACACCACGCAGCCCACCCAGCGCTCCGCGCCGTCCGGTTTGGTCACATGAGCGAGATCGACGCTGTGCGTGAGGCCGCGGGCCAGCGCCTTCACCGCGTCGCGAATCTGCAGCGGCAACCCGAGCCCACGGCAGAGATCGTTGCCGGTACCCGCTGGCAGCACACCCAGCGGTACCCCGGTGCCCGCGCAGGCGTTGACGCCCAGATGCGCCATTCCGTCCCCGCCCATCACCAGCACGGTCGCGGCGTCGGCGACGGCCTGCCGGCAGGCGGACTCGGCGTGCTCGACGTCCCGCGACTCGACGATGGTCAACTCGGTGCCGGGCAGCGCCTCACGCAGCGCTGCGCTGACGGTGGGCACCAGGCGTCCGGCCCGGCCTCGTCCGGCAGTGGGGTTCACCACCAGGGCGCAGCGGCCGGCGACCGCGCTCACGAACTGGCCACGAGCTCGTCGGCCAGCCGCTTGGCCTTGCGTTTGTCGTTGAGATGGCAGATGAACTCGGCGGCCAGGAAGAGCAGGCTCATCGGAATCGCGAGGGCCAGCATCGAGAACGGGTCTGTCGAGGGGGTGGCCGCTGCGCCGAACACGAAGGTGCCGAAGATCACGTAGAGGCGCGCCTTCTTGAGTTGCTGCGCCTTGAGCACGCCGACCAGGTTGGCGCCGACCACGACCACGGGCATCAAGAACCCGAGGCCGAAGACCAGCATCAACTGCAGCATGAGTTCGAGGAACTTGTCGATCTCGATCAGGTTGGTGATCGGCACCGACTCGGGCGTGAACGACATCAGCACCGAAATGCCCTGCGGCAGGATCAGATAACCGACCGCGACGCCGGCCAGAAACAGCGGCAGCGCCGTGCCCACGAACATGAGCGCCCAGCGTTTTTCGTGCGAGAGCAACGCGGGCACGATGTAGGCCCAGATCTGGTACAGCCAGACCGGCGAGGCGATGATCAGCCCCCCGACCCCGCAGATCTTCATGGCCAGGGTGAGCGGAGTGGTGACGCCCGACAGCACCATCTGAGTGCTCAGCTCGGGGTTGGTCTGGCTCAGAATCTCTTTGGCCTGCAACCAGGGTTGGGTCATGAACGTGTAGACCTGGTTGTAGAAGATGGCGATCACGATCATGCCCACCACGATGAACACCATCGAGAACAGCACCCGGTAGCGCAGTTCACGCAGGTGATCGCCGAGGGACATCACCCCGTCCGGCGAAGCGGGAGGCGGTTTGAGCCACCCGAGGCTGAAGCGTCGGGCCACGTCGGATCAGGCCTGCTGGCCCTTGTCCTTCGGCTCGGGGACGATCTCGCCCTCGTGCACGATGCCCTCAGGCTCAGGCTGAGCCGGAGGCGCCTCGACAGCGGGCGGGTCGGTCTTCTTCAACGACGACGTTTCTTCTTTGAACTCGCGGATCGCCTTGCCGGCGTTCTTGCCGGCACTGGCCAGCCGGCTGCCGCCGAAGACGAGTAGGGCGATGATGGCGAGGATGACCCATTCCATGCCCCCGGGCAGGCCGAACATGTCTGTGCGCTCCTTTGGTTGCGGTGACTCCGCGAGTCTACTCAGTGATCGGGAAGCTGAACTTGCGACACCAGCGCCGCCAGTTCCTCGGCCCGTTTGCCCAACATCTGCAGTTCGCTGAACAGGTCGGACGCCTTGTGCGCCAGCCACACCGCGTACGAGGCGACGGTGATCAGTCCAGCCAGCGCGATACCGCCGAAGATGAGCACCCAGACCATGAGGTGAGACTAACCGATCAAACGGGCGGGCGCTTGCCGCGGTTCGCGGACGCCGGCGGGAACGCCCCCTCAACAGTAGGGGGACGGTTCTACGACGTTTGGAGAACCGTCCCCCAACCAGTTGGAGAACCGTCCCCGTCTGGTTGGAGAACCGTCCCCTTTGCTGGTTGAAGAACCGTCCCCTCACCAGTCGGAGAACCGTCCCCCTGCTGGTCGGAGAACCGTCCCCTCACCAGTTGGAGAACTGTCCCCCTGCTGGTCGGAGAACCGTCCCCTCACCAGTCGGAGAACCGTCCCCTTCTGGTTGGAGACCGTCCCTTGGACCCGCTACTCGGTCGGGAGCGCCTGGTACAGCCCCAAGGCCTCGGACGCCGCCGCCCGTGCCGAATCGGCCGCCGTGGGCGGGTCGACCGCCAGCACGTCGGGGCCGAGACGCAGCAGCAACGCCCGAAGCCACGCCGGGTCGGCCACCAGCAGCTCGATGCGCCAACCCCCACGGGCTGCGGTGATCGATCGCACCGGGTAGTACTCCGCGATCCAGCGGGCGTGGTCGGTGACCGTGATGCTGACCAGAGCGGCTTCGGCCCGCACCTCGAGCCAACCCGCGTCGAACGGGGGCGGCTCGCCATGGTCGGCCACGCCACCGTCCGCATCGTCGACGGCGGTGACCCGGTCGAGCCGAAACGTACGCCAGTCGCTGCGGTCACGGCTCCACGCTTCGAGGTACACGAAGCCGTCCCTCACCGTCAGTCGGTGTGGTTCGACCACCGGACGGGTGGTTTCGGCCCTGGTCAGGCCGTCATAGGTGAGTCGTACCGCCGCACCGTCCGCGATCGCCGCAGCAAGCCGGTCGCGCACCCCACCCTCGGACGTGGCGACCGCGAACTCCACCCGCCGGCTCTCTTGAGCCCCCGCAACCGTCGACAGCTTGGCCAGCGCCGAGTCGACGGCATCGCCGGCCTCTCCACCGGCCACCTCACGGACGGCACGCAACGCCACGATCAGGCTGGTCACCTCGTCGATGGTGAAGCGCATCGGCCTCGACAGGTACTCGGCGTTGGTCAGCCGAATGCGGCCGTGGGACTGCACGGCGTCCATGTCGATGTCGATCAGGTCGCCGGGCAGACCACCGGGTAGGCCGACGAACCACAACACCTCAAGATCGGCCAGCAATCGCCGAGGCGTCACCCCGAAGGCGGCCGCCGTCTCGGCCAGGTCGGCATCGGGGTGTGCCTGCAGGTACGGCACCAGCGCCAGCAACCGCGACACCTGTTCGACCGACGTGCTCATCGGCCACCCCCGGCGATCGTGGTGAGCCGCTCGATCACCTGGCGGCGCAGTTCCAGCGGTTCAAGCACCAGCACGGCCGCTCCGTAACCGCACAACTCGGCGACGAAGTCGCCCTCTTGCCGGTAGGGCACCCGCCATGCGCTGAAGCCGGACGGCAGTCCGTCCGGCCTGTCCACCCGCTCACCACGGCGGCGCAGGTCGGGTGCCTGATCACCCCGCACGGCGACCACCGCCGAGGTGTCGGCGGGCGCCGGTTCGAGTGACCGGGTCAACTGGGCCAGATCGACGTCGGGCAGTTCGTAGGCACCCGGCCTGCCCACCGGCCGCGGTTCGCCTTCGAGCCGGGCCACCTTGAACATGCGGGGCGCCTGCCGGGTGCGGTCGAGGCCGAGCAGGTACCACGAGCCGCGCCGGTAGGTCAGAATCCACGGTTCGACCTCGCGCGGCAGCCCGCGGTAGCCGAACGCAACCACAGTGCGGGTCATGGTCGCCTGCCACAGGGGCTCGAACGCTGCCTCTTTGGCGCCGATGCTGGGGCTCAACCCGCTCAGTCTGGACGCGTCGGGGTCGACCCCCGCAGCACGCAGCTTGGCCAGGGCGCTGACGGTGTGTTCGGCCAGGGTCGCCGTGCCCCACACCTGGCTGGCCAGGCCGAGCGCGGTCGCCTCGGCGGCGGTGAAGTCGATGGGCGGCAGTTCGAAGTCCTGGCGGCGAATGCGGTAGCCGATCTCGTCGGGAAATAGCGTCGAGTTGCTGCCCGCCTCGACCGGCACGCCCATGGCTCGCAGGTCGTCCTTGTCGCGCTCGAAGGTGCGTTCGAAGGCGGCGTCCGACAGGCCCCCGTAGCCCTCGACCACCTCGCGCAGGTGATTCTTGTCGAGAAACCGGCGAGCCAGCAGCAGGCAGATGGCGAGGTTCATGATGCGCTCTGACTTGCGTGGCGCCATCGATCCTCCTGCCCGTGCGACGACTCGTCACGAAGGTATCACCGGCTCGCTGACGAAAAGTGCGCGCCAGTGCGCGGCCGAGACCGCGACACGCCGTGGGTTCGATCACTGGCGCGCACCTTTCGGCGGCGACCCGGGTTGCCCGGCCAGTACGCAACAATCGACGGCATGGCCGGCCGGTTCGCTCCCTCGCCCACGTCGCCGCTGCACCTGGGCAACCTGCGCACCGCCCTGGTGGCCTGGCTGGCCGCCCGCAGCTCGGGGCGCAAGATGCTGTTGCGCATCGAAGACCTCGACCAGCAGAGGGTGTCCGCGGCGCCTGCGGTGGCCAACGCGCAGATCGCCGACCTGCAGTCGCTGGGGCTCGACTTCGACGGCGACGTGGTGTGGCAATCGAGTCGCCTGCAGCGCTACGCCGCGGCTGTGGCCGGCCTGCCCACCTACGAGTGCTTCTGCACGCGGCGCGAGATCGCCGAGGCGGCGTCCGCTCCGCATGGCGATGGCTATCGGCCCTACCCCAGCACCTGCGCCCACCTGAGCGACGCCGAGCGGGCCGAGCGCCGCGAGACGCGTCCGCCGGCCCTGCGGGTGCGGGCCGAGGGCGCCGTCGAGACGGTCACCGACGGGCTGGCCGGTCAGGTCACCGGGGTCGTGGACGACTTCGTGGTGGTGCGCAGCGACGGCGTGCCCGCCTACAACCTGGCCGTGGTGGTCGACGACGTCGCCCAGGGTGTCGACCAGGTGGTGCGTGGCGACGACCTGCTGAGCTCGTCACCCCGGCAGGCGTGGCTCACCCGGCGGCTGGGTGGTTCGGTCGCGCAGTACCTGCACGTGCCGCTGGTGGTGAACGCCGACGGACGGCGGCTGGCCAAGCGCGACCGCTCGGTGACCCTGGCCGACCTGGCCGCCGATGGCGTGAGCCCCGACCGGGTGCTGACCGGGCTCGCGCGATCACTAGGGCTGGCTGGCGCGACCGAATCGGTGACCCCGGCTCAACTGGTCAACCGTTTCGACGCCAGGGCGCTACCGCGAGAACAGTGGGCGGTGCCGAGCGACGCCACCGGCTGGAGCTGACACCGGAATCGCTGGGTGGATCTCGACGAGCTCGATCGACGGACATCAGCCGATTGAGCTTGTCGAAACCCCTCACCACAAGGCGGTCTCGGCACGCTCGAACAACCCCTGAGATCTCGACGAGCTCGATCGACGGACATCAGCCGATTGAGCTTGTCGAAACCCCTCACCACAAGGCGGTCTCGGCACGCTCGAACAACCCCTGAGATCTCGACAGCTCCATCGCGGACGATGCGTTGGTCGAGCATGTCGAGACCCGTTCGGCTACTTGCGCATCCATTCATCGATGGCGTAATCGGTGCGCCCATCGGCGGCGGTGAAGTCGGTCCACACGTACACCCGCAGGTAGGTGATGCCGCTGTACACATAGGTCTTCACCCAGACGTACTTGGTGGCCCAGCTGTGGGTGTAGATGGCGCGCTGCCAGCCGTCCGACATCGCGGTGGCTCGTTTGGTGCCCCAGTCGCAGTCGGTCGGCGAGCACTTTCCGAAAGGACGCAGGGTGAAGTAGGTCTCGCCGCCGGTGCAGTGCCCGCTGGTGTCGCACACGCGCACGTCACCGCAGACGAACCCGACGTTGACGCGGGTGACCGAGTTGGCGGCGGTGTTGATGTTGCGCCAGTTGCCCATCATGGCCGGCGTGCTGCACAGCGCATGGGCGGGTGCGGCGGTGGCGATGGTCGCGCCGACTGCCCCGGCCATGGCGATCGTCATGGCGAGCAGCAGCCTGATCAGCTTGTTTCGGGTGGTGGTCACCTGAGGTACCCCCTTGCATCACGGACGCCCGGGGTTAGGCGTCTCTCGATGCAGAAGATGACGGACGCACCTTCGCCGATACCGCGGCAGACTACGCACTCCTACCACCCATGTCTGATGGGCATTCGCGAGCCGCAGCCGAACCCCGTGACCAGCCCGAACGGGCGTCGCCGGCCTAGCCCTGGGCGGCGGCGTACAGAATGTCGACCACGTACACCAGGGTGTCGCCCGCCGTGACCGGCGGATTGTTGCTGCCCTGCGGGTAGTTGTACTCGGGCGGCAGCACCAGCAGCACCCGCTGACCGACCCGCTTGCCCACCAGGCCCTTCTGCCAGCCGGGAATGGTGCTCGACAGCTTGCCGCCGTCGACGTCGGCGAACTTGTCTTCGATCACCTTGCCGGTCTTCCACGACACGCCGAGGTAGTGCACGGCGATGATGTCGTTGGCCGTGACTTTGTTGCCCGTGCCCTCGGTGAGCGGCTGCGCGATCAGCTTGGTCGGCGGGTCGGTGTTGGGCAGGGTGATGACCGGTTTGCCGTCTTTCGCGGTGACGGTGGGCAGCCCTGCGGGTGGGGTGATGGCCTTGCCGGTGGGGCCGGTGAGCACCGTCTCGACGATGTCGACCACGAAGATCAGCGTGTCGCCGACCTCGATGCCGGCCTGAGCGCTGCCCCCCTGGCTGTCATAGCCGTCTGAACCCGGCATGGCGACCAGCACGCGGGTGCCGACCTTCTTGCCTTCGAGAGCGATCTTGAAACCGGGCACCACCTGATCGAGGGCGAAGAGGGTGGTCTGCGAACCGAAGTTGCCGTCGAACACCTTGCCGGTGCGTCCGTTGACGCCCTGGTAGTGCACGAACACGTACGCGGGGTTGGCCACCGGGCCGTTGCCCTCGGTCATCACCTTCACCCGGGTCTTGTCGATCGCCCAGGGCGCCTTGACCGTGATGGTCGGTTTTTCGCCGAACTTGGGGTTCTTCACCGTGATGTCGCCGAGGCTGTTGGACGGCTTGATCGTCGAGCTCGGCGTGGCGCTGGGTGACGCAGAGGGCGAGGTCGAAGCCGACGGCGTGGCGTCGGTCGGCGAGGCCGAAGGAGTCGCGGACGAGCCGCACGCGGCGAGGATCAACAGCGTGGCGGCGCAAGCGACCGCCTGCGCGGCACGGGACACGGCGAAAGGCACCCCCCGACTGTAGTCGACCCCGCCCAGTGACCCTGACCGCGTCACGGATTCGGGCTGGGCAGCGGGATCTCATCCGCTGCACCGACTGTCGTCCTCCCGGCGGACGCCGGGATCTCACGCATCGCGTCAAGACAAGAGGCGTTCGTCTGCTGACCTGACTACGGGGTGTGCGACCTACCCAGGGCCCGCAACCAGAGATCCCGGCGTTCGCCGGGATGACTCGGAGGGTGCAATCCGCGACCCCGGCGTCCGCAGGGATGACGATGCCGCGGGACACGCGATCTGCGATCCCGGCGTCCGCAGGGATGACGATGCGGGACACGCGATCTGAGATCCCGGCGTTCGCCGGCATGACGGATGTCGCGTCCGCTGAGGATGCAGCGGTGAAGGTCAGTGCGCGGGTGCCGTCCACGACGATGACAGGGCGCGCAGCAGGTCGTCGACGCGCTCATCGACGACCGCGAGGGGGTCGGTGAGCCGGACGGTTCGATCGTCACGTGTGCCATCGGGCTGGGGCAGGTCGTGTGCGGTGAACTGCGACCAGTCGACGCTGTAGCGGCGCTGTTCCGCCTGGGCTGTGCGAATGAGCCGCCCACGCAGCACCGCCCGGGTGTCATGTGGCGGCGCTGCCAGGGCTCGCTCCACGGCGTCGGACGAGGTCAGCCGGGTGGCTGCGCCCCGAGCCTCCAGCAGTCGGAACAGGCCACGGGGGCGTCCGGTGTCGTCGGTGGTGATGTCGTGAAACGCGAGGTCGACCTGGGCGAGTCGACGGTCGTCCGAGGCCAGCCCGCGGGTCTCGGCGTAGCGGCGCAGCAACGCTCTCTTGGTGACCCACTCGACCTCGCCGTCGAGGTCGTCGTCGCGGCCCTCGGCCAAAGCGGTGAGCACGCGGCGCCAGTCGGCGGCGACCGGGCGCTCGCCGGCCAGGGCCAGGTATTCGGCCTGCACGTCCAGCGCGCCGATGGTGCGGCCCGAGGTGAGCCGCAGCACTGCCCGGGGGTCGCGCGCCACAGCGCGCAGCGAGCCGGCCACGTCGTCGAGTTCGAGAGCAGGCAGCGCATCACCCCTGGTCAGGGCGTCTTCGATGGCGTCCAGCACGGCGAGCAGGCTGCCCACCTTCAAGGCCGCGGAGGGCTCACTCAGGTTCGAGTCACCCGAAATGACGTGCAGCCGGCGAAACCGGCGCGGGTCGGCCAGCGGCTCGTCACGGGTGTTGATCAGCGGCCTGCTGCGGGTGGTCATCGACGACAGCTCGTCGTGCAGCACCTCGGCGCGTTGGCTGATCGAGAAGCCGTCGGGGCTCCAGCGGCCGCTGCCGCACACCACCTGCCGGGTCACCAGGAACGGGGTCAGCACGGTGGCCAGCGCGGGCAGGTCGAGCGCGCGGTCGATCAGGTAGTTCTCGTGGCAGCCGTAGGAGTTGCCGTGGCTGTCGACGTTGTTCTTGAACAGCCGCAGTTCGACCGGCTCGCCCTGCTCGGCCGCGTCGGCCTCGGCCCGGCGGGCCAGTCGCGCCACCAGTTCGTCACCGGCCCGCTCGTGCACCAGCAGGTCGTCCACCGTCGCGCACTCGGCGGTGGCGTATTCGGGGTGTGAGCCGACGTCGAGGTAGAGCCGTCCACCGTTGCGCAGAAACACGTTCGAACTGGCGTGTTCACGTTCGATCGGGGTGAACAGCCATTGGGCGGCCTCTCCACCGCTGAGCCGGGTGTCGCGAGCGCCGGCGCGCCGGCCGACCAGGCCGTACTCGGTTTCGACCCCGAAGACGCGTCGGGCGCGCTGAGGTGTCACGGCGGCTACAGTCCCGCCAAGTCCATCAACGCACCGAGTTCGTCGCGGGTCAGTTCGCGCAGCTCGCCGACCTTCAGCCGGCCGAGGCGCACGGGCCCGATCGCGGTGCGGGTGAGCCGGTTCACCGGGTGCCCGACGGCCTCGAACATGCGCCGCACGATGCGGTTGCGGCCCTCGTGCAGCACGACTTGAACGATGCTGCGGGCGCCGCCCCGTTCGATCAGCTTGATCTGCTCGGGCCACACCGGACCGTCGTCGAGCTTGATGCCGCGGCTGAGCCGGCGCAGGGTGACGTTCTCGATCACGCCGTCGACCTCGGCCACATAGGTCTTGCTGATCTCGTGGGACGGGTGGGCGATGCGTTGGGCGAAGTCGCCGTCGTTGGTGATCAGCAGCAGGCCCTCGGTGGGGGTGTCGAGGCGTCCGACGTGAAACAGCCCCTGCCGGCTGCGCTTGCCCAGGTAGTCGGCGATTGTGCTGCGGCCCTGCGGATCGTCCATGGTCGACACCACGCCTCGCGGCTTGTTGAACAACAGGTAGAGGTGGTGGCGCGGCGGCGGAATGCGCGCCCCCTCGACCCGAATCACGTCGGCGAGCGGATCGACGCGCAACCCCTGTTCGGTGACGGTGCGTCCGTTGACCTCGACCAGCCCGTCGTCGATCAACTGCTCGCAGTGCCGCCGCGACCCCAATCCGGCTGCGGCCAACACCTTCTGCAGCCGGACGCCCTCGTTCGCCGTCTCACTCATGTGCAGTCTCCTCGCCGGACGTAGGGGCCTCGACGAGCTCGACGGACGGATCTTCGGCCAGAGCCCTCAGCTCGGCATCGAGCTCGGACGCGTCCGGCAGGTGGGGGGCGATCGGCGGCAGGTCGTCCAGCCCCGGCAGGCCGAGCCGCTCCAGAAACTCGCCCGTGGTGCCGAACAGCATCGCGCCGGTCTCGGGGTCGCGGTCGACCTCGTGCACCAGATCGCGGGTGACCAGGGTGCGCAGCACCCCGTCGACGTTCACACCGCGGACGGCAGAGACCCGGCTGCGTGAGATGGGCTGCAGGTAGGCCACCACCGCCAGGGTTTCGAGGGCGGCCTGCGACAGCTTGGCGTGTTGACCCTCGATCAACCACCCGCCGATGAGTTCGGCGTGCTCGGCGCGCGTCCAGTACCGCCAGCCGCCGCCCACGTAGCGCAGTTCGAAGCCACGCCCGGTTTCGTCGTAGAACTCGGCCAGATGGGCCAGCGCCCGCTCGACCAGGGCAACCGGGGCCCGAACAGCCTGCGCCAGCTCGGCGGTGGGCATGGGCTCGGTGGCCATCAGCAGCAACGCCTCCAGAGGGGCGGTGATCGCGGCCGGTTCGACGACGGACTCGTCCTCGTCGTCGATCAGCAGCGGCGCGGTGTCGACCGGATCAGTCATCGCTGCCCTCCTGGGTGTCGGTTTCGGTGTCGAACTCGGCGGAGATCTCGATGTCGTCGGCGTCGCCGGCGACCCACCGTACTCGCAACTCGCCCAGCGGGGTGAGTTGTTCGAACGCGACGGCGCGTTCGCGAAACAGCTCCAGCAGCGCCAGGAACCTCGCCACCACCACGAGGCGCTCCCCTGCATCGGCCACCAGGTCGCGAAAGCTCGCCGAGCCCAGCTCACGCAGCCGAGCCACCACGATGTCGGCCTGTTCCCGCACGCTGACGTTGGCCTGGTGCAGGTGGGTGAGCGACACCTGCTCGGCCGGCTGGGGGGTGAGGGCCCGGGCCGCGAGCCAGGCCAGTTGGTCGGCGGTGGCGGTGAAGTCGAGTTCGGGTAGCAGCGCCTTGAACTGCTCCTCCAAGCCGCCCGGACGGGCGTGGCGCCGACCCTCTGTGGCGAGGGTGACGGCGATCCACTCGCTGACCCGCTTGAAGGCTCGGTACTGCAACAGCCGGGCGAACAGCAGGTCGCGGGCTTCGAGCAGGGCGAGGTCTTCGGGGTCGTCCACCTCGCCCTGGGGCAGCAGCCGGGCGGCTTTGAGGTCGAGCAGGGTGGCGGCGACCACGATGAACTGGGTGGTCTGTTCGAGATCCCACCGACCGGTCCCGTGCTCGGCCTGGCCAGCCTTGACGTGGGCTAGAAACTCGTCGGTGACAACGCTCAACGCGACCTCGGTGATGTCGAGCCGGTGCCGTGAGATGAGCTGCAGCAGCAGGTCGAAAGGGCCCTCGAAGTTGGTCAGCCGAACGGTGAAGCCGGGCACCTGTTCGGTCACGGACGCGGTCACGATTCGTCGAGTTGGCGAATCAGGTCGCTGTCTTCGCCGGTGGCGTCCAGGTCTGCCACGGCCAGCGCGACTGCGGCTCTTACTATGCGGCCGCGGTCGACGGCGATGCCGTGCCGGGCACGCAGGGTGAGCCGGGCCTGTTCGAGGGCGACCAACTCGTCGGCGCTGACGTACACGGTGATCTTCTCGTCGTGCTTGACCCGTCCGGACGGCCGCGCGTTGCCGTTCGCGGGTTCGGTGGGGCGAAAGAGCTCCTGCGCGCCGGGGAGCGCTACGCGCCGGGGCATCGTTGCAGCACCTCCCGGGCCAGCATGCGGTAGGCCTCTGCGCCGGGTGAGCTGCTGGCGTAGGTGGTGATGGGCTCGCCGGCGACGGTGGTTTCGGGGAACTTGATGGTGCGCCGAATGACGGTGTGAAACACCTTGTCACCGAAGGCTTGCACGACCCTTTCGAGCACCTCACGCGAATGCAGGGTACGCGCGTCGTACATGGTGCCGAGAATGCCCAGAATCTCTAGTTCGGGGTTGAGCCGGTCTTGCACCTTGCCGATGGTGTCGTTGAGCAGGGCGAGGCCGCGCAGCGCGAAGAACTCGCATTCGAGCGGCATGATCACCTTGTCGGCGGCGGTCAGTGCATTGACCGTCAACAGGCCAAGGGACGGCGCACAGTCGATCAGAATGATGTCGTAGTCGCCGCGCACGGCGGTGAGCACCCGCTTCAGGGTCTGCTCGCGGGCCACCTCGCTGACCAGTTGCACCTCGGCCGCCGACAGGTCGATGTTGGCGGGCAGAATGTCGAGACCGTCGACCACCGAAGGCGCGATGATGTCGTGCACGTCGTGGTCGCGGGCGAGCAGCAGGTTGTAGATGCTGGTGTCGAGCGTGTGCGGGTTCACGCCCAGGCCGACCGACAGCGACCCCTGCGGATCGAAATCGACGAGCAGCACGCGGCGTCCGGTTTCGGTGAGCGCAGCACCGAGGTTGATCGTGGTGGTGGTCTTGCCCACACCACCTTTCTGGTTGCACATGGCGATGATCAGGGCGCGGCCGGTGCCCTGCGGCGGCTGGGGCTCGGGCAGGTCGGGCAACGGACGTCCGGTGGGGCCGAGTTCGGGCCCGTCGATTTCGATGGACTCGAACAGTGCGTCGGTGCTGGTGTCGATCACGATTGCCTCCAAGTGTCGACAAAGAGGCTAATGGTCATTTCGCGACCGGCCGGACGCCACGCCGGTTCAGTGCGATTCGGCTGCCTGCCACACCCCCAACTCGTTGCCGCTGGGGTCGGTGAAGTGGAATCGCCGCCCCCCGGGAAACTCGTAGGGCCCTGTGGCGATCGTTCCCCCGGACGGCCTCGACCGTCGCGTCGAGGTCGTCGGAGTACAGCAGCACCAGCGGATTGCCGCCGGCCCGGCCATCGCCGGTGGCGTTGAAACCGCTGATCTCGCCGGTGCCGCCGGGTGCCACGATGCCTGCGTAACCGGGGGCGTCCGCCAGTCGAAGGCTGCGGTGGAGAAGGCCTTGACGGCCGGCAGATCGAGTGCGGTGAACGCGAGGTAGTCGATCGCGTGATGCGTTGGTGCCATGCGGCGCACTGTCACTGTGCCCTGTGACAGAACCTTTCAGGCCGCCAGCTCGGCCACCACCAGCCCGCCGCCCACGACGTCGGCGCGGCCGTGGGTGGCCGCGCCTCAACCGGTGGGGTTGGCCTCGACGCCGTGCGGAAGCCGGGCGACCAGTCGCCATTCGGTGCCTGCTCGGGTCTGCTCGCTGGTGCCGCCCAGCAGCGCCAGCCTTTCGCGCACGCCGGTCAACCCCATGCCGGGCGCCGCGGCCGACTGCGCGCCCGCGGTGTTGGTGTAGGTGGCAACCACGTCGTCGCCGTCGTCGCGAATGTCGATGCGGCACAGGGTGCCGGGTGCCGCGTGGCGCACCATGTTGTTCACCGCCTCGACGGTCACCGCACTCAGCGCCTGCGCCCGCGCGGCGCTCAGCCGGCCCACACCCACCTCGGACTCGGCGGTGAAGCCCGCGGTGACGAGTCGCTCGACCTGCTGCTCGACGGTCGCGCGCAGGGTCCCGAGGCTCGCCAGCGGTACACCTGCGGACGGCTCCCGTCCGCGCAACCGGCCCAGAATCTGACGCAGGTCGTGCGCCGATGACCGGCACTGCTCAGCGATCCATTCCAAGTCGGTGCGCACCTCGCCGGGTACGTCAGTCTCAGCCAGCGCCAGGTGTGCTCGCATCGCCGTGGCCGACAGCGTTTGCGCCACGGTGTCGTGCAGGTCGCGGGCGAGTTCGAGGCGAAACTCCTCCAGGTCGGCCGCGGCCCGCTCACGCTCCTGCTGCAGCAGCCGGTAGCGCCGATGCCACAGCGCACCCGATCCGACCGCCACGCCGAGGAACACCGCCCAGAGCAGCGATGACCCCCAGTACCGTTCGGGTTCGACGCCCGATCGAACAATCATCACTGCGAAGAGCAGCCCTGCCACGACGAGCGTCAGAGGTAACCGCCACGACAGGTTCTTGCGATGGGCCGCAAACACGACGATCAGCACACCCAGGCCACTGACGCTCGGCCCAGCATCGGGAATCACCAGCCAGACCGCGAGGCCGAGGGCCGCCACACTCGCCCCAACCAGGGGCCAGCGGTAGGCGGCGGCGGCGCCGGCACACGTCACGATGTCGATCCACAGGTAGTGCGGCCACGGCTCCCCGTAGCTCGCGACCAGCGACACGATCAATAGTGCGCTCGCGAGCGCCGGCTCAAGCCACAGCGCCTCACCCTTGACAGGACGCTGAGCAGCCACCATGAAGGCAGCGTAGCGAGCCTGCTCCCCACCGATTGGGTTCATCTACGACAGAAGTAGGGCGGCAGCCAGTCGCAGATGCCGTTGATTCGGCGAGCCACTCGCCGCACGGGCACGACGCGTGCGCCCAGGTGCAGCAATGGCATCGACGCCACTATCAGTTCGATCACGTTCAGCATTGTCATCTTCCTATCTCCTCGGGGTGTGCTGGACGCGCGTCACGCTACGCACAAATCCCACCGCCATTGCCGGCCAGTCACCAGCGGGTGACACCCAGACACCACGGGCAGAGGGTTCGATCAACTTTCGGAGACTGTTGGCGCTCGCGCGATCAACTTCGGGTGACAGTCGCTGGCGCGCCGCGTCTGCACTGGGCTGAATGGACACCAGCCGCGGAAAGGTCCGCGGCCTCAACGCCGAGGGGGGGTGAAGAACATGTGGAGCATCTTTCTTCGTATCGTCGCTTTGATCGCCAAGTACGGCAAGCGGGCAGTCGATTGGTGCTGGGCAAACCGTAACCGAATCTATGACTGGATTCGCAACGGAATGGCAGTCGACTGGATCATCAATCGCATTCTGGAAATTCTCGGTCTGCGCTGACAGATGAGGGTGGTTGGCGCTGATCGAAGCAGCACCAACCACCCTTTCAGCCCACTGTACTACCCCGAGTTGGAGAGAGCCATGTACCTTCCTCGCATCGACGGCGCCTATCTGGCTGTTGCGGCCGGCGTGCTACTTGTCGTACTGGCGCACGGGTGGCTGATCCGTCGTCAAGCCAGGTGGCCGAGTCTCGTCGTGCCTGTGCTGTACGTGGTCGGAGTCGGCTACCTGGCCGCCGTCGGCCTGATGCGCTCACCCCTGGACTACCTGTTCGCAGCGTTCGGCCTGGCAGGGCTCCTGCTCTGGCCGGCCCAGGTGCGACGCACCCCTCAGGAGGTGCGTCGTGTGTCGCGGTGACCGGTGGCGCACGCTGCCCGTCGCGGCGGTCGGACTGTGGCGTCTGCACGCGGTGGCATCGGCGGTGATCTTCAGCGCCCTGCTGTGGCTCGCAGGTTGGTACTGGTGGCCGTCCGACTGGTTGAAGGCACTGGCGTGGATCGGAATCGCCGTGGGTGCCGTGTCGACAGTCGCAGAGCTGATCTGGCTGATTCCACGCCGATGGCGCGCCTACCGCTACTGCCTGGACGAGCGCGGCCTACGCCAGCGCGAAGGGGTGCTGGTTGCGCGCAGTCTGACCGTTCCGGCGAACCAGATTCTCTTCGTGGACGTCCGTGAGGGCCCTGTTCAGCGTGCCCTGGGTCTGAGCACGGTCCGCATCGGCACGCTCGGCTCGACCCACGACCTCGGCCCGGTGGGCGCGGAAGAGGCGGCGGCCCTGGCCCAGGCTCACCTCAACCGGACGGTCGATCATGCGCCGCGTTAGCCCCCGCCTCATCGCGCTGCGGGCGGTCGACGCGGTCAAGGTCTACGTGCCCTTCATGTTGCTGCAGGGCGGCGTGGCCGAACGCCTGCCGCAATGGCTTCACCTGCCGTGGACGCTGCTCGTGATCTACTACTCGGCCACCCGCGTTCAGGTACTGCTCTTCGACTGGTTGACCACTCGCTTCGCCGTCACCGGCGACGGCATCAGCCTGCAAACCGGTTGGCCCACTCGGCAGGTCGCCTTCGCCCGGTGGTCAGAGATCAGCGCGCTGTCGATCGACCAAGACCTGTCGCACCGCCTGATCGGGGCGAGCCGGATACGCGCAGTGATCGGCGCAGAGGGCCGCGAGGATCTGCTGCTGGAGGCAATGGACGCCGATCAGGTCGCCCGGGTGCGAGCCCTCTACGCAGAGCACTCGGCCTCGGGCCGTGCAGCGGCAGCGGCCGCAGAGTCACCCACTGCGTCGGCGGCCGGCACCGTGCCCGGCACGTTGATCTACTCGGCGTCGCTGCGCGACAAGGCCCTGATCTCACTGACCCATGCCAAGTTCCTGCTCATCATCCCTTTCGTGCTCGGCGCCTACAACGACCTCGCCGAGCCACTGCGCCTGCCCAGCGGCACCGGGTTGATCGAGCAGGTGCTGAGCGGCGACCCGACGGTGCTCGCGGCCGCCGTCGCCCTGGCGTTCGCTTTCGGCTTCGTGCGGGCGTCGATCACCTTTCACGAGTTTCGGGTGAGCCGTGAAGGCTCCCGCTTCGTGAGCACCGGCGGCCTGTTTCACCATCAGGCGCGCGAGGCCGACCTCAGTCGAGTCGTGGGCGTTCGGTTGTCGCAGAATGTGCTGATGCGAGTGGTCGGCTGCAGCCGGCTCAGCCTCGTGGTCGACAACGCGCGTGGCGAGTTTCGTACGTTCGTCGTGCTGCCGGTTGCCACCAACGATCGGGCTCGCGGGCTGGCCCACGAACTCATGTCGGCCGATTGCGAGGTGGCCGCGCCCCCTCGGCCTCGGCCCGGCCTGAGCATCTGCGCCGCAACGGTGAGCACGTTGGTCAGCGTCATGCTGCTCTGGCACGGCTTGCCCTGGTTCGCCGCCTCGACGCTGGCCCTGGGTGTCGTACTGGCCGACCGCTGGTACGCCGCCTTTGCGCCCGTCGCGCTGGGCAGCCTGAGCCATCGTCGAGGCTGGCTGGCCACCCGGCACTACCTGTTGCGCTTGTCCAGCGCCAGGTCGGCGACCAGTTGGCACCTGCCCGCCGGCCTGCGCACGTCATTGTTGCGGGTGACGGTGATGGACCGTCGGCCGGTCGGCCTCTGGGGCGCGCGCACCCCCACCACCGAGTGTGACGAGCTGGGCGACCTGATTCTGCTGACCAACCAAGGAGCGAACCGATGATCGAGATCTGCGGAGTGACCCGCACCTACGCCTCCACCCGGGCGTTGGACGGGGTGAGCTTCTGTGTGCCCGATGGAGCCGTCACCGGCTTCGTCGGCCCCAACGGTGCCGGCAAGTCCACCCTGATGCGGGTTGCGACGGGCCTTGAACTGCCTGACTCCGGTTCCGTCGTGGTCGATGGCACCCCACTGGGCGGACGAGCGGCGGGACAGGTGAAGGTGGGCGCACTGCTGGAGGCGGGGTGGGTGTTGCCGCGTCGAACCGCTCGCGACCACGTGCGCCTGGTCGCCATAGCCCTCGGTCTGCCGGCCTCGCGGGCCGAGCAGGTGCTCGCATTCACCGGCCTGACCGAGGTGGCCCATCACCCGATCGGCAGCTTCTCACTGGGCATGAAGCAACGCCTCGGCATCGCGACGGCCGTGCTGTCGGAGCCCCAGACCCTGTTGCTCGACGAACCGGCCAACGGCCTCGACCCCGACGGCGTGGCCTGGCTACGGCGCTTCGTGCGCGAGCTGGCCGGCCAGGGCAAAGCTGTGCTGATCTCGTCCCATCTGCTCAGCGAACTGGCCCAGACCGTCGACCGGATCGTCATGATCGGGCGCGGCCGCGTGCTGCACGAAGGGCCGTTGGGCGACCTTCTCGTGGCCGACCGAAGCGTCAGTTTCGCTTCCTGCGACGACGACGCCTCGCTCGCCGTTCGTTGCCGCGAAGCCGGAGCCGAGGTCGTCAGGCTGCCCGACGGACGCCTGCGCATCGCCGGTTTGACGGTCATCGAGGTGAGCCGGCTGGCCCGCGACCATGACCTGCTCCTCACCCATCTCTCGGCGGCCATGGCCAGTCTTGAGGAGCGCTTTGCCGCGATCACCGAACAGCACGTCGACTACCGCGCCGGGCTCCACCCCGCCGCAGCCCGCTGAGGAGGCAATCATGCTGAGCAACGCCGTCGGTTCCGAACTGATCAAACTGCGCGCTTACCGGCTGACTTACTGGCTGCTGCCGCTGGCTCTGGTGTTCTTGGTGACGGCCGCCGCCTTCGGGTTCGACTCCGTTCGCCTCTCGGCGGCTGAGGCGGCGCCGCAGTCTGTTCTGATCGACAGCGCGGCGTACGCCTTCGGCCTGGGTTCGCCGCTGTCAGGGCTGGTGCTGGGTGTGTTCGCTGCGTTGATCGTGACCGCCGATCAGGGCAGCGGCACCATCTACCAGTCGTTGCTGGTGCTGTCGCGCCGTACCGTGGTGCTGGCCAAGGTGTTGGCCAGTGGTGCGGCGGCCGCGCTGATCACTGCGGTCGGCACCTTCGCCATCGCTGCGGTGGCGCTGGTCATGCTGCCCGGCAGCCTGGTCGGCGCTCTGGCCGCGGCTCCGGCACTGTGGGTGACGCTGGCGGGCACGCTGGTGAGTCATCTCACCTGGGTGGCCGTCGGCTTGGGCTTCAGCCTGCTGCTGCAGCGCCAGGCGAGCGCGGTGGGCGCCATGGTGATGCTGCTCTTCGTCGTGCCCATGGTGGGAGCGGCGCTCGTTGCCGCCGGACGCACCCAGAACTGGCTCGGGTACCTTCCGGCCGGCCTCATGCAGACCGCGACCGGAACCGTCACAGCGCAGCCGGGCCCGACCGCCCTGCTCGCGTGTGTGCTGCTACTTGGCTGGTGCCTCGCGTTCGTCGAAGCCGGCTGGCTGCGCTTTCGACGCCGCTAGAACCGTGGGTCTGCGACGGCCACACTGGTCGAGCGCGTCGAGTATGTCTCGTGGGGTCGGCGGACTCCCCGCCGAACCAACCGACGACGATGACGTGATCGGGCCTCAGCCGACCACGACCCCCCACTCGTGGGCGCGGGCTGCCAGTTGGGCGCGGCTGCGGCTGTCGGTCTTGCGCAGCAGCCGGCTCACGTAGGTCTTCACGGTGCTGGGGGCCAGATGCAGGGCGTCGCCGATGTCACCGTTGTTCAGGCCCTGCCCGACCAGGCCGAGCAACTCGACGTCGGCGTCGTTGAGGTGCTTGGGCCGAGCCCCGACAGTGGTGATGCCGCGAAGAACCTGAGCGGTCAGCTTGGGTGACACCAGGGCGTCGCCCTCGTAGGCGCTGCGTATCGCTTGAACCAGCAGGGCCGGTGGATCGACCTTGAGCAGAAACCCACTGGCCCCTGCCGACAACGCGGCCCGCATCGACGATTCGTCGCCCAGCGCGGTGAAACACAACGCCCGAGGCGGGTCGGGCAGAGCGAACACCGCTTTGAGCAGCTCCAGCCCGTTCAGGTGCGGCATATGCAGATCGGTGATCAGCACGTCCGGGTGCAGCGATTCGACCAGGGCGAGCGCCTTCGCGCCATCGCCGGCAATGTCGAGCACCTCGATGTCGGGCACCGGGGCCAGGTATCCGCGAATCGCGCGTTGGGCCAGTGGATCGTCTTCGGCGGCCAGCACCCGAATCATGCTGCAGCCACCGTTCGACCCAGCCTTCGGGTGGTCGCGAATCGGCTGGACCTTGGCGGTCGGGCGCGCTCAGCCCCGGCACTGGCGATCGGCTTCATGGTCTCTCTCACGAGGGGTGTTGAAACCATCCTGCGCCACGACGGGTGCAAATTGCACGAACTCACTCGGCGAAGCCCTCAAATCGGCGGGCACGTTGGTCGAGCCGAATGGTCGGCCACCGAAGGGCCGGTATCGGTCGCACACATTTCGAGCGCGCGGCGACCTGATGGTTGCGTTGGCTCATCCCCTCGCCGGCCAGGTCGATCAGCGATGCACGTGCATCATCGGGCCCGTGGGTGCGCGGTCAGAAACACCTCGCGCAGGTGCTCGACCGTCACCAGCGTGTAGATCTGAGTGGTGGCCACCGAGGCGTGGCCCAGCAGTTCCTGGACGACCCGCACGTCCGCTCCCCCGTCGAGCAGGTGCGTGGCGAACGAATGCCGCAGGGTGTGCGGGCCGATCTCGGCGGTGATGCCTGCGCGGTCGGCTTGCTGCCGCAGCAGCCCCCAGGCCGACTGCCGGCTCAGCCGCGCACCGCGGGTGTTCACGAACAGCGCCGGCGTCGAACCCCTCGCACCCTGCAGCAGCGCCGGACGACCCCGCACCAGCCAGGCGTCCAGGGCAGCCCGCGCGTACGAGCCGACCGGCACGATGCGCTCTTTGCGCCCCTTACCGAACAGCCGCAGCCCGGCGTCAGGCTCATGGGCCAGGTGCGTCACGTCGTCGACATCGAGGCTGACCAACTCGGTGATGCGGGCGCCGGTGCCGTACAGCAGTTCGAGCAGGGCCGCGTCGCGCAGGCCGACCGGCGTGGACACATCAGGGCTGTCGAGCAGGGCCTGCACCTGGTCGAGGGGCAGCGCCTTCGGCAGCCGCCGTCCGGCCTGCGGCGGCGACACCCCGGTGGCGCGGTTGTCGGCCAGCAGGCCGTCGTCGACGGCGAAGCGGTGCAGGGACTTCACTGCACTCAACGCCCGCGCCACGCTGCTGGGCGCCAGCGGCGGGTGCCGCTCGGAGCCCGCGCGCAGCCACGTCGCGAACGCCGCGACATCGGCCTCGGTCACCTCGGCCAGGTCGGCACGGCCCCACTCGTCGAGAAACTCCCGATAGCGGGCCAGGTCGCGCCGGTAACCGGCGACGGTGTGCTCCGAAGCTCCTCGCTCCACCGTGAGATGGTCGAGGAACGCGCCGACCACCCGCTGCACGGCCATGCTCAGGCCAGCTTCGCGATCTCGTCCAGAAGGTGCTGACGGATGTCCCGTGCCGGCCAGGGTAGGTCGGCGGGTCGCAGGTCGTCGAGCCGTCCGCTCTGCCGGGCGGCTTCGAGCGCCAACACCCCGGCTACTAACGAGGGACTCTGAATCTGCCCTGCGTAGATGCCCTCGACCAAGTCGGCCAAGGGCACCAGCCCGACCTGCATGTGGAGTTCTTCGTGCTCGACCACGAACCCGTCCGGACGGGGCACGCGGCGCAACCCTCGGGCCAAAAAGAACCGGATCGCCTCGGAGTTGCACCCCGGCGAGGTGAACATGTCGATCAGCAACCGCCAGTCGTCGGCCGCCAGCATCGCTTCTTCGGCCAGCTCGCGCTGCGCAGCTGCGAGGAACGACTCGTCGTCGGCGTCGAGCAGCCCCGCCGGCGGCTCGATCAGTTGAAACCCGACCGGGTGACGATACTGGCGCACCACGACCACGCGATCGTGATCGTCCAGAGCGATCACCGCAACCGCGCCCGGGTGCAGCAGGTACTGCCGGTGCATCTGCTCGCCGTCGGGCGTGGCCACGGTGTCGTCCACGTAGTCGCTGACCGCACCAACGCCCAGCACTTTGTGCGACACCAGCGGCCACTGTGCAGGACGGTCGACGTTGTCGCGTGGCCCCAGCACCGGCAGGTCGGCAGTCATCAGGACTCCTCGACCGGCAACCGGGCCGACAGTTTGCGGGTGAGGGCGGCGGCGATCAGGCCGACGAACAGTGGGTGCGGCTTGGTGGGCCGCGACTTGAGTTCGGGGTGCGCCTGCGTGGCGACGAAGAACGGGTGCTGCTCATGGTCGAGTTCGACGAACTCGACCAGGCTCGAATCGGGCGAGGTGCCGACAATGCGCAGCCCGGCGGCCTGCAACTGGTCGCGGTAGGCGTTGTTCACCTCGTAGCGGTGCCGGTGCCGCTCCGACACGCTGGTGGCGCCGTAGAGCTTGCTGACCAGCGAACCCTTGACCAGGTCGGCCGGGTAGGCGCCCAGCCGCATGGTCGCCCCCAACTGGCCCTCGCCCGACACGTGGGCCACCTGCTCGGCCATCGTGGCGATCACAGGCGCGTCGGTGTCGGGTTCGAACTCGGTCGAGGCGGCGTCGTTGAGCCCGCACAGGTCGCGGGCCACCTCGATCACCATGCACTGCAGGCCCAGGCAGAGCCCCAGCGTGGGCAGTTGGTTCTCGCGGGCGTACTTCAGCGCTCCCAGCTTGCCCTCAACACCACGGATACCGAAGCCGCCGGGCACCACGATGCCGTCCAGATCGCCCAGTTGAGCGGCGGCGCCCGCCGGGGTTTCGCACGAGTCGGACGCGATCCAGCGCACGTGCACCTTCGCGTGGTTGGCGAACCCGCCGGCCCGCAGCGCCTCCGACACGCTCAGGTACGCGTCGGGCAGGTCGATGTACTTGCCGACCAGGCCGATGGTGACGTCCTCTTTGGGGTGGTGGACGCGCTCGAGCAGGTCGTTCCACTTCGTCCAGTTGACGTCGCGAAAGCTGACCCCGAGCCGGCGCACCACGTAGGCGTCGAGGCCCTCATCGTGCAGCACCTTGGGAATGTCGTAGATCGACGGCGCGTCGGGGCAGCTGACCACCGCCTCTTCGTCGACGTCGCACATCAGCGAGATCTTGCGCTTCACGCCGTCGGGAATCTCGCGGTTGGAGCGGCAGACGATCGCGTCGGGGGTGATGCCGACCTGGCGCAGCGCGGCCACCGAATGCTGGGTCGGCTTGGTCTTCAACTCACCGGACGGCCCGAGGTACGGCACCAGCGACACATGCAGAAAGAACACGTTCTCGCGGCCCACGTCGCGACGCACCTGCCGCGCGGCTTCGAGGAAAGGCAGCGATTCGATGTCGCCCACGGTGCCGCCGATCTCGTGGATCACCACGTCGACGTTGCCGGTGGCCATCGAGAGCATCTCGTCTTTGATCTCGTTGGTGATGTGCGGAATCACCTGCACGGTGTCGCCCAGAAAGTCGCCGCGACGCTCTTTGGCGATCACGTTCGAGTACACCTTGCCGGTGGTCACGTTGGCGTCGGCGCTCAGGTTGACGTCGAGGAAGCGCTCGTAGTGGCCGATGTCGAGATCGGTTTCGGCACCGTCTTCGGTGACGAACACCTCACCGTGCTGAAACGGGTTCATGGTGCCCGGATCGACGTTCAGATACGGGTCGAGTTTCTGCATGGTGACCCGCAGCCCACGGGCCACGAGAAGACTGCCCAGGCTCGAGGCGGTGAGGCCCTTGCCGAGCGAGGAGGCGACGCCTCCGGTGACGAAGATGTGCTTGGTACTGCTGCCGTTCCCCACGGGGTTCCACCATAGAGCGCCTGACGCCGCCGTGGCGAACCGGCGTGCTGGCGTCCCATACTCGTAACGATCCGCAGGAGAGGTCTCGACACGCTCGACCACCTCGACCGGCGAAGACTCAGCGGGCGGCCGCCGCCAGCAGCTCGGCGGCGTGCGCGTGGGCGTTCGCGGACCCCTCCAGGCCGGCCATCATGCGAGCCAGCTCATCGAGCCGCTCGGCGCCCTCGACCGCAACGATGCCGCTGGTGGTCACCTGCCCGTCTGTCGCCTTCGCCACCACGTAGTGCGTGTCGGCGAAAGCCGCCACCTGTGCCAGGTGGGTCACCACGATCACTTGGGCGTGTTCGGCCAACCGGGCCAACCGGCGTCCGATCTCGAGGGCCACCGCTCCGCCGATGCCGGCGTCGACCTCGTCGAACACGAATGTCTGCCCGGTCGCACCCGACGCCAGCACCACCTCGAGCGCCAGCCGCACCCGCGACAGCTCGCCGCCGGAGGCCGCCTTGGAAAGCGGCGCCGGCGCGGCACCTGCGTTGGCGGTGAACATGATCGTGACCTGGTCGGCTCCGTGGGCGCCGATCGCGACGGGGGCGAGCGCGAACTCGAGCCGGGCGTGCGGCATGGCCAGGGCGGACAGTTCGTCGCGCACCAAGGCGGCCAGCTCGACCCCTGCCGCCGCACGGCCCTTCGTGATCGCCGCGGCGCTCGCCGCCAACTCGTCGTCGAGCGCTGCCACCTCGGCCTGCAGATCGGCGATGCGGTCGTCGGTGGCCGCCAACCCGCCCGAGCGCTGCGCGGCTTCAGCAGCCCATGCCAACACCTCGCTGACCGACGCTCCGTATTTGCGCAGCAGCCCCTGCAGGGCCGAGCGACGTTCGGCGATCCATTCCAAGCGGGCCGGGTCGGCCTCCAACCGATCGAGGTAGCTCGCCAGATCGGCAGCCACGTCGGCCAACAGCACGGCGGCGTCGGCCAACCGAGCCCCCACCGGCCCCAGAGACGGGTCGTCGACCACAGCTGCGTCCACGCTCTTGCGCGCCGCCGCCACCAATCCGAGCGCGTTGGGGGCGTCGTCCCAGGCCTCGGCGTCACCGCTCAGAGCCATGACGGCGGCGTGCGCGGCCAGCCGCAGGTCGTCCACGGCCTGCAGCCGCTGCGCCTGCCCTGCCAGAACCACGTCTTCGTCAGGTTGCGGATCGACCGATGCGATTTCGTCGAGCCCGAACCTCAGCAGGTCGAGTTCTCGAGCGCGTTCGCGTGCCGCACCGGTCAGCGCGGCCAACTCGGACGCCGCCTGCCGCCGCTTGGTGAACGCCTGCTCGTGCCGGGCCAGCAACGCCGCATGGTCAGTGCCGGCGAAACGATCGAGCACCTCGCGCTGCCGCTCGGGGGTGCCCAATCGCACCTGCTCGGACTGGCCGTGAATGGTGGCCCACGCGGTGACCACCTCGGATGCCTTCACCACCGGCACGCTCACGCCACCCAGCAGCGCCCGCGACCGCGATGGGCTGATCACCCGCCCGACCAGCAACTCGCCGTTGTCGGTTTCGGCACCCAGGTCGGCCAGCTCGGCGGCTTCGTCGGCCGCCAGCGTCCAGGATCCCTCGACCAGGCAGCGGGACGCCCCGCGCCGGATCAGGCCTGCGTCGGCCCGGGCGCCCAACAGCAGCGACAACCCGGTGACCACCATGGTTTTGCCGGCGCCGGTTTCACCGGTGACGGCGGTGAACCCGGGCCCGGGCTCGAGCACGGCCTCGGCGATCACGCCGAGGTCGCTGATGCGCAGTTCAGTCAGCATTCTGCTGTTCGCGCTCGGCGACCCCCCGCCAGCCGTCGACGGGCAGGGCGAACTTGCGCACCAGGCGATCGACGAACGGCCGCTCAGAGATGCGAGCCAGTTTCAGCCGGTGGGTGCCCACCTGCGCGGTAACCACCATGCCGCCGCCGATGTCGGTGGTGCGGCGCCCGTCGCACCACACCACGGCGTTGCATTCGTTGGACGGCAGCACCTCGATCGAAATGGTGGAATGTGGACCGATCACCAGCGGACGACTGAACAGCGCGTGCGCCGACAGCGGCACCAGCAGCAGGGCGTCGATGTCGGGCCACATCACCGGCCCGTTGGCCGAGAAGGCGTAGGCGGTCGACCCGGTGGGGGTCGACATGAGCACGCCGTCGGTGCCCCAGCGCGACAGTGCGCGGCCGTCGACCCGCACCAGCACCTCGATCATGCGCTCGCGGGCCAGCTTCTCGATCGAGACCTCGTTGACCGCGAACGACCGCCACACCTCGGTGCCCGACTCGTCGGTGACGATGGTGTCGATGGTCATGCGCTCTTCGACGGTGTAGTTGCGCTTCACCACATGGCTGATCAGCGAACCGGCCTGGTGCGACTCGAGCTCGGCCAGAAACCCGACGTGCCCCAGGTTGACCCCCAGCACCGGTATGTCGAGCGGTAAGGCCCACTCGGCGGCACGCAGAATGCTGCCGTCGCCGCCGAACACGATCGCGAGCTCGCTCTGTTTCTCGTTGTCGGGCGAGAGTTGCTCGACGCCCTCGGACGACGCGAACTGCTGCAGTTGATCGCCCTTCACGAGGCTGGTGATGCCGTGCTGTGCCATGCCCGCGATGAAACCCGCGGCGGCGCTGACCGCGGCCGGGCGTCCCCCGTGCAGGGTGACGGTGACGTAGCGACGACTGGGCACGGGTATCACCCTAACCTGGGGCGGCGACAGTTACTCGTGGTGCACGAGTTGCACGAAGTACTCGATGTTGCCGGACGTTCCCGGCGTGCCGCTCACGCCTCGCCAGGCCTCGCGCCAACCCAGCTCGCACGCCCCCGCAACGACGTCGTCGACACAGCGCCGGCGCACGGCGTCGTCACGCACCACACCCCGCGAGTCGTGGCCGCCGCGGCCGACCTCGAACTGCGGTTTCACCAGCAGCAGGGCGGTGCCCGACGGCTTCAGCACGGTCAGCATCGGCTGCAGCAACAGCCGCAGAGAGATGAACGACACGTCGCCGACGATCAGGTCGACCGGTTCGCCGTCGAGGTCGGCCAGGGTCAGGTCGCGAAGGTTCAACCCTTCGCGCACCCGTACCCGAGGGTCGTCGCTGATCGATGCCGCCAACTGGTCGTGGCCGACGTCCACCGCGTACACGGTGTCGGCGCCGCGTTCGAGCACCACCTGGGTGAACCCGCCCGTGCAGGCGCCCGCGTCGAGCACCCGGCCGGTGACGATGACGCCCGAGGCGTCCAGGGCACCGATCAGCTTGTGGGCCGCGCGCGACACGTAGTGGTCGCCGCCGGTGAACTGCACGTCGTCGGCGTCGCTGACCGGTTCGGACGGCTTGTGCGCCGGTTGGCCGTTGACGAGCACCCGTCCGGCCTTGATCGCGTCGGCCGCCTGGCCCCGTGAGCGCGCGAGGCCGCGGCGCACCAGCACCAGGTCGAGCCGAGCGGTCACCGTTGTTCGGAAGCGGGGTTGAGCACCTGCTGCAGCACCGTGTGCACCGCCTGCACCCGCTCGGCGTGCTCACCGACCGGCCCGCTGAGGTCGAGCGCGATCAGGGCCTCGTCGATGGCCCGATGCCCGGTGACGGGGGGCTGCTCAGGGGCGCTACTGGTCATGGCGCCATAGTAGGAGGTTCGTCATTGGTGCGTGTCGAACCAGGCGCTGGGGGCTCGACGCGCCCGTCCAGCGTCAACTCGTGGGTTGAGCATGTCGCAACCCGTCTGAAGGTCTCGAGAAGCTCGACCAGCCCTGACTCGCCGGTCTCGACGTGGTCGACCTCGATGGTCAACGATCGCTGGAGCGCTCCCCCAGCCCGCGGGCGGCCAGCGCATCGCCGGTCGCCTGGGCGAAGCCGACCGCCCGCACCACCACGGGCGTGAGCCGCGCGATCCAGTGCCGCTCCAGGCCCCGCGCTCGCGCCGCGTCGCGCACGTCGTAGAAGGCGCCCATCAGGTACGGAATGCTGCGCAGCATCACCCCCACCGACAACCCGAACCGCTCGCCGTCGACGAACGGCACCCGGTCGGCTGCGCTCACCAACGCGTCGATCAGCACCGCTGGCCTGGTGGTCACGATGATCAGCCGCGCAGCCAGCACCGCCAGTAGCACGTTGCCCGGCACCACGAACGCCAGCGCCGGTTGCCCGATCAGCACCTGAAACGCCGCCAGCACGGCGAGCAGCACCAGCAACCCCCACGACAGGGCGAGGGTGACCCGCGCCGGCAGTCCGGTGAGCAGCAGGCACCCGACGGTCAACGCCAGGGCCGAAGCGGTCACCCACGGCTCCTGCACGAACAGCGCGGGCAGGGTGAGCACCAGCACCGCGAGGTATTTCCAGCCCACGCCCACCCGATGCCAGGGCGACGTGCCGGGCCGGTAGCTGCCGAGCAGCGCGTCGGTCGGCCTCATGCCAGCAACGCCCGGTAGGCGGCGATCGCGGTCTCGGGGTCGCCGTCGGCCACCACCCGACCGGCGTCGATCACGATGACCCTCTCCGACTGAGCCGCCAACTCGAGGTCATGGGTGGCGATGATCACCTGGTGCGGCAGGTCAGCCAGCACCTGCGCCACCAGGTTGCGGTTGCGCAGGTCGAGCAGCGTGGTGGGTTCGTCGCACACCAGCACCGACGGCTGCACGGCCAGCACGCTGACCAGCGCCGCGAGTTGCCGCTCGCCGCCCGACAGGTCGTAGATGCTGCGCTCGGCCACGTCGGCCAGCCCGTAGCGGGCCAGCCAGGCGCGGGCCTGGGCCTGCCGGGCCTCCCGGTCACGCACGCGGGAGCGCAAACTGAGCTCGACGTCGTCCAGCGGGGTCGGTAGCACGAGTTGGCTCAGTGGGTCGGTGAACGTGAAACCCACCAGGCGGCGCACGGCCGCTGCGTCACGTCGGGTGTCGTGGCCCTCGACGTCGACCCGCCCTTGCGTGGGCACGATCAGGCCGTTGAGCAGGCGCAGCAGCGTGGACTTGCCCGAACCGTTCGCACCGATCAGCGCGATGCGGTGCTCGGCCAGGTCGATGCTCACCCCGTCGAGCAGGGTCTTGGTGCCCGGCGGGGTCAGCGCCGGGACGGCGACGGTGACGCCGTGCAGCGCGATCACGTCACGCGGTCGCCGGCACTCGCTGCGCCAGCAGTGCGGGGAAGGCCCGATGCACCGCGACCGCGATGGCGGCGGCGATCAGGTTCTTCGCCACGTCGCCGGGCCAGAAGGCGATGTCGATGGCGAACGCCTTGGCGAAGTCGATCTGCATCACGGCCATCAGCCCGATGACGCCGGCCGGGTGAATGATCAGCACCGACGCCCCGAAGCCGGCCAGGAACATCCACAGCAGCCGGGGTTGGCGGCCGCCGAACCACTGGGCGAACAGGCCGGCCACCAGGGCGGCGACGGGAAAGCTGAGCAGGTAGCCGATGCTGGGCTTGCCCAGCACACCCAGGCCGGCGGCGCCGCCGGCGAACACCGGCAGGCCGGCGAACCCGACCACCAGGTACAGGGCGGTGGCCGCGAAGCCGCGCCAGGGGCCGAGCACCAGGCCGGCCAGGGCGACGCCGAGGGTTTGCAGGGTGATCGGCACGGGCCCGATCGGAATGCCCGGTACCAGCGAGAACGCGGCGATCAGCGCCGCGAAGACGGCGATGAGGGCGAGGTCGGTGGTGGGCTGCTTGCCTGCTGGCACGGTCGCTCCTGAATCGGGCGCGCCTGTCGTGGCGCGGTCGGGGTGAGAATACCGTCGAGTACGTGACCCCGCCCCTCGTCTCGGCGCTGGTCGCCCGACCGAACAGACCTGGCCGCAGTCGTCCGCTGACGTTGCTCGCGTTGAGTGACGTTGCTCGCGTCCGGACGCGAGCAACGAGCGCCGGCGCGAGCAACGTGGTCGCGGGGGTGCCCGGCGAACGCCGGCTACCGCAGCCGGTCGAGCAGCGCCAGCGCCCCGGTGGCGTCCGCGCCGGTGTGCCACACCAGGGTGGCCAACGCCCACAGGGCGTCCAACTGAGCGGCCTCGGTGTCGAGCGGGCCCTCGACGACGACCGAGCCGTCGTGCAGCCGCACGGTGGCAGCGCCGCAACTCCGGACGTCCCCCTCGCCGGTCGCGACGCGCCCCGGTTCGAGCAGCGCCCGCAGGTCCGCCCCGATGAACGTCGGACGGTCCCCCGGCCCCGCCTCTAGCAGGTCGCGCTTTCCGTGGGCGCCGGTGAACACCAGCAGCGTCGGCATGCCGGCCCGGTTGCCGCCCATGATGTCGGTGTCGATGCGGTCGCCCACGAAGATCGGCCGCTGGGCATGCGTGTGCCGTACGGCGAAGTCGAGCATCGGCGCGTGCGGCTTGCCGAACACGATGGGCTGCTGGCGCACCGTGCTGCCGACCACGTTCAACTGCGCGCCGAGGCCAGGCACCAAGCCTCGGTCGGTGGGCCGGTTGAGGTCATCGTTGGTGCCGTACCACGTGGCTCCGCGTTGCACGGCGATGGACGCCTCATCGAGCACCCGCCAGTCAATGGTGGGGCTGTAGCCCTGCAGTACCGCGTCCGGCTCGTCGTCGGCCGAGTCGGTGGTACGAAAGCCCGCGGCCTCAGCAAGGCGACTCAGGTTGTTCGTGCCCGCGATCAGCAGCAGACTGCCGGCTGGTAGTTGTTCGGCGAGCACCCCGACGGCCACCTGCGCGCTGGTGATCAGGTCGTCCGGGCCGGCGGTGAAACCGAGTTCGGTCAGGTGGCGAGCCACCGCCTCGGCGCTGCGGGCCGCATTGTTGGTGACGTACATCACCCGCGCACCGGCCGCGCGGACGTCGGCGATGCCCTGCACGGCGCCCGGCACCGCGATCGGGCCCAGGTAGATCACCCCGTCGAGGTCGAAGAACGCGACGTCGTGCTGCGCGATGATCGGGGCGGTCACTGGTCGGCCCCCGGCGTCGCGTCACTATCGTCACCAGCGGACGCTTCGTCGGAGTCGTCGCTGTCGTCGAATTCGATCGTGATGCCCTGCAACTCGGCCAGCGCCTCGGCGGCCCCCGTCTCGTCGTCGGGGTCGAGCCGCACGGCGGCGGCGTACCACTTCTCGGCGTCCGCGGTGTCGCCCGACTCGGCCAGCAGGTGCGCGAAGTAGTAGCGCAGCCGGGCTCGAGCACTCTTGGGGCCCCGCGCACCGATCAGTTCGATCTCTTGCCGCAGCAGCCGAATCGCCTCGTCACGCTGCCCCAACGCCTCACGGGCGCCGGCCTCGACCAGCCTCAGCTCAACCCGTGCGGCGATGGGCGGCGATACTGCCAGGCCCTCTTTGACCAGCTTCAGCGCCGCCTGCGAACGGCCGAGGCCGCGCTCGCAGTCGGCCATCACGGCCAAGAAGTCGTCGGTGCCGGTCATGCGGCGCAGCGCGCGAAACTCGTTCAACGCAGCCGCGTACTCGCCGGCCGCGTAGGCGGTGGTGCCGGCGGCCTCGCGGGCCACCGGAAGCCGCGCGGCCCGCCGGCGGGCAGCCTCGGCGTGGGCGTAGGCGAGTTCGGGGTCGGTGTCGACCAGTTCGGCCGCGGCGGCCAGGTGCGCGGCCACGATCTCGGCCTGCTCGACGCTCAGGCTGCGCAGCTCGGCTTTCACCCCGCGCGAGAGCAGGTCGAGGTTGACGTCGGTCGGCGTTTCGGGCTCCCCAGGCTTGGGCGCGAGACCGGGCGGAATCTCGCGGGGCTCACGCGGTTCGCGGCGATCACGATCGGGCCGAGCGTCGCCGGACGTCCGGCGCCAGGCAACTCCGGCGGCAGCGGCACCAGCCACCGCGGCGCCGCCCCGGCGCGCGGCGTCTTGGTCAGTGGGAGTCCGACGCCCTGAGTTGCCGGCGCGGTCGCCCCGGTACCGGGAACCGCCGGGGCGGTCACCGGAACGCTCACGGTCGTAGGACGGCCGGCTCTGCCCGCCGGAGCGGTCGCCGCCATAGCCCCTCTGGTCAGGTCGCTGCCCACTGTCGCGGTACGAACGCCGCTGGGCCGACGACGCGCCCGCGTCGCTGCTCCTGGAATCGCGGGCGCTCGAGCGGAAGGGCCTGCGCTCGCCCTGCCCTGCGTCGGATCCCCGGGTCGAACGGTAGGGCCGACCCCCTGAATCGTCACCGCCGGATCGATAGGCACGACCCGCGTTCGAGGTGTCTGAGCCACCTCCGGACGAGCCGGTCTGGTCACGGTCACCGGAGCGATACGGCCGCCGTGCGCCCCGCTGCTGCCCCGACCCGCGATAGGGCCGACGATCACCAGTCGACCCACTGTGGTCACGATCATCGGAGCGATACGGCCGCCGTGCGCCCCGCTCCTGCCCCGACGCGCGATAGGGGCGACTCTCGCCCGAAGACCCGTCCTGGCCACGGTCATTGGAGCGATACGGACGTCGCTCGCCCGTTGAACCTTGCCGGCCACGCGTCGAAGTGTCGCTGGAGCGCGGCCGGTACGACCTCTGCTGCCCAGAACCGCCCCCATCACCACCTGAGCGGGGCCGCTGTCGGTCACCCCCGCTGCCGCCTTTGTCCGGTGCGCGCCTGGCGGCGCCCGCCCCCGGGTCAAATCGGTACGGGCGCTCCGCGCCACCGCCTTCGGTGCCCCCCTTGAACCCGCCGGAGCGCCCGCCCCCGGTGCCGCCACGACGAGCACGATCGGATGCCGAGCCGCCACCCTGGGTGTTGCGTGGTCGATCCGAGCGTCCGCCCCCGGAGCCGTACGACGACGACGAGGACCTGGAGCCGGAACCACCGCCACGGCCGGCAGACCGCGGACGGCCGCCGCTACTGCCTCGACCGGGTTGGTTTCGTCCCTCGCCTGCCGGGCCGCGCTCGTCACTCACCCCTTAAGTCTGCCGTGGCGGCCACGCCGGACGCAAAACCCTGCGTACGCAAAACACCCCCGTGTTGACCATTGCTGGCCACCACGGGGGTGTTTATAAAGTCCGGCGACGTCCTACTCTCCCACAGGGTCCCCCCTGCAGTACCATCGGCGCTGAGCAGCTTAGCTTCCGGGTTCGGAATGGAGCCGGGCGTTTCCCGCTCGCCATGATCACCGTAACAACTATGGAGTTTTGATCGGAGTTCCCGACCGTTGCTCGGGAACCGCACAGTGGACGCGTAGCACCTTTGTAGGAAACAAGCCCTCGGCCTATTAGTATCGGTCAGCTCCATGCATTGCTGCACTTCCACATCCGACCTATCAACCCGGTGGTCTTCCGGGGGCCTTACCAGATTAACTCTGTGGGAACCCTCATCTTGAGACGTGCTTCCCGCTTAGATGCTTTCAGCGGTTATCACTTCCAAACGTAGCCAACCAGCCGTGCTCTTGGCAGAACAACTGGCACACCAGAGGTTTGTCCGTCCCGGTCCTCTCGTACTAAGGACAGCCTCTCTCAAGATTCCTACGCGCGCAGCGGATAGGGACCGAACTGTCTCACGACGTTCTAAACCCAGCTCGCGTGCCGCTTTAATGGGCGAACAGCCCAACCCTTGGGACCGACTCCAGCCCCAGGATGCGACGAGCCGACATCGAGGTGCCAAACCATGCCGTCGCTATGGACGCTCGGGCAAGATCAGCCTGTTATCCCCGGGGTACCTTTTATCCGTTGAGTGACGGCGCTTCCACGTGCCACCGTCAGATCACTAGTCCCGACTTTCGTCCCTGCTTGAGGTGTCCCTCTCACAGTCAAGCTCCCTTGTGCACTTACACTCAAAACCTGATTGCCAACCAGGCTGAGGGAACCTTTGGGCGCCTCCGTTACATTTTGGGAGGCGACCGCCCCAGTCAAACTACCCATCAGGCACTGTCCCTGATCCAGATAATGGACCTAGGTTAGATATCCAGAACGACCAGAGTGGTATTTCAACGGCGACTCCACACGAACTGGCGTCCATGCTTCAAAGTCTCCCACCTATCCTACACAAGTCGTACCGAACACCAATACCAAACTATAGTAAAGGTCCCGGGGTCTTTCCGTCCTGCTGCGCGTAACGAGCATCTTTACTCGTAGTGCAATTTCGCCGAGTTCGTGGTGGAGACAGCGCCCAAATCGTTACTCCATTCGTGCAGGTCGGAACTTACCCGACAAGGAATTTCGCTACCTTAGGATGGTTATAGTTACCACCGCCGTTTACTGGGGCTTAAGTTCAGTGCTTCGGTTGCCCTAACACTTCCCCTTAACCTTCCAGCACCGGGCAGGAGTCAGTCCGTATACATCGTCTTTCAACTTGGCACGGACCTGTGTTTTTAGTAAACAGTCGCTTGGGCCTGGTCTCTGCGACCCTCAATGCTCAGGCAGCAAGTGCCTTCACAAATCAGGTCCCCCTTATCCCGAAGTTACGGGGGTATTTTGCCGAGTTCCTTCACCACGATTCTCTCGATCGCCTTGGTATTCTCTACCTATCCACCTGTGTCGGTTTAGGGTACGGGCGGCTAACAACTCGCTCACGAAGATTTTCTAGGCAGCATAGGATCACCCACTTCAGGAGCCGTAGCTCCAAAAGGCATCATGTCTCAGGCACGTGAGGTGCGGATTTGCCTACACCTCGCCCTACGCACTTACCCCGGGACAACCATCGCCCGGGATGGGCTACCTTCCTGCGTCCCTCCGCAGCTTGCCTAATACAGTCGTGGGTCGCAGACTCAAACCGGCTTGGACCGAAGTCCGCCGCCGGCTCTTGCGTGCTTAGCATTGACTGCCTCGGCAGGGTCGTTGTTTCGCCGGTACGGGAATATCAACCCGTTGTCCATCGACTACGCCTGTCGGCCTCGCCTTAGGTCCCGACTTACCCAGGGCAGATTAGCTTGACCCTGGAACCCTTGGATATTCGGCGGACGGGTTTCTCACCCGTCATTCGCTACTCATGCCTGCATTCTCACTCGTGTGCTCTCCACGGCTGGGTCACCCCGCCGCTTCACAGCGCACACGACGCTCCCCTACCCATCCGTGCACCTGGACCACGAAGGCCTGGTTATGGCACGAATGACACAGCTTCGGCGGATTGCTTGAGCCCCGCTAAATTGTCGGCGCAGAATCACTTGACCAGTGAGCTATTACGCACTCTTTCAAGGGTGGCTGCTTCCAAGCCAACCTCCTGGTTGTCTGTGCAACTCCACATCCTTTTCCACTTAGCAATCTCTTGGGGGCCTTAGCTGGTGTTCTGGGCTGTTTCCCTCTCGACTATGAAGCTTATCCCCCACAGTCTCACTGCCGCGCTCTCACTTACCGGCATTCGGAGTTTGGCTGATTTCGGTAAGCTTGTGGGCCCCCTAGACCATCCAGTGCTCTACCTCCGGTAAGAAACGCGCGACGCTGCACCTATATGCATTTCGGGGAGAACCAGCTATCACGTAGTTTGATTGGCCTTTCACCCCTATCCACAGCTCATCCCCTCGGTTTTCAACCCAAGTGGGTTCGGGCCTCCACGACGTCTTACCGTCGCTTCACCCTGGCCATGGATAGATCACTACGCTTCGGGTCTAGAGCACGCGACTATGTCGCCCTATTCGGACTTGCTTTCGCTACGGCTTCCCCACACGGGTTAACCTCGCCACGTACCACTAACTCGCAGGCTCATTCTTCAAAAGGCACGCCGTCACCCTTGCAGGCTCCGACGGATTGTAGGCAATCGGTTTCAGGTACTATTTCACTCCCCTCCCGGGGTACTTTTCACCTTTCCCTCACGGTACTTGTCCGCTATCGGTCATCAAGGAGTATTTAGGCTTAACGGGTGGTCCCGCCCAGATTCATGCGGAATTTCAGGGGTTCCGCATTACTTGGGGTGACGCACGAGAGAGAGCGGCTTACGTCTACAGGGGTGTTACCTTCTGTGCCGGAACTTCCCAGAGTCCTTCGACTTCAACGCTCTTTTCTTACTCTCTGACCAGATGACAGCCCGGTCTGTGCGGCCCCACTACCCCCAACATGCAACGCCTGTCAGCTATCACACATGCTGGGTTTGGCCTCTTCCGCGTTCGCTCGCCACTACTTACGGAATCACGGTTGTTTTCTTTTCCTGTGGGTACTGAGATGTTTCACTTCCCCACGTTCCCTCCAACTACCCTATGTGTTCAGGTAGAGGTCGCCGGACATTACTCCGGTTTCTTTCGAGGTTTCCCTATTCGGAGATCCACGGATCGAAGCTTGTTTACCAACTCCCCGTGGCTTATCGCAGGTTACAACGTCCTTCATCGGCTCTTGATGCCAAGGCATCCACCGATTGCCCTTAGTAGCTTGTTATTTCACTACAAAGATGCTCGCGTCCACTGTGCAGTTCTCAAGAAACGGGCGGGCCCAGTTCGGTCGCCGGCGCCAGGCCGGTGATCTCAGCTGGTCCGCAAGAAGGCGTTGCTGACGCAACCGACCCTTCAGGACCCAACAGCGTGCTCTCAGGCGTCACTCACAGCGTCGGTGTTCCACTCCTCATACGAGGTTGTACTGACGAGCTGATCGCTCGGCTTCAAGTCAATGTTCCACTTAGTAGCCTGCTGGTCTCACGGACGTTCGCCGTGAAAGACCCAGCGCTTGGACGAGCTGATTAGTTCTCGCCAATGGCTCCTTAGAAAGGAGGTGATCCAGCCGCACCTTCCGGTACGGCTACCTTGTTACGACTTAGTCCTAATTACCGGTCCCACCTTCGACGGCTCCCTCCACAAGGGTTGGGCCACCGGCTTCGGGTGTTACCGACTTTCATGACTTGACGGGCGGTGTGTACAAGGCCCGGGAACGTATTCACCGCAGCATTGCTGATCTGCGATTACTAGCGACTCCGACTTCATGGGGTCGAGTTGCAGACCCCAATCCGAACTGAGACTGGCTTTATGGGATTCGCTCCACCTTGCGGTATTGCAGCCCTTTGTACCAGCCATTGTAGCATGTTTCAAGCCCTAGACTTAAGGGGCATGATGACTTGACCTCATCCCCACCTTCCTCCGAGTTGACCCCGGCAGTCTCCTATGAGTTCCCGGCATTACCCGCTGGCAACATAGGACGAGGGTTGCGCTCGTTGCGGGACTTAACCCAACATCTCACGACACGAGCTGACGACAGCCATGCACCACCTGTATACCGACCTTGCGGGGCACCTGTCTCCAGATGTTTCCGGTATATGTCAAACCTAGGTAAGGTTCTTCGCGTTGCATCGAATTAATGAACATGCTCCGCCGCTTGTGCGGGCCCCCGTCAATTCCTTTGAGTTTTAGCCTTGCGGCCGTACTCCCCAGGCGGGGCACTTAATGCGTTAGCTACGGCACGGAGAACGTGGAATGTTCCCCACACCTAGTGCCCACCGTTTACGGCGTGGACTACCAGGGTATCTAAGCCTGTTTGCTCCCCACGCTTTCGCTCCTCAGCGTCAGTTAATGTCCAGAGAACCGCCTTCGCCACTGGTGTTCCTCCTGATATCTGCGCATTCCACCGCTCCACCAGGAATTCCGTTCTCCCCTACATTCCTCAAGTCTGCCCGTATCGAAAGCAGGCTCGGGGTTGAGCCCCGAGTTTTCACTTCCGACGCGACAGACCGCCTACGAGCTCTTTACGCCCAATAATTCCGGACAACGCTCGCACCCTACGTATCACCGCGGCTGCTGGCACGTAGTTAGCCGGTGCTTCTTCTGCAGGTACCGTCAGTTTCGTCCCTGCTGAAAGCGGTTTACAACCCGAAGGCCGTCATCCCGCACGCGGCGTTGCTGCGTCAGGCTTTCGCCCATTGCGCAATATTCCCCACTGCTGCCTCCCGTAGGAGTCTGGGCCGTATCTCAGTCCCAGTGTGGCCGGTCGCCCTCTCAGGCCGGCTACCCGTCGTCGCCTTGGTGAGCCGTTACCTCACCAACAAGCTGATAGGCCGCGAGCCCATCCTTGACCGTCGGAGCTTTCCAACCTCTCAGATGCCTGTGAGGTTCATATCCGGTATTAGCAGCTGTTTCCAACTGTTATCCCAGTGTCAAGGGTAGGTTGCTCACGTGTTACTCACCCGTTCGCCACTGATCAGAAGAGCAAGCTCTTCGTCACCGTTCGACTTGCATGTGTTAAGCACGCCGCCAGCGTTCGTCCTGAGCCAGGATCAAACTCTCCGTTGAAAATTTTCAGCACGGCCGGAGCCGTAAAGCTGATCAAGGATTGTTTGACACTGACAGGATCCATTGCTGGATCTATCAATAATCAAAGGAATCTCGTCGTGTGAGGCGAGCCCCACACGGACGGGATGTTCGTTCGCACACCCTGCGTGAGGGTGTACTTTCATTGACTTTCAAGCACGCTGTTGAGTTCTCAAGTTTCGGGTGCGCACCGCGCTTTGGCCTCTCGACCGCCGCTTGGGGCAACTCGACATACTTTACTAGGGCTTGTGCTCGGTGTCAAACTGAGCTATCTTGCCCTTTCCACCCCGCGACAGGCACCGGGTCTTGGTGGCTCCTGGCATGGAGGCACACCGTTCCCGTACTGGTTTGGGTTGGGTTGGCCTTCCGATTCGGCCGGCCTGGATCTCTCCTGGCCGTCCGTGTCACCGAGAAGGCTTGGTAAACATTACGGAGTTCGGCGCAGCGGGTCAAATCGACCATGACGCCCGGGCGTGTCGACTGCTTGGCTAGGGGTTTTGCTCATTACGCCACGGTGACGGCCCCCACCGTCCGTCGGCCGCGGCGCAGCACCACCACACCGCCCGGCAGCACGTCGTCGGCGGTGAGTTGCGCGTTGGCGTCGATGACCTTGGTGTTGTTCAGGTAGGCGCCACCCTCGGCGATCGCCCGTCGGGCGGCCGACTTGCTGGCCACCACACCCGAGGCCTCGAGCGCGTCCACCACGCTGGGCAACTCCCCCGTCGGCAAGGCCGCTGCACCCAGTTCCTTGGCAACCGCAAGCAGGGTGTCTGCCGAGAGCTGGGCCAGCTCTCCCCGTCCGAAGATGGCCTGGGCAGCCTCGTTGGCGGCCTCGCGCTCGGCCGGCGAATGCACCAGGTCGGTGATGTCGTCGGCCAGGGAGTGCTGGGCGATGCGCAGGTGTGGCGCCTCGGCGCTGCGTGCCGCGATGTCGTCGATCTCGTCGCGCGGACGCTCTGAGAACACCTTGAGGTAGTCGACCACCTTGGCGTCTTCGGCGTTGAGGAAGAACTGGTGGAACGCGTACGGCGAGGTCATCGCCGCATCGAGCCACACCGTTCCCGACTCGGTCTTGCCGAACTTGGTGCCGTCGGCTTTGGTCAGCAGCGGGGTGGCCAGCGCGTGCACTCTGGCCCCCTCGCTGCGGCGGATGAGTTCCACGCCCGCGGTGATGTTGCCCCACTGGTCGGAGCCGCCGGTTTGCATGGTGCAGCCGTGGCGCCGGAAAAGCTCCCGGTAGTCCAGCGACTGCAGCAGCACGTAGCTGAACTCGGTGTAGCTGATGCCCGACTCCAGCCGCGCCTTGACGACCTCGCGGTCGAGCATGCGGTTCACCGGGAAGTGCTTGCCGACGTCCCGCAGAAAGTCGAGGGTGGACAGATCGGCGGTCCAGTCGTAGTTGTTGGCCAGAATGGCGCCGTTGGTGCCGTCGAACGAGATCAGCCGGCTGACCTGTTCACGGATGCGCTCCACCCACGTGGCGACCTGTTCCTTGGGGTTCATGGTGCGCTCGCCGGCCTGCTTGGGGTCGCCGATCAGACCGGTACTGCCGCCGACCAGCAGAATCGGACGGTGCCCGGCCCGCTGCATGGCCCGGGCCAGCATGATCTGCACCAGGTTGCCCATGTGGATGCTGGGTGCGGTGGGGTCGAAGCCCACGTAGAAGGTGACCGGACCTTCGGCGAGGTGGGCGCGCAGGGCGTCCGCGTCGGTGGAGTGCGCGATCAGCCCACGCCAGGTCAACTCGTCGAATACGTCGGTCACGGTGGGCAAGCTTAACGGTGGTTGCCCTGGCTGCCCGCGGCCGGCAGGCGGTGCGGGACGGTCGGCGTCCCCCCGGGCAGCAGCGACCGGGCACCGGTGGCCCTTGCCGACGACCTGCGACGGGCCAGGCGCTCCCGCCGCCCAGTCATGCCGTCATGAGGTCAACGAAGCGCCGGTTGCACGTCTTCGAGCAGGATGCGCAGCAGCTCGTCGGCGTGCTCGAAGGCGACCGAGTGCCCGGCGTTCGCGATGTCGTACCAGCGCTTGCTCGGCGCATCCAGAGCATCGAACCACTCCCGGGCCGGCTGGGTGCGGCCGCGCAACTCATGGTCGCCGGCCAGGATGTACACCGGCACCTGCAGCCGGGTCGCGTCGCGGCGCAGATCGATGTCTTGCAGCTGCGGATACAGCACGGCGAAGCTGTCCAGCAGGCCACGCAGCACGTTGATCTTCTCGACCGGCGCATACTCCGAGCCCAGCACCCCGTAGGGTCCGACACCGCTGGCGGCTCCGCGGCGCAGGTAGCCGGCGGGCGGTGTGTAGGCACCTTCGATCAGCCCGTAGTGGCTCATGATCGTGGCGTAATCGAAGACATTGCGGTACGGCGGTGGGCCCATCGCGGCAAGCCGGGCCACCAGCTCACCGTTGCCGGTGCCCATTGCGTGCGTCACCAGGTCGGCATAGATCAGCCGGTCGGTCGCCAGCGGGGCGACCATCTGGCCGCTGCCCAGGAACGCGTGGAACAACTCCGGCGCCTGGCTGACCGCCATGATGCCCAGCAGGCTTCCCCAGGACTCACCCAGTAGGTACACCTTCGGCCCGCCGTAGCGGTCGATCAGCCAGCGCGCCAGCTCAACGGTGTCCGAAACAGCCCGCTGCCGGGTGTGTGTGGCGACGTCCAGGGCCGGGTAGGACTTTCCGGCGCCGCGCTGGTCCCAACCCACCACCAGGAAGTCGCGGGTCAACGGCTCCAGCAGCACCCGTGAGAAGGCCAGGTCACTCTGGCCCGGTCCGCCGCTGAGGTAGAGCAGAACCGGCAGGTCGGCGCTGGCTCCCCGGACCTGGATCCACTGTTGCTCGCCGCCGAGGTCCACCGTGATCAGCTCGCTGACCGAGCCCGGGATCGGCCGCCCGTCGGCGGTGGTCAGAGCAGGGGACGATGCCTGGAGCGCCAACGATCCAGCCACCAGCGCGAGCGCCGCGGTGACCGCGGTCAGGCCGATCGGGCGACGTGATCGGGACCGTGTGGCCCAGGCCGCACCCACCGCGATCGCGGTGCCGCCCAGTAGCCATGGCAGCACCCGGCCCAGGACGTAGGCGAGGGGACCGAAGGCGGAACCGAGCTCGAGCGGGCCGGTGGACGGCAGGCCGGCGCGGGTCCGGATGAGCTCGAAGGCGACCAGATAGCCGGCCGGCGCGGCCAGCATCGACCACCGGGATCGGCTGACGACGCCGGTGAGGATGCCGATCGCGACCCCACCCGCGATCAAGGCCAGGCTCCCGGAGGCGGTCACCGGCCCGCGCGGCTGCAGCACACCGACGGCCAGCCCGGCGACACCGCCGCCGGCAAGGGCCACCAAGGCCCTGACCCAGGCGTGAGCGGTGGTACGCGTCCTCGCGACAGGTACCGTTCCGGGACTGCGTCCGGCCGAGGTGCCCGGCCGGGGCGACGGATCGTCCATGGGCGCCGTCGAAGCGCTCGGACGTTGCGGTTGGTTCGGTTTGATGCTCATGACTTCAGGGTGCGCCGCAGGTCGGCCGTACCGCGTCGGGCCGGCGCCCGGTTCCTGGCGCCATACCCGGGTCGCACCCGGGTGCAGAGGTCATTCCCGGGATGGACGCCGCTGTCATTCCGCAGATCGTTGTGAGGTCCGTACAGCCCGGATAGCTTGCCAGGATGAGGACCTGGCACGACCTGCAGCAGTTGGACGCCGAGCGTCCTTGGCTGCTGGATTGCGGGCTCGCCCTCGGCATCGCCTCCGCCGCCATGCTCTCGGCCGGCACGGCCGCCACGCCGCTGCAGCTGGGCCTGATCGTCGCCATCTCAGCCGGCTACGCGCTGCGCCGCAGAGCGCCGCTGCCCGTGCTGGTCGTCTCCGGGGCGCTGGTGGCAACGATGATCGCGCTGGGCTACACCACCGCGGTGATCGGCGCCGGGCTCTTCCTCGCCGCCTACACGGTGGCCGCGCACCGCCCGCTGCGGACGACGCTGATCGGCGCCGGCTACTGTCTCACCGTGCTCGTGGCGATCGCCGCGGCCTTTCCGGAACGGATGCCGTGGGAGGGGTTCGGCACCAACGTCGCCCTGTTCGTCGGTGCGTTCACGCTGGGCCGCGCCGGCCAACTGCACCGCCGCACCGCCCGGTTGGAGGCGGAGCGGGCCGAACTGGCGTCATGGAAGCAACAGGAGGAGACCCGGCACGCCGTCACCCAGGAGCGGTTGCGCATCGCCCGGGAGCTGCACGACGTGGTGGGTCACTCGCTCGGCGTGATCGCCCTGCAGGCCGGCGTCTGCGCCCGGATCGTGGACTCCGATCCCGCAGAGGCGCGTTCGGGACTGCTGGCCATCGCCGAGCGCAGTCGCAGCTCGCTGCGCGAGGTGCGACACATCCTCAGCGCCATTCGCGAGACGGACGAGCCCGACTGCCCGGCGCCGGGGCTGGCCGACACCCACACCCTGTTCTCCGGGTTCTCCGACGCCGGCCTGCGGCTCGAGGTGGAACGTCTCGGCGAGCCGTGGCCGCTGCCCACCGCTCTCGACCACACCGCCTACCGGGTGGTGCAGGAGGCGCTCACGAACGTGGTCCGGCACGCCGGCACCGACCGCGCCTGGGTGCGGATCCGGTTCGAACCTGACCGGCTCGAGTTGCGGATCCGTGACCACGGTGTGGGTGCCGCGGGGCCGGAGGCCGCCGGTCTGGCCGGCATGCGCGAGCGGGTGGGTGCCTGGGGCGGGCGGCTGACGGCCGGCCCGATCGAGGGCGGCGGGTACGAGGTGGTTGCGATGCTGCCGAGAGATGGGGACGACCGGTGATCCGGGTGCTGCTGGCCGATGATGAAGCGCTCATCCGCAGCGGACTGGCCGTGCTGTTGCGACACGAGCCCGGGTTCGAGGTGGTGGGCTCGGCCGCGGACGGGCTCAGCGCCGTCCGACTGGCGCACGAGCAGCGCCCCGATGTGGTGCTGATGGACGTCCGGATGCCGGGCATCGACGGCATCGAGGCGACCCGGCGGCTGGTCGCCGACCCGGCGACGGCATCGGTCCGGGTCCTGATCCTGACCACCTTCGACCACGACGCGAACGTGTTCGCCGCGCTGCACGCCGGAGCAAGCGGCTTTCTGCCCAAGGACACCGAGCCGGATCGGCTGCTGGAGGCCATCCGGGTCGTCGCCGGTGGTGAGGCGCTGCTGGCGCCGCGGGCCACGCGCCGGCTGATCGAGCAGTTCCGCCGGACCACTCCCCCGGCGACGCCTTCGGTCGCACTGGACGAGGCGCTCACTCCGCGCGAACTCGAGGTCCTTCCAGCGATCGCCGCCGGGTTGTCGAATGCAGAGATCGCCGACCGGTTCAGCATCAGCTACGCCACCGCGAAGACGCACGTCAGCCGGCTGCTGACCAAGCTGGATGTGCGGGATCGCGCCCAATTGGTGATCATCGCCTACGAGTACGGCGTGGTGCGGCCGGGAGCTGGGTGAGCACGAACGTCGCACCGCACCACGTTGCACGGGTTTGGATTCGTTGCTCGTGTTTGAACGGTGCAACGAATCCAAAGGTGTGCAACGTCCCGGACGGCCGTGAATAGCGAGGATGCCCGCTGGATAGGGTGACGCGGTGACCGATCTGAGCGCCGTGCAGCGCCGCACCATCGCCGTTTTGTCGGTGGGTCAGGTGCTGGGCGGAATCAGTTTCGGCGCCACGGTTTCGCTCGGTGCGGTGCTGGCTGCGCACCTGTCGGGCAGCGACGCGTTGTCGGGCCTCGCCACCGCGGCGATCACGCTCGGCACGGCGCTCACGGCGGTGCCGCTGGCGGCGCTGGCCAGGCGATGGGGTCGGCGGCCCGCGCTCGCCACCGGCATGACGGTGGCCCTGGTGGGCGTGGGGCTGGTGATCGCCGCGGTCGCGGGGCACGCGTTCCCCCTGCTGTTGACCGGATTCGTGCTGATCGGAGCGGGGCAGGCGGCCAACTTGCAGTCCCGCTTCGCGGCCGCCGACCTGGCCACGGACGCCTCGCGCGGCCGCGACCTGTCGATCGTGGTGTGGACGACCACCATCGGTGCCGTGTTGGGCCCCAACCTGGTGGGCCCGGGCGAAGTTGTGGGAGCTGCGGTGGGCATGCCGCCGCTCACCGGGGCATATGTGTTCACGGTCGTGGCCCAGCTCGCGGGCATCGTGTTGTACCTGGTGGCGCTGCGGCCCGACCCGCTGCTGCTGGCGCAGCGGGTGGTGGCGGCGCATGACGCGGCGGCGGCACGAATCGCATGCGCGGATCGTCCGGTGGCGGCCCGCTACGCGACGGTGGCGATCGTGGGTGCGCACGGCGTGATGGTGTCGATCATGGCGATGACGCCGGTGCATCTGCTGCACCACGGGGCCACGCTCACCATCGTGGGGCTGACGATCAGCCTGCACATCGCGGGCATGTACGGGTTGTCGCCGGTGTTCGGGCTGCTCGCCGATCGCTGGGGTCGGGTGCCGACGATCGTGCTGGGGTACGCGATTCTGGCCGGGTGCATGGCGGTGATCGCCTTCGGGCAGCACGACACGGCGGCGGTGACCATCGCCCTCGTGCTGCTGGGTCTGGGTTGGAGCGCGGCGACCGTGGCGGGGTCCACGTTACTGACCGAAGCGTCGGCCGAAGCCGTCCGAACCCAGCGGCAGGGGCGCAACGATTTCATGATGAGCCTGGTCGCGGCAGTGGGCGCCACCGGCGCTGGCGCCGTGTTGAACTCGATCGGATTCGCCGGGTTGGCGCTGACCACCGTGCCGATTCTGCTGGCGGTCGTGGTGTTGGCGCCGCTGGGACGGCGGTGAGAACGTCCGCGGCCCTCCTGAGTCGGCAACCGATGCCGGCATCGGTGCTTGCTGCCCTGATGAGTCTGAGGTGCCACGTTATTTCCCGGCACCAGAAAGCTGACCCGGCGCCACTGATCGATGCCGGCATCGGTTCCGGTCACGCCAGAGATTCCGGCGTCCGCCGGCATAACGGAAGTGCCCGCCGCACTGACGAGCGGTCGCCCGCCGCCCTACGCGTCGGGGCGTTCCGCCGTCCAGTAACCGATGGGTTGGGATTCGCCCTGAGATGGGACGGGTGCCGTCGGCAGCCAGTCGTTGATCGAGTCGATGGCGTCGTTGACCTCGCGCAGTTGCTGTTCCACCGCGGCCTGCGCGGTGCCGCCGCGGGCGTTTCTGGACGCGATCGAGCCGGCCACGCTGAGCACGCTCAACACCTCGGGGGTCAGTCGCTCATCGATGGACGGCAGGTCGGCGGCCGTCAGGTCGGTGAGTTCCATGCCACGGGCCTCGCAGTAGCGCACGGCCGCGCCAGAGATCTCGTGAGCCTGCGCGAACGGCACCCGTTGCCGCACGAGCCAGTCGGCCACGTCGGTGGCCAGCGAGAATCCGCGCGGCGCCAGCTCGGCCATGCGGTCGGTGTGAAACGTGAGCGTCTCGATCATGCCGGCCATCGCCGGCAGCACCACCCGCAGCTGGTCGAGGGAGTCGAACACCGGCTCCTTGTCTTCTTGTAGGTCGCGGTTGTAGGCCAGCGGCAGGCCTTTCAGCGTGGCCAACAGGCCGGTCAGGTTGCCGATCAGCCGTCCGGCCTTGCCGCGGGCCAGTTCGGCGACGTCGGGATTCTTCTTCTGCGGCATGATCGACGATCCGGTCGACCAGGCGTCGTCGAGGGTGACGAAGCCGAACTCGACGGTCGACCACAGGATCACCTCTTCGGCGATGCGCGACAGGTCGACCCCGATCATGGCCAGCACGAACGCCGCCTCGGCCACCAGGTCGCGGGCCGCCGTGCCGTCGATCGAGTTGGGCACCGAGCCGTTGAAGCCGAGTTCGGCGGCCACCAGTTCGGGGTCGAGGCCAAGCGACGTGCCGGCCAGCGCGGCCGACCCGTACGGCGAAAAGGCGAGCCGCCGGTCGAGATCCTGGATGCGCCCGAAGTCACGCAGCAACGGCCAGGCGTGCGCCAGCAGGTGATGGCTGAGCAGCACCGGCTGGGCCGACTGCAGGTGGGTGCGGCCGGGCATCGGGGCGCCCAGATGGGTGCGCGCCTGCTCATACAGCGCGACCACCACCAGTTGGACGCCCTCGGCCACCACCCGCAGCTCGTCCCGCAGGTACAGCCGGATCAGGGTGGCGATCTGGTCGTTGCGCGACCGGCCGGCGCGCAGCCGTCCACCCAGTTCGGGGCCCACCCGTTCGATCAGGCCCCGTTCGAGCGAGCCGTGCACGTCTTCGTCGGTGGCGGCGGCGGTGTAGGCGCCCGAGACCACATCGGCCTCGAGCGCGTCGATGCCGGCCAGCATCGCGGCCAGCTCGTCGTCGGTCAGCAGCCCGGCCGACGCCAGTGCCTTGGCGTGCGCCCGCGAGCCGGCCAGGTCATGCCGGGCGAGTCGCCAGTCGAAGTGCGTCGACACCGACAGCGCGAACATTGCATCGGCCGGGCCGCCCGCGAAGCGGCCGCCCCAGAGCCGTCCCTGGGCGGTGGGGTCGGGGTCTCGACCAGCGGTCGCGTCGGTCATCTCACTCCGTTCGTGGGTTGTGGCTCATGGCCAGCATGGTTTCGGCCAGTCTGCTGCCGCCGGCCGGGTCGCGGGTGATCACCGCGATGGTGTCGTCGCCGGCGATCGTGCCCAGCACCTCGGGCAGCGCCACCCGGTCGATGGCCGAGGCGAAGAACTGCGCGGCGCCGGGCGGGGTGCGCAGCACCGCGAGATTGGCCGAACCCTCGGCCGACACCAACAACTCCGCGCAGAGCCGCGACAGTCGCACCGTTGCCGTCGAATCACTCGCGCGCTCGGCGGCCAGCAGCGCATAGCCGAGGTCGCCGTCGCCCTGCCGCACCCGGACCGCACCCACGTCGACCAGATCCTTGCTCAGCGTGCCCTGGGTGACCACGACCCCCTCGGCCGCCAGCAACTGCACCAGCTCGGTCTGCGACCGCACGCTCTGCCTGGTGATCAACTCGACGATGCGGGCCTGTCGCGCGGTCTTGGTCTGCGGGGTGCGTTGCTCGGTCATACCGAGTCCAGCAGGCCGGGCAGCGCAGCGACGAACCGGTCGAGTTCGGCGTCGGGAACGATCAAGGGTGGCGCCAGCCGCACCACGGTGGGCCGCGGGGCGTTGATCACGAAACCGGCGGCCAACGCGGCGTCGGCCACCGCGGGCGCGATCGGTTCGGTGAGCACCACGCCGCGCAGCAGCCCGCGGCCGCGCACGTGGTCGATGCGCGGGTGGCCGAGTGCCGTGATCGAAGCGGCGAGCCGCTCCCCCGCCTCGTGGACGCGCTGCAGCAGCCCGTCGCGCTCGATGATGCCGAGCACGGCCAGCCCGGCGGCCGCGCCCACCGGGTTGCCGCCGAACGTGGTGCCGTGCGAGCCGGGGCCGAGCAGGGTGGCCGCCGGGCCGGTGGCCACGCAGGCGCCGATCGGAAACCCGTTGCCGAGACCCTTGGCGAAGGTGACGATGTCACCGGTCACCCCGGACGCGCTGCTGGCCAGCCAGTCGCCGCAGCGCCCGATGCCGGTCTGCACCTCGTCGATCCACAGCAGCGCGCCGACCGCGCTGGTCAGTTCACGCACCTTCGCCAGGTAGCCCGCCGGTGGTTCGACGACCCCGTTCTCGCCCTGGATCGGTTCGAGAATGACGGCTGCCACGGTGTCGTCCAAGACCTCGGCGAGGGCGGCCTCGTCGCCGTAGGGTACGAACGTGACGTCGCCGGGCAGCGGTTCGAACGGCTCGCGATAGGCGGGGTTGCTGGTCAGCGCCAGCGCGCCGAGGCTGCGGCCGTGAAACGAGCCGTCCATGGCGATCAGCCGGGTGCGGCCGGTGCGGCGGGTGATCTTGAACCCGGCCTCGTTGGCCTCGGTGCCCGAGTTGGTGAAGAACACCCGGGCGGGCAGGCCGGGGGCGTTGGCGGTGACCAGGGCGTCCAGCTTCTCGGCGAGCGCGATCTGGGTGGGTGTGGCGAAGAAGTTCGACACGTGGCCCAGCGTCGACAACTGCGCCGAGATGGCGCCGATCACCTGCGGGTGCGCGTGGCCGAGCGAGTTGACCGCCAGCCCGGCGAGCAGGTCGAGGTAGCGGTTGCCGTCGGCGTCCCACAGGTGCACACCCTCGCCGCGCACGAACACGCGCTTGGGTGGGCCGAAGGTGTTCATGACCGACCCGGTGTACTGGCTGGTGAGCTCGGCCTGCGCGCCGACCGGCGGCGTGAGGGTCATGAGTCAGCTCCGGCAGACTCGGCCGGCGGGGTCTCGACAGGCTCGACCAACGGAGCGGGGGTCTCGACACGCTCGACCGACTGCGTGTCGTCGTCCGGCACGATCATCGTGCCCAGCCCCTCGCTGGTGAAGATCTCGAGCAGCAGGCTGTGCGGCACCCGTCCGTCGATGATCGTGGCCCGGTCGACGCCACCCTGCACGGCCTGCAGGCAGGCCTCCATCTTGGGGATCATGCCCGCCTCGAGGCTGGGCAGCAGCGCCTTGAGTTCGGTGCTGGAGATGCGGGCGATGACCTCGGAACTGGCCGGCCAGTCGGCGTACAACCCCTCGACATCGGTGAGCACCACCAACCGCTCGGCGTTCAGCGCCACCGCGAGCGCCCCGGCGGCGGTGTCGGCGTTCACGTTGTGCACGTTGCCGTCTTCGTCGGGAGCGACGGTGGCGATCACCGGAATGCGGCCGGCGTCGATCAGGTCGAGCACCGTCTCGGGACGCACCTGGGTGACCTCGCCGACCAGGCCGATGTCGTGCTCCTCGCCGTCGATGGTGACGCCCCGGCGGGTGGCGGTGAACAGCCCGGCGTCTTCACCCGACAGGCCGACCGCGAGGGGGCCGTGGGCGTTGAGCAGGCCGACGAGTTCGCGTCCCACCTGCCCCACGAGCACCATGCGCACCACGTCCATGGCCTCGGGCGAGGTGACTCGCAGCCCGCCCTTGAACTCGGACGTGATGCCCAGCCGGCCCAGCATCGACGAGATCTGCGGCCCGCCGCCGTGCACCACCACTGGCTTCAGCCCGCAGCGGCGTAGGAACACGATGTCGTCGGCGAAGGCGCGCTTGAGGCCGTCGTTGATCATCGCGTTGCCGCCGTACTTGACCACGATCACGCTGCCGACGTACCGCTCGAGCCACGGCAGCGCCTCGATCAGGGTTTCGGCCTTGGCGATGACCCGCGCCGCGGTCTCCCGCGAGCGGGTGGTGGGGGTCATGTGGAGTACTCCGCGTTCTCTTTGACGTAGTCGTAGGTGAGATCGTTAGTCCAGATGGTGGCCGTCGCCTCGCCCGCATGCAGGTTGACGTCGACCACCACGTCGCGGCCCGTGAGGTCGACTTCGGCGCGGTCGGCGCCGAGCTGTCCGTCCACGAAGACACCGATTCCGTTGAACGAGACGTCGACATGGTCGGGATCGAACTCGGCGGCCACGGTGCCGGCGGCGGCCAGCACCCGACCCCAGTTGGGGTCGTTGCCGAACACGGCGCACTTGAACAGGTTGCTGCGAGCGATCGCGCGGGCCACCGCCAGCGCGTCGGCCTCGGACGCGGCCCCGGCCACGGTGACCTCGATGTCGTGCGAACTGCCCTCGGAGTCGGCCAGCAGTTGCATGGCGAGCGAGTGACAGACGCCGGTGAGCGCCTCGGTGAACTCCTCGGGGTCGGCGGCCTCGCCGGACGCCCCGCTGGCCAGCAGCATCACCGTGTCGTTGGTCGACATGCAGCCGTCGGAGTCGGTGCGGTCGAAGGTGAACGAGGTGGCGGTGGTGAGGGCGCTCGCCAGGTCGTCGGCCGCGACCACGGCGTCGGTGGTGATCACCACGAGCATGGTGGCCAGGGCGGGGGCGAGCATGCCCGCGCCCTTCGCCATGCCGCCGATCGCCCAGTGGTGCGGCGAGTGGTACTCGGCCGTCTTGGGCACGGTGTCGGTGGTCATGATCGCCTCGGCGGCGGCCGGGCCGCCCTCGTCGGACAGGTCCTGGGTGGCGAGCTCGATGCCGGCCAGCACCCTATCCATGGGCAGTCGGACGCCGATCAGCCCGGTGGAGCAGACCGCCACGTCGGTGACGTCGGCGCCGATCGCCTCGGCCGTCCATTCGGCCATCTGCCGGGCGTCTGCCAGGCCGGCGCGTCCGGTGCAGGCGTTGGCGCCGCCCGAGTTGAGCACGACGGCGGCGAGCCGTCCGTCGGCGGCGGCGTCGCGCGACCACAGCACTGGGGCGGCCTTGAACGCGTTGCTGGTGAACACGGCGGCGGCGTGGGCGTCGGGGCCGTTGTTGACCACGAGGGCCAGGTCGGGGCGTCCGGACGCCTTGATGCCGGCGGTGACGCCGGCCGCGGTGAAGCCCTTGGGGGTGGTGACGCTCACGGTGCTACTCCGATCGTGGTGAGGCCGGTGTGTTCGGGCAGGCCGCGGGCCAGGTTCATCGACTGAACGGCCGCGCCCGCGGTGCCCTTGACCAGATTGTCGATCGCGCAGATCGCGACCAGGCGTTCGGCACGCTGGTCGACGGTGACCTGCACCAGAGCGGTGTTGGCGCCCAGGGTGGCGGCCGTGCTCGGCCACTGGCCCTCGGGCAGCAGGTGGACGAACGCCTCGTGGGCGTAGGCCTGTTGCCAGGCCTCGCGGATGGTCGCGGGATCGGTACCGGGAGCCAGCCGGGCCGTGCAGGTGGCGAGAATGCCGCGGGCCATCGGCACCAGGGTGGGGGTGAAGCTAATCCGAATCTGGTCGCCGCGGCTCTTGCCGAGGTTCTGCTCGATCTCGGGAATATGCCGGTGCACGCCGCCGACGCCGTACGGGCTGGCCGACCCGTGGATCTCGGAGGCCAGCAGGTGCGGCTTGAGCGATTTGCCGGCCCCGCTGACGCCGTTGGCCAGCACCGCGACCAGGTCGGTGGGCTCGATCAGGCCGGCCGCGATGCCGGGCGCGAGCGCGAACGTGACCGCGGTGACGTTACAGCCGGGCACTGCGATGCGGGTGGCGGTGCGCAGGTGGTCGCGCTGTTTGGCGCCCTCGGCCAGGAGCAGTTCGGGCATGCCGTAGGTCCAGGTGCCGGGGTGCTCGCCCCCGTAGTAGGTCGTCCAGGCCTCCGCGGATTCGAGCCGGTGGTCGGCGCCCAGATCGATCAACATCGAATCGGGCGAGGCTTCGGCCAGTTGTGCGGCGATCTCGCCCGAGGTGCCGTGCGGCAGCGCGAGAACGATCACGTCGTGGCCGGCCAGGCTGTCAACGGTGGTGTCGAGTACGTCCGCGTCGGCCAGCGGCAGCAGGTGCGGCTGGTGTTGGCCCAGCTTCGAACCGGCGCTCGACTTGGCGGTGAGGTTGCCGATCGTGACGCCCGGGTGCTGCAGGAGCAGCCGGAGCACCTCGCCCCCGGCGTACCCGGTGCAGCCCGACACGGCGATCCGAAGGGTCATGGGCATTACTATGCCGCACAAGGAATGATTATTCCATTCGGAACCGGTCGCCGAGACTCAGCCCGTGATCGACTTTGGAGCTCGTGCGGATCTGCGACAACGTGGCGTACACCGGCTTTCGCCGGAATGACGGCGTCCCAGCCGGCCGGTGTACTGCTCAGCTCAGCATTCTGTTGCGCTGTCGCCGGCATGACGGCGTCGCCCGCTGGCCGTACTCAGATCTGGTCGACCAGTTCGTGCACGCCGTTGAGGATTTGGTTGGGACGGAAGGGGTACGTCGCCACGTCGGCCTCGGTGGTCAGCCCGGTGAGCACCAGCACGGTGTGCAGGCCCGCCTCCATGCCGGCCACGATGTCGGTGTCCATACGGTCGCCGATCATCGCGGTGGTCTCGGAGTGCGCCTCGATGCGACGCATCGCCGAGCGGAACATCATCGGGTTCGGCTTGCCCACCACGTAGGGCTGGCGGTTGGTCGCCGCGGTGATCATCGCCGCCACGGCACCGGCCGCGGGCAGCAGCCCGTCCTTGCTGGGGCCGGTGGTGTCGGGGTTGGTCACGATGAACCGCGACCCGTTGCTGATCAGCCGGATCGCCTTGGTGATCGCCTCGAACGAGAAGGTGCGGGTCTCGCCCAGCACCACGAAGTCGGGGTCGTCGTCGGTGAGCACGAAGCCCGCGTCGTGCAACGCGAACGTCAGCCCCGCCTCGCCGATCACGTAGGCGGTCTTGTCGCCCGGCTGGGTCTTCAGAAACGCGCCGGTGGCCATGGCTGAGGTCCAGATGTTGTCTTGCGGAATGCGCAGGCCCGACCGCTTCAACCGCGCCGACAGGTCACGCGGCGTGAACAGGGAGTTGTTGGTGAGCACCAGGAACCGTTTCGAGGTGTCGACCCAGCGCTGGATCAGTTCGGCCGCCCCGGGCAGCGCCTGTTCTTCATGAACCAGCACGCCGTCCATGTCGGTCAGCCAGCATTCAATGTTACGAGCTTTGCTCATACCACCATTCTGCCTTATTAGTTGAAATGACTACAAAATTTGGACGCGTGCTCCCTGCGTCCGCTCCGTCGAGTCACCGAGTCGCCCAGCGAACCCGTGCTCACGGGTGATGACGCTGGATGCCAACGTAGCTGCCTTTCTGACACATCGCTGCCTGCGTGCGGGCAGCGACGTGTCACAGGGGCAGTTACGTCGCGAGTAGCGCCTCATTCGGCTCACCCGACGGATCTGGCACATGCCCACGGTGCTGGTAAGGCAAGATCGGATGAGTGCAGATCAGGCTGGCGACCCGCGGCTCACGACTGGCGTTGGCGCAGTCGGGACTGATCGCGGACGCCCTGCGCAACCTGGGTGCCGAGGTCGAACTCGTGCGCGTGCGGACCTTGGGCGATGTGAGCACCGCTCCCTTGTCGAGCCTCGGCGGGGTCGGGGTGTTCGTGGCGGCCGTGCGCGAGGCGGTACTGGCCGGCGACTGCGATCTGGCGGTGCACTCGCTGAAAGACCTGCCCACCAGGCCTGCTGAGGGCCTCACCATCGCCGCCATTCCCGAGCGCGAGGACGCCCGCGACGCCCTGTGCGCCCGCAACAACTTCACCCTCGACGCCCTGCCCGCCGGCTCGTGGGTGGGCACCGGGTCACCTCGCCGGGCGGCGCAACTGGCACTGACCCGTCCAGACCTGCGGGTGGCCGACATTCGCGGCAACGTCGATACCCGGCTGGCTCGCGTCGGCAAGGATTTGGACGCAGTGGTGCTGGCGGCCGCCGGCCTGCACCGACTCGGCCTGGCCGGGGCGATCACCCAGTACCTCGGCACGCTCGACATGATGCCTGCGCCGGCTCAGGGCGCCCTGGCGATCGAATGCCGCAGCGACGACCTGCCGATGATCGAGCTGCTGGCGCGGCTGGACGACCCCGGCACCCGGGCCGCCGTCGAGCTCGAACGGGCGGCGATGCGGGCGGTCGAAGCGGGGTGCGCCGCGCCGTTCGGTGCGCTGGCCCGAGCCAACCTCGGTGACCTGAGCATTCACGCCGTGTTGGCAACCGGCGCGGGGGCGCGTCGCTCGATCGTCGTAGGACCGATCGCTTCGGCCGACGAGCTCGCCCTGCGGGTGGCCGCCGAGGTCGCGCCGCTGCGCGGGCTTCGGGTGCTGATCCCGCCGTCCGGGCTGGCGGACGTGCTCGAGGCCGAACGCACGACCGTCAACACGCAGGCCTTCACCGTCACCGAACCGCTCGCTGTGCGGCCGTTCGTGCAGGCGCTCACCGAGGCCCCCGACGTGATCGCGTTCACCTCGGCCCGCACCGTTCGGGTGCTCACCGAGGGTGGGGTCGACCTGGCAACCGAGATTCCGCTGGGCACGACGATCGCCGCGGTGGGTGACGCCACCGCCGCGGCCCTACGAGAGGCCGGACTAAGGGTGGGGCTGAAGCCCACGAACGGTTCGGGGGGCGCCGCGCTGGCCGGCGTCTTCGCCGACGGCCCCGGCACGGTGCTGATTCCCGGTGCGGCCGACCCGGCCCCCGACCTGGCCGAGGCGCTCGCTGCCCGCGGCTGGAACGTCGTGCCCGTGCCGGTGTATCGAACCATGCCGGTGACGTCCGTGGACGCGACGATCGCAGACGCCTGGCCCGACTACGACGTCTTCGTGGTGACGGCTCCGTCCGTGGCACGCGCGGCCAGCGAACTGCTCGATATGCCTGGTCCGCCGGTGGTTGCGCTGGGCGCGACCAGTGCCGCCGCCGCGGCTGCCCTCGGGTTCGACGTCGTAGGCACGGCGACCGAAGCGACCGCTGCGGGCCTGGTCGACGCGCTGGTGGCGCTGCGAAAGGAACAATCATGATCATTCGCCCTCGCCGGTTGAGAACGACGTCCGCCATGCGATCGCTGGTGGCCGAAACCCGGGTGCACCCTGCACAACTGGTGCTGCCGGTGTTCGTCGCCGACGGGCTGACCGAGCCCGCGCCCATCACCTCGCTGCCGGGCGTGGTGCAGCACACGTTGCGCTCGGTGGCCGACGAGGCCCGCCTGGCCGTGGACGCCGGGCTGAAGGGCATCATGCTGTTCGGCGTTCCCAAGCCGGAAGACAAGGACGCCTACGGCTCGATGGGTTGGGCACCCGACGGCATTCTGAACCGGGGGTTGAGCGCCGTGCGCGACGCGGTGGGCGACGACCTGGTGGTGATGGCCGACACGTGCCTCGACGAGTTCACCGATCACGGCCACTGCGGCGTGCTCGATCAGGTCGGACGGGTCGACAACGACGCCACCCTTGAGCGGTACGTCGAGTTGGCGGTCAGCCAGGCCGTGGCGGGGGCGCACGTGGTGGGGCCGTCGGGAATGATGGACGGCCAGGTGCTTGCGATTCGCACCGGCCTCGACGCGGCCGGATTCGACGACGTGGCGATTCTCGCCTACGCCGCCAAGTACGCCTCGGCGTTCTACGGGCCGTTCCGCGAGGCCGTGAACTCCTCTCTGTCCGGCGACCGGCGCACCTACCAGCAAGATCCGGCGAATCGGCGTGAGGGCGTCCGCGAGGCCGCGCTCGACGAAGCCGAGGGTGCCGACCTGCTGATGGTGAAGCCGGCCGGCTACTACCTCGATGTGCTGGCCGACGTGGCCGCCCAGTCGTCGGTGCCGGTGGCGGCCTACCACGTGTCGGGCGAGTACGCGATGGTGTGGGCGGCGGCCGAGCGGGGCTGGATCGACCGCGACCGCGCGTTGGCCGAGGCCGTCACGGCGATCGTGCGCGCGGGTGCGCACATCGTGCTCACCTACGCGGCGATCGAACTGGCGAAGGGCCTGTCATGAGTGAGGCAGAACGATGAGCTTGTACCAACGCGCGTGCAGGGTGATCCCCGGCGGCGTCGACTCCCCCGTGCGGGCGTTCGGCTCGGTGGGTGGCGACCCGGTGTTCATCGCTCGGGCGTCGGGGCCCTACCTGTACGACACCGACGGCCGCGAATACGTCGACGCGGTGGGCTCGTGGGGGCCGGCGCTGCTCGGCCACGCGCACCCCGAGGTGGTGCGCGCGGTGCAAGAGGCCGCCGCCCGCGGACTGTCGTTCGGAGCGCCGACCGAGGCCGAGGTGGAACTGGCCGAGGCCGTCCGGGCGCGGGTGCCCGAGGCGGCCAAGGTGCGCTTCGTGTCGACCGGCACCGAGGCGTGCATGACCGCGATTCGGCTGGCCCGTGGCGCCACCGGACGCGACCTGATCGTCAAGTTCGCCGGCTGCTACCACGGCCATTCGGACGGCCTGCTGGCCGCGGCCGGCTCGGGGGTGGCGACGCAGGGGTTGCCGGGGTCTGCCGGGGTGACCGCGGCGACGGCCGGGCAGACGATCGTGGTGCCGTACAACGACGAGGCCGCGCTTGAGGCGGTGTTCGACGCCTACCCCGACCAGATCGCGGCGGTGATCACCGAACCGGCACCGGCGAACATGGGCGTGGTGCCGCCGGCGGTCGGCTTCAACGCCTTTCTGCGCGCGATCACCGCACGGCACGGCGCATTGTTGATCTTCGACGAGGTGCTCACCGGTTTTCGCGTGCATCGAAGCGGTTGGTGGGGGCTGGAGCGTTCTGCGGTCGAGACCCCACCGCTGGTCGAGACACCACCCTTGGTCGAGCTTGTCGAGACCACCGCCCCCGCCCCCAAGGCCTCGACGGGCTCGCCCAACGCGGCTCCCGACCTGTTCACCTTCGGCAAGGTGGTCGGCGGCGGCATGCCGCTGGCCGCGATCGGCGGACGCGCCGACGTGATGGACCTGCTGGCGCCGCTCGGGCCGGTGTACCAGGCGGGCACCCTGTCGGGTAATCCGCTGGCCACCGCGGCCGGCATCGCCACGCTGCGACTGGCCGACATCAACGTCTACGCGGCCGTGGACGCGGTGTCGAGCGACCTGCAGGCCGCGGTGAACGAGGCCCTGTTCGAGGTTGGAGTGCCGCATCTGGTTCAGTCCGCGGGCTCTTTGTTCACGGTGTTCTTCGGTGACTTCGACCGCCCCATCACCGACTACGCCGCCGCTCAGCGGCAGGATTCGGCAGCCTTCGCCCGCTTCTTCCACGCGATGCTCGACGCGGGGGTGGCGCTGCCGCCGTCGGGCTACGAGGCGTGGTTCTTGTCGGCCGCGCACGACGACGCGGCGCTGAATCGCATCGTCGAGGCTCTACCGGGTGCGGCGCGGGCCGCCCTGGGCGCAGCATGACCGGCCGGGTGACCCTGGTGGGCGGCGGGCCCGGCGACCCGGGGCTGCTCACCGTCGCGGGCCTGGACGCCCTGCGCTCGGCCGACGTGGTGCTCTACGACCATCTGGTGCCGCTGGCGAGCCTGGACGAGTGCCGCGCAGGCGTGCTGCTGATCGACGTGGGCAAGCTGCCCGGCGGGCGAAGCACGTCGCAGCAGCGCATCAACGAACTGCTCATCGAACATGCCCGCGCCGGACGCCATGTGGTGCGGTTCAAGGGCGGCGACCCGTTCGTGTTCGGCCGGGGTGGCGAAGAGGTGATCGCCTGCGCGGAGGCAGGCATTGCGGTCGAAGTGATACCCGGGGTGTCGTCGTCGATCGCAGGGCCGGCGCTGGCCGGCATTCCGATCACGCATCGTGGCGTCGTGCAGGCGTTCACCGTCGTGTCGGGGCACGTGCCGCCCGGGCACGCCGCCTCGACCACCAACTGGGGTGCGCTGGCGAGGGCCGGGCACACCATCGTCGTGCTGATGGGGGTGGCGAACCTGGCCGCGATCTGCGCCGAACTGGTGGCGCACGGCTCGCCGGCGACCACGCCGGCGGCGGTCGTGGCGGACGCCTGGCTGCCGACCATGACCACAGTGCGCGGCACGGTGGGCGACATCGCGCGGGTCGCAGCGGGGGTGCGTCCGCCGGCGATCGTGGTGATCGGTGACGTCGCGGGGCTGGAACTGGCGGTGACGAGGCCGGTGGCGGAGTCATCCTCGCAATCGCCGGCGGTGACCGAGGAGTTGCGCCCCGCCCGCGAGTCGGACGCCGGCGAACTGCTGGTGCTGCAACGCGCGTGCTGGATGCAGGAGGCCCTCGACAACGACAGCATGGACATACCGGCCCTGCACGAAGATCTGGCGGCGGTGCTGACCGACCTCGCTCAATGGGAGACCTGGGTGCTGCGCCGCGACGGCCGGCTGATCGCCTCGGTGCGAGCGCGCGCGCACGAGACCGACTGGGACATCGGTCGGCTGATGGTGGCCGCCGACCAGTCCGGTCAGGGCATCGGACGCCGGCTGCTGGAACACATCGAGGCCCAGGCACCCTCGTCGGTGACGCGGTTCGCCCTGTTCACCGGTCACCACAGCTACCGAAACCAGCGGCTGTACGCGGCGGCGGGTTACACGGTGGTGGACGGGGCCGACCCGCTTCTGCCACAGATTCCGATCACCGTGCGCATGGTGAAGCCGCGTGGTGGGTAATGGGGACGGTTCCGATTACCGTTCACAGGGATTGCTTGGTGGGTAATGGGGACGGTTCCGATTACCGTTCACGACCGGGATGGATCACTCTCCGTCGGGCAGGTCCTCGGTCAGCATGCCCACCACGCGGTAGCGCGCGCACACGAAGTCCACATTGCGCCCGGTGTCTAACAACTGCAGGTCGAACCGTCCCGACAGCAGCGGACGTCCAGCGCCCAGGGTGACCGGCGCGATGCTGACCACGATCTCGTCGAGCAGGCCCGCCCGGGCGAAGTCGGCGGCCAGCGCTCCCCCGCCGACGATCCAGACGTCCGTGCCATCAGCGGCCCTGGTCAAGTCGGCGTGCACCCGATCGACGGCTCCGTTGGTCAACCGGACGTCCGCCCCATCGATCAACGGCAGGTCGCGATGGGTGAACACCCAGGTCGGTTGCTTGTAGGGCCACGGCTCACCTGACGCGGCCAGGTGTGAGCGTACCCACTCGTAGGTGGTCGCCCCCATGGCGATGGCACCCACGTTGGCGATGAACGCCTCGTAGCCGAACGGGCCGCCGTCTTCTTGGTTCTGTCGAAACAGCCAGTCGAGCGAGTCGTCGGGGTCGGCCAGAAAGCCGTCCAAGGTCGTCGCGGTGTAATAGATCGTGCTCACCGCTCACCTCCAATCAAGGGGCACCTGCGCCAGAATGCGGTGGCTGCTGTGGTCACGGACGATTTCGCCAGTCATCGGACCACCCTGAACGGTAATCGGAACCGTCCCCAATACCCACCACGCAACCCTGTGAACGGTAATGGGAACCGTCCCCATTACCGGTCAGGCGCGCTGAACCGCCCCGAACTGCCGGACGGCCTCGGCCACCGCCGCGTCACGGGCCGCCGCGATCTCGGCGTCCTTCAACGTGCGGTCGGGGGCGCGGAAGCGCAGCGCGTAGGCCAACGACTTCGAACCGTCCGCGATCTGGGAGCCGCGGTAGATGTCGAACAGCCGTATCGACTCCAGCAACTCGCCCGCGCCGGCCACCAGGGCGGCCTGCAACTCACCTGCGCTGACCGTCTCGTCGACGACCAGTGCCACGTCTTCTTTGGCTACGGGGTGCGGCGACAACTGCCCGATCGTGCCGCCGCCCGGCGCCACGGCGATCAGCACGTCGAGGCTCACCTCGGCGGCAGCCGTGCGGGCCGGCAGCCCGAACGCCCGGCACACCAGCGGGTGCAGTTCACCGGCGTGGCCGAACAGCACCTCGGTGCCGTCCGCGGCCGTGACCAGCAGTTTCGCGCACCGGCCCGGATGGAACGGCGCATGGTCGTCGGCCTCACGCCGAACCTCCACGCCCGCCGCCCCGGCCGCCACGTCGGCGAACGCCAACGCCTGCCGCCACGACGCCGGCTCCGCCGGGCCCGTCCAGCCCGCCGGCTTCCAGTCGCCGGTCAGCACCGCGGCCAGATGCCACGGCTGCGGCGGAATCGCCGCCTCGATCGCGGCCAGCTCGGCATCGGACGGCCGCTGCTCGACCCCCGGCATCGGAGCCGCCGCGCCCGAACCGGCCCGGAACACCGCCCCGGCCTCGAACAGCGCCAGGTCGTCGTTGCCGCGCGAGGTGTTGCGCTGCACCGCGACGAACAACCCGGGCAGCAGCATGGTGCGCAGGTACGGGCTCGTTTCGGCCAGCGGGTTGGCCAGCCGCACGGTGGCCCGCCGGCGGTCGTCGGCGGGCAGGCCCAGCTTGTCGAGGTCGTCACCCGAGGCGAACGGCAACTGCAGCACCTGCACGAACCCGGCGTCGGCCAGCGCATGCGTCACCGCCCGACGAATCACCTGGGCCCTGGTCAGCCCGCGCCCGGCGGGCGGGGTGGGCACGATCGACGGAATCTCGTCGAAGCCGATCTTGCGGCCCACCTCTTCGACGTAGTCGTAGGGGTCGCGCAGGTCGCGCCGCCAGGTGGGCGGCAGCAACTCGACGGCGCCGTTTGCCTCGGTGACCTCGACCCCGCTGGCGCGCAGAATCTCGACCACGCGAGCGGCGGGCACCTCAAGCCCCAGGATCTTGCTCGGCAGGTCGGTCGCCATCGTCTGCGACGGCATGGCCGGCACCGCACCCGCGACGGTCTCGGCGCTCGCCAGCACACCCCCACCCAGTTCGACCAGCAGCCGCGCGGCCAGGTGTGCCGCGGCGTAGGTGGCGGCCGGGTCGGTGCCCCGCTCGAATCGCTTGGACGCCTCGGACGGCAGCCCGTGCCGGCGCATCGCCCGCGACACCGTGGCCGGGTCGAAGGCGGCCGCCTCGAGCACGATGTCGGTCGTGTTCGGGTCGCATTCGGTGGTCGCGCCACCCATCACGCCCGCGATGCCGATCGGGCCCGAGTCGTCGGTGATCAGCAGGTCGTCGGCCGACAACGTCCGCTTGACGTCGTCGAGCGTCACGATGGTCTCGCCCTCGACCGCCTTGCGCACCACGATCGGCCCGCGCAGCTTGCTCGCGTCGTAGGCGTGCAACGGCTGCCCCACTTCGAGCATCACGTAGTTGGTGACGTCCACGGGCAGCGAGATGGGCCGCATGCCGGCCATGGTCAGCCGGCGCTGCAGCCAGCGCGGCGATTGCGCCGAGGGGTCGATGCCCGATACGCCCACCGCCACGAACAACGCACAGGCCGGGTCGTCGAGCAGCACCGGGTAGCCGTCGGCCACCGGCGCGGGCACCGACCGGTCGACCACGTCAGTGAACGGCACGCCGAGCGCTTGGCCGGCCTCACGGGCCAGCCCGCGAATCGACATGCAGTAGGCCATGTCGGGTGACACGTTGATGTCGAGCACCTCGTCGCCGAGCCCCAAGAAGGCCGCCGGGTCATCACCCGGCACCAAACCCGACGACTCGGGCAGCACGATGATGCCGCTGTGGTCGACGCCGATGCCCAGCTCGTCCTCGGCGCAGATCATGCCGTCTGAAATGTGCCCGTAGGTCTTGCGCGAGCTGAGCGTGAACCCGCCGGCCAGCACGGTGCCGGGCAGCCCGACCACAACGAGGTCACCAACGGCGAAGTTGTGCGCACCACAGATGATGCCCCGCACCCCCGCGGTGACCGGACGACCCTCGACCGGCGCCGGCGGCACGTCAGGAGCCTGCGCGGCACCCACGTCGAGATGGCACCAGCGAATGATCTTGCCGTTCTTCTGCGGCTCGTCGACGAAGTCGACCACGCGGCCGACCACCAGCGGGCCCACGCCGCCGCCGACGCTCTCGACGGTTTCGACCTCGAGGCCGGCGCGCACCAGGGCCTGCGCCAACTCGTCGCCGGTCACGGTCTGCGGCAGCGCGACCCAGTCGCGCAGCCAGCTCATCGGCGCCCTCATCGAGCGACCCCCTTCAAAGTGCGGCTGAAGCGCACGTCACCCTCGACCAGATCACGCATGTCGCTCAGGTTGTTGCGAAACATCAGCGTGCGTTCGATGCCCATGCCGAACGCGAACCCCGAGTACACGTCGGTGTCGACTCCGCAGGCGCGCAGCACCCGCGGGTTCACCACGCCGCAGCCGCCCCACTCGATCCAGCCTTCCGACTTGCACGTGCGGCACGGACGATCGGGGTTGCCCACCGATTCGCCACGGCAGACGAAGCACTGCAGGTCGACCTCGGCGCTCGGCTCGGTGAACGGAAAGTAGTGCGGCCGCATGCGGGTGCGAATGCCGTCGCCGAACATGGCCGACGCGAAGTGGTCGAGCGTGCCGCGCAGGTGCGCCAGCGACAGCCCCTTGTCGACCGCCAGCCCTTCGACCTGGTGGAACACCGGCAGGTGGGTGGCGTCGTACTCGTCGGCCCGGTAAGTACGGCCGGGGCAGATCACGTACACGGGCAGGTCGCTGCTCAGCAGCGTGCGGGCCTGCACCGGCGAGGTGTGGGTGCGCATCACCAGGTGGTTGCTCGGCGGGTCGACGAACAGCGTGTCGGTTTCGCCGCGGCTGGGGTGGTCGGGGCCGATGTTGAGGGCGTCGAAGTTGAGCCATTCGGCTTCGAGTTCGGGGCCCTCGGCGACCTCCCAGCCCATCGCGACGAACTCGTCACAGATCAGGTCGATCATGCCCGTCACCGGGTGAATCGCGCCCTGCGGCGCCAGCTCGACCGGCAGCGTGACGTCCACGGCCTCGTCGACCAGCACCCGGGCCAGTTCGGCGGCCTCGATCACCTCGGCCCGCTCGGCCAAGGCCTGCTGCACCCGGCCGCGGGCCGCGCCCAGCAGCCGTCCGGCTTCTTTACGATCGGCGGGTGGAATCGCTCCGATGGCGCGGTTGGCCAGGGCCAGCGGCGACTTGTCCCCGGCGTGGGCGAGCCGGGCCTGCTTCAGCGCGGCCACCGAATCGGCGGCCGCGATGGCTGCCAACGCGGCGTCGACCGCCGCCTCGATGGCCTCGGGACGCAGGGCGTCCGCCGGCTGGTTGTCGTGCGGTGACATACGTTCTCCGTTGTCTCGCTGGTGCCGCTGCGCGGCCCGGTTGTGCAGTTGTGGGGTGAGTTGACCGGTCAGTCGGACGCGGTGTGCTGGGCGCTGGCGCTCGCGTAGAGGCAGACGGCCGCTGCGGTGGCCAGGTTGAGGCTCTCGGCGGCACCGTAGATCGGCACCGCGACCGTGGTGTCGGCCAGTTGCAGGTGTTCGGTGGGCAGGCCCCACGACTCGTTGCCCATCACCCACGCGGTGGGTTGGGCGAGCCGGTCGGTGAGGTCTGTGAGTTCGGTGCCCGATTCGCCGTCGGTGGCGAACACCTGCAGGCCCGCGGCCCGGCAGGCGTCGATGGCTTCGGCCAGGTCGACCCCCTCCACGAGCGGCAGGTGAAAGATGCTGCCCACGCTGGCCCGCACGGTCTTGGGGTTGTACACCTCGACCGAGTCCGACGACAGAATCACCGCGTCGGCACCGAACGCGTCGGCGCACCGAATCACCGTGCCGGCGTTGCCGGGGTCACGAATCTGGGCGCAGATCACGACCAGTTGCGGGTCGTCGGCCAGCGCATCTGCCAGCGCAACGTCGACCGTGCGGCAGACCGCGACCACACCTTGTGGCGTGACGGTGTCCGACACGGTGATCAGGTTCTGCTCGCTGACCGCGTAGTGCGGCACGTCGGCGGCCCGGGCGGCGTCCAACAGGTCGACGTGGTCGTGCACCGCTCCCCAGCGGAAGAACACCGACTCGACGGCGTTCGGCACCTTGAGCGCTTCACGCACCGCCTGTGGACCCTCGGCCAGAAACCGTCCGGTCGCCTTGCGTTCCTTCCTGCGCAGCAGAGCCCGGGCGGCGCGCAGCACCGCCTGTGAGGGCTCAGGCAGTTCGAGACGTTCGGTGGACATGGCTGAAACGGCTTTCTAACGTGGGTGTGCCGGTGGGGTGGCTCAGCGCGACGCGCGGAACGTCCGCAGCGTTGCGCCGACCCCGTGCCAGCAGATGATCAGGCGGTCGCGCCGACGTTGGCCTTGGCCAACTCGACCAGTTGGGCGAACGCCGGGGCGTCGCTGACGGCCAGCTCGGCCAGCATCTTGCGGTCGACCTCGACGCCGGCAGCCTTCAGGCCGCTGATGAAACGGTTGTAGGTCATGCCCTCTTCACGCGCGGCGGCGTTGATGCGCTGGATCCACAGCGAGCGGAAGTCGCCCTTGCGGTCTTTGCGGTGCGCGTAGTTGTAGGTGGCGCTGTGGAGCAGTTGCTCCTTGGCCTTGCGGTACAGCCGGGACCGCTGACCGCGGTAGCCGGACGCGGCCTCGAGGACTTCGCGGCGCTTCTTCTGGGCGTTCACGGAGCGCTTGACGCGTGCCATGGTGGGTACTCCTTGTTTTGATCGTCTCGGGTTCTAGCCCGAAACTCGCGCGGTGGCGCGGGTGGTCTGGGTCAGCGGGCCTTGTACGAGCCGAGCAGCTTGCGGGCCTTCTTGGCGTCGCCTTTGGCGACGATCTTGTCGCCGTCGAGGCGGCGGGTCTGCTTGGTGGGCTTGTGCTCGTTGAGGTGCATCTTGCCGGCCTGGCGGTGCATCAGCTTGCCCGTGCCGGTCAGCCGGAACCGCTTCTTGGCGCCCGAGTGCGTCTTCATCTTCGGCATGGTGCCGCTCACTTTCTTTTCGTGGGTCTCACAGGTCGATGTCGGGGTCCATGTTGTCGGCCGGACCCCGGCGCTTCTTGGTCTGGGTGGTGCTCTGGTGGGACGCCCGGTGCTCGGCCTCGGCCTTCGCCTCGGCTTCGGCGTCGGCGACGCGCTGGGCCATGCGGGCCTGCTTCTGCGCCTCGGCGTCGACCCGCGCTTCGGACTTCTTCTTCGTGGGCGAGAGCACCATGAGCATGTTGCGGCCGTCCTGCTTGGGCGCGGACTCGACGAAACCGTCTTCGGCGACGTCGTCGGCCAGCTTCTTCAGCAGGTTGAAGCCGAGTTCGGGGCGGCTCTGCTCACGGCCGCGGAACATGATGGTGATCTTGACCTTGTCGCCGGCCTTGAGAAAGCGCACGACGTGACCCTTCTTGGTCTCGTAGTCGTGGCTGTCGATCTTGGGCCGCAGCTTCATTTCTTTGATCACGGTGTTGGTCTGGTTACGGCGGCTTTCACGGGCCTTCTGGGCGGCCTCGTACTTGAACTTGCCGTAGTCCATGAGCTTGGCGACCGGCGGGCGGGCCATCGGTGCCACCTCGACCAGGTCGAGGTCGGCCTCACGGGCAAGCCGCAGGGCGTCCTCGAGACGGACGATGCCGACCTGCTCACCGGCAGGCCCGACCAAGCGCACCTCGTTTGCGTGGATGCGCTCGTTGATCCGTGGTTCGCTGATGTTTCCTCCAAGGTGTTGCAGCGGATGTGGTCGACCAACAAAAAGGGCCCCCGCGAATGCGGAGGCCCACGTGAACTGGTGGCCTGGCTGCACGAAGCAGCGGCCTGGTTCGACCCGCCGGCCAGGGGCTGGACGGGTGGGAGTGCGGGACTCCACTTCGGCGGACCAGCCTTCACGGCCGGTCGACGGCGTCCACTCTAGCTTGTTGGGCCTACGGACGCCGAATCGAGGAGGCGGTGTCCCTCAGGCTGGGGCGCCGGCCGAGAGCCAACCCCAGCCGTCGGTGAGAGCGATCAGCCGGTTGCCGGTGGCCAGCGGGCCGATCAGCGACTCGTCGATGACGAGCTGATGGGGGCCGGCGACGTCCACGACGATGGCCTGGGCGCCCACCTCGATGGCGGTGGCGGCCACGACATCGAGCGTGCAGGGCACCGGACGGGCGTGGGCGTCGAAGGCCAGCAGGGCGTCCAGACCGGTGAAGGCCAGTGCTCCGGTCTGGCCGGTGGCGGAGGTCATCAGCACCGCGGCCATCTCGGCGTGCCGGGTGGGGTCGGGGCCGTCACCGGCCTCGTCACCGTCGGCGACGATGGGCAGCAAGAGTCGCGCCGCACACAAGGCCGCGACCGCCGACAGGTAGTCGTCGGTGGATCGGCCGACCGCGGCAGCGGCGAGGGCCGCGCGTACCGCGTCGTCGGGGTCGCCGCGATCGCCCGCCCAGGCGGCGTTCGGCTGGCCAAGAGTGCTCACCCCCCCTAGCCAATCACACCGCGGACACCCCCGTTCGGCGCTAGTGGAACCCCGGTTTTGCTGGCACGCTGACCCCATGGATCTCTCCACGTGGGTGATGGTCGTGGTGCTGGCGTGGACCGTTCTCGGTCTCGTGCTGGTGGCCTCGATCTGGAGTCGGGCGCCATGGAAGGCCGTCATGGCCTGGCTCGGCATCGCGCTGGTGCCGGTGGGCCTGTGGCTGGCGGGTCTGAGCCAGCAGGCGATCGACGGTTGGAACACACTCGCGCTGTGGTGGCAGAACCTCACCTTCACGATTCCGGTGATCATCGGGCTGAGCGTGCTCGGGTTGGCGGCGGTGCTGTTGCTGGGCTCTCGCCTGGTGCCCACCCGTAAGCGCACACGCAAGCCCAAGCCGACCACCGGGCCGTCGACGGGGCCCTCGAGCGTTCCGCCGGCCAGCTCGCCGCCGAGCTACCGGCAGCCGCCGGCGTCGGGCACTCAGGCCGAGCAGACCCTGATTCTGCCCGAGAACCGCACGGGCACCTGAGGGGTCACCGACAGAGATCCCGGCAGGCCGGATGACTGGGTTGGGTGTCGGTCCCCGGCGCTCGCGGGGCTGGCGCTCAGGTGCCTTCAGTCGGACTGCGGCGGCTCGGTGCCGTAGGCGGCCGCCAACCGGTGCCGCAGGTCGTCCACACATCGGTCGGCGTAGTCACGGTCGCTGCGTTGAATGCCGATCAGGGCGCGCTGCTCGACCTCGGTGCGCAGCAACACGAACGGCCACGCGTCACCGTCGCGGTAGCGAATCGCCTTCACCTCGCTCCAGGGCACCTCATAGGTCTTCAGGCCGTTGCGAAAGCGCAGCCCGTCGGCGTCGGCGTGCACGTAGCACAGCCCGATGCCCATGGCGAGGGCCACCACGATCGCCAGAAAGAACAGCAGGGTGATGATCTGCACGGGGGTGAACTGGTCTTGCACCTGGGCCGGGGTCATCAACCAACCCAGAATGGACGCCAGCACCAGGGTCAGCGACAGCGACAACCCCATGCGCAGGGCCGCTCTCGGGCGGTACGTGACGGGGGTCACCGGGCTGCCGCCGGCTGGTGCCGTGCTCACCGTCGCCGCCTCACAGCCGGCAGGCGACGATGTTCGTCACCAGAATCGCGTCGGCACCCACGTCGTAGAGCCGGTCCATGATCTGGGGGGCGTCCTGCCGCGGAATCATCGCCCTGACGGCCAGCCATCCGGCTTTGGCCAGGGGCGACATGGTGGGCGCGTCCAGGCCGGGGGTGATCGCGCAGGCCGCGTCGAGCTTCTGCTCGGGCACGTTGTACTCGACCATGTAGTAGTTGCGGGCCGTCAGCACACCGGTGAGCCGGCGCACCAGCCGGCCGAGGCCGGCGGGCTCGGGGGCGTCCGCGCGTTGAATGAGAATGGCTTCGGAGGTCATGATCGCCTCGCCGAAGAGCTCGAGCCCGGCCCGCTTCAGGGTGCTGCCGGTCTCGACCACGTCGGCCACCGCGTCTGCCACGCCGAGTCGCACCGACGATTCGACGGCGCCGTCGAGCTTGATCAACCGGGCGCCGATGCCGTGGCCGTCCAAGTACTCGCGCACCAGACCGGCGTACGAGGTGGCGATGCGCTTGCCGGCCAGGTTTGCGACGGTCCAGGACGCTCCCCCGGGTGCGGCGAAGCGAAACCGGGTGCCCCCGAAGCCCAGCGGCAGCACCTCGACCGCCGCGGCCGCTGAGTCGATCAGCATGTCGCGGCCGGTGATGCCCAGATCGAGGGTGCCCTCGCCGACGTACACCGCGATGTCGCGCGGGCGCAGGTAGTAGAACTCGACCCCGTTGTCTTCGTCGAGCAGCACCAGGTCTTTGGTGTCGTGGCGCTGTCGGTAGCCCGCCTCGCGCAGCATCTCGGTGGACGCCTCAGACAGGGAGCCCTTGTTGGGCACGGCGATTTTCAGCAGCGGACGCTCGGACACCCGGCTGACTTTACCCAGTTCAGCGGGGTTCGCTCGCCGCGGCAGCCGCCATGGTCATAGGGCACGAAAGAGAGAGTGTGAATCCGAGCACCTCAGACGGGGGTCGGATTCACATCGTCTTTTGGCCGCCCGGTTCTGCGGCGGCGTCAACCAGTTGCGACAGCCCGGTCAGAGGCGCGCATAGACCTCGTCGAGGTCGATGCCGAGCGCGATCATCATCACCTGCGTGTGGTAGAGCAACTGGCTGATCTCGAGCGCAGCGTCATCCCGTGACTGGTATTCCGCCGCCATCCAGACCTCGGCGGCCTCTTCGACGATCTTCTTGCCGATCGCGTGCACGCCTGCATCGAGCGCGCGTACGGTGCCCGAGCCCTCGGGGCGCTCCTGTGCGCGGCGGTTGAGTTCGGCGAACAGTTCTTCGAAGGTCTTGCTCACGGCGTGTGAGTCTAGACCGTGCGACACCGGCTCTGGCCGCCGACCGCAGGGGCGCGCGAGCAGAAACGGGTGCCGGCATCGGTTACCGATGCCGGCACGTGTGGTTGGTGCCGGGTCTCTGGTGCCGTGATCTTTCCGGCATCAGTTCAGCGACCCGGGAGCATTGATCGATGCCCACAGGTGCGCGGTGTCCGGCGCGTCGACTCGCCGCGGCCCTGACGTTGGCGAGGTACGTCGGGCATGCTGTGCTGATGAACGCTGACCAGCCCGACGTGCGCATCGCTGAGGTGACCGGCCACGCCGACCGGGCGGCCGCGGCGGCACTGCTGGCCGAGATCTGGGGCGTGCCGGTGGCCGAGACGCCGGTTCCGATCGACCTGATGGTGGCGTTCACCCACGCCGGTGGGTGCGTGCTGGGGGCGTGGGTGGACGATGCCCTGATCGGCGTGACGGTCGGGTTCGCCGGCGCGCCCGGATCGGATCGCATCTACTCGTATATCGCGGGGGTGACCAGGGGTTTCGCGGGCGCAGGCGTGGGGCGGCAGCTGAAGCTTGCGCAGCGCGACTGGGCGTTGCAGCACGCCGCGCGCTACTTGGTGTGGACCTACGATCCGCTGATTCGGCGCAACGCGCACTTCAACCTCAACCGGCTGGGCGGCCGGGTGGTCGATTTCGTTCCCGACTTCTACCCCGAGATGAGCGACGCGGTCAACGCCGGCGATCTGCCCGACCGGTTCGTGGTCGAGTGGACGCTCACCGAACCGGTCGGCGGGCGTCCATTGCCCGACTCGCCTGCGGGCGCCCCCGTGCTGCTGGCGCCCACCGCCAAGGCTGAGCCCGGGGTGAACCGAGAGGTGCTCGCGTCGCTGGGCGACGAATCGTCCGAAACGGCACCCCCGGCGCTACGGGTGTGGGTGCCGTCCGACATCGAGGGTTTGCGGACGTCCGACCCGGCGATGGGACGCCGCTGGCGATTGGCGGCCCGCGAGGTGTTCACCGCCCTGTTCGAGGCCGGCTACCGCACCCGCGCCGTCGATCGCGATGGTCACTACGTGTTCACCAGAGAGGCCTGATCGACCATGCCGCAACCCACCTTCGAGGTGTTTCGCCTGGCCATGCCGTTGGTGCGTCCTTTTCGCACCAGCCGGGGGGTCGAAACCGTGCGTGACGTGCTGGTGGCGCGATTCACGGACGCCGACGGCGCGACCGGCTGGGCCGAGTCGGCGGCTGACCCCGAACCGACATACTTTCCCGAGTACATCGACTCGGTGCTGCTGACCATCGACAGGATTCTGCTGCCGCTGCTGGGCGGCGACGACGTGCTCACAGCAGGGAGTGTGCGGCGCGCCTTCGCCGACGTGCCCGGCAACCCGCTGGCGAAAGGCCTGGTCGAAACCGCAGTGCTCGATGCGCAGTTGCGGCGGCACGACATGCCGATGGTCGACTACCTTGTCTCGGCCCGCCGTCCGATCGCGGTAGGGGTGTCGGTGGGCATTCCGGACGACCTCGACACGCTGCTGGCCTGGGTGTCGGGCTATCTCGACGACGGCTATCGCCGGGTGAAGCTGAAGATTCAGCCGGGGTGGGACCTGGCGCCGGTGCGGGCCGTGCGTGAGGCGTTCGGCCCCGATCTGCCGCTGCAGGTGGACGCCAACCAGGCCTACTCCCCCGCCGACGTGCCGCTGCTGTCACGCCTCGACGAGTTCGGCCTGCTGCTGCTCGAACAGCCGTTCGCGCGGCACGAACTGCTGGCCCACGCGGCGCTGTCCGCTCGGCACGGCACCCCGGTGTGCCTGGACGAGTCGGTGTTGTCGCTCGACGACGCCATGACGGCGATTCGACTCGGCGCCGCCGACGTGATCAACATCAAACCCAGCCGGGTGGGCGGCTACCTGACGGCGCGCTCGATTCACGACGTGTGCCTGGCCAACGGGGTGCCGGTGTTCTGCGGCGGCACCCTCGAAACCGCCGTCGGAAGGGCCGCCAACCTGGCGCTGGCCACCCTGCCGGGCTTCACGCTGCCCGGCGACATCTCGGCCACGAGCCGGTACTACGCCCGCGACATCGGCCCGTCGTTCGAACTGGACGCCGACGGCTGCCTGATCGCGCCGTCGGGCGCGGGGTGCGGGGTTGAGGTGGACGACGCTGCGGTCGAGGCGTTCGCGGTGGCGAAGCACAGCTTCACGCTGGGCTGACCCGGGCGATCGGGCTTAAGGACCACGGGAGAGATCCCGGCGTCCGCCGGGATGACGAGTGGCGGCGGATTGAACCGAAGGAACCGTCCCTTGAACCAAAGGAACCGTCCCCGGTGACCTACAGCCGCACGCCCAGCAGCGCGTCCACAGCCTGGGCGACCTCGGCAGCTGCGGCGCTGTCGTCGCCCTCGGACGCGGCCCACTCATCCACCCGATCGAGCACGGCCGGAGCGTTCAGGTCGGCGCGCAGCGCCTCGCGCATCGCCGCGATCAGCGGTGCCGCGTCAGGGGCGGACGACCGCACCACCGCAGCCCGCCAGGCGTCCAACCGAGCCTGTGCACGGGGCAGGTCGGCAGCCGTCCATTCCCAGTCGGAGCGGTAGTGGTGTGCCAGTAGCGCCAGCCGGATCGCCATCGGGTCGGCCCCCGAGGCGCGCAGCCGGCTGACCAGCACGAGGTTGCCCTTCGACTTGCTCATCTTCTCGCCGTGCAGGCCGACCATTCCGGCGTGCACGTACACCTTCGCGAACGGCTGCCGGGTGGCCACGGCCCCCTCGGCCGCGCACATCTCGTGGTGCGGAAACACCAGGTCCGACCCGCCGCCCTGTACGTCGAAGTCTGCGCCCAGGTGCTGCAGGGCGATCGCCGTGCATTCGATGTGCCAGCCCGGACGCCCCCGGCCGAGCCGGCTGTCCCACGCAGGTTCGCCTGGACGGGCCATGCGCCACACCAGGCAGTCGAGCGGGTCACGCTTGCCGGGACGATCGGGGTCGCCGCCGCGCTCGGCGAACACCTCGCGCGCCTCGGCGTCGCTCAGCTTCGACAGCCGTCCGAAACCCGGCGCGCGGTGCACTTCGAAGTACCAGTCGGGGTAGTCGGGGTCGTCCACCTGGTAGATGGCCCCGGTGAGTTTGAGCGATTCGATCAGGTCGACCACCGCCGGAATCGACTCGACCGCGCCCACGTAGTGCTGCGGCGGAATGACCCGCAGTGCTGTCATGTCGTCGCGGAACAACTGCACCTGGTCGTCGGCCAGTTCGCGCCAGTCGACCCCGGTGGCTTCGGCACGCTCCAGTAGCGGGTCGTCGACGTCGGTGACGTTCTGGGTGAAGGTCACCCGGTAGCCGCAGTCGAGCAGGGCCCGCTGCAGCAGGTCGAAGGCCAGGTAGGTGTTGGCGTGGCCGAGATGCGTGGCGTCGTAGGGGGTGATTCCGCACACGTACAGCCGCGCCTCGTCGGCGTCGGGCAGCACGGGCACCAGGTCGTCGAGGGCGGTGTCGTGCACCAGCAGCCGTCCGCCCGGGTGAGGCAGCGTGGGCACGTCGGTCGCCGTCCAGGCTTTCACGGATCCTCCTCGGTGACGCGAGCCTCACGCCGTAGGCAAGCGTAAAGGGTGCTCCGCCGGGGCGGTTAAGCTGTCCGGCGGCAACTCGCCCGGAAGGAATCCGATGATCAACTGGTGGCAATCGATCGTGCTCGGCATCGTCGAGGGCATCACCGAGTTTCTGCCCATCTCGTCGACCGGCCACCTCACCGTCACCGAGAAGCTTATGGGGCTGCCGATCGACGACCCCAGCGTCACCGCGTACACCGCCGTCATTCAGGTGGGCGCGATGATCGCCTCGATCATCTACTTCTGGGGCGACATCGTGCGATTCGCGACGGCCTGGTTCGCGGGCCTGCGCAACGCCGACAAGCGCGGTTCGGACTACCGCATGGGCTGGGCCATCATCGCGGGCTTCATTCCGACGGCGGTGATCGCGCTGCTGGCTGAGAACCTGATCACCGGCGTGCTGCGCAGCCTGTGGGCGGTGGTGGTGGGCCTGGTGGTGTGGTCGATCGCGATGTTCATCGGCGACCGCGTCGGCAAGCAGAACCGCGGCGAAGACTCGATCACCGTGCGTGACAGCGTGATTCTGGGCACGTTGCAGTCGCTCGCGCTCGTGCCGGGCGTGTCACGCTCGGGCGCGACCATCACCGGCGGCCTGCTGCTGGGGCTTGATCGGGTGGCGGCAACCCGCATGAGCTTCTTTCTGGGCATTCCCACCTTGATCGCCTCGGGGCTGTACCAAGCGGTGAAAGAGGCCAAACACATCGCGGACGGCGTGGGCTGGGGTTCGACCCTGTTGGGCACCGCAGTGTCGGGTGTGGTGGCGTACGTGTCGATCGCGTGGCTGCTGCGGTACGTGTCGAAGAACGACTTCACCGGCTTCATCATCTACCGGCTCGCGCTGGCGTTGGTGATCGTGGCGCTGCTGGTCACCCAGGTGATCAGCGCGGTCTAGGGGATCGGACGGCGTCAGGCCTCGCCCTTGGTGGGTATTGGGGACGGTTCCGATTACCAGTTGCGAGCGGCGTTCGGGCCGCCGCTGACGTCGTCCAGGGCCGCCGTGATCTCGGCCGGCAGGGTGAGTTCCTCGGTCTGCAGCAGCTGGTCGAGCTGTTCGGTGGTGCGCGGGCCGATCAGCGGGGCGGTCACGGCCGGGGCGTCCCTGGTCCAGAGCAGGGCCACCTGGGCGCAGCTGAGGTCGAGACCGTCCGCGGCCGTCGCCACCGCCTCGACCACCGAACGCGAACGGGCCTCGAGGTAAGGCTCCACGAACCAGGCGAAGTGCTGCTGCCCCCCGCGTGAGTCGCGTGGACGACCCGTGCGGTACCGTCCGGCCAGCACTCCGCGGCCGAGCGGTGACCAGGGGAAGAGCCCCAACCCGAACGCCCGGACGGCGGGAATCACCTCGACCTCGGCACGCCGCGCGAGCAGCGAGTACTCCACCTGGGCGCTGGTGATGCGCGCCCGTCCAGGGAACGCCGACTGCCAGGTGGCGGCCTGCGCGGTCTGCCAGCCGACGAAGTTCGACACCCCTGCGTACCGCACCATGCCGGCGTTGACCGCTTGGTCGATGGCGGCCAGGGACTCCTCAAGCGGCGCCCCACCCCACGCGTGCAACTGCCACAGATCGACGTGATCGGTGTGCAGCCGGCGCAACGAGCCGGCGAGGTCGTCCAGCAGCGCGGTGCGCGAGGTGTCGACGACACGTTTGCCGTCGCGGACGCCGAAGCCGGCTTTGGTGGCGATCACGACATCGTCGCGGGCGAGGTCGGTGTGAATCAGTCGTCCGATGATGCGTTCGGCCTCGCCGTTGCCGTAGGCCGCGGCGGTGTCGACCAAGGTGCCGCCCGCCTCGACGAATCGACGCAGCAAGCCCTTGGCCTGAGGTGCGGGGACGTCGCGTCCCCAGGTGAGCGTGCCCAGACCGAGCCGCGAAACCTGCAGGCCGCTGCTGCCCACCGAGCGTCGTTTCACGTCGACACCCTAATGGTGAGAGACGCCGATCAGACTCAGGGCATCAACCCCAGCAGCCTTCACTCGCCGCCGGACGAAGCCGACGTCTGCCCCGCCTTGGCGACGGTTGGCGAGGCGGGCGCCGAGGGCGCCTGAATGATCGTGATCGCCTCTTCATCCTCTGACAGCTCATACTCGCCCAGCGCGTTGTCTTTGCGCAGCTGGTCGTTGCTGTACGACATGAACGCGCCAGTGCCGAAGCTTCCGCCAACCGTCATGGGGTGCTCCCTTCCAGAGACCGTCACTGTAGCCCGTGACTAGGTCAAACCCTGGTTCAGGCCTGGTCGAGGAACCGGTCGAGCACGCGGGCACCGAATTCGAGTGACGCGGTGGGCACACGCTCGTCGACGCCGTGGAACATGGCCACGAAGTCGAGGTCGGGCGGCAGCTGCAACGGCGCGAATCCGAAGCAGCGCACCCCCAGCGTCGACCAGCCTTTGGCGTCGGTGCCGCCGCTCATCAGGAACGGCACGGCCTTGGCCTGCGCGTCCTCGGCCTGCAGGCAGGCTTGCATGGCTTCGACCAGGGCGCCGGAGAACTCGGTCTCGACCGCGATGTGCCGGTTCGCGATCTCGTAACGCACCTTGTCGCCGAGCAGTTCGGTGATCGTGTCGAAGAACTCCTCCTCGTAACCGGGAATGAAGCGTCCGTCGAGCCCGGCGACGGCCTGGCCCGGAATGACGTTGACCTTGTAGCCGGCCCTGAGCATGGTGGGGTTGGCGGTGTTGCTCATGGTGGCGCCGACCATGCGGGCCACGGTGCCGAGCCGGGCCAACGACTCCTCCACCGAATCGGCGTTGATCTCGATGCCGAGGGCGTCCTCGACGGCGTCCAGGAACGCTTGCTGAGCAGGGTGAATGCGGTGCGGCCAGTCGTAGGCGCCGATGCGCGCCACGGCCCCGGCCAGCGCGGTGACCGCGTTGTCGGGGTTGCGCATCGAGCCGTGCCCGGCCGTGCCGTCGGCGATCAGGTTGAGCCAGGCCAGGCCCTTTTCGGCGACCTGCACCAGATAGAGCCGCAGGTCGTCGCGCACGGTGAGCGAGAAGCCGCCCACTTCGCCGATCGCCTCGGTGCAGTCGGCGATCAGGTCGGGGTGGTGCTCGACCAGCCAGTGCGCGCCGACTTCGCTGCCGGCCTCTTCGTCGGCGGTCATGATCAGCCGAATCGGACGGCGGGGGGCCCGGCCGGAGCGAACCCGGTCGCGGACCACCGACAGCACGATGGCGTCGAAGTCCTTCATGTCGACCGCGCCGCGACCCCAGACGCAGCCGTCTTTGACCTCACCGGCGAACGGGTCGACCTGCCAGTCGGACGCCTGCGCGGGCACGACATCGAGGTGGCCGTGGATCAGCAGCGGCGGCAGCGAGGCGTCGCAGCCGTCCGGCTGCCAATGCGCCACCAGGTTGGTTCTGTTGGGTGCCGCCTCGAACAGTTGCGACTCGATGCCCACCTCGGCCAGCTTCTCGGCGTAGTACTCGGACGCCGGGCGCTCGCCGCTGCTGCCGTCGGGGCCGTAGTTGGAGGTATCGATGCGGATCAGCTCACTGCACAGCTGGACGACTTCGGCGGCGGGGTTGCTCCGGTCGGTCATGACGCCATCTTGCCGCACGGTTCGGACGGATACGTCGCTGGGGAGGCCCACCCAGGCCGGGCGGTCGTGAAATGACGACGGATCTGACGGTCGTCCGCGCCTTGGCAGGCGGCAGCTGGCACAAATGGGTCGTCATTTCACGACGAGGCGACTCCGAAAGACAGAAGAATCGGCCGGGACGGTTCCGTCCCGGCCGCTCGGAGGTTCAGCGGACGACTGCGAAACCTGCGTTCCAGCCGACCTGGCCGCCGACCGCGAGGGTGAGCTGCAGGAAGCCCAGCGCCTCGAGTTCGCGAGCCCGTGACAGTGCGCCCGCGTCGATGGCACCCACCCCACCGGCCTGCAGGGCGGCGACGAGTTCGGTCTTGGCCTCCACAGCGTCACCGGCGATCAGCACGGTGGCCTGGTTCTCGCCGACCTTCTTGGCCGCCAGAGTGGCGGCGAAGTTGGTGTTGAAGGCCTTGAGCACCGTGCTGTTCGGCAGCTTGGCCGCGATTTCGGCTGCAGCAGAGGAATCGGCCGGCACGACCAGCGAGTCGAAGGTCTCAAAGTTCAGCGGGTTCGAAATGTCGATCACGGTCTTGCCGTCGAACTGGTCGCCGTAGGCGTCGATGATGCCGTTGACGGCCGGGTACGGCACGGCCAGTACGACGAAGTCGCCGGTGAGCGGGGCGGTTCCGACCGCGTCGTGCGAGACGTGCTCGACGGCACTACCTCCGTCGGCGAGCACCCCGCCGATGGCGGTGCCCATGTTGCCGGTGCCGATGATGGTGAAGCTGGACATCTGTGATTCCTTTCGCGGCGTGGGATCGTCCACACCTTTAGTTGTATCTACAACTACAACTCTAGCGCGCGCTTAGTTGTAGATGCAAGTAACTGATACAGTGATGCACATGAACGCCACCGGGCTCAGCTACGACCAGCGGGTTGCGCTGGCACGACTGGCGGCTCTGTTGGAGTTGCTGCCCACGTCGCTCGACAAGCAACTCGCCCCGGTCGGGCTGACCGCATTCGAGTTCGGGCTGCTCAGCGCCCTCGCCGACGCGCCCGATCACCGGCTGCGGCTGAGCGCGCTGGCGTCGCGCACGAACGCGACACTCCCCCGGCTGTCGCGGGTGGTGACCGGCCTTGAGGCCAAAGGCCTGGTGGTGCGTGCCGCCTGCCCCATGGACGGACGCGCCACGAACGCAGTGCTCACCGAGGCCGGCGAGCTGCGTTACCGCCAGGGGCTGCCCGCGTATGAAGGAGCCGTGCAGTCGTTGGTGCTGGCCGATCTGAGCGAGGCGGACGTCAGCGAGCTGGCCCGGCTGAGCTACCTGATTCTGGCTCGCCTCGACCCCGACCGGCGGATGGCCGTGACGACCGAGGGTGCGGCGATCTGTCCGGCCGACCCCGCTGGGGCGGCGAGCCTCGCCGGGGAGGCGGTGCCGCCATGCCCTGCCGATCCTCCCGTCAGGATGGTGGACGACCCACCGACCTGCCCCGCAGACCCGTCCCGGTGACGCTGCGGCCAAGCCTGTGGACTCATGTCAAGATGCCCGCTTGGGTTGGGTCGTTGACTCATTTCGTTTTGCCCGCGTCATTTTTGTTCGGGATAGGTAGACGTGGTTGCGTTTGGCTGCTTTGAGGATGGTGCCGCGGCGGCGGGCGAGTTCGAGCAGGTTGCGTTGGATGAGGTCGATGTCTCGGCGTAGTTGGGCCGGGTTGGCCTGGGTGATGCGACTGTCAAGGTGTCGCCGGTCCTGGTCGTCGAGGACGGTGGGGTGGTCACGGAGCAGCCGGCCGGCCGGGGTGGTGGCGGTGTCGTAGGTCTTGGTGACTTTCGCTCCGGTGCGGGTCTTGGTTTTCAGCTTCTGTTGCGGGGTGAACAGGTTGGACAGTTCAGCGGCCAGGGGCCATAGCTGGTTGAGCAGGTCGAGTTCCCGGCTGGTGTCGTAGCGGTAGTAGCCGACGTTGCGGCGGACTCTGGTCCAGTTCTTCTGTTCGATGTGGGCTTGGTCGTTGGAATGGTTCGGGCGGCCGCGGGTGAACGTGATCTCACGGGTGTTGCACCAGCTCATCAGGTGGTGGTTAATGAACTCGGAGCCGTTGTCAGAGTGGACGCCCACGATCGCGAACGGGAACCGGAGGGCGAGTTGCTCCAGCCCGGTGGCCACGATCCTTTCGCCCTTGGACTTCACGGTGATGGTTTCGGTCCAACCGGTAGCCACGTCGACAGCGTCCAGGCTGTAGTGGAAGTGGCCGTTGTTGTCGCCGCCGTCGTGACCGACCAGATCGATCTCGATGAACCCTGGCTGGGTGTCGTCCCACTCGTGCCAGGTCTTCAGCGGGATCGACGATTTCAACAGCGATCCGGGGCGGGTCAAGGACCGGCCCTTGAGGTTGCCGACCAGCCCGAGCCGGTAGGGCCGCAATCGGCGATCGATGGTCGCCGCCGACATGGCCAGCAGTGCGTCGATGACTTCGGGTGTCGCGTTCAGCTCGCCCTTGGCGACCAGGCTCGCGACCAGGACCGGCAGCGCTGGGCGCACGATCTTGCCGCTGGGTCCGTCCAGCACCGCCCAGCACACCGCCAAGGCGTCGATCACCTCAGGTCCGTAGCGGAACACAGGCTCGCGGGGCCTGCGTGGCCGGTTCACGTCCACACCGGCGACCGCTGCCCGGATCATCTTGCGGGCATGGTCTCGATGCCAGCCGTTGACCGCGACCAGATGATCCAAAATGGTCGACTTCTCAGCCTTGGTCGCCTTCGGCCACGCCTTGACCTGGCTCGCCAGCACAGCCTTCCGTTGCCTCATCGTCAGCCCCATCCCCGCAGCCTGACCCACGCGGGCATTCTCAGATGAGTCAACGACCCCACCCACGCGGGCATTCAGCACGAGTCAACTCGCCAAGTTGAGCAGCCCCGAGCGGGTCGATATGCTGGCCAGGTTGCCCGGCGCGCCGGGTCAGCACCCTGTCCGGGTGGCGGAATAGGTAGACGCGCTAGCTTGAGGTGCTAGTGCCCTTTATCGGGCGTGGAGGTTCAAGTCCTCTCTCGGACACAAATTCACAGGTCGCTCTGACCAGGCCGAGTATCGCCTGACTAGGCGTTTCGCCTCCACCGCTGGTGGACAGGTGTGGACACAAGAAGCCATTTGGGGGCGTTCATTCCCCACGTATTCCCCACGACACGCCGGTCGTGGGGAACGCGGAGGATCGTTTTCCTGCCCTGGCTGTCCGAAACCGGAGTGCCTCCACTCGGTAAGTGGGGCATGCGAAGCGGCACGCCATGACTAGCCGGCGGCGGTCGGCGAAGCGGACCTTCGGCGAGATTTCGAAGTTGCCCAGCGGACGGTTCCGGGCCCGGTTCACTGGTCCCGACCTGAACCTGCACTTGGCACCCACCACCTTCGTGGCCCGGATCGACGCCGAGGCATGGCTGGTCGCCCAGGAGCGGGGTGATGGCCAGCCGCAGTGACCGTCAGCCGTCCGAGATCTCGGTGGCGGAGGTGACCGCCTGGTACCGATCGATGAACGCGACACCGACCCAGCAGGCCAACGCCTACGGGTTGCTGAAGTCGATCCTGAAGGACGCCGTCGAGGACGGCCTCATCGCCACCAATCCGTGCCGGGTGAAGGCCGGCGGGCAGAAGACCCGTGCCCGAGAGATCGAGGTGCTGAGCGTCGAGCAGCTGACCGCCTACCTGGCAGCAGTACCCGAGGCTCGGCGGGTGCCGCTGCTGCTGGCCGGCTGGTGCGGTCTGCGTTCCGGTGAGGTGCGGGCGTTGCGCGTGCGTGATCTCGACCTGGACGCCGGCGTGGTGCGGGTACGCCAAGGTGTCGTCCGGCTCGCGGGTCAGTTGCTAATCGGGCCGCCGAAGACCGCCGCCGGCGTCTGGGACGTGACCATTCCGCCGCACCTGGTGCCGTCGCTGCGCGAGTGGCAACGGCGGCAGCCCACACGCGGCAGGGACGCCCTGCTGTTCCCCGCCGGCGACGGCGTCTCACCGTTGAACGACAGCGTGCTGCGCGAGGCCCACGACAAGGGCAAGGCAGCCATCGGCATGCCCGGGCTGACCATTCACGGTCTGCGGCACACCAGCGCCACCCTGGCCGCCCAGCTCGGTGCGACCGTGGCCGAGCTGCAGGCCAGGATCGGGCACTCCACCCCCAACATGGCGATGCGCTACCAGCACGTCGCGGCCGATCGCGACGCCCAACTGGCGGCCCGCATGTCCCAGCTCGCGACCGGCAACGATTGGACGCCGCAATCGCCGCCGCGTGCACGGCGACCTCGGGAGTCCAGCAGGAAGCGTGAGCAGTCGGAACTGCCGGGAATGGACGACTAGGCAGGCGCACCCGGCGGATCGGGGGTGGCGCTCAGCCGACCATCAGGCCCTGGATGACGGGCTTCATCATCCGGTCGACGTCCTCGACCTTCAGCCGGATCGTCAGGCGCCCGGACACGAACGCCGGCAGCAGACCGGCGGCGATGCGGCGACGCAGGGTACGGGTGCTTAAACCCGTCCGTTGCGCCGCCTGAGCCAGGGACTCGTACTGCTGTGTGGTCACCGCCATCTCCTTCCACCCGCCAATGCCTGGGATCGGCTACTGCGCCGCTGAAACGCCTCCAGGACGCCGCCCAGGGGCTCGACCAGCTGCACCAGTTCGCGGTCGTAGATCGCACCCGCGGCCAGGGCGTGGCGAAACCTGCCCAGCATGTCCGCCCACTCCCCCACCGTCAGCCGCTTGGAGACCGAAGTCGGCTCCGCCTTGGGACCGACCGCCGCCCGGACAACACGCACGACGCGCGGCTCCACCCCGACCATGCGATTGCCGCGCCGTTCGATGGACGCCTGCGTCCGGCACCGTGCCGAGCACCAGATCGGTCGCCGTCCCCGGCCTGCGTAGCGAACCGGCTCGCCGCATCTGGGACAGACGGACGACTCATCGCCCGGAGCAGTCGCAGCGCCGCCCTCGGCCAGGTCGGCGGTGCGAGTGCGCGGTCGGCGCGACGCCATCGACTCGATAACGCGCCGCCGCGCTGCCTGCCGAGCCGCCTGCCTCGTCACTGCCCCACCGCCTTCCGATTCGGTCGCCTCCTTACCGACCCGAGGCACCCCGGTTTCGGACATATTGAGTGATTGACCATGCGGGCTGGCTGGCTCAAGCCGTCGCCTCGACTCCGCAGCCTGATCCCGCACCACCCCACCCTCGAGCCCACCAAGACCGTCCGACCGCATTCCTCACCTCTGCGAGCCGAGCCACCCGAGCCCAGGTGACTTCGCTTCCCCGCGTCACCGGTTTGTCGTTCTCAAGAGCCACACACCTTCTGCATTCACCTCGAACGTTTCGCTGACATGAAATGTCTTGGTCGCAGCACGCCAGGCCGGTACCAAGTCCATCGCGGCATCGCCGGGGACGCACAGGAGACCGCGTTGTGCGCCGACCTAGACCGGCCGTGACCGTGGCACCACCGCGAGAATCCTGCACGCGGCACAAGGGGCCCGACCAGCGTCCAAGCGGACCGCGGCAGATCCGACAAGGCCACTGCGGTAGCTGTTGCGGTACTACCATGGTGGCATGAGTCAAGTGAAGTTGAGTGTGAGCCTCTCGCCGAGCGAGGTCGAAACGCTGGACAAGTACGCCAGGGCGGCAGGTCTGAAGTCTCGGTCGGCGGCAATCCAGCAGGCGATCAAGTTGCTCGGAGATCCCGAGTTGGAGGACGCCTATGCCGCGGCGTGGCAGGAGTGGGAGGACTCCGGGGAATCTGAGGCGTGGGCGGGCACCGTCGCTGACGGGCTTGGCTGATGCTGCGAGGTGAGATCCGCCTGACTGACCTGGACCCCGCCAGGGCCGCGGAGGCCGACACGCGACGGCCCGCGATCATCGTCAGCAACGACCGCGCCAACGCGACCGCTGCCAGGTTGGGCCGAGGGGTGGTCACGGTTGTGCCGATCACTAGCAACATCTCCCGCGTCTTCCCGTTCCAGGTATTGCTGCCCGCTGATGACGTCGGGATCCGGGTGGACTCCAAGGCTCAGGCCGAACAGGTCCGCTCGGTGTCGATCGAACGCATCGGCCCGGTGATCGGCCGCCTGCCCACGCACCTGATCAGCAAGCTCGACGACGCCCTGCGGCTCCATCTCCAGCTCTGACACACACTCTGGGCGGTCAGGAGCGGTCGTATGCACTCGGGAACCGAAGCCGAAGGCCACCCTCACAAACCCCGCGCGGCAGATCAGTGCGTTCTGGAAGGGGCTGTCAGCCCCAAGATGCAAGACTGGTCTAGTGAATCGAGCGGAGTCGCGGCCAACGCGCCCACGTTGGTTGTGGACCGCCGCAGGGTCAAAGCTCTTCGGTGTCGGCGGCATCGAATACAGCCTCGTGAGCACCCTCACGCGAGGCGAGGTCGAGCGACTACTTACCCTCGGCGAACTCGACGCAGTCCAGGTCGAATGCGGGGCTGGGATTACCGAGTGGGCAGGTCCATCCGAAGCGCGTCGCCTGTGGTTGGGCGTCGAGCAAGACCTGCAGGACGTCGAAGGGAGGCGGCCGCCACCCGGAGCGAGAGGGATGCTTCAATACGAAGCTCAACTATGGAGGTCGGCCGACGGCCACCACGTCATCGTTTTCGAGAACGAATAGCCGAGAGCCGCTCGAGCGATCGGAGGCAGAAGAGGGCGGTCGTGCTCGGGAGGCCGAAGCCGAAGGCTACCCTCGCACACCGCGGCAGAAGCGGATGGGTGCTAGCGGCCCAACTCGGCGCGAAGAGCCGCCGGCCAGAACGTGAGGAACGAGACCGGTTCGTTCGGCCCGGAGCCGTAGCCCTCAACAAAGGAGACCTTTACGGCATTCGTCACGTACTCGTCGCCCTCAGCCAGGCATCGATCGACGAAGAGCAGCGTTCGGAGAGCCTCATCCGTCCTGGCGCTCTCGAAAGCCGTGACTCCGAATCTCAGCAGGTCGGCCATCAGGAGGTGGAGAAGCAGCTCGCCCCGTTGATCGTCCAGATGCTCACGAACCACCTCGTTACCCTCTGGCAGGGCTGACAGAAGGTCGTCAACGAAAGTCGCGGCAGTTATCACAAAAACGATCCTCCCACCAAGAACGAGGAGAGCGGACGGCGGCAGATCCGGACGTTCACACTGAAGCGATCGGCTCGGTTTCCCGGTTGGTGGGGGAGCCGGTCACCGGGGTGATGGTGGGCTGCTACGGGATCGACTTCTCGATCCGGTCGGCGCCGAGGGTCTTGATGATGTCGTCGGGGAGGCTCTTGACGATCCGCCGCTCGGTGTAGATGCAGGTGTAGTAGGGCTGCCCGTTTTGGGTCCCGAGTTCGGCAACAAGCTGGGTGGTGGCCGGGTCGAGGTAGATGGCGTTGACGACCCCTGGCCGGTGCTGCTCGTCGACCAAGGCGACCTTGGTGGCGGGGCGTCCCTTTGGGTCGGTCGTATTTTCGGTGACGGTCACTCCGGGCACGCGTGCGAGCATCCGGATCGAGGCGGCTCGGGTCGCGGCAGGGGTCGGGGTGAAGATGAGGGTTTCCTTCACGGCTTCGAACAGTGCTTCCTCGACCGAGGATGAGCCCGTCACCCTGGCCCGTAGGTAGGTCTCCATCACGGCTGGATCGGCCGTGACCGCGTTGAGGTCATAGTTCCTGGGTGCGGGGCTGAAGATGTAGTAGGCGGGTTCGTCGCCGGTTTGGTGGGCCCACGCCCATCCGTCGGCGGCGGTCCAGGTGCTGCGGGTGGTGGCGTAGGCGTCGGGGCCGTTGTCGGACTCGGCGATGCCCGCGTCCTCGTACACGGTCAGCTCGTAGGACCCGTTGGGGATCACTGGGGTGGCAGGGACAGCGGCGGCGAGCCGGTCGAGTGCTTGGGCGGCCTGCGGGCTACCGGGATTTCCGATGGGCGCCAGCACCTGGGCGAACAGCCCGACAGCAGCGAGCAGCGCCGCGGCGGCGGCGACTAGACCCCACCGGGTGGCGCGCGGCGGACGGGCGGGGGCGGCGGGCTGGTTGACGTGGGGGGTGGCGAGCACGCGGCGCAGGACCTGCTCGCGGCGGCCGACGTACCAGGCGTTGTCGATGGCGTCGGTCTCGGGACGGGAGGCGACCACGGCGTCCATGGCCTGGTCGTCAGAGATGTGGAGAGTCATGTCAGTTCACTTCCGGGACGAGACGAAGAAGGGGGGAACGGGCGTCGAGGGATGCATTCAGGCGGCCGGCGAGGCGACGCCGGGCGCGGCTCAGCCGGGTACGTGCCGCCGCAACCGAGCAGCCAAGGACGGCGGCGATGCCGGAGGAGTCCAGACCGTCCCACCCAGCCAGCAGCAACACCTCCTGGTCGTCGGCGCTGAGCTGGCTGATCGCGCGGAGCAGGTCGGTTCGCTCGACGGCTAGGCCTGCAGGGTCAGCTGCAGCGAGGTCGTTGATATCGGCCCACTTTGCGGCCAGCTGTTGGCGCCTGCCGCGGGCCCGCCATGAGTTCGCCAGCACGTTGCGGGCGGTCCCGATCAGCCACGGCACCGCGTCGGCAGGCAACTCGGCCAGCCGGGTCCACGCGACCAGGTACACCTCCGCGATAACGTCATCGCAGTCATCATCGGAGCAGTAGCGGCGCACATAGGCATAAACCCGGGGACTGGTGCGCTGGTACCAGGCCCGGAACTCAGCCTCATCCGCCACCGCGTTGTCGGTATCCATGCCCCAGTAGTGTCCGCTCGTGCCCGATCATGACATCCAGACCTGATCCCGACGCTACCGCTACCCAGAACCACCGGCACGCCGCCGCGAAACCAGCGCAGCGTCCGGCGGTCCGCGCCCCGGCGGTCCACGCAGCGACGCCAGATCCAGCGTCCAGCCAATCAACGGGGACTCCGCCCATCCTCACCCCGGCGGGATGCCGCCCCTGATGCGGCAGATGAGGTCGCGGCCGGGCAGCCGGGAGGCTACCGTCCGCGGCGCGGCATGTGCGCGCGTCTCGAGGGCCGTCAGTTCGATGGTCTCGATCGCGACGGCGGGGCCGGCTACCTGGCGGAGTGCGGCTCAGAATCGCCATCCCTGTACCTGCATTAGGGCCCGGCGTTGATCGAAGTCGCCGGGCCGTGTCTGCCGTGAAAGCCCGCCTCGGCAACGTGCGGCTCGTACGGCTCTCGGCCAGCCGTCCCGAACTCGTCCCGAGTGGGGTGCACCATCGATCCATGGCCAATGGCAGGGTACGATGCCTGTTCTGCTACGAAGATAGCGGAGACAACCTGGTTGCGAGCAGCGAGCACTTGCTCAGCCGACCGGTCGCAGCCGCCTTCGGGATTGATCGCAGGTCCTCCGTCGCGCGAGTGGATGGCGATGTGGAGGAGATCAGGTGGATGCAACTGAACGGAATCAAGCGTCGATGTGTCTGCACGAGATGCAACAACGGTTGGATGAATCGCCTTGAGCACAGCATGGCCGGAATCGCCACTTGGATCTCGGGCCCGATCGGCGAGCCAATCGGAGCCGCGAGAGCGCTTGATCTCCGCAATTGGGCACTCAAGACCCACATGCTTCTCTGCTTCATTGAGGGAAACGCGGGCCGCTTCGGGGAGGACACCTTCACCGGCGAGTACGTGGTTCCTCCGGTCACGCCGGCAAAAGCTCTGTACAAGGGCGATCACAACGCGCTCGCACACTGCGTTGTCGGAGTAACGCGATCAACCTCGAGAACGGATTTCGCTTGGTCCTTCGGTACTCCGTCGGTCACGGCGCCTGGCGGCGTCAAAGGACATCCAAGGTTCGCACCGGTATCGATCGTGACCGTGGGTAGCCTCCAGCTCTGGGTTGTCGTCCCACTCCTGCCAGCACGGGTCACCATGCCGGCAGGAGTTCAAGTCTGCCGAGCCGGACTACGTCCTGATGAACTCGCCCGCACTGGCCATCCAATGAACCTAGGGCTCGTACGCGTGGACTTCGAGTAGAGCGACGCCGGCATTAGTCACGGTGCGCGGCAGAAGAAGGCGGTCGTGCTCGGGAGTCCGAAGCCGAAGGCTACCCTCACACACCGCGGCAGATGCGGATGGTTTACGCTCCGGTCGACCAGCATTGAGTACCTTCTTGGAGTGCGCACGTTTCATGTCACGTCCAGCCTCAATCGCGAGTCGATCACGAGGGCTGGCCTGGACTGGAACCTCATGGCGGCCAGCCCTGGCATCGCTGGCAGCCTCGGCCCGGAGGTGGCCGGAGTCTTCTTGTGCCGAGACCAGTTCGAGGTTGATTGGTTCGTCCGGATGAACAACACCGGCGGTCCGGTCGACGTATGGTCGGTGGACGAGGTCGACGCCGAGTCGCTCATCGACAACGGCAGCGGATTCCACTACGTGAACGAGCCAATCCCACCCGACCGACTGAGCCTGGTGCATCGCGACCTCAGATAGACGTCGGCTGCTCCTCGGCGTGCACGGGCACATGCCCAAGCAGACTCCGCGCGGCAGATGAGGTCGTGGGCGGCAGCTGTGAGGCTACCGTCCGCGGCGCGGCAGTTGAGGGCGCGAGGTGGTGGCTGTTAGTTCGCTGCGCTCTCCGGCGGGCCTTCCGTGCATCCCTCATGGGGCGCTTCTGCTCAGGCTGCACGTACAGGACCAACACAGCTTCTTCGATCAGCTTGGCCACATCCTCCACCTCCTCGGCCGAGCATGTGATCCCCGCGTGGATGCTGTCATTGCCTAGCATTCGCGCCTCATGAAGGTCCTGCACTAACTCATCGGACAGCTTGCCCTTGAGGCTCTCGATCTTGTCGAAGAGGGTGTCCCCGCTCGCCTTCTGGTCCTTGGTTAGCTCCTCAACCGTTGCCCGGTACATCACGCCCGCTGCCCGGAAGGCCTTCGACTTCTCACAGGTGCTCGCTTCGGCAAATAGGCTCCGCGCGGCAGCCGGGGCAGACTCGTGCAGCGTCCTCGGAGACTCATGCGGCGAGACCATGGTGCGCCACGTCTTCACCTCCTCTTCCCCGCCCGCCTCCGCCGCTGGGAGTGGCACCGCAGTCTCGAGAAGAACCACGGACTTTCTACAGTGCAGACATTCCATGATCACCACCCCAGTGCGCACATGCTCATCAGGTGGGTCTTGGTCCAGAATCCGGCTCGAGCTTGGCGACCGGAAGCGCGGCGTCGCGTACTTGATTGAATGGACGACGCGGAATGAACTGTCCCGCTTGTGCCAGGGGCAGAAGCCCGTCCCGTCTTCGAACAGCATGCCCGTGACTCTAGTTGTGAGCGGCTACACAGCCGACAACCGTTCCGCGACACTGGCCGAGATTGCCAACCCAGGGCACCAGCGCCCTGCGGCATCCTGCCCCCCAGCTCTCGCGCGAGGGTCACTAACCAGCCCGACGGCCTCACGCACGACTCTCGGCAAAATCGACCGCGCAGGATGCGGCATGACCGGATGTGTTGTGGTTGGCCGCTGTTGGGTGGTGGAGGATGTGACAGTGGGCGATGATCTCGTGTGGGTCGGGTGGACGTTGATCCGTCCAGTGGTCTCGCCGGTGGAGCTCGGAACGAGCCTGCCGGCCTTGTTGACCACCATCAGCCAGTGCATCCAGGATGACCTCCCACGACCAGAATGGGCCGACTGGACTATCGACAGGGCCGTTCTGGAGGGTGCGCGACGCGGGGCCGCGCCGGACTCGACCGTCATGGCTGTCGCGCTGCCGTCCTTCGAGGTGGACGCGCTTCTCAGCCAACTCCGAATCCCGCGAGACTCGTCGCTTGACCTGATGCGACGGCGTGAGGCTGCCCATGGTGAGCCTGTTGGGTTTGAGGTGGTCGGGATTGAGTCCGACCTGGCTCTGCATTCCTGGCACTGTCACGGCTATGCCGACCAGGCGCTGGCCGAGCTTTCACTCACCCTCAATGAACGCGGACTCCTCGCCAACGCAGAAGACGCACAAGCAGTGAGAGATTGGATGCTGCAACTGCCGAGCGACCAAACGCCCAAGGAAATCCCTTGGACGTTCATCGCCCTGATACCCGACTGGACCGCACTCACAGTCCGCCGCAGCCGAGGTCTGGTACCCGCCATCGCGCACCGCGGCAAAGTCGGATGCTCAGTGGCGCGACACGGGGCCCAGTTTCAGCCCTACTCGAATCCCGTGCCGGCCAGGCATGTGTTTCACGCAGAGCACCCGCGCGGAGCGCTCTGTCCGCACTAGCGTTCCACCATGGGACCAGGGTTGCGCGTGCGGACAGCTGCGTTGCTCGGGGTGGCGGGCTTCCTGCTCGCTGGGTGCGTCGCGTACGACCCGTTAGTGCCGAGATTTGAGGTCAAGAACCTCACGGGTCAGCACCTCAACGTCACGCCCGCGAATCGTGCGAAGGCCACGTTTCAAGCGACACCTGGAGAGCGTAGGTTCCTCCCGGTGCTGGAGGCGGGTTGCGAGTCGTTCGGCTGGGTGGCGACCTTCGACTCCGGAACCATCGTGGCAAAGATCCCCGGCGGCTGCCTTGGACATCTGTGGACGATACGCGGAGTCAACGACTCCACCTACGAGTGAGCCTTGGTCGACGGCGGAACCCGAAACTTGTCGCCTCACATCGACGATCGAGACTTGCACGACCTCAGTTAATCGAACGCACGGACCGCGGCTACGGTCGAGTTCTGATCCGGCCGCTGAACCCCGTCCTGATCGTCTGCGTGTTGGCCAGGCCAGTCGAATGGCGCCTACGCCCGCCATGAAGTGGCGAGCTTGGCCAACTCCGCCTCAAGCGCGGATCGCAGTGAGTCATGAAACGCGCTAAGCGCGTACTGCTTATCGCGCCAGTTGTCCGGCGGATACAGCCAGACTGGCTTCCCGACAAGCGCTTCTGGCTCCCACCCATATCGCGGCCACACGTGAGCGTGCAGGAACGCGTCGGTATTGCCCAGAATCTCGACGTTGACTCGCCGATAGCTGCCGTCACGTGCCGAGCACACGTTTTCCACAGCGGTTGCGAGCAGGTCGACGTCGCCGAGATAGCGGATTCGCTCGGCTCGGGGCAGATCCGAGAGGCGATCGACGCCCCTGACCTTCGTAAGCGCCACGCAGTACCCCGGCAAGAACTGCACATCGCCGATCACCGCGAAGGAAGCGTCCAACTCCCAAAGCACAGTCGGATTTCTACCCTCAATTGCGGCTCCTACACGGTCCGAACGCCAGTCATGCATAACGGCGACATTAACAGTCACGCACGCACTGCCCGTCGACTGGCAGGACGGCTCGGGGTGCAGATTCCCCCACCGAGACGAATCAAGCCGTCTAGCGCTCATCGGCATGAGCGGATGCTCAACCGCTGCTCTACCGGGCAGGCACGGGTCGCCTGCTGGGTAGGCTCACTGGCAACGAATCACATGGGGCCTTCACTTGGAGCAACCATTCCCCACGCATTCCCCACGACAAGGAGTCCACGATGGCGATCAGCAACCATCACACCTTGTCAGAAGCCACTTGCATCAGCCGAGCGCGGAGGTTCAAGTCCTCTCTCGGACACGAGAACCAGAGGTCTCTGACTAGGTTAAAAGCCTAGACAGAGGCCTTTTGACATTTTCACCGTTGCGTCACGCGCGCCACGCGCCGAGCGCACGTGGAGTGCCAGCATTGCGATCAGAGGAGGCCATCGTGAGCACCCTGACCAGTCGACAGCTGGACGAACGCACCCACGCGCGCCTGCGTGGCAGAGCAGCGGAACACGGCCGCTCGGTTGAAGCCGAGGTTCGCGCGATTCTTGACGCCGCCGTCGGCCTGCCCGAACAGAACTTTCTACTCGCTCTGCACACAGCGATGGCCGAAGCCGGCGGGGTTGAGTTGGAGTTGCCGCCGCGAACCGAGTCAGCTCGAACCGTGGATCTGTCGTGATCATCGCTGACACCAACGTGGTGTCGGAGTTGATGAAACAGGCACCGGACGCCGCGGTTCTTGCCTGGGCGCGGAGACAGCCGGTCGCGGCCTTGTCGATCTGCGTCGTGACTGTCGAGGAGATTGAGCGCGGCCTCAGCCGACTTCCGCAGGGTAAACGTCGTCGCGACCTGACCCAACGTTCGAACGGCCTCGTGGACGCCTTCGCCGACACGATCGCCATCTACGACGTGACAGCCGCCAGAACGACCGGCGCGAATTCTGGTCGCCGGCGAGCAGCCGGGCGTCCGTTCAGCCTGGCGGACGCCCAGATCGCCGGCATCTGCCTCGCCGGAGGGCATGAACTAACGTCATCATCAACAAGATCACCGCCGCCCCGGTGCCGCTGGGTGGCAGGGTCAAGGTGGCACCCAATGTCTCGGGTGTCGGTGCGGTGACGATCACCAGCAAGTACTTCACCATCTGGAAGTCCTCAGGCACGAAGATCGTGAGCAAGAAGACGTCCGCCTGGCTGTCGGCCGGCAGCTACAAGGTGACGACCACGGTGACCTGGAAAGTGAAGAAGCGCAGCGGCGGCTACTACCCGTCGAAGACCACCACGCGCACCCAGCCCCTGGTCGTGGCAATCAGCACCGCCACCTGCGCCACCACGGACGACGCCAAGCGGGTCAAGACCGGCGACTCCAAGACGGTCGTGTCATGGAAGCTGTACTCGGCCGGCAGCCTCGACTACGCCGACGGCAACCATGAGGACTGGCGCTACGCACTGTGCGGCAGCGACACCCAATGGGTCTGGGTCACCTACACCGACGGCACGGTCACCGACACCTGGGCGGAGTGAGCGTAACGGCGACGAGCGCCATCGCCGCCACGACCGCCACAGTCAAGTCGCGCGGTGTGGCTGCACGTACCTGCACGTGTTCACGGCCGGTGACTGTTACGAGCGCGTCACTACTCCGCAAACGGCTAGTAGGCCGCCCGGGCCGGTCGCATAATCTCATCCATGAGTGCAACCCGCGATCAAGAGGTGCTGGAGGACCTCAGCGATGAGGCCATCATCGAGCAGGTGGTGGAACGTCTCTCGGTCACGCACCGCAGCGCCGACCCGCAAGACCTCGAAGCCCGCGTCAAGGCCGCTCCGGTGCCGTTCGCCGGGGCTCCGATTCGACACTTCCTGCCCGTGCTGCTCGAGCGTCGGGTCGCAGCACAGTTGAGCTGAACCGGCTCAGCCGACCGAGTCGATCCCCTTCGGAACGGCGGCGTACCCCTCGCCGGCCAGCCATTCGCTGGCCCGTCCACGCAGTCGCTCGTCACTGAAGCCGTGCCACTGGGTCAAGCGCTCGTCCGAGCGCGCCAAAGCGTCGTGGAACCGGCGAAACGCTCCGCGGCCTTGAATCGCTGTGTCGAGGCGGTCGGCGAGGGGATCGCCCGCGATGTCGCCGATGAAGATCTGCATGTCGCGGTAGGCCTGCCTCGAACCCTCGCACGAGACGTAAAGCCATCGGTCGTCGTCTTCGTCTTCGTCGTCGTCCATGTCGTCGGAGTTCTCAAACACCACCTCCGGCCACACCTCACCGGTGCGCAGTTCGATGCGTCCGCCGCCCTGCGTCATGTCACCCTCGAGCACCTCCGCGAGCTCGTCGAGGCCCACGGCGAGAGGACGAAGCGTCGAAGCCGGGCCCCAGCCGAACGCTCCGTCGAGCTGGTCGGCACATTCTGCTCGTTCCACGTCCCAAGATTCACTGAAGTTATTGCTCGACGGCCGGCGGGCCGGGCCGGCCGATGTTATTCTCGACCTGACCCGACAACACCGAGGTTGACCATGGGCGTATCGATGTCTGACCAGCTACGACGTGCGATTTCGGAACTGATGCCCGAGATCATCGACGAGTTGAAGGCGATGGTGGCGATTCCGTCCGTCGCGTTTCCGGCCTTTCCGTCCGAACCGGTGCTGGCGATGGCCAACCGCGCCGTCGACGCGTTCGCCCGCTACGGCGTGAGCGCGCATCTCGAAGAGATTCCCGGGGGCTACCCGGCGGTCTGGGCCGAGATCGCCGGACCACCGGGCGCACTTACTGTGCTGCTATACGGGCACTACGACGTGCAGCCGGCGCCGACCGAGGGCTGGCACAGCGACCCCTGGGTGCCCACCGAACGCGACGGACGCATCTTCGGCCGCGGTGCCGCCGACGACAAGTCGGGCATCGCGATTCACCTGGCTACCCTGGCCGCGTTCGAGGGCCGTCCGCCGGTGAACGTGAAGCTGGTGCTCGAGGGCGAGGAGGAGACGGTCTCGCACCTGGAGGCCTTCGTGGCCGCGCACCCCGAGCGGTTCGCGGCCGACGTGATGCTGATCGCCGACATGGGCAACCTGACCGTGGGCGAGCCGGTGCTGTCGGTGGGGCTGCGCGGCCACGTGAAGGCGATCGTCGAGGTCGAGACGCTGGACGACCCGGTGCATTCGGGGCTGTTCGGGGGCGCCGCGCCCGACGCCCTGATGGCGCTGATCAAGCTGCTCGCCAAGGTGTCGGACGACCACGGGTCGTCCGCCATTCCCGGCATCGGCAACTTCGAGTGGCAGGGCGCGGACTACAGCGAGCAGATGCTGCGGGCCAACGCCGGCGTGTTGGAAGGCGTCGACCTGGTCGGCTCGGGCCCGATCGCGTCGCGGCTGTGGAGCAGGCCGGCGATCTCGGTGCTGGGCATCGACGCACCGAGCGTCGACGAGGGCGGAAACGTGCTGCAGCCGCGGGCTCGCGCGGTGGTGGCGCTGCGCATTCCGCCTGGTCAAGACCCCGACGACGCGATGGGCAAGCTGGTCGCCTTCCTCGAACAGAACGTGCCCTGGCACGCGAAGGTCACGGTGACGCCCAACAAGAAGTCGCCCGCGTTCAGCCAGGGCACCGACGGCGTCGCGTTCGCGGCCATGCGCGAGGCGTTGGCCGAGGCGTACGGCACCGATGTGGGCCAGGTCGGCTCGGGTGGGTCGATCCCGCTGCTGGACGAACTGCGCAAGGCCAGCCCCGCCGCCGACTTCGTGCTGATCGGGGCAGAGGACGCCGAACTGTCGCGCATTCACGGGCCCAACGAGAGCGTCGACCCGTCCGAGATCGAGCACATGGCGCTGGCCCAGGCGCTGTTGCTTACCAAGCTCGGTCAGGGTTGAGATGACCACCCTGCAGGTCGTCGTGCTGATCGCCGAGGCCCTGGTCGTCGTCGGCTCGATCTACCTGGGCGTGCGCACCGGCGGGGTCGGGCTCGGCCTGTGGGGTGCGGTCGGCGTGCTCGTGCTGGTGTTCGTGTTTCGCGCCCAGCCCGGCTCAATACCGTCCAGCGCGATTCTGATCATCATCGCGGTGATCACCGCCGCTGCGGCCATGCAGGCCGCCGGGGGCATCGACTACCTGGTCAGCGTGGCCGAAAAGCTGATTCGGTCTCAGCCGAAGCTGGTGAACTTTCTGGCCCCGCTCACCGCGCTGCTGTTCTGCGTCGCCGCCGGCACGGGCAACATCATCTTTCCGCTGCTGCCGGTGATCTACGAAGTGGCCTACGGGCGCGGCATCCGTCCAGAACGGGTGCTCGGCCCGGCGGTCGCGTCGTCGGGCGTGGCGCTGGCCGCCAGCCCGGTGTCGGCCGCCATGGCGGCCTTTCTCGGCCTCACCGCCAACGCCGACGGTGCACTCTCGCTCGGCCAGATCATCGTGATCACGCTGCCCGCGGTGATCGTCGGCACCCTGGTGTCGGCGCTGGTCTTCGTCAAGTGGGGCCCCGAGCTGGCCGACGATCCGGTCTACCAGGCCCGGCTGGCCGCCGGCGACCTGGACGCCCCGACGGCCGCCGAGAGCGGCGACACCCCGCTGCCCGAGCGGGCCAAGCCGGCGGCGCTGGTGTTTCTCGGCGGCGTGCTGCTGGTGGTGCTGCTGGGCGCGTTCGGCTCACTGCTGCCGAGCTGGCAGGTCGACGGCCAGACCGTCCGGCTCGACATGACCAGCCTGCTGATCATGGTGATGCTGGCAGTGGCGCTGGCGGTGATGCTGGTCGGTCGGATCAAGCCCGCCGACATACTGGACGCTCCGCTGACCAAGTCGGGGCTCACCGCGATCATCGCGCTGCTCGGCATCGCGTGGCTGGCCAACACGTTCATCGGCGCCAACAGCGACTTCATCATCGGCGGCCTCAGCGACTTGACCGAGCACGCGCCGTGGTTCCTGGCCGTCGGGGTGTTCCTGGTCGCGGCGATGACCACCAGCCAGTCCGCGGCGGTGAACTCGATGATTCCGCTTGGTCTCGGCCTTGGCATTCCGGTCGGCTTTCTGGCCGCCTACCTGCCCGCGATGGGCGGCGTGATGACGCTGCCGGCCAACGGTTCGCAGCTGGCCGCGGTCGAGATCGACCGCACGGGCAGCACCAGAATCGGCAAGTACGTGGTGAACCACTCGTTCATCATTCCCACGGTGGTCAACGTGGTGGTGTCGGTGGTGGTGGCCATCGGCATCGCGTCGGTGGTGCGCTGATTTGGTTGGTCGAGCCTGTCGAGACCCATCGCGGTGGCGTTGGGAGATCCCGGCGTCCGCCGGGATGACGAAGGCCGGCGAGATGAGAAGGTCAGGCCTCTCTGACGGGGGCCGCCGGGATGACGAGAGCCGGGTCAGTCGCGAGGCAAGCCGCCCACGCGGGTGATCAGGGCGTCGTACTGCCGATCGCTCAACACCTTGCGGACGGCGATCAGCGGCTTGGCGCCGAAGCCCACCGCGTAGCGCGTCTTGGGCCGCTCGGCGGTGACCGCCTTGGCGATGGCGTCGGCGATCACCGACGGCGGCGAGGCTGATCCCGACGATTCCGGACGGCTCGATGACGGTCGTGATCGCGCTGATCGGTACCTGCCTGTCGGCCAACGCGGCGTTCTTCACCTCCTACGGCACCCAGGAGCGCAAGCGCACCGAGGCCGACTACCGCGACATCACCGTGGTCGACACCATCCCCGGCATCGTCGCACCGGGTGTCATGACAGCCCTGGTCATCCTGGTCGCCGCCAAGGTCTTCAACGGCCCGCTCGGCCCCGAGGGCATGGTCGCCACCATCTCCGGCCTCTCGAAGGTGTTCGAGCCGGTGGCCGGCCCGGTCGGCAACTGGATCTTCGCGCTCGGCTACTTCGCCGCCGCCTTCTCGGCGATGACGGCGAACGCCACCGCCGGCGGCATCATGCTCTCCGACGCACTCGGCAAGGGCGCCTCGGCCAAGTCCCGAACCGCCCGCATCTTCTCCGGCGTGATCCTGGTGTGGGGCATCGCGATCACCGCCATCTTCGGCGGCGGCTCGCCCGTCCAGCTGATCGTGCTCGCTCAGTCCCTGACCGTGCTGACCGCGCCGGTGTTGGCCTTCCTGCTGGTCTACCTGTCCGCCAAGGGTGACTTCATGGGCACCCTGCGCAACAAGTGGTGGCAGCTGGCCCTGGGTGCGATCGCCTTCGGCGTCGTGCTGTGGTTCTGGATTCAGCTGATCATCAGCTTCTTCCAGTGAGATCGACGGCGAGGGTGCACGATCAATAGTGACCGTGCAGCACAGAACAGGACAGGACACGTGAACGACAGGCTGAGCACGCTACGTGGCAAACGTGAAGCGGCCCTTTCCGGTGGTGGCCAGAAGCGGATCGACGCCCAGCACGCCAAGGGCAAGCTGACGGCCCGGGAGCGCCTCGCGATACTGCTCGACGAGGCGTCCTTTCAGGAACTCGGAGCGCTGGCCACCCACCAGACCACCGACTTCGGCATGGCGAGCCAACGGTTCCCCGGCGACGGGGTGATCACTGGGTTCGGCAAGATCCAGGGCCGCCGGGTCGCCGTCTACGCCCAGGACTTCACCGTGCTGGGCGGATCGTTCTCAGAGGTGCAGTCGAACAAGATCAGTCGCATTCTCGATCTGGCCATCGAGGCCGGCATTCCGATGATCGGGTTGAACGACTCCGGCGGTGCGCGCGTGCAAGAGGGCGTCCGCTCACTGGCCGCCTACGGCGAGGTGTTCGTGCGCAACGTGAAGGCGTCGGGGGTGATTCCGCAGATCTCGCTGATTCTGGGCCCCTGCGCGGGTGGCGCCGTGTACAGCCCGGCGCTCACCGACGTCACGATCATGGTGGACGGCACGTCGAACATGTTCTTGACCGGCCCCGACATCATCAAGACCGTCACCGGTGAGGACGTGTCGGCGGAGGAACTCGGCGGAGCGGCCGTGCACAACTCACTGTCGGGCGTGGCCCAGGTGACCGCGACCAGCGATCAGCACGCGCTCAGCATCGCCAAGGAGCTGCTGAGTTACCTGCCGCAGAACAACGCCGAGGATCCGCCGGCGCTCGAGCCGTACGACCCCGCCGACCGCATGGAAGAGGCCCTCAACACCATCGTTCCCGACGACGACGGCCTGGCCTACGACATGCGCGACGTGCTGGCCCTGGTGCTCGACCACGATTCGGTCTTCGAGCTGCACAAGGACTACGCGGGCAACGCGCTGGTCGGTTTCGGACGACTGGACGGCCAATCGGTGGGCTTCATCGCCAACCAGCCGCTGGTGATGTCGGGCTGCCTCGACATCAACGCCTCCGACAAGATCGCCCGGCACATCACCCTGTGCGACCAGTTCAACATTCCGCTCATCACGTTCGTCGACTGCCCCGGCTACCTGCCGGGCGTCGAACAGGAATACAACGGCGTGATCAGGCACGGCGCCAAGATCATCTACGCCTACTGCCAGGCCACCGTGCCCAAGATCTCACTGGTGACCCGCAAGGCCTACGGCGGCTCGTACGTGGCGCTCAGTTCGCGGCAGATGAACAACGACGTCGCCTTCGCCTGGCCCAGCGCACAGATCGCGGTGATGGGCGCCGAGGGTGCCGCCCGGCTGCTCAACCGGCGGGCGATCATGGCAGCAGACGACCCCAAGGCCGAAGAAGCCAGGTTCATCGCCGACTACAAGGAGAAGTTCTTCAACCCCTACCAGGCGGCCGACGTCGGCCAGATCGACGAAGTGATCGAGCCCCGCGAAACCCGGGCCCGGCTGGTGCGTTCGCTTGAGGTGCTGCGCACCAAGGTCACCCACTCGATTCCCAAGAAGCACGGACTCTTTCCGGTCTAGAAGGCGACGAACATGTGGACTGATCTAGCCTGGGGGCTGCAGATGATGCTCGTCGGCATGGGCGCCGTGTTCGCCCTGCTGCTGTTGCTGATGGTGGTGCTGCGACTGACCGCACGACTCGACCGCACCGATCGCGACGGGGAGGCCGACCAACCGGGCGGCGAGCCCACCGCGGCGCCGATGACCGTTCAGACGGGGCCGGACGGCAGCACCCGGATCCTGGTGGACGACACCGGCCTCGATGTGGACACGGTGGCGGCCATCGCGGTCGCGGTGATGACCCATGCCGAGCACCGCCGCCGGCTCGCCGGGCCCGAGGTGCGGGCCCACGCCCCAGGCAGCCAGCTGTTCGCCAGCCGGTGGGTGTCGGTCGGACGCACCCAGCAGACCCAACCATTCCGAAAGAGCTGAACGATGCGTCGCTACACACTCACCGTCAACGACTCCACCAAGGTCATCGAAATCGAGGCCGTCGAGGCGAACCTGTTTCGCGTTCAGATCGACGGACGCCTGGTCGACGTCACGCTGGAGGATCACCGCGACCTGGCCCACTCGGCGATCACCCCGGCGATCACCCCGCGCGCCGTCGCGAGCGCCGGAGCGTCCGCCCTTGCCGCAGAGCCGGCACGGCAACCGTCCGCAGCCGCCGTCGACACCACCTCAACCACCCGCCAGGCGTCCCCCCGGCCCGCTGAGACCTGCGCGGCCGCAGCGGCGGGCGGCGCAGGGCGCAGCAAGATGACCGCCCCGATGCCGGGCGTGATTCTCAGCATCGACGTCGCAGCAGGGGCCGGCGTGCACCGTGGCGACACCGTGATGGTGCTCGAGGCCATGAAGATGAAGAACGAACTCAAAGCACCACGCGACGGACGGATCGCCGAGATCTATGTGGTGGCCGGCCAACAGGTCAAGTTCGGCGAGACGCTGATTCGCTTCGAGGAGAACTGAGCGATGAACGCCGACACCATGCACTACCTGCTGCAGGGGGTGCAGAACGTCACCTGGCAATCGCTCACCATGGTGGCGATCGGGCTGCTACTGATCTGGCTGGCCATCGTGAAAGAGTACGAGCCGCTGCTCCTGATTCCGATCGGCGCCGGGGCGGTGCTGGCCAACATGCCCCTGTCGCCGCTGGTCGGCCCCGAGGGTGCGCTCACCGTGCTGTACAACATGGGCGTCGCCAACGAGCTGTTCCCGCTGCTGATCTTCGTGGGCATCGGCGCGATGACCGACTTCGGCCCCCTGCTAGAGAACCCGCGCATGGTGCTGCTCGGGGCGGCAGGACAGTTCGGCATCTTTCTCACCCTGATTCTGGCCCTGGTGCTCGGGTTCAGCCACAACCAGGCCGCCTCGATCGGCATCATCGGCGCCATCGACGGCCCGACGTCGATCTACGTGTCGAACAAGCTGGCTCCCGAGCTGGTCGCGCCGATCACCGTGGCCGCCTACAGCTACATGTCGCTGGTGCCGATCATCATGCCGCCCATCATGCGGCTGCTCACCACCCGCAAAGAGCGGGCGATCCGCATGCCGTACAGCTCGCGCGAGATCAGCCAGCGCACCCGCATTCTGTTCCCCATCATCGTCACCATCGTGGTGGGCACCCTGGTGCCTTTCGCCACCCCGCTGATCGGCATGCTCATGCTGGGCAACCTGATGCGCGAGTCGAAGGTCGTCGAACGCCTGACCGGGGCGGCGTCCAACGAACTCGCCAACGTCGTGACGCTCTTCCTGGGCCTGGCCATCGGCGCCACCATGGTGGGCGAGAAGTTTCTGCAGCTCTCGACCCTGTTCATCCTCGCCCTGGGCCTGGTCGCGTTCTGCCTCGACACCGTGATGGGTGTGGTGTTCGGCAAGATCCTCAATGCCTTCAGCGGGGGCAAGTTCAACCCGTTGATCGGCGCCGCCGGCATCTCGGCCTTTCCCATGGCCGCCCGGGTTGTGCAGCGCGAAGCCCAGAAAGAGAACTTTGACAACTTCATTCTGATGCACGCCATGGGGGCCAACGCCGCCGGCCAGGTGGCGTCGGTGGTAGCCGGCGGTGTGCTGCTCGCCCTCATGGGTGCCGCGTGAACCTGTAGCGGCGCTCACGCAACCTGTCGAAACACCTGGCCAGAGGCCCGCCTGCGCCCCTGCTTGCGTCCCAACCGCACCACGCGCCGGCCAGGGTGGTGACGGCGGTACCTGTCTGCCTCTGCCCGGTGTGGCTAGCGTGACGAACGTGACGTTCTGCCGGACGGCTGCCTTCGCGTCGTCTCGGCAGGCGTTGGTGAGAACACGCCATCGCTACCACCAGAAGGGGCCCACGACTGATGCAACAACAACCCCCACCCGCCACCGGCAAGGGCAAAGCTGACTGGTTCATCGGCGACGTCCACGTCGACATGATCGTCGACCATCCCGATGCCCGATTCAGCGTCGGCTCGGTGCATTTCGCTCCTGGCTCGCGCAACGCCTGGCACTCCCACGCGGCCGGCCAGATGCTGCACTGCACCGACGGTGTCGGCCTGGTCGTCACCGACGACGACGTGATCGTGCTGCGTCCGGGCGTGACGGTGTGGACGCCGCCCAACCAGCGACACTGGCACGGAGCAGCCCCCGATCGGCAGATGACGCACCTGGCCATGAGTGGCGTGGGTGGAGCTGGCCGAGGGCGAACCGGCCGCCACCTGGGGCGAACACATCAGCGAGGCCGACTACCTCGCGGCCGCACGCGCGATCACCGAGAACAAGGGCTGAGTCGATGTCGATCAGTGCGGCGGCCCGGCACAACCACGATCAACTGTTCGTCTACCAGGCGGTCGCCTGGTCGATGCGTCCCCCGCCCGATGACATGTCACCTGTGAGCACCCCCGCGAGATCTTGAAGGCTCAGCGCGAGCCGACGAGGCGCAGGGCCGACGGCGGCCCCCACGCGAGAGCCGCGTCGATCTGGTCGGCCAGTTCGGCGTCGCCGCCCCAGTCACGCTCGCGTAACTCGGTGGCGCAGCGGCGTGCGGCCGGCTCGATCTGATGCGCCAGGCGGGCAGCCACCACGAGCGCCGCCTCGCCGAGAAGCTGCAGGGCGTCAGCGGGCCACGTGGCGTCGGCAACCCGGCGCACGCCGGGATCTCCACCGCCGCGTCTCGACAAGCTGTGAGAGTTGGTGGTGGCTGGCCTGGGGCTAGCTGGCAGGGTGGTGGGACCGGTTGTTCGTGTGCGGGTCGTGACCCTTCGACAAGCTGACCGTCCGCAATTGTGCGGGGTGTCTTGGTCGAGATCTGTCCGGCTCGTGCACGGAGAACCGGCCGACCATCCCGGCCCACTCGTTGGCCTGATAGAAGCCCGTCCCACCGCTTTGGCGGGGTGACCGATCACAGTAACGCCACGGGTGACTCTTTCCCCGGGATGGCCGCGCCGGTTCGACCGGCTCGATGCCCAACATCCCGAAAACAGGAGGCTCAGACACCGATGGCCATCGTTGCAGATACCTACACCTATGTGGTGGGTGTGGACACCCACGCCGCCACTCATCATTACGCGATCGTGGAGACCCGTAGCGGCGGCCAGATCACCCACGGGAAGTTCCCCACCCATGCCGCGGGCTTGTTGCGGGCCGTGGATTGGATCAGCCGCCGCACCAGTGTTGACGACAACCCAGCTGTCGACCAGGTGCTGATCAGCATGGAAGGCACCGGCAGTTACGGCGCCCAGGCAGCCGAGCTGCTCGCCGCACGCGGTTACCGGGTCGTCGACGCACCCTCGCCGAAACGGGCTCGTGGCAGCGGCAAGAACGACCACATCGATGCCCTGGTCGCTGCCCGCGGCGCGTTACCCAAGGACAGCGAACGGCTCGCCGACCGACGCGCCGGCCATACCCGTGCCGCGCTGCAGATCCTGCTCACCGCCCGCGACAGCATGCGACGCGACCGGACCCGTTCCAAGAACCAGCTCACCGCGCTGCTACGCACCCACAACCTCGACATCGATGCCCGCAAGGGAATCAACAAGGTCCACATCAGCCTCATTGCGGGCTGGCGCAAGCGGCCCACCGACACCACCCTGGCCCGGATCGCCCGCACCGAAGCGCACCGCCTCGCCACCCGCATCCACACCCTGGACGCCGACCTCGACAGCAACGAGAAAGCCATCAACGCCCTCGTGCGTGAACTCGAACCAACCCTGCTCGACCTGCCCGGCCTCGGACCCATCAACGCCGCCATTGTGCTCGCCGTCTGGTCTCACCCCGGCCGCATCCATGACGAAGCCGGCTTCGCCAAGATCGGCGGCGTCTGCCCCCTGGAGATCTCCTCGGGCAACTCCAAGGATCATCGCCTCAACCGCACCGGCGACCGACAACTCAACTCAGCCCTGAACTCCATCGCGAACACCCGCATGCGACACGACGAAACCACCAAGGCCTACGTCAAGAAACGCAAACAGCAAGGCCAAACCAAACCCCGAATCCGACGCTGCCTCAAGCGCTACATCGCCCGCCAAATCTTCCGACACCTCAACACGACCACCCTTGACAAGACATAGAAGCGTCTCGACCAGCGGACACCTCTTCTCGGCGAACGGCTGGGGTCTCACCGGGCGAGGACTAGGGTCGTTGCATGGATTCTTACCACGTGGGCGAGCTGCCGGTACGACGCATCGGCTTCGGCGCCATGCAACTGCCCGGTCCGGGGGTGATGGGCCCGCCCCGCGACCGCGACGAGGCCATCGCCGTGCTGCGCCGGGCGGTCGAACGCGGCGTCAACCACATCGACACCGCGCAGTACTACGGGCCGGACGTCAGCAACGAGCTGATCCGGGCGGCCCTGCACCCCTACCCCGACGACCTGGTGCTGGTGTCGAAGGTCGGTGCAGTGCGTGACGCAGCCGGTGGTTGGCCGCCCGCGCAGCGTCCGAACGAGTTGCGTGCCGGGGTCGAAGACAACCTGCGCACCCTCGGTGTCGAACGGTTGGGCGCGGTGAACCTGCGGCTGCTCGATCACGAGGTGTCGCCCGAACAGCAGGTGCCGCTGCAGGACCAGTTGGCCGAGATGGTCGCCCTGCGTGACGAGGGCAAGATCGCCGGCGTCGGCATCTCGACCGCCCACCACGAGCAGGTGCAGCAGGCGATCGAGCTCGCCCAGATCGTGTGCGTGCAGAACGCGTTCAGCCTGGTCGACACCTCAGACCGGGCGGTGCTCGAGCTGTGTCGAGACCAGGGCATCGCCTACGTGCCGTACTTTCCGCTCGGCTCGGCCTTTCCCGGCTTGCCGAAGGTCACCGAACAGCCGTCCGTACTGGCGGTGGCGCAGCGTCTCGGCGTGACCCCGGCCCAGGTCGGCCTGGCCTGGCTGTTGGCCCAGGCCGTGAACGTGCTGCTCATTCCCGGCACGTCACGGCTGTCGCACCTGGAGCAGAACCTCGCGGTCGCCGAGGTTCACCTCAGTGCGGAGGACCTGGCCGAGTTGTCGAGCCCCGCTGGTTGAGCTTGTCGAAACCCCTAGCCGCAACGGGTCTCGACAAGCTCGACCAGCGAAAACAGCGCTTCCTCAGTCGAACACGTTCCAGCACAGTGCGTTGCGCTGCCGCTGGTCGACCAGCACCAGAGCGCGCACCTCATCGGGCAATTGTTCGCGCTGCCAGCGGCACTCAGCGCGTCCGGCAGCCTCGGCGTCGGCCGGCGCGACGGAAGCCCGGACGGCTTTGATCGCGTACGCCGCCGCCCCCAGATCGTGCGCCGCCACGTGCGCCACGCACGACGCCTGCGCTGCGGCGTAGGCGGCGAAGCGGGGGGCTCCGGTCAGGTCACGAGCGGCTCCCATTGCGTGGCCGCCCAACGCTCGCGTGGTCATCATGCCGAGTTCGCCGCGGGCCCAGGCCCGACCCCCCTCGATCGCCTCTCTTGGACGGCGGTCCTCGGGCCGAACCGCCTCGAACAACCCCAACACGTGCTCGGCGCAATGGGCCGCCCACAGCGCCAGCAGGTGGTGATCGGCGTCGCTCAGCGTGCCGCCCCGACGCACCGTGACCAGGTGCGGGTCGGCCACCGACGGCAGAATCACCGCAGAACCCCAACTGTTGCCGACACCCGTGCCCGACCCCTCTTCGCCCGTGACGCCTGGGTGCCCATGGTGCCACCGGCCGATCACCAGGCGCATTCGGTTTCTCGATCGACGCGCGGCCAGCAGAATGGGGCGATGCAACTGCGTGCGGGCACGATTCGCGTCGGCGTCGTCGCCGCCGTCGTGCTGGTGCTGCTGGGCGCCGCATCGGCCACCCCCTGGGTGGTCACGCTGTCGCTGCCGGACATCGATCCCGACGCCGAGATGCCGTCGCCCGAGCCGCGGGTCAGCGGCACCCCCGACGCGGTGTTACCGCCCGACCAGTTCCCCACCATTGCTCTCGGCAGTTGGGTGACGCCCACGCTGATCGTGCTGGCGATCAGCATCGTGGCCTACCTGACCTACCGGGTGATCCGGCGGCTGCGCAACGCCTGGCGCCCGACCGACGAGCCGGTGCCGGCCGACCGAATGGCCCAGGGCACGGTGCTCGCCGGGGTACCGGTCGTCGACCTCGAAGCGCTGGTCAACGCGGTGCAACGGGCCGAGGCGCAACTGGCCGGCATCACCGAACCCGGCGACGCGGTGGTTGCGGCGTGGGTGGCGCTCGAGCACGAAGCGTCGCTGCAGGGCGCCGCGCGTGGGCCCGCGCAGACCAGCACCGAGTTCACCACCGACCTGCTCGCCGCCACCCCCGCGCCACCCGAGGCCGTCGTCACGCTCCGCGGCCTCTACCAGCGGGCCCGGTTCACCCGGCGTCCGGTGAGTGCGGCCGACGTCGACGCGGCCCGCACCGCGCTGGCCGCCATCGCCGCCGCCCTCGACGCCGCCGCGCCGGCCGAACCCACCCCCGAGGGCCGGCCGTGACCGGCAAGGCTCTGGTGCTGCGCGTGGTGGGCAGCGTCGCGCTCGGCACCGTGCTGGCCATCACCGGCGTTCTGGACGCCACCCACGCGGCCCTGCTCGCCCTGCTGCTGCTCGCCGCGCTGCTGCTGAGCGCCCGGATGATCGACGACTACGAACCCGTCTGGCCCGCTCGGCAGAGCCCGATGCGGGCCGGCGGCCGCGCCGTGGTGAGCGACCTCTCGTGGCAGGTGTTCGACCACAGCCGGCGGGTGGACGCCGCCGTCGCCGACCGTGTGCACCGCCTCGCGGTCGCCCGGCTGGCCGTGCTGGGCATCGACGCCACCGACCCCGCGCAATGGCCGGAGGTCGAACGGCGACTGGGCCCCGCGATCGCGTCCGGCCTGGCCCACGACGAGCGCCCCACGGCGCGCACCCTGCAACTCTGGCTCGACGCGATCGACCGGCTGAGCGACGAAAGGACCACGCGATGACGCACGACCCCCTCACTGTTGCCGAGGTGGCTCGACTCGGCGACGCGATTCTGGCCGAGGTCGGCACCGCGGTGGTGGGCATGGACGACCCGCTGCGCATCGCCCTGGCCACCGTGCTGGCCGGTGGCCACGTGTTGTTCGAAGATGTGCCGGGCACCGGCAAGACCCTGGCCGCCCGCAGCCTCGCCACCACCCTGGGCCTCGATTTCGCCAGGCTGCAATGCACCCCCGACCTGCTGCCCAGCGACGTCACCGGGTCGAGCGTGTGGGATCCGGAGCGCCGTGATTTCGTGTTTCGGCCCGGCCCGGTGTTCACCGGCCTGTTCCTGGCCGACGAAATCAACCGCACCGCCCCCAAGACCCAATCGGCGCTCCTCGAAGCGATGGCCGAACGGCAGGTCACCGTCGAGGGCGTCAGCCGTGCGCTGCCGCAACCGTTTCACGTGATGGCGACCTCGAACCCCGTCGAGTACGAGGGCACCTACCCGTTGCCTGAAGCCCAACTCGACCGGTTCATGGTGCGGCTCGCGGTCGGCTACCCCACCGGCGCCGGCGAGCGCGAGGTGCTCACCCGGCGAATCGCCCGGCAGCAGGAGGCTGCGCCGGTGCGTCAGGTAGTCGAGGCGAGCACCGTGCTGGCCATGCAGGGCGGCGTCGAAGCCCTTGACGTCGACCCCGACGTGGTCGGCTACTGCGTCGACCTGGTGGCCGCGACCCGCAACCATCCGGCGCTCGAGGTCGGCGCTTCGCCGCGTGGTTCGCAGAACCTGATGCTGCTGGCCCGTGCCGTCGCCGTGCTCGAGGGCCGCGAACTGGTGCTGCCCGAAGACGTCAAGCAGGTCGCGGTGCCGGTGTTGGCCCACCGGCTGACCCTGACCGCGACGTCGTGGGCGTCCGGGCGCCGCCCCGAAGATGTGGTCACCGGGCTACTGGCCTCGGTGCCGACGCCGTCCACCGTTCGGCAGGGCTGATGGCCGCCGTCCGCCGGGCCTGGCACGAGGCCGGCCGGCACGAGGCGGCGCTGGTGGCCGGCATCGTGCTGCTGCTGGCCGGGCTGGCGTTCGGACGGGCCGACGTGGCGCTGCTCGGCCTGCCGGCCATGCTCGGTGCCGTGTTCGCCCGCACCCGGCCCGCCCCGGCACCGCTGCTGGTCGGCGAACAGCCCGCCGCCGACGAGTCGCTCGACGGCATCACGTCGGCGATTCGCGTCTCGGGCGGCGAGTTGGCCCACGTGCGCGTCACCGCCCCGGGTCACCGCACCACCGAGTTCGTCGCCCGGCTGCCGACGCAGGGCGGGCGCACGTTCACCCTCGAACTGGCCTCGCGCCGCACCGGCCCTCAGCGCACCGCCCTGGCAGATGTGCGCGGCTACAGCGACGGCTGGGAGTGCGAGGCCCCTGGGGTGGGCGACTCGACGCGGCTGGTGCTGCCCACCGTCACCCCGCTGACCCGGGTGCCCGTGCCGCGCCGGCTGCGCGGCCTGACCGGCCCGCGGGTGTCGCGGCGGTTCGGCGACGGCAGCGAACTGCGCGACGTGCACCCCTTCGTGCCCGGCGACCGGCTCAAACGCATCGACTGGCGGGCCACGGCACGTCGCTCACCCGACCTCGACACGCTGTACGTGCGCCGCACCTTCGCCGACGCCGAAGCCGCCGTGATGCTGGTCGTCGACTCGCGCGACGACGTGGGCCCCGACGTGCACACCTGGCGCGGTTTCGGTGAAAGCCGCGTCGACGAGGCGAGTTCGCTCGATCTGGCCCGCACGGCCGCAGCCAGCGTGGCCCAGGCGCTCGTCGCGCACGGCGACCGGGTGGGGCTGGTCGATCTCGGCCGCAACGTGCGTGCGTTACCGCCCGCGACCGGACGGCGCCACCTGCGCCGCGTGCTGCACGGGCTCGCGCTCGCGGCCCCGGCGGGCGAGCCGAGTGCAAGGGTGCGTGGGCCGCAGGTGCCTGCGGACGCCATGATCTACCTGTTCAGCACCATGCTCGACGACGCCATCGCCCACCTGGTGCGCACCTGGCGCAGCATGGGCCACCCGGTGGTGGTGGTCGACACGCTGCCGGACGTGCGGCCGGTCAGCCAGCCCAACCTGGCCATCGCCTGGCGCATCGTGGGCCTGGAACGGCGGCTGCGGCTCGACGGCCTGGCCCGCGAAGGTGTTCCGGTCGTGCGCTGGGCAGCCTCCGGCCGCACCCGGGCGGCCGCCACGCTCGACGCACTCGCCCGTGTGGCGGCTCGGCAGCGGGACTGGCGATGACCAGGTGGCTGCGCACGTTGCGGGCCGAGATTCCGGTGCTGGCCCGGCTGCCCGATCAGGGCTGGCGACCCCGGCCGGCGGTGCAGGTCGACCTCGGCCCCGCGGTTCCCGGGTGGGCGCTGCGCGCCCTGGCCGCGGTCGCCACAGCGACGCTGGCCACGATCTGCCTGCAGCGCTCGGGCGTGGGCGCCTGGCTGGGGTGGACCATCGTGGTGGTGGCCACGGCGCTGATGGCCGCGCGTCCGTCCACCCTGGTGGCGCAGACCACGCTGGTGGTGAGCGGGCTGCTGTTCGCGTTGGCCGGCAGCGGACCCTTCGACCCGGTCGTGTTCGTGCTGATTCCGCTGGGCTACACGGCCCACGAGCTGGCCTGGTGGGCCGAACGGACGGCCTGGACGTGCCGGGTCGAGCTGCGCGCCCTCGCCGCCGGCCACGGCCGGGGCCTGGTGCTGGTCGCGGGCGCCGCGGCGCTCGGCGTGGTGATGTGGCTGGCGCCCCGACCGTCCGCCGCGTTGGTCGTGGCCGGCGGGGTGGCCCTGGTGGTGCTCACCTGGCTGGTGGTCGGCAACCGCGCCGATCGGGTGTGAGTGCTACCCGAACACCCAGAAGGCGGCCACGATCATCGGCGTCAGGCCCAGCACGATCGCCGGATGCCAGGGCTTCTGGCGGTTGAGCAGCAGCACGCCGGCGGCCCCGAGCAGCCCGATCACGCCCGTCATCGCCCAGAGGCCCAGCTGCGAGTCGCGGGGCAGGTCGGTGCGGCCGCGGCCCGCCACGTAGAGCGCGAGCACGCTGGCGACGAACCCCACGATGCCGCCCACCAGCACCGACACGGTGAGCCGCTGCACGAGGTCGAGGCTTTTAGCCTCGCCCTCGCTCGTGGGCTCCATCTCGTCATTCATACCGCTGGGCATGCGCGAATCGCCTTCTTTCAGAGGTTCGTCCCGATGCTATCGGCGTCCGCCGGGGCCGCGCCCAACCGGTCAGCCGGCGGCGTTCGCGCGGTCGATCAGCTGCTGGACGTCGTCGAGGGTCACCGGGGCCCCGGGAAACGACGCCAACCGCCCGATCGGCAGCGAACCCAACATCTTGGCCAGACCCTCGTCGTTGGCCATCATCGAGGCGCCCGCGGCGTCCATGCCCTCGGTGCCGCCGCCGAACACCCCGGCCATCACCTGCTGCACGACCGGGCCGGCGATCGGGTCGCCCATCAGATCGGCCACCGAGCTGTTCAGGCTGAGCGGAATGCGCACCGTGTCGCCGGCCACCTCGACCGTGGCGGTCGCGCGCAGGTCACGACTGGACGCCCCGACCTCGACCGTGTACGCGCCACCCTCGACCACCCAGCGGTCGACCCGGACGTCCCAGTAGGCCAGGTCGTGGGCGCGCACGGTGAGTGTGACCGACCTGGTCTCGCCGGCCTGCAGGTCGACCGAGGCGAACGCCTTCAACTCCCGCGGCGGGCGCTGCACAGACGAACCCGGCAGCGACGTGTAGAGCTGCACCACCTCGCGGCCGGCCACGGCTCCGGTGTTGGTCACGTCCAGGGTGACGGTGATGTCGCCGCCCTCGTCGAGTGACGCGGAAGCGTCGCTGTACCCGAACGTCGTGTACGACAGGCCGTGCCCGAACGGGTAGGCCACGTCGAGCTCGCGCTCGTCGTACCAGCGGTAGCCCACGAACAGTCCTTCGCCGTAGCGCACGTGGCCGTACTCGCCGGGAAAGTTGCCGTAGCTCGGGTTGTCCTGCAGCCGCAGCGGAATGGTCTCGGTGAGCTTGCCCGAGGGGTTCACCGCACCGAACAGCACGTCGGCGGTGGCCCCGCCGCCGGCCTGGCCGAGCAGCCAGCCCTCGACGATCGCGGGCACCCGGTCGCGGAACGGCAGCGCCACCGCGCCGCCGTTGCTCAGCACCACCACCACGTTCGGGTTGGCCGTCAGCACCGCGTCGAGCAGGGCGAGCTGCGCGGCGGGCAGGTTCATGTGGTCGCGGTCGTAGCCCTCGGACTCCTCGTCGGCGGGCAGCCCCAGAAACACCACGGCCACCTCAGCCTGCTTGGCGGCGGCCACGGCTTCGGCGGTCAGCGCGGCGGCGTCGCCCGAGCCGTCGAGGGTGAAACCGGCCGCGTAGGTGACCTCGCCCTCGCTCTGGGCACGCAGCTCGGTGAGCGCGGCGTCGAGCCGGGTCGGGTTGATCAGCGACGAGCCCGCGCCCTGGTACCGCGGCTGCTCGGCGAACGCGCCGATCACCGCGATGCGTGCGGTGGGCGCGAGCGGCAGCACGCCCTCGTTCTTGAGCAGCACGATGGAGCGCCCGGCGGCCTCACGGGCCAGGGCGTGGTGGGCGTCCACGTCGAGCGCGTCGATCGAGGGACGCGCCTGCGCCTTGCGAATCAGGTCCAGCACCCGGTTCGCGGCCAGGTCGAGGGCCGCCTCGTCGAGTCGTCCGTCGTGGACGGCGGCGACCAGTTGGGCGTCGGTGCGTCCGCCGCTGGCGGGCATTTCGAGATCGAGGCCGGCGGGCAGGCCGACCACCCGGTCGTTCACCGCACCCCAGTCGCTGACCACCAGGCCCTCGAAGCCCCACTCGCCGCGCAGCACGTCGGTGAGCAGCCACGGATCCTCCGAGGCGTACACGCCGTTGATGCGGTTGTACGAGCACATCACCGTCCACGGCTGCGACTCGGTGACGGCGTGGTGAAACCCGCGCAGGTAGATCTCGCGCAGCGGACGGGCGTCGATGTCGGCGCTGACCCGCATGCGGTCGTCTTCTTGGTTGTTGGCCGCGAAGTGCTTCAGCGAAGCCCCGACACCCGTCGACTGAATGCCCTTGATCAGCGCGGCCCCCATCACGCCGGCCACGATCGGGTCTTCTGAGAAGTACTCGAAATTGCGTCCGCACAAGGGGGAACGCTTGATGTTGATGCCCGGGCCCAGAATCACCGCCACGTCGTTGACGGCCGACTCGACGCCCAGCGCCGCGCCCACCCGCTGGGCCAGCTCGGGGTCGAAACTCGAGCCGAGTCCCACCGCCGGCGGAAAGCAGGTGGCGGGAACACTCTCGGCCAGGCCCAGGTGGTCGCTGCTCGCCGCCTGCTTGCGCAGACCGTGCGGGCCGTCCGTCATCATCATCGAGGGCACGCCCAGCCGTGCGACGCCCTTGGTGGTCCAGAAGTCGGCGCCGCTGGTCAGCGCGGCCTTCTCGTCGAGGGTGAGGTCGGCGGCGGTGACGGGCGTGGACGGCTCGGGCTGGGTCATGAAGGTTTCCTTCGGTTCACGGATTCGGACGCGACGTCGCCCGCGTCATTGCGGGGAGATTGTCGATGCGCCTCAAGCTAGCACCGGGTGCTGTGGCGCGAGTTGGGTGGCGCGAGTCGGGCCAGCAGGGCGCGCTCCTCGGAGGGCTCGAGCCCCGATCGGCGTGCCCGGTCGAGGCCGCGCTCCACTTCGTCGGCCAGCACGCGGGCGATCGTGTCGTCGATCGGCCGGACGACCCCTCCCGCCGCCCGGTACGCCGCGTTGCTGCGGGTGGCGAAGCCCACCTTGGTGGCCGGCAACCACAACGGCAACGACCGCTCCCCCATCCAGTACCCGACATCGTGGGCCAGCAGCCACTCCTCGGACGCCGCCACCAGCCGTCCGTCGAAGCCCGTCACGCCCGCCGTGCGGGTCAGCACGTGCGCGAACGGCAGGCTGGCACCGACGGCGTTCACCACGCCCACGGTGCCGCGCCGCCCGGCCGTAGCGATGAAGTCGGCCAGGTCGTCCACGTCGATCACCTGAACCCGTAGGCTGGGCGCCTCGGGCACCAGCACGTCACCGCCGCGCCGCAGCCGCCCCGGCCAGTAGCCGAAACGGTCGCTCGGGTCGCCCGGGCCTGCGATCAGCCCCGGACGCACGATCAGCAGCCGGTCGCGCACCCGATCGGCCGAGGCCCGCTCGCCGGCAACCTTCGCCTGGCCGTAGTCGTCGAGGTCGACGGGTTCGACCACCGCCGCGGCCTCGTCGGCGTTGGGTTCGTCGTTGCGGGCGTAGACCGACACCGTCGACACCAGGGTCCAGTGCGCCGCGCGATCACCCAGCGCCTGCAGCGCCGAGTCGACCACATCGGTCGCCCAGGCCAGTTCGACGACCTCGTCCCAGTCGTCCAGCACCGAGTCGTAGGCACCAGGGCGGCGACGGTCGGCCTGAACCAGCCGGGCCCCCGCCGGAACCAGCGGCGTCTCGGTACGGGCCAGGCAGGTCACCTCGTCACCGGCGGCCAGGCAGCGGGCCGCCACCCGGGCACCGAGCCACCTGTTGCCGCCCAGAATCAGAACTTTTCGCATCAACCGATTCAACCGCAGCCGACGCGCCGGCCCAAGGTGTCATGATCGTAGGCACCCCGAACAGAGAGGCGGTCGATCGATGCGTGTCGTGCTCGCCCCCGACTCGTTCAAAGAGTCGATGACCGCCGCCGACGCCGCGGCCGCGATGGCCAGGGGCGTCCGCTCGGTGCACCCCGACTCCGAGTGCGTCGAGGTGCCGATGGCCGACGGCGGCGAGGGCACCACCGCTGCGCTGATGGCCGCGCTCGAGGGCCAGTGGCGCACCGTGCGCACCGCCGACGCCCTCGGCCGCCGCATCGAGGCCCGCTACGGCCTGACCGCCGACGGACTGGCCGTGATCGAGGTGGCCGAGTCGGTCGGCATCGGCCTGGTCGAGCCGGCCGACCGCGACGCCCTGCGGGCCAACTCGGCGGGTGTGGCCCCCCTCGTGATCGACGCCCTGGACGCCGGCGCGACCCGCCTGATCGTCGGCCTCGGCGGCACGGTGACCACCGACGGCGGCGCCGGCCTGCTGGCGGGGCTCGGCGCCATCTGGCTCGGCGTGGACGGCACGGTGCTCGACCCCCGTCCCGGGGCCCTGCTCGCCCTCGACCACGTCGACCTCACCGCGCTCGACAGGCGGCTGGCCGACACCACCATCGAGCTGGCCTGCGACGTGACCAACCCCTTGCTCGGCCCGTCGGGAGCCGCGGCGATCTTCGGCCCGCAAAAGGGTGCGACACCCGAACAGGTACCGGTGCTCGACGGCGTGCTGGCCAGGGTTGCCGACGCGCTGGTGGCGGCCGGACGCCCCGACGTGCGCGAGTTGCCCGGCTCAGGGGCGGCGGGCGGACTCGGCGCCGCATTCCTGGCACTGGGTGCCACGTTGCGGCCGGGGGTCGAGGTGGTTGCCGAGGCGGCGGGCCTGGACGACGCCGTCCGGGGCGCCGACCTGGTGCTGACCGGCGAGGGGTCGCTCGACCGGCAGACCCTGGCCGGCAAGACGCCCGCCGGGGTGGCCGCGGTGGCCGCCCGGCACGGGGTGCCGGTGATCGCGTTCGCCGGGCGGCTGGGCGACGGCGCGGACGAGCTCGTGGGAAGGGGTTTCGTCGCCGTGCAGTCGATCACTCGCGGGCCTGGCACGTTGGCCGATGCGCTGCGCGAGGGGCCCGCGAACCTCGAACGGGCGGTCGCCACGGCGCTGCGCATTCGCGCCCTCGGCTAGCCGCCGGTCGAGCGTGTCGAGGCCCTTCGCTGGTCGAGCTTGTCGAGACCGTGCGAAGACCCCTCACCGCCGCGCCTCGATGAGCTCGACCAGCGAGAGGGGTCACAACCCTTCCCCGACCACGACCTCGACCAGCCGATCCCGAATGCGCCGCGCCCGCAGCGGATCGTGACTGGTGATGGTGGCCACGGTGACCCCCTCGGCATGCCCGCTCGCGGGCGTCCAGGCCGAACCCTCGTCGGCCCGGTCGGCACGCACGCAGAACGTGTGCCAGGCCTCGGCCTCGGCCACCACGGCGGCGTTCACCTCGGCCGCATCGGTCAGCGCCAGCGCGTACCAGGCACCCGCCAGATCACCGGCGCGGTATCGCCGCGTGCGCACCGTGAGGGCCCCCGAGTCGGCCAGCGCCTGAAGGTCGGGCCGCACCGCGGGTGCGATCACCTCGACCACGGCTCCCGCCTCGACCAGCCGGGGCACCCGGCGGGCGGCGACCCGTCCGGCACCCACGACGACCACGCGCCGTCCGGCCAGCAACAGCCCGACCAGATAGGCGGGCGATCCGGCGCCGTCGGCCATCGCGGTCTCCTTCGCAGTCGGTGCTGCCGTGGAGCCTGTCACATCTCGGCACCGACCGCGGCCGGATACGGCCGCCCGCCCCGCTCTACAGTGATGCCGTGGCCATCGAAGAACACGAACCGCACACCCTTACGCTCACCGTGTTGATGACGCCGGAGACGGCCAACTTCGCCGGCAACGTGCACGGCGGGCACCTGCTCAAGGTGCTCGATCAGGTGGCCTACTCGTGCGCCAGCCGGTTCACCCGGCACTACTGCGTCACCGCCGCGGTCGACCGGGTGGTGTTTCGCCAGCCGGTGCACGTCGGCGAGCTGGTCACGTTCTGGCCTCGGTGAACCACACCGGACGGTCGTCGCTCGAGGTGGGCATTCGGGTCGAGGCCGAAGACATCGTCAGCGGCGTGCGCCGGCACACCACGAGCTGCTACTTCGCCATGGTGGCCCGCGAGGCCGAGGGACGCTCGGTGACGGTGCCCCAGCTCGACCCGGTCACCGAACTGCAGCAGCGGCGGTGGGCCAAGGCCGAGCGCCGGCGCGCATTGCGGCTGGCCGACCGCGACGCCGACGACTGATTGTTCAGCGCTCGCGCGGCAGGTCGCGGGCGATCTCGGCTTCCCGCCCGGCGCGAGCCAGGCCGACCAGCACCACCCCCACGGCGACCATCGACGAGGCCAGCATGGCAGGGGTGGCTAGGGGGTTCGGCCGATCGCCCAAGGTGCGCAGGCCGGTCACCCCTACACCCAAAGACGTCGCCATGGTGGCGGCGGTGAGCGCCCCCGCCCGGGTCGGCCCCGGACGGTCGGTCGTCGCAGCCCACGCCGCCAGTCCGGCGCCGGCTGCGGCGATGGTGAGGTCGGTGGCCGCGGCCCGGCGCCGGCTGGTCCAGCGGTCGGCGCGTCCGGTGGCCGTCCAGTGCGCGGGCAGCGGGTCGGGCAGGCTGCGGCCGCGCACCAGGTAGTGCAGCGCGGTCGCTCCGGCCAGGGCGACCGGCAGCGTCGCGGCGAGGCGGAAGGCCGAATCGCCGGTCGAGGTGAACGGCACCGACTCGGCGTCGGGCTCGATCAGGCCCAGTCGTACCGCGACCGCGCCCAGGTTGAGATCCCACCCCCAGCCCACCGCGCGAGGCAGCAGCAGCCGTTCGTCAGCCGGATTCCACCACGTGGCGGCGATGCGGCCCAGCATGCCCTTCGGCACGAACCCGGCGCCGGCCCGGTCGAGCCACGACCCCGCCTCGCCGCCCTCGGGGGCCAGCGACGCGGCGATCCGCTGCACGTCGGCGGCGGTGGCGTCGGCGTCGAGGTGGTCGCACAGATGGGCGGTCAGGTCGTCGCGCAGAGAGCCCCGTAGGCGGGCCGGGGCCGCCGCCAGGGCAGGGTCCAACGCCTCGTCAGCGGCTTTGCGGGCCGCGGCTGAGAGCTCGTCGAGTGAACGAATGGTCATCGGGGTAGGTCCTTCAACAGGTCGGTGAGGTCGTGCGAAACGGCGCGATAGGCGGCGGCCATGTCGATCAGCCGGGTGCGGCCGGCGTCGGTCAGCGCGTAGTACTTGCGGGGCGGCCCGACCGGCGACTCCTGCCACGTGGTGTGCACGAGCGCGCCCTTGGCCAGCCGGGCCAACAGCGGGTAAACCGTGCCGGGGCTGATCGCCAGCGCGGGCCGTCCGGCCAGTTCGTCGACCAGGGCGGAGCCGTAGCGGGGCCCGTCGGCCAGCAGGCCCAGCACGGCGAGCTCGAGCACTCCCTTGCGCAGTTGGGACGCCCAGGGGTCGCGTTCGGCCGTCATGTACTAGATGGTAGAACCAACTACCTTGCAAAGCAAGTTAGTTGGGACGAGTCGAACCATCGGAAGGCTGGGACGAAACCCGGGGACGGTTCCGCGTCACCGCCCACCTGGACCGAAACCGAGAACCGTCCCCGGGTTATCGCCCACACACTCAACGGACACCCGAACGAACGAGACGGCTGACTATTTTCGTCACATCGGCTAGAATGATAGTACAAACTTCAATCGAATCCGGTTGCAGGCCAAGTCAGGAGTGTTCTCGCCCGTGGGCAAGACGGTGTTCATCGATTTCGACGGAACCTACGCGCACAACGGGGTGATTCCCGCCGCCCATGTCGAGGCCGTCCGCCGCGCCCAGCGCAACGGCCACCGGGTGCTGCTCTGCACGGGCCGCCCCAAGGCGCTGGTGGCCGCCGACGACGTGGCGGTGTTCGACGGCCTGGTCGCGGCCGCGGGCGGCTACGTCGAGGTGGACGGTCAGGTGTTGGCCGATCGGCGCTTTCCGGCCTACCTCGCCGCGCGCATCGTCGAACTGCTCGAGGCCTACCGCGGCGTCTACATTCTCGAGGGCCCGGACGCCGCGTACGTCACCCCCGCGGCGCGGCAACGGCTGATCGACCTGCTCACCACCGGCGAACACGCCGCCAGTTTCGGCGAGGCGGCCGACGGCATTCTGGCGCCGCTGCTCATCACCGACGACCCGGCCGCCGAGTCGTTCGCCAAGGTCACCTGCTTCGACCTGCTGGTGCCCGCCGCCCGACTGGCCACCGAGTTGGCCCCCGAGATCGGCGTGGTGCCCAGCTCGATCGGATCGCTGGGCGACAAGGCGGGCGAGTTCTTTCTGGCCGAGGTGAACAAGTCGGTGGGCATCGCGGTGGTCGAGCGGCACTTCGGCCTCGATCGCGCCGACATCGTGGCCATCGGCGACAGCCACAACGATCTCGAGATGGTGGCCTACGCGGGCACCGGCGTGGCCATCGAGGGCGGCGTCCCCGAGCTGTTGGCGCTGGCCGACCTGGTGGTGCCCACGCCGGAGCAGGCCGGCCTGGTGGTGGCCTTCGAGCGGCTGGGTCTGATCGATTCACCGGTGCGCGCAGCCTGAACCCTGGGTCTGGGGCAGATCGGTGACCCTCTGGAGGAACCGTCCGCCGGCGCCGACTCGGCGCTGCGACGGAACGGCCCTCCGCGTCGTCCAGGTAGGCCTGCTGCAGGTTGCTGTCGTTCGAGCACGCAACCCGCGGACGTGTTGAGCACGCTGGGCGACGACCCTCCCCCCGCGGTCGTTCGGATCCTCCCTTTCCGTCGACCGATGCGCCGAAACTAGTCACGATTCCCTTGCGACGCAAGGCTTCGACGGCTGGGTAATTCTGCCTAGCTGCAGGGCCAGCGCGGGCGAGTCAGCCGCGCAGCGTGCGCAGCCGGCGGACGGCTTCGTCGAGCACCTCGTCGCGCTTGCAGAAGGCGAACCGCACCAGGTGCCGCGCGCCGTCCGGGTCGTCGTAGAACACCGACAGCGGCACCGCGACCACGCCGCACAACCCGGGCAGCGCCCGGCACAGGTCGTAGCCGTCGGCATAGCCCAGGCTGCGGGCGTCGGCCACCACGAAGTAGGTGGCGGACGGCCGATACACCTCGACGCCCACGCCCTCGAGGCCGTCGATCAACCGGTCGCGCTTGGCCTGCAGCGACGCCCGGAAGCCCTCGAAGTAGGCGTCGGGCAGCGCCAGCGCCTCGGCCACCGCCGGCTGAAAGGGCGCTCCGTTCACGTAGGTCAGAAACTGCTTCGCGGCTCGGACGGCGGCCACCAGCTCGGCTGGCCCGCTCACCCAGCCGATCTTCCAACCGGTCACCGAGAAGGTCTTGCCGGCCGACGAGATTGTCAGCGTGCGGCCGGCCATGCCGGGCAGCGTGCAGAGCGGCACATGCGGCACGCCGTCGAAGGTCAGGTGCTCGTAGACCTCGTCGGTCACCACGATCAGGTCGTGGCGCTGCGCCAGGTCGGCGACGAAGCCCAGGTCGTCGGCGCTGAGCACCATGCCGGTCGGGTTGTGCGGCGAGTTGAGCAGCAGCACCCGGGTGGCGGGACCGATCGCAGCCGCCAAACGTTCGCGTGGCAGCGCGAACGACGGCGGCTCGAGGCGCACCGGGCAACGGACTCCCCCGGCCAGCGACACCATGGCGGCGTACGAGTCGTAGTACGGCTCGAGCATGACCACCTCGTCGCCCGGCTCGAGCAGGCCGAGCATCGTGGCCGCGATCGCCTCGGTCGCGCCGGCGGTGACCAACACCTCGTGGTCGGGGTCGAGGCCGACGCCGTACCAACGGCTTTGATGGTCGGCAATGGCTTGACGCAGCACCGCAGAACCCGGGCCGGGCGGGTACTGGTTGACGCCCTCGGCGATCGCCTGACGGGCCCGATCGAGCACGCTCTGCGGGCCGTCGAAGTCGGGAAAGCCCTGACCCAGGTTGACCGAGTCGGTGGCCAAGGCGAGCGCCGACATCTCGGCGAAGATCGTGGATGTGAAACCGGTGAGGGCCCGATTCATCGCGCCCCGCCGGGAGTCGTCAGCCATGCCGCGGAAGGCGACCGATCACGCCGAGCGCCTCGACCGGTACCAGTACCAGCCGGCCGTGACGATAACGGCGCCGACCAGCGAACCGATCAGGCCGGACGGCCGCAGCTCGAGGCCGTCGCCCGCGATCAGGCTGATCAGCAGGCCACCCACGAACGATCCCGCGATGCCCGACGCGAAGGCCGTCGGCCAATCGATGTGGCCCCGTTTGCCGAGGATCAGTTGAGCCGCGGCGCCGACGAGCATGCCGAACAGAATGAGCCCGATGATGAGCATGCCGCCAGCCTAGTGTCGTGTCGCCCAAGTCTCTTGCCGTTTCGCGGCACCGGAGCACGCACGTCGCGGCGTTCTCCTCGATCAATGGACGACCCGGTACACCTCTCTCGTCGGCCTTGAGCGACACGACACTCGTGGCGGGAGCGATGGCACCCAGGTATCGCTCGCCGGTCAGGCCCAACGCGACGCGCAAACGGTCAAGCGCTGCGCGCGGCCAGCAACAGGCAATCGGAATGCAGCCGCCCTGAGCCGTTCTGGTGGCTCTGCAGGTGGCGGGGTCGAATCGGCCGCAAGTACAGGTTGCCGCCGCAGTTGGGGCAGCCGTGGTCGGGAAAAGTGGCCGCACAGTCGGCGCTCCAGGTGCACTCGAACGAGCAGACGTACACCTGATGATCGTCGATCGCCAGGTCGCGACCGCACCGCTCGCAGTTGGTTCGGTAGTCGAACATCTGGCTCGTCCTTTCGCTCCGGGAGGTGATCGGCGGTGCCGGGCGAAATCACCCAGGAACCGTCCACCCACACCATCGGAGCCGCAGGCCGGCCCGGTTGATACGTGGAGCTTGAACCTTCACAGACGATGTGAAGAACCTTCACAGCGACATGAGAAGGCGAGTGACACGCCGTTGACCGGATCGATCCGTTCCCCCCGGTTTGGAACGATCCGGTCTTCGGCGTCTCTATGTGTCCCCCCGACAAGAAGAACCCTAGACCTCGATAGTTGCTACGTCAGTCACCCGTGCGAGGGACTGAGCGCGCACTCGGCGCCCGGGCCAGCCGCCAGCCGTCGGCGTGCAACGCCACCAGGCCGCGCTCGCCAAGTTGGTCGAGCACGCCGAGGCACGCCCCCAACGGCACCCCCGCCCGCAGTGACACCTCACCTGTGGGCATCGGCCGGCGCGCCGGCAGCGCCTCGAACACGGCCAGTTCCTCGGTGCTCAGATCGTCGAGCGGCCGCTGCTGGCTGGGCCTGGACGCCTGTGAGCGGCCCAGCGGTTCGATCACCTCGAGCACGTCGTCGACCCCGCTGCACAGCACCGCCTCGGCCTCGCGGATCAGCCGGTGCGGCGTGGCCGAGGTCGCGCTGTGCACCGGCCCGGGCACGGCCAACACCACCCGGTTGCAGCTGGTGGCCCAACTGACCGTGTTGCGGGCTCCACTGCGCAGCGCGGCTTCGACCAGCACGGTGGCCGGGGTCAGCGCGGCGATCAGCCGATTGCGGCCCAGGAAGCGCACCCGGGTGGGTTTCTCGAACGGCGGCAACTCGCTGGCCAGCACGCCCGCCGCCGCGACCCGCTGCAACAGGCCGCTGTTGCCGCTCGGGTACGGCTGGTCGAGGCCGCCCGCCATCACGGCCACCGTCACCGCCTCGGCGGCCAACGCGCCGGCATGAGCGGCCGCGTCGATGCCGTAGGCGCCTCCGCTCACCACGGTGACCCCATGCGCGCCCAGGCCGGCGGCCAGGTCGGTGGTGACGCTCTGACCGTAGGCGGTGCACGCCCGCGACCCCACGACGGCGACCGACCGCTCGACCGCCTCGGCCAGTGGCACCGCCCCGCGCACCCACAGCCCGAACGGGGCTCCGCCCATGTCGTTGACCGGCTCGCACCCGCTCAGGTCGCCCAACGCCGCCGGCCACTCGTCGTCGCCCGGCACGATGAAGCGCAGCCGTAGCCGATCGGTGGCCGCCTGCATGTCGGCCAGGTCGAACGCCTGGGCACGCCTGGCCCAGCGTGAGCGCGACGACGGCTGCACCAGGCCCTGCCAGATCGCCTCGGCCCCCTGCTGCTGCACCTGGCGGGTGATGTCGATGGTGGCGGGTTCGACCGTGCAGCACAGCGCCATACGGGCGTCACGCTCGCGCATCGCTCATCACCCCCAGCTGTTCGCCGCGGCGCATGGCCAGCGCCGTGTGCAGGTGGTCGCGCGTCGGCCGATCCACCCCGGCCAGATCGCCGATGGTCCAGGCCAAGCGCACGACCTTGTCGACACCACGGGCCGACAGCAGACCACGGGTGACGGCCTCGTCGACCAGTTCGATGCCCCGGGGCAGCGGCAGCAGGCGGCGCAGCGCCGGGCCCGGCACTTCTCCGTTGGTGCGCCAGCCGTGCTCGGCCAGCCGCCGACGCTGCCGAGCGCGCGCCTCGGCGACCCGGGCCGCCACCACCGCGGTGGGTTCGCCGCCCGCCTGCGCGGCCTTCAGGTATGCGCGGCTCATCGGTGTGAGGTGGTGGTGAATGTCGATGCGGTCGAGAATCGGCCCCGAGATGCGTTCGGCGTAGCGGCGCACGGCCATCGGCGCACAGCGGCACTGCGCACCGCGAGTGACGGCGTTGCCGCACGGGCAGGGGTTCGCCGCCAGCACGAGCTGAAACGACGCCGGGTACACCGCATGCACCATCGCCCGGCCCAGCACCACCCGTCCGGACTCAAGCGGCACCCGCAGCGCCTCGATCACCCGAGGCGGAAACTCGGGCGCTTCGTCGAGGAACAACACCCCGCGATGGGCGCGGCTGATGCTGCCCGGCAGCGCCATGCGCGCTCCCCCGCCCACCACGCTGGCCAGCGAGGCCGAGTGGTGCGGGTCGGCGTACGGCGGTCGCCGGATCAGCCCGTCGTGCAGCGGCAGGCCCGCCAGCGAATGGATCGCCGACACCTCGAGCGACTCCGACGCGTCGAGGTCGGGCAGAAGGCCGGGCAACCGCTCGGCCAGCAGGGTCTTGCCGACACCCGGCGGGCCGTGCATGAACAGGTGGTGGCGGCCGGCGGCCGCCACCTCGAGCGCCCACTTGGCCTCGAGCTGGCCGGCCACGTCGATCAGGTCTTTGCCCGTCGTCGGCTGGGCCTCGGCCTCGGGTTCGGCCACCGGGTGCTGGTCGGGCGGATTGCCCAGCAGCACCGCGACCAGGTCGAGCAGGTCAGCCACGCCCCACACCGTGAGCCCCTCGACCAGCTGGGCCTCGCGCAACTGCGCCGCGGGCACGATGGCGGTGCCGAAGCCCGCCGCCACCGCCGCGAGCAGGGCCGGCAGCAGCCCGCGCACCGGTCGCACCCGGCCGTCGAGGCCCAGTTCGCCCAGCAGCACCAGGTCATCGAGCACCGCGGGGTCGAACCGCTCGGCGGCCGCGCACACCGAACTGACGATGGCCAGGTCGAAGTGCGACCCCGCCTTCGGCAGCGTGGCCGGCGAGAGGTTGACCGTGACCAGTTGCGCCGGCCAGCCCAGGCCCTTGGAATGCACCGCCGCCCGGCACCGTTCGCGCGCCTCAGCCAGGGCCGCGTCGGCCAGCCCCACGATCACCATGCGGGGCAGCCCGCCGCCGATCGCCGCCTCGACCTCGACGATCGCGCCCTCGACCCCCACCAGGGCCACCGAGTAGGCCCGCGCGGTGCTCACGGCGCCACCCCCTGCACATGGGTGACCTGCGGCCGTCCGTCGCGCGGCAGCAGCACGCCGATCGCGTCCAAGCGGTAGCGGGGCACCCAACCCGGCTGCTCGGCCAGCCAGGTGAGGGCCAGGTCGCGCAGCTTGTTGAGCTTGCGCCACGTGATGGCCTCGAGCGGGTCGCCGAAGCCCAGGCCGCTGCGGCACTTCACCTCGCAGAACACCAGCACCGGGTCGGGCCCGGGCGTGCGGGCCACGATGTCGAGTTCGCCCAGCGAACACCGCCAATTGCGGGCGACGATCGTCCAGCCCTGTTTCACCAGGTACTGGACGGCCGCCACCTCACCCGCCCGCCACACCGCCGATCGCTCCACGCCATCAGCTTGTGCCCGCGGCGGTGAAAGTGTTCAAAATCGATCGGCGGGAGTTCAAACCCGCTAGTCAGGCGGGCACGGCCAAGGCCACCCGGGCCAGCTCGGCGGCGTGCGCCTCGGCACTGTCGATCATCGGCAGCGCGCTCTGGCCGGGAGCCAGCAGCAGACCGATCTCGGTGCAGGCCAGCACCACCGCCTGCGCTCCACAGCCGGCCAGCCGATCGATCACCCGTTGATAGGCGGCCCGGGACTCGTCGCGAATCACGCCCTGGGTGAGCTCGTCGAAGATCACCCGGTCGATCAGGTCGCAGTCGTCGACGCCGGGCACCACAACCTCGATGCCGTGCCGCGCGAGCCGGTCGGCGTAGAACCGTTCCTGCATCGTCCACTTCGTGCCCAGGATGCCCAATCTGGTGCAGCCCTGCCGGGTGGCCTCGGCGGCCACCGCGTCGGCGATGTGCAGCAGCGGCACGGTCAGTGCCGCCTCGACCGCGGGCGCCACCTTGTGCATGAGGTTGGTGCAGATCGCCACCACGTCGGCGCCGCCGTTCTGGCAGGCGACCGCGGCGTCCGCGAGCAGCCGGACCGCAGTCTGCCAGTCGCCAGTCACCTGGCAGGCCCGCACCTCGGCGAAGTCGAGCGACTGCAGCACGATGCGCGCCGAGGCATGCCCGCCCAACTCGTTGGCCACCGACTCGTTGAGCAGCCGGTAGTAGGTCATCGTCGAGTGCCAACTCATGCCGCCGATCAGGCCAATCGTTCTCATGCCTCCACTGTGCGCCCGTGGCTTCCTCATAGCTAGACAGCACTTTGTAAGATGATCCATAAGCAATACTTTGAACATGGATCCTCGCCGGCTGCTCCTGTTCCGATCGGTCGCGCGTTCGGGGTCGCTGAGCGCCGCCGCCCGCGAACTCGCCACCACCCAGCCCGCAGTGAGCCAGCAATTGCGGCTGCTCGAGCGCGAGGCCGGGCTGCCGCTGGTGTTGCGCGGCCCTCGCGGGGTGGCGCTGACCGAGGCCGGCGAGCGGCTGCTCACCCAGGCCGACGCGATCGCCGCCCACCTGCACCTGGCCGATGAGGAGTTGGCCGACCTGGCCCAGCTGCGAGCCGGACGGGTGCGGCTGGTCGCCTTTCCCTCGGCTGCGGCGACCTTGGTGCCCGACGCCCTGGACGCCCTCACCCGCGATCACCCCGGCGTCAGCGTCGAGATGGTCGAGGCCGAGCCGCCAGAGGCCGCCGCCGCCGTCCGGCAGGGCGAGGCCGACGTGGCGGTGCTCTTCGGCTACCCCGACCACGCCGGCCCCGGCCTGCAGGCACCCGACGACGCCGCCGATCTGGCCTGGGTGCCGCTGGGCGACGAACCGGTGTCGCTGGTGGTCGATGACGGTGCGAGCACGACCCTGGACGACCTGCGCAGCCAGACCTGGATCGCCGGCTGCCCGCGCTGCCGGGGCCATCTCGTCGACAGCTGCCGGCGGGCCGGGTTCGAGCCGAGAATCCGGTTCGAGAGCGACGACTACGTGGTGGTGCAGAATCTGGTGGCCCGAGGCCTCGGCGTCACCGCCCTGCCCCGGCTCGCGCTGCAGGCGTTTCGGCACCCGGGGGTCGCGGTGCGCGCCTCCGCCCTGTTCGGACGCCGCACTGTCGGCGCGGTCCATCGCGCGGGCGCCGAGCAGGTGCCGTCGATCAGGGCGCTGTTGGAGCGCCTGCAGCGGGCGGCCGCCCATCTGCCTGATTAGCGGACGGGTTCTGTCGGTGGCCGTTGCCATGATGGCGTCATGACGGCCGACACGAACGATCCGACCATCCTGCTGATCCCGGGCCACTGGCTGGGCGCCTGGGCGTGGCACGCCGTGCAGCAGCACCTCACCGCCCTGGGTCGCCGCCCCGTGCCGCTCACCCTGCCCGGCCTCGACCCCGCCGACCCCGACCGGGCGTCGCGCACCCTCGACGATCAGGTGGCGGCCATCGAGGCGGCGATCGCCGCGGCCACGTCGCGCGACGGTGAACGTGTGGTGGTGGTCGCGCACAGCGGGGCCAACGCTCCGGTCAGCCTGCTGCTCGACCGGCATGCCGAGCGGGTGCGGCGGGTGATCTGGGTCGACAGCGGGCCGGTCAGCCCCGGCAGCGCCTTCGCCCCCGACGCGCCCGCGAGCCTCGACGAGCTGCCCCTGCCGCCCTTCGACGAGCTGGGCCGGCAGGCGAGTCTCGACGGTCTCAGCCACGAGGCGCTCGAGCGCTTCCGGGCCCGCGCCGTGCCCGAGCCCGGGCCGGTGCTGCGCCAACCCGTGGAACTCACCGACGACGCCCGCCTGCGGGCGCCCACCACGCTGGTGTGCTGCTCGATCGCGAGCGCCCAGGTGATCGAGTTGGCCAACGCCGGCCACCCGATGTTCGCGCAGGTCGCCGAGCTCAGCAACGTGCAGTTCGTCGACCTGCCGACCGGTCATTGGCCGATGTGGAGCCGCCCCACCGACCTGGCCCAGGTGATCGCCGATGCCTCAGCGCTGCCCGACGACTGAGCCGGCGGGCCGCCGCGCGTCACAGGTTCTCGGGCACCTTCAGGTCACTGTGCGCGATCTCTTCGATCGACACGTCGCGAAACGTCAACACCTTCGCCGACTTCACGAACCGCGCCGGGCGGTACATGTCCCACACCCAGGCGTCACCCATCGACACCTCGTAGTACACGTCGCCGCCCTCGGTGCGCACCTTCAGGTCGACCGCGTTGCACAGGTAGAAGCGGCGCTCGGTTTCGACGGCGTAGGTGAAGATGCCGACCACGTCCTTGTACTCCCGATACAGCTGAAGTTCCAGGTCGCTTTCGTACTGTTCAAGGTCCTCGGCGCTCATAGCGGTGCCACTCTACCCGCACCGGCCCGGCCCCCGCCGACGCCGGCCGAATCGGCTGCCCGGCGCACGTTCTCGAACACCCACCGGTGAATCTCGCAGGGCCCGTTGGCGTCGAGATGGGTCTGGTGCAGCGGCGTGCAGTAGCCCTTGTGCACGTCGAAGCGGTACTGCGGCCACTGGTCGTGCGCGCGGCACATGATGCGGTCGCGGGTCACCTTCGCGATCACGGACGCCGCCGCCACGCAGCCGGCCACCGCGTCGCCCTTCCACACCGCCAGGGACGGTGCCCCCAGCCCGTCCACGCCGAAACCGTCGGTGAGCACGAAGTCGGGCCGCAGATCGAGCCGACACACCGCGCGGCGCAGGGCCTGAATGTTGGCCACGTGCATGCCCAGCCGGTCGCATTCGCCCGGCTCGACCAGCACCACCGACCAGGCCACGGCCTTGGCGAGAATCTCGTCGTAGCACCGCTCGCGCTGCAGTGGCGTGAGCAGTTTGGAGTCTTTCAGCCCGCGCACCTGGCTGCCCGGCGTCCTGCCGAGAATCACCGCCGCGGCCACCAACGGCCCCGCGCAAGCGCCCCGTCCGGCCTCGTCGGCGCCGGCGATCAGTTCGAAGCCCGCCCGGCGCAGGGCCCGTTCGTAGCCGTACAGCCCGGCGTCACGGCGCAGCACGAACGCCATCGCCGGCTCAGCAGGTGGGTGGGTCGCCGACGATCACCGGCGTGTCGGGCGCCGGCGCGGTCGCTGCGGGCACCTGGTCGAAGGTGGCCGGCCTGCTCAGCGTGCGCCAGCGGTCGAACGGATACACCACGGCGACGGCCGAGCCCACCACGTCGGCGGTGGGCACGAAGGCGGCGATGCCGCCGGTGCCCTCGGTGAGGTGGCAGCGCGAGTCCTGCGAGTTGTTGCGGTGATCTCCCATCACCCAGATGCGGTCTTTGGGCACCACCACGTCGAACGGAAACTCCGATGGAGCGACGGTCTGGCCGTTCTCGGAATACAGGTAGGTGCCCTCGTCGAGCGGCTGCCCGTTGACGGTGATGCGGCCCTGCGCGTCGCAGCATTTGACGTGGTCGCCGGGCAGGCCGATCACGCGCTTGATCAGGTGGTTCGAACTCTCGTCGGGGGCCAGGCCGATGAAGATCAGGGCCTTGCGCACCGGATCGGTCTCTTCGGCGGGAGCCGACAGCCAGCCCTGGGTGTCGCGAAACACCACGATGTCGCCGCGCGACCAGCCGGCCACCTTCTGCACCATGACCCGGTCGCGAATCAGCAGGGTGTTTTCCATCGAGCCCGACGGTATGACGAACATCTGCGCCACGAACAGCCGCAGCAGGGTTGAGGCGATCAACGCCCCGACCACCACGATGGCGATCTCTTTGGCCCACATGCCGGCCACCCGGCCCGCCGACGGCTTACCGGGTTTGCCGGTGGGTGCCGAGGGGGTCGTGGGACTGGTGGGTGAGTCGCTCACCGTGGTCTCCTGCGTGCAGGGGTGGCCGGCCGCAGGATCAGCGGTCTCGCTTTTCCTTGATCTTGGCGGCCTTGCCGCGCAGGCCACGCAGGTAGTACAGCTTGGCGCGCCGGACGTCACCGTGCCGCTCGACCTCGATCTTGTCGATGATCGGGGAGTGCAGGGGGAACGTGCGCTCGACGCCGGTGCCGAAGCTCACCTTGCGCACGGTGAAGGTTTCGCCGATGCCGCTGCCGTTGCGGGCGATCACCGCGCCGGCGAAGACCTGCACGCGGGAGCGGTTGCCCTCGACGACCTTCACGTGCACACGCACGGAGTCGCCGGGACGAAAGTCGGGAATGTCGGAGCGGAGGGAGGCCTCGGTGACCTCGGCAACGATCTTGTTCATGCTGGTTTCCTCGCCGGTGCCACAGGACACCTCGTGGTTCATCATCGGATTGGTGAGTGAACGCCTTCCCCCTGTGGCAGGGGCGTCCGGCACCGAGGATCAAGTCTGCCACACGCCGCCCGTGGCGCCGAATCGGTGGACGGCCCGGGCGCCAGGGTAGAGATCTTGGCGTGCGCCGAACTGACGAGAAGTTCGCGGCCCTGCCAGGAGCGGAGCACAGTCGGACGACCGGAGCCGCGCGGGTGGCGAACCGCGGGCTCCTGCCGTCCCCCGTCTCGAGCGGCTCTCGCCGTGCGAGCTCTACTTGCCGTCGGACTTGAACAGCGACGTCATCAGGTCGCGGTTGAGCTGGCCGATGGTGTCGAGCGGAATGCCCTTGGGGCACACCGCCGCGCACTCACCGATGTTGGTGCAGCCGCCGAAGCCCTCGGCGTCGTGCTGCGCCACCATGCCCTTGACCCGCGACCAGCGTTCGGGCTGGCCCTGGGGCAGCATCGCGAGATGGGTGATCTTGGCCGAGGTGAACAGCATCGCCGAGCCGTTGGGGCAGGCCGCCACGCAGGCGCCGCAGCCGATGCAGGTGGCCGCGTCGAAGGCCCGGTCGGCCTTCACCTTGGGCACCGGGGCCGCGTTGGCGTCGGGCGCCGAGCCGGTGTTCACCGAGATGTAGCCGCCGGCCTGAATGATGCGGTCGAAGGCGGTGCGGTCGACCACCAGGTCTTTGATCACCGGAAAGCCGCCGGCCCGCCACGGCTCCACGTCGATGGTGGCGCCGTCGGCGAACGAACGCATGTGCAACTGGCAGGTGGTGGTCGGCACGGGGGACGCGCTGCGTCCGTGCGCCGAGCCGTTGATCACCACACCGCACATGCCGCAGATGCCCTCACGGCAGTCGTGGTCGAACGCCACCGGCTCGATGCCCTCGATGGTGAGCTTCTCGTTGAGCAGGTCGAGCATCTCGAGAAAGGACATGTCGGGGCTGACGTCGGCCAACTGGTAGGTCTGCATACCGCCCTTGGCGGCCCCGTTGGCCTGACGCCACACGCGCAGGGTGATGTTCACTTGTAACTCCGTTGCTTCAGCTCGATGTACTCGTACTCCAAGGGCTCTTTGTGCAGCACCGGGGTGTCGCCGCCGTACTCCCAGGCCGCCACGTACAGATACTCGTCGTCGTGGCGCAGCGCCTCGCCGTCGGGCGTTTGCGACTCGGCCCTGAAGTGCCCGCCGCACGACTCGCGCCGGTGCAGCGCGTCGATGCACATCAGTTCACCCAGTTCGATGAAGTCGGCCACCCGGCCGGCCCGCTCGAGGGTCTGGTTGAACTCTTCGTTCTCGCCCGTCACCTTGACGTCGCGCCAGAACTCGGCCTTCAACTCGCGAATCAGGCCGATGGCCTTCTTCAGGCCCTCTTCGGTGCGCTCCATGCCGCAGTACTCCCACATGATGTGGCCGAGTTCTTTGTGGAACGAGTCGACGGTTCGTGAGCCGTCGATGCTGAGCAGCGTGCTGATCCGCTCTTTCACCGCGTTGACGGCTTCGACCACTGCCGGATCGTCCAAGGCGACCTTGGGGAACGGAGCCCCCGCCAGGTAGTCGTTGATGGTGTTCGGCAGCACGAAGTAGCCGTCGGCCAGACCCTGCATCAACGCGGACGCACCCAGCCGGTTCGCGCCGTGGTCGGAGAAGTTGCACTCGCCGGTGGCGTACAGGCCGGTGATCGTGGTCATCAGGTCGTAGTCGACCCACACCCCGCCCATCGTGTAGTGCACCGCCGGGTAGATGCGCATCGGCACCTCGTAGGGGTCCTCGGCGGTGATCTGGGCGTACATGTCGAACAGGTTGCCGTACTTGGCCGACACCGCCGGCTTGCCGATGCGCTTGATCACGTCGGCGAAGTCGAGGTACACCCCGCGCCGGACGTTCTTGACCGATCCGTCCGCCTGCTTCTCGGCCACCGCCGGCCCCACGCCGCGACCCTCGTCACACATGTTCTTGGCCTGCCGCGACGCGATGTCGCGGGGCACCAGGTTGCCGAAGGCCGGGTAGATGCGCTCCAGGTAGTAGTCGCGGTCCTGCTCAGGAATCTGACGCGGGTCTTTGTCGCAGTCCTCGGCCCGCTTGGGCACCCAGATGCGGCCGTCGTTGCGCAGCGACTCGCTCATCAGGGTGAGCTTGCTCTGGGTATCGCCGTGCACCGGAATGCAGGTCGGGTGAATCTGGGTGTAGCACGGGTTGCCGAAGTAGGCGCCCTTGCGGTGCGCACGCCAGCTCGCGGTGACGTTGCAGCCCATCGCGTTGGTCGAGAGAAAGAACACGTTGCCGTAGCCGCCGGTGGCCAGCACCACGGCGTCGGCCAGGTGCGTTTCGATCTCGCCGGTCACCATGTCGCGCGCGACGATGCCGCGAGCCCGTCCGTCGACGATGATCACATCGAGCATCTCGTGCCGGGCGTACATCTTGACCGTGCCGGCCGCCACCTGACGCTCGAGCGCCTGGTAGGCCCCGATCAGCAACTGCTGGCCGGTCTGGCCGCGGGCGTAGAAGGTGCGTTGCACCTGCACGCCGCCGAAGCTGCGGTTGTCGAGCAGGCCGCCGTAGTCGCGGGCGAACGGCACGCCCTGTGCCACGCACTGGTCGATGATGGACGCGCTCACCTCGGCCAGCCGGTACACGTTGGTTTCGCGGGCGCGGTAGTCGCCGCCCTTGACCGTGTCGTAGAACAGCCGGTAGGTGGAGTCGTTGTCGTTGCGGTAGTTCTTCGCCGCGTTGATGCCGCCCTGCGCCGCGATCGAGTGCGCCCGCCGCGGGCTGTCTTGGTAGCAGAAGTTCAGCACGTTGTAGCCGGCCTCGCCCAGGGACGCCGCCGCGGCGCCGCCGGCCAGGCCGGTGCCGACGATGATCACCGTCAGCTTGCGCCGGTTGGCCGGGTTGACCAGCTTGGCCTCGAACTGCCGCTTGGCCCACTTGCCCTCGATCGGGCCGCCGGGTGCCTTGGTGTCACGCAGCTCGTCGCCGTCGGCCCACAGACGACCGGACTCACCGGTGGTGACCACCTCTTGCTCAATGGTTTGCGTTGCCATCACTTCACCCATCCGAACGCCACCGCCAGCGGCGCAATCATGAACCCGACATACAACAGCACCGCGATGAAATAGGCCAGCCCGTTCCAGATCTTGCGGGACGTGGCCGAGGTGTTGGCACCCAGCGTCGCGAAAGCGCTCCAGAAGCCGTGCCGCACGTGCAGGCACACCGTCACCATCCACAGCGCGTAGGCCAGCACCAGCCACCACTGCTGAAACGACACCACGAACATCTCGTAGGGGCCCGCGCCGCTGTTCCAGCCGGTCTTGATCACCTGAGCGGTGAACTGCAGCAGGTGAAAGATCAGGAACGTGCCGAGAATCACGCCGCCCCAGCGCATGGTGCGCGCTGCGTAGGTCTCTTGGATCGTCTTGCGCACCACGTACTTGCTGCCCCGGGCCGCCTTGGCCTTGCGGGCCAGGCGCCAGGCCGAGCCTGCGTGCAGCAGAATCGCGGCCAGCATGAAAGCGCGGAAGATCCAGATGAACCAGCCCGACGGGATCAGCGGGTAGAGGATGTCGCCCTTGAGCCAGTGGGCGTAATGATCGAAGGCTTCCTCGCCGAGGAAGACCTTGAGGTTGCCGTACATGTGCATGAGCAGGAAGCCGACCAGGATCAGGCCGGTCACCGCCATCAGAGCCTTCATCGCCACAGTTGAGCGAGCGGCCCGGGCACGCGGAGAAATTGTTGTCGTCGCCACGAGCCTCAGACTATGCCCGCTGCCCCGACCCGACCGCCCAAACGGGCAGGAACTTCAGTTTGAGAACAAAGGTTTCACGTAATGATCGGCATGGCCGCCTGAGCACGGATTTTGGCTACGAGATTGGTATCGAAATACCGGCACGGAAAGCCGTCTACACTTCCCCGCTCAGGGATGCAATCCGCGTGTGTAGGTCTTGCCCGGCGTGGTGGGCCCCAGAATGTCGTCCAGGCTCACCAGGGTGTAGCCCTTGGCCCGAATCTTCTTGATCAAGGTCGGTACGGCCTTGATCGTCCACGGATGAATGTCGTGCGCCAGCACGATCGCGCCCGGCGCCAGTTGCGGCATGGTGGCGGCCACCACCTTGGCTGCGGTGTTGTACTGCCAGTCCAGCGCGCCGGCGCTCCAGTTGACGACGGCCTGCCCGAGCTTCTTCGCCACGGCGTCGGTGGCCTTGGTGTGCGACCCGTACGGCGGCCGCATGAAGCGCACCTTGACCCCGGTGACCTTCTCGATCAGCAGGGTGTTGTCGGTGATCTCTTTGGTGGCCTTGGTGGTGCCGATCAGCCGCAGGTTCGGGTGGCTCATGGTGTGGTTGCCCAGCGTCATGCCGGGCGTCTCGGCGATGCGCCTGGCCATCGCCTTGTCGACGTTGATCATGTTGCCGACCAGAAAGAACGTGGCGGGCACCTTCTGTTTCACCAACGTGTCGAGCAGGGTGCCGGTCTTGGGCCCGGGGCCGTCGTCGAAGGTCAGCGCGACGCATTTCACCGTGCGACAGTCGACGGGTGCGGGCTCGGTCGTGGTGGCGCTGGGTGTTGCCGAGGGCGATGCGGCGGTCGAGGTTGGGCTCGCGGACGGCTGGGTAGCGGCGGACGTCACCGCGGACTCGGACGGCGTCGGCGCGGTTTGCGTGGGCGGCGTGGATGCGCAACCCGCGACCACCGCGAGCACACCGATCAGGCAGACGGTACGGGGAAGGGGCCTGCGGGCGGGAGTCACCCCTCCAGTGAACCCGCTTGCGCAACGGACTGGGCCCACGGCACACAGAGTGGACGCCGAGAGGTCGACCGTCCGCGAGATTACGTCCGATTCGGGGTGCCTTGACGCTCAGCGAGGCGCGGCGGCCCCACGATCGGACGTAATCTCGCGTGTCCGTCGGGTCCAGATCCGCTGATCGAGCTTGTCGAGATCTGTGGGCGCCTTCGTCGCACCGCGACGACGGCTCATGCGTCATCCCGGCGCAGGCCGGGATCTCCACAACCATCCGACGCTCCCCTGACCAGCTCGCCGCCCAGCCGCACGTCGGCGGCGAACTCGCTGGCGTCCACCAGCTCGAGACCAGAGAAGCGCACGGTGAGCAGAGAGGGGGTGCCTCCCGAACGCTCCTCGTGAAACTGACCGCGTTCACGCGACAGGAGATCCCGGCGTGCGCCGGGATGACGGCTGTTGTCCCGTTGGGCTCGTCAAGAGCGAGCGCAAGGTTGAAGCGGAGTGGGGGTGCACCCCGTCAGGGCGTGGTCGGGCGTCGGGTCAACTCAGCGGCGGAGCCTGCGCAGCCGGTGAGGCTGACCCGGGGCGGGACGGGGTGCACCCCCACTCCGCGGCAGCGAACGCAACCACAGCCATGAGAGATCCCGGCGTTCGCCGGGATGACGGTGAGAATCAGCCCAGCAGATCGGGACGACGCGAGCGCGTCCGCTCCTCCGCCTGCGCCCGGCGCCACTTCGCCACCTCGCCGTGATGACCCGACAGCAGCACCTCGGGCACACCCAACCCTCGCCACGTCTCGGGCTTGGTGTAGGTCGGGTACTCCAGCAGGTGGTCGTGCCCCGGCGCGTGCGACTCCTCGACCAGAGATGCCGGGTTGCCCAGCACCCCCGGCAGCAGCCGCACGATCGCCTCGACCATGGCCAGCACCGCCACCTCGCCGCCGTTCAGCACGTAGTCGCCGAGGCTGACCTCGCGCACCCGCATGCGACTGGCGGCGTGCTCCATCACCCGCGCATCGATGCCCTCGTAGCGTCCGCAGGCGAAGATCAGCCGCTTCTCGGCGGCCCACTCGTGGGCGTACTCCTGGGTGAACCGCTCCCCCGACGGCGTCGGCACGATCAGCATCGGCTCGGCCTGGTCGGGGGTCGGGTCGAGCAGCAGTTCGTCCAGTGCCTCGCCCCACGGCTCGGGCTTCATCACCATGCCGGCGCCGCCCCCGTAGGGGGTGTCGTCGACGGTGCGGTGCCGGTCGTGGGTCCACCGGCGCAGGTCGTGCACGCCCACGTCGACCAGCCCGCGCTGAATCGCCTTACCGACCAGCGACAACTGCAGCGGCCCGAAGTACTCGGGAAAAATCGTCACGATGTCGAGTCGCATCATGCCTCCACGTCTTCGAACAACCCTGCCAGCTCAGCCACCTCGACGTAACCGCCCGCCACGTCGACCACCGGCACCAGGGCCGACACGAACGGCACCAGCCGCTCACCGTCGGCGGTCGAGACCACCAGCAGATCCTGCGCCGGGTGATGGGTCACCGACGCGACGCGCCCCAACGCCACTCCCCCGCGGCGTACCTCCAGCCCCACGAGGGCAGCGTCGTGAAACTCGTCCTGCGCGGTTTCGCCGGCCTCGACCCGGGCCCACAGCTCCACCCCGCGCAGCGTCTCGGCCCGCGACCGGTCGGTGACGCCCACGAACGACACCAGCAGCACGTCCCCCTGCAGGCGGCTGTGCGCGACCTCGATCGGGTCGCCCTCGACCCCGCCCCGATGCAGCACCGATCCGGCAGCGAACCGCTGTTCGGCGTAGTCGCTGTGCACCCGAACGGTCACCTCGCCGCGCAGCCCGTGCGCGCGTCCGACGGTGCCGACGATCACGTCGACTTCGGCCATGGGTGTCCTCCTGAAAAACCGTGACGCCCCCGAGTGCAACTCAGGGGCGTCAGTCGGACGGGTGGTCAGCGCCGGCGGCGCTGGTTGTTGCGGCGATCGACGTCGACGAAGTCGACCCGGACGGTTTCGCGTCCGGCCAGTGCCGACACCACGGTGCGCAGCGCACCCGCGGTACGGCCCTGCCGTCCGATCACCTTGCCGATGTCTTCGGGGTGCACCCGCACCTCGAGGGTGCGCGGCCGGCGCCGATCTGACTCGGTGACCCGCACGTCGTCGGGGTTCGAGACCAGACCGCGCACCAGGTGCTCCAGTGCGTCGGCGAGCACGATCAGGCCTCGTCGGCGGTCTCGGCCTCGGCCTCAGCCTCGGCGGCCTTCTTCTTGCCCTTGCTGATCGCGGCGGTCGACGGCTCATTGTCGGCCTCGGCCAGGGCGGCGTTGAACCGTGCGACCTTGTCGACCTTCTCGGCCTGCGGCTCGACACCCTCGGCGGAGGTTTCGCCGGTGAACTTCTGCCAGTCACCGGTGCGCTTGAAGATGGTGACGACGGCCTCGGTGGGCTGCGCGCCGACGCCCAGCCAGTACTGCGCCCGCTCGGAGTCGACCTTGATGACCGACGGATCGTTCTTCGGCTGGTACAGGCCGATCTCTTCGATCGCGCGGCCGTCGCGCTTGGTGCGCGAGTCCATGACGACGATGCGGTAGTGCGGTGAGCGGATCTTGCCGAGCCGCTTCAGACGAATCTTGGTTGCCACTTGTGTGGTTTCTCCTGTTGGAAAGCCTGGGCAACGACTGCCAGGCTGGACGGGTGAGGCGAACCCCCACTGTGGGGAATGGGTGCGAACCTCGGGTGAATCCTCGGCACCGGCGTTGAGAGGGCACCAGCGCAGAAGACGCGCCCAATATTGTGCCAGACCGGCCCACCAATCAGCGAACCGGGGCCGCCCGGTAACCTTCGGCGCATGTACTCGCCCGGGCACCGGCCTCGCGTGGGGGCCGGCTGGGCGCTGCTCGGGCCCGCGTTCGTGGCGTCCGTCGCCTACGTCGACCCCGGCAACGTGGCCGCCAACCTCACCGCCGGCAGCCGGTACGGTTACGCCCTGGTGTGGGTGCTGGCCGGCGCCAGCCTGATGGCGATGCTGATTCAGTACCAGTCTGCCAAGTTGGGCCTGGTCACCGGACGCACCCTGCCCCAGGTGATGCGCGCCAAACTCGAAGGCAAGCCGTGGCGCGGCGTGGTGAGCGCCGGCTACGGCGTGCAGGCCTTCGTGATCGCGGTGGCGACCGACGTGGCCGAGGTGGTCGGCGGCGCCCTCGCTCTGCACCTGATGTTCGGCACCCCGCTGTGGCTGGGCGGGGTGATCGTCGGGGTGGTCAGCGTGGTGCTGCTGTGGGCGCTGCGCACCCATGGCGAGCGCACGTTCGAACTGGCCATCACCGCCGTGCTGGCGATCATCTGCGCCGGCTTTCTGGGCGCGCTGTGGTGGGCGCCGCCCGACTGGCGCGCCACGACGGCGGGCCTGGTGCCGAGCGTTCCCGACGCCGACGCCTGGCCGCTGGTGGCCGCCATGCTGGGCGCCACAGTGATGCCGCACGCGATCTATCTGCACTCGGCCCTGGCCATCGACCGGCACCGGCGCGACGGACGGCTCGATATACCGCTGCGCCGACTGCTGCGCATTCAGAAGGCGGACGTGCTCTTGGCGCTGCTGCTGGCCGGATCGGTGAACATCGGCATGCTGCTGCTGGCCGCCGCCGCCCTGCGCGGCGAGGCGGGTGACACCATCGAGGCCGCGTTCGCCACCATCAGTGACCGGGTCGGCAGCGTGCCCGCCCTGGTGTTCGCGATCGGGCTGCTGGCCTCCGGCGTCGGTTCGGCCGTGGTCGGCACCCACGCCGGTTCGCGCATTCTCAAAGACATGATCGGCATGCCGATCGCCCCCACCGTGCGCCGGGTGATCACCATCGGCCCAGCCGTGCTGCTGCTCACGCTCGGGGTGGCACCCACCCAGGTGCTGGTGTGGTCACAGGTGGTGCTGTCGTTCGGCGTCGCACTGGCCGCCGCGCCGCTGGCCGACTTCACCGGCGACCGGCGACTGATGGGCGAGTTCGTCGACCCGGTCTGGAAGCGGGTGCTCAACTGGACGATCGTGGGCACCATCGTCGCCCTCAACCTGGTGATGGTGCACTGGACGCTCACCCAGTGACCCGCCTCAGCCGAGCCGAGGCACCTCGCCGAGTTCGCACCACAGGGCGCAGTTCGTCGTCACGTCCGGCGTTTCGGGCAGTCGGCACGCGCGGCCAGACGTCGCTCGCCAGCAGCACGGCGGGGTCGGCGGCGATCGAGCGCAGCAGCAGCTCATCGGGAATCCTCTGCAGGGCGGCCAGCACGTCGTGGCGCGACATGGTGGTGGGCGGGTGCGGCGCGAAGGGGTCGTTGGTGGCCCACTTGAGGCACTCCTGGTTGACCGCGTCATCGAGCGAACGCCGGCCCAGCGCGTCGATCAGGTCGGCCCGCCGCTGCTGCGCGGACGGCGCTTCGGCGGCTCGCGCCTCGGCCTTGCGTCGTTTCGCGCGGGCCTCCACGTCGAGCAGGTCGATCACCTGCCGGCGGGCCTTCGCCTCGGCACGTTTCAGGCGTTGCAGGTTGTCGGCACCGATGACCTTCTCAAGGTCCTGTGCCAGCGTGTGCCGAACGCCCATGGCGTGAGCCTATGCATCGGCTGTGCGAATGAACGGTTAGGCGTGGGCGAGCCCGGGGATCCGGGCTAAGTTATGGGCCACTGGTGAAGGGTGGGGGGCCATGGCGCAGTGGGACGCGTTCATCTCCTACGCCCGCTCGGCCTCGACGTTGGAGGCCCAGCGCCTGCAGACCGCCATTCAGACCTTTGCCAAGCCGTGGTACCGGCTACGCATGGTGCGCATCTTTCGTGACGACTCGTCGATGTCGGCGAACCCGGCGCTGTGGTCGTCCATCGAGCAGGGATTGCGCGAGGCCCGGTACCTGGTGGTGCTGCTCAGCCAGGCGGCGGCCCGGTCTGAATACGTGGCGAACGAGATCGCCTGGTGGCTGCGCCACAAAGACGCAGCATCGATTCTGCTGGTGCACGACGACGGCACCCTGGCGTGGGACCGACAACGCAACGACTTCACCGCGAACAGCGACTGCGTGCCCGCCCCGCTGCGCGGCGCGTTTCGCGAAGAGCCGCGCTGGACCGATCTGTCATGGTTCGACGCCCCCGGGTCGGCGGGCCCGGCCGACCCACGCTTCGCCGAGAAGGTGGCCGATCTGGCTGCGACCATTCGCGGCATTCCGCGCGACGAGCTGGTGGGCGACGACGTGGCGCAGCACAAACGCGCGTGGCGGCTGGCGAAGGTCGCCATCGGTGCACTCAGCCTGCTGCTGATCGCCTCGGTGGTGGCCAGCATCGTCGCGATCGCCCAACGCAACCAGGTGCAGCGTCAGGCGACCGCCCTGCTGGCCAGGCAGCTCGCGGTGACCGCCGACTCGCTGCTCGGCCGCGACCTTCGCCGGGCGCAGTTGCTGGCGGTGCAGGCCTACCGCACCGAGGCCAACCCCGACACCCGGGCCGCCCTGCTGCGGGCCACCCTGGCCAGCCCGGCCCTGCGCCGGTTCGTATCGTTCGCGGCCCCCATCTCGGCGCTCTCGGCCTCATCGGACGGACGCTTCGTGGCCGTCGGCCTCGACAACGGCGAGGTGCACAGTTGGGACGTGGCCACCGCGGCTCCCGTGGCCCGGCTCACGTTGGCGCACCGGGTGCTCGCAGTCGGTATCAGTGACGACGGGCAGGTGGTGGCCGCCGTCGACGGGACATCCACCCAGGTCGCCACCGCCGGCGGGGTGAGCAGTCTAGTGACTCCTGCCGGTGCCTCACCCGAGTTGGTGGCCGTCAACCCGGCGGGCACCGGTATCGTGATCTGCTCTGATACGGCCACAGACCGGCCGGTCACGCTCGTCGACCTGGCCAAGCGCAGCCAGCGCACCCTCACCAACACCGTCGAGTTCGGCCCGTACGCCCTGCAGTTCGTCGGCAACGACGAGGTGGTCCTGTCCAATCCCGGCGCTCAGCGGCGCACCTTTCCGGGCTTCGGGTTGGTGCAGTCGGGCAACTTCAACTACGGCAATCACGAAACCGCCAGCCGCATCTCGGGCGACGGACGGTTCGCCGCCGGCACCAACAACGCCGCCGAGGTGCCCGTCTGGTCGACCATGGCAGAACGCGATCCACCGGCCCGGTACGCGTTCGTGCCGATGGCGAACGCGACGGCGTCGGCGCTGAACCACGACGGCACCGTGGTGGCGGTGGCCGACGCCACCGGCATTCACCTGGCCACGGTGCAGCAGGTCGATTCGCCCGCCGGCTTTGGGCATTCGGTCGATCCGCCGCGGCTGTTCCAGGGCACCACGCAGGTCAACCCCGACGGGCTGGTGTTTCTCGGCACAACGAACCGGTTCGTGGCGGCGTCAGGGGCAGACCTGAGCCTGTGGAACCCCGACTCGGTCGGCCGGGGGTCGACCAGCACGGCGATCGATCTGCCGAGCGGCTCGATGGCGGCCGGGTCGCCGTCGGTGGCCCTGTCGTCCGACGGCACCACGATGGCGATACGCGACGGCGATCGCGCTCGGCTGTTGGTGACGGCCGCGCCGGGGCGCTCGGGCAACCTGAGCCTGGACTACACCCCACAGGCCGGTTACCTGGCGGTTCCGGTCTGGCTCGATGCGAGCACGGTGCTGCAGGTGGCGGCCGGCTCCGACGGTGGCACACCGGGGTCTGCGCTACCCGACCTACCCAACGGCGTCGTCGGTTGGGCGCTCGGGCGCCCCGACCAGCAGGTGCTCGCCGTCGCAACGGCACCCGACGCCGCGTCCGTGCTGGTCGTCGGCGAGGCCGGCCACATCGAGCGTCGTGACCCTCGCACGGGGGTCGTCCAATCAGCCACCCAGGTCATCGCCCCCAGCGACGACAAGAAGTGGTTCGACGCTGCGGTCGACCAGTCCACGGCGACGGTGGCGCTGACCCCGGCCTTCGGCAGCGAACTGGTCGTGGTCGACGCCGCCACGGGGGCCCGCAGATTCACCGTCGCACAGCCGGGCGACACGGTGTCACGCAGCCTGTTCGCCGACGGCTCGCTGTGGGTGCGGTACAACTCCGGCGTCATCGAGCGTCGCGACCCCACCACGGGGGCCTTGCAGCGCCGGTTGGCTGCCCGGCTGTCGGCCACCGGTACCGGCGAGCTGGCGCACGCCTCGGGCGTGCTGGCGATTCCGACCGACCAGGGGGTGACGCTCTACGACACCAGCTCGGACGCCACGCTCGGGTCGATCGAGACCCCCCAGGGCAGGGACGACCGGCGCCGCGGCAGCACCCTCAGCGCCGACGGGTCTGCCCTGGTCACGGTGTACGAGTCGAACGGCGAACCGGGCAGCACCGGCTTGGCGGTCACCACCACCCTGGCGGCCGACGAGCTGGTCGGCGTGGCCTGCCGCACCTCGGGCGGTAGCCTCACCGCCGCCGACTGGACGGCCCTGATCGGCCCCGACGTGCCCGCGGACCTGACCTGCCGCTGACACCCGACCGCTGGTCGAGCCCGTCGAGACCCCTCCCAAGATCTCGACAAGCTCGCCCAGCGATCTCGTCATCCCCGCCAGATCTCGCGTCCCCAAGAGCAAACCCGCGACTTGCGCTCGAGAGATCCCGGGTCAAGCCCGCTCGATCAACTGTTTGGTGCCACTCTCAGTCGTCCGAATCGGCCAGTTCCAGGCCCAGCCAATCGGCCAGGGAGCGAATCTCTGCGTGCACGTCCGCCACCTCGCCGGTCGTCCAGTCGCGGTCGCGATGCACAGCGAACACCCGCAGCACCCCTGCCTTACGGTCGGCTTTGGCGTCCAGCTTTCCGATCAACTCGTCGCCGCGCAGGATCGGCAGCGCGAAATAGCCCCACCGCCGTTTCGCGGCCGGTTTGTACATCTCGAGCACGTACTCGAAACCGAACAGTTCCTCGGCGCGCACCCGGTCGAACACGAGCCGGTCGAAGGGCGACAGCAGCGCGGTGCGTCCGTCGAAAGGCACGCCGAGTTCGTCCAGGCCGACCTCGTCGACCCGCCACTGCCCCGGCACGCCGTCCACCACCGCCGGCACGCCGACGTCGCCGACGTCCATGCGTTCCAGCGGCACCTCGGTCTGCTTCGCCCGCGCGATGCCGAGGGCCTGCAACCGACGCACGTTGCGGCTGGCGGCGGCGGTTTCGACGTTGATCTCGGGCACGTCCGGGTAGACGCGTTCGGCCAGATCCCACCGGCGCTCGCGCCCCTCGCGACCGGCGATGGCCACCTCACCCAGCCGCACCAGCAGTTCCATCATCTGAGTGACGTTGCGATTGTTGGTCCAGCCGGAGGATCCCCAGGACACGGCCGCGGTGTCGGGAATCTCGGCCGTAAGCAGCGGTCCATCGACGAGTCTGGCCAGCACATCGGCACGGAAGGCTGCGTTGGCAGCCAGCCACTCCTTGGGCTGGGCGTACTTGAGCGGTTGCCGCATGTACGCCCGGTACAACGGCAGGTCGGCGATCGCGCGGTACATGCCGTCGTACTCGAAGGCGACCCGCTCGACCTCGACCGCTTCCTTCAACTGCGCCGGCTCGTAGCCATTGCCCAGCCGAGTCCACAGAATCAGGTCCTCACTGGGGGCGATGGCGTTGGTGGGGTCGATGTTCAGCACGGTCAGCTCGTCGATCACCTCGGCCACCGAGGCTGGGCGGCGGGCGTCGAGCAGTTGGGCACGCACGGCCAGTCGGCGAGCGTCCCGGCGACTCAACTGCAGCGGTGCCACGGCCGTGAGGCTACCGCCTGTTGACGAAATGTGCGCGCCAGTGAGCCGGTACCCGCCCGACACGCCGTGACTGGGTTCACTGGCGCGCACATTTCGTCAGGGTCGTCCGGTGACCCGGCTCAGTTCGCCGCGGATCCGCCCACCACGCGTCCGTTCAGGATGATCAGCACCGGCTCACGCACCACCGAGATGGTCACCCGCGGATCCTCGGCGAACACCACGATGTCGGCGGGTGCCCCCTCTTCGATGCCCGCATGGCCCAGCCAGGCGCGGGCGTTCCACGACGCGGCACCGAGTGCGAAATCGTTGCCGCCCACTTTCGCGAGAAGTTCGATCTCGCCCGCGATCAGCCCGTGCCCGTGCACTCCCCCGGCATCTGTGCCCGCATAGACCGGCACGCCGGCGTCCACCGCCTTGCCCATGGTCTCGAAGCGCCGCTCGTACAGGGCCATGATGTGGGCGGCATAGGTGGGGAACTTGGCCTCACCGGCGGCGGCGAACTGCGGAAAGTTCTCCAGGTTCACCATGGTCGGCACCAGCGACACCTGACGCTCGGCCATGGCCGCGATGGTGTCGTCGTCGAGGCCGGTGCCGTGTTCGATGCCGTCGATGCCGGCGGCCACCAGTTCGGTCACCGAGCGCTCGTCGAAGCAGTGCGCGGTCACCCGGGCGCCGTGCTCGTGGGCGGCCTCGATCGCCTCCTTCGCCACGTCGGTGGGCCACAGCGGCGACAGGTCGCCGGTGTCGCGGTCGATCCAGTCGCCGACGATCTTCACCCAGCCGTCGCCGCGTTCGGCCTGGGTGACCACCTCGTCGACCAATTGGTCGGGTTCGACCTCCTCGGCGAAGTTGCGCGAGTACCGCTTCGGACGGGCGATGTGCCGGCCGGCCCGAATGATCTTGGGCAGGTCCTCACGACCCTGCAGAAAGCGGGTGTCGAGCGGCGACCCGGCGTCGCGGATCAGCAGCGTGCCCACCTCGCGATCGGTCAGCGCGTGCTCTTCGGCGCGTTCTTCACTGACGGCCCCGTGCGATTCGAGTCCGACGTGGCAGTGGGCGTCCACCAGGCCGGGCATGATCCAGCCGCTGGTGGCGACGGTGATGGCGTCCGCGATCGGCTCGAGACTGATCACGCCGTCATGCAGCCAGAGATCCCGCTCGTCCCCCTCGGGCAGCACCACGCCATGCAGGTGCAACCGCTGCGGCGGGCCGTCCGGAACCTGGCCGGACACGTGGGTGTGGGTGTGGCCGTCGTGGGTGTGCGTCAGCGACGTCAGCGGTCCCAGGCCGGGCGGCAGGTCGTGGCGGTGCGTCATGGGTCGATCATGGCACTGCCCGCCGCCCCGCTTTCGGGTTATGGGGCCATAAGCTGCCCCGATGGACGCGGGGACGGTGGCGCGACGGGCCTGGGCGAACAGGCTCGGCACGTCGCCGGACGTCTTCGAGCATGACGGGTTGGTGATGCTCGCCCGGCCCTGGGACAGCGTAGTCGTGGTCGAACTGGGTCGCTGCTGCGTGGTCGCAGGTCCAGTCACTGTCATTGATGGCCCGGCCCACGTGGATCGGCGCGTCATGGGCGACGCCGACTCTCTGGCGGCTTTGCTGGGTGGCCCGCCGACGGCGCGCGCCATCGGCACCGCAGACCTGTGGTTCACCGGCATTCCGGTGGGGGCAGACCTCGGCGACACCACCGAGGCGACCGATGCCGATCTTGCCACCCTGCGTGCCGACTGCTCCCCTGCCGAGTTCGACGAGAGCGGTCTGGCGGAGTTGTCGCGGCGGTGGGTGAGTCGCACTGCCGCGGGAGCAGTGGCTGCCTCTGCCGGCTACGCACCCTGGGCGCACACGCTGGCCCACGTGGGAGTGCTGAGCGCACCGCCGCATCGCGGCCAGGGCCACGCCTATCGTGCAGCCGCACGCGCCGTCGACGAAGCTCTCGCCGAAGGGCTGATTGCGCAGTGGCGCTGCCGGGTGGGCAACGATGCGTCTGCCCGGCTGGCGCAACGACTCGGCTTCACCTGGGCGGGTCGTCAGACAGCCGTGCGACTGAGGCAAGCAGAGCGGCGAGATCCCGGGTCAAGCCTGGGATGACGGGCGCGTTCGGTCGTTTGGTCTCGACAAGCTCGACCAACGGTGATTGAGCCTGTCGAAATCAATGGGTCCGGACGAAGCTTGACCAACGCGAACCTGACCGGTGGGGAACGAAACGCTGAAGCGGACTGGGGGGTGCAGCACCCCGTCAGGGCGTGGTCGGGCGTCGGGTCAACTCAGCGGCGGAGCTTGCGGAGCCGGTGAGGCTGACCCGGGGCGGGACGGGGTGCACCCCCACTCCGCGGAACCAGACGGTCTCGACAAGCTCGACAAGCGTGGGGTCAGCGGGGGCCCTGGTTCTTCGGCTGGTCGAACATCTTGGCCAGGTCGGGCGGCAGTTGGAAGTCGCCCAGCGCCTTCGCCAGATCGGCGTCGGAGGGCTGGCCCGACTTGCCGAGCCCGAAGGCGTCCGCGGGGTTCCATTCGGGTTGCGCCGCCGCGGCCGCCGGTTCGGCCGGACCGGCCGCGCGCTTGGCCGGATTGCCCGACACGCCCTTGCCGCGGCCCTTCGGCTTGGGTGCCTGACGGGGCGGCTGACGCCGCGCGCCCGGCATACCCGGCATGCCCGGGCCGCCCATCTGACCACCCAGCGACTGCATCATCTTGCGGGCGTCGAAGAACCGGTTGACCAGGCTGTTCACGTCGGTGACCGTGGTGCCCGAGCCCTTCGCGATGCGGGTGCGGCGCGAGCCGTCCAGAATCTTGGGGTTGGCCCGCTCGGCCGGCGTCATCGACTTGATGATGGCCTCGAGCCGGTCGATCTCGCGCTCGTCGATGTTGTTGATCTGGTCTTTCATCTGACCCATGCCGGGCATCATGCCCAGGATCTTCGACAGCGGGCCCATGCGGCGCACAGCCTGCATCTGCTGCAGAAAGTCGTCCAACCCGAACTCGCCACGCCCGCCCAGCAGCTTCTCGGCCGCCTTGGCGGTCTGCTCGGCGTCGAAGGTCTTCTCGGCCTGCTCGATCAGGGTGAGCACGTCGCCCATGCCGAGGATTCGGGACGCCATGCGGTCGGGGTGGAAGGCGTCGAAGTCCTTCAGCCCCTCGCCGTTGGAGGCGAACATGATCGGCTTGCCGATCACCTTCGCGATCGACAGGGCGGCGCCGCCGCGGGCGTCGCCGTCGAGCTTGGTGAGCACCACGCCGTCGAACCCGACGCCGTCGTCGAACGCACTCGCGGTGTTCACCGCGTCCTGGCCGATCATCGCGTCGACCACGAACAGCACCTCGGTGGGGTTGACCGCGGCGCGAATGTCGGCGGCCTGCTGCATGAGTTCGGAGTCGATGCCCAGCCGGCCGGCGGTGTCGACCACGACCACGTCGTACAGCTTGCTCATGGCGTGCAGAATCGACTGCCGCGCCACCTGCACCGGGTCGCCGACACCGTTGCCCGGCTCGGGCGCGTACACGTGCACGCCGGCACGCTCGCCGACCACCTGCAACTGGTTGACGGCGTTGGGCCGCTGCAGGTCGGCCGCCACCAGCAGCGGCGAATGCCCCTGCCCCTTGAGCCACAGGCCGAGCTTGCCGGCCAGGGTGGTCTTGCCCGAGCCCTGCAGGCCGGCGAGCATGATCACCGTGGGCGGCCGTTTGGCGAACCGCAGCGGACGAGCCTCGCCACCCAGAATCGCGACCAGCTCTTCGTCGACGATCTTGATGATCTGCTGGCTGGGGTTGAGTGCCTTGTGCACGTCGGCGCCCAGCGCTCGGCTCTTCAGGTTGGCGATGAACTCTTTGACCACGCCGAGGTTGACGTCGGCCTCGAGCAGCGCCAGCCGAATCTCGCGGGCGGTGGCGTCGATGTCGGCCTCGGTGAGCCGGCTCTTGCCGCGCAGGTTCTTGAAGACCTCGTGCAGGCGGTCTTGCAGGGTGTCGAACAACGGGTTTCCTCACGCAGTCGGATTACCGGGTCAGCTTACCGGTTGGCGTAGGACGACCCCGAAAGGGCCCCACCCGCCGCCTAGAATGACCGGACTCGAAGGAGGTTTCGATGACCCAGCCCAACCAGGGCTACGACAACACGGGCGGCTACGGGCAATCCGCCAACCCCTACGGGCAACCGCACGTTGCCGGGCAACCGTCGTACGGCCAGCCGAATCCGCATGACCCGGGTAGCCAGTACGGCCAAAGCAACCCGTACGGGCAGCCGAATCCTTATGGCCAGACCAGCCCGTACGGCCAGCCCCACCCCTATCAGGGTGGGGGGTACCCACAGTCTGGCCAGCAGGGCTATGACGGCCAACCCGGCTGGGGCATGCAGCAGACACCGGCGAAACGTCCGGCATGGCGCACGAGCGTGGGGTGGATCTTCGTAGCACTCACCGGGCTGTTCACCCTGAGCGCCATCACTCAGCTGGCGTCCGGACGCCTGTTCAGCGGCGGCAGCGCCGCCTATATGGCCGGCCAGCTCATCGGGTTGGTTCTGGTCATCGGCGGGCCGGCACTGGTCGCGTGGCTGATGCTGCGCAAGAAGTAGCCGCGCGACTACTCGACCAGCAGCGGGTCCACGAACGCCGCTGCCTCGCACCACGTCAGGCGTCGTGCGAGCCTGTCGGACGATAGGCGACATAGGTGACGCCGTTGCCGAAGGTCCGCGCATCCACCCGTGTCAGTCGGGCGGCGTAACCCTCGGGAAAGAACCGCCGTCCGGTGCCCTGTACGGCCGGGCAGCAGAACATGCGGAACTCGTCGGCCATACCCCTCGGCGATCAGCAGGTGGGCCAGGGTGATACTGCCGGTCAGCACGACCGCCAGCACTACACTGTTGCGCCACTGCGGATCGGTGATCGTTGCGCTGACCACGTACTTGGTCACCCGGTTGAGCTGGTCGCTGACGCCGGTGGTGTCGTCGGTCTGCTCGGGCCAGTAGCACGGCGTCACAGCTCTCGTCCTGGCGCCGCAGCTCGGCAGCCAGTTCCTGGTCGTGATCGGACGGGTCGAACCAGTCGGTCAGCATCTCCACCGCACCGTCGGCGGTGACGTTCTGGGTGATCACGAGGCGCATCGGGTGCTCCGTTAGTCGGGATCACCAGCCTCGCCAACCCACGGCCCGACGCGCTAACCCCGAAGGTCACTCGCTCAGCAGCGCGTCCACGAACGCCTCGGCCTCGAACGGCACCAGGTCGTCGACGCCCTCGCCGAGCCCGATCAACTTCACCGGCACGCCCAGTTCGCGCTGCACCTGCACCACGATGCCGCCCTTGGCCGAGCCGTCCAGCTTGCTGAGCACGATGCCAGTGATCTGCACGACCTCGGCGAACACCCGGGCCTGAATCAGCCCGTTCTGGCCCGTGGTGGCGTCGATGAGCAGCAGCACCTCGGTGACCGGCGCAAGCTTTTCGATGACCCGCTTGATCTTGCCGAGCTCGTCCATCAGGCCGGTCTTGGTGTGCAGGCGTCCTGCGGTGTCGATCACGACCACGTCGACCTCGTCGTCGAGGCCGCGCTGGACCGCCTGGTAGGCCACCGCCGCCGGGTCGCCGCCCTCAGGGCCGCGGACCGTGGGCACGCCCACCCGGTCGCCCCAGGTCTGCAGTTGATCGGCCGCGGCGGCGCGGAAGGTGTCGGCGGCACCCAGCACGACGGTCTTGTCCTCGGCCACCAGCACCCGGGCCAGCTTGCCGATGGTGGTGGTCTTGCCCGTGCCGTTGACCCCGACCACGAGCACCACGCCGGGCTTGCCGTCCGCGCCGTCGACGCTCAAGGAGCGGTCCAGGCTCGGATCGACCAGCTTCAGCAACTCGCTGCGCAGCACCTGCTTGGCGGACGCCTGGTCGGCGACCCCGTCGATGGCCAGTTCCCGGCGCAGCGCATCGGTCAGCTCCTGGGTGGGCCCGACGCCCAGGTCAGAGGTGATCAGTACCGCTTCGAAGTCGTCCCAGGCGTCGGCGTCCAAGCGGTCGGACGACAGGATCGACAGCAGCCCACGCGCCAGGGGGTTGTTGCTGCCGGCCAGCCGGCGTCGCAGCCGGGCCATGCGGGTGGTGGGGGCCTCGGGACGTTCGAGAGTCGTGGTCGGTGCCGCCGGCTCGGCAGGGGTGGACTCTTCGGGCGCCTCGGGGGCAGGAGCGGTCGGCTGGGGCGACAATTCGCGCTTGGTGGCCGGCGGCAGCGCCCGGCGCCGAGCCAGAAAGATCGTGCCGGCAACGATGACCGCCAGGCCGAGCAGGCCGATGATCAGGAGTTGAAGAATGTCCACCCGGTCAGCCTACGGGAGCCACTCGGGCACCTTGGTGCCGGTCGAGCGTGCCGAGACCGACGCCGACGCGGGGCGCGGGTGAGGGGTTACTTGGCCGAGTTGGCCGACTTCGCGGACGATCCGCGGCGCATGTCGGGAATCTCTTCGAAGAACTCGACCAGGCCCTGCGGGGGCTCCGCGTCACCGTTGAGGTGCCGGGCGGTTTCAGCCATCACGTTGGCCAGTTCGGGCACCCGCTGCTTACCCGCCCCCTGCATGCCCATGGCGACGATCGCCACGATGCCGATGGCGACGGCGAGAATCACCACCATGACGAGCAGTGCGACGGCCATGAGAAACCTTCCGAACGGGGTACCACCAGTATGCCTCACGCCCGCCGCCCGCCGTGGGACGCAGGTCTTCAGCCAACCGGCAGGTGACGCCGCAGTCTTCCCGAGGCTGAGCTGAGAGCGTCTGGGGTGCCGGGCAGGGCGTCCGGCGTTACCCCTGAGGAGATCCCATGACCCCAGTTATGACCCCAGTTCGACGCCTGGCCGGCGTCACCGCAGCCCTCGCCGCCTGCGCCGCCGGCGGGTTTCTCGCCAGCACGCCCGCCCAGGCCGCCGAGGCCGCGCCCGCCCCTGACGGGTGCACGATCAGCATGCGCACCCCGCACGTGGTGGGCCACTACGCCGACGGCACCAAGAAGGTGCGCTACTCGGTCGCGGCGCACTGCACCGCCGGGCACACCATCGTGATCGAAGACCGTCGGCTCGAGTACGACCGCATCGGCCACAACGACAACACCGGATTCGGTGCCAAGGCGCTTCGGTTTCGCACCGAAGGCACCGTCGTGGTCTGGTGGGACGCCCGGCTGCCCAACACCGAACGCGGCAACGAAGAGGTCTTCCACCGGGCCCGGTTCAAGGTGACCGCCGACGGCGTGACCGGTAAGTGGTCCGATTGGCAGCGCTCGAAGATCGCGTCCATCGCCAACTGAGAAGTTCGCTGGTTGAGCTCGGGGGGACCGGGACGGTTCTCCGACGGTTGGAGAACCGTCCCCGCACCGGTTGGAGAACCGTCATCGCGGCGAACGCCGGGGTCTCCCAACCGCAGCCCGATAAGTCCCAGCCGCGATCCCGGGGCAAGCCCGGCATGACGAAGAACCGTCAGTCACGGAGCCGCTGGCTGATCACCGCCGACACGCCGTCGGAGCGCATCGTGACGCCGTAGAGGGCGTCCGCGATCTCCATGGTGCGCTTCTGGTGGGTGATCACCAGCAACTGGCTGTTCTCGCGCAGCTCTTCGTAGATCTGCAACAGGCGGCCCAGGTTGACGTCGTCCAACGCCGCTTCGACCTCGTCGAGAATGTAGAACGGGCTGGGCCGGGCCTTGAACAGCGCCACTAGAAACGCGACCGCCACCAGTGAGCGTTCGCCGCCCGACAGCAGCGACAGCCGCTTCACCTTCTTGCCGGCCGGACGGGCCTCGACGTCGACCCCCGTGGTGAGCCACTGGCCGGGTTCGGTGAGCACCAGCCGTCCTTCGCCGCCGGGGAACAGCCGGGCGAACGACTGCTCGAACGCCACCTCGACGTCGGCGTAGGCCTGCGCGAACACCTCCTGCACGCGGGTGTCGACCTCGGCGATGATGTCGGCCAGGTCGGTGCGGGTCTTGCGCAGATCGTCCAACTGCTCGGCCAGAAACGCGTGCCGCTCCTGCAGCGCGTCGAACTCCTCCAACGCCAGCGGGTTCACCTTGCCCAGCACGCCCAGGTTGCGTTCGGCGGCGCGCAGCCGCTTTTCCTGCTCGGCACGGACGAAGGGCACCGGCTCGGGTTTCTCGTCGTCGTCGGTCAGGGTACTGCCGTCGGCTTTGGTGAGCACCGGAATCAACTGGTCGGGCCCGTACTCGGCCACCAGCACGTCGGCGTCGAGCCCCAGTTCGGTCAGCGCCTTCTCGGCCAGGCCCTCCAACCGCAGCCGCTGCTCGGCCCGGGCCAGTTCGTCGCGGTGCACGTGGTCGACGAGCTCTTCGAACTGCTTGGCCAGTTCGCGGGCCCGCCGGCGCACGTCGGCCAGGTCGGCCTCGGCCTGCGCACGGGCCGCCTCGGCCGCCGAGCGCTCGGCCGCCGCCAGCTCCTGCGACGCCTCGACCCGACCCAACAGCCAGGTGGCTGCCGTCGTCACCGCCCGCGCCTCTTCGGCTTCGCGCCGCAACTGCTCCCGCCGGGCCGCGGCCCGCTCACGCGCCTGCCGCTCGGCCTGCGCGGCCCGCATCAGCGAGTCGGCCCGTCCGGCCAGGGCTTTGGCCCGCTCTTCAACGGTGCGCAGCGCCAGCAGCGCCTCCATCTCGGCAGCCCGCGCCACCCGGGCCAGGTCACCCAGCCGGTCGCGCTCGGTGGGGTCGGCCTCGACCACCCCGGTCTGCGCCGACGCCAGTTCGAGCCGGCTCTCGAGCGCGGCCAGGCCCTGCCGGTTCTGCTCACGGGTCGCCTGCGCCGCAGCGATGGACGCCTCCAGCCGCTCGGCCTCGGCACGCGCCGACCGGGTGGTCTGGCTGAGCGCCGCAAGCTCTTCGGCCAGCGCGGCGTGCTCGGCGTCGGACTCGTTCAGCCTGGCCAGTGCCGCTTCGGCCCGCTGCTGCGCGTCGGTCAGTTCGGCCTCGTGAGACGCCAGCGCGAACCGCGCCCGCTCCAACTCGGCCTGAGCGGCGGCGAGCCGCGACTCGGTCTCGTCGATCGCCGCCTGCACCTCGATCAAGGACGGCTTGGCCGACGATCCGCCCGAGGCGAACCACTGGCTCAGCACGTCGCCCTCGCGAGTCACCGCGGTGACGTCGGGCACGTCGGCCACCAGCGTCTGCGCCGCAGAAAGGTCGTCGACCACCGCCACCTTGCGCAGCAGCCGCACCAACGCCGGTCGCACGCCCGCCTCACACGTCACCACGTCCATGGCCCACACCGCACCTGTGGGCAGCGTCGGCCACGGTTGCTCCGAGGGTTCCGACGAGCCGCTGAGCAGCAACCCTGCCCGGCCCAGGTCTTCGGCCTTCAGGTGCTTGAACGCGCTCACCGCCACGTCGAGCCCGGCCACCGCCACCGCCTCCGACGCCGACCCCAGCGCCGCCGACACCGCGGTCTCGTACCCCGCACGCACCCCGATCAGCGCCGCCACCGAACCCAGCAGTCCGCCGATCGAATCGCCCGCAGCCAAGAGCGCCGCCGAGGCGTCCTTGCGCTCCAGGCCGAGCGCCAGACCGTCCAACCGTGCGGCCAGCGAGGCGCGCTCGGTCTGCGCCTTCTGCTCGTCGCGCCGGGTGTCGGCGATCGACGCTCCGATGCCCTCAACCGCCTCGGACGCCTTCTCGTACGCCGCGTCGAGACCCGACTCGCCCGCGGTCAAGCCGGCCAACTGGGTTTCGAGCACCGCGAACCGGTGGGTGGCCTCACCGGCCCGGCTGAGCGCGTCGTCGCGAGCGGCGGCCAGCCGTTCGATCTCAGCCCCCGCGGCCTCGGTGCGGCTGCGCAGGGTGTTGACCTCGCCGGTGAGCCGGGCCAGCCCCTCACGCCGGTCGGCGATCGCCCGCTGCTGGGCGGTGTAGGTGCGTTCGGCCTGCTCGTGGGCCTGTTCGGTCTGCTGACGGTGCTCGCGGGCCGCCGCCAGGGCCTGCTCGGCGTTGCCCACCTCGACGGCCAGCACCGCCTCGGCGGCGCGCATCTCGGCGGCCTCACGTTCGATCAACTCGGGGTCGCGGCCCGGACGGTCGCCGTCACCCGCGCTCTCGGCATTGCGCACCCGCTCGCCGGCGATGCTCATCGTGGTCGACACCCGCTCGCGCAGCGCGGCCAGGCCGTACCAGGTCTCGTGCGCTGCGTTCACCCGCGGCAGGGCGTCGCGGGTGGCGATCTCGGCCTGCCCTTCGGCCTCGCGCGCGGCGTCGAGGGCGGCCTCCACCGAGCGGCGCCGGGCCAGCAGGTCTGCCTCGGCGGCCAGGTCGCTCTGCAGGGCCAGACCCGCCTGCACGTAGTCGTCGGCCATCAACCGCGCCCGCGCGTCGCGCACCTCGACCTGGATCACGGCGGCCTTGCGGGCAACTTCGGCCTGCCGTCCCAGCGGTTTGAGTTGCCGGCGCAGCTCGGCCAGCAGGTCGCTCAAACGATTCAGGTTGGCGCTGGTGGCCTCGAGCTTGCGCAGCGCCTTCTCTTTGCGCTTGCGGTGCTTGAGCACGCCGGCGGCCTCTTCGATGAAGCCGCGGCGAATCTCGGGGGTGGCCTGCAGAATCGAGTCGAGTTGGCCCTGGCCCACGATCACGTGCATTTCGCGGCCGATGCCCGAGTCGGACAGCAGGTCTTGCACGTCGAGCAGCCGGGCCGTGTTGCCGTTGATGGCGTACTCGGAACCGCCGGAGCGGAACATGGTGCGGCTGATCGTCACCTCGGTGTAGTCGATCGGCAGCGCGCCGTCGGTGTTGTCGATGGTCAGCGTCACTTCGGCGCGGCCCAATGGCGCCCGTCCGGACGTGCCGGCGAAGATGACGTCCTCCATCTTGCCGCCGCGCAGCGACTTGGCGCCCTGCTCGCCCATCACCCAGCTCAGCGCGTCCACCACGTTCGACTTGCCCGACCCGTTCGGGCCGACCACGCAGGTGATGCCCGGCTCGAACGCCAGCGTGGTGGCTGAGGCGAACGACTTGAACCCGCGCAGGGTGAGTGACTTCAGATGCATGCGTTACCCGACCGACGCCTTCTGCCCGGCGTGTCGGTTGCGCACGTGCCTGAAGGTCCACAGCTTGTTGACCAGAAAGTTGATCGGCATGGTGATCACGATGGTGAACAGTTGCGCCCAGTACTCGCGCGATTGCAGGCCGGCGTTCTCGTGAAACCACGGCTCGGGCAGGTAGAACGGCGAGGTGGGGTTGGTGAACCCGATCTTGATGAAGATGCCCGCCAGCGCCGCCGCGCTGCCCACGGCGAGAAACGGCAGAAACTCCTGCAGCCACGGCGCCTTCTGACCGTGCCGAAAGGTCCAGCGCCGGTTGAGTTCGAAGTTGAACAGGTTGGCGATCAAGAACGCGACGATCCACACCAGGGTGGTGAACCGAAAGTTGAACGGCGTGCCGGGAATGGTGAACAGAATGTTCTGCGCGTTGACGGTGCCGCCGTTGGCCCGGTTCATCACGATGGCAACCAGCATGTTGACCACGACGCCGGCACCGCCGACCAGGCCGAACTTCACGAACTGCCGACCGACGTGGGCGTAGCGGCGGTAGAACGTTCCGGCTGAACTCACGAGGGGCACCCTATCGGGCGTGGCCCACCGGACGACGCTGGCACGTCGGGCAGCGATACGACGAGCGGTTCATGAACGGTTCGCGCACGATCGCGCGGTCGCAGCGCAGGCACGCCCGGCCCTCGCGGCCGTACACGGCCAGCGACCGCTCAAAGTAGCCGGAGGAGCCGTTCACGTTGACGTACAGGGCGTCGAAGCTCGTGCCGCCCTGGTCGAGCGCTTCGGCCATCACCGCCTTCGCCGCCTGCACCAGCTCGCGCACCTTGGCCGCGCTCAGGGTGTTGGCCGCGCGGTCGTAGTGCAGCCGGGCCCGCCACAGCGCCTCGTCGGCGTAGATGTTGCCGATGCCCGAGATCACGGTCTGGTCGAGCAGAACCCGCTTGATGCCCGAGCGTTTCGAACGGATCTTCTTCACCGCAGCGGTGAGGTCGAACAGCGGGTCGAACAGGTCGCGGCCGATGTGTTCCAGTTGTGCGGGCAGTTCGGCGCCGCCGTAGCTCAACGAGAGCCCCCCGAACATGCGCTGGTCGACAAAGCGCAGTTGGTTGGACGATCCCACGGGCACCAGATCGAACAGCACCCGGGTGTTGGGCAGCAGCGGGTCGCCGGCAGCGTCCAGCCGAAACTGGCCGCTCATGCCCAGGTGGGCCAGCAGCGCGTCGCCGTCGGTGAACGGCAGCCACAGGTACTTGCCGCGCCGCCTGGGCTCGGCGAAGGTGCGTCCGGCCAGGGTGAACGCGAAGTCGTCGGGCCCGGGCAGGTGGTTGCGTACCGGGCGCGGGTGCAGCACGGTGACCCGCTCGATGGTGCGCCCGGTCACGATCGACGACAGGCCCCGCCGCACGGTTTCGACCTCGGGCAGTTCAGGCACACAGCGATTGTGCCAGCGCGTCGTTTTGAGCCGTCGGCGCGCGCCGGCCCGAACGATCGATTTGTCACCACCGCCGCCCAACCGGCACAATTGCTTTCCGAGGGGAGTACTTCTCGTTCCATTCCGGTCAATCCGGCGCCGTCGGCGCCTCGGGGTGGAAGGCGTCAGCCAAGGAGACCTCAAAGGCCTAGCTACGAGGATTGTCGTTCATGCCCCTTGACTCCATCGGTACCCCCCTGCTCTGGGGCGTCACACTGGCCATCGTTCTGGCCCTGTTCGTGCTCGACTTCATCGTCACCCGCCGCCCCCACGAGGTGCGCATGAAAGAGGCGTTGGGGTGGTCGGTGTTCTACATCGCTCTTCCGGTCGCCTTCGGCGTTTGGGTGTGGACGGCGCACGGCAGCCAGATCGGCCTGGAGTACTACACCGGGTACCTGGTCGAGAAGACGCTCTCGGTCGACAACCTGTTCGTGTTCATGTTGCTGCTGAGCGCCTTCGCCGTGCCGAAGGAGTTGCAGCAGCGGGTGCTGCTGTTCGGAGTGGCCGGAGCGCTGGTGCTGCGCGGGATCTTCATCGCGCTCGGCGCTCAACTGATCGCGAACTTCTCGTGGGCGTTTCTGCTGTTCGGCGGCATTCTGCTCGCCACGGCGGTGAAGATGCTCGTCGACGCCGTCAAGGGTGCCGACCACGAGGTGCACGTCGCCGACCTGCGGTCGGTGAAGCTGGCGCGTCGGTTCTTTCCGGTGACCGACGACTACCGCGGCACCCGCATGGCCGTGCGCGAAGCCGGACGCCTGTCACTCACCCCCCTGTTCCTGGTGGTGCTGGCGATTCTGGCCGCCGACATCGTGTTCGCCGTCGACTCGGTTCCTGCCGTGTACGGCATCACCGGTGACCCGTTCCTGGTGTTCGCCACCAACGCGTTCGCGCTGCTGGGCCTGCGCGCCCTGTACTTCGTGCTCCAGGGCGCGCTGGCGTCGCTGGTGCACCTGGGCTACGGACTGGCCGCCATTTTGGGCTTCATCGGCGGCAAGCTGGTGCTGCACTGGGCGCACACCGTCTGGCCGGCGGTGCCCGAGGTGCCGACGCTGGCGTCGTTGGGCGTCATCGTCACCATTTTGGTGATCCTTGTCTGCACCAGCCTGTGGGCCACCCGCGACGAACGAAAGGCAGCCCGGGTCAGCGCAGATCGGTGAGTTCGTCGGGGTTGACCGACGTGCCGATCATGGCCCGGAGGGTGTCGTTGACGTCCCAGATGCCCACGTTTATGCCGGCCGTCACGGTGCGTCCGTCCGCCCCGCCCAACCAGTAGGCGATGCACTCGTTACCGTCCAGGTCGCCACGAATCTCGACGGTGTCGGACGGCGACCCGTGCCCCACGTACTCCATCGAGAACTCGAACTGGTCGGTGAAGAAGTACGGCTGCCAGTCGTAGGTCACGTCGTGGCCCAGCATGGCGCGGGCGGCGAGCTTGCCCTGCCGAATGGCGTTGTCCCAGTGTTCGACGCGCAACGGGCCGAGCGCCGTGTTCAGCCCCAGCGCCAGGTCACCCGCCGCCCACACGTGCGGGTCGGACGTGCGCAGCGAGCTGTCGGTGATCACGCCCTCACCGACCGCGAGCCCCGCCGCCTCGGCCAGGGTCGTGGACGGCGCCACGCCGATCGCCGCTAGCACCACGTCGGCGGCCAGCGGGCCGTCGCTGGTCTCGACGCCGGTCGCGGTGATCTCGGTCACCGTCGTCGAGGTGCGAACGTCGACGCCGTGGGCACGCTGCAGGGCGACCAGGTGATCAGACAGTTGCCGGCCCAGTACGTCGGCCAGCGGCGCCTCGCCGCGCACCAGCACGGTGACATCGGCGCCGTTCTGCCGGGCGGAGGCCGCGACCTCGAGGGCGATCCAGCCGCCGCCGATGATCACCAGCCGTGCGCCGCCGGCCACCTGTGCGTGCAGCACCTGTTCGTCGCCGCGCGTGCGCAGCACCAGGGCCCGCTGCGCACCCGGAATCTCGAGCCGACAGGGCTCGGCGCCGGTGGTGAGCAACAGCTTGTCGTAGTGCAGCTCGGTGCCGTCGGCAAGGATGACGGTGCGGCCGCCCAGGTCGAGCCCGGTCGCGGGCTGACCGGTGATCACGCGGGTGTCGCGTTCTGCGTACCACTGCGCGTCGTGCAGCACCTCGAACTCGGCCGTGCCCTGCAGCACGTCCTTGCTCAGCGGCGGCCTCTCGTACGGCAGCAGTGGCTCTGCTGCGACCAGGGTGAGCGGCCCGGTGAAACCCTCGTCGCGCAGGGTTTCGACGGCGTTCGCGGCGGCGAGGCCGCCGCCGATGATCACGATGCTGTCCATCGCCCCATCCTGGCCCGTCGGCGGCGTCGACGACACCCCGCTTCGGGTGTTCAGCCGTGCAGCTCGCCCGGTGGGCAATTGGGACGGTTCCGATTACCCACCAAAGTCTGTCCGTGCTCGCCGGGCCACCAAGCCGGCGCAACCCGCGTCCTGACGGCCTCAGGCGCTGAGCGCCTCGAACGCCGCCTTGGCGGCACCCTGTTCGGCCTGCTTCTTGCTGCGCCCGCCCGCGGCGGCGAACACCTGATCGCCCACCAGCGCGACCGCCTCGAACTGTTTGGCGTGGTCGGGGCCCGATTCGGTGACGGCGTAGGTGGGGGCGCCCACCTCAAGGGTGGCGCAGAGTTCTTGCAGCGACGTCTTCCAGTCGAGACCGGCACCCAGCCCGTCGGCGGTTTCGACCAGTTCGTCGAACAGGGTGTGCACGAAGGCGTCGGCCGCGTCACGTCCGGCCGAAAGAAACAGGGCGCCGAGCAGGGCCTCGAACGCGTCGGCCAGAATCGAGGACTTGTCGGCGCCGCCGCTGGCCAGTTCGCCCTTGCCGAGCTTCAGCAGGGGGCCGACCTCGAGCCCGCGGGCCACATCGGCCAGGGCGTTGGCGTTCACCACCGCGGCCCGCAACTTTGCGAGCCGTCCTTCGGGGTGGTCGGGGAAGCGCCGGTACAGGTGGTCGGTGATCACCAGGCCCAGTACGGCGTCACCGAGAAACTCGAGGCGCTCGTTGTGCGGAATCGCCCCGTGCTCGTAGCTGTAGCTGCGGTGCACCAGGGCAAGCTCGAAAAGCTGGGGATCGATGGTGATCCCCAGCTCGTCGAGTTGGTCATGAATGCGGCTCATGGCCGCCGGTGTCAGGGTTCGAGAATCTGACGCCGTGCGGCGCGGGGGCCGTACTGGCCGCACGCGGGGCACGCGGTGTGCGGCAGGTGCTTCTCGCGGCACGCGGGGTTGGCGCAGGTGACCAGGGTGGGCACGGACGCCTTCCACTGGGAACGGCGGTGCCGGGTGTTGCTCCGAGATATCTTCCGCTTGGGGACGGCCACGGCTCACTCCTTGTTTCTCGGCCTGGGCTCAGGCCTCGTCAGCTTCTTCGTCAGCAGCCGTCCACCCCGTCAGGTCGGCCCAGCGCGGGTCGATCTTCTCGCCGTGCGAGTGGTCGGGATCTGCGTTGAGGTCAGCCCCGCAGTCGGGGCACAACCCTGCGCAATCCGGCCGGCACAGTGGTGTGTACGGCAGGTCGAGCACCACCGTGTCGCGCAGCAGCGGCTCGAGATCGAGCAGCTCGCCGTCGAGGCGGCTGGCCTCTTCGTCGTCGGGTTCCTTGTCGGGGTAGAGGTACAGCTCCTGAAGGTCGACCTCCTCGTTCGAGGCGATCGGTGTCAGGCACCGTGCGCACTGCCCCGCCAACGTAACCTCGGCGGTTCCGGTGACCAGCACCCCCTCCACCACCGACTCGAGCCGAAGGTCGAGATCGACGGGGGAACCGGGTGGCACTCCGATCACGTCTGTGCCGATGCCGTCCGGCGCCTCGGCGATCCGTTGGATCGTCTTCATGGCACCGACCCTTCGCCCCAACTCATGGGTGTCGAGAACGAGACCGGAGCGAGGATCTGGATGGCGATACATAGTCATGACCGAAGGGACACTTTACCGACCTCGCCGCGTTGGCGCCAATCGCCGAGTTGACTCGTGCTGAATGCCCGCGTGGGTGGGGTCGTTGACTCATCTGAGAATGCCCGCGTGGGTCAGGCTGCGGGGATGGGGCTGACGATGAGGCAACGGAAGGCTGTGCTGGCGAGCCTGCGTGGCCGGTTCACGTCCACACCGGCGACCGCTGCCCGGATCATCTTGCGGGCATGGTCTCGATGCCAGCCGTTGACCGCGACCAGATTGATCCAAAATGGTCGACTTCTCAGCCTTGGTCGCCTTCGGCCACGCCTTGACCTGGCGGCGAAAGTCACCAAGACCTACGACACCGCCACCACCCCGGCCGGCCGGCTGCTCCGTGACCACCCCACCGTCCTCGACGACCAGGACCGGCGACACCTTGACAGTCGCATCACCCAGGCCAACCCGGCCCAACTACGCCGAGACATCGACCTCATCCAACGCAACCTGCTCGAACTCGCCCGCCGCCGCGGCACCATCCTCAAAGCAGCCAAACGCAACCACGTCTACCTATCCCGAACAAAAATGACGCGGGCAAAACGAAATGAGTCAACGACCCAACCCAAGCGGGCATCTTGACATGAGTCCACAGGATCGCGGGGGTGCGTCAGCCTTCGTGGTCGGTGCGTTTGTTCTCGATGCGCTCGGCGACCAGCGCGGGCACGAACGCACTGACGTCACCGCCCAGGGTGGCGACTTCGCGCACCATCGTGGACGACAGCGTGCCCCACTGCGCCGACGCGGGCAGCAGCACGGTTTCGAGACCGGTCAGCGAGTGGTTGATGTGCGCCATCTGCAACTCGAAGTCGAAATCGGACGCGAACCGCAGCCCCTTCACCACGTACCCCGCGTCACGCTCGCGGCAGAAGTCGACCAGCAGGCCGCTCAGCACCTCCACCTGTACGCCGGGTATGTCGGCCACGGCGGCGCGGGCCAGTTCGACCCGCTCGTCGGTGTCGAACAGGTACTTCTTGGCCGAGTTTCGCCCGACGGCGACGATCACCTCGCCGAACAGCGTGGCGGCGCGGTTGATCACGTCGAGATGCCCGTGCGTGATCGGGTCGAACGACCCTGGGCACACGGCTCTCATGCCTCCCCTTCCGTCGCGAAGTACAACGTCGTCTCACCGTAGCGACGTTGCCAACGATCACCCAACCGATCGGGCCAGGCGAACTCTCCCCCGCGCCGTGCCCGTTCGACCACGACGATGCCGCCGGGCACCAGCCACCCCTGTGCCAGCCGGTCGACCACCGACGATACGGTCTGCCCCGGCACCGCGTACGGTGGGTCGAGCCAGCACAGCTCGAACTGCTGCGGCTCGCCGCCCAGGTACTTCTCGACGGTGACGGGTACGACCCGCACGCCCAACTTCGTCTCGGCCGCGTTGCGGCGAATGACCTCCGCCGCGCGGCGGTCGCTCTCGACGGCCACCACGGGCGCGGCCCCACGGCTGGCCGCCTCGAGCGCCACCGCGCCCGAACCGGCATACAGGTCGAGAAAGCCGTGGCCGCTCAGCATGATGGCCGGATCGCCGACTCGACCCAGTTCGGACGCCAGCACGCCGAAGGCGGCCTCACGCACCCGGTCTGAGGTCGGACGGGTCGCGTCACCCGCCGGCGTGTGCAACCGATGACCCTTGCGGCTACCGGCGATGATGCGCGACATGAGTGGATGCTAGTGGTGCGTCGCCCACCTGCCCGCGGGTCTGCCTGCCAAAACCGCCTGCGGCCCGCGAGCCTGAGGGCCACAATGACCCCATGGCAGCAGACGACCCCATCACCGTGCTGAGCGAACACGAAGCCTGGCAGTTGCTCGGCACCGCCCGGGTCGGCCGACTGGCCACCGTCATCGACCGACAGCCCGACATCTTTCCCGTCAACTTCGTGGTGGACGGCCAATCGCTGGTGTTTCGCACCGCCGAGGGTTCGAAGCTGCTGCAGTTGATCGTCAACAGTGGGGTGGCCTTCGAAGTCGACAGTTGGCACGAGCGCTCCGGCTGGAGTGTCGTGGTCAAGGGCGAGGCTGCTGAGGTCACCGACCAGGCCGATCTCGACCACATCGACACCCTTGGGCTGACTCCATGGGTGGCAACCGTGAAGAACCATTTCATTCGCATCAAGGCCGCCGAGATCAGCGCGCGCCGGTTCGCGTTCGGCGTCGAACCCGACCGCGAGCCCGACTACACCAGCGAGTAGGCGCGGTTTTCGAGCTTCCGGCGTCCGCCGGAATGACGGAGCGCCCGCGACGTGCGGGTCACACGATTGGTTCGCGGGTGCCCTGGTGGAACCGCTGTACCCAATCGCCGCCCGCGCGCACCCACAGCGAGCTGCGCAGTACCGAACTCGACCCGTCGGTCGCCTCATCGCCGGCCGAGCGCCACAGCAGCAGGATCGCCTGCGGCGCGACGCGACTGACCGACAGCACCTCGAGCGTCGCGGGCTCGGCCAGGGGTGCGACGTGGGCCAGCAGCTCGGGGCGCGTCCACAACCGTCCCGACCGACCGATCTCGCAGAAGTCGGGGTGCAGCAGGGCAGCCACTGCTGCCGGGTCACCGCGCACCTCGTCGCTCAGCAACGACCGCTCCAGCGCGATCACGCGCTCTTCGTCGGTGGGCTCGGGCTCGTCGGCGAAGAGGTCGTCCTGAACGGTTGGTGCCGCACCGCCGGACGGCTGCGCCACCGACGGCGTCGAGTCGGTCACCTGCCCGCTCGCACCGGCCCCGAAACCCGGGCCCGGGTCGGGCCGACCGCCCTTGCTGAAGGCCACCGCGGCACCGTTGGCCAACCGGTCGGCCTCTTCGTTGAGCGGGTGCCCCGAGTGACCCTTGACCCATTCGAAGCGCACCCGACGCCCCTGCAGCGCCTGGTCGAGCTGCTTCATGATCTCGACGTTGAGCACCGGCTTGCCGTCGCCCTTACGCCACCCCTTGCGCTTCCAGCCCGGCAGCCACTTGGTGACGGAGTTGATCACGTACACCGAGTCGCAATAGATCAACAGCTCGTCGTCGTGGCCGGCGGTCTGCCTCAGCAGATCGAGCACGGCGGTCAGTTCGCCCTGGTTGTTGGTGCCGTGCGGCCAGCCGCCACACGCCCAGCGGTCTTGGTCGATGTACCACGCCCAGCCGGCGGGGCCGGGGTTGCCGAGGGCGGAGCCGTCGGCAGCGGCGATCACAGTCACCGGCTCATCGTGCCAGAGCCGGGCCGGCAAAGCTGATCAGCTCAGTTCGAGCCAGTCGCCGGCGGCCAGCATCTCGATCGATTGGACGGCATCGACGAAGCCTGGTGTGGTGCGCTCGGGATCGCGCTCGACGGCTTCGGCGGCAATGGCCTTCGCCTGGGTGATCACGTCGGCGTGGGCGAGCACGCTGAGCAGCCGAAGGCTCGATCGCGCTCCCGACTGATCGGCGCCCAACACATCGCCTTCGCGGCGCTGAATCAGGTCGAGTTCGGCCAGTTCGAAGCCGTCGCTGGTGGCCGCCACCGCCTGCAGCCGTTCGTTGACGACGTCGTCGGCCAGTGCCGAGCTGATCAGCAGGCAGACACCCGGGTGGCCGCCGCGGCCGATGCGGCCGCGCAACTGGTGCAACTGCGAAATGCCGAAGCGTTCGGCGTCGCAGATCACCATCATGGTGGCGTTGGGCACGTCGACGCCCACCTCGATCACCGTGGTGGCCACGAGTACGTCGAGTTCGCCGGCGACGAAGGCCGCCATGGTGGCGTCTTTGGAGTCGTTGGGCAGTTGGCCGTGCAGCATGCCCACCCGCAGCCCGGCCAACTGCACCGCACTCAACTCGGCGGCCAGGTCGACCACGCCGATGCCCTCGTCGCTGGACTTGATGCGCGGCACCACCACGAACGCCTGCCGGCCCTGCGCGACCTCTTCGGCGACGCGCTGCCACGCCCGGTCGACCCAGGCCGGACGCAGCGCTGCGTCGACCACCACCGTGCCCACCGGCTGCCGGCCGGCCGGCAGTTCGTCGAGGGTCGAAACGTCGAGGTCGCCGAAGATGGTCATGGCCACCGAACGCGGGATCGGGGTGGCGGTGAGTACCAGCACGTGTGGACGGGCCGTCGCCTTGTCGGTGAGCACCCCGCGTTGTTCGACGCCGAAGCGGTGCTGCTCGTCGATGACCACGAAGGCCAGGTCGGCGAACTGCACCGCCTCATGCAGCAGCGCGTGCGTGCCGATCACGATGCCGGCCTCGCCCGAGGCGGCCCGCAGCAGCGCCTCGCGTTTCGCCGCCGCGGGCGTCGAGCCGGTGATCAGCACCACGTCGGTGGCCACGTCGGGCGAGCCGAGCAGTCGCCCGCCCGCCAGGTCGCCCATCAGCGCCCGAATGGTGGCGTGGTGTTGGTGCGCCAGCACCTCGGTGGGGGCCAGCAGTGCGCACTGCCCGCCCGCGTCGACCACGGCCAGCATGGCGCGCAGGGCCACCACCGTCTTGCCCGAGCCGACTTCGCCCTGCAACAGCCGCTGCATCGGACGCGCCCGGTCGAGTTCGGCGAACAACGTGTCACTGACCACGCGCTGACCGTCGGTGAGGGTGAACGGCAGCCGGGCGTCCAGCGCGGTGAGCAGCCCGCCCGCGGTGGCGCGCCGGGGAATCGCGGTGTGGGTGGAGGCGTCCGCTCGTCGGTAGGCCATGGTGAGCTGCGTGGCGAACGCCTCGTCGAACAGCAGCCGTTGCGTGCCCGCGTGCGCCTCCGCCAGTGACCGGGGCTGGTGGACGGCCGCGAACGCGTCGGCCAGCGGCATGACGTCGGCGGCGTCGAGCACCCAGTCGGGCCACGGATCGTCCGCCCCGCTGAGCGTGGCCAGCCCCAGCCGGCAGCATTCGGCCACCTTCCAGGTGGGCAGCTTCGCGGTGGCCGGATACATGCCCACCAGGGCGGCGCTGCGGCTCATGGTGGCGATCAGCTGCTTCTTCTCGGACGACCCGACGATCGCCCCCGACGCATTGAGCATGACGAACTCGGGGTGGGTGAGCTGCAGCTGCTCGCGAAACCGGCCGACCTTGCCCACGAAGATGCCCCGGACGCCCTTGGCCAGTTCGCGCTGCCAGTACTCGACCAGGTGCTCGCGGCCGAAGAAGGTGACCGCCAGGTAGCCGCGCCCGTCGGTGAGGCTCACCTCGAGCCGGCTCGGTCTGTTGCGACCACCGTTGACGATCTTCGTGCTGCTCACCTTGGCCATCACGGCCACGTGGTCACCGGCTTCGAGGGTGGCCAGGTCGGTGAGCTCGGTGCCCGACAGATAACGCCGGGGCAGGTGCCGCAGCAGGTCGCCGACGGTGTGAATGCGCAGCTTCTCGAGGTCTTTGGCGGTGCGGGCGCCGAGCACGTCGGCGACGGGAGCAGCCAGCTCCCGAAACGACTGCGTGTGCCACGTCACCATGGCCTAAAGCCTAAGCGGCGATGCTGACAGAACCCGCCACAGTTCTCGGCTGCCGATGCGCGGACAAAGCAGAAGGACCCGCCGGGGCGGGTCCTTGCGATGCCGATCAGGTCAGCGGGTGACCTTGCCGGACTTCAGGCACGACGTGCAGACGTTGAGCCGCTTCGGGGCACCCTCGACCACCGCGCGCACGCGCTGGATGTTCGGGTTCCACCGGCGGTTGGTCTTCTTCTTCGACCAGGGCACGTTGTGGCCAAAGCCTGGGCCCTTGGCGCAGATGTCACAGACGGCAGCCACTGGTAACTCCTTGATTTGCTTGGGATCAGCCCCTCACAGGGACCGTCCAACTATACCCGAGGGCCGCGCGCCGAGCCTAATCGACGAGTTGACTCGTGCTGAATGCCCGCGTGGGTGGGGTCGTTGACTCATCTGAGAATGCCCGCGTGGGTCAGGCTGCGGGGATGGGGCTGACGATGAGGCAACGGAAGGCTGTGCTGGCGAGCCAGGTCAAGGCGTGGCCGAAGGCGACCAAGGCTGAGAAGTCGACCATTTTGGATCATCTGGTCGCGGTCAACGGCTGGCATCGAGACCATGCCCGCAAGATGATCCGGGCAGCGGTCGCCGGTGTGGACGTGAACCGGCCACGCAGGCCCCGCGAGCCTGTGTTCCGCTACGGACCTGAGGTGATCGACGCCTTGGCGGTGTGCTGGGCGGTGCTGGACGGACCCAGCGGCAAGATCGTGCGCCCAGCGCTGCCGGTCCTGGTCGCGAGCCTGGTCGCCAAGGGCGAGCTGAACGCGACACCCGAAGTCATCGACGCACTGCTGGCCATGTCGGCGGCGACCATCGATCGCCGATTGCGGCCCTACCGGCTCGGGCTGGTCGGCAACCTCAAGGGCCGGTCCTTGACCCGCCCCGGATCGCTGTTGAAATCGTCGATCCCGCTGAAGACCTGGCACGAGTGGGACGACACCCAGCCAGGGTTCATCGAGATCGATCTGGTCGGTCACGACGGCGGCGACAACAACGGCCACTTCCACTACAGCCTGGACGCTGTCGACGTGGCTACCGGTTGGACCGAAACCATCACCGTGAAGTCCAAGGGCGAAAGGATCGTGGCCACCGGGCTGGAGCAACTCGCCCTCCGGTTCCCGTTCGCGATCGTGGGCGTCCACTCTGACAACGGCTCCGAGTTCATTAACCACCACCTGATGAGCTGGTGCAACACCCGTGAGATCACGTTCACCCGCGGCCGCCCGAACCATTCCAACGACCAAGCCCACATCGAACAGAAGAACTGGACCAGAGTCCGCCGCAACGTCGGCTACTACCGCTACGACACCAGCCGGGAACTCGACCTGCTCAACCAGCTATGGCCCCTGGCCGCTGAACTGTCCAACCTGTTCACCCCGCAACAGAAGCTGAAAACCAAGACCCGCACCGGAGCGAAAGTCACCAAGACCTACGACACCGCCACCACCCCGGCCGGCCGGCTGCTCCGTGACCACCCCACCGTCCTCGACGACCAGGACCGGCGACACCTTGACAGTCGCATCACCCAGGCCAACCCGGCCCAACTACGCCGAGACATCGACCTCATCCAACGCAACCTGCTCGAACTCGCCCGCCGCCGCGGCACCATCCTCAAAGCAGCCAAACGCAACCACGTCTACCTATCCCGAACAAAAATGACGCGGGCAAAACGAAATGAGTCAACGACCCAACCCAAGCGGGCATCTTGACATGAGTCCACAGGATCGACGAGTTGGTGAGCCCATGCCCGCATAGTTTTGTCGTACGGCCGTGACAGGCTGTGCCTCAGACCACTGCCACCACGAGGCACGCGATGAGCACCCCCGCACCGTACCCGCCCCCCTGGCCGACGCCGATCACCTCCACAGGTCAGGCCGACACCACCACCGGCAGAATCATCGGCCGGCGGCGGTAGGTGTTGCTCACCCAACGGCCCACCGTGCGGCGCACCACCTGCTGCAGGCCGCGGACGTCTTCGGACCCGTCGGACATCGCCGACTCGATCACCTTGGCGATCTCGACCTTGATGCCGTCGAACACCGAGTCGTCTTCGACGAAACCCCGCGCGTGAATGTCGGGCCCGCTGACGAGCGTGCCCGAGTGCAGATTCACCACCACGACCACGGTGATGAAGCCGTCGGCGCCCAGAATCTTGCGGTCGCTCAGCTCGGCGTCGCCGATGTCGCCCACCGTGGAGCCGTCGACGAAGATGTAGCCGCAGTCGAGCCGTCCGACCGCCTTGGCCTTGCCCTTGGCCAGGTCGACCACGGCCCCGTCCTCGACCACGATCGCCCGGTTGCGCGGTACGCCGGTGGCCACGGCCAGGTCGGCGTTGGCGATCAGGTGTCTGATCTCGCCGTGCACCGGCATGACGTTCTTGGGCATGATCAGGTTGTAGCAGTAGAGCAACTCCCCCGCCGAGGCGTGCCCAGACACGTGCACCAGCGCGTTGCCCTTGTGCACCACGGTGACCCCGTTGCGTGCCAAGCCGTTGATCACCCGGTAGACCGAGTTCTCGTTACCCGGAATCAGCGACGACGCCAGCAGCACCACGTCGCCGGGCCCGGCGGTGACCACCGGATGCTCGTGGTTGCTGATCCGCGACAGCGCCGACAGCGGTTCGCCCTGCGACCCGGTCGAGATCATCACGACCTTGTCGTCGGGATAGTTCTCGAGTTGCTTCAGATCGATCAGGGTGTTGGCCGGCACCCGCAGGTAGCCGAGCTCCTGCGCCACGGTCATGTTGCGCACCATCGAACGCCCGATGTAGACCACCTTGCGGCCGTGCCGCACGGCGGCGTCCATGACCTGCTGCACCCGGTGCACGTGCGAGGCGAAGCAGGCCACGATCAGCTTCTGCTTGGCCGAGGCGAAAACCCGCTCCATGGCGGGTTCGATGTCGCGCTCGTGGGTGGTGAAGCCGGGGGTTTCAGCATTGGTCGAGTCGGCCATGAACAGGTCGACGCCCTCGTCGCCCAGGCGGGCGAAACCGCGCAGGTCGGTGAGCCGGCCATCGAGCGGCAGTTGGTCCATCTTGAAGTCGCCGGTGTGCAGCACCAGGCCGCCCGCGGTGCGCATGGCGACGGCCAGCGCGTCGGGAATCGAGTGGTTGACGGCCAGAAACTCCAGGTCGAACTCGCCCACCCTGATGCGGGTGCCTTCGCTGACCACGCGCAGGTCGACGTCACGCAGCCGGTGCTCTTTCAGCTTCTCGCGCACCAGCGCCAGGGTGAGCCGTGAACCGAGCACCGGAATGTCGGGCCGTCGGCGCAGCAGGTAGGGCACCGCGCCGATGTGGTCTTCGTGGCCGTGGGTCAGCACCAGGGCCTGCACGTCGTCCAGGCGGTCTTCGATCAGATGCAGTCCCGGCAGAATCAGGTCGACGCCGGGGTGGTCGTCCGAGGGAAACAGCACGCCGCAGTCGATCAGCAGCAACTGGCCGTTGATCTCGAAGCTGGTGCTGTTGCGTCCGACGTCGCCGAGACCACCCAACGGAATCACGCGAAGGGTGTCTGCGGGCAGCTTGGGGGGTGTCTTGAGCAGGTCACGCACCCTTTCACCCTAGTGCTGTCGGGCCGTCCGACGTGATTCGGGCGTATTCGCTGGGCGCGCAGCGTCGCCCAGTAGCATCAGCAGCGTGATCGCCGATTCCGTCCGCCTGGCCCTGCCTGCAGAGGCCACGCAGATCGCGGCGATCCAGCGTCGTGGCTGGGTGCAACGGTTTCCGCAGCAGCTGGCCGATTCGGTGCTCGCCGAACTCGACCTGGCCGATATGGTCGAGTCGTGGCATGGGGCGATCGTGCGACCTCCGCTCGCGCAGTTCAGAGTGCTGGCTGCGGTGTCCGACGACAAGGTGGTGGGTTTCGCGGCGGTCGGCCCCAGTGACGACGACGACGCCGAACCAGGGGTGGACGGCCTCGTGGCCGAGTTCACCATCGACCCGCCCGCACAGCGCGGCGGCCACGGTTCACGACTGCTCAACGCGTGCGTCGACACCCTACGTGCGGACGGCTTCGAGCGGGCGACCTGGTGGGTACGCACCACCGACGACGCGCTGCGTGGCTTTCTGATCGAGGCCGGCTGGGCCCCCGACGGCAGCCATCAGGAGATCGGCACCGACGACGAGCAGACCCGCGTCAAACTGATCCGGCTCCACACCGACATCACCGACTAGACCCAGCACCCATCGCACCGAAAGGACGACGATGTCCTACCACCAGCAACTCGATCGGGTTCGCACCGACCCCGACACGGCGGTCACGGTGGTGCGCGACCACGACACCATCGTGGTGCCGATCGCCGCCGGTGAACCGCCGACTCTGCTGCACGCGCTCTCAGAGCGCCGCGAGCACCTGCGCGGCGTGGTGGTGTCGCAACTGCTGGGCCTGGGGCGTTACGCGTACTTGAGTGAGGCTCACGCCGGCAATGTGCGGCACTCGTCACCGTTCTTGGGTGCAGCGACCCGTACCGGCGCCCACGAGGGGTGGATCGACTGGGTGCCGGCTCACTTCAGCGAGGTGCCGGTGCTGATCAGGCAGGGCCTGATGCCCTGCGACGTGGTGTTCGCCCAGGTGTCGCCGATGAGCCCCGACGGGCTGTTCGCGCTGGGCGTGAGCACCGACTACACGCTGGCCGCCATCGAGAAGGCCCGCGCGGTCGTGCTCGAGGTCAACCCGCAACTACCGTTCACCAACGGCAACTGCCACGTGCATGTCAGCCAGGTCACCCACGTGGTCGACGCGACGTCGCCGATGGTCGAGTTGGCGCCGTCGGTGATCGGCCCCACCCAGGTGGCCATCGCTCAGCACGTCGCTGAACTGATTCCCGACGGCAGCACGCTACAGATCGGCATCGGCGGCATTCCGGACGCCGTGGTGAAGCAGTTGATGACCAAGAACGATCTGGGCCTGCACACCGAGATGCTGGGTGACGGCACCCTGGCGCTGGTCGAGGCCGGGGTGATCACCAATGCCTGCAAGAACTTCCATCCGGGCAAGCTGATCGCCACGTTCGCGCTCGGCTCGGCGCGGCTGTACGAGTTCATGGATCACCGGGCCGACTTGGAGATGCACCCCGTGGACTACACCAACAACCCGTTCGTGGCCAGCCGCAACGACAACCTGCACTCGATCAACGGCACGCTCGCGGTGGACTTCTTCGGCCAGTGCGCCTCGGAGTCGCTCGGCCGTCGTCCGTTCTCGGGGCCCGGCGGCCAGGTCGACTTCGTCCGCGCCGCCAACGCGTCCAACGGCGGCAAGTCGATCATGGTGGTGCCGTCCACGGCCAAGGACGACTCGATCAGCCGCATCGTGGCCACCCACGAACCCGGCACTCCGATCACCACCGGCAAGAACGACGTCGACCACGTGGTGACCGAGTTCGGCGTCGCCCGGCTGCGTGGACGCTCCGTGCGCGAACGCACCCATGCGCTGATCGAGATCGCGCACCCGAACTTTCGCGACCAGTTGACCGAGCAGGCGAAGGACCTACGGTTGTGGTGACGAGAGGAGCCGCATGACCCACGAGGCGACCGAGCACGGCAAAGGCGGGGTGTACTCCAGCAAGGGCAAGGAGTTCACCCGCGACACCCGCTACATCAATGACCGAATCGTGGCCCACCCCACCGCACCCGATGAGTGGCCGGTCGAACCGGGTCGGTACCGGTTGATCGCCGCTCGCGCCTGTCCGTGGGCGAACCGCAGTCTGATCGTCCGGCGCCTGCTGGGGCTCGAGGACGCGCTGTCGGTGGGCATGCCCGAGCCCACCCATGACGCCGATTCGTGGACGTTCGGGCTCGACCCCGGCGGCGTCGACCCGGTCTTGGGCATTCACAAGCTCAAGGACGCGTTTCTGGCGCGTTTTCCGGACTATTCGCGCGGCATCACCGTGCCGGCGATCGTCGAGGTGTCCTCCGGCAAGGTGGTCACCAACGACTTCGCCCAGATCACCGAGGACTTCGCCACCCAGTGGACGGCGTTCCAGCGCGAGGGTGCCCCTGACCTGTGGCCCGCCGAACGGCTCGACGAGCTGCGCGAGGTGATGCAGCGCATCTACACCGAGGTCAACAACGGCGTCTACCGGTGCGGCTTCGCCGGCAGCCAGGACGCCTACGACGCGGCGTACGAACGACTGTGGACGGCGCTGGACTGGCTTGAGCAACGGCTCACCGACCGGCGCTACCTGATGGGCGAGTCGATCACCGAGGCCGACGTGCGGCTGTTCACCACGCTGGTGCGCTTCGACCCCGTGTACCACGGGCACTTCAAGTGCAACCGCAACAAGCTCACCGAAATGCCGGCCCTGTGGGGGTATGCCCGCGACCTGTACCAGACCCCCGGCTTCGGCGACACCGTCGACTTCGTGCAGATCAAGCAGCACTACTACATCGTGCACACCGACCTGAACCCGCTGGGCATCGTGCCGGACGGCCCCGACCTGTCGGGCTGGTTGACCCCCCACGGCCGCGAAGCCCTGGGTGGGCGCCCGTTCGGCGACGGCACTCCCCCGGGCCCGGTGCGTGCCGGCGAGGAAGTGCCGAACCCCCTGGTCTGAGGACGAGTGCCTGTCGAGACCCAATCGCTGGTCGAGCTTGTCGAGACCCCGACCGGGTGCGGCACGGCGCCGGTCACCGAGAGATCCCGGCGTCCGCCGGGATGACGAACCAGACGTCAGGCGACGCCGCCGAAGCGATCCAGCGCGCGCAGCTTGTTCGTGACCCGGTAGGACGCCCCGAACAGCTCGCGCTGCTGCATGCCGGTCAGGTACAGCACCGCCTCACGCAGCGTCTTGGACGGGATCGTGCCAGTGTTGATGCACACCCCGCCGATCATCTGCTTGCGATCGACGATGGCCAGCCGGTGGCCGAGTTTGGCGGCTGCGATGGCGGCCCCGGTGGCCGCCGGGGCCGCTGCCCACCACGAGCGGGTCATAGTCGTACTTCATGGGCGCCTCCGTAGGTGCGGCTGCCGCGATTATGTGCCCCGACTAGCCCGGACGGCAATCGTTTCGAACGGCAGTCGGGCTCAGTTCCAGAGTCGGTGATAGGCGTTGATGGCCGGTTGGCCGCCCAGGTGCGCGTACAGCACGGTGCTGTCGCGGCCGATGTCGCCCGAGCGCACCAGGTCGATCAGGCCGGCCAGCGACTTGCCCTCATAGACGGGGTCGGTGATCATCGCCTCCAGTTGGGCGCCCAGAGCGATGGCGTTCATGGTCGACTCGACCGGAATGCCGTAGAACTCGCCGGCCCACCCTTCGAGCACGGTGATCTCGTCGTCGCGCAGGTCACGGCCGAGCTCGATCAGCTCGGCGGTGTTGCGGGCGATGCGCGCCACCTGCTCGCGGGTGGTGTCGAGCGTGGCCGAGGCGTCGACGCCCAGCACCCGGCGCCGCACGCCGGTGAGTTCTTCCAACGCCGCAAAGCCGGCGATCATGCCGGCGTGGGTCGAGCCGGTGACGGTGCAGACCACGATGGTGTCGAAGTGCACACCGAGCCGCTTCTCCTGCTCGGCCACCTCGAAGGCCCAATTGGCGAAGCCGAGCCCGCCCAACGGGTGTTCGGACGCCCCCGCCGGAATCGGGTAAGGACGTCCTCCGGCCTTTTCGACCTCGTCGATCGCCTGCTTCCACGAGTCACGAATGCCGATGTCGAACCCGGCCGGGTCGAGTCGCGAGTCGGCGCCCATCATGCGCGAGAGCAGAATGTTGCCGACCTTGTCGTTCAACGGGTCGTCCCAGGGCACCCATTTCTCTTGCACCAGGCGGCACTTCAGCCCCAGGTGCGCCGCCACCGCGGCCACCTGGCGGGTGTGGTTGCTCTGATAGCCGCCGATCGACACCAGGGTGTCGGCGCCGGAGGCCAGCACGTCCGGCACGATGTACTCGAGCTTGCGCACCTTGTTGCCGCCGAACGCCAGACCACTGCTGACGTCTTCGCGCTTGGCCCAGACCTGCGCCCCGCCCAGGTGCTGGCTGAGCCGCTTGAGGTGGTGCACCGGGCTGGGCCCGAAGGTGAGCGGGTAGCGGGGAAAGTCTGCGATGGGCATGGACGGCTCCGGTTCGTGGTGGTCAGCGTTTGATCGGTACGTCGGTGGCGGTGAGGTCGGCGACCAGGCCGTCGTCGGCGACCCTGATCGCGGTCACCGTCACCTGGTCGTCGGCGGCCAGGCTGATGGGTTTGACCACCCGCTCGATGATCTGCTGCGACACGTTCTGGTCGATGTCGATACCCGCCACGTCGATGCGTGACTGCTCCAGATCGATCTGTTGGGCGGCCACGTCGAGCACGGGCACCGCCGAAATGCCGATCTCGAGGTTGGTCAGGCCAAGAATGTCGACGCTGTAGGTGACCAGCACGCGTCCGTCGCCGCCGCTCGAGATGGGCAGCCCTGCGATGTCGCTCAGCGCCGCAAAGCCCAAAGTGCCGTTGAGCGCCAGATCGCCGACCACCGCCTCGCTGGTGCTGATCAGCCGAATGTTGCCGGCCCGGTAGGTGATCGACTTCACGGTCACCTTGCGCTGCTCGAACGGCACCACCGCGGACGCCGCCGTGCCCGACACGTCGACGAACCTGCCCTGGGCCAGCGCGGCCAGCACCGAGCCGCCGCCCAGCGTCATGGTGGGCTGTTCGAGATCGAGATCGACGGTGGTGAGCGCCTGCTGCGCCTGTGACTGTACGTAGGCGCGCACACCGAATTCGGCGCCGACCAGCAGGGCCGCAATGACGCCCAGAACGATGAGTACCTTGCCGAAGCGTTGCATTGGTCACTCCAGCCCGAGAACCGACTCGATGCCGACGGTCAGCCCCGGCAGGCCGCGCACGGCCCTCACGGCGGCCAGCACGCCGGGCATGTACGAGGCCCGCGTGAACGAGTTGTGCACGATGTTGAGCGCCTCGCCCTCGTTGCCGAACAGCACCTGCTGGTTGGCGAACAGCCCCCGCTGCCGCACCGCGTGCACGTGAATGCCGTCGACGCTCGCCCCCCGCGCGTGATCGGGGTCGGTGGTGGTGGCGTCGGGAACCGGGTCGAGGCCGGCGCTCGCGCGGGCCGCCGCGATGCGGGTGGCGGTGTTGAGTGCGGTGCCCGAAGGGGCGTCCACCTTGTTGGGGTGATGCAGTTCGATCACCTCGACCGACTCATAGAACGGGGCCGCCAGTTCGGCGAACCGCATCATCAACACACCGCCGATGGAGAAGTTCGGAGCGACCAGCACCTGGGCCTTCGGGTGTGGCGCCATCGCGGCGCGAACGGCGTCGAGTTTCGCCCCGTCGAAGCCGGACGTGCCGACCACCACGGCGATGCCGCGTTGCAGGCACCAGTCGATGTTGCCGAGCACCGCGTCGGGGTGGGTGAAGTCGACCACCACGTCTGCGTTCTCGACTGCGGCCCGATCGTCACCGACGTCGACAGCGGCGACCAGGTGCAGGTCGTCGGTGGCTTCGACGGCCCGGACGACCTCTGCCCCCATGCGTCCGCGCGCTCCGAAGACGGCTACCTTCATCGTTCCTCCTGCGTGCCACGGGCTGGGTGCGGCCCAGCTTATCGAGGCCCTTCAGACGTAGGGGTCAGCCGGCCGGTTGCGGCGCGGGCTCTGTAAGCGTCGTGGGTGAGGTCTTCGTGACGGTCGGACGACACTCCCAGCCGCACGCCGATCCGCGCGATCAGCGCGATCGGGGCGTTCACCACCAGCAGCCATTCCCACCGAAAAGCGGCCAGCGCCGTGCCGCCCAGTACGGGGCCGAGAATGAACAAGCTCATGCCGACGACCATGCTGCTGGCTGGCCTGCGACTGCAGGCCTCCTCAGTTGATTGAGCCTGTCGAATCTGATTGAGCCTGTCGAAATCCCTCGCGCGGGTGTCGCGACAAGCTCGACCAGCGTGACTACGGCGCGTCGAACAGTGACGAGATCGACTCGCCGCTGTTGATGCGCCTAACGGCCTCGGCGAACAGCGGCGCCACCGACAGTACGGTGAGCTTCTCCAGACCGGCGGCCGCGCGCGGCGGCACGGTGTTGGTGCAGACGATCTCTTTGAGATCACGCTGGGCGTTCAACCGCTCGACCGCCGGGCCGGTGAACAGACCGTGTACGCACGCTGCGCTGATCGAGTTCACGCCCACCTCGCGCAGCTTGTCGAACAGTTCCACCAGTGAGCCGCCGGTGGCGATCTCGTCGTCGAGCACGATCACGTCCTTGCCGGCCACGTCGCCCACGATCGAGTCGATCACCACCCGGTCGTCCGACAGCCGTCGCTTGGCGCCCGCCGCCACCGGCAGGTCGAGCAGCCGGGCGAAGTGGTTGGCCTCTTTGACGTTGCCGAAGTCGGGCGACACCACCACGGCGTTGCTCAGGTCACCGTTGTGGCGAAAGTGCTCGGCCAGCACGTGGTTGGCGCTGAGGTGATCGACCGGCATCTCGAACATGCCGTGCACCTGCGGGCTGTGCAGCGCCATGGTGACCACCCGCTGGGCACCGGCCTTGTGCAGCAGGTCGGCCACCAGCCGGGCGCCGATCGAGATGCGGGGGGCGTCCTTCTTGTCACTGCGCGCGTACGCGTAGTGCGGCATCACGACGGTCAGGTGGCCGGCGGACGCGCCCCGGGCCGCGTCCAGCATCAGCAGTAGCTCGACCAGGTTCTCCTGCACCGGGGGCACCAGCGGCTGCACGATGAACACGTCACGCTTGCGGCAGTTGCCGTCCAAGTGCACCTGCAGGCAGTCGTTGCTGAACCGGGTGGTCTGCGAGGGCGCGAGCTCGATGCCGAGCAGGTCGCACACCTCGGTGGCGAACTCGCGGTGGGCCGAACCTGAGAACACGGTGATGTCGTCGGTCACGAGCGGGAAGCCTAGCGGAGGCTCCGTGAACCGAAGGAACCGTCCCCCACGGTTCAGGGGACGGTTCCTTGGGTTCAGCAGCTGTGGACGATCAGGCGTCGGCCTTTTCTTCGACCACCGGAATAAGCGACAGCTTGCCGCGATCGTCGATGTCAGAGATCTCGACCTGGATCTTCTGGCCGACGCTCACCACGTCTTCGACGTTCTCGACGCGGTTGCCGTTGTTCAGCGCCCGCAGCTTGGTGACGTGCAGCAGGCCGTCCTTGCCGGGCAGCAGCGACACGAACGCACCGAAGTTCATCACCTTGACGACCGTGCCGAGGTAGCGCTCGCCCTTCTCGGGCATGGTCGGGTTGGCGATCGCGTTGATCATGGCCCGAGCGGCGTCCGCCGACTCACCGTTGTCGGCACCGATGTAGATGGTGCCGTCGTCCTCGATCGAGATGTTGGCGCCGGTGTCGTCCTGGATCTGGTTGATCATCTTGCCCTTGGGGCCGATCACCTCACCGATCTTGTCGACCGGGATCTTGATGCTGATGATCCGCGGCGCGAACGGCGACATCTCGTCGGGCACGTCGATGGCCTCACCCATCACGTCGAGCAGGGTGTGCCGCGCCTCGCGGGCCTGCAGCAGCGCACCGGCCAGCACGTCGGCGGGAATGCCGTCGAGCTTGGTGTCGAGCTGCAGCGCGGTGACGAAGTCACGGGTGCCGGCGACCTTGAAGTCCATGTCGCCCAGCGCGTCCTCGGCACCCAGGATGTCGGTGAGCGCGACGTAGCGCATCTGGCCGTCGATCTCGTCGCTCATCAGGCCCATCGCGATGCCGGCGACCGGCGCCTTCAGCGGCACGCCCGCGTTCAGCAGCGACAGGGTGGACGCACACACCGAACCCATCGAGGTGGAGCCGTTGGAGCCGAGCGCCTCGGACACCTGACGGATCGCGTAGGGGAACTCCTCGCGCTTGGGCAGCACCGGCACCAGGGCACGCTCGGCGAGCGCTCCGTGGCCGATCTCACGCCGCTTCGGCGACCCGACCCGGCCGGTCTCACCGGTGGAGTAGGGCGGGAAGTTGTAGTTGTGCATGTAGCGCTTGGTGGTCTCGGGCGCCAGCGAGTCGATCTTCTGCTCCATGTCGAGCATGTTCAGCGTGGTGACGCCCAGAATCTGGGTCTCGCCGCGCATGAACAGCGCCGAACCGTGCACCCGGGGGATGACCCCGACCTCAGCGCTCAGCGTGCGAATGTCGCGCAGCCCGCGGCCGTCGATGCGCACCTCCTCGGTGAGCGTCTTGCGGCGCACGACCTTCTTGGTGAGCGCGCGGTAGGCGCCGGTGATCTCTTTCTCACGGCCTTCGAACTGGCCGTCGAGTTCGGTGTGCAGGTCGGCGAGCAGGTTCTCGGTCGACACCTCGCGCTCGTGCTTGCCCACGATGGTCATCACCTTGGTCAGCCGCTCGGTGGCGGCGGCCGAGACGGCCTCGAACACGTCCGGCTGGTAGTCCAGGAACACCGGGTAGCTGCCGACGCTCTTGGGGAACTTGGCGGCCAGTTCGACCTGCGCATCGCACAGCGCCTTGATGAACGGCTTGGCGGCCTCGAGGCCCTGGGCCACGATCTCTTCGGTCGGGGCGACGCGGCCGGAGCGAACCAGATCCCAGGTCTGCTCGGTCGACTCGGCCTCGACCATCATGATCGCGACGTCGCCGTCAGCCAGCACGCGGCCGGCCACCACCATGTCGAAGGTGGCGTCCTCGAGTTGCGCCACGGTGGGGAAGCCGACCCAGTCGTTGCCGATCAGGGCGACGCGCACGCCGCCGACGGGGCCGGTGAACGGCAGGCCGGCCAGGGTGGTGGACGCCGAGCCGGCGTTGATGGCCAGCACGTCGTAGAGCACGTCGGGGTTGAGCGCCATGACGGTGATGACGACCTGGACCTCGTTGCGCAGCCCCTTCACGAAGCACGGCCGCAGCGGACGGTCGGTGAGCCGGCAGGCGAGAATCGCGGCCTCGCCGGGCCGTCCTTCACGACGGAAGAACGAGCCGGGAATGCGTCCCGCGGCGTACATGCGCTCTTCGACGTCGACGGTCAGGGGGAAGAAGTCGACACCGTCGCGCGGGTTGTTCGACGCGGTGGTGGCCGAGAGCAGCATGGTGTCGCCGTCGAGGTAGACAGAGGCGCAACCGTTGGCCTGGCGGGCCAGCAGGCCCGACTCGAAGCGGACGACGTGCTTGCCATGGGTGCCGTTGTCGATGACGGCTTCGGTGTACTGCAGATCAGGTCCCTCCACGGGGACTCCTTTCGGGTTACCCACCGCTGCGGCGACACGTCCGAACTTCGGCGATTTGAACCCGGTCTTCGATCGAGGCCCGCGGGGTTCTCGACCCGAAAGCCACTACCGAGGACCGAGGATTCACGTGCGATCGCGCGGTGGACGGTGGATGTTTGCTGTTCAGTTGTTCGGTTGGACGGCTCGTCGCCGAGCGCGTCCGGCCGGGAGAGCGTTCAGGGGAGCGGCATGAGCCACTCCCCTGTCGAAGTCAGCGACGCAGGCCGAGCCGCGCGATCAGTTCGCGGTAGTGCTCGATGTCTTGCTTCGCGACGTAGTTCAGCAGCCGGCGACGCTGGCCGACCAGCAGCATCAGGCCGCGGCGGCTGTGGTGGTCGCCCTTGTGCACCTTGAGGTGTTCGGTCAGGTGCGCGATGCGGCGGGTGAGCAGAGCGATCTGCACGTCCGGCGAACCCGTGTCACCCGGCTTGGTGGCGAATTCTTGGATGGTCTTCTTCTTCAGATCAGCGTCCATGAAGGCTGCTGCTCTCCTCTCGGTTTCCCGTTGCGCGGCGCACCCCTGCCGGTGGCACGATGTCGAATGAGATCGCTGGGCTGCTCTGACGAGTCCGCGGGCGTCCTGACGCCAACAACGAAGCTTACCGCAGGCTCAGGAGTAGCCAAAACCGCCCGATGCGGGCGGGTAGCCGGGCGGTGCGGGCGGGTAGCCCGGCGGCACCCGGCGACGGCTGTTACGCCAGTGCTGCACCATGCCCCAGCCCACGATCGCGGCCCCCACGATCGTCGAGAACCAGCCGAGCAGCGAGGTCGGTAGCGAGAACTCCGGGTCGCCGTCTTCTGCCACGAAGTTCAGCCCGAAGTACAGGCCGAGCACGTAGCCGATGACCAGAAACGTGAGCCCCAGCCAGGGCTGCGGACCCTCTTCTTCGACACCCAGCTGCGTGAACGCCGCCCAGGCCACGCCGAGCCACGAGATCACCACCCCCGCCCAGTACTGGTCGACCACGTAGATCAGCACCGCACCGATGGCCAGCCCGATGTAGAGCACCCACGCGTCTCGGCCGACCAGCAGGCTGCGGGCCGTCCGACGGGTGCCGGGCAGCACCAGCATGCCGAGCAGAATGAACACGGTGAACGCCACTGGGTAGAGCAGCACCAGCACGAAGGCCACCGGGCCGAAATCTTCGACCGGGCCCTGGTAGGTGAAGCCGTAGGCGTCGAGCCACTCGGCCCCGACCAACAACATCTGCACGACCGTGTTCACCGCGAACAGCAGACCTGCCCGTAGAAACCCGCCAACTCCTGATGTGCCCCCGCCGCTCATTCGGCCATGGTAGGCGAACCGGCCGGGCACGCCCCTGGGCGCTCGTCTGAAAGATCTCGACCGTTCGGTGTCGCAACGCTGACCGGCACCGACGACCGGGCACTGGCGCGGACGCCCTGTGGCTGGCCGAACTCGACGTGCTGGCCGTGCCGCTGGTCGCCTGTCACCCCTACCACGCGGCGCGCGACGAACTGCTGCGCCGGCTGGGCCGCGTCGACGAGGCCGAAGCCGCCAACCGCACCGCCCTGAGCTTGACCAGTGACCAGGCCAAACAGCGGCCACTGCACGAGCGATTTGATAGGGAGCAAGATCACGCCTGATTGGGCACCACCACCGATGCCGAATCGTGCACAAACTTCTTGAACCGTCTTACCGAAAGTACGCAATAGGCACGGTTAGGCTGACACCGCAGTCGTTCCCCAGACCAGCGCGGAGTTGCCATGAAACCCAACACGTACCGTCGAATGTTGGCAGTGGTCACCACGTGGCTGGCGGTCGGCACATTACTGAGCGCCGTCACGGCGCAGTCGCCCCAGGCTGCCCCCGCCACGGCACCCGTGCTGACCAGACCGCTGCCCACCGAGCCCGACGACTACGACGTGCTCGCCGCCACCGGTGACTGGATCTGGGCCTCACTGCCGTCTGACTCCCACGAGCACAGCAGCCTGTCGAAGGACGGCGGGCGCACCTGGACCCACCACGTCCAGATGCCTTCCGAAGGGGGCTGGTACGCCGCCGGGGCCGGCCGGCTCGCCTTCTTCGGAACCGACGAAGACGCATTCTCTGGACCGGCCTACTTCTACCCCACTGAGCTCACCAGCAGCGGCTGGGGCGAGTTCTGGAAAATCTCGGTCATGGGAACGAAAGCCACTTTGTCGACCGATCTTCATTTGGCTCGAGCCGGTCAATCGTCAACGACAGCCACTTTCAGTGCTCTGCCGAAAAAGTTGAAGAATCCCAGTCATACCTATGCATTCACCGCCGATTCGGCTCACCTGGTGCGCATCACGACTACCGCCGGCTCGGCCGACTACGCATCGGTCTTCGACGTCAGAACGGCGAAAAGCCTGGGCCGGATCACCCTGCCCCGAACGTCCCAGCACCAGGTCAGCGGGTCGGCGCTGTACTCGCTGACCGCAACCAAGGCCGGGCTGAACCTGTGCCGGCAACCGCTGCCGTCCGGCAGCGCGACCTGTTCGACGGTCGTCGCCGGCGACCAGCGCAAGGCAGCGGCCACGCTGTACCAGTTCGGCGCCAACGCGATCGTGCGAACCCGGTCGAGCACGAGTCCCCTGCTGGTGGCGCCCGACGGCACCGTCACACCCGTCCGACTGCCCGCCGGCACGGCGACGTGGAAGCGTGACGGCACCGGCGATCCGCGCCGTCCGCTGCTGCGCACCGAAGACGCCGACGGCACTCCCCATCACGTGAGGGTCGCGGCCGACGGGAGCGTGTCGGAGTACCTGAAGGTGAAACAGGTGCCGATGCAGGTCAACGACCTGACCCTCGCACCGACCCGCGTCTTCGCAACGTTGTGGACCTGGCAGCCCGAGCGGTTCACGGGGGGTTGGGGGCCGCTGCCGCAGCAGTGGGCTCTGGACGACGGATCGATCGGGCCGGCGACCACGAGCCCGTTGGACGTGAGGCGGGTCTCGGGATCGCGCTGGATCGTGCAGGACAGCAGCGACCGCCAGTACCTCTACGACGCGGGCCGCAAGGGTGCGAGGGTCGGCGACGTCTACGACCTGAGCGGCCCGTACCTGTTGCATGAGAAGTCGGTGACCTTGATCTCGGGCAGGACGGTGGCAACCAAACGTGCCGAGGCGATCTTCGGAAGCCTGGTGGCCGAGCACGTGGACACCCCCAAGGGCCAGCAGGGCTATTGGGCGGCAATGCGCAACCTGGCCGACCCGTCGATGCGGCCGGTCACGGTCAAGGTGTCGCCCGACTCACGACTGTTCTCGTACCTACGGTTGTGGGGAGACTGGCTGGGCTCCACCGTCGAGCCGGGCAGTCTGCGACTGGTCAACTGGCGCACCGGCAAGGTGCTGAACCGGGTCGCCGACCTGGTGCACCTGGGCGACGGCTTCGCGGTGCTGAGTGACGACAACTACCGACTGTCGATTCTGAACCTGACCAGCGGAAAGACCACGGTGCTCGAGAAGGGCAGTCGATCGCTGGAGTTCTCGGCCTACGGCAACAGGCTCGCCTACCACGACGGCACCCGGCTGATCGTGCGCACGGTGCCGGGTTCCGGCCGTCCGCGGTTACTCGGAGTTCTGACCAGCGGCAAGACGACCAAGAAGTCGCCCTGGAAGGCGGCGATCGACCTCACCAAACCGCTGGCGGCGGGCACCATCGTGATTCGTGACGCCAAGGGCCGGGTGGTGCGCACGCTGGCCACGGCGGCGTCCGACACGGGCTCGCTGCGGGGTATCTCGTGGAGCGGTCGCGACACCACCGGCAGGCAACTCAAGGGCCGCTTCACCTGGGAGCTGGTCGCGGCAGCCACGGACGGCAGCGGCTACGCGGTCGCAGTCACCGGTGACGGCGCGGCGCGAGGCACCATCACCGCGGGCTGACCGGTTGCGCGGGCGGATTAGCCTGGCCGCACCCCCAGCAGAATCGGAGGGCCGCATGAGCATCGTCACTGCAGCCAAGACGGCTCTGGCTACGGTTGTCGCTGCTGCCGCGCTGAGCGCGTGCACCGGCACAAGTCCGGCGCCGACCGGCGACGCAGCACCGCCGCGCGACACGGCCGTGCTCTTCCAGGACGCGCTGCCCAGCGCCCCGGTCGACTTCACTGTGCTGGCCGCCACGCAGAACGTCATCTGGGCGTCGTTCAACGCCCCCGCCTCGATGTCGGGTGACCGCATCTCGCTCGACGGTGGCGGCACCTGGCAACGCGGCATCGGCCAGTCGTCGATCACCCGGGCCAGTGGCAGCAACGGACGGTTCGGCTATGCCGCGACCAATGACGAGCTCCCGATTCCCTACCTGATGAGCCCCACCGATCCGGCGGCGGCCAAAGCCCTGCGCTGGGACGACGACGGCTCGCGCTACCTGGCCGTCGGGGTCGGCGCTGCGCTGAGCAGCAACGGCACGCTGGCCACCGCCGACAGCCGCCGCACGGTGAAGTTCCCGACCCTGCCCAGCGGGCTGGTCTCGCCGAAGCACACGTACTCGTTCACCGGCGACGCGGCCCTGGCCGTGCGCATCACCACGACGAGCAGCGGCCACGACTACGCGGCCATGGTTGACGCGCGCACCGGCAAGAAGGCCGGAGTGCTCACCCTGCCCCGAACCGCCCAGCATCGGGTGCAGGGCTCTGACCTCTATTCGCTGAGCGCCGACGCCACCGGCCTCACCCTGTGCCGCCAGCCGCTGCCGTCGGGCGAGGCGGCGTGCCGACTCGTCGTCGCCGGTGATCGCTCGGGTACGAACCCGACGCTGTACCAGTGGGGCGCGCTTTCGGTGATCAAAGACCCCGCGGGCGCGCAGCCGCTGCTGGTCGAAGCCGGACGGGTCACCCCGATCGCGCTGCCCGAGGGCACCGCGTCGTGGCGCGGCGAGGGCAACGGCGACCCGACCCGTCCGCTGCTGCGCACCGTGGACGCGGCAGGCGAACCGCACCACGTGCGCGTCGGGTCGGACGGCTCGACCGCGGAATGGTTGACCGTTCCCCGCGTTCCCCAGACCCCGTTCTCGCTGGAGGTCACTCCCACCGCTGTGCTGGGCTCATGGAACGGCGCCAACCGGGTGTGGGTGCGCGCGATGGCCGACGGCCAACTGCAGCCGGCCACCTGGCTGCCCGGCCAGGGCGTCAGTGGCGCGTCCGGCTCGCGTTGGCTGATCTGGGGCGGCAAGGCGACCCGCACGCTCTACGACGCGGGCCAATCGGTGCGCACCGTGAAGGCGTCGGCGTTGAGCGGCCCGTACCTGGGGACCGAGTCGGGCGTTCAACACGCCGACGGACGACAGGTCAGCACGACACAGGCCCTGGCCCAGTTCGGCAGCCTGGTGGCCGAGAAGGCGCCACGCAGCGCCGGCACGGGATCACGGGTGTCGATCCGCGACCTCGCCGACGCCTCGGCCAAGCCGACCACGGTGCGGCTGTCGAAGGGCGACCTCTCCGGCAACGTGTATCTCTGGGGCGACTGGGTGGGGTCGTCGGACTGGAGCGACACGGGCGATCAGCAGGCGGTGCTGCGCAACCACCGCACCGGGGCGACCCGCGCCCACCAGGGCGCCCTGTGGCAGCTGGGCGACGGGTTCGCGGTTCTCGACCTGGGTAGTGAGTTGGCGGTCTGGAACTTCGGCACCGACGACGTCATCAAACTGGGCACCCCCTTCGAGCCCGGCGCCGTTGCCGCCTGGGGTGACCTGATCGTCTACACCACCCAGGCGGTCATTGTGGTCCGCCGGGTGCCCGGCGTGGGCACCAGCCAGCCTCGCCTGCTGGGTGCGGTGACCTCCGGCGACGCCACCCCCGAGTCGCCCTGGACGGCCGCGATCGACACCACCAAGCCCCTGGCGGCCGGCAATCTGACCATCACCGACAGCACCGGCCTGGTGGTGCGCACGCTACCCACGCCCGCCGCACCCGACGGCTCGCTGCGCGGCCTCAGCTGGGACGGCCTCGACGACGCCGGTCAGCCGCTACCGAAGGGCACCTACACCTGGACCCTCATCGCGTTCGCCGTCGACACCTCGGGCCAGGTGGTGAACGTCACCGGCACCGACGCCGCGACCGGCACCATCAAACGCCGATGATCGAGTCCATCAACCACAGCAGAAGGCACGACGGAGATTCCGGCGTGCGCCGGAATGACTGACAAGGGCCGGGCGGAGGGTCAGTATCGGTACGACTCGGCCTTGAAGGGGCCCTCGGCGTCAACGCCCAGGTATTCGGCCTGCTCCGGCGACAGCGTGGTCAGCTTGGCCCCCAGCGCGTCCAGGTGCAGCCGGGCGACCTCTTCGTCCAACTCCTTGGGCAGCGTGTAGACGCCCACCGGATACTGCTCGGGCTTGGTGTACAGCTCGATCTGGGCCAGCACCTGGTTGGTGAACGAGTTGCTCATCACGAAGCTCGGGTGCCCGGTGGCGTTGCCGAGGTTCAGCAGCCGGCCCTCGCTGAGCACGAGAATCGAGTGGCCGTCGGCGAAGGTCCAGCGGTCGACCTGCGGCTTGATCACGGTGCGCTGCACGCCCGGGTACGCTTCCAGCCCGGCCATGTCGATCTCGTTGTCGAAGTGCCCGATGTTGCCCACGATCGCCAGGTGCTTCATCTTCGCCATCTGGTCGGCGGTCACCACGTCGCGGTTGCCGGTGCAGGTGATCACGATGTCGGCCACGTTCAGCACGTCGTCGAGCACCGCGACCTGGTAGCCGTCCATGGCCGCCTGCAGCGCGCAGATCGGGTCGATCTCGGTGACGATCACCCGCGCGCCCTGCCCGGCCAGAGCCTCGGCGGCACCCTTGCCCACGTCGCCGTAGCCGCACACCACGGCGGTCTTGCCGCCGATCAGCACATCGGTGCCGCGGTTGATGCCGTCGATCAGCGAGTGCCTGATGCCGTACTTGTTGTCGAACTTGCTCTTGGTGACAGAGTCGTTGACGTTGATGGCGGGGAACAGCAGCGCCCCCTGTTTGGCCATCTCGTACAGCCGGTGCACGCCGGTGGTGGTCTCTTCGGTGACGCCCAGCAGCGAGTTCGAGATGCCCACCCAGTCGAGGCTCGAGTCGCGCAGTTGTTGCAGCACCACGCCGTACTCGGTCGAATCGGACGCCGCGGTGGCCGGCACCACACCCGCCTTGGCGAACTCGACACCCTTGTGCACCAGCAGCGTGGCGTCGCCGCCGTCGTCCAGAATCATGTTGGGCTTGCGGTCGCCCCAGTCGAGGATCTGCTCGGTGCAGGCCCAGTACTCGCCCAGCGTCTCGCCCTTCCAGGCGAACACCGGCACGCCCTGAGGGTCGTCGGGGGTGCCGTCGGGGCCCACCACGATCGCGGCGGCGGCATGGTCTTGGGTGGAGAAGATGTTGCACGACGCCCAGCGCACCTCGGCGCCCAGCGCCACCAGGGTTTCGATCAGCACCGCCGTCTGCACGGTCATGTGCAGTGACCCGGCGATGCGCGCACCGGCCAGCGGCTTGGAGTCGCCGTAGCGCTCGCGCATGGCCATCAGGCCGGGCATCTCGTGTTCGGCCAGAGCGATCTCTTTGCGCCCGAAGTCGGCCAGGTTCAGGTCAGCAACGCGGTAATCCACCGCAGCAGCCTAATCGGTCGCGTGCATCGCTTCGTCCACGCCTGCCAATCGGCCAGTCCACCTGACAAGGCGGCCTCGGCGGGGTTGGATGGACGAGACAGTCAGTCATGAAAGAGAGAGCGGGTTCATGAGCTTCGTGCTCGGCATTCCGGCCGGCGCCGATCCAGCCGAACGGCGCACCCCGATCGTGCCCGATGTGGCCACCAAACTGCGGGCGCTGGGTGCCTCGCTGCTGATTCAGCGGGGCGCCACCGCGAAGGCTCATATCACCGAGCACGACCTGGGCGAGGTCACGTTCGTCGACACCACAAAAGAGGTGATGGCCGGCTCTGACGTGGTGTGGACGATCGGGCCGCCGACGGCCGAGGCCATCGCGGCGCTGCGGCCCGGCACAACCCTGATCGGCACCCTGGCCCCCTACGCGGACGCCGACCGGGTGCGCGCCCTGGCGGCGGGCGGGGTGAACGCGTTCGCCATGGAGCTGCTCCCCCGCATCTCACGCGCCCAGTCGATGGACATTCTGTCGTCGCAGGGCGCCGCGGCCGGTTACCAGTGCGCGTTGATCGCGGCTGCCCGGGCGCCCAAGTTCTTTCCGATGCTCACCTACGCGGCCGGCACCGTGCGGCCGGCGCGGGTGCTGGTGATCGGCGCCGGCGTGGCCGGTCTGCAGGCCATTGCGACCGCCAAGCGGCTGGGTGCGATCGTCGAGGGGTACGACGTGCGTCCAGAGACCCGTGAGCAGATCGAGTCGCTGGGCGCCAAGTTCGTCGACACCGGCGTCAGCGCGGTCGGCGAGGGCGGCTACGCCCGTGAACTCACCGAGGCCGAGAAGGGTGCGCAAGAGGCCAAACTGGGCAAGGCGATCGCCCAGTGCGACGTGCTGATCACCACCGCCGCCGTTCCGGGCAAGAAGGCGCCGCAGATCGTCAGCGAAATGATGGTGAACGCCATGCGCCGGGGTGCCGTGGTGGTCGACATGGCCGCCGAACAGGGCGGCAACGTGTTCGGCACCGTGGCGGGCAGCGAGGTGCGGGTGGGCCCCGCCCATGTGGTTGGGCCGGTGAACCTGCCCAGCCGAATGCCGGTGCACGCCTCAGAGATGATCGCCAAGAACCTGCTGAACTTCGTGACCCCGATGGTGGTCGACGGCGCGATCAGAATCGACACCTCCGACGAGGTGGTCGCGGGCACCGCACTCACCCTCGACGGGGCTGCCGTGCACCCGCAGGTGAAACAGGTGCTGGGCTTGTGACTAGCGGTTTGACTAGGAGAATCGTGCGATGACCGACGTGTTGTACCTCTACATCTTCATGCTGGCGGCCTTCACCGGCTACGAGGTGATCTCGCGGGTGCCGGTGATTCTGCACACGCCGCTGATGTCGGGGTCGAACTTCATTCACGGCGTGGTGCTGGTGGGCGCCATGTACGCGCTGGGCCACGCCACCACCCCGCTGCAGATCGCGCTCGGCTTTCTGGCCGTGCTGCTCGGCGCAGCCAACGCCGCCGGCGGCTACGTGGTCACCGAACGCATGCTGGCCATGTTCGCGCCGAAGACGAAGAAGAAACTTCCCGCCGGCGAGCAGGGGGCCTGAGCGCGATGCAATGGATCGTCGACGGGGTCTACCTCGCGGTGGCGGTGCTGTTCATCGTCGGCCTGAAGGCCATGTCGTCGCCGGCGAAGGCCCGGCGCGGCATCACCTGGGCGGGCGTCGGCATGGTGCTGGCCACGCTGGTCACGTTTCTGGTGCCCGACATGCAGAACATGGCGCTGATCGTGGTGGCGATCGTGCTGGGCGGCGGTGTGGCGTGGTGGGCCGGCCGGGTGGTCAAGATGACCGACATGCCGCAGATGGTCGCCATCTACAACGGCATGGGTGGCGGCGCGGCGGCGCTGATCGCCGCGGTCGAGTTCGCCCGTGGTGAGGTACACGGCCCGGTGGTCGCCACGTTGGCCGTGCTGGGCTCGCTGATCGGCTCGGTGGCGTTCAGCGGTTCGGTGATCGCCTTTCTGAAGCTGCAGGGCATCATGAACAAGGCGTTCCGGCTACCCGCACAGAACCTGGTGAACATCGCCCTGGGCGTGGCGGCGATCGGGCTCGGAGCCTGGATCGTCACCTCGTCGGTGGGCGCCGGTACCGCCAACGCCTGGCTGCTCGTGCTGTTCTTCGTGCTGGCGCTGGTGCTGGGCGCGGTGCTGACCAGCCCGATCGGCGGCGCCGACATGCCCGTGGTGATCTCGCTGCTCAACGCGTTCACCGGCCTGGCGGTCGGCTTCGAGGGTTACGTGCTGGGCAACCCGACGCTGATCATCGCGGGCATCGTCGTGGGCGCGTCCGGCACCCTGCTCACCCAACTGATGGCCAAGGCCATGAACCGGCCGATTCTGAACGTGCTGTTCACCCCGATCACCGGCGAGGCGCAGGCCGGCGGGGCCATCGAGGGCCGCATGAAAGAGATGAGCGCCACCGACGCCGCCGCCCTGATGCGCTACTCCGAGAAGGTGATCGTCATTCCCGGCTACGGCATGGCCGTCGCCGGCGCACAGCACAAGGTGTGGGAAATGGCGAAGCTGCTCGAAGACGAGGGCGTCGAGGTGAAGTTCGCGATCCATCCGGTGGCCGGGCGCATGCCCGGGCACATGAACGTGCTGCTGGCCGAGGCCGGCGTTCCGTACGAGAAGATCTTCGATCTCGACGAGATCAACGCCGAATTTCCGCAGACCGACGTGGCCCTGGTGATCGGCGCCAACGACGTGGTGAACCCGGTCGCCCGCACCGACAAGTCGTCCCCCATCTATGGCATGCCGATTCTGGACGCCGACAAGGCCCGCAACTGCATCGTGATCAAGCGCGGACGTGGCGCGGGCTACTCGGGCATCGAGAACGCCCTGTTCTACGCCGACAACACCTCGATGTTGTACGGCAGCGCGCAGCAGGCGGTGGCCGACGTCATCGCCCAGCTCAAAGAACTGGGCTGAGCCGCCGAGCAGGTCTCAGCTGGGCATTTCGGTGAATTCGGTGGGTGCCTTGATGGTCACCGGCTCGTTGAACTTGCTCATCGTGGCCTCGGTGGTGATCTTGCCCATCTCGGTGACGGCCTTGAGCATGCGGCCCTCGCTGTCGAGCCACGCGTCGTAGGTCATCGTCTTGGCGGCGCTGGCGCTGGCCATAGAGCCACCGATCTTCTCCAGGTTCATGGTGACCCGGTAGTGGTCGGCCGGGGTGCCGCTCACGTCTTCGCTGCCGACCAGCACGATCTTCTCGAACGCGTCCTTGTTGTTGGTGAGCACGCTCATCTGATCGCCGCTGGAGCCGCTCATCGAACTGGCGGCCCCGGCCGGCATCTTCACCCAGCCGTCACCCATCATGCCCTTCACGAAGTAGTCACCGCCCACGACGATCATCTCGACGGGCTTGCCGGCGATGGTCATGGTCAGGTGCTGGTTGGGCGGGGTCACGCCGGCGTCGATGTCGCCGGTGGTGGTGAGCTTGCCCTCACCCGCGCCGCTCACCGTCATCTCGACGTGGTAGGTCTTCATCGACGCCATACCGGCGCTGACCTTGGCCAGAAAGTCGTCGACGCTCACCTCTGAGCCGGCAGCGGGGGCCGACGCGGGGGCCGACGCGGGCGCGGACTGGCCGGCGGACTGGCCGGCAGAGGGCGCGGGCGACGAACAGCCGGCGAAGGCGAGCAGAGCGATGGTGGCGGCGGCGAGGGCGGGCTTGACGAACACGGGTGGCCTTTCGATGACGGGCGGAACTGGGCTGACCAGCCGAACCGGGGGTGACCGAGCGTCCGGTCAGTCTAGACGAATGCCGGTGTCGCGCCTGCAAGGGTGTAGCCGAGAGGGCTCGGAGGACTAGCATGAGAGCGCCCACCCCCGGTCGGCCTGAGCGCAGTCAGGCGGCCTTGGGCTTGAGCCCGTGTGGCACAGTGATGATTCGCGGCCGACGACGGCCAGCAGATGAGAGCAACACCTCGACGAGCGGAGGTACCGATGACGGAGCCCATTCAGGTGCGGCTGTGCACAGAGGACGACCTGCCGGCCCTCAGCCGACGAGAACCGCACCAGAATGCGCGCTACGCCCAAGGTCACTTCGATCGACAAGTCGACGGCGATTATCTGTTCGCGCTCGCGGTGCGCGGCGACGACTATCTCGGCAGCAGCGTGCTCGACTGCCGCAGCGACAACCTGCTGCAGCCCGAACTCAAGAGCCTGTGGGTGTACCCCGAGTTCCGGCGCCACGGCGCGGCGCGGGCGCTGACCCGCTTTCTCGAAGACCAGGCCATCGACCTGGGTTTCGACGAGATCTTCTTGAGGGTCGATCCGCAGAACGAGGCGGCCATCCCGATGTACATCTCCCTCGACTACACCCCCACCGGCGACCACAAGCTCACCACGTACAACTACGTCGACGGGCTGGGCAACACCCACGCGCGCGAAGAGATGGACGCCATCTACCGCAAGTCGTTGCGCCTTCTGCGGCTGTAGGAGCCGCGATCAGTCGGCTTGATCGAGCCCAACGGCCAGCACGCTCACCCGGCCACGGTTCCAGTCGAGATCGAGCACCACGTTGCTGTGCTCGGTGTGATAGTTCGACACCCATACCTTCTGGGTGATCGCGGTGGCTGCCAGATAGCCCAGATCGCCGACCTGGCGGCCCCGCACCTGCAGGGTGGTGCCGTCGGCGAAACAGATGCGGGCCAAGCCCCGAGCGGGCCCCGGACGCACCGCGCGCAGCGGCACGCTGCGGCGCGTCACGTTGCCCAGCCGGTGCAGCAGAATCTGCACCGGGGCGAGCCCGAAGTCCTGCTCGACCCGGCGACCGAGTTCGGCGAGCTCGAGGGCGTCCGGCTCGGTCAGCTCCAGCGGCGGCAGCGGGGCGAAGCGATCGAAGCGCGAGGCGTCCGCACGGCGCGACGGGTCGGGTTTGCGGCGAAAGAACATGACGGTGGACGCCATGAGCGCACCCACGACGGCCAGGGCGACCAGCCACGTCATACAGCAACTGTGCGCTTCCAGCGGGGTCGATGCAAGACCCCTCAGGACCCAAGAATCTCGTGGCAGCGGCGCACGTCGTCCCGCATCTGGACGATCAGCGAATCGATGCCCTCGAAGCGCACCTGACCGCGGATCCGGTCGACGAAGTCCACCGCGATCGGTGCCCCGTACAGTTCCAGGTCGGTACGGCCCAGCACATACGACTCCACCCTGCGCTCGAGGCCGTCGAAGGTGGGGTTGGTGCCCACCGAAACCGCCGCGGGCCAGGGCTCCGGTTCGGCCCCGGACGGCAGTGGTTCGCCGTGCGCACCGCGGCCGTCCAGACGGGTCAGCCAGCCCGCGTAGACCCCGTCGGCGGGACAGGCGAGCAGTTGCGGCACCGGCAGGTTGGCGGTCGGGAACCCGAGCTCGCGCCCGCGGTGGTCACCGTGCGCGACCAGCCCGCTGAACCGGAACGGGCGGCCCAGGTGCTTCGCGGCGTGCGCGACGTCGCCCTCGGCCAGCGCCTGTCGGATCACCGTCGAGCAGGTCTCTTCGTCGCCGAACCGCACCAGCCGCAGGCCCTCGACCTCGAAGCGTCCCTGCCCCAGCTCGCGCAGGGTCTGGACGTTGCCGGCGGCCCGGTGACCGAACCGGAAGTTCTCGCCCACCACGATCAGCACTGGATGCAGCGGCAGCAGCACCTCGTCGACGAACTCGGCGGGGGTGTGGGTGGCGAACTCGGGGGTGAAGTGGATCACCTCCACACGGTCGGCACCGGCCTGCTGGAGCAACTCGATGCGCTGGTCCAGCCCGGTGAGCAGCATCGGCCCGAGCGCAGGACGCAGCACGCTGATCGGGTGCGGCCAGAACGTGACCACCACCAGCGGCAGGTCCGGCCGACGGGCGTGCGCCTCGGCAAGCACTTCGACGTGACCCGGGTGCACGCCATCGAAGTTGCCGATGACCACCACGGTTTCGCTCACGGTGGATCACCTTAGTCGGTTCGCGAGGACGGCCCATCGCCACGGAGTGGTTGGATGGGTGCATGGAGTTTCGCTACTTGGGCAACTCGGGGTTGAAGATCTCCGAGATCACGTACGGCAACTGGCTCACGCACGGGTCGCAGGTCGAGAACGAGGCCGCGCTGGCCTGCGTGCGGGCCGCGCTCGATGCCGGCATCACCACCTTCGACACCGCCGACGTCTACGCCAACACCAAAGCCGAGAGCGTGCTCGGCGAGGCGTTGGCCGGCGAGCGCCGCGAGTCGCTCGAGATCATGACCAAGGTCTACTTTCCGACCGGCCCGAAGGGCCCTAACGACACCGGCCTGTCGCGCAAGCACATTCTCGAGTCGATCAACGGCTCCCTGAGTCGGCTCGGCACCGACTACGTGGACGTGTACCAGGCCCACCGCTTCGACGTGGAGACCCCGCTGGAAGAGACCATGCAGGCCTTCGCCGACGTCGTGCGGCAAGGCAAGGCGCTCTACATCGGCGTCAGCGAGTGGACCGCCGATCAGCTGCGCGAGGGCCATGCCCTGGCAAAGGAGCTGGGCGTTCAGCTGATTTCGAACCAGCCGCAGTACTCGATGCTGTGGCGGGTGATCGAACCCGAGGTGGTGCCCACCAGCAAGGAACTGGGCATCTCGCAGGTGGTCTGGTCGCCGGTCGCGCAGGGCATTCTCACCGGCAAGTACCTGCCGGGCGAGCCGCCGCCCGCGGGTTCGCGTGCCACCGACGACAAGGGCGGCGCGAACATGATCGGCCAGTTCATGAACGACGATCTGCTGGCGCGGGTGCAGAACCTGAAGCCGATCGCGTCCGATCTCGACCTGACCATGGCGCAGCTCGCGGTGGCCTGGGTGCTGGCCAACGACAACGTGGCCTGCGCGATCGTCGGCGCCTCCCGACCCGAGCAGGTGACGGCCAACGCGGCGGCCTCCGGCGTCGAACTGTCGGCGGACGTGTTGCAGGCCATCGACGACGCGCTGGGCGACGTCGTGGTGAGCGACCCCGGCTACACGGCGCAGGGCATGCCTAAACATCGGCTCAGTTGAGCGGCCGCCTTGTGCCCAGATCGTCATCGGGGTGCTCGAACCTGGTCGGCTTGTGTTGCGACTTGTTGAACAGAAACATCAGCACGCTGAGCAGCACGCCGATGCCGATCAGCACCGCGGCGATCCAATACTGATCGGTGGAGCGTCCGGTCCACGGGCCGACAAGGTAGGCGCAACTCAGGGCACCGATCACCGGCAGCCAGCTGGGCGCGGTGAAGTGATCGTGTTCGACATTGTCTTTGCGCAGCACGAGCACGGCCACGTTGACCAGCGTGAACACACCCAGTAGCAGCAGGGCGGTGGTGCCGCCGAGCTGTGACACCTGACCGACGACGGTGATCAGCCCGACCGCCAGCAGGGTGGTGAAGATGATGGCCACCCAGGGCGTGCGCCGGCTGTGGTGCACCCGACCGAACACCGGCGGCAGCACGCCCTCGCGCGCCATGCCGTACAGCAGCCGCGACGCCATGAGCATGTTGATCAGTGCCGAGTTGGCCACCGCGAACATCGAGATGAACGGAAAGATCGCACCGATCGGCAGGTTCGGCGCGCCGGTCTGCACCACCAGCAGCAGCGGAGTGGCACCCTCTTTCGACAACTCTCCCGGCGGCACCAACGCCACTGCCGACATCGACACCAGCACGTAGATCAGGCCGGTGATCGACAACCCGGTGAGCATCATCGTGGGAAAGATCTTGGTGGGCTCACGGGTCTCTTCGGCCATGTTCACCGAGTCTTCGAACCCCACCATGGCGAAGAACGCCAATGACGTGGCGGTGGTGACGGCGAGAAAGATGCTCTTGTCTTCGGGGGTCTCGAACACGGTGACGCGCGAGAAGTCGGCCCGCCCCTGCGACATGGCGTAGACGGCGACGAAGATCACCAGCAGCAGGCCCGACAGCTCCACGCAGGTGAGCACCACGTTGGCCTTGACGCTCTCGCCGACGCCGCGAATGTTCACCAGTGCCACCAGCAGCATGAAGCCGATCGCGATCACGATCGTCCAGACCGCGGAGGTTTCGAGGCCGAAGCCGCGCTGCAGGTTCTCGGCGAACGCGCGGGCCGCCGTCGAGGCCGACGTGATGCCCGAGGTCATCACCGTGAAGGCCACCACGAAGGTCAGAAAGTGAATGCCGAACGCCTTGTGCGTGTAGAGGGCGGCACCGGCCGCCTGTGGGTACTTGGTGACCAACTCGAGGTAGCTGTAGGCCGTGATCGTGGCCACGACGAACGCGATGAGAAACGGTAGCCAAACCACTCCCCCGACCTCTTTGGCCACCACGCCGGTCAGCGCATAGATGCCCGTGCCCAGAATGTCGCCGACGATGAACAGCAACAGCAGCCCGGGCCCCATCACCCGCTTGAGTTCGCCTTGGCTTTCGGTGGTTTCGGTTGCTGACACGGCGCACCTCCGTCCGATGAATGCCTCAGCCTGCCCAGAGCGGACGCCTCGCGACAAGAGGTCACCCCCAAAGCGGTGGCACGTTCTCGAAAGACCGCCGGGCTAGGCCAGCACGGCCACCGGCACAGCGCGATCGCCGTCTGGCCGGTACAACGCCAGCAGATCGTGTTGATGCAGCAGCGCGGTCGGGTCGTCGGGCACGGTGATCGACAACGGTCGTCCGTAGCCGACGTCACGCGCCTGGTCGTCGGTGAGTTCGACGACAGCGAAGCTCCGCCTCGCCACCTCGCCCAGCGGCATCAGCGCGGGCGCTTGCGGGGGGTCGGCGGTCAGCTCGTCGGGGCTCAGGGCGCCGGCCAGGTCGAAGCCGCCCACCCGGGTGCGACGCAGCGCGGTCAGGTGCCCACCCACGCCCAGGGAAGCCCCCAGGTCGCGGGCCAGCGCCCGAATGTAGGTGCCCGAGCTGCATTCGACCGCCACGTCCAGATCCGTGACCGCAACCTCAGCCCGGGCAGCGCGGCGGGCCAGCACCTCGAACCGGCTCACCGTCACCGGACGGCCGGCCAGTTCGACGTCGGCGCCGGCACGGGCCAGCGCGTAGGCGCGCTTGCCGTCGACCTTGATCGCCGAGAACGTGGACGGAACCTGCACGATGTCGCCGCGCAGTGCGTCCAGGGCGCTTTCGATGGCGGCGTCCGACACAGCGACTGCCCTCGTTGCCTGGGTCACCTCTCCGTCGGCGTCGTCGGTGTTGGTGGCCTGCCCCAACCTGATGGTGGCCTCGTAGGTCTTCGTGGTGAGCGCCAGGTGGCCCAGTAGCCGGGTACCGCGGCCCACACCGATCACCAGAACACCGGTGGCCATCGGATCGAGGGTGCCCGCGTGGCCCACCTTGCGGGTGCCGAGCAGCCGGCGGCACCGGCCGACCACCTGGTGCGAGGTCCAGCCGCTCGGTTTGTCGACGACCAGAATTCCCGACTGCATCGGGCCAGGTTAGTGGGCCTGAGCGACCGTTCGGCGCACGATGCAGCGGAACTTCGCCAGGTCGGCGACGCGCTCGAAGCCGGCCCGCTCGAACATGTGCAGGGTGCCGTTGAACAGAAACGACGCCGACATCTTCTTGGTGTCCAGATCGTGCCGCGGATAACCCTCGACGCTGCCCCCGCCGGCGTGCGCGATGGCGTCCAGGGCGCCACCCAGAGCCAGTTCGGCGACGCCGCGCTTGCGGTGGTCGCGATCGACGAAGAAGCAGGTGATGCGGTAGTCGGTGGGTTCGATGCCGCTGGCGTCGTACTGCTTGCGGTGGTAGATGTTCGGCAGTTCGACCGGGGTGCCGTACTCGCACCAGCCGACGACGGCGTCACCGTTCATCACCAGAGCGTGGTGGGCGATGCCCTGTTCGACCAGCCGCTTCTTGGCCGCGCAGTTGCCTTCGTGGCTACCGGTGCCGCCCTGTTCGTGAAACCACAAGCACCAGCAGCCGCCGAAGATGCCGTTGTGCTTGCGCACCAGCGCCTCGAACGCGGGAAACGTGGCGTCGCTCAATGCCTCGACACGGTAGGTCATGCGCCGAGGCTAAACCCGGTTGCGGACGTTTCGCGTCCGCAAGGTCTCGCCAAAGCTCGCCCAGCAGTCGGACTCAATCTTCCGACGGCTCCTCGTCGGGGTGCTTGTACGGGTCGGCCTCGCCCGCGTACGACGCGGTGGCGGCCTGCGCCGCCACCGCCTCGTCAGCAGCCTTGGCCCGAGCCAGCGCGTCGGTGATCTGCGCCGCAGTTTCGGGAACCGCGTCGAGCACGAAGTCGATGGTCGGGGTGAACTTCATGCCCAACTGCTTGCCGACCGTCGAGCGGATCAGGCCCTTGGCCGACGACAACGCCGCGGCGGTGTCGTCGCGGGCCTGCTCGTCGCCCAGCACCGTGTAGAACACGGTGCCCTCACGACCGTCACCGGTGAGCCGCACGTCGGTGATGGTGACGAAGCCGAGCCGCGGATCCTTGATCCGCCGCTCCAACAGCTCCGCCACGATCACCTTGATCTGCTCAGCGACCTTGACGTAGCGCGGGTTACCCATCTCAGTCCCTCGCCTTCTCGACCATCTCGAAGGTCTCGATCACGTCGTCGACCTTGATGTCGGAGTAGTTGGCCAGCGTCATGCCGCACTCGTAGCCCTCGCGCACCTCGGTGACGTCGTCCTTCTCGCGCCGCAGCGACGCGATCGAGGTTTCGGTCACCACGACACCGTCGCGGATCAGGCGCGCCTTGCTGTTGCGCCTGATCGAGCCGTCGATCACCATGCAGCCCGCGATCGTGCCGAACTTCGACGAGCGGAAGATCTCGCGGATCTCGGCCTGGCCGCTGACCTTCTCTTCGAAGATCGGCTTCAGCATGCCCTTCAGCGCGGCCTCGACGTCGTCGATCGCGGCGTAGATCACCGAGTAGTAGCGAATGTCGACGCCTGCCGAATCCGCCATCTGGGTGGCCTTGCCCTGCGGCCGCACGTTGAAGCCGATGATGACGGCATCGGACGCCTCGGCCAGCGACACGTTGGTCTCGGTGATCGCACCGACACCGCGGTCGATGACCCGCAGGCTGACCTCGTCGCCGATGTCGATACCGGCCAGCGCATCTTCCAGCGCCTCGACCGAACCGGCCGAATCGCCCTTGAGGATGAGCTTGAGCTCCTGGGTCTCGCCCTTCTCGAGCTGCTCGAACAGCTGGTCGAGGGTCTTGCGACGGGTGGTCTTGGCCAGCAGGGCGGCCCGCTGCCGGGACTCCCGCTTGTCGGCGATCTGGCGCGCCATGCGGTCGTCCTCGACGACCAGGAAGTTGTCGCCCGCGCCCGGCACCGAGGTCAGGCCGAGCACCTGCACCGGCATGGACGGCGGCGCCTCGGTGACCTGCTCGCCCTGATCGTTGATCATGGCGCGCACCCGGCCGTGGGCCGAGCCGGCCACGATCGAGTCGCCGGTGCGCAGCGTGCCGCGGTGCACCAGCACGGTGGCCACGGGGCCGCGGCCCTTGTCGAGATGCGCCTCGATCGCCACACCCTGGGCGGGCATGTCGGGGTTGGCGCGCAGGTCGAGCGACGCGTCCGCGGTCAGCACGACCGCCTCCAGCAGCTCGTCCAGGCCGGTACGGGCGGTGGCCGAGACGTCGACGAACATGGTGTCGCCGCCGTACTCCTCGGGCACCAGGCCGAACTCGGTGAGCTGGCCGCGCACCTTGGTGGGGTCGGCCGACTCTTTGTCGATCTTGTTGACCGCCACCACGATCGGCACCTCGGCCGCCTTGGCGTGGTTGAGCGCCTCGATGGTCTGCGGCATCACACCGTCGTCGGCGGCCACCACCAGCACGGCGATGTCGGTCGACTTGGCACCGCGGGCACGCATGGCGGTGAACGCCTCGTGGCCCGGGGTGTCGATGAAGGTGATCTTGCGCTCTTGGCCGTCGACCTCGGTGGCCACCTGGTAGGCGCCGATCGCCTGCGTGATGCCGCCGGCCTCGCCCGCCACCACGTTGGTGTTGCGAATGGCGTCGAGCAGCTTGGTCTTGCCGTGGTCGACGTGACCCATCACGGTGACCGCCGGCGGACGCGGCGCCAGGTCTTCTTCGCCGCCCTCGTCCTCACCGAACTCGATGTCGAAGCTCTCCAGCAGCTCGCGGTCCTCGTCCTCGGGCGAGACGACCTCGATGGTGTAGTTGAGCTCGGCGCCCAGCACCTGCAGCGTGTCGTCGGCCACCGACTGGGTGGCGTTGACCATTTCGCCCAGGTTGAACAGCACCTGCACCAGCGACGCCGGATCGACGCCGATCTTCTCGGCCAGGTCGGTCAGCGAGGCGCCACGGCGCAGCCGGACGGTGGATCCGTCACCGGGACGGATCCGCACGCCGCCGATCGTCGGCGCCTCCATCTGGTCGAACTCTTGGCGACGCTGCTTCTTGCTCTTGCGTCCGCGCTTGGCGGGACCACCGGCGCGCCCGAAGGCACCCTGGGTGCCGGAGCCGCCACGGCCGCCACGGCCGCGACCGCCACCACCGGTGGGCGGACCACCGGGGCCGCCACGGCCCGGACCGGCGTTGCCGCCGAAGCCGGGCCGTCCGGCGCCGCCGGGACGACCCTGGCCGCCGCCGAAGCCGGGACGTCCGCCACCACCGGTGCGGGTCTGCCCGCCGCCCAGACCGGGGTTGGCCTGGCGGGGCATCATCGCGGGGTTCGGACGAGGCATGCCGGGCACGCCGGGACGAGCCGAGCCGCCCGGACGGGGCGCTCCGGTGCGGGCGTCAGGACGCCCGCCCGGCGCCGTGCCGGTGCCTGCTCCTTCAGGACGGGGGCGACGCACGCCCATGCCCTGGCTGGAGGCGAACGGGTTGTTACCCGGACGCGGCGTGCCGGTGCGGCGGGCCGCGTTGCCGGCGCCGGGCACACCACCCGTACCACCGGGACGCGGCATCGGCCGCGGGGTCGGAGTACCACCCGTGGACGGCCGGGACTGCTGCGGCGCACTGGGCCGCGGCTGCGGCGTGGCGCTCGGGCGCGGTGTCGCGCTCGGGGCCTGGGGCGTCGCCCTCGGCGCGGCGGCCGGAGCCTGCGCAGCGGGGCGCGCGGGCGCAGCGGACTGCGCTGGGGCAGCGGACTGCGCGGGCGCGGCGGACTGTGTGGGCGCGGCGGGCTGGGGCTGCGCCGGTGCCGACGCGGCCGGGGCGGGCGTGCTCGGCTTGGCCGCTGGGGCTGCCGGACGTGCGCCAGACGGCGCAGTACGAGCGGGTGCGGCCTTTGCTGGTGCGGCTGCCGGTGCGGCGGGAGCCGACTCGGTGGCCAGCTTCTCTTTCACCTTGCGCACCACGGGTGCCTCGATCGTAGATGAGGCGGAGCGGACGAATTCCCCCATACCCTTGAGGGTCGACAACAGCTCTTTGCTTTCGAGTCCGAGCTCTTTTGCGAGCTCGTAGACGCGGACTGCCACTAGTCTCCTTCGGCGGTCCGCGGGCGCGCGGACCAGTTAGTTGTTGATGCTCATTTCGAGGTACTCATCGAGTGGTCATGAGCGTTAGCCCACTTTCTGGTTGGGATCCGCCCTGGTCGGCGGAGGCGCACGGATAACTCTATCGCCGTCGCCCTCGAATCACCCAACCGACAACGACGCCAAGACATTCCGCACGGCGGCAGCGTCGAGCTGACGACGCAGCCCACGCGCCAGCGCGCGCGTCTTCAGCGCCCGCTCGACGCAGGCCGGGTGCACGTAGACGCCCCGGCCGGGCAGCAACTGCTGCTCGTCGATGGTGACGGCCGACCCGCCGTCCCACACCAGGCGCACCAGGGTGGGCTTGTCGGCCCGGCCGCGGCAGCCGGCGCACATGCGAACAGGAGTGGTCATGACGCCGCCCAGCCTAATGCGGCTCGCCGGTCGAGCCTCGTCGAGACCCACTCACAGCGACCAGACAGGGTGCGCGTAGTGCGCACCCAGCCTCGGACGGTTTCGTAGTGGTCAGGCAAGCAAGACAACGCGCACCGGTGCAGAACGGAGGTCACAACTGGCAGCACGACCGACTGATTCCTCTTTCCGACCCGGCCGTCCCCCCTGGACGGCCGGGTTCAGTCGTGTTCGGGCCGGTGAATCAGCCTTGTTCGGGAGGGGTGAGTGGCGCCGGACTGGGAGCGCCTCTCGGCGCGGGGCCGCTCGAAGCGGCAAGTGTTGGAGCCCGGGGCTACCGCAGTCCGGCGCCGTTGACCGAATATAGGCCCCGCGACCGCAAGACCCAAGCTCAACGCAAAGAATCGGCGCGCCAGAGCCCGGCACAGGCCGAAAGATCTGCCGACATCTGCTGCAGCCGCTGCGCCCGCAACAGGTGGTCGCGGCCGTCGAGTTCGGCACTGCCGGCCGAGGTCACCGCACAAAAGGCCGCTGCGCGTTCGAGGGCCACCGCGAAGTCGCCGGTGAACGCCCCGCGCAAAATGTCGTCGGCGATTCGGCGCACGTCTTCGGGCCGCGGCGGGTCGATGCCGGCCACCACGTGATTGGGTTCGGTGAACCGCACCCCGGCCGCGTACACCCGGCCCACGCCCGCCGCATCGGTACGCATCCATTCGCGAATGAAGTAGAGCCGCCATAGCGCGCCGGGAAGGCTGCGGGGTGGACGCGAAGCCCACAGGTCGGCCAGCGTCGACAACCCGATCTCGTCGACCAAGGCGAGCATCCGTTCGGCCGTCGCCGGGTCGTCGCCGGCGCGGCCGGTCTGCACCAGCACCCGCGCCGTCTCGTGGGCGGCATGCAACCGGGCGATGGGGTCAGACGCCTGCCCCATCAGTTCGAGCACGGCCGGGTCACGAAACGCCGGACGCCTTGGCGGACGATTGTCTGTAGCCATCGCCAAACAGCTTACGTCTCGACGGCACGCTCCGTCGCAATTGTGACGCACTCGCGCCCAAGGCACGTCGAACACGGAGCGGTACAGCACCATCACCACAGTCGCAAAGCTGTTGGAGCACAATCGCCGAGTGCATACCGAGAACTTCGGGGATGGCCCGCGGCAGGTGTGGCTGGTGTTGAACCGCGAAGGCATACCGGTCGCCCGCTACAACGTCGAGCGGCTGATGACAGCCGCTGGGCTGGTCGGAGTGGTGCGCGGCAAGGTCAAACGCACCACCATCGCCCGCGCCGGTCCCAAACCGGATGACCGGGTGCAGCGCAAGTTCGAGCCGCTGGCGCCGAACCGGCTAAGGGTGGCCGACTTCACCTACGTCCCCACCTGGGCAGGGTGGGTATTTCGTCGCGTTCGTGATCGACGCCTACGCCCGCCGCATCCTCGGCTGGCGCACCGCCACCAGCATGACCACCGAGCTGGTCCTGGACGCCATCAAGCAAGCCATCTGGACCGGCAAACCGAGGGCCACGACCAGTTCGAGCAGCTGGTCGCGCACAACGACCGAGGCGTCCAATACCTGTCGGTAGTTACTCAGAACGACTCGCCCAGGCGGGCATCACGCCGTCGGTCGGCGGGGTCGGCTCCAGCTTCGACAACGCCCTGGCCGATAGCATCGAGGGCTAGACAAGATCGAAGTGATCCGCCGCCAGGGACCCTGGCGCAACCTCGACACCGTCGAGATCGCCACCGCCGAATCGATCGGCTGGTACAACAACCAGCGGCTCAACCAGTACTGCGGCGACATGCCCCCGCCGTCCTGGAACAAGTCCACTGCGCTCAACAACAACCTTCAGCCGCAAGGTAAGGGAGCCAAACCAACTCCGGACATGCCCGGGAGGTTCAGTGATGCGCTGGCAAACTCAGAGGCTTTGGCAGGAACTACTATTTTCGCCGCCTTGCGCCATGTGGGCTCTATCAGTAGGCTCCTGACACCTACCCCTAAAGATAGGCCCTAGCCTAATGAAGCAAGAACGAAAGGCACTTGCCACTTTCGGTGCAATTGCCTGTGTTATGGTCTGCACTTCCACTTCGGCAGCAGTTGCATCCGCCCAAGAAGCCGCCCCTAAAAGTGTGATTTGTCAAGGTTCACCGTTGGATCCAACGTCTGCTGGCCAACGAATCACCCCGAGCCACACGCGCACTGCCAGCGAGTACAGCTTCTCCAATAAGAAGAAGATCTACATTGCTTCGAGGGGGTCACGCATCTACGGCGATCGGAATGTGACGCTCAAGATCGAGAGTGGAATATCGCACACGATCAGCGGATCCATCACGGGCACTGCGGAGGTAGAGGCGGGGGTGTTGTTCGCGAAGGCGAGCGCGAGCCTTGCCGTCACCGTGGGCGGCTCAGTCACGACCACCAGCAACCATGGCGGGTCATGGAAGGTCACTCAGAAGGTCGGCTGGTTGGAGGTGGGCACGCTGAACGGGTACTCATTTAGTTGGACCAAGTTTCACTACAAGGCCCCCTGCACCAAGGTAGTTGAGGGAAAGGGCACCGCGAAGGCTGCAGTCAAGGGTGCTCCCGCATATTACAAGCACAGTTGACCTCCGGCATGACGTTAGTGGGGCGCGCAGGCGTGCTTAGTCTCAGCATTGGCGTGGCGATCGCACTCACCGGGTGCATCGCCACACCTTTGTCGACGCCTGATATGCCCACCGCCTCGCCAGGCCCCACCCAGATCAATAGCGGCTTGGAACTCGATCGGTCTCTGCGGGCCGGGCAGCACCAGCCGTCTTTCGGACGACTTCTCGCGGCGACCCAAAGCGGCGGCGTGATGACCATTCAGGTGCAACTTGAGCAGATCACAGGTGCGGTCATAGCGGTGTTCGTATGCTCAGGTGAGATGGCCGGCCCATCCGTAACTCTTCGCCGAGGCGGCAAGACCCTGCTGCGCGTCTGGACAGACGGGTGCGATCAGTCAAAGCTCTACAGCGGCCAGAGTGAACCAATCGGCCAAGGCGGCCCGGCAGAGCTGGTTGTTGCGGCACCCGACGGTGTGCGCTTCGCGCTGGTCTTGGAGGAAGTTGCATAGGGCTGACCAGCCGAGTGACCCCACCCGCCAGCAAACCGCCTCCGCTGTCACACACAGCGCACAGGCAGACATCAGCGCCCTTGCCAGCCGGGCTCACTGTTCTCATGGACAGCAAGCAGAGGACCGGGCTGGCGATCGGCGCCGCAGCGATCGGGGCCGGGGCGGTGTTCGGCGTCTCGTAAGCCGTCTGCAGCAGCGTGATTCGATCACGAGCGCAACCGGCCAGACCTCATAAGCCACAGCCAAAGCCAAGGCGGCGCTGTGGCGGCATGGGCATGAACAACCTCGCCCGTCTGGCCAAGAAGTTCGGCGTCGCCGCGACAAAGGTTACTGAGGCGATCCAGTCGTGCGTTCGGCCGTCGCCGGGTCGTCGCCGGCGCGGCCGGTCTGCACCAGCACCCGCGCCGTCTCGTGGGCGGCATGCAACCGGGCGATGGGGTCGGACCCCTGCCCCATCAGTTCGAGCACGGCCGGGTCACGAAACGCCGGACGGCGGGGAGTCGGCTGGTCACTCGGCCCCGGTTCAGCTTAACCCCCCTGGCTCACGCAGCCAGCGCGTCGAGAATCGCTCGCCAGGTGGCCGAGGTTGCGGCGTCCGAATACGTTGCCCGGCGCCCTGCGCAGGCGAAGCCGTGACCGACGCCGGGCAGCACCAGCAGTTCGTGCTGAACGCCGGCGGCGCCGAGCAGCGCGTCGATGTCGTCGAGATCGGGGCCTACGAGGGCGTCGTCCGAACCTGCCAGCACCAGCACGCTAGTCGCGCCCAGGTCTGCCGCACGCTGCAACGGCGCGGGCGTCGCGATCGGACCGCCCCCGTGCACCGTCCACCCGGGGTAGACGGCCACGACCACCTCGAAGGTCAGGTGCGTGGCGGCGACCAGGGCCATAAATCCCCCGACGCTGAAACCGACGATGCCGACCGGGCCTGGTTCGAGTAGGTCGCGGGTCTGGCGGATCTGCTCCACGAGGGATTCCGCCTGCAGGTCGCGCAGCAGTGCGAAACCGCGCGCTCGACCGGCGTCGTCGTAGGGCAGTTGCAAGCCGCGCTCGGTGCCCGTGAAGAGATCGACGGCGGCCACCGCATGGCCCGCCTCGGTGAGCGTGCTCATGGCCTCGTGCACCAGGTCGGTCATGCCGTACAACTCGCCGATCACCAACACGCCGCCAGGGTTGCGACGGTCAGAGCTATCGCCCTCTGGGCGGGCCACCAATGCGGAGCCGCCGCCCGGCAAGGTTCGCCACGTACCGATCACGAGCCCGCGTGGCTCAGTCGCGCCAACACCTCAACCGCGACACGTTCGGTCGATTGCGGGGTTCTGGCCCGTGATCAACCGGCCGTCCACCACCACGTGCTCGGTGAAGGCCGGGGCTTCGCGGTAGTCGGCACCCAGTTCGGCCAGCCGGTCGGCCAGCAGAACCGGCACCACGTCGTCGACTCGGGCCGCGCGCTCTTCAGCGTTGCTGAAGCCGGTCACGGCGCGGCCCCGCACCAGCGGCTGCCCGGAGGTATCGACGGCACCCACCAGCGCCGCCGGGCCGTGGCAGACCGAGGCCACCAGACCGCCGGCGGCCCACACCGCCGAGGCAGCGGCACCGACGACCGGGCTCGTGAAGTCCCGAATGATGCCGTGTCCGCCGGCGAAGAAGACGGCCCCGTAGCGGGCGAGGTCGACCTCGGCCAGGGCCGGCGCGGCGTCGAGGTCGGCACCGGCGAAGAAGGCCTGCTGGTCGGGGTCGGCGGTGTCGAGGCCGTCGAAGGGTGGTCGCCCGCCCGCCACCGAGGCGAGGTCGACCGCCAGGCCGGCCTCGGTGAAGGCGACCCAGGGAATCGCCACCTCGGGCGCGTAGGCGCCCGTGCGGCGGCGGCCGCCCAGGTCGTCATGGCTGGTCGTCACGACCAAGACGCGAGACGGTCGATCATTCATCGTGGCTCCGATCTGAAAGGTGATGAGTGCGTCACTCACTGTCGGGCCTCACGAGCCATCGGCGCTACGCCAGTGACGGCATAGTCATTATCGGAATTCTGATAGGTTGCTGCCGTCTCCGACCCGGTGGATCTCGAGTTGCTGCGCACCTTCGCCGCCATTCACCGCACCGGCACGCTGACCGGCGCGGCAAAGCTCTTAGGCGTGTCGCAACCCACCGTGACGGCGCGTTTGCGCTCGCTGGAGGGCCACACCGCAACCCGGCTGTTCGAAGGAGACGCACGCGGCTGCCGCGCGACACCGGCCGCCGACGAACTCGCCGCGCGACTGCACCTGCCCCTGGCAGAACTGGAGTCGGTGGCCGAATCGCTGGGCGGCCAGTCGGGCCTGGCGGGCGCAACGCTGCGCCTCGGGGCACCGGCCGAGTTCACCGAGTACGTGCTGCCCTCTGCGCTGGCCGGCCTGGCGGCGGGCGGGCTGACCACGCACGTCACGCTGGGCCTTGCCGCCGACCTGCAGCAAGGCCTGACCGCCGGCACCCTCGACCTGGTGGTGAGCACCGCCAAGCCGCCCAAGCGGACTGTGTGGCAGCCGCTGCTCGACGAGGAGTTCGTGCTGGTGGCCGCACCCCGCCTGGCGGCCGGCCTGGCTCCGCGTGCCTTGCGTGACCGCCCCGCAGCAACTCTGGGCGCTCTGCCGCTGGTGAGCTACGACGGGCAGCAGTCGATCATCAGACTATGGAGGCGCCACGTGCTCGGCGCGCCGCCGCCGGCGGCGTCGAGAGTCACTGTGCCCGACCTGCGAACAGTACGACGGCTGGTGATCGAGGGCGCCGGAATCAGCGCCCTGCCCCGCTACCTGTGCGCCTCCGAGCTTGCCGCGGGCGAGTTGGTGGTGCTGGTTGAGCCCGAGGACTCCCCCATCAACACCTTCTACCTGGTGACCCTGCGGCAGTTGCGCACCAGGCCCGCCGTCGCGGCCGCCTGGACGGCCATTCAGGGGGCAGTGCGCAACGGCGCCTGATCACCGGGCGACTCACAGCAGAGTCCCAGGCGCGGATCAGCGCCCTGCCAGCCGAGCCCGGCTCACTGTTCTCATGGAAAGCAAGCAGAAGACCGGGCTGGCCATCGGCGCGGCCGTGATCGGGGCGGGGGCGGTGTTCGGCGTCTCGTACGCCCTGGGCAGCAGCACCAGCGAGTCGCAGGCGCAGCCGGCCGCACAAGCCTCTCAAGGAGGCGGTCAGGGCTCGGGCCGCGGCGGCCCCGGCGGCGGTGGCGCTGGCGGCATGGGCATGAGCAACCTCGCCCCCGCGCTGGCCAAGAAGCTCGGCGTCGATGAGGCCAAGGTGACCGAGGCCATCCAGTCGGTGATGCAGGCCAACCGGCCCAGCGGTCAGCCGACCGACGGCGGTCAGCCGGGTGACGCGCCCAGCGACGGCACGCAGGCCAGCCCTGGCGCGCGACCCTCCGGCGGCGGTTTCGATCGCTCGGGTATGGAAGAGAAGCTGGCCAAAGCGATCGCCGAGAAGCTCGGCATCGACGAGGCCACGGTCACCAAGGCCATCGAAGAGGTGCGCGCCGAGCAGCGGGCGAGCCGCTCGTCCAGCGCCCAGCCGACCGCGAGCCCGTCCGCCTGACCCACAGACCCCCCGCCGGCCGAGCTGCAGCCGATCCCCCTGGACGGTTGAGCCGCTGATCCCCTCCGACGGGACCTATCTACGCACCCGGCACTCGCTCCTACCGCGACCGCCGGGTGCGTGACGCTACGCCTGGGTGTCGGGCCTGATGTCGATGCGCCAGCCGGTCAGCCGAGCGGCCAGCCGAGCGTTCTGACCCTCGCGTCCGATCGCCAACGAGAGCTGATAGTCGGGCACGATCGCCCGGCACGACCGAGCCGCCTCGTCGGTGACGATCACCTGGCTGACCTTCGCCGGCGACAGCGCCTCTTTGACGAACACCGTGGGGTCGGCCGACCAGTCGACGATGTCGATCTTCTCTTCGTTCAGTTCGTGCATCACCGCGCGCACCCGCTGCCCCATGGGGCCGATGCAGGCGCCCTTGGCCGATACGTCGGGGTTGTGCGACTGCACGGCGATCTTGGTGCGGTGACCGGCCTCGCGAGCGATCGCCTTGATCTCGACGATGCCCTGTTCGATCTCGGGCACCTCGAGCCTGAACAGTTTCTGCACCAGGTTGGGGTGGGTGCGCGACACCACCACCTGCGGGCCGCGCAGTTCACGCCGCACGCTCACCACGTAGACCCGCAGCCGCTTGCCGTGCGAGTAGACCTCACCGGCCACCTGTTCGGCCTGCGGCATGATCGCCTCGATGCTGCCCAGGTCGACCCGCACGGTGCGCGAGTCGCGGTCCTGTTGCACGACGCCGAGCAGAATGTCACCCTCGACGGCCGAGAAGTGACCGTACTTCTGATCGTCTTCGGCCTGCCGGATGCGCTGGTAAATCACCTGGCGGGCGGTGGCGGCGGCGACCCGTCCGAAGTTGTCGGGAGTGTTGTCGTACTCGCCGATCTTCTGCCCCTCGTCGTCGAGTTCGGGAGCGAACACGGTGACCCGGCCCGTTTTGCGGTCGAGCTGCACCCGCGACCCGGCCACGTGGTGGTCGGTCTTCTCATAGGCGTTGAGCATGGCGTCTTCGAGCGCCTCGACCAGCACCGTCATCGGAATCTCGCGATCGCGTTCGAGGGCGCGCAGCGCCTCCATGTCGATGTCCATGATCACTCCTGTTCGTCGTCGAGGCTGCGGTTGAGCTCGAGCTTCACCTGGGCCTTGTCGATCTGCTGCAGCGGCACCGTGCGCTGCTCACCCTCGACATCGAGGGTGAGTCGCCCGTCGGCGACGGCCACGATGCGGCCGGTCAGTCGCTCCGACTCGGTGGTCAGGGCCACCAGCCGTCCGACGTTGCGCCGAAAGTGCTTCTCTTCGGTGAGCGGACGGCTGACGCCCCGCGAGCTGACCTCGAGCGTCCACGGTTGGCTGCCCATGGCGGGCGCGTCGTCGAGCACCTTCGAGATGGCCCGGGTGGCGTCGGCGATCTCGTCCAAGGACGGGCCGCGGCCCTCGGGGCCGTCGCCGTCGAGAAAGATGCGCACCACGCGGCGCTTGCCGGCGGGCAGAACGTCGACCCGATCGACTTCGAGACCACAGGAGGCGACCACGGGGGCCACCAGTGACGTGACGGTTGCCGGTTCCACGGAACGTCCTCCTCGATGCAATTGTCTCGATGCGATTGTGCGGTGCAGTTGTCGGGTCGAGTTTAACCGGTAGCGTCGGGGCCGTGATCGGACGGCGTGCATTGCTGATCGGCGGCGCGCTCGGGCTGACCGGCATGGCCGGCTGCGGCGTGGTGAACGTCACGCTGCCGTGGAACCCGCCCTCGCCGCTGCCGGTGGCCGCGGCACCCGACCTGCCCGGGCAACTGGCGCGCGCCAGGGCGCTGGCCGACCACCTGATCGATCACGCCGAGGCGTGGACGCTATCGGCCCGTCAGGTGGCCTCGTTGCGCTGGTTCGCCAAGGCGGTGGACGCCCACGCGCGGGTGCTGCTGTCGAGCGACCCGGCCCGCCGGCAACAGGTGACCACGCCGCTGCCGTCCGCCAAGAAGGTGACCACCGCGACGGCGAAGGCGACCTACGCCGCCCTCACTGCGCTGTTGGCCACCCTGGCCGCCGAGCACCGGGCCAGGGCGTTGCCCGCCGAGGGCGAGGCGGCGCTGCTGTGGGCGTCGCTGGCCGCGTTCAGCAGCACCATGGCGACACGGCTGTCGGTCGGGTTCGCCAAGCGGGGCGACGACGACACCGGGCTCACCCCCGACCTGACCGCGACGACCCGCGAGAAGGTGCTGGCGATGTGCCTTCAGGCCGCCTACAGCTACGAGCTGGCGATCGCGGCACCGTCGCTGACCGCCGACGATCAGCACCTGCTGCAGCAGCGGTTGCGCGCGTGGCGAACGCTGCGCGAGAACGTGCTGGCCGTCGGCTCCGAAGCGAGTGCCGGCCCGCCGCCGATCGGCTACGACCTGCGTCCGGCACGCAACCGAGCGGGGGCGTTCGCCCTCGCCGTTCAGACCGAAACCGCGGCCCTGCCGATCTTCGGTGGGTGGGTGGCGGGCACTGCCGTCAAGTCGGAACGCAGCGTGGGTGTGGGCGCCCTCGCGGGCGCCAACACCGCCCTGGTTCGTTTCGGCGGCAACGCGCTGCGCTGGCCGGGCTGGCCGGCGTGAATCTGGCGTTCAGCCCCAGTAGGTGAAGAAGGTGTCCCAGGCCAGCTTGATCGCCAGGGCCCCGACCACCAGCAGACAGACCTTGCGAATGAACGCGTTGCCGCGGGTCAGGGCGGTGCGGGCGCCGAGGTAGCCGCCGGTCAGGTTCGCCACCCCCATCGCCAGGCCGAGGCCCCACAGAATGTTGCCGGTGATCGCGAACGCCACGATCGCGGACGCGTTGGTGGTGAGGTTCGCCAGTTTCGCCAGTGCGGTCGAGGCCAGAAAGTCGTGCCCGATCACGCTCACCAGGGCGAGCACGAAGAAGGTTCCGGTGCCGGGCCCGATGAAGCCGTCCCACAACCCCACCACCAGGCCGATGGCCGCCATGCGCAGTCGCGCGTCGTTGCCGGTGTGCTTCACCGCGGCGTGCAACCCGAGATTCGGCCGCCGCCACGTGTACCAACCCACGCTCACCACGGCGAACAGCACCAGCGGCGTGAAGTGCTGCCGGGGCAGAAAGTGGGTGAGCTGCGCCCCCGTCCACGACCCGATCGCCGCGGCGACCAGCAGCGGCCACGCCAGCCCCCAGTCGACCTTGATGGTGCGCAGGTAGGTGAGGCTCGCGGTCAGCGTGCCCATGAACGACGGCAGCTTGTTCGTGCCCGCAATGGTGGCCACCGGGGTGTCGGGCGGCAGCCCGATCAGCAGTGCGGGCAACTGAATCAAGCCGCCCCCGCCCACCACCGCGTCGATCCAACCCGCCAGAAAGGACGCCAGCACCAGCAATGCCAGGGTGAGCAGGGGCAGCTCCAGGCCCGCGGTCATCAGGACAGCAGCAGCGCGACCAGCGCCTCGGTCGCTCCGTGCACCGACAACTCGGACCGCTCGCCGCTGGCGCGGTCGCGCACCTCGATCAGGCCGTCGGCCAGGCCCCGTCCGACCACCACGGCCGTCGGGACGCCCAGAATCTCGGCGTCGGTGAACTTCACCCCTGGGCTCGCCTTACGGTCGTCGAGCAGCACGTCGATGCCGGCCGCCGACAACTCCATGGCCAGCTTCTCGGCGAACTCGACCACCGCGGAGTCCTTGCCGGTGGCCAGAATCTGCACGTCGAACGGCGCCAGTTCGCGCGGCCACACCAGCCCGCGCTCGTCGGCGTGCGTCTCGGCCACTGCGGCAACGGCCCGCGAGACTCCGACGCCGTAGGAGCCCATGGTGACCGTGACCAGCTTGCCCTGCTCGTTGAGCACCTTCAGGCCGAGCGCTTCGGCGTACTTGCGGCCGAGCTGAAAGATGTGGCCCATCTCGATGCCGCGGGCCAGCGACAGGGGGCCCGAGCCGTCGGGCGACGGGTCGCCCTCGCGCACCTCGGCCACGTCGATCACGCCGTCGGGGCTGAAGTCGCGGCCGGCGACCAGGTCGATCACGTGCGTGTCGTAGGAGTTGGCGCCGGTCACCCAGCGGGTGCCGGTGACCACCCGGGGGTCGACCAGATAGCGCACCCCGCTGACCGACTTCTCCCCTAGCGCCTCGGGCCCGATGTAGCCCTTCTTGAGAGCGGGGTTGGCGGCGAAGTCGTCGTCGAGGAACGGCAGCACCTCGGCCGGCTCGACCGCCGCTTCGAGGCGTTTCATATCGACCTCGCGGTCGCCGGGCAGGCCGATCGCCAGGATCGTCCGCTTGCCCCCCGGGTACACCAAGTGAAAGACCACGTTCTTCAGCGTGTCGGCGCCCGTCCAGGGCCGGTCATCGCGCGGGTACTCGGCGTTCACCCGGTCGACCAGGGTGGCGATGGTGGGTGTGTCGGGGGTCGGAACGCGCCGCGCGGCGGGGGCGTCGGCGAAGTCGAGCGGCTCGGGCGCCGGCACCGTGACCGCTTCGACGTTGGCCGCGTAGCCGCCGGGCGAGCGCACGAAGGTGTCTTCGCCCGAATCGGCGATCGCCAGGAACTCCTCGGACGCCGACCCGCCCATCGCACCTGAGGTGGCCTTGACGATCACGAACTCGAGCCCGAGCCGGTTCATGATCGCGATGTAGGCCTCACGATGCCGCTGGTACGAGGCGTCCAGGCCCGCGTCGTCGACGTCGAAGCTGTAGCTGTCTTTCATCACGAACTCGCGGCCGCGCAGAATGCCGGCCCGGGGCCGGGCCTCGTCGCGGTACTTGGTCTGAATCTGGTACAGGCTCAGCGGCAGGTCTTTGTACGAGCTGTAGAGGTCTTTCACCAGCAGGGTGAACATCTCTTCGTGGGTGGGCCCGAGCAGAAAGTCGTTGCCGCGGCGGTCTTGCAGCCGAAACAGGTTCTGCCCGTACTCGGTCCAGCGGTTCGTCGCTTCGTAGGGCTCACGCGGCAGCAGCGCGGGAAAGCGGACCTCTTGGGCGCCGATGGCGTCCATCTCTTCGCGGACGATGCGCTCGACCTTGGCGAGCACCTTCAGGCCCAGCGGCAGCCAGCTGTAGATGCCCGGGGCTGCGCGCCGAATGTAGCCGGCGCGAACCAGCCAGCGGTGGCTGGCCACCTCGGCGTCGGCCGGATCCTCACGCAGGGTGCGGACGAACAGCGTGGACAGACGGGTGATCACGTCGTTGGGGACCTCTCTTGACGAACGAGCAGGGGCCAGCCTAATGGCAGCGCCGTGGTGAAATGAGGGCCACTTCGGCCCTCGGGAGGTCTTGATGGAAGTTCTGCTGCTCGTGGTGGGCTGCGTCAGCACCGTGCTGCTGGTCACGGCGCTGTGTCGCCGGCTGCCCATTCCGGCGCCCCTGCTGCTGCTTCTGGTCGGCGCGGTGGTGTCGTACGAGCCGTGGTTTCCGCTGCCCGAACTGACCGCCGAGATGGCGCTGTTCGGCTTTCTGCCACCGCTGCTGTACGCGGCGGCCGTGAACACCTCGCTGGTCGACTTCAGGGCGAACCTCAAGGCGATCGGGTGGTTGTCGATCGGGTTCGTGCTGTTCTGCGCCGTCGGTGTGGCGCTGGTGATCATGGGGCTGCTGCCGGTGCCGTTCGCCGCCGCGTTCGCCGTGGGGGCCATCGTGGCGCCGCCCGACGCCGTTGCCGCCGTCGCCGTGGCGCGCAGCGCGGGGTTGCCGCGACGCGTGGTGACGATTCTCGAAGGCGAGTCGCTGCTCAACGACGCCACCGCGCTGGTGTCGTTGCGCACCGCCGTGGCCGCCCTGGGTGCCGCGGTGACGTTCTGGGAGGTCGGGCAAGACTTCCTGTTGGCCGTGATCGTCGGGCCGTTGGCCGGTTTCGTGGTGGCCAAACTGTCGATCTGGCTGTTCCGGGTGATCACCGAGCCGGTGATGAGCACCACGCTGACGTTTCTGATTCCGTTCGCCGCCTACGCCCTGGCCGAGACCTTTCACGCCTCGGGCGTTCTGGCGGTGGTGGTGGCCGGCTTGATGGTGGGCCACGTCACCCCCACCATGCATTCGGCGACGGCCCGGGTATCGACCTGGTTGAACTGGACGACCATTCAGTACGTACTCGAGAACACGGTCTTTCTGCTGATCGGCCTACACACCCACGAGGTGCTCGCGGCAGCGTCGGAGTACCCGGTGTCGAACCTGACCATCGTGCTGGCGTCGCTGGCGGTACTGGTGAGCGTGATCGGGCTGCGCATCGTGTACGTGATGGTGGTGCGGCCGTTTCTCAGCCCTCGACTTCACCCCTTGTCGTGGCAGGAAGGGCTGATCATTTCGTGGGCCGGCATGCGCGGCGTCGTCACCCTGGCCGCTGCCCTGACGCTGCCCGCCGAGACCCCGCTGCGCCCCGTGCTGCTGCTGATCGCCCTGGTGACGGTGGCCGGCACCCTGCTGATTCACGGGCTCACCCTGCCGTGGCTGACCCGGCGGTTGGGCGTGCGCGGCCCCGACCCGCGCGAGGACGCCCTGCAAGAGGCGATGGTCACCCAGCGCTCGATCAACGCGGGCATGGACGCGTTGAAGAACGCCGCCGAACCCGGTGACCAAGAGCTGGTCAAGCGCCTGAAGGCCACCGCCAAACAGCGCATCGACCTGGCGTGGGAGCGGCTGGGGCAGGACGACCGCAACGAGACCCGCGGCAGGGCGTACCGGCGGCTGCGGCTGGCCGGCATCGCCGGCGAGCGCGAGAAGCTGCTCGAGATTCGCGACCGCGGCTTCGCCGATCACGAAGTGCTCAGTTCGCTGCTCAGTGAGCTCGACGTCGAAGAGGCGACCCTCGAGAACCGCGAGAACCGCGAGCGAGAGGTGCGCGAAGCCCCAGCCCGACCCGACGGCGACGCGCCCTGCGTCCACCTGGGCCAGGTGCCGGCCGAGGTCGACTTCGAGGCGCACGGCGAGTGCGAGGACTGCGTGCGGCTGGGGCTCGAACCGGTCGAGTTACGCATGTGCCTGGATTGCGGGCACATCGCGTGCTGCGATTCGTCGGTGGGCAAGCACGCCACCCAGCACTTCAGAACGACCGGTCACCCGGTGATGCGCTCGATCGAGCCCGGCGAGCACTGGCGCTGGTGCTACGTCGACCAGTTGCACGACGAGGGCCTCAGCGACTGATCAGTAGAACGTGACCGACACCTTCGACGACCCGATCAGGGCCGACACGCCCTGAAGCTTCACGTCCTTGAACCAGTAGCGGCCCGACACCCGGGCGTCGCGGGCGTAGAAGTGCACGGTGGCGGCCGACTTGGCCTCAGCCAGACCAGGCGCCACCAGCTTGAACTTCGCGCTGCTCCACTTGGCGCCGCTCTTCTTGGTCCACTTGATCGAACTGGTGATCAGTTTCACGCCCGATCGGCTGCGAACCCCGAAGCCGCAGCCCGACGGCCTGAGCGAGTGCGACTTCAGACACGCCTTCCATTTGGCGTTCGCCGCCTTGACGATGGCGCTCTTGCCGGCCGAACTCAGGCCGACCGTTCGCGAGTCGGGGGTGACGTCTTCGGTGTCGCTCACCGCCATGCTGACGGTGCCGATCGAGTAGTACTTGTTCACCGGCGTCACCGGGTACACGCCCGGAAACACCGACACCACGTCACCGGTGGGACGCACGCCCGCCAGCTTCAGCGGCACGTCGGCCATCGCTGCCAGTTCGACCTCGGCCGCCACCTGCGCCATGCGGTACTGGCCGCCCACGTTGGTGACCGCGAAGGTGGCCGTGACCGGTTTGCCGTTCAGGCTGTAGGTAGCCGTCACGCTGGTGGCCTGGCCGGCCACGTCGGGCACCGAGATGTCGGTGAGCTTGCCGGCGGTGGTCTTGGCGAGCACGGCGTCGGTGAGCAACGTGGTGTCGGTGGGCGCGGTCGCAGCCAGGCTCAACGCCGTGGCCGAATCGCCGCTGCCGAGCGCCCGCAGGTAGGCGCTGACCACGTCGGACGCCTTGGCGGTGGCCACGGTGGGGGTCGACAGTCCGCTGGTCGACACCGTCGGAGCGGGTGCGGGGTTCGGCCGGCCGAGCGCGTACACGGTGCCGCCGATCAGGGCCACGCCCACCACGCCGCCCACCACGCCGAGCACCGCCTTGTTCGACTTCTTGGGGGACTGATTCTGGCCCTGCGCCGGCGGGTAACCCCACGGCTGCTGCGGACCGCCCTGGCCATATTGGGGTTGCGCGGCGTAGTGCGGCTGAGTCGGGTACTGCTGCTGGCCGTATGGCGTCGGCTGACCAGGTGCACCGCTCCAGGCCGGTGGCGGCTGCTGGCCGGGATTCTGCTGACCCCAGCCGGCTTGCTGGCCGGCCGGCGGGTACTGCTGCCCACCGCTCTGCCACGACCCGCCCTGCGGGCCCTGTTGATTGCCGAAGCCCGGGCCGCCGTTGCCCGGAAATGATCCGTTGTTGCTCACTGGTGTTTCCTTTCCCCCGTGCCCGCGATTCTACGGGGTGCGCCGGTCAGCTCCAGCAGGGCCGGGCGCTACGATCGCCGCCATGAGCGACGAGGCGGGCCAGCGACGTTGGCCGGCGTGGGTGTACGGCGTGGGCGACGATCCGGACCCCCGGTTCAGCCTCGCCAATGAGCGCACCTTTCTTGCTTGGATCCGCACCGGCCTGGCCTTCGTCACCGCCGGGCTGGGCATCTCGGCGCTCGCCCACTTCGCCCCCGCCACCGGTGCCCGGTTCATCGCGGCCGCGGTGGTGCTGCTCTGTTGCGGCGTGCTGTGCGGGGTCACCGGCCTGACTCGTTGGGCTCGCAATGAACGGTCGATGCGGCTCGGGGTCGCCCTGGCCCGTCCGTCGGTGCTGCCGATGCTCACCGTCATTCTGCTGCTCATCGCCGGCCTGGCCGCGTTCGCGCTGTTGAGCTGATGACGTCCGACCAGCACCAACATGCGCCGTGGGACAGCGGGCTGCAGGCCGAGCGCACCTCGCTGTCGTGGCAGCGGGTGAATCTGGCCGGCCTGGCGTGCGGCCTGGTCAGCGCACGGTTGTTGATCGAGACGCACCCCCTGGCGGGCTATTCGCTCGCGGTGCTCACCGCCGTGGGCGCCTGCCTGCTCGCGTTTCTGCACGGTGGACGGCTGCAGCGCGCGACGGCCGCCCTGCGCGCCGGGGTTCCCCTGCCGGACGGCCGCATACATGTGCTGTTGGTCGTGCTGCTGATACTCGGCGCCGCCGGCGGACTCATCTCGGTGCTTGCGTACGCGTGACACGAAAGTACTTTCCAAAGTGGAAAGTAGTTGCTAAGTTGGCGTCATGGCTCAACTTGACCCCACGGAAGCCCTGGCGCAAGCGCAGCGGCTCGGCGCCCGCACCCAGCGCTCGGCACGCTGGCTGGCCAGGTACTACGTCATCTTCGGCATCGCCTCGATGTTGATCGCGCTGGGCTTCGGTCTGCTGCGTGGCCGCACCTGGGCGCTCGTGCTCTCCGGTGTCTGGCTGGTTCTGGTGCTCGGCATCTCGCTGTACAGCAGCCGTCAGCAGACCATGGTGCGTGGCGGCGGACGCATTCACGCCGGTGTGATGGCCGCCTGGACCGTCATTTGGGTGATCACCGTCACGGTCGGCGCCAGCAACGACCTGCCCTGGCCGTGGTGGCTGGCAGGAGGCGTCGGCATGTTGGCTTCGCCCCTGGTCGGCGCCTGGGTCGTGCTGCGCCGCACAGAGGCTGCGCAATGAGCATCGACGAGAACTTCCACTCCCCCGTGCGGTTCGCGATCATGGCCAGCCTGGTGAGCGTCGACAAGGCCGAGTTCGCATTCGTGCGCGACGCCATCGAGGTGTCTGACTCGGTGTTGTCGAAGCAGGCCACCGCACTCGAAGCCGTCGGCTATCTGCAGATCATCAAGGGCCATGTGGGGCGCCGTCCTCGCACGTGGTTCGCTCTCACCCCGCAGGGTCGCGCAGCCTTTGCGGCACACCTGGAAGCCCTGCGGTCACTCGCCGAAGCGGCCGCCCACTACGCCGCCGGCCCGTCATAACCCACCCCCACCCCTACCCACCCTGCACACCAAGGAGTCGTCATGTTGCTGAACCCTGCCCAAATGCTGGCCATCGCCGTTGAGTTGCTGTTGATGATCGTGCTGCCGATCGTGCTGCTCACCCTCTGGTGCCGGCGCACCCGTGTGCCGTGGACGGCGCCGCTGATCGCCGCCGGGTGCTACCTGCTGAACCTGGCGGTCAACGTGCCGCTCACCGTGATGGTGTACCCCTCGCTGAACCTGCCGCCGGTGTTGCTGCTGGCCCTGACCGCCCTGACCTACGGGGTGTGCGAAGAGCTCGCCCGCTGGCTGTCGTTTCGGCTCGGGTCGCTACGCCGGCACCGCGACGGCGACGGTGCGATCTCAGCCGGCCTCGGCCACGGGGGCGCCGAGTCGGTGCTGTTCGGCCTGTCGTACGCGGCCGGCACGGTGGCTGCCCTGTTCGCCCCGGACGCCCTGCCGCAGGCCACTCGCGACGCCCTGGCCGGCGCCAGTCCCTGGGTGTTCGTCGGCACCGGTCTCGACCGCCTGCCCGCCCTGGCCGGGCACCTGGTGTTCGCGCTACTGATCGTGCTGGCCTACCGGCGCGGGGTGAAGTTCCTGCTCATCGCCATCGCCGCGCACGCCGCCCTGGACTTCTCGATGTTCATGCTGCGCGACCACGCTGCCCTGCCGGTGTTCATCGCGGCGTGGGCTGCGGCGGGCCTGCTGTGCCTGGTGCTCGCCCGGCGGCTGTACGGCTCGCTGCGCAGGCCCGCGCCCGAACCCGCTCCGGCTACGCCTGTCGCTGCGTGAGACGCACCACGTCACACAACGAAAGGCACTCTCATGGCACGCAAGGTCATCGCCCACCTGTTCAGCAGCGTCAACGGGGTGACGAATCGCCCAACGAGTGGCAGTTCGACGCGGTCGGCCCCGAAGAGGGCGAGATGCTCGGCACCACGATCGCCACCGTCACCGACGCGGTGATGGGGCGCACCCTGTGGCAGGAATGGTCGGGTTTCTGGCCCAGCATGAACGACGGGTTCGCCGACTTCATCAACGCCGTACCCAAGCACGTGGCCACCTCGACGTTGACGAGTGACCTGCCGTGGAACAGCACCGCCATCGACGGCGACCCGGTGGCTCACGTGCGAGCGCTGGCCAACACCGGCGCCGAGGGCGATGCGCAGGTCGGCGGCAAGCTCGCGGCTGGTCGGTAGGCGCTCGCCGGGCACCAGCCGTCCGGTTCTGATCGCGTCGAGCAGTTGCCGATACAGCGCGCCCGTCCGCGTGCCTCTGGTGCCCGGCGACAACCGCAACTGCATCGCCCCATCATACGGATTGGATCACTCAGAATGGGGCTGATTGGCACTTTCAACCGATCCAGCCTGCGGCCAGATCGAGGCATGGCACAGGATTGCGCAGTGACTTCTGCAGAGGCGGCCGAGCGTGGCGCGGGTGGCGGGCTGACCATCGGCCAGGGCGCGGCGCTCACCATCGGCGCCGTGCTGGGCACCGGTGTGATCACGCTGCCCGCCCTGGCCGCCGACCGGGCCGGACCGGCCAGCCTGCTGGCCTGGCAGGCCCTGGTGCTGTTGTCGGTGCCGCTGGCCGTCACCTTCGCCGCACTTGGCGCCCGCTACCCCGACTCGGGGGGCGTGTCGACCTACGCCCGCCGGGCGTTCGGCCCGCGGGTGGCCGCCATGGTCGGCTGGTGCTTCTATGCGGCGGTGCCGATCGGAGCACCGGCCGCCTCGATGATGGCGGGCCAGTACGTGGCCGACGTGATCGGTGGCGGCCGCGTGACGGTGCTGGTCACGTCGGCGCTGCTGATCGTGGTGGTGTGTGCCATGAACTACGCCGGGTTGCGGCTCTCTGGCCGCGTGCAACTCGTGCTGGCGGCTGTGCTGGCCGCGTTGATGGTCGTCACCGTGGTGATCGCCCTGCCGCACGCCCGGTTCGACGCGGTGGGCCCGCTGCTGCCCCACGGTTGGGGCGGCGTGGTGTCGGCCGCGGGTGTGTTGGTGTGGGCGTTCGCGGGCTGGGAGGCCGTGTCGTCGCTGGCCGCCGAGTATCGCGACCCGGCCCGCGGGGTGCCCCGCGCCACCGCGATCGCGCTGGTCACCGTCTCGGTGCTCTACCTGGCGCTGGCGGCCACCACGATCGTGGTGCTGGGAGCGGCGGCGGGCGACAGCGACGCACCGCTGTCTGACCTGCTGGCGATCGGAATCGGGCCGGCGGCCCGTCCGGTGACCGCCGTGGTGGCGGTGCTGCTCACCCTGGGCGCGATGAACGCCTACTTCGCCGGCGCGGCCAAACTGGGCTCGGCGCTGGGTCGCGACCGGGCCATGCCGGTGTGGCTGGCGCGGGGCAGCAGCGCCGGCGAGGTGCCGCGCCGAAGCCTGCTGGTGGTGGGTGCGTTGGCACTGGTATCGCTCGGTGCGACCGCGGTGCTGCACCTGGAGCTGACCACGATCATGCTGCTCACCACCGGCTCGTTCACCCTGGTGTACCTGCTCGGTTCGGCGGCCGCGATCAAGCTGTTGCCCCCCGGGTCGTGGTCGCGGCGGGGTGCGGTCGTCGCGTTGCTGTCGGCACTGCTGCTGGCGGTGAGCACGGGCGCGTCCACGTTGTGGGCGCTGGGGGTGTGTGCGGCGGCGGCAACCTACGTGGCCGTGCGTGACCGCAGGGCTTGATTCTCGCTGTCGCTGGGTAGGGTCTCGGCGACAGAAGGCCGCCCCCTCGAAGCCGACCTTGCCCCTCATGACTCGAACAAGCGGTTCTACGGCGCCATCACCGTCAGTGATCGCGGCCAGATCGTGATCCCGGCGCAGGCCCGGCGTGATTTCGGGATCGAGGTGGGTGACAGGTTGTTGGTCTTCGGCGATCTGCTCCACGGCCTCGCTCTGGCCCGTGCCGACGATGTGATCGCGCGACACCCAGGTGTGGGTGCGATCTTCGCCGGCGGGCCGACCGATGCTGACTGAACGCCGGGCGAGGCGGCCGGTCTCCCTGTCCGCGAGCCTCGGGTCGGTCGTCTTCGGGGTCTGCGGGGTGTGGTCGGCCGGCTTTCAGCTGTGGGGCATCCTGGTCGCCCCTCTCGCGGGCATGGTCGGCTGGTTCGTCGGCTGGTTCGTGGGCCGTACGCTGTGCGGCCGGCTATCGCGGTTGGGCTACGCCCCGGCGGGCCGACCGGTGTACAGGTTCGGGACTGTGCCCGAGACCGAGAACTCCGTTGGCGGGAAGGCACGGTCGCTTTCCACTCTTGTCCGGGCCGGCCAGCCGGTGCCGGTCGGGCTGGTCGTGCTACCGCGCGGCTTCAGCGACACCGGCCTGACAGCCGCGGCCCGCCTCGCCCTGGACGCCGAACTCGGCCGGCTCGAGCCCGGTGCCCGGATGGCCGTCCGGTCCTCGGCGACCGCGGAGGATTCCGCCGCCGCGTCGTTCGCCGGTGCCTACGAGACGGTGCTCGACGTCGCCGCCGACGAGGTCGTCGGCGCGATCGGACGCGTGCGTGGGTCCGCCGACGGCGTCCGGGTCGCGGCCTACGCCCAGGCCACCGGCATCCAGGCGGGGGAGGTGGCGGTCATCGTCCAGGAGATGGTCAAGGCGGAGTACGCGGGCGTCCTGTTCACCGTCGATCCGCTCACCGGCGACCTGGGCAGGATGGTCGGCACTGTCGTCGCCGGGCTCGGCGAGGCCGTGGTGTCAGGTGAGCAGACCGGGGAGCAGTTCACCCTCTCCCGCCCAACCGGGGAGTACGCGGGGCCGGGGTCGCTCCGCGAGTACGCCAAGACGCTGCACGCCGAGGCGCACCGGATCGAGGGCACTTTCGGTGGTGTTCCCCAGGACATCGAATGGGCCGTCGCCGAAGGGAAGGTCTGGATTCTGCAGGCACGCCCGATCACCACAATGAACCCGTGGGACGCGCAGACGGCCCAACCCAACGACACCCTCAGCGGAGCCTGCCTGTGGTCGGCGACGAACCTCAGCGAGGCGAATCCCGAGGCCCAGACCCCGCTCACCATTTCCCTGGCTCGCTACCAGCAGGCCAACGGCGGTCCCTCGATGGCGCTGCGGGGCCGGGAGATGGCCGGCTACATCGGCGGCCGGCCGTACGCCAACCTCACCGTCCAGATCACTTCCAGGCGGGGCAAGGCCGCCAAGGTCGAGCCTCGCGACGCCTACCGCAAGCTCGCCGGTTGGTGGGGAGACCTCCCACCCGAAATCCAGATCCCGCTACTGCCCATGACCGCCGAGGACTGGACCGAGGTCGGCATTCCACTACTCGGCACCCTGGCCCGGATGGGCTGGACGCGGCTGCGGCTGCCCGCCTTCCTGCGGACCCATCGAGCGGCCTGCGGTGAACTCACTCGACGGATCAACGCCTGCTCTCGCCCATACGACCTGCGGAAGCTGTGGAGCGAGGAGTTGCAGCGGTTCGGGATCGACTCGTTCTGGGCGGTGGTCGCGTCCGGGTCGACGTACCCCGCCACCCTGGAGTTGCGGCTGCGGGAGCAGTACGGCGAGGAGACCGCCGCCGCGTTGGTGTCGAACCTCTCCGGCCTCGTGGACGGGTTGGAGAGCCTCGGTCCGGCCGTGGGGCTGCGCGAGGTCGAAGCGGGGCGGATGGGACGCGACGAGTACCTCGCCCGGTTCGGCCACCGTGGCGTCAACGAGACCGAACTGGCCTGGCCGCGACCGTCCGAGGATCCGGAATGGCTGGGGCGTTCGCTGGCCGAATTGGACGATGTGACTACTGTCGCCGACCTCAGGCGCCGCCAACAGGAGGCGTACGACGCGGCGCTCGCCCGGGTCGCGGCCGCCGACCCGCGCGCAGCCAAACGGCTGGCCGGCCAACTGTGTCGTGCTGCCCGGCATGCCGCGCTGCGGGAGGCGGTCCGCTCAAAAGGAGTCCGGACCATCGGCGTCACCCGCCGCTTCGCACTCAGGGCGGGCGAGTTGCTGGGGATCGGTGGGGACGTGTTCATGCTCACCGTGGAGGAACTCCTGGCCGCGCTGACCGGCGGCACCGCGGCATACCAATACATCCCGACCCGCCGCGACGCTTACCGCGGCTACCGCGAACTGCCGGTACTGCCGGGGGTGATCGTCGGACGATTCGACCCGTTCGCCTGGGCTGCCGACCCCCTCCGGGATCCCGCCCTCTTCGTCGCCGGGGGCGGCGCCGCGGCCCCGCCGGCGCCGGACGACTCCGTCGTCGTAGGGCACGCCGGCGCTGCCGGGCGGGTAGAAGGTACCGTCCGCCGACTCGACCGATACGCCGAAGCCGGCGAGCTCCAGCCCGGTGAGATCCTGGTGACCCAGCTGACGAACATCGGCTGGACACCGCTGTTCCCCCGTGCCGCCGCGATCGTGACCGACCTCGGAGCACCCCTCAGCCACGCCGCGATCGTCGCGCGCGAACTCGGCATCCCCGCCGTGGTCGGATGCGGCGACGCGACCGTCCGGCTCCACACCGGCGACCGCGTGGCGGTCGACGGAGCCGCTGGGCGGGTCAGCGTACTAGCGCGACGCGACGACCACACCGTGACGGCCGAGGGGTCGGCTTCTTACAGCGGGACAGCACAGGGTCAGGCGTCGGACACAGTTGCAGGCACAGGACCTACGTCCGACAGTCGTGGAGGCCAGCTCTCGTTGGGGCACAGGCTGCACCAGACAACCCGCCACATCCGACTCTGCCGTAAGCCGGACGGACGCGTTGGTTCCGATTCACACGGTGATCCGTCCTCGCATGGACGAACGTCGGTTCAGGCGTCCGACGCTTGGTTCTGATCGGGCTCTTCAGACTGATCGCCATGGTGATGGTCGTGCTTCCAGAGGGCGTTGCGAAACGCTCGGCCGAGCAAGCCGTCGTCATCGATGCGGGTGGTGCCGTGCGGGCCGACGCGATACTCGAAGCCTGCGGGTGATTTCCACCAGAAGACGCCTGCCCGGGGTTGATCCAGGCGCCAGTGCCCGTGCGTCTTGCCGCGGTGCGCCTTGGTCGACAACGGGCCCAGGTTGGCGGCCCGGGTCTGACCGGCTACCCCCTTGCGGTAGGGCTTGGTGTGGTCGAGTTGTTGGTTGCGGGCCAGGCGACTGCTGAACGGAAAGATCTCAACCCGATCGCGCAGCAGAACCTGCTCACGAATGCGCCGCGGAATCTCGTAGGCGTCGACCGCGACGTTCTCGAACGGACGCAGCACAGGGGTCACGCGAATGCGCGTATTGCCGACCAGCAGGGCGAGCATGGCGGCCGACACCGGGCCGACGTTCTCGACCCGCACCGGGCCACGTCCGGTCATCAGAGTGGACTCCGCCACATGCACGTACACCGTTGACTTCGGCAACAACTTGGGACTGGTCCAGCGAATCTTCGGAATGGCCGCCTGTGCGGCGAGCCACACCTGATCGACCGGGTCGACGGGCGGCAGATCGTCGACGGCCGGGTCGGCCTGAACCGAATTGGCTGAACGTTCGGCACTGACGCCCAACGCAAAGAGCGTGTCTTGTTGGCGCGGTGGCCTGCGACGACCGGCGGCGTCGAACAACTCCCCCGCACGCGACCGCAACGCCTGTGCGGCTACGTGGTCGGTTTCAGCCGCCTCGGCCAGCAGCAGCGTGGCGCGGGCCGGGGTGGCGAGAATGCCGAGTGACTTGGCACGGCGAACGTCTTTGCTGTCGGTGTCGCCCTGGCCGGCGAGAATGTCGGCGATGCGATCAAGCATGCCGTCGAAGTAGATGGCGTCGGCGGTGTCGACCCGCCCCGACAGGTATGCGACGGAAGGATCGTCGGTTTCGAGCTTGCGCACGTAGCGCTGCTCGCGGGCGGCCCGGGCGCGGTCGACGAGCTGGTCGGGCACCAGTTCGGCGAGCAGCCCGTTGCACACACCCAGCAGTCGGCGCCAGGGCAATTGGGCCGCCTGTGCGGCCAACTCGTCGTCGAGGCGGTTGAGTTGGTCGCCGGTCAGCGTGAAGCGTGCGATGTGGGTGGCGAGCTGGCAGGCTCGAAACACGGGCAGGTCGCCGGCGCGCATTCTGGCCCACAACCGGGGGTGCCGGTAGCGCAGGTTCACGATGTCGCGAATCAGCCAGGTCGCCGACCCGACCGAGATGCCCTTCAGGGCGGCGATCTCGAGAGCGATGAACTCGCTGAGTAGCGGGGTGCCGTCGGCCCCGATGCGGGCCGGACGCTGCCCCACCACCTCGATCTCGGCGTCGACGGGCCACTCGTTCTCGGCGGCGAAGTCGGCGATGGCCACCGCTTCAGCGACCTCGGCCTCGACCCGTGCAGCGACCGCCGACCGCAGCCGGTCGGCCGCAGTCACCCCCGCCGCGCTAGTGTTCATGTGTTCTATTTTACTACTCAGATTGCCCACCACAAGGCTGATCGAGCAATTTGTGGATAACTAAATCATCCGACTCTGAGCTGTGCATAACTCTTGCCTTGGGGAGCGAACAGTTTCCCGGTCTCGACAAGCTCGACCAACGACGGTCTCGAACGTCAGAGCATGCCCTGCGCCTGCGTCAGCACCGACCGCAGCCTCGAGGTGATATCGGCGAACTCCGCCGGGCCTATGGTCAGCGGCGGCGACAGTTGCACCACCGGGTCGCCACGGTCGTCCGCGCGGCAGTACAACCCAGCGTCGAACAACGCCTTGCTCAAGAAGCCGCGCAGCAACCGCTCCGACTCCGCCTCGTTGAACGTCTCGCGGGTGGTCTTGTCTTTGACCAACTCGATGCCGTAGAAGTAGCCCGCCCCTCGCACGTCGCCCACGATCGGCAGGTCGAGCAGTGTTTCGAGCGACGCCCGGAAAGCCGGCGCGTTGGCGTGCACGTGGTCGTTCAAGCCCTCGCGCTCGAAGATGTCGAGGTTGGCCATCGCCACCGCCGCCGACACCGGGTGCCCGCCGAAGGTGTAGCCGTGCGGAAAGAACGTGGTGCCGTGCTTGAACGGCTCGAACAACCGGTCGGACGCGATCATCGCCCCGATTGGGCTGTACCCCGACGTCATGCCCTTGGCGCAGGTGATGATGTCGGGCTGGTAGCCGAAGTCGTCGCAGGCGAACATCGAGCCGATGCGTCCGAACGCGCAGATCACCTCGTCGCTGACCAGCAGCACGTCGTATTCGTCGCAGATCTCGCGCACCCGCTGGAAGTAGCCCTTGGGCGGCGGAAAGCAGCCGCCCGAGTTCTGCACCGGTTCGAGAAACACCGCCGCCACCGTTTCAGGCCCCTCGAACTCGATCGCCTCGGCGATGCGGTCGGCGGCCCACAGGCCGAACGCCTCTTCGTCGTCGCGCAGGTGCTCGGGCGCGCGGTACTGGTTGGTGTTCGGCACCTTGAACGCGCCTGGCACCAGCGGCTCGAACGGCGCCCGTGCGCCGGGAATGCCGGTGATCGACAGGGCGCCCTGCGGGGTGCCGTGGTAGGCGATCGAGCGGCTGATCACCTTGTGCTTACCCGGACGGCCGGTGAGCCGGTAGTATTGCTTGGCCAGCTTCCAGGCGGTCTCGACGGCTTCGCCGCCGCCGGTGGTGAAGAACACCCGGTTGAGGTCGCCCGGCGCATACGCGGCCAACCGGTCGGCCAGCTCGATCGCGCGCGGGTGCGCGTAGCTCCAGAGCGGAAAGAACGCCAGCTCGCGGGCCTGCCGGGCGGCCGCCTCGGCGAGCTCGTCACGTCCGTGGCCCACCTGCACCACGAACAGTCCGGCCAGGCCGTCGATGTACTCGCGACCGTGGTCGTCGTAGATCAGGTGACCCTTGCCGCGCACGATGATCGGCACGTCCGCCCCTAGGCCGCCGGCCTGCACGGGCTCGAAGGTCGACTGCCGGGTGAAGTGCATCCACAGGTGGTCGCGCGCGGCCTCGGGGTAGGTCAGGCCGCTGCGCAGCGTGGTGGGTGCGGTGTCGATGCTCATCTGGTTCCCCAGTCGTAGTGCTGTTTGTTGAGTCTCAGGTAGACGAACGCCTCGACCGCCCAGACCCCCGCCAGCGCGCGAATGCGATCGTTGAGCAGCGTGAAGAGCTGATCGTCGTTTTCGCAGACCAGCTCGACGAGCACATCGAAAGCGCCGGCGGTGGTGACCACGTACGAGGCCTCGGGCAGTTCGGTGATCGCTGCGGCGAGGGCGGCCAAATCACCGGACGCCTTGATGCCCACCATCGCCTGGCGCCGGAACCCCACCTGCATCGGGTCCGTGACGGCGACGATCTGAATCACACCGGCCTCGCGCAGTCGCTGCACGCGCTGCCGGACGGCGGCCTCGCTCAGGCCGACCTCTTTCGCCATGGTGGCGTAGCTCTGCCGGCCGTCGGCCTGCAGCAACTCGATGAGGCGCCGCGACACCGCGTCCAATCCCGACGGCGAGTGTCGAGCGCCGTCGTCACTGAGGTTCGTCATGCATCGATCCTTACTCGCGGCCAGCGCAGAAACAAGCGCAGTACTGCTGAATCAGCCGTCACTACAGCGTATAGGCGCTTTTTCCGAAGGTGTGGCGCTACCAAGGTGCTGAATCAGTAGATGATGCTGAGTCAGCACTCCGGGCGGACGAGGTCTTGTGGCAGCACCGCGCCGACCTGGCGGCGCAACTCATCCAGCACCTGCATCACGGCGATGGAGTCATCGAGGGTCATGCGGGGGCTCTCCGTCAGCCCCTGCGCCACGCAGCGCTCGACCTCACGCGCCTCGAAGTGCAAGCCCTGCGAGGTGCGCTGCGGCTCGAACGTCTCGAGCAGTTCGTGGCCACTGGAGTAGCGGCGCACTCGCGTCCAGTTGTAGAACGAGCCGTCGAGAACCAGGTAGCCGTCGGTGCCCGTCACCACGCCGCCGTTGGGGGCCGAGCAGCGCAGCGAGCATCGCCCGTGGCAATGGGCGCCGCCGGCGTGGGTCAGAATCATCGACACCTCGGCGTCGACGCCGCTATCGGTGAGCGTGCCGCGCGCCACCACGTCGGACGGCGGCCCGAGCAGGTCGAGCGCGAACGAGACGTTGTACACCCCAAGGTCGAGCAACGCACCCCCGGCCAGGGCCGGGTCGTTCAGCCGTGGCACATGGGTCAGCCTCTGGCTGTGGTCGGTGATCACCGCGCGCACGTCGCCCAGTGACCCGTCGGCGATGCGCTCGCGCACGAAGTCGGTGGACGGCAGAAACCGCGTCCACATCGCCTCCATCGCGAACACGCCTGCAGCCCGGGCGGCTTCGGCCACCCGCCGGGCCTCGGCAGCGGTGACCGTGAACGCCTTCTCGACCAGCACCGGCTTGCCGGCCTCGATGGCCAGCAGCGCGTGTTCGGCGTGGAGGTTGTGCGTGGTGTTGACGTAGACCACGTCGACCGTGGGGTCGTTCACCAAAGCGTCGTACCCCTCGTGTGCCGTCGCGATGCCGTACCGGTCGGCGAACTCGCGCGCCCGGCCACCGTCGCGGGCGCCTACCGCCTGCAGCGTGAAACCCTCGGTGCGCAGGTTGTCGGCGAAGCTGCCGGCCATTGCGCCGGCGCCGAGCAGGCCCCAGCGCAGCGCGTGCTCGTTGCCCATGGGTCAGTACAACACGGTGGCGAACTCGCCCGCCACGGTGAACCCGCAGCGCAGATAGGTGCGCACGGCGCGGGTGTTGAAGTCGTTGACGTAGAGCGACACCACCTCGTGGGTGTCGAGGATCTGCCGGGTGGCCTCGGCCATGGCCGGAGCCGCCAGCGCCCGCCCTCGCAGGTGCGGGGCCAGCCACACCCCCTGCACCTGGGCGATGCCGTCGCAGCTGATGCCGACGTCGGCCTTGAACACCACCTGGCCCTCGGTGACGATGCCGTAGGCACGGTTCGACCGCACGGTGGTTTCGCAGTGGGCGCGGTAGCCGGCCCGTCCACCACCACCCAGGGGGTCGACGCCCACCTCTTCGGTGTACATGGCGACCGCAGCGGCGAAGTACGAGTCGAACTCGGCCATGGTGATCTGTCGCACCGGGGCGGGCGGCAGATCGGACAGCACCGACCGGGCCGCCATCAACGGTTGCCGCGGCCGCACCTCACGCTGCCCGGCGTAGCTGCGGCTACGCCGGCAGAGGTGACGGTGCAGCGCCAGCGTCACGCCCGACTCGCCCACCACCGCCTGGCACAGCCGGTTGGGGCCGATGGCGTCGGCGAAGGCGGCGATGGCGGCGTCGCGGTCGCGCTCGTCGCAGGTCGCGAACACTGGCGCCAGGTTCGAACCGGCGTGCAGCAGGTGCCGCGGTTCGGCGGCCGGCCAGCCGTACAGGGTGGCCGGCGAACCGGGCCAGAGCAGTCCGGCATCGATGCGTGAACTGACGAAGACGTTGGCCACCGGATTGGCGGCCAGCAGGGTGCGCACCAACGGCGCGTCGCGCGTGCCGAGTGCCCGCGCGCGCATGGACGGTACTGCTCAGCTCACCGAGACCAACGGAGCACCCTCGGGCGACCCTTCGGGGGCCTCCTCGGCGATGCGGTTGGCCTCGGCGATCAACGTTTCGACGATCTGGTCTTCGGGCACGGTCTTGATCACCTTGCCCTTGACGAAGATCTGGCCCTTGCCGTTGCCGGACGCCACCCCCAGGTCGGCCTCGCGGGCCTCACCGGGACCGTTGACGACGCAGCCCATCACCGCCACGCGCAGCGGCACCTTGAGGCCCTCCAAACCCTTGGTGACGTTCTCGGCGAGGGTGTAGACGTCGACCTGGGCGCGTCCGCACGAGGGGCACGACACGATTTCGAGCTGGCGGGGCCGCAGGTTCAGCGATTCGAGAATCTTGATGCCGACCTTGACCTCTTTGGCCGGCGGGGCCGACAGCGACACCCGAATGGTGTCACCGATGCCCTTGCTGAGCAGCGCGCCGAACGCGACGGCCGACTTGATCGTGCCCTGAAAGCTGGGCCCGGCCTCGGTGACCCCGAGGTGCAGGGGGTAGTCGCAGGCGTCCGAGAGCAGTTCGTAGGCGCGCACCATGACCACCGGGTCGTGGTGCTTGACCGAGATCTTGAAGTCGCGAAAGCCGTGCTCTTCGAACAGGGACGCCTCCCACAGCGCCGATTCGACCAGCGCCTCGGGGGTGGGGGCGCCGTACTTGTCCATGATGCGCTTGTCGAGCGAGCCGGCGTTGACGCCGATGCGAATCGACACCCCGGCGTCGGTGGCCGCCTGGGCGATGCCCTTCACCTGGTCGTCGAACTGGCGAATGTTGCCCGGGTTCACCCGCACCGCGGCGCAGCCGGCGTCGATCGCGGCGTAGACGTACTTGGGCTGGAAGTGAATGTCGGCGATGACCGGAATCTGGCTCTTCTTGGCGATGATGTGCAGCACGTCGGCGTCGTCCTGACTGGGTACGGCGACGCGCACGATGTCGCAGCCGGTGGCGGTCAGTTCGGCGATCTGCTGCAGGGTGCCGTTGATGTCGGTGGTCTTGGTGGTGGTCATCGACTGCACCGAAATGGGCGCGTCGCCACCCACCAGCACCTTGCCCACCTTGATCTGCCGGGTCGGACGGCGCGGCGCCAGCACGGGCGGCGGGGCGGCGGGCATGCCGAGGTTGACGGTCATGGACTCCTCGTTCGTCAACGGGTCAGCGGTACGGACGACCGCCGTCAGACAGACTACTCGTGCAGGTCGAGTCGCAGTGTTTGGCCACCCCACGCCGGGCAACCTCCGGCTCAGGCGCGCAGGGACGCCAAGTACTCGCCGATGCGTACGATGGCCTCGGTGAGCACCGCCTCGTCGGGCAGGGTGACCAGCCGAAAGTGGTCGGGTTCGGGCCAGTTGAAACCGCGGCCGTGGGTGACCAGCAGCTTCTTGCTGCGCAGCAGGTCGATCACGAACGCCTGGTCGTCGTCGATCGGGTACACGGACGGGTCGAGCTTGGGGAAGCAGTACAGGGCCCCCTCGGGCTCGACGCAGCTCACGCCGGGAATCTCGTTGAGCAGTCGCCACGCGAGCTTCGACTGCTCGTAGAAGCGTCCGCCGGGCACGATCAGCTCGTTCACCGACTGGTAGCCGCCCAGCGCGGTCTGAATGGCGTGCTGGGCGGGCACGTTCGAACACATGCGCATGTTGGCCAGCAGGGTGAGGCCTTCGAGAAAGTCGCCGGCCAGGTGGCGCGGGCCCGAGATCATCACCCAACCGGCCCGGTAGCCGCACACCCGGTAGGCCTTCGACAGGCCCGAGAAGGTGAGGCACAGCACGTCCTCGCCGGCGAAGGTGGCCGCGTGGTGGTGCACCGCGTCGTCGAAGATGATCTTCTCGTAGATCTCGTCGGCCATCACCACCAGGTCGTGGCGGCGGGCCATGTCGACCAGGCCCTTGACGGTCTCTTCGCTGTACACCGCGCCGGTGGGGTTGTTGGGGTTGATGATCACCAGCGCGTGGGTCTTGTCGGTGATCTTGGCCTCGATCTCGGCGAGGTCGGGGTTCCAGCCGTTGCTCTCGTCGCAGAGGTAGTGCACAGGGGTGCCGCCGCACAGCGTGACCGCGCCCGTCCAGAGCGGGTAGTCGGGCGCGGGCACCAGAATCTCGTTGCCGTCGTCGATGAAGGTCTGCAGCACCAGCATGATGAGCTCAGACACGCCGTTGCCGATGAACACGTCGTCGACAGTCGTCTGGGTGAGCCCCTTGGCCTGGTAGTACTGCGCCACCGCGGTACGCGCGGAGTAGATGCCGCGTGAGTCCGAGTAGCCCTGCGAGTGGGGCAGGTGGTGGCTGATGTCGGCCACGATCGCCTCGGGGGCTTCGAACCCGAACGGCGCTGTGTTGCCGATGTTGAGCTTGAGAATCTTGTGGCCCTCGGCTTCGAGCCGCTGCGCTTCGACCAGAATCGGACCCCGCACGTCGTAGCGGACGTGCTGCAACTTCTTCGACTGGACGATGCGGCGCATGGGCCTCAGTCTGTCACCGGCCGATCAGGGTGCGCACATCGTGCGGTTAAGCTCGGCCAGCGTGGCGGCCGTGCCGTCGGCGGTGCGGGCCTGCTCGCCGACCCGCTGCGCCCGCTCGTCGTGATCGCCGCTGGTGAGCGCGGTGAGCAGCCCCGCCAGCCGCACCTGCGACAGCTTGGGCAGCCGGACGGGTGCGGGGCCGACCCCCAGCACGTGCAGGCGGTGGGCGTGGTAGTACTGGTCGAACACTGCGGGCACCGCCACCGACGGCACGCCTGCGCGCAGGGCGGCGGCCGTGGTGCCCGCTCCCCCGTGATGAATCACACCGGCCAGCCGCGGGAACAGCGCGTCGTGCGGTGCAGGGCGGATCGTGCAGACCAGGTCGTCGATCACGCCCGGCTGGGTGCCGGGCACGGCGGGGGTGAGCACCCTGCGCCCGGCCTGGCGGGCGGCGTCAACGATCAGCTGCAGCCACCGTTGCCCGCCGGCGTCGTTGAGGCTGCCCAATCCGACGTAGACGGGGCGGGGCCCGGCTGCGAGAAAGGCCGCGAGCGGGTCGGGTGGCGTCCATGAGCCATCAAGCGCCGGACGAATCGCCGCCGTCTGCACCACACCGCCCGGCCAGTCGCGGGCGGTGGGCACCAACACCCGATCGACCGCCAGCCAGAGCGCGTCCTCGGCCTGCTGCGCGCTTGTGGGCAGCCCGTGCCGGGCGCGAAACACCGCCGACGTCGCCTGCGACAGCCCCGACACCTGCCGCCAGTACCAATCGGTGAAGGCCCGGTCAGCCCGCGGACGACCCCAGAACCGACGTCCTTCGAGATGGCTCTCGCGCTCGGCGGTGGGCAGCACCGCGGTGTGCAACACCGTCGCCACACGCACCCCGCGCTGCTGCGCCAGAGCCAACGCGGCGTCGCGCGAGGCGACCCCGGTGACGACCGATGAACCCGGCGGCACCTCGTCGAGCGCGTCGGCCAGTGGTTGGGCCAACCCGGCCAGCCAACGACGCAACAGCAGCGGTTGCGCCAGCGGCGTGCGAAAGGCGAGCTGCCCCAGCCAACCGCGGCTCATCCGCTCCATGTGGTGCAGGGCCGAACCGATACCCCGAAACCCGGCACCGTGGCCGCGCACCAGGTCGGCGTACTCGTCGATGGCCACCACCGTTGCGGCACGGCCGCCGGCCGCGACCGCGCCGGCCAGAATCGCCAACGGCTCGACGTCACCGCGCGAGCCGACCGCCACGAAGGTGACCGGGCCGCCCAGCATCAGAACAACTGCATCGGGCTGACGATGTCGGCCACGATCAACGCCCCGCCGCTGATGATCAAGAAGCCCATCACCGCATACGCCACCGGCAACAGCTTCGCGGTGTCGAAATGACCGGGGTCGGGCCGGTGGAACAGCTTCGCCCAGCCGCGGCGGGCCGACTCCCACAACGCGCCGGCGATGTGGCCGCCGTCCAGCGGGGGCAGCGGCACGAAGTTGAACAGGGCCAGAAACAGGTTCACCGCCGCGAGCAGCGAGCCGAACAGCACCAGCTTGTCGGTCACGGTGATCGCGTCGCTGGCCACCACCTCACCCGCCGCGCGGCTGGCACCGACGATGCTGAGCGGGCCGTAGATGTCGCGCGGCTTGCCCTGCACCAGGTCGGCGACCACGTTGTACACCTTCACCGGAAACTGCGTGATGGCCACCAGGCTCTGCACGCTCATCGTGTACATCTGCTGCACGGTCTCGACCGGCCCGCCCTTCACCAGCACCGAGGTGGGGGTGATGCCGAACCAGCCGGCGGCGATGCGCTTGCTGGGGTCGAGCTGGTCGGGCACGCCGCTGATCACGGTGTTGACGGGCGTGAGCGCGACCCGCTGCCCGCCCCGCTCGACCACGACGCGCGCCTCGCCGGTGAGGTTGGCCCTGATCAGGCCCTGCAACTGGGCGTAGTCGGTGATCGCGGTGCCGTTGAACTCGACGATGGTGTCGCCGGGCTGAATGCCCGACGCGGCGGCCGGGGTGTCGGGGGTGACGCACGGGGTGTCGGCGGGCTGGTTCTCGCGCACGATGCACTGCTGAACCGCAGCGACCGTGGGCTGGGCCTGCCACTGGCCGTGCAGGCCGAGAATCGCCCAGAAGATCACGAACGCAATCAGCACGTTCATCATGGGCCCGCCGGCCATCACGATGAGCTTCTGCCAGGTCTTCTTCTGGTAGAACAGCCGCTCGTTGGCCACATCGTCGGGGGTGATCGTCTCCCACTCATAGGCCCGCGCTCCCTCGGCAAACTGAGCCAGCCGGCCCGGCGGCTTGCGGCTCGCCCTGGCCGGCGGGTACATGCCGAGCAGCCGGACGAACCCGCCCAGCGGAATCCACTTGATGCCGTACTCGGTCTCGCCACGGGTGGTCGACCAGATGGTGGGGCCGAAGCCGACGAAGTACTGCGGCACCCGCACGCCGAACCGCTTGGCCGGCACCATGTGCCCGATCTCGTGCAGCGCGATCGACAGCAGAATGAAGCCGAAGAACACGATCGCGAAGATCACGGTGACAAGGGCGTTCATGATGCACCTGCAATCAGTTGGGCGGCACGTTTGCGCGCCCACGCGTCGGCCGAGAGCACCCCGTCGACGCTCAACTCGGCGTCGTTGGCGGTGCCGGCCAGATGCTCGTCCACCACCGCTGTGACGGTGTCGACGATGCCCAGAAAGCTCAGCTCACCGGCGCAGAACGCCTCGACGCACACCTCGTTGGCCGCGTTGTACACCGCGGGGGCGGTGCCGCCGGCCAGGCCGCAGCGACGGGCCAGCTCGACCGACGGAAACGCGTCCGAATCGAGCGGCTCGAAGCGCCAGTCGATGGGCCTGCTCCAGTCGAAGGCGCGGCAGGCGCCCGGCAGCCGGTCGGGCCAGTTCAGGGCCAGCGCGATCGGCAGCTTCATGTCGGGCGGCGAACATTGCGCGATGGTCGAGCCGTCGCAGAACTCGACCATCGAGTGCACGTCCGAACTGGGGTGCACGACCACCTCGATGGCGTCGAGGTCGACCCCGTACAGCAACGCCGCCTCGAGCAGTTCGAGGCCCTTGTTGATCAGGGTGGCCGAGTTGATGGTGATGATGCGGCCCATGGTCCAGGTGGGGTGCGCCAGTGCCTGCTCGGGGGTGACGTCGGTGAGTTCGGCGCGGCTGCGGCCGCGGAACGGCCCCCCGGACGCGGTGAGCACCAGCTTGCGCACCTCGTCGGAGCGTCCGGCGCGCAGGGCCTGGGCGAACGCGGAGTGTTCGGAGTCGACGGCGATGATCTGGCCCGGCGCGGCGGCCGCGGTGACCAGTTCACCGCCGATCACCAGCGACTCCTTGTTGGCCAGGGCCAGCGCGTTGCCGGCGGCCAGGGCCGCCAGGGTGGGCTCGAGCCCGGCGGCGCCGGTGATGGCGTTCATCACCACGTCGCAGGGCAGGGCGGCCAGCCGCTGGGAGGCGTCCGGCCCCGCCCAGACGGCGGTCTGCGCGGGCAACCGATCCGCCAGCGCGGCGGCGGCCTCGGCCGACGGCACCGCCACCACGTCGGGCGTGCAGGCGTGCGCCTGGTCGACCAACAGGTCGAGGTTGCCGCCGCCCGCCGACAGCCCGACCACCCGAAAGCGGTCGGGGTGGGCGTCGATCACTTCGAGGGTCTGGGTACCGATCGAGCCGGTTGATCCGAGCAGAACGACATCGCGCACCGGCCAAGGTTACAGGGGGTGTCGGACGGCGCTGCCGCTCAGCCGGCACCGAAGCAAGTGAACACCCGGCGTCCGGACGGCTGGCTCGCCTGCACCTGAGCCAGCGCCGCCGCCGGGGGCCGACAGCCGGTGGGTGGCGAAGGCCATGCGCTCAGCCGCCGACCGCACCTCGCCCAGGTCGGCCAGGCGTCCGCGGCGGGCGAACCAGACCGCCAGCGCGGCATCGCCGGCGCTGTGCAGAGCGGCGTCCAGCTCGCTGCTGCGAACGGGTTGCAGCAGTCGTCCGGCGTTGCCGACCAATCGACTGCGGTCGCGAATCGCGGTTTCGAGAGCCGTGCGGCCGCGGGCGGTGGTGGTGGCGCGCAACCGGGTGAGCAGGTCGGCCAAGTGGACGGCGCGGCGCAACTCGATCATCGCCTCGTCCGGCCGACCGCCGTTCAGCAGTGCGTGCCCGCGCGCGCGGTGCGCAAGCGAAAGAGAACCGGGGCCAGGGCCGCGTCGGGGTAGTGCCAGGCCCGGTTCCACGCCTGCTGGGGGTGGCTGCCGTCGGTCGCCATGCGTTCAGCCAGCAACCCCGCCGCCTCGTGGTTTCGTGCTCAGAGCGACATCAGCCACAACCCCAGAAACGCAGCGAGCACACCGGCGATCAGTCCCCCGCCGGCGTGCAGCGCAGCAGCCGCGGCACGTCCGGCCCGCAACAACCGCCAGCCCTCGACCGAAGCCGTGCTGAACGTGGTGAACCCGCCGCAAAAGCCCGTGCCGGCCACGCTCACCCACTCGGGTGCGCCGCCGTGAAAGGTCACCCAGCCGCTGACCAGGCCCAGCAGCAGCGAGCCGAGGGTGTTGATCACCAGGGTGGCGATCGGCAGCCGCCACCGACCGGCCCGGGCGATGAGGGCGTCGGACTGGAACCGGGCGGCCGCGCCCAGGCCGCCGGCCAACGCCACCAGCAACGCGCTGATCACGGGCTCAACCTCGCCGCCAGCCGTCCGCCCGCCATCGCCGCCGACAGTCCCATCAGCACGGTGCCCAGCGCGTAGCCGAGCCCGCTGAACACGGCTCCGGCCTCCACCAGCCGCACGGTCTCGAGCGCGAACGTCGAATAGGTGGTGTAGCCGCCCATCACGCCCGTACCCAGACCGAGCCGCAGCAACTGCCGTGCGCCGGCGTCCGGCCCGCGCCGGGCGAGCGTTTCGAGCAGCAGCGCGAGCAGAAAGGCGCCGGTCACGTTGATCGCGAACGTGGCCCACGGCCAGCCGCCGGGCTGCGCGGGAAAGGCGGTCTCGAGCGCCGCCCGGACGGCCGTGCCGACCACTCCCCCGGCGAACACCACTGCCGTTCTGGCGCCGCGCGGCACGCTCAGGCCCACGGCATCGGAGCCTTCCAGTCGACCACGCTGAGCGGCACGGCGAGTACCGGACGGTGCTGATGCTGGGCCAGCTTCAGCGCCAGCGCCCCGTCGAGAAACTCGCGCACCTTGGCGCCGTGCTCGGGGGCGTGGGTGCCGACCACCAGCACGGCGGCGTCCACCGCCCGGGCCAGGTGGGTCAGGGCCCGATCGGGGCGGCCCGCCAGGTAGCGGAACCGCCACGACACCGCCGAACCCAGCAGGCCGTGCAGCTCGGCTGTGATCGTGGCCTCACGCTGACGCCAGGCGTCATCGGCGGCGTCGGGGTCGAGATCGGCGTGCTGCACGGTGCCGTCGTCGAACTCGCGCTCGACGAACCGCTGCTCGTCCACGTAGGCGAAGTAGAGCGCTCCCCCGCTCAGCCGGGCCAGGTCGGCGGCGGTGAGCGCCACCAACGGATCACCCCCGGGCCGTACGGCGGCCACGATCGCACCGGCTGCGAACGGGGTCATGCGATCAGGCCTCGGCTGCGGAACACGATGCTGCATCGCGGGCCTCCTCTCGCCGCCACGCTACCGTGAGCCCGTGCGCACCGATGTGGAGTCACTGGACGAGTTCGACGCGCACCTGGGCAGCACCGGGTCGCTGGCCGGGGTGGTCGTGCAGTCGGTCGACCTGACCCGCCGCTCGGCGGTGCTGCGTGAGGCCGACGTGGGCGGCGCGATCTTTCTCGGATGCCGGCTGCGGCCCGGCGACGCCTCACAACTCGCGCGCGCCGGCGCCCTGGTGTTCCCCCGGCTGCCCGATCTGCCGTTCGATCCGTACCGTCCGGCGCTCTACACCGCCGAGGAGCTGTACCGGGGCCTGGAGCGCGGGTACGCCGACACCCCCGACGCCCGCATCTTCGCCTGGGCCCGTGCCCAGTTGCGACCCGGCGGGCTGGACGCAGACCTGTCCGCGGCCCTGCACGACCACGCGATCAGCGAGGCACTGCACGAGGCCATCGACGGCGCCGAACACGTGGTCGGCGTGATGGGCGGCCACGCGCAACGCCGCGGCAGCGAGCCGTATCGGGCCAGCGCCCACCTGGGTCACACGCTGGCCGGCGCCGGGGTGCTGGTGGTTTCGGGCGGCGGGCCGGGCTCGATGGAGGCCGCCAACCTGGGGGCATCGTTCGCCGGGTCGGTCGCCGAACTGGACGCCGCGATCGGCGCCCTGGCCGCCGCCGAGTCGTGGTCGCACGACATCACCGCCTGGGCGCGATCGGCCCAGCAGGTGCGCCGCGACTACCCGTGCACCCGACAGTCACTGGGCATTCCAACCTGGTTCTACGGCCACGAACCGCCCAACCTGTTCGCCTCGGGCATCGCCAAGTACTTCACCAACGCGTTGCGCGAAGACTTTCTGTTGCGGCTGTGCCGGGCCGGGGTCGTGTACCTGCCCGGAGCGGCCGGCACCGTGCAAGAAGTGTTTCAGGCCGTCACACCCAACTACTACGCGCCCGAAGGTGAACCGACGGTGCCGCTGGTGCTGGTGGGCGCCCGATACTGGACCGAAACCGTGCCCGTGTGGCCCCTGCTGCAGTCTCTCGCGAAAGGGCGCACGATGGCGTCGAGCATTCAGCTGGTCGACAGCGTCGACGAGGCCTTTGCAGCACTCAGCGCAGCCGGGCGTGCCGCAGTGCCGAGAGCCCTCGGCTGAACAGCGCCGCGAACTTCTCCTGGGCGTCGCGGGCCGCGGCCAGCGAGCCCGCCCGCTGCTCCGCGACGCTCTGCACGACGGTGAACCGCAGCAGCCCGTCAGCACCGTGCCGTCCGCCCGTGCCGGACTCACCGCGCGCGCCCATGGCAGCGCCGGTCGCACCCCACGAGGCCAGGAACGTCTCGTTGATGCTCACGGTGCCGCAGCGCAAGCGGCGGGCGAGCGCGCGGGCGGCGCAGCGGTCGGCGCTGACGATGACGGCCTGCAGGCCGTAGTCGGAATCGTTGATCAGGCGTACGGCAGCGTCGTCGTCGGCGACCCGGTAGACGCTCAGCACGGGGCCGAAGGTCTCGGCGTCGCGCACGTCCATGGCGGCGGTGACGTTGTCGAGCACGGTCGGGGCGTACACCCAGGGCCCGACGTCGGGGCGTGGATGGCCACCGGTGAGAACGGCGGCGCCGTGTCGCACGGCGTCGCGCACGTGCGCATCCACCCTGGCCATCTGATCGGCACCGAACAGGGTGCCCATGTCGTAGCCGTAGTCGAGCGCGACGCCCAACCGCATGTCGTCGACCGCGGGTATCAGCCGAGCCAGAAACGCCTCGGCGATCGCGGCGTGCAGCACCAGCCGCTCGGTATGCACACACACCTGGCCCGCACCGGCGAAGGCACCGCGCAGGGCGACGTCGACCGCCAGGTCGAGGTCGGCGTCGCGTCGCACGTAGAGGGCGTTCTTGCCGCCGAGTTCGAGCGAACAACCCACCATGCGCTCGGCGGCCAGCTTCGCGACCCGCCGTCCGACCGCCGTCGACCCGGTGAAGCACACGTAGTCGGCGCGGCGAACCAGGGCGTCACCCACCACGCCTCCGTCGCCCACCACCACCTGCAGCACCCCCTGCGGCAGGCCGGCTTCGACCAGCAGTCGCACCCCCCACAGCACCGACAGGCTGGTCAGCGGGTCGGGCCGCAGCACCACCGCGTTGCCGGCCAGCAGAGCGGCCAACGCATCGCCCAGCGACAGGGCGAACGGGTAGTTCCAGGGCGTGATGATGCCGACCACTCCCCGTGGCAGGCGTTGCTCGGTGGCCGTGCACAGCACCGGCATCGCCCCGCGCACCCGCCGTGGGGCGAGCAGCGCGGCGGCCGAGCGGGCGTAGAAGCGGGCCACGTTCGCCACCTCGGCGACCTCTTCGAACGCGTTCGCGCGGGTCTTGCCGGTTTCGAGCTGAATCAGGTCGAGCACCTCGTCGCGGCGGGCCAGCAGCTTGTCGTGAAAGCCGAGCACGACCGCGGCCCGGCGCTTGTGGCCAAGGGATTTCCACACCCGTAGCGCCGGACGAGCCTGCTGCACGGCCAGAGCGACGTCCGACACCGTCGATTGGGGCACCCGGGCGAGCAGTTCGCCACTCAGCGGGGTGTGGACGCTGCGCAGTTCAGCGGCTTCGTCGGCGACGATGCCTTCGGTGAGGTGTGCGATGAGTGCGGGATCGAGAACCTGCCCCAGCTCCTCGACGAACGACCGCATTGCATCAGGGTACGCGCACTGCTACCCGGCCGCTTGGGACGCCGCCAACTGCCCGCACGCGCCGTCGATCTCGCGGCCCCTGGTGTCGCGCACGGTGACCGCCACGCCACGCCGCTCCAGCACCCGCACGAAAGCGCGCTCGTCGTCGCGCCGCGAGGCCGTCCATTTCGAGCCGGGTGTCGGGTTCAGCGGGATCAGGTTGACGTGCACCCAGCCGTACCCGCCGTCGCGGCGCAGCACGTCGGCCAGCATCGCTGCCCGCTCGGGCTGGTCGTTCACGTCACGAATCAGCGCGTACTCGATCGACACCCGGCGCTTGGTGGCCACAAAATAGGCGTGGGCGGCGTCGATGAGTTCGGCGACGTTCCAACGCGTGTTGATCGGGCACAGCTCGTCGCGCAGTTCGTCGTCGGGCGCGTGCAGGCTGACGGCCAGGGTGACCGGCAGCCCCTCGGTGGCGAGTTGATCGATGCGGGGCACCAGCCCCACGGTCGACACCGTGATGCCGCGGGCGCTGATGCCCAGGCCGTGCGGCCCCGGCGCGGTGAGGGTGCGAACGGTGGCCATGATGGCTTTGTAGTTGGCCAGCGGCTCACCCATGCCCATGAACACGATGTTGTTGATGCGGCCCGGGCCGCCCGGAATCTGCCCATCGGCCAGTGTGCGGGCACCCGCGAGCACCTGGGCGAGAATCTCGGCGGCGCTCAGGTTGCGTTGCAGGCCGCCCTGGCCCGTGGCGCAGAACGGGCAGGCCATGCCGCAGCCGGCCTGCGAGCTGATGCACAGCGTGGCGCGATTGCGTCCATTGCCGGACGCCCTGATGCCCGGCACGCCGTAACGCATCAGCACCGACTCGATCAGCGACCCGTCGTGCAGCCGCCACAAGGTCTTCAGCGTGGTGCCGCCGTCACAGCTCAGCGGCCGCACGTCGGTGAGCAGCCGGGGCAGAAACGCCTCGGCGACCCGTTGCCGATCCTCTGCCGGTAGGTCCGTCCAGCCCGCCGGGTCGAGGTCGAGGCCCTCGAACACGTGCCGCGAGATCTGGTCGGCGCGAAACCTCGGCAGGCCCAGGGCGACCACCGCGTCGCGGCGTTCGGCCTCGGTGAGGTCGAGCCAGTGCTGTGGCGCCTTGCCGCGCCGGGTGGGTGCCATGGTGAGCGGCACGGTCGCCCCGGCCCTGACGCGATCTTCGAGGGCTGCGTAGGCGCTCACCTCGTCGTCGCGCAGCCGGTCGGTGGCGGGTGGTTGCGGGTTCGTCATCGCCTGCTCAGTTCGGAATCAGCAGATAGAGGATCAACCAGGCAACCGGCGAGGCGACCAGAATCGAGTCGAGCCGGTCCATCGCGCCGCCGTGGCCGGGCAGGAACGACGACATGTCCTTGATGCCCACGTCGCGCTTGATCAGCGACTCGATCAGGTCGCCGCAGGTGCCGGCCAGCACGATGCACACCGCGAGCAGCAGGCCGACCCACCACGCGGCGCCGAGCCACCACACGGTCAGCGGGATCGCGACGGCGGTTGCCAGCCCGAACGAGCCGGCCAGGCCCTCCCAGGTCTTCTTCGGGCTGATCTGCGGAGCCATCGGGGTCTTGCCCCAGCGGGCGCCGATGGCGAAGCCGCCGGTGTCGGTGCCCATCACGACCAGCAGAATCGTCGCCATCTTCGCCGAGCCGTGGGGCGAGGCCAGAATCAGGCCGGCGAACGAGCCGAGCAGCGGAATGTAGCCGATCGTGAACAGGCTGGCCGCGGCGTCCTTGACGTAGCCGGCGGCACCGCCGGGCATGCGCCAGATCAGTGCGGCCAGCACGGTGGCGCCGAGAAAACCCAGCAGCACCGAGTGCCACGGCAGCGCGGTCTGACCCTCTTGGGTGGCGGCCGCGTACGAACCGCAGATCACCGCGATGGTGCCGGCACCGATGGGCCAGACCGCCGAGTTCATGCCGATGCGCTTGAGCGCATCGTGCAGTTCGACGGTGCCGAGGGTGAGCATGGCGGTGACCAGCAGCACGAACCCCCAGTGCCAATACACGAGGGTGAGCACCACGGTGGCGGCCAGCCCGAGGCCGACCAGAATGGCGGCAGGCAGGTCCCGGCCGGCACGTGACTTTCGTACGGCCGGCTCGGCGGGAACCCCCTGCTCGGCCACCATCAGACCTCCAGCAGCTCCGCTTCTTTGGACTTCAGCAGCTCATCGATGCTGTCGACGTACTTCTTGGTGACACCGTCGAGGGTCTTCTCGGCTCCGCGGGCGTCGTCTTCGCCGACCTCTTTGTCTTTCACCAGCTTGTGCACCGAGTCGTTGGCGTGCCGGCGAATGTTGCGCACCGCCACCCGTCCTTCTTCGGCCTTGTGCTTGGCGAGCTTGACGTAGTCTCGGCGCCGGTCTTCGCTCAACTGCGGCATCACGACGCGAATCACGTTGCCGTCGTTGGCGGGGTTGACGCCCAGGTCGCTGTCGCGAATGGCCTTCTCGATGCCGGCCATCGACGAACGGTCGAAGGGGCTGATCAGTACCGTGCGGGCCTCGGGCACCTGAAAGGTGGCGAGCTGCTGCAGCGGCGTCGGCGACCCGTAGTAGTCGACCATCAGCTTGTTGAACATAGCCGGGTGGGCGCGTCCGGTGCGAATCGCCGCGAACTCTTCGCGGGCGTGCTCGACGGCACCCTTCATCTTGCTTTCGGCGTCAGAGATGATGTCGGGAATCATCGGGCGCTCCTTTCTCAGGCGTGGACGGTGGTACCGATCTTCTCACCCTGCACGACGCGCAGAATGTTGCCCTCGACACCGAGGTCGAAGAAGATCATCGGCAGCTTGTTGTCGCGGGCGAGGCTGATCGCGGTGGCGTCGGCCACCTTCAGGTCGCGGGCCAGGTAATCGTCGTAGGTGAGTTCATCGAAGCGCTGGGCGTTCGGGTTCTTCTTGGGGTCGGAGTCGTAGACGCCGTCGGTGCCCTGTTTGCCCATCAGCAGTACGTCCGCACCGATCTCGAGGGCCCGCTGCGCGGCGACGGTGTCGGTGGAGAAGTACGGCATACCCGAGCCGGCACCGAAGATGACCACCCGGCCCTTCTCGAGGTGGCGTTCGGCGCGGCGCGGAATGTAGGGCTCGGCCACTTGGCCCATCTCGATGGCGGTCTGCACCCGGGTCTGTACGCCGGCCTTCTCGGTGAAGTCCTGCAGGGCCAGGCAGTTCATCACGGTGCCCAGCATGCCCATGTAGTCGGCCCGGTCGCGGTCCATGCCGCGCTCGCTCAGTTCGGCGCCGCGAAAGAAGTTGCCGCCGCCGATGACGACCGCCACCTGCACGCCGGCGTTCACCACCGACTTGATCTGGGCGGCCAGGCTGGCCACCACGTCGGGGTCGACGCCGATGCCGCGCGAGCCGCCGAACATCTCGCCGGACAGCTTGAGCATGATGCGGTGGTAGGTCATGGGCGTGACTGCTCCTCGTGGTGAGATCGGGGCTGGGCTCACTCTAGTCGTGACCCGCGTGACCGGACGACTCGGCCGGCAGCGCCGGACTCTCGCCGACCGCCGATGAGCCGAACGGCCGACCGGGGCGATCCCGATCGGCCGTTCGTGGTGATTTCGTCAGGCGCCCGCTGCGAAGCGGACGAAGCGCTTCACGGTGACACCGTTCTCTTTCAGAAGCTGGCCGACGGTCTTCTTGTCGTCCGAGACCGAAGCCTGCTCGAGCAGCACCACGTCTTTGTAGAAGCCGCCGAGGCGGCCCTCGACGATGCGCGGAATGATCTGCGCGGGCTTGCCGTCTTCTTTCGCGGTGAGCTCGGCGATGTGCCGCTCGTGAGCGAGCACCTCGGCCGGAACGTCGTCGCGGGTCACGTACTGCGGCGACATGGCGGCGATCTGCATGGCGATGCCACGCACGAAGTCTTCGTCACCGCCGTCGTACTCGACCATGACGCCCACCTGCGGCGGCAGGTCTTGCGACCGCTTGTGCAGGTAGATGCTGACATCGCCGTCGTAGTTGGCCGCGTTGGCCACTTCGAGCTTCTCGCCGATCTTGGCGGCCAGTTCGGCCACCGTGTCGCCGACGGTCTTGCCGGAGGCGAGCACCACGGCGTTGGCCGCGGCTACGTCGGTCGCGCCCGACCCGTCGACAGCCTGGGCGATCTCGTCGGCCAGGGCCACGAACTCGGCGTTCTTGGCCACGAAGTCGGTTTCGGCGGCCAGGTGGATCACGCTCTTGCCGGCCGAGGCGACCAGGCCGTTGCTGGCCTCACGGTCGGAGCGCTTGGCCATCTTGGCCTGGCCGGTCACCCGCAGGATCTCGACCGCGGCCTCGAAGTCGCCGTCGGCCTCGGTGAGGGCCTTCTTGGCGTCCATCATGCCCGCGCCGGTGGCGTCGCGGAGCTTCTTCACATCAGCGGCAGTGATTGCCATGTCTTGCTTGCTCTCAGTTCTCTTCGGTGGTGGACACTTCGGCCTCGATGGTCGGATCGACGGTCTCGTTGGCGGCGATCTCGGCGGTCTCGACCTCTTCGGCGACCTCGGCGGACTCGACGGCGGCACCGGCGACAGCGCCCTCGACCTCGTCGGCCAGCTCGTTGGCCTGCACGTCGGAGCCCTCGACGGCCTCGGACTCGCGGACCTCGGCAGCGGCGGCGGGAGCAGCCTCGTCGGCGGCACCCAGCAGCTCACGCTCCCAGTCGGCCATCGGCTCGGCCTCTTCACCGGTGGTGGAGGCGGCCCGGCTGCGGGCCAGCAGTCCCTCGGCCACGGCGTCGGCCACCACGCGGGTCAGCAGGGCGACGGAACGGATCGCGTCGTCGTTGCCGGGGATCGCGAAGTCGACCTCGTCGGGGTCGCAGTTGGTGTCGAGAATGCCGACGATCGGAATGCGCAGCTTGCGGGCCTCGTCGATCGCGAGGTGCTCCTTCTTGGTGTCGACCACCCAGACCGCCTGCGGCAGCTTGCCCATGTCGCGAATACCCGACAGGGTTTTGGCCAGCTTGTCCTTCTTGCGGCGCTGCTGCAGCAGCTCCTTCTTGGTCAGCCCCGAGGCGGCGACGTCGTCGAAGTTGAGGCCCTCGAGCTCCTTCATCTTGCCGATGCGCTTGCTGATGGTGGCGAAGTTGGTGAGCATGCCGCCCAGCCAGCGCTGGTTCACGTACGGCATACCGACGCGGGTGGCCTGCTCGGCGATCGCTTCCTGGGCCTGCTTCTTGGTGCCCACGAACAGAATCTGGCCGCCACGCGCGACGGTGTCGCGCACGAAGGCGTACGCCTGGTCGATGTAGGTGAGCGACTGCTGCAGGTCGATGATGTAGATGCCGTTGCGCTCGGCGAAGATGAACTTCTTCATCTTCGGGTTCCAGCGGCGGGTCTGGTGCCCGAAGTGGACGCCGCTCTCGAGCAGTTGACGGGTGGTGACGACGGCCACGGCCGGTCCTTTCTTGCGGGACACGCCTATGCGGCGCGGTTGACCCGCGATGAGTTGTTCGAGCCGAACGGTTCGGCCCGCCTGATGCGACCGTTGCGCGCCACCCCTTGCGGGGACCACGGCGGCAACCCGTCGAGCGCGACGGTTCGAGGTTGCATGCGAAGTCGATCCGGATGTCCGGATCGCCACCGGCGATTATACGACGAAGCGACGCCCGAGCCCAAACCAGGAATGCTGCACCCCCGGCCATCCCGGCGAACGCCGGGATCTCGACCGTCATCCCGGCGAACGCCGGGATCTCCAGGAATCACAAGCCAGGGTGACGTCGCGGATCGAGTTTGAACACTTTCGGCCAGCCGGTCGCTCAATGAATGGCGGAGGGGTTGATGCGCATGTTTCGCGGGTTCTGGCGGGTGATGGGTGTGTCGCTGCTCGCGGGCGTGCTGCTGGTGATGCCCGCGGCACCGGGCCGGGCCTTCGGGTCTGTGCGCCCGGTGCCCGGCCCGGTGCTGCGGGCCTTCGATCCCCCGGCGAAGGACTGGCAGCCGGGGCACCGGGGGGTCGACCTGGCTGCGAAGGTCGGCACCCCGGTGCGGGCCGCCGCCGCGGGGCGCGTGAGCGTGGCCCAGGTCATCGGCGGACGCGGGGTGGTCACCATCGTGCACGGCGACCTGCGCACCACCTACGAGCCGGTGCGGGCCTCGGTTCGGGTTGGTCAGCAGGTGCGCGCCGGCGACGTGATCGGCGCCGTCCAGGCCGGGCACTGCGCCGGCGGGTGCCTGCATTTCGGCTTGAAGCGCGGCGATCAGTACCTCGACCCGCTCGGCGACACGTACGGCCAGGGCACCGGGCCGGTGCGGCTACTGCCGGCCTCGGCGGTGGCGCTGGCCCGCAAACTCGCCGCCGAACGGGCCGCGGCGCTGGCGGCCGGTGACGTACCGCACGGGTCGGGGGTACTGCTCAACCCCGTCGGCGGTCGCATCACCTCACCGTTCGGCCGCCGCTTCCACCCGATCTTCCACGAGTGGCGCATGCACGAGGGGGTCGACCTGCAGGCCTCGTGCGGCACGCCGATCCGGGCCGCGGCCAATGGGGTCGTGCGCTCGGTGAGCTATGACTCCTCGGGCGGGCACCGGTTGGTCATCGCCCACGCCGGTGGGCTGACCACCCACTACCTGCACGCCCAGGGGTATCGGGTGCACAGGGGGCAGAAGGTCAAGCGCGGCCAGGTGGTAGGCCGAGTCGGGTCGACCGGGTGGTCGACCGGCTGCCACCTGCACTTCACGGTCAAGGTCAACGGACGGCTGGTGAACCCGGCGGCTTATCTGTGACGCGGCTCAAGCCCGGGGGTGGGCCTGGGTGTAGGCGGCGCGCAGGCGCTCGTTCGACACGTGGGTGTAGATCTGGGTGGTGGCCAGCGACGAATGACCCAGCATCTCTTGCACGCTGCGCAGGTCGGCACCGCCCTCGAGCAGGTGGGTGGCCATGGCGTGACGCAGGCCGTGCGGGCCCAGGTCAGGCGCGTCGGGCACCCGGGCCAGGGCTTTGTGCACCAGCCGACGCACCACGCGCTGGTCGATTCTGCCGCCCCGATCGCCCACGAACATCGCGGCGCCGGAGCTCTCGGCCGCCAGCAGATCGCGGACCCCCAGCCATTGCCGCAACGCCCGCAGCGCAGGCGAACCCAGCGGCACCGTGCGCTCCTTGTCGCCCTTGCCGCGCACCCGCAGCACCTGCCGGTCGGCGTCGAGCGACCCGATGTCGAGGCCGCACAACTCCCCCACCCGAATGCCGCTGGCGTACAGCACTTCGACGATCGCCACGTCGCGCAGGGCGGCGGCCCTGGCCGGGCCCTCGTTCACCTCGGCCGCCTGAGCGCTCAGGGCGTCCAGCGCCTGCCTGGCCTGGTCGACCTCGAGCGTCGGCGGCAGGGTGCGGTCGACCCGGGGTGAGCGCAGGCCGGCGGCCGGGTCGTGCGGCAGCCGCGCGGTCTCGCAGGCCCAGGCGTAGAACACCCGCGCCGCGGCCGCTCGGCGTTGCATGGTGGCCCGCTCGGCACCGGCGGCGTGCATGCCGGCCAGCCAGCGCCGCAGCGTACGCAGGTCGGCGTCGGCCAGGCTGCCGCTGCCGGTGCGGTCGAGGTAGTCGGCCAGGTCGTTGAGGTCGCCCACGTAGGCGCGCACCGTGTGCGGCGAGGCGTTGCGGGCCACCCTGAGGTGGTGCTCCCACTGCGCGAGCAACTCCGGCTGCATGGTGCCGAGCCTACGTCCGCTGCGGCAGCGTGAGCCGGCGGCGCGTCGCATGGGTAGGCTGGTCGGCCGTAGAGAAAGGCGGCCATGGCTGACGACCTGACCACCGGTGGCACCGTGCTGCCGATCACCCGCTGGGGCACCCCGGTGATGCACGCACCCACACGCGCGGTCACCGACTTCGATGACGACCTGCGCACGCTGGCCCGCGACATGTTCGCCACCATGCACGCGGCGCAGGGTGTGGGGTTGGCGGCCACACAGGTGGGCGTTGACCTGTCGATGTTCGTGTTCGAATGCCCAGACGATGACGACGTGGTGCAGACCGGCGTGGTCTGCAACCCCGAGGTGACTGTGCCGGAGGCCCGCGACCGGGTACTCGACGCGACCGAGGAGGGCTGCCTGTCGTACCCCGGCGGCTACCAGTTGCTGGCCCGCCCCGACCATGCCGTCTGCACCGGCCAGGACGCCCACGGCAACCCCGTCACCATCGAGGGCACGGGCCTGCTGGCCCGCTGCCTGCAGCACGAAACGGATCACCTGGGCGGCACCGTGTTCGGCGACCGGCTGTCGACCCGCGCCCGGCGGCTGCTGTCGAAACAGCACGAAGAACTCGCCCACCTGTACCCCGACGACTGGCCCGTGACGCCGCGCCGCACCTCGGCCGGCTGACGCGCAGAGAAGGAAACCGCAATGACCATGTTCAACTGGGGCCCGACCGAGCCGTCCGGCCCGATTCCGTTCAACAAAGAACGCTGGGACGCCGTGCTGACCAGCCTGGAGGTGAACTTCGCCATCGACGAGGACGGCGACCGGTTCGGCGACTGGGAGTCGATGCGGCTGTGGTTCCTGGTCGCCGGCGACAAGAACGACCTGATGGCGATGCGCTCGATGTGGGACATCAGGCCGCCGATCGAGGCCTACGACTACATGGTCGAGGCGATCAACAGCTGGAACCGTGACCACTTCTGGCCCAAGGCCATTGTCACCCGCGGCGAGCAGCACCTCGGCATCTTCGGCGACCTGGTCATCGACATCGAGACCGGGGTCACCGACGACTTTCTGCGCCAGCAGGTGCGCTGCATGATCGGCATGTCCGACCAGCTCTACACCTACCTGGCCGAACTCTTCCCCGAGTCGAAGAACTGGTTCGACGCCGGCCAGCCGTCCGAGTAACGCCGCAACTCGGGGCTAGACGTCGAACGCGACCGCGTCCAGCGGGTCGTCACCGGTCAGCGGCACCAGCCGCCAGTCGAGCAGTGCGGTGCCGTCAGCTTGCGCGGTCACGACGATCGTGTGCGGCGTCTCGACCAACCTCAGTTCGGCCTTGAACGTGTCGCCCTGCCACCCGCCCGAGGCAGCGATCGCCACGCGTGAGGACTGGGCGGCGGGCCAGGTCGACTCCAGCCATCGACCCTCGCCCACCAGCGTGCTCAGGTCATCGTCGCCGCGGTGCAGCGTGACCAGATGCTCGCCGGGCTGCGTGCTCTGAACAGTGATCGCACTGACGATCTGTGGCAGCTGCGAATCCTGATGACGCGACACCCGCACCGTCTCGGCCGGCGCAGCGCCGCCCGACAGCGCCGGGTGCGCCAGCGATTCGAGCCGCCGGGCCAGCTCGGCGTCCGCCTCGGGGTCGGTGGGCGCGTCGACGGACGGCAGCAGGTGCGTCCACAGAGCGTCCAGGGTGGCCTGCATGTCTTCGACCTCGGACGTGATGGCCACCGCGATGTCGTGCTCGGGCAACACGATGGCGTACTGCCCGTAGGCGCCGTCGCCGCGGTAGCCGTGGCTGGCGCCCCAGAATGACGCTCCGTAGCCATGGGCCCAATCACCGGCCATGTCGGGGGCCTGCAGGGAGGCGGCAGTCGGCACCGGTGCCCACGCGGCGTAATCCGCAGGCACCAGCTGCTCCCCGTGCCAGCGACCGCCGTCGAGCCAGGTCTGGGCGAGCGCGAGAATCGTCGGCGTCGTCACGTGCAGGCCGCTGAACCCGAGGTCGCGGCCGAATGGGGTGCGTTGCGCCCGAGCCGGGTCGCCGGTCAGCCGATCGAGTACCAGCCGACGCACGTGCGCGGTGAGCGGTTCGCCGGTCGCCGCGGCGATGGCCTGCGCCACTAGATAGGTGGCCACCTGGTTGTACGCCCACACTTCGCCGGGCTCACCGTCGGGCACGCGCGTGTCGAGAATCGCCGCCAGCACCGGGTCGGCCCCCTCGGCCACGGCGGGCAGCGCATCGTCGCCGTTCCAGTTCCAGGCCTCGGCGGTGTGACCCGCCGTCATGGTGATGCAGTGCCGCACGGTCACCCGACGCCACACCGGGGCCACCGATTCGAGGTCGACCAGGTACGACAGCACCGGCGCGTCGAGGTCGATCAGGCCCTGGCCGACCAGAACGCCGAGCGTGGTGCTGGTGAAGCTCTTGCTGAGCGAGTAGCCCAGGTGCACCCGCTCGCGGGCGTACGGCGCCCACCATCCCTGCGCGATCACCTGACCGTGCCGGGCGACCATCAGCGAGTGCGTACCGTGGCCGGGAGTTTCGAGGGCGTCCAGCAGGGCGAGCAAACCACGGGCGTCCACGCCCTGGGCCGACGGGGAGCTGCGCGGCATCGTCATGGGGCGAGGGTAGCGGGCGCGGTCGGTCGACCGAGCGCGTACCCGGCGATCGCGCTTGCGGCGGCCACGTTGAGCGAGTCGATGCCGGCGCGCATGGGAATGCGCACGGCCACGTCGGCCTGATCGATCCAGCGGGTGGACAGGCCGGCACCCTCGGTGCCCAGCAACACGGCGAGACGCTGCGCCGGTTCGACACGGGCGGCGAAGTCCGCCACATCGACCGCGTCGTCGCGCAGGGCCAGAGCGACCACCGTGAACCCCGCCCGCTGCAGCGTCGGAACGGCGGTGCGCCAGTCGTCCAATCGGGCCCAGGGAAGGGAGAACACCGCCCCCATCGAAGTCTTGATCGCCCGTCGGTACAGCGGGTCGGCGCAGCGGGGGGCGAGCAGCACGCCGTCCCAGCCCAGGCCGGCGGCGTTACGCAGAATGGCGCCCACGTTGGTGTGGTCGACGATCTCTTCGCACACCATCAGCCGACGCATCGCGAGCAGGTCGGCCATGGTGTGCCGGGTTTCGCGGTATAGGGACGCCAGCGCCCCGCGGTGCACGTGAAAGCCGCTGACCGCCTCGGCCGTGGCCTCGCTGACCCGGTAGACCGGGGCGTCGCCCACCACGTCACGCAGTGAGTCGAGCCAACGCGGCGCCAGCATGAACGATCGTGGCCGGTAGCCGGCCTCGATCGCCCGGCGGATCACCTTCTCGCCCTCGGCGATGAACAGCCCCCGTTCGGCTTCGAGGTGCTTGCGCAGCGACGAGTCCCGAAGGGCGACATAGTCGGTGAGCCGGACGTCGCTCGGGTCGTCGAGGTCAATCACGTCGGGCATGGCGAACAGTCTGGCCCACGGCAGGCATCCCCGGCGCAATAGGGTGGGGTCGTGGGGTGGCTGAAACGTGTCGACCGGTTTCTACTCGCCATCGTGACCGCAGCCGTAGTGGCCACCGTGCTGCCCGCGCAGGGCGTGACGGTGCCCGTGCTCGAGTGGGTGACCAAGGCCGCCGTCGCCGTGCTGTTCTTCGTGTACGGGGCGAGGCTCAAGCCCGACCAGGCCCTGGCGGGGCTCAAGCACTGGCGGCTGCACCTCACCATTCTGGGCCTGACCTTCGTGGTGTTCCCCTTCATCGGCTGGGGGTTGCAGGTGCTGTCCCCGTGGCTGCTGAGCCCGGCGCTGTACGCGGGCGTGCTCTACCTGACGCTGGTGCCGTCGACGGTGCAGAGCTCGATCAACTTCACCTCGATCGCCAAAGGCAACGTGGCGGGGGCGATCGTGAGCGCGTCGGCGTCCAACCTGCTGGGGGTGTTCCTCACGCCGCTGCTGTGCTGGCTGCTGATGACCACCTCGGGCGGCATCACCATCGACGCCTCATCGGTGCTCGACATCGTCGGCCAACTGCTGGTGCCGTTCGTGCTGGGCCAGCTGTCGCGCCGCTGGACGGCCGACTGGGTGGCCGCGCACCCCAAACTCAAGCTGTTCGACAACGGCGTGATCGTGCTGGTGGTGTACTCGGCGTTCTCGGCCGGCATGCGCGAACACATGTGGCAGCAGGTCGAGCCGCTGCAACTGCTGGGGCTGGTGCTGGTCTGCCTGGTGATTCTGGCCACCATGTTGAGCCTCAGTTGGTGGCTGGCCCGCCGGCTCGGGTTCAACCGTGAAGACGTGATCGCCATTCAGTTCTGCGGCACCAAGAAGTCGCTGGCCACCGGGCTGCCGATGGCGACGGTGCTGTTCGCAGGCTCACCGGTCGGCCTGCTGGTGCTGCCCCTGATGGTGTTTCACCAGGCCCAACTGATGGCCTGCGGGTCGCTGGCCGCCCGGTACGCCAGGCAGGTCGACGACACCGATTGAGGTCGTCACCCGCGATTGGCGTATTCCAGCGCTACCAGTGACTACTGCTCTGGCTGCACCTCTGGCGCACCCTGCACCGGCGGCGTGGTGGCGTCCAACTGGGGCGTCGTGCTCAACCGGCGCTGCTTGCCGGCCTCCATCTGTTGTGCCTCGGCGATCGCCTGCTGCACCGCTCGTCCGGCCTCGCCCTCGGCCTCGATCTTCTGCTGTTCGATCTCGGCGAACACGTCGATCTTCTGCGGCGCGCTGAACTCGTCCTTGTTCGGCGCTTCGTAGCCCGCACCCGACAGCAGATCGCCCGCCGCCTTGCCCAGCCCCTTCAACGCGTCGTTGAGTTCGGACGGCACGATCCACACCTTGTTCGCATCACCCCGGGCCAGGTTCGGCAGCATCTGCAGATACTGGTAGGCCAGCAGCGACTGGTCGGGCTTACCCGCGTGAATGGCGTTGAAGACGGTGGTGATGGCCTGCGCCTCGCCCTCGGAACGCAGCATCTGCGCCTGCCGGTCGGCCTGTGCCCGCAGCACCGCCGACTCGCGCTCGCCCTGAGCGCGAAGAATGGACGCCTCGCGGTCACCAGACGCCGACAGAATCTGCGACTGCCGCTGACCCTCTGCCAACAGAATCGCCGCCCGCTTGTCGCGCTCGGCCCGGGCGCCCTTCTCCATCGCGTCGCGAATCGTGGCCGGCGGCTCGATCGAGCGCAGTTCGACGCGGTTCACCTTGATTCCCCACTTGCCGGTGGCCTCATCGAGCACCGAGCGCAGCTTGGCGTTGATCTCTTCGCGGCTGGTCAGCGTCTGCTCCAGGTCGAGCCCGCCGATGATGTTGCGCAGCGTGGTCATGGTGAGCTGCTCGATGGCCTGAATGTAGTTCTGCGCCTCGTAGGCGGCGCGCACCGGGTCGACCACCTGAAAGTAGATCACCGAGTCGATGCTCACCATCAGGTTGTCTTCGGTGATCACACCCTGGGGCGGAAACGGCACCACGGCCTCGCGCATGTCCATCGTGTAGCGCACGTTGTCGATCAGCGGCACCAGCAGGTGCGGGCCGGGGTCGAGGGTGCGGCGGAACTTGCCCAGCCGTTCGACGATGCCCACCTGCTGCTGTCGGATCACCTTCAGCGCCTGGGTGAGCAGCGCCACGGCGAAGATGACGATGACGAGAGGGACGATCCATTCCATGCCGGTCATGGCTCCTTGGGGTAGACAACGACGGTGGTTCCGTCGACTTCGAAGATCTCGACCGGGGTGCCGGCCTCGATCGGTTCGTCGTTGAAACTGCGTGCCTGCCAAATCTCACCGGCCACCTTGACCTCACCCGAGCCACTGTCGATGGCGGTGAGCGCACGGCCGGTGCTACCCACCATACGTTGCAGCGACGATCGGTAGCCGGGCGCGCTACGCACCTTGGCCAGCAGGGTTGGCCGCAGCAGAAACAGCAGCGAGAACGCGACGGCTACGGCCACCACGACCTGCACCAGCAGCAGCCCCGGAAACAGCAGCGCCGTGCCGGCACCGGCCAACGCCCCGGCGGCCAGCATGAGCAGCGTGAAGTCGAGGGTGAGAGCTTCACTCACGGCCAGCAGCACCGCGGCAACGAGCCACACAGCCCACCAGTTCGCACTCAGCCACTCCAGCATGCTTCCATCATGCCGTGCCGCGAGCGCTCCACCGTCCGTTGGTGTGACTGACTTCGAGCGGAATGTCGAAGGTTGCGCTCAGGTTGTCGGCGGTGAGCACTTCATCGATCGGTCCGGCCGCCAGCACCCGGCCCTGCTTGAGCAGCAGCGCGTGGGTGATGCCGTCGGGAATCTCTTCGACGTGGTGGGTGACCAGCACGGTCGCGGGGGCGTGCGTGTCACGGCACAGTTCGCTCAGGGTTGCGACCAGCGCCTCGCGGCCGGCCAGGTCGAGCCCGGCGGCGGGCTCGTCCAACAGCAGCAGTTCGGGGTCGGTCATCAGCGCACGGGCGATCTGGACGCGTTTGCGCTCGCCCTCGCTCAACGTGCCGAACGTGCGGTAGGCCAGGTGACCGACCCGCAACTGGTTCATGAGTTCGACGGCCCGCTCAAGGTCGGCGAGTTCGTAGTTCTCGCGCCAGCGACCCATCACCGCGTAGGCGGCGGAGATCACCACGTCGGCCACCCGCTCGCTGCGGGGAATGCGGTCGGCCAGCGCCGCCGACGCCACCCCGATACGGGGCCGCAGCTCGAACACGTCCACCGAGCCGAGCACCTCGCCCAGTACCTCGGCCAGGCCCGAGCTCGGGTGCATCTGGGCGGCCAGAATCTGCAGCATCGTGGTTTTGCCGGCCCCGTTGGGCCCGATGATCACCCACCGGTCGGCCTCGTCGATACGCCAATCGACCCCATCGAGCAGCGTCGCCTCGCCTCGCACGATGGAGACACCGGCCAACTCCGCTACCACCGACATGGGTGCCAACCTACCGGCTCAGGCACCCGTGGAATGCAGGCCGCCGTCCACGTGCAGCATTTCACCGGTCGTGGACGGGAACCAGTCCGACAGCAGCGCCACCACGGCCTTGGCGGTGGGGTCGAGATCCTTCGGGTCCCAGCCCAGCGGCGCCCGCCGTCCCCAGATGTTGTTGAACTCCTCCGAGCCGGGAATGGCCTTCTTGGCGATGGTTTCGAGGGGGCCGGCGGCCACGATGTTGCTGCGAATGCCGTCGGGGCCGAGGTAGCGGGCCAGGTAGCGCGAGGTGCTTTCGAGCGCCGACTTGGCCACCCCCATCCAGTCGTAGACCGGCCACGACTGCCGGGCGTCGAACGTGAGCCCGACGATCGAGCCGCCCGGCCCCATCAGCGGACGGCACGCCATGGTGAGCGACACCAGCGAGTAGGCCGACACGTGAATGGCGGTCTTCACGTCGTCGGCGGGCGTGGTCAGAAACTTGCCGCCCATGGCCGTCTCGGGGTTGGCGAACGCGATCGAGTGCACCACGCCGTCGAGATGGTCGACGTGCTGGCGCAACTGATCGGCCAGCCCGGCCAGGTGCTCTTCGTTGGTGACGTCGACCTCGAGCAGCACCGGCTCGGGGTCGAGCCGCTTGATGATGCGCCGGGTGAGGCTGAGCGCGCGGCCGAAGTTCGACACCAGCACGGTGGCGCCCTGCTCGGCGGCCAGCTCCGCGATGCGGTAGCCGATCGAGGTGTTCATGGTCACGCCGGCGACCAGAACGCTTTTGCCTTCGAGAATTCGCATGACTGTGGTTCCTTCCGCCCTCAGTGACCCATGCCCAGGCCGCCGTCGACCGGGATCACGGCCCCGGAGATGTAACCCGCCTTGTCGCTCGCCAGAAAGGCGACGGTGGCCGCAACCTCGTCGACGACGCCGAGGCGCCCCGCGGGAATGGACGCCTGGTAGCCGGCGATCACCTCATCGGGCAGCACGGCGGTCATGTCGGTTTCGATGAATCCGGGCGCCACCACGTTGGCGGTCACGCCCCGGCTGCCGATCTCGCGGGTGAGCGAGCGGGCCATGCCGACCAGCGCCGCCTTGGACGCCGAGTAGTTGACCTGGCCGGGCGAGCCGTAAAGGCCGACCACCGAGCCGGTGAAGATGATGCGACCCCAGCGCTTGCGCAGCATCGAGCGGCTGGCCCGCTTGGCGCAGCGGAACGCGCCTTTGAGATTGGTGTTCATCACCAGGTCCCACTCGGCGTCGTTCATGCGCAGAATCAGGGTGTCTTTGGTGACGCCTGAGTTGGCGACCAGAATCTCGACCGGTCCGTGCGCCTCTTCGGCCGCCTTGAACGCCGCCTCGACCTGTGCGGCGTCGGTGACGTCGCAGGCGATGCCCAGGGCACCCTCAGGGGCGTCGCCGCCACGCGAGAAACTGGCCACTCGATGCCCGTCGGCCAGCAGGGCTGCCACGATCGCGGCACCGATGCCCTTGTTGCCGCCGGTGACGACCGCGCTGCGGCCGCTCACGCCTTCGGTTTCGGTCACGAGCAGACCCTAGCGGAGGAGGTCCGGCACGGGCAGAACGACATACAGTGTGTGCGTGACAAGGGTGGTTCGAGGCGCCAAGGGGGCCACGCAGCAGGGCGGTCGTCCGGTGCTCATCACCAACGCCCGCCAGCCCAAGTCGCTCGATGCGGAGCAGCGCAACAAGCGCTACCTGATCTCGATGGCCGTGCGCGTCGCCTGCTTCCTGGGCGGCGTGGCGGCACCCACCCCGTGGAACTGGGTGCTGTTCGCCGGCGCGGCGGTGATTCCGCCCATCGCGGTGATGCTGGCCAACGCGGTCGACCTGCGGCGCCCCCAGGAGAACGCGGACGACGTCACACCGGCCCGTCCTGAACTCGAGGTGGACACGGTGATTCGCGGCACGGTGGAGGACTGACCGGTGCCGACGCTGGGCACCATGGGCAACCCCCGCGACGGACGACTGTGGGTGCGTTGGTTGGCGATCGGCGTCGTGGTCGCGTGCCTGGCCGTCGCGTTCGTCAATCTGGGCCGCTGGCAGCTCGACCGGCTGCAGCAGCGGCGCGACAGCAACGGCACGGTGGTGGCCCACGAGAGCGCGCCGGTAGCCGACTGGACGACGGTGTTCACCCACCCCCTGACCGACGCCGACCAGTGGCAGCGGGTGACCGCCACGGGCACCTTCGACCCCAACCACTCGTTCGTGCTGCGCTATCGCTCAGCCAACGGCACCACGGGCTGGCAGATCGTCACGCCGCTGCGCACTGCGGCCGGCAACGTGCTGGTGAGTAGGGGTTTCGCCGCCCGTCCGACCGATCAGGACTTTCCGGCCACGGCGCCCGCCCCGCCGGCCGGCGAGGTGAGTCTGGTGGGGTACGTGCGCCGCAACGAACAGGGCGACAGCGACGCGCTCACGCCGGTGAACGGCTCGATGCGGCTGATCAACTCCGACGCGGTGGCCCCCGTGGTGGGGTACCCGCTGGCCAACGGCTACATCGACGCGATCAGCCTGACGCCCGCAGCCACCGACGGCCTGGTGCCGGTCGAACCCCCCGAGCTGAGCGAGGGCAACCACTTCAGCTACGCGCTGCAGTGGTTCGCGTTCGCCGGCATCGCCGCGTTCGGCCTGGTGGTGTTGGTGCGCTCCGACCTGCGCGACCGGCGGCGGGCCGAGGCTGAGGCGGCCCCGGCGATGCCTGCCGGCCAACCCGCCGCCGACTCCACTGTGACGGCTCCCGCCGCGCAGTCCGGCCAGGCGGCGGCGCGCATCGAAGCCGTCCGCGCAGAGGCTCTTCGCCTCGAAGCAGCCCGGCGCGCGCCGGACGTCGAGCACTGACCAGCCCACCGTTCATTCGGTCACCTCATCACCACACCACCGTCATTCCGGCGAAGGCCGGAATCTCTTCCGGATCAAGTCCGGGATGCAAATGTCGGGTCCGAGCCTGCCGACACACGTCGAGGCACCGCTGTTCGGGTCTCGACAAGCCGTCTTGCCTCACGTCAAGATGTCCGCGGGTGATTGGCGCGTGCCTCATATGAAATGTCCGGATGGTTAGGCGGCGGGGCGGGTGCCGAGGGTGCGAGCTTTGGCTAGGTCGATGAGTTGTTGCTGGATGTGGTTGATGCCTCGGGTGATGCGTGCTGGGTTGAGCTTGTCGTGTTCGGCTGCGAGCCGGGCACGGGTCGCGGGGTCGGGCGGGCCGGTGTCGAGGAGCCGCTGGTAGGGGGTTTTGGGTTTGTCGTAGACACGCTTCTTGCGGCCGCTGCGGGTCTGGGTCCAGTCGACGGCTTTGACGCAGGGCAGCAGGTGGTTCTTGCGGGCCATGACCAGGTCCCAGAGTTGGTTGAGCAGGGCGAGTTCGGTGTCGGTTTCGTAGCGGTAGCGGAAGGCGTGGCGGCGGACCCAGTCGCCGTTGCGTTGCTCGATGTGGGCGTTGTCGTTGTGGTGGTAGGGCCGGCCGCGGGTGATCGGGATGTGGTGGTCGTCGCACCAGGCGATCACGGACCAGTTCATGAACTCGGAGCCGTTGTCGAAGTCCATGCCGGCGATCGGGAGGGGTGCCAGTTTGGCGATCCATTCCAGGCCGGCGTGGACGTGCACGAACGCGTTGTTGCGGATGCTGCGCAGCATGGTCCAGCCGGTCACCGGATCGGTTGCTGACAAGGTGCGAAGGAACTCGCCTTTGAGTGTGTGGCCGCAGTGAGCGACAGTGTCCAACTCCAGAAACCCGGGCACGGTGATCGGGTCGTCGGTCGCGGTGCGCAGCGGGATCGAGGACCGCAGGATGTGCGAGGGTCGGGTGCTGGACAGGCCGGCGGCGGGGTAGCCGGCAGCCTTGTGCGGTTTCAGGTAACGGTCGATCGTGGCTGCCGACATCGACCTTAGTTCGTCGATCACCGTGTCGCTGACCCGGTCGGCGACCTTGCCGAGCTCACGGTCTCGAACCAGCCGACACAGGGTGTCCTCCATCACCACGGCCAGGTACTTGCCCGATGGTTGACCGGCCAGCCGCCACACCTCCTGCAACACGATCAGCGCATCGTAGGAGTACTTGCGTGGGCGTGGTTTCCGCTGCTGGTCGCGGGCCGCGCCCTTGCGGGTGGCCGCGGCCCGGATCGCTCGGCGGGCGTGATCGCGGGTCCAGCCCGTCGACGCCACTAGCGCGTCGAGGATACGGCTCTTCTCAGCTCTGTCCGCCTTCGCGTATTCGCGGGCGAACTTCTTGGTCACATCACGGCGCGACGCCATCGACAACTCCCTGCTCACAGGGCCAGGGAACCCCAACAGCTAGGAGACTGCTGAACAATCCGTCCGCGTGCCCGCCGGTCTGACTGGCCGTGGGCTGGAATGGTTGGGTTGTGCAGGGTGAGTCGAGTCCGCAGCGGGACGTGTTGGATGTGGAGTCGTTGGCGGGGCATCTGCTGGCGGAGGGCAGCGTGTTCCGCTTCCTGGCCGAGCATCGGCAGCGGTTGTTCCCGGACGCGTTGTTCGCTGACTTGTTCCCCTCAGGCCGTGGACGGCCCTCGATCCCGGGCGAGGTGATCGCGTCGGTGATCGTGCTGCAGTCCCTTCATGGGTTGTCGGACCGGGAAGCGGTCGAGGCGCTCACGTTCGACCTGCGGTGGAAAGCAGCGTGCGGGTTCCCGATCGACGCGAAGGGGTTCGATGCGTCGTCGTTGACGGTGTGGCGGCGTCGGCTGGCGTCCAGCGGGCGGCCGCAGCGGATCTTTGAGGTGGTCCGGGACGTGATCGCCGCGACGGGTGCGGTGAAAGGTCGTCAGCGGCGGGCGTTGGATTCGACGATCCTGGATGATGCGGTGGCCCGACAGGACACCGTCACCCAGCTGATCGCCCAGGTCCGCCGGGTGGGCCGGGAGGTGCCCGGCGCCCATCAGGTGATCGGCGAGCGGTGCACTCGGCTGGCCGCGTTGACCGGGCAGGGCTACGACTCCACCGCGAAACCGCGGATCGCGTGGGACGACGCCCAGGCCCGCGACGAGTTGGTGACCGCACTCGTGAACGACGCCCTTGCCCTGCTCGACGGCCTTGATGTCGAGACGATCACTGCCGCTGGCGGCAAGCCGGCCGAGGCGATCGCCCTACTCGCGTTGGTCGCCGGGCAGGATGTCGAACCGGCCGAAGACTCTGACGGCACCGATGGCCAGTGGCGGATCGCCCGGCGGGTCGCCCCGGATCGGGTCATCTCGACCGTCGACCCGGAGGCGCGGCATGCGCACAAGACAGTGGAACGTCGCCAGGACGGGTTCAAGGCCCACGTGGTCATCGAGCCTGATACCGGGCTGGCAACGATGGTTGAGCTGACCAAGGCGGCCGGGCCGGACAACAGCGACGCCACCGTCGGTGCCCGGCTGGTTGTCGCCGACCCGACGATCACCGGCCCGGTTGAGGTGTTGGGTGATTCGGCCTACGCCACCGGTGACATGCTCGCCACGCTTGACGCCAAGCAGTGGGCACCGCTGGTGAAGCCGTGGCCGATCCGGCCCGCCGTCACGGGCGGGTTCACCATCGACGACTTCACCCACGACGCCGCGACACGCACTCTGACCTGCCCGGCCGGGATCAGCCGCCCGATCAGTGGCAAGGGCAGTGTCACGTTCGGTGCCGCCTGCCACGGGTGCGCCCTGGCCGAGCAGTGCACCACCGCGAAGCGAGGCCGCAAGATCACGCTGCATCCTCAGGACCTACTGCAACGCCAGCACCGTCAACGAGCCCTCGACGATGGTTTCCAGGCCACCTACCGACAACACCGGCCGATGGTCGAACGCACGATCGCTTGGCTGACCCAAGGGAACCGGAAAGTGCCCTACCGGGGCGTGACCAGGAACGACAACTGGCTCCACAACCGGGCCGCGGCGATCAACCTGCGCCGACTCCTCACCCTCGGCCTCACCCACGGACCGACCGGCTGGGCGCTGGCCTGACCGACCGCCCAGAGGGCATTGAACCTCCAGCCAACAGCGGCCACCATGGACCTCACACGGGCGGGACGACCCCGTTGTCGCACTCCAGGGTGCTGACTCAAACTCGCCGCTCGACCGCCTTGGCGGCGTCCCGCTCGTCGCCCATACTCAACACGCCGTCAGAATGGAACCTTGTTCAGCAAGCTCCTAGTGTCGTGTCAGGCTGTTCCGTGAACAAATATGCGGGATTCGGGAATTTCGTAGTCTGGCGTCGGGTTCTGAAGAGGCAAGAGCCTCAACAGGATGGAGCCGGTGATGAGACAGGCAGGACGACCGACGGTCGCGATCGAGTTGACCGAGGACGAGCGGGCAACGCTGCAGCGTTGGGCTCGGCGCCATTCCTCGTCGCAGGCATTGGCGCTGCGGTCACGGATCGTGCTGGCCGTGGCCGAGGGCGGCGCGAATACTGCGATCGCGGCCCGACTCGGGGTCAACCGGGCGACGGTCGCGAAGTGGCGCCATCGATTCGCAGCCGATCGGCTCGAGGGTCTTGTCGACGCGCCGCGTCCAGGCGCTGAACGCACGATCGGCGACGAGGTCATCGAGGCCGTCGTGGTCGAGACCCTGGAGACCGCCCCGAAGGACGCCACCCACTGGTCCACCCGGACGATGGCTGAGCGGCACGGGATCAGCCGGCAGACGGTGAGCGAGATCTGGCGGGCCTTCGGGCTCAAGCCGTGGCGCCAAGACGAGTTCAAGGTCTCCCCGGACCCGGATCTGATCGAGAAGGTCCGCGACTTGGTCGGCCTCTACCTCTCGCCGCCGGTCGCTGCAGCGGTCTATGCGCTCGATGAGAAGCCGCAGATCCAGGCACTCAACCGGTCAGCGCCGATCCTCCCGATGCTGCCGACCACACCGAGCAAGGCGACCCATGACTACGTCCGCAACGGCACCGTGGACCTGTTCGCAGCCCTCAACATCGCCACCGGCACAGTCATCACCGACCTGCGCAAGTCCCACACAGCCGCAGACTTCATCGCCTTCTTGAACAAAATCGACACCGAGGTCCCAGCCGAACTCGACGTCCACGTCATCCTCGACAACCTCTCCACCCACAAAACCCCCGCCGTGCACGAGTGGCTGCTACGCCACCGGCGGTTCCACTTCCACTTCACCCCCACCTACGGATCCTGGATGAACCTGGTCGAACGCTGGTTCTCCGCGCTGACCACCAAGAAACTGCAACGCTCAGCACACCGCAGCGTCAAAGCTCTCGCAGCCGACATCACCGCCTGGGTCGAAAACTGGAACCAGAACCCGACACCCTTCACCTGGCACAAGACCGCCGACCAGATCCTCGACCGCCTCGCCGGCTACTGCCGCGCGATCAACAAATAGCGAGCGCATCAACCTGACAGGACACTAGGCGGACATCCTCATGTGAGGCACGCGCTGCCCTTCCCGGACCTTTTACGTGAGTCAAGTCGCAAGCTCGACCAACACAGTGGCCCGCTACTAGGGTGATCAGCATGGACCTTGGACTGACCGACAAGGTGTTCGTGGTCACCGCCGCCAGCGGCGGCCTGGGCCGCGCCACCGCCGACCAACTGGTGGCCGAAGGAGCCCGGGTCGTGCTGGTCGCCCGGCGCGCCGAGCAGTTGGACGCCGCGGTGGCCGACCTCGGCGGCCACGCGCACGCGGTGGCGCTGGCCGCAGACCTGAGCGACCCCGACACGGCAACAGCCGCCGCCGACCTCGCCCTGAGAAGCTTCGGACGGCTCGACGGCGCCATGATCAGCGTCGGCGGTCCTCCGCCCGGCGCCGTGCTGGGCAACACCGACGAGCAGTGGCTGGCCGGGTTCGAATCGGTGTTCCTGGCCGGGCTGCGGGTGACCCGCGCCGTCGTCCAGGCCGCCACCGGGCCGGTGGCCCTGGCCATGGTGCTGTCGAGTTCGGCCAAGACGCCGATCGCCAACCTGGCGATCTCGAACGGCCTGCGGCCCGGGCTGGCGATGCTGATCAAGCAGTTGGCCGACGAGATCGGCCCGGCGGGCGGGCGTGTGGTGGGCTTGCTGCCCGGCACCATCTACACCGACCGCATCAAGTTCCTGCACGGCCAGGGTGACGACCCCGAGGCCACACGGGCCGCTGCGGCCGCGTCCATTCCGCTGCGCCGGCTGGGCGACCCGATCGAGTTCGGACGGGTCGCGGCCTTTCTGCTCTCGCCCGCCGCGTCCTACGTCACTGGGTCGCTGGTGGCCATCGACGGCGGCGTGATGCGCGCGCTGTAGGCCTCGCGGTGAGCCTGAACGCCGCGCACGACCTGCTCCGCTGTCCGCACTGTGCGGCCGACCTCGACCCCGACGGCTCCCGTTGGGTGTGCCCCACCGGGCATTCGTTCGACGTGGCCAGGCAGGGCTATCTGAACCTGTCGGGGGCGGCAGAACCGGCCAACGCCGACACGGCCGCCATGCTGGAGTCGCGCACCCGGGTGCAGAGCGCCGGCACCTTCGACTTTTTGAGCGACTGCCTCCACCAGCAGGTCCCCGGCACCGGCGAGGCGACCACGCTGCTCGATGTGGGTGCCGGCACCGGCCACTACCTGGCGCAGTTGGTCGAGGCCAATCCGCCGGCCAGGGGCGTCGCCCTCGACGTGAGCCGGGCGGCGGCTCGGCGGGCGGCGAAGGCGCACCACCGGGTGGCGTCCGTGGTGGCCGACGTGTGGCAGCCGCTGCCGGTGCGCACCGGGTCGATAGACGTGGTGCTGTGCGTGTTCGCGCCCCGCAACCCGGCCGAGTTCGCTCGGGTGCTTGCCCCACGTGGCCGGTTGATCGTGGTCACCCCCACCGCCGACCACCTGGCCGAACCCCGCGAGCGCTACGGGCTGCTCGGCATCGAGACCGACAAGCGCGAACGGCTGCTGGCCACGATGACCGAGTTTCTGACCCACGAACGCACCGTGTCGCTGCGTCGCATGGCCCCGTTGCCGTCCGAGGTGGTCGACGACCTCATCGCCATGGGGCCGAACGCCTTTCACGACGCACCGCAGCCCGGCACGGCGCTGCAGGTGACCCTGGCGCTCGACCTGCACGTGTTTCGTCCACTACTGACAGAAGGCTGAGACGATGACAGACGAACTGAAGCTGGGCCTCGACACCTTCGGCGACGTGGTCGTACGGGCCGACGGCAGCACCGCGCCGTACGACGAGGTGCTGCGCAACGTGGTTGAGCAGGGCGTGCTGGCCGATCAGGTTGGGGTGGACGCCTTCGGTGTCGGCGAGCACCACCGCGACGACTACGCGGTGTCGGCCCCCGACCTGGTGCTGGCCGCGATCGGTGCCCGCACCGAACGCATCGTGGTGGGCAGCGCGGTCACGGTGCTCAGCTCCGACGACCCGATCAGGGTGTACGAGCGGTTCGCCACCCTCGACGGGCTCACCGGTGGACGGGCCGAGGTGACACTCGGCCGCGGTTCGTTCACCGAGAGCTTTCCCCTGTTCGGCTACGACCTCGCCGATTACGAGCAACTCTTCAGCGAGAAGCTCGACCTGTTCGCCGCACTGCGCGACGAGGGCCCGGTGTCGTGGTCGGGCACGCATCGGCGTCCGCTGGTCGACACCGAGGTGTTTCCCAAGACCGCGCGCGGCACGCTGCCGGTGTGGATCGGGGTCGGCGGCTCGCCCGAATCGGTGGTGCGCACCGCCCACTACGGGTTCGGGCTGATGCTCGCGATCATCGGCGGCGATCCGGCGCGGTTCAAGCCCTACGTCGACCTGTTCACCCGGGCCCTGACCGAGCTGGGCCGGCCTCGGCAGCCGATCGGAGTGCACGCGCCGGGCTTCATCGCCGACACCGACGACGAAGCGCGCGAGAAGCTGTTTGCACACTTCAAGAAGAACCGCGACCGGGTCGGACGTGAACGCGGCTGGGGGCCGCTCACCAAAGAGGCCTTCCTCGACGACATCGAGCACGGGGCGCTGCACGTCGGGTCGCCCGAGACCGTCGCCCGCAAGGTCGCCCGCACGGTGCGCGTACTGGGGCTCGACCGGTTCGACCTGAAGTACAGCCACGGCACACTGCCACACACCGACCTGATGCATGCCGTCGAGCTGTACGGCACCAAGGTGGCGCCGATGGTGCGCGACCTGCTCGCCTCCGACGGCTGAGCGCAGCCCCGGACCGTCCGCCACAGCTCGACTGATCGGCGGATTCCGCGCGACACCGTAAACTGCACCCCCGTGACGTCCGCCTGGCCCAACTCAACCGCACTAGCCCTTCTCACCGAGCTGCTGGCCGGCATCGACGACATGCTGCCCCAGGCCCAGGCGCTGCGCCGCGCGATTCACGCCGACCCCTACGTGGGCGGCGACGAGCAGCCGACCACAGACCTGCTGGCCGCCGCCGTCGGTCAACCCACGACCGCGATCGCAGAGACCGGCTTCTGGACGCGGCTGGGCCCGGCCGGCGCTTCTGTGGCCGTGCGCACCGAACTGGACGCCCTGCCCATCGCCGAAGAGACCGGCGTCGAGTGGGCCGCCCGCAACGGCGCCATGCACGCCTGCGGGCACGACGTACACATGGCCGCGGTGTGGGCGCTGCTCAAGGCCGCTGAACGCGTCGACCTTCCCATCGGCATGCTCGGCATCTTTCAGCCGCGTGAAGAGTGCCAGCCGTCCGGGGCGCCGGAGGTGCTCGCCAGCGGTGTGCTGGAGTCGCAGGACGTCCGGTCGGTGATCGGCGCGCACGTGCAACCACGCGTGCCGGCCGGTCTGGTCAGCAGCGGAATCGGCGGCGTGAACGCGGCCGCCGACGCGTTCGACATCGTGGTGCGCGGGCACGGCGGGCATGGCGCCTACCCCCACGTGACGATTGATCCGGTGCCGATTCTGGCCTCGATCGCCTCAGGGCTGTACGAACTCGTCGGACGGCTGGTCGACCCCACCCACGCCGCGCTGATCAGCATCGGACGCATCGAGGCCGGCGCCACCCACAACATCATTCCCGACTCGGCGATGCTGCAGGGCATCATTCGCACGATGGAAGAGAGCGATCGCAGACTGCTGCACGCCGAGGTGCGCCGGTTCGCCGAACACACCGCGGCGGCTCGTGGGGCCCGGGCCGAGGTCACCCTGTTGCGCGGTGACCCGGTTCTCGCCAACGACCACGACCTGGTGGTGAGGCTCGACCCACTGCTGCACGCCGCGCGGCTGCCGGTGGCCGAACTGCCGTTCCGGTCGTTGGGGGCCGACGACTTCAGCCACTTCGGCCAGCGGTTACCGATCGTCATGATGTTCGTCGGCACCGGTGAAGAGGCCGACACCCGCCACAACATCGGCCTGCATCACGCCAAGTTTCTGCCCGGTGAGCACACGATTCGCACCGTGGCCGCCGCCCTGGCCGCCGGTTACGTGGCCGGCGCGCATCTGGCCGGAGCCATCTAGTGTCGTGTCAGGCTGTTCCGTGAACAAATATGCGGGATTCGGGAATTTCGTAGTCTGGCGTCGGGTTCTGAAGAGGCAAGAGCCTCAACAGGATGGAGCCGGTGATGAGACAGGCAGGACGACCGACGGTCGCGATCGAGTTGACCGAGGACGAGCGGGCAACGCTGCAGCGTTGGGCTCGGCGCCATTCCTCGTCGCAGGCATTGGCGCTGCGGTCACGGATCGTGCTGGCCGTGGCCGAGGGCGGCGCGAATACTGCGATCGCGGCCCGACTCGGGGTCAACCGGGCGACGGTCGCGAAGTGGCGCCATCGATTCGCAGCCGATCGGCTCGAGGGTCTTGTCGACGCGCCGCGTCCAGGCGCTGAACGCACGATCGGCGACGAGGTCATCGAGGCCGTCGTGGTCGAGACCCTGGAGACCGCCCCGAAGGACGCCACCCACTGGTCCACCCGGACGATGGCTGAGCGGCACGGGATCAGCCGGCAGACGGTGAGCGAGATCTGGCGGGCCTTCGGGCTCAAGCCGTGGCGCCAAGACGAGTTCAAGGTCTCCCCGGACCCGGATCTGATCGAGAAGGTCCGCGACTTGGTCGGCCTCTACCTCTCGCCGCCGGTCGCTGCAGCGGTCTATGCGCTCGATGAGAAGCCGCAGATCCAGGCACTCAACCGGTCAGCGCCGATCCTCCCGATGCTGCCGACCACACCGAGCAAGGCGACCCATGACTACGTCCGCAACGGCACCGTGGACCTGTTCGCAGCCCTCAACATCGCCACCGGCACAGTCATCACCGACCTGCGCAAGTCCCACACAGCCGCAGACTTCATCGCCTTCTTGAACAAAATCGACACCGAGGTCCCAGCCGAACTCGACGTCCACGTCATCCTCGACAACCTCTCCACCCACAAAACCCCCGCCGTGCACGAGTGGCTGCTACGCCACCGGCGGTTCCACTTCCACTTCACCCCCACCTACGGATCCTGGATGAACCTGGTCGAACGCTGGTTCTCCGCGCTGACCACCAAGAAACTGCAACGCTCAGCACACCGCAGCGTCAAAGCTCTCGCAGCCGACATCACCGCCTGGGTCGAAAACTGGAACCAGAACCCGACACCCTTCACCTGGCACAAGACCGCCGACCAGATCCTCGACCGCCTCGCCGGCTACTGCCGCGCGATCAACAAATAGCGAGCGCATCAACCTGACAGGACACTAGGAGACTGCTGAACAATCCGTCCGCGTGCCCGCCGGTCTGACTGGCCGTGGGCTGGAATGGTTGGGTTGTGCAGGGTGAGTCGAGTCCGCAGCGGGACGTGTTGGATGTGGAGTCGTTGGCGGGGCATCTGCTGGCGGAGGGCAGCGTGTTCCGCTTCCTGGCCGAGCATCGGCAGCGGTTGTTCCCGGACGCGTTGTTCGCTGACTTGTTCCCCTCAGGCCGTGGACGGCCCTCGATCCCGGGCGAGGTGATCGCGTCGGTGATCGTGCTGCAGTCCCTTCATGGGTTGTCGGACCGGGAAGCGGTCGAGGCGCTCACGTTCGACCTGCGGTGGAAAGCAGCGTGCGGGTTCCCGATCGACGCGAAGGGGTTCGATGCGTCGTCGTTGACGGTGTGGCGGCGTCGGCTGGCGTCCAGCGGGCGGCCGCAGCGGATCTTTGAGGTGGTCCGGGACGTGATCGCCGCGACGGGTGCGGTGAAAGGTCGTCAGCGGCGGGCGTTGGATTCGACGATCCTGGATGATGCGGTGGCCCGACAGGACACCGTCACCCAGCTGATCGCCCAGGTCCGCCGGGTGGGCCGGGAGGTGCCCGGCGCCCATCAGGTGATCGGCGAGCGGTGCACTCGGCTGGCCGCGTTGACCGGGCAGGGCTACGACTCCACCGCGAAACCGCGGATCGCGTGGGACGACGCCCAGGCCCGCGACGAGTTGGTGACCGCACTCGTGAACGACGCCCTTGCCCTGCTCGACGGCCTTGATGTCGAGACGATCACTGCCGCTGGCGGCAAGCCGGCCGAGGCGATCGCCCTACTCGCGTTGGTCGCCGGGCAGGATGTCGAACCGGCCGAAGACTCTGACGGCACCGATGGCCAGTGGCGGATCGCCCGGCGGGTCGCCCCGGATCGGGTCATCTCGACCGTCGACCCGGAGGCGCGGCATGCGCACAAGACAGTGGAACGTCGCCAGGACGGGTTCAAGGCCCACGTGGTCATCGAGCCTGATACCGGGCTGGCAACGATGGTTGAGCTGACCAAGGCGGCCGGGCCGGACAACAGCGACGCCACCGTCGGTGCCCGGCTGGTTGTCGCCGACCCGACGATCACCGGCCCGGTTGAGGTGTTGGGTGATTCGGCCTACGCCACCGGTGACATGCTCGCCACGCTTGACGCCAAGCAGTGGGCACCGCTGGTGAAGCCGTGGCCGATCCGGCCCGCCGTCACGGGCGGGTTCACCATCGACGACTTCACCCACGACGCCGCGACACGCACTCTGACCTGCCCGGCCGGGATCAGCCGCCCGATCAGTGGCAAGGGCAGTGTCACGTTCGGTGCCGCCTGCCACGGGTGCGCCCTGGCCGAGCAGTGCACCACCGCGAAGCGAGGCCGCAAGATCACGCTGCATCCTCAGGACCTACTGCAACGCCAGCACCGTCAACGAGCCCTCGACGATGGTTTCCAGGCCACCTACCGACAACACCGGCCGATGGTCGAACGCACGATCGCTTGGCTGACCCAAGGGAACCGGAAAGTGCCCTACCGGGGCGTGACCAGGAACGACAACTGGCTCCACAACCGGGCCGCGGCGATCAACCTGCGCCGACTCCTCACCCTCGGCCTCACCCACGGACCGACCGGCTGGGCGCTGGCCTGACCGACCGCCCAGAGGGCATTGAACCTCCAGCCAACAGCGGCCACCATGGACCTCACACGGGCGGGACGACCCCGTTGTCGCACTCCAGGGTGCTGACTCAAACTCGCCGCTCGACCGCCTTGGCGGCGTCCCGCTCGTCGCCCATACTCAACACGCCGTCAGAATGGAACCTTGTTCAGCAAGCTCCTAGAGCGACGGGATTGGGGCTCTTCCATCTCCAGGGTGTAGTTGTGGTCTGAATCGGCCGGTTTCGAGCAGGCTGCGGGCGATGTAGTTGCTGAGGCTCCACTCCACCCTGAACCGCCGCGTCGGCGACGGGCTCGCACAGGATCGCGTTCATCGATCCGGACGACGTCGCCGACGTCCACTCCTTCGATCGGAAGGTACGAGCCTAAGTCCCCCAGAGCCCCATCGAACGATCACGTCACAAATCTGTGGATAACTCGGGCGAAATCGCAACGCGGACGCCTGCCGCTAGTACGCCAACGACGTCGGGCGTTTGGAGCTGCGCGCCTGAACGATAGGAACCGTCCCCTATCCCCGACAGGACGCCCCGCTGAACGATAAGAGGCCCGGTCCCCCATTACGGGTCAGGCCAAGGCGATCAGGTCGGCGTAGTCGGGCGTCCAGAGATCTTCGTCGCCGTCGGGCAGCAGCAGCACCCGGTCGGGCTCCAGGGCCTCGACCGCACCCTCGTCGTGGGTGACCAGCACGATCGCGCCGGCGAAGCTGTGGATCGCGGCCAGCACCTCGGCCCGCGACGCCGGGTCGAGGTTGTTGGTCGGCTCGTCCAACAGCAGCACGTTGGCCGCGCTCACCACCAGCATGGCCAGCGCCAGCCGGGTCTTCTCGCCACCCGACAGCACCCGCGCCGGCTTATCGACGTCGTCGCCGGTGAACAGAAACGAGCCGAGAATCTTGCGGGCGTCGGTGGGCGACATTTCGTCGGGGGCCGCGGTCATCATGTTCTCGAGCACCGAGCGCGACACGTCGAGGGTCTCGTGCTCCTGCGCGTAATAGCCGAGCCGCAGGCCGTGGCCGGGCTGCACCTCACCGGTGTCGGAGGCCTCGATGCCGCCCAGAATGCGCAGCAGCGTGGTCTTGCCGGCGCCGTTCAACCCCAGCACCACCACCCGCGAACCCTTGTCGATGGCGAGCGTGACGTCGGTGAACACCTCGAGCGAGCCGTAACTCTTCGACAGGTCGGACGCCCGCAGCGGCACCTTGCCGCACGGGGCCGGCGTCGGGAACCGAATCTTCGCCACCCGGTCGGCCACCCGCTCGCCCTCGACGGACGCCAGCAGCCGCTCGGCCCGTTTGGCCATGTTCTGCGCCGCGGTGGCCTTGGTGGCCTTGGCCCGCATCTTGTCGGCCTGGGCGAGCAACTGTTCGGCCTTGCGTTCGGCGTTCACCCGCTCGCGTCTGCGGCGCTTCTCGTCGGTCTCACGCTGCTGCAGGTAGCGCTTCCAGTCCATGGCGTACTGGTCGAGTTCGGCCCGGTTGGCGTCCAGATGGAACACCTTGGTGACGATCGCTTCGAGCAGCCCGACGTCGTGGCTGATCAGGATCACCCCACCCGGGTACGACTTCAGAAAGTCGCGCAGCCAGACGATCGAGTCGGCGTCCAGGTGGTTGGTCGGCTCGTCGAGCAGCAGGTTGTCTGCGCCAGAGAACAGAATGCGGGCCAGCTCGACCCGTCTTCGCTGCCCGCCCGACAACGTGCGCAGCGGCTGCCCGAGCACCCGGTCGGGCAGCCCCAGGTTCGCGGCGATGCGGGCGGCTTCAGCTTCGGCGGCGTACCCGCCGGCGGCCGCCAGTTCGGCCTCGGCCCGGGCATACGACGCCATGGCCGTGTCCTGAGCGGCCCCGGTCTCGGTGGCCATCTCGACCGAATAGCGCGTCAGTCGTTTCAGAATCGAGTCGAGCCCGCGCGCCGACAGAATGCGGTCTTTGGCAAGGGTATCGAGGTCGCCGGTGCGCGGATCCTGCGGCAGATAGCCGATCTGGCCCTGCCGGGTGATCTGGCCTGCCGCGGGCAGCGCCTCACCCGCGAGGATCTTGGTCAGGGTCGTTTTGCCGGCTCCGTTGCGGCCCACCAATCCGACCTTGTCGCCGGGCGCAACCTGAAACGACACGGGGGTCAACAACAGCCGGGCGCCCGCCCGCACCTCGACTTCCTTCGCGACCAGCACGAGGGAGAACTCTACCGGGGTTCGGACGGGTGCCCCGACGCACGCGTCGGTGCTCAGCCCTTGGCCGCCGCCGGCCCACTTCTCCGCGGCCCTGATGTCGTCCACCTGCGACTGCGCGGCGGCTAAGGGGTCGGCGCTTCCCCACCTCGTCGCAGGGCCACCCCCGACCTGGCCCGCGCCCCAGGTTCTTGAACCATGCCGACTCGATCAGCTTGGTGTTCACCGTCGAGGCGCTGCCCCCACGATCCGTGGAGGAGCAGATCCCGTTGTGATCCTCGTGTCAAAGTCCGAAGTAGCTTGCACCGACGTCAATAGTCCTGTGCACAGCACCCACGTCACGGTAAAGGGATCGGTGCGTGCGCCGGGTCCCGGCTGCCTCCCAGGTGAACGCGGACGGGCACGCTGCGGCGGTCGGTTCGCGTCTTCGCCCTCGGGTGGCTCGCCGGGAGTTCGTCGAAGAGTCGCGCGCCTTCCACGCCAAGCGCGCGGCGGGTCGTGGTCCGTGGCCGTGCGGGGCTGGACGTGATCCGGGTCACAGCCATCGCACCCACCCCCTCCGCCCCCCTGCCGTCGCGGTTGCGTGCGCCGACGCCGCATTGCCAGCGTGGACTACCGAGTGGCCCCGGGCACGCGGAGAACCCCTTCAGCACGACAGCGATCTGCCGAGATCGGAGGCTCCGGTGGCGGCTTACTCCCGTGCGGAGCACGGGTCAGGCCACTAGCTTGCGGATCTGGGTGGCCAGGGGGATCTCCATCCCTGCGACATGCAGGGTGGCGGCGGTGGGGTGGGCTACCGCGAATCGGTGGCGGTCGACCGCCTGCTCGATGAAGGGTAGGGCTGGGGCGTAGGCCAAGGTGCCGCCGGGTGGGAGGTGGTCGAGGAGCTCTCGGTAGGCGGTGGCGTAGCCGAGTGCTCGACCGCTCGAGGGATTGAGGTGGTGGTGCAGGAAGTGGAGGGAGAACGCATGGTGGCTAACGACCGTGCGCCATCGCCGGTCGCCGTGGAGGAGGGCCTCGGGCCAGCTGGCCGCCCGGCACCAGGCGGCGTCGGCGTACCGGTCGATACCCCATGCCCGGACCCCATGGTCGCGCAGGTGGCGCACCAGCCGCCCGTCGACTCCGCAGCCGAGGTCGAGAACCCTCCCGGAGAGGGTGCGCACGTCGAGTCCGAGGATCCGCAGTTGCAGCTCGGGGGTGTATGCGGCGTTCGCGACCTCGATCGGACGTGGTCCCGCGACGTCTAAGACGAGCTGCCGCACGGCGTGCTCGTGCTGTTCGAAGAGCTGGGCGACCGGGTCGAGGCTGTTGATGTGGGGAGCCATGGTGACGAGGCGACGCAGCACTCGAGTCAGGTGGGCGTGGTAGGCGGCACGTATGCGTGAGCCGATCTGGAGGAACTGGTTGTGGGCGTGCAGCCACTGCTCGGTCCGGGCGGCGACGTGGCCGACCGGGTCCGCACAGAAGGCGGGGACGCCGGCTCCGGTGGTTGTCCGCTGTCTCATCGCGTCCTGCAGGGCGGGTGCGGCGTTGATCGCCGCGGCGCAGAGCGAGCGCGTGGGACGGGTCGCGCCGACGTGCCCCTGCAGGTGCCGGGCCAAGGGCAGCGGCTCGGTGAGCGCGGATCGTCGGTCAAGCTCGGCGTGGAGAGCGCTCAGGGTGTCCATGCGGTCTCGGGGTGGTCGCGGAGGACGCTGGTGCGGACCATGTGGACCAGCCACCGGTGGTAGTCCTCGGTCGAGTCCTGCTGCTGGGTGGCTAGCTGACGGACTTCCGGTGAGTTGAGGAGCCAGAGCGTCCGGGCATGCTCATGCGGCTCGCGCGCGGGGTCGAGCCAGCCGTTCCCGGCCCAGTGATCGGCGACCATCCGGGCGCCGACGAGTCGCTCCTGGTTCATGGTCTCCAGCAGCTGGGCGGCGCCGGTGTCGGTGGCGCCGGCGGCGGTGACGGCAGCCAGGAGGGGCCCGAGCCGGTCCCCGAGGGCGATGACCATGTCGGCCCACGCACGGGCGGCCTGGTCGGGCGAGGCGGCGTCTCGTACCGCGAGGCCGTGCTCCCGCATGGCCACCGGGACCGGCGTGTCGTCCCCAGCCAGCGTGGTGTCGTAGACCGCCTTGAGCAGGCGCGCCTTCCCGCCGAAGGTCTTGTAGAGGCTCTCCTGGGACAGCCCGCACCGCTGTGCGACGGCCTTGATCGTTGTGCCCGCGTACCCGCGCTCGACGAAGCACTCCCGGGCGGCGTCGATCATCTTGCGCCGGTTGGCCTCGGCCGCGGTGGTGCGGTAGCTTCTCTCCTGCGTCACAGGATCAGTCTCCCAGGCCGGTCTGGGCCACGTCAGCGGCCATGAGCGGCACGTCGATGTAGTCGACCTCGATGGTGGCGACGGGGCTCCTCACGGGCGTGGCGGTGCGCTCGGCCACGACCCGGGTGTAGGTGAGCACGTCGCCGGCGTCGGTGGCCACCGCTCCCGCTCGACCACGTTCTCCGGTGCCACCAGCTCGAGCCAGGACAACCAGTCGCGCCACGCGTCCGGCATGGCGTCGGCGGTACGCACCTCGACAGACCGCTGCGCTCCCAGTGTCGACGCCACCAGCCGGCCGAGTGCAGGCTCCACGGCGTGGGCTCCCCCCACCGGGTCAACGGTGCGGGTACGCCGTCCTCCAGCTCTGCGGTCAGTCCGGCGCCGGCGATGCCGAGCTGTCCACCGGGCTTGACGTGTCGGAGCAGGAGGGGCAGGTAGAGGTCGTCGGTGCCGACATACCCGAAGCAGTCGATGGCGACCACGGCGTCGAAGAACTCCGCGGCTAAGGGCAGGCTCCGGGCGTCGGCGCGCAGGGCGTGCACGCGTCCCCCCACGCCCCCATGTCGTGCTCCCGGGCCAGGAAGACCGAGGACGCACCCGGGCCGCTGCCCAGGTCCAGCACCCGCATGCCGGGCCGCAGCGGCAGCGCCTGGGTCAGCCACTCGGTGAGCAGGAGCGGGTTAGCTCCGCCGCTGACCGCGGCGGCTGCCCAGGCCGGGTGGTAGCGGGAGGCTCTCGGGAAGCGCTCCGGATCCAACCGGGGTGCGGTCATCTCGCGTTCCGTCGGGCTCGGCGGGTGGCGCGGAAACATCGCCACAGGTAGCCCGGGCTGGGTGGGAACCAGCCCAGCTGGGTGGCCTGCCCGAGGTCGTCGCGGACCGCCCAGTGCTCGACCACCAGGCCGTCGCGGAGTCGGCAGAAGTGGACCTGATCCACCTCGAAGGGGCTGCCGGTGGCAGGGAAGACGCGATCCACCCGGCCCTGGGCGTCGTAGAACACCACGTCGCCCGTGTGTTGGCCGGCCATGCTGGCGCACACGACCGCGAGGTCGTCGCGGCCGAACACCTGCGTGACCGTCCAGCGCAGGTCCGCGTAGGAGCCGCGCAGCCACCGAGCGGTCGCCCACGCGGCAGCCGGACCGCGTCCGCGGGTCTCGGGCGGCTCGGCCGAGGCCTCCCGGTTGCAGAAGTCCGGGTGATAGACCGCGTCGAAGTCGGCGCGAGCGCCGGTGGCCATCAGGCCGACCGACCTGCGCGCCATCTCGGTCAGGGCATCCTGGCCGAGCTGTTGTCCGCTGTGAAGTGGTGACGCATACGACATGTGTAACTCCGTTCAGTGGGAGGCCGCGCCGTCGGCGGCCCGAGTGAAGAGATGGGCATGGCGACGGAGGAAGTCCTCCACGCCTCCGGGCGCTCGGCCCAGCAGCGTCGCGACGTCCGTGGTGGGCCCGGCGTGGGCCCCCCGATCGATGGCGGCGAAGAGCTCGAGAATCTGCTCGACGATCAGGGCCGGCACACCCTGCTGGGCCAGGGCGGCGCGAGCCTGGTCGGGTGAGGCTGCGAGATGCGCCACGGGGTGTCCGGTGACGTCGCTGAGCGCGTCCGCGATCTCGGCGAAGGCGACCGCACGCGGGCCGGTAAGCTGCCACCTGCGGTGTCCCGGGGCGAGGGCCGACTCGGGGAGCGTGATCAGGCGGGCGGCGGCCTCGGCCACGTCGTCGGGGTCCACCATGGCTACTCCGGCCCCCACGGCAGGGGTCGGCAGGAGTCCGTGTTGCCGCACCTGGGGGGCCTCGCCGAGCAGGTTGGACATGAGATAGGCCGGCCTCAGCGACACCGCCCGCACCCCGCTGGCGGTGAGGTGGTCCTCGATCTCGGCATGGGCACGCCAGAAGGCCACCGGAGCCGCAGCGTCGGCGCCGAGCGCGGAGATCTTGACGATTAACGAGACTCCGGCGGACACCGCGGCGTCGATCACCGAGCACTCGTGCTCCACCTGGGCCGGTCCGTTGGGCGCGACCAGGAAGACGCGGTCGACACCGGCCATCAGGGCCACCAGTGCCCGGCGGTCCGCGTAGTCGCCCACCACCGTGTCGGCAGCGCCGGGCAGCGGGCCGGCGGCAGCGTCGCGGACCAAGGCACGGGCCGAGACCCCTCGCTGCTGCAGCGACCTGAGCACCCGCCCACCGAGCGTGCCGGTCGCTCCGGTGATCAGGACGCTGCTCCCTGGATCCACCTTCGTCGCGTCGAGGCTCATGTGAGCGACTCCCTTCGGGCTCGCTCCATCCAGAGGTGAACCCGGGGTTGTCCCTGGTTGAAGGCAACCTGGTCCGCGGCGAACATCGGCCGGAAGCCGCAGCTGCGGTAGACCGCCTGGGCGCGGGTGTCCTCCTGGGCGACCCGCAGCACCACTCGCGAGGCCGACGAGGCGGCGCGCTCGGTCAGCCGGGCGGTCAGCTCGCGGCCCAACCCCTCCCCCTGCCGCTGCGGGCCGATGACGAGATGAGCCTGCTCAGCCTCGTCATCGCCCTTCTCGACCCAGATCTCTCCATACCCCACCGGCTCTGCGCCCTCGGTCAGCAGAAAGGTCCGCGCCCCGTCCAGCCCGGCCCAACTGGCCGGCTCTGCGACGGCGTTTTCCTCCTCTCCTGGCGCCCATTCCCGGGAGAACCCCGAGGACAGCACCCAGCGCCACACGCGATCAGCGGCTGCCTCCGGTACCTCTGCCAGGGCCACCGCCCCGGTCGCCGACGAACACTGCGACATCTCACACCTCGATTACAGTTGACTGTATTCTAAGTACAGCACACTGTAATGAAGGTGGCAAGCCCCGAACGCCGCCAGGGATGAGGCGTGCAGCGGAACCCGCGCGTGGTCAGTGGCTGAAGGTCGTCGCCACCTCGTCGACCGCGTGCCCTACTCAGCGACGCTCACGCCGTGGATTAGCCCGCAGGCACAGGCTTGATCGGTTCGTGATCCGCCGCGGACCGCGTCGCGGGCGAGGATCTTGTGGCCCCGTGGCGGAGTTCCCCGGTGAGGTGAGACGTGCCGGTTGAGGGTTCGACCGGGCGATGCCGAGTTCCTGGCACGGTCCTCGACGGGCGTATCCGGCCGGCCTGTCCGTTCAGGTGACAGCTCCCGTTCTTACTCGGCCAAGGCCGCCAGAGGCCGACGACGAGCTCGCCGGAGGCGGTGACCGTGTCGATCGCCGCGCCCTGCACCGTCAGGACTCTCAGGCCGATGCCGGGTTCGGTGAGGTCGTGGATGATGTTGACTAGGTGGCACAGGTCCCGACCGAGCCGGTCGAGTTTCCATACCAGCAGGGTGTCGCCGGCGCGGAGGGCCTTCAAGCACGCCGTCAGCTCAGGTCGGCCAGCGGGGGCCGGTCGGGGGCGACGAACCGGTTGACCCGCTGCAGCACCCGGGCCATCACCTCGCGCTCTTCGGGCGACATCAGGTCGATGAAGTTCGCGCGCACCGTGCGCACGTGCCCGGGGGCGGCCGCCTCGATGCGGGCGCGGCCCTCGTCGGTGATGGTCACCACGGTGCCGCGTCCGTCGTCGGCGGCCCGGCTGCGAGTGACCAGCCCGCGCTGCTCCATGCGCCGCAGTTGATGCGCCAGCCGGCTGCCCTCCCACCCGATCCAGTCGCGCAGCCGGCCCACCCGGGCGCCCTCGTCGCCGCCGGCGCTGAGCGCCACCAGCACCGCGTAGTCGGCGTGCGACAGGCCGCTGCCCGACAGGTCGGCCGAGATCACCCGCTCGAGGTCGTACTGGCACAGGATGTACAACTGCCACACCTGCAACTCGTCCTGAGTCAGCCAGCGCACCTCGGTCACACGGGCATCGTAGGCCAACCTCGACGGGCCGCCGTCGAAGGGCGGCGCAGAATGCCTGGCCACAGGTACATCAGACCGCAGGGCATCAGTGTCGCACGCAGCCAATCACGTGTTGGGTCGTCCGCTGGCTGACACGGGGCCGTCCAGTACTCGGGAGTGGCGCCTGCCGCCCGCTCGGCTGATCAGACGTTGTAGCCGATCGCCCGCAACTGCTCGCGGCCGTCGTCGGTGATGTTCTCCAGGGTCCACGGCGGCAGCCACACCCAGTTGATCACCACCGAGTTCACCAGGCCGTCCAGCGCCATCTCGGTGTCGAACTCGAGCCGGTCGGTGAGCGGGCAGGTGGGTGAGGTGAGCGTCATGTCGATGGTGCAGTTGTTGTCGTCGTCGAGGTGAATGCCGTACACCAGCCCCAGATCGACCACGTTCACCATCAGTTCGGGGTCGACCACGTCGCGCATGGCCTCGGTCAGGTCGTCCATCGACGGACGCGCTGTCACCGGCGCGGTGCTGTCGGGAAAGGTGTCGTTCACCAGGTCGGACGGTCGGGGTTCGGTCATCATGACTCCTTCGAGGTTGCCAGGGCCTGGGCGGCGGCGTCCTTGAACGCCGACCAACCCAGCAGGGCGCACTTCACCCGGGCGGGAAACTTGGCCACGCCCACGAACGCCACCGCGTCTTCGAGCACGTCTTCGTCGGGTTCGATCTCGCCGCGGCTGTGCATCATCTCGGTGAACTCTTCGTGCAGGTGCAGGGCTCCGTCGACGGTGCGGCCGATCACCAGGTCGCTCATCACCGAGGTCGACGCCTGCGAGATCGAACACCCCACGGCCTCGTACGACACATCGGTGACGGTGTCGCCGTCCAGAGCCACCCGCAGCAGCACCTCGTCGCCGCACGACGGGTTCACGTGCGTCACCTGGGCGGCGTACGGCTCGCGCAGGCCGGCGTGATGCTTGGCCTTGTAGTGGTCAAGGATGATCTCTTGGTACATCTGCTCGACGCTCATGCGACCCGTCCGAAGAAGCTTCTGGTGTAGTCGAGAGCCTCGACCAACTGATCGATCTCGCGCTCGACGGTGTACAGGTAGAACGACGCCCGGGTGCTGGCGGTTATTCCCAGTCGCTCGTGCAGCGGACGGGCGCAGTGATGCCCGCCCCGCACCGCCACGCCACGCGAATCGAGAAACGTCATGACGTCGTGCGGGTGCACGTCCAGCCCGTCGGGGGTGGCCAGGGTGAACGAGATCGCGCCGCCACGGCCCTCGGGGCCGATCTCGGTGGTGCCCAGAATGCGCAGCCCCTCGACCTGCTTCAGCGCTGTGAGTGCGTAGTCGGTGATCGACCGCTCGTGGGCCGCGACGTCGGCCATGCCCAGTTCGGCCAGATAGTCGGCGGCCACGCCCAGCGCCACCGCCTCGGCGATCGGCGGGGTGCCGGCCTCGAACCGGTACGGCGGTGGCGCGAACGTCGAACCCGTCATGCGAACGATCTCGATCATCTCGCCGCCACCGAGAAACGGCGGCAGCTCGGCGAGCAGGTCGTAGCGTCCCCACAGCGCGCCGATGCCGGTGGGGCCCACCATCTTGTGGCCGGTGAAGGCCACCAGGTCGGCACCCAGCGCCGGCACAGGCGTGCTGAGCTGCGGCACCGCCTGCGAGCCGTCGACCACCATCACCGCGCCGACGGCGTGCGCCTGCGCGGCGATCTCTGCGATCGGGTTCACCGTGCCCAGCACGTTGCTCACCCAGGTGAGCGACACGATTCTGGTGTTGTCGTTGATCAGGTTCTCGGCCTGCGCCTTGGCCAGGTCGAGCCGTCCGTCGTCGGTGATGTCGAACCAGCGCAGCGTGGCGCCGGTGCGGGCGCAAAGCAGTTGCCACGGCACGATGTTGCTGTGGTGCTCCATCACCGAGATGACCACCTCGTCGCCGGGCTTCAAGGTCGCCCCCAGCGTGTGCGCGGCCAGGTTGAGCGCCTCGGACGCGTTCTTGGTGAACACCACCTCATCGGCGCGGTCGGCACCGATGAAGGCCGCCACCTTCTCGCGTCCACCCTCATAGGCCTCGGACGCCTCGGCGCCCAGCATGTGCATGGCTCGCGCCACGTTGGCGTTGTGCCGCTCGTAGTGGTCGACCAGTGCGTCGATCACCACCTGCGGCTTCTGCGAGGTGTTGGCCGAGTCGAGGTAGGCCAAGGGGTACTCCCCCACCCGACGGTCCAGGATGGGGAAGTCGGAGCGGATCAGTTCGACGTCGTAGCTCACAGGCCCTCCTGCCGATTGGACGCCCGCGGCTCAGCTGGCCGCGGCCGCCTTGATGAACCGCTCGTAGCCCTCGACCTCGAGGTTCTCGGCCAACTCGGGCCCGCCCTCTTCGACGATGCGGCCGTTCACGAACACGTGCACGAAGTCGGGTTTGATGTAGTTCAGAATCCGCGTGTAGTGGGTGATCAGCAGCACCCCGCGGTCACCCTGGGCGGCGAACCGATTCACGCCCTCGCTCACGATGCGCAGTGCGTCGATGTCGAGGCCCGAGTCGGTTTCGTCCAGAATCGCGAACTTGGGGTTGAGCAGTTCGAGCTGCACGATCTCGTTGCGCTTCTTCTCGCCGCCCGAGAAGCCCTCGTTCAGCGAACGGGCGGAGAAGCTGGGGTCGAGGCCGAGGCGGTCGAGCGCTGCATTGACGTCCTTCACCCAGGTGCGCACCTTGGGGGCTTCGCCGTCGAGCGCGGTCTTGGCCGTGCGCAGAAAGTTGGCCACCGAGACGCCGGGCACCTCGATCGGGTACTGCATGGCGAGAAACAGGCCGGCGCGGGCGCGCTCGTCGACGGTCAGCTCGGTCAGCTCGACCCCGTCGAGGGTCACCGAGCCGCCCGTGATCGTGTACTTGGGGTGCCCCGCGATGGCGTAGGCCAGCGTCGACTTGCCCGAACCGTTGGGGCCCATGATCGCGTGCACCTCGCCGTCGTTCACCGTGAGGTTGACACCCTTGAGAATCTCTTTGGGGCCCGACTCGGTGGCGACTTCGACGCGCAGATCGTTGATGGACAGTGTGGACATTGCGGTTCAGTTCTCCTGGTTGATCGGATTGTCGATGTCGACGTAGATGTCGGTGCCGTCCAGTCGGACGGGATAGATCGGCACGGGCTGCGTGGCCGGCAGTTCGAGCGGTTCGCCGGTGCGCAGGTCGAAACGAGAGCCGTGCATGTAGCACTCGATGGTGCAGCCCTCGACCTCACCATCGGTGAGCGGCACCTCGGCGTGGCTGCACACGTCGCGAATGGCGAAGACGCCGTCGACGGTGTTCACCACGGCCACCTCGGCGTCGCCGCCCAGATCGACCGGAATGGACGTACCGACGGGCACCTCATCGAGGGTCGCGGCCAACCGAAAGGTCATGACCTGGGCCTCATGCGTAGCTGCCCATGGTGACCGAGAGCTCGCGCTCGACGGCACCCATCATGTGTTCTTCGACCTCGGGCACGCCGATGCGGCGAATGATGTCGGCGAAGAACCCGCGCACCACCAGCCGGCGCGCCTCGGCCTCGCTGATGCCGCGTGAGCGCAGGTAGAACAGCTGCTCGTCGTCGAAGCGTCCGGTCGTCGAGCTGTGCCCTGCACCCTCGATCTCGCCGGTCTCGATCTCGAGGTTGGGCACCGAGTCGGCGCGGCAGCCGTCGGTGAGCACCAGGTTCTTGTTCGACTCATACGTGCTGATGTTCTCGGCGACCTTGCGGATCAGCACGTCGCCGATCCACACCGAGCGAGCGCCCTCACCCTGCAGTGCGCCGCGGTAGTCGACGTTGCTGTGGGTGTGCGGTGCGTTGTGGTCGACGAACAACCGGTGCTCGATGTGCTGGCCGGCGTCGACGAAGTACAGGCCGAACTGCTCCAGCGAGCCGCCCGGGCCGGCGAACTTGGCCGTCTCGGCGAGCCGGACGACCTTGCCGCCCAGGCTGACCGTCACGGTGCGTACCTGCGCATCACGACCCACCAGCACGCTGTGGTGGCCGCCGTGCACGGCGTCGTCGTCCCAGTCCTGAATCGACACGAAGTTCACCCGGGCGCCGTCGCCGACCAGCACGTCGACCTTGGTGGCGTAGCTGGCCGAACCCTCGTGCCGCAGCAGAATGGTCGAGCTCGAGTGGGCGCCGATGCTGAACACCAGATGACCCCAGACGTGCTGCCCGGTGCCGCTCAGCGTGATGCTGACCGGCTCGGTGAGCTCGGCGTTCGCCGGCACCTCGATGACCTGGGCACCGCCCGAACGGGCCGCGGCCAGGGCCGACACCCGGTCGATCGGGGCCTCGGCCACCATCAACTGCGCCTCGGCGGTGCTGATCACCCGGGTGGTCACGCCCTCGGGGTACGACTCGGCCCAGGTCAGGCAGGCGTCGCTGGGTGCGTCGGTGAGCAGCGCCCTCATCGCGCGCAGCGGGCTGAACCGCCAGATCTCCTCCTGCCCCTTCGGGTAGGGGTGGTCGTCGATCGCGAACGACGGGGTGGGGTGGAGGTGGCTCTCGAGTGCCTCGACGGCCTCCATCACGGGTGCGGCCATCAGCCGACGGCTCCTTCCATCTGCAGTTCGATCAGTCGGTTGAGTTCGAGCGCATACTCCATCGGCAGCTCGCGGGCGATCGGCTCGACGAAGCCACGCACGATCATGGCCATCGCCTCGTCCTCGCCCATGCCGCGCTGCATCAGGTAGAACAGCTGGTCGTCGCTCACCTTCGACACGGTGGCCTCGTGCGCCAGCGACACGTCGTCTTCGCGCACGTCCACGTACGGGTAGGTGTCAGAACGACTGACGGTGTCGACCAGCAGCGCGTCGCACTTCACCGTGGACGCCGAGTGGTGCGCGCCCTCTTGCACCTGCAGCAGGCCGCGGTACGAGGAGCGTCCGCCACCCCGGGCGACCGACTTCGAAATGATCGAGCTCGACGTGTAGGGCGCGCAGTGCACCATCTTCGAGCCGGCGTCCTGGTGCTGGCCCTCGCCCGCGAACGCGATCGACAGGGTCTCGCCGCGGCTGTGCTCACCCATCAGGTAGACCGCCGGGTACTTCATCGTGACCTTGCTGCCGATGTTTCCGTCGATCCACTCCATGGTGGCGCCCTCTTCACAGGTGGCGCGCTTGGTGACCAGGTTGTACACGTTGGTCGACCAGTTCTGAATGGTGGTGTAGCGCACCCGGGCGTTCTTCTTGACGATGATCTCGACCACTGCGCTATGCAGCGAGTCGGACGAATAGATCGGCGCCGTGCACCCCTCGACGTAGTGCACGTAGCTGCCCTCGTCGGCGATGATCAGCGTGCGCTCGAACTGGCCCATGTTCTCGGTGTTGATCCGGAAATAGGCCTGCAACGGAATCGTGACGTGCACGCCCTTCGGCACGTACACGAACGAGCCGCCCGACCACACCGCCGTGTTCAGCGAGGCGAACTTGTTGTCGCCCACCGGAATCACCGTGGCGAAGTACTCCTGGAACAGCTCCGGGTACTCCTTCAAACCGGTGTCGGTGTCGAGAAAGATGACACCCTGCCGCTCGAGCTCTTCGTTGATCTTGTGGTAGACCACCTCGGACTCGTACTGCGCCGCGACGCCGGCCACCAGCCGGGCCTTCTCGGCCTCGGGGATGCCGAGCCGGTCGTAGGTGTTCTTGATGTCGTCGGGCAGGTCGTCCCAGCTCTGCGCCTGCTTCTCGGTCGACCGCACGAAGTACTTGATGTTGTCGAAGTCGATGTCGTTCAGGTCGGCGCCCCAGGTGGGCATCGGCTTGCGGTCGAACAACTTCAGGCCCTTGAGCCGGGTATCGAGCATCCATTCGGGCTCGTTCTTCAGCGCCGAGATGTTGCGCACGACGGCCTCACTCAGGCCGCGCTGGGCGGCGGCACCGGCGGTGTCGGTGTCGTGCCAGCCCCACTGGTAGTTGCCGAGTGCTTCGAGGTGCTCGTCTTGGGTGGCACCCAAGCCGGGAGCCTGGGGAACGGTGGTCGTCATGACACGGCCTTTCTGTTCGGATGGTCGGCGGGCTGCACCGGACGCGGTACGTGGGTGGTGCACACCCCGTCGCCGTGCGCGATGGTCGCCAGCCGCTGGACGTGGCTGTCGAGGAGGTGCGCGAAGGCCCTGGTTTCGGCCTCGCACAACTCGGGAAACTCGGCCGCCACCAGGGCGACCGGGCAGTGATGCTGACACAACTGCTTGCCCGAGGCGACCGGATGCACCGACGCCACGTAGCCGGCATCGTTCAATGCCCTGACCAACGCGTCGACCGGGTTGTCGTATTCCCCGCGCAGTTCGTCGAAACGCTTCTCGACCCCGGCCACGAAGTCGGCGGCGAACCGTTCGACACCCTGCTCGCCGATCGCTTCGCGCACGAACGTGAGGGCGTCGATGGCCAGCGCATCGTAGGCGTGCGGAAACTCCGCGCGGCCGGCGTCGGTGAGCGCGAACACCCGGGCCGGTCGGCCCCGGCCGCGGGCGCCGTACACCCGTTGCTCGCGCGAGATGAGGTGACCGGCGCCGATCAACACCGCCAGGTGGCGGCGGACGGCGGCGGCCGTCAGGTGCAGTCGTTCCGCGAGTTCGGAGGCGGTGGACGGCCCGTGCTGCAGAATCGACCGCGCGACCCGGGCACGGGTGGACGCCTCCGACTCGGCCACCGGCGCCAAGGCACCGTGGGTTCGGGTCGCGTCCGTTTTCACAAGACCATTCTTGCCGAATACCCGTCCGACTCAAAACTTCTTAGGGTCGCCTACCGTCACCTCCGGCGGATCGTGGCCCCGCGCGTCTTGCCACCTGATACGACTCCGGGGAACCCCGGCCCGCACAGCCCTTCAGGGTCAGGATCCGAGACAGCCCCGGCCGAGTAGTGGGCCTTACCAATATTCGACCACCAGCTACGACGCGCAGTAGTAGTTTGGGTTCGAAGCGGCCGACGACGGCCGCCGCACGCACTCTCCGCGAGGATCTTTCGTGACCAGTTCACATCGCACACCACGCAGGCGCACCGGGGCTGCGGTCGCCCTGACGTTCGCCGCCGCCACGCTCGGCCTGGCAGGCTGTTCCGGCAGTGCCACGGCCCCACCGGCCCACGCCGGCGGCGGCGAGGCCAACCTCTCGTTGCCCGAAACCCTCCGCGACGGCTCGGTGACCATCCTCGGTATGAACGGCCTGTGGCCGCTCTACGTCGGCCTCGTGCTGTGCATCTTCGGCCTGCTGTTCGGCGTGTGGACGTACTCCAAGCTGAAGGCCCTGCCGGCGCACGAGTCGATGAAAGAGATCTCCGAGCTCATCTACACCACCTGCAAGGCCTACCTCGTCAAGCAGGGCAAGTTCCTGATGCTGCTGTGGGTCTTCATCGCCGCGGTCATCGTGGTCTACTTCGCGATGTCCGGCATCGCAGCCTGGCAGATCGGCGTGATCCTGCTGTTCTCGCTGGTCGGCATGGCTGGCTCGTTCGGCGTCGCCTGGTTCGGGATCCGGATCAACACCTTCGCGAACTCCCGCACCTCGCACGCGGCCCTCAAGGGCGAGAAGTGGGGCGTCCATGACATCCCCGCCCGCTCGGGCATGAGCGTCGGCATGGTGCTGATCTCGCTCGAACTCCTGCTGATGCTGATCATCCTCGTCTTCCTGCCGGTCGACCTCGCCGGCAAGTGCTTCATCGGCTTCGCCATCGGTGAGTCGCTGGGCGCCTCCGCGCTGCGGATCGCCGGCGGCATCTTCACCAAGATCGCCGACGTCGGCTCCGACCTGATGAAGATCGTCTTCAAGATCGAGGAGGACGACCCCCGCAACCCCGGCACCATCGCCGACTGCACCGGCGACAACGCCGGCGACTCGGTCGGCCCGTCCGCGGACGGGTTCGAGACCTACGGCGTCACCGGCGTCGCGCTGATCACCTTCATCCTGCTCGGCGTCGCCCAGGTGGCCGGCGCCAACCCGAAGTTGCAGGCGGTCCTGCTGATCTGGATCTTCGCGATCCGCGCCATCATGCTGGTCGCCTCCGCGATGTCCTACTTCGTCAACGAGGCCATCGCCAAGCGGTCGTACGGCGACACAGATTTCGACTTCGAGAAGCCGCTCACCTCGCTCGTGTGGATCACCTCGATCGTGTCGATCGTGCTCACCTTCGCCTGCTCGTCGTTCCTGCTGGCCGGTAACGGCGTCAGCGCGAACCTGTGGTGGCAGCTGTCGATCATCATCTCCTGCGGCACTCTCGCCGGAGCGCTGATCCCCGAACTGGTCAAGGTGTTCACCTCCACCAAGTCGGCCCACGTCAAGGAGGTCGTGAAGTCCTCCCAGCAGGGCGGCGCGTCGCTGAACATCCTGTCCGGCTTCGTAGCCGGCAACTTCGCCGCCTACTGGCTCGGCGTCGTGATCGTGGCCCTGATGGGTCTGGCCTACATGGTCGCCGAGGCCAGCAACCTGGACGCCGCCCTCGGCACCCTGCCCGGAGCGTCCGCAGTGTTCGCGTTCGGCCTGGTCGCCTTCGGCTTCCTTGGCATGGGCCCGGTGACCATCGCCGTCGACTCGTACGGCCCGGTCACCGACAACGCCCAGTCCGTCTACGAGCTCAGCCGGATCGAGACGGCCCGCGGCATCGAGGAGGAGTTCCAGAAGACCTACGGCTACACGCCCGCCTGGAGCAAGGCCAAGGCGATGCTCGAGGAGAACGACGGCGCGGGCAACACGTTCAAGGCGACCGCCAAGCCCGTCCTCATCGGCACGGCGGTCGTGGGTGCGACCACGATGATCTTCTCGATCATCCTGTTTCTCGCCCAGAACCTCGCCGGGGAGGCCCCGCTGACCGATCTGGCCCAGGTCGCAGCGCTGCTCAGCCCCATCCACGCACCGTTCCTGCTCGGCCTGATCGCCGGCGGCGCGATGATCTACTGGTTCACCGGTGCGTCCACCCAGGCGGTCACCACGGGTGCCTACCGGGCGGTCGAGTACATCAAGGCCCACATCCACCTGGACGAGAAGGCGGACGTCAAGGCATCCACCAAGGACTCCACCGAGGTGGTAGAGATCTGCACCGACTACGCCCAGAAGGGCATGCTGGTGATCTTCCTGGCGATCTTCTTCGGCACCCTGGCCTTCGCCTTCGTCGAGCCGTACTTCTTCATCGGCTACCTGATCGCGATCGCGGTCGTCGGCCTGTTCCAGGCCATCTTCATGGCGAACGCCGGCGGCGCCTGGGACAACGCGAAGAAGATCGTCGAGGTCGACCTGCACGCCAAGGGGACCGCGCTCCACGACGCGACCATCGTCGGTGACACCGTCGGCGACCCGTTCAAGGACACCTCCTCGGTGGCCCTGAACCCGGTGATCAAGTTCACCACCCTGTTCGGCCTGCTGGCCGTCGAGCTGGCGGTGAGCCTGACCAACCAGGGAGCGGGCGTCGTGGTGCACGTGCTGGCCGCGGTCTTCTTCCTGGTGTCTGCCTACTTCGTGTGGCGTTCGTTCTACGCCATGCGGATCCGCGGCGGCATCGATGAGCCCGACGGGCTGCCGGCTGAACCGCCGGAACCCGGTGATGCGAGCACGGCAAGCACCAAGAATCTGGCACAGGCAGGAGCAATGCGATGAGGCGCGTCGCCATCAAGTGGGACCAGGTCACCATCGACGCGGACGGGCACATCGCCGGGCATGACGCCGGCGCGACCCTGGTGCGTCGCCTGGTCCGGCTCACCCACAACCCGATTGTGATCGGACCGGCCACCCGGCGCTGCGACGGCTTCGACGAGATGCCGCTGGCGTTCCTGGACACCGACGCGTGCGTCGTCATCAACATGGACGTGCTGGACTCGACCAAGATCTGGCGGGTGCTGCGTGAGAACGGCTCCCACCCCGCGGTGATGAACTTCCAGTGGGGCCCGACCACAAACTACGACGAACAGGTCCCGCAGCTGATCGAGGCGCTCAGCTTCGCGCTGTTCCCGACCTTCGCGAACTCCGAGCGCACCGCGTCCGCGGTGAGGGAGGTCGTGAGGCGCTGGACCGTCGCCGATGTCGCCGAGAAGGCCCGGGTCGGCTGGGCGAACCTGGGCTTCCGGGTCGAACACGTCCTCCCCCGCGCCGCCACCGAGCGCCCGATCGTGCTGTACCCGGCGATCTACCTCTCCGAGCGCAAGCGTCCTCGGTTGTTCGTCGAAGTGGTCGAGAAGGTTCACCGCAAGGTCCCGATCCGGGTCGCGATGCGGTTGCACGAGTCGCACCTGGTCTCCGAACTCGGCATGGCCCTGTCCGGCAAGGACTGGTTCTGGGTCGGCCCGCTGACGGCCACCCGGGTGTCTTACTGGGAGGCGCTGGCGTCGACCACCGCGTTCCTGGCCACCGCCACCGAGGAGTCCTACGGCCTGGAGTATGTCGAGGCCCTGGCCGCCGGTGTGATCGGTGTCCTGCCGGACACCACCTGGGCACGCGCCCTGGTGCCGGAGGGCTACCCCTTCCTGTGGAAGGACGCGGCCCAGGCCGAGGCCATGCTCCTGCGCGCGGTGTCCGATCCCGACGGCTGCCGGGCCGAGCTGGACGCGATCGCCGGCGGCGACTTCGCCGGGTGGATCGCGAACAAGCACAACGACGACGACTTCGAGCAGGCCATGCTGGCCAGGCTCCAGGAGTGGTTCTAGCAGTAACCCGCGACGGGTCCACGGTTCGGCAAATGCCCGGGCCGGGGACCCGTTCGTGTCTGTGCGGCACGCAGGTCGGTCGGGGGCCGGGTCGATAGACTGCTTCCGTGTCCAGCCAGCCCGCACTCACCGTCGCTGACCTGCGGTTGCGGCTGAGTGGCCGGCCGGTCCTGGACGGCCTCAGCCTGAGCGCCGGGTGCGCCGCCGTCACCGCCCTGCTCGGCCCCAACGGTGCGGGCAAGACCACGGCGATCCGGTGCATCACCGGCATGCTGAAGCCGGACGCGGGCAGCGTCCGGGTGCTCGGCGGGCCGCCGGGATCGGCGGACGACCGGGTGGGGTTGATGCCACAGTCGCTCGGCGCCTGGTCGGCGGCGAAACCGCACGAGATGCTGCGCTACCTGGCCTCGCTTTACCCGAACCCGGCGCCGCTGGACCCGCTGATCGACGCACTGGCGCTCGCGCCGCTGTTGAACCGTCCGTACCGGCGGCTGTCCGGCGGCGAGCAACAGGCGGTCAACCTGGCCGGCGCCCTGGTCGGGCGGCCCGAACTGGTGCTGCTGGACGAGCCCACCGCGGGCATGGACCCGCGCGCCCGACGACGCACCTGGGACCTGATCACCGGCCTGCGCGCCGACGGCGTGGCCGTGCTCCTGACCACCCACGACATGGCCGAGGCCGCCCACCTGGCCGACCGGGTGTGGATCATGGACGCCGGCCGGGTCACCGTGTCGGGCACCGTGGCCGAACTGACCGCCGACGCCTCGCTCGAAGACGTCTTTCTGCGGCACACCGGCGGTGCGGCATGAACGCCACCCGAGTCGCCCGGCACGCCGGCATGGAACTGCGCATGCTGCTGCGCAACGGCGAACAGTTGCTGCTGGCCTTTGCGATTCCGCTGGGCCTGGTGATCGGCGGGCTGCTCTGGGGCCGGCAGTTCGGGCTCGACGGCAACACTTTTCCGGCTTCGGTGATCGCGGTGGCGGTCTGGTCGACCGCCTTCACCTCGTTGGGGGTGGCGACCGGGTTCGAGCGTCGCTACGGCGTGCTCGAACGGCTGGTCGCCACACCGCTGACCAGGGCCGACCTGATCGCCGGCAAGGCCCTGGCCGCCTGCGCCCTGGTGGCGATTCAGGCCGTGCTGCTGCTGGCCGTCGCCCTCGGCCTGGGCTGGCGGCCCGACCTGAGCCCGGTGGCGGCGCTCAGCGCCACGACGGCCACCCTGCTGGGCATCGTGGCCTTCGCGGGGCTGGGGCTGCTGCTGGCCGGCACGCTCAAGGCCGAGGTGACGCTCGGCCTGGCCAACCTGATCTACTTGGCCGGGCTGGCCCTGGGCGGGCTGATCGTCGACCAACCCCCGTGGCTGCCCACCGCCGCGCTCGGCAGCGCACTGCGAGCCGCGGCGCTCGGAGCAGCCGCTCCCCTACCGCTGGTGGTGCTGGCCGCGTGGGCGGCCGTGCTCACCCTGACCGCACGAAGGTTCTTTCGATGGACGTCCTGAACTCACCCAAGGCCCTGCGTCGCTGGGCAGTCGCCAACCTGGTCGCCAACATGGTGATCGTCTGGACGGGCGCGCTGGTGCGGCTCACCGCCTCGGGCCTGGGTTGTTCCACCTGGCCCCAGTGCGACCCCGGTTCGTACGTGCCGCACCCCGAGGCGCCCTTCCACGCCTTCATCGAGTTCGGCAACCGGCTGCTCACCTTCGTGTTGATCATCGTCGCGCTGGGCACCTACCTCGCCGCCCGCCGGGCGGTTCGGGCCGGTACGCAGCCGCGGCTGGTCTCGCGGCTGGCCTTCGTCGTGGGCCTGGGCATCATCGGCCAGGCCGTAGTCGGCGGCATCTCGGTGCTCACCCAGCTCAACCCGTGGGTGGTGGGGCTGCACATGGTGCTGTCCATCGCCCTGATCGTGCTCTGCACCCGCCTGGTGCATGAGGTGTTCGGCCTGGTGTCCACCGCCGTGCCGAGCGTGCCGTGGCTGCTCACCCAGGCCGTCTTCTACTGCTCGCTGGCCATGATGTACCTGGGCACGGTCACCAGCGGTTCGGGGCCGCACTCGGGCGACGGCGCCGCCACCCGCAACGGCTTCAACCTGGCTGACGTGGCCCGGTTGCACTCACTCACCATGTGGCTGACGGTGGCGCTCACCGTGGTGCTGGTGATTCGTGCCCGCTCGCTGCCGCGCCTGCGCCGGGACGCCCTCGCGGTGCTCGGCGTGGCCGCCCTGCAAGGGGTCATCGGCTACACCCAGTACCTGCTGCATCTGCCCGAGGCGCTGGTTCTGGCCCATCTGGTGGGCACCACGCTGTACACGGTGGCGGTGGCGCACCTGTGGTTCGGGGTGAAACGCGAGGGGGACGAACCCGCTCAGAACACCAGCGGATCGACGGCTGCGGCCAGAAAGACCACGGCCAGGTAGCTGTTGCTGAGGTGGAACAGGCGCATGGGCTTGAGCGCCGACTCGGTGAGACCCGCCCGGGCCCGGCGCAGCAGTTGAATCGACTCCACCGTCAGCCACAGGCCCGACACCAGCGCGACCGCGGGGTACAGCCAGCCGGTGTGCGCCACCGGCCACAGCAGCAGGCTGACGACCACCGTGATCACGGTGTAAATGACGATGCGCCAGGCAACCGCCGGCGGCTCCATCACCACCGGCAGCATCGGCACGTGCGCCTGCTTGTAGTCCTCGCGGTAGCGAAAGGCCAGCGCCCAGGTGTGGGGCGGCGTCCAGAAGAAGACGATCGCGAACATCACCAGCGGCGTCCAATCGACGCTGCCGGTCACGGCCGTCCAACCGATCAGGGGCGGAAAGCAGCCCGCGATGCCGCCCCAAACGATGTTCTGTGAGGTGCGGCGCTTCAACCCCATCGTGTAGACGAACACGTAGTAGGCGTTGGCGGCCAGGGCCAGTGCGGCCGAGAGCCAGTTCGCGCCGAACCCCAGAATCAGCGCCGACAGCACCCCGAGCACCGAGCCGAACACGTAGGCCTTGGCCGCGGGCACCCGGTTCAGGGCCATCGGACGACGCCGGGTACGCCGCATCTCCGAGTCGATGTCGGCGTCGAGCACCGAGTTGAAGACATTGGCCGAACCGGCGGCCAACGTGCCGCCGAGCAGCGTCCACACCACCAGTTGCCACGGTGGCACGCCGCCGGCGGCAAGAAACATGGCCGGCACAGTGGTGACCAGCAGCAGTTCGATGATGCGGGGCTTGGTCAGCGCAACATACGCACGCAGGGTGGACGTGGGTGCAGTATCGACTGTTGTCACAGCATGATGCATGCCCAACCACTCCTCATCGCCCGGATCGCGAGCAGTCTAGCCCGAACCGCGCCCGACGCATATCAGGGCAACCGGCGGGTACGTCGTTGGGCCGACGAGGAAGGGTACCGGGTAGTCCATCGACCGATGAGAACCAGCGGGGTACGTGTCGAGGCGGCACTGCGGAGCGCGTGATCTGCGGGCCAGAACCACTAAAGTGGCGCGGTACCAGGATCGGTCGCACGGTTGCGACGGCTCGTCCACCACCCAGCAAGGAGCTGATCACCCCATGAACGAACGTCTCAAGGCCCTCGCCGACGCAGGGGTGTCGATCTGGCTGGACGACCTGTCGCGGGCCCGCCTCACCAGCGGCAACCTGGCCCAGAAGATCGCCGAGGACTCGGTGTCGGGGGTGACCACCAACCCCACGATCTTCGCCGCCGCACTCGCCCAGGGCGACGATTACGCCGAGCAGGTCAACGCGTTGGGTGACGAGATCGATGTCGACTACGCGATCAAGCAGCTCACCACCACCGACGTGCGCGACGCGTGCGACCTGTTCGCCGACGTGTACGCGGCGTCCAAGGGTTACGACGGTCGGGTGTCGATCGAGGTCGCCCCCACGCTGGCCAACAACACCGGCGAAACCATCGCCCAAGCTGCCGAGCTGCACGACCTGGTCGATCGCGAGAACGTGCTGATCAAGATTCCGGCCACCAAACCCGGCCTGCCGGCCATTCAGCAGACCATCGCCGACGGCATCTCGGTCAACGTCACCCTGATCTTCTCCGAAGAGCGTTACCGCGAGGTGATGGACGCCTACCTGTCGGGTCTCGAAGCCGCCGACGCCGCCGGCAAGGACCTGTCGACGATCCACTCCGTGGCCTCGTTCTTCGTGTCGCGCGTCGACGCCGAGGTCGACAAGCGCCTGGAGAAGCTGGGCCGTGACGACCTGAAGTCGAAGACCGCCATCGCCAACGCCCTAGTCGCCTACGGAGCCTTCGAAGAGGTGTTCGGCTCCGACCGGTTCAAGGCGCTGGCCGCCAAGGGCGCCAACCAGCAGCGTCCACTGTGGGCCTCCACCGGCACCAAAGACCCCGGCCTTCCCGACACGCTCTACGTCACGAACCTGGTCGCCGACGGTGTGGTGAACACCATGCCCGAGAAGACCATGGACGCCTTCGCCGACCACGGTGAGGTCGGTGAATCCATCGTCGGCAGGGCTGCCGAGGGCCGGGCCGTGCTCGACGAGGTGACTGCTGCCCGGGTTGATCTGGCCGACGTGTTCGCGGTGCTCGAAGACGAGGGTGTGGAGAAGTTCATCGTGTCATGGAACGAGCTCGTAACCACGGTTGAGAAGGCCATTCACTGAGAAAGCGGTTGTTTCAGTAGGGCCGATGCGGCCAGTATGAGCGGGTGAGCAACGCCAAGCATTTCGTCAATCCGCTGCGTGATCCGCAAGATCGCCGGCTGCCGCGAATCGCCGGGCCGTGTGCCCTGGTGTTGTTCGGGGTCACCGGCGATCTGGCGCGCAAGAAGCTGATGCCGGCGATCTACGATCTGGCCAACCGCGGGCTGCTCCCCCCGGGTTTCGGGCTGATCGGTTTCGCGCGCCGCGATTGGGAGAATCAGGACTTCGCCAAGATCGTGCACGACTCGGTGAAAGAACGGGCCCGCACCCCCTTTCGCGAAGAGGTGTGGAAGCAGCTGCTCGAGGGCATCAGGTTCGTGCCGGGCACCTTCGACAGCGACGAGTCGTTCCAAACGCTGAAACAGACCCTCGACGACCTCGACCAGTCGCAGGGCACGGGCGGCAATCACGCGTTCTACCTGTCAATTCCGCCCAAGGCCTTCGACCAGGTGATCTCGCAGCTGAAGAAGCACGGCCTGGCCAAGCGCGACCAGCGCGGGGCGTGGAGCCGGGTGGTGATCGAGAAACCCTTCGGTCACGACCTGGCCAGCGCCAACGAGCTGGAGCGCCGGGTCAGTTCGGTGTTCCACAGCCAGTCGGTGTTCCGAATCGACCACTACCTGGGCAAAGAGACGGTGCAGAACCTGCTGGCGCTGCGCTTCGCCAACGAGCTGTTCGAGCCGATCTGGAACCGCAACTACGTCGATCACGTGCAGATCACCATGGCTGAAGACATCGGCATCGGGGGCCGCGCGGGTTACTACGACGGCGTCGGCGCCGCCCGCGACGTGATTCAGAACCACCTGCTGCAGTTGCTGGCGCTGACCGCCATGGAAGAGCCGACATCGTTCGACGCCGACCAGCTACGTGCCGAGAAGCGCAAGGCGCTGGCCGCCGCCCGACCGCCCAAAGACATCGCCGCTCACACCGCGCGGGGGCAGTACCTGGGCGGCTGGGCCGGCGGCAAGCAGGTGCTGGGCTACCTCGAAGAAGAAGGCATCAGCCCGCAGTCGCAGACCGAGACCTACGCGGCGATCCGGGTCGACATCGACAACCGGCGCTGGGCCGGGGTGCCGTTCTACCTGCGCTCGGCCAAACGCATGCCGCGCCGGGTCACTGAGATCGCACTCAACCTGCGCCGCGCCCCGCACCTGCCGTTCAGCCAGACCGACACCGAGGCGCTGGGCAGCAACGCCCTGGTACTGCGCATTCAGCCCGACGAGGGCATCACGTTGCGGTTCGGAGCCAAGGTGCCCGCCACGCTGATGGAGATTCGCGACGTCACCATGGACTTCGCCTACGGCACGTCGTTCGCCGAGTCGAGCCCAGAGGCCTACGAGAGGTTGATTCTCGACGTGCTGCTGGGCGACCCGCCGCTGTTCCCCCAGCACGAAGAGGTGGAGCTGTCGTGGAAGATCCTCGACCCGATTCTCGACTTCTGGGCCGATCTCGACACCCAACCCGAGGGGTATGCGTCAGGCACGTGGGGGCCGGCCAGTGGCATCACCATGCTCGCCCGCGACGGTTTTGTCTGGCGTCGGCCATAATCGAGGGGAATCAACCATGATCATCACTGTTCCCGACACCAACGCCACCGGCATTCACATGGCCCTGGTGAAGGCACGGCACAACATCGGCGTCGCCTCGTCGATGGTGTTCACCATGATCGTCATCGCCGACCTGCGGCACTACGACGCGGCTCTCGAGGCCTGTCAGAACGCCGGCCGCGAGCACCCGTCACGCATCATTCTGGTCACCAACGGTCAGGCGAAGGCCGACCGGGTCGACGCCGAGATCCGGCTCGGCGAACAGGTGCCCGGCGAGGTCATCTCGCTCAGGTTCCACGGCGAACTCACCGAGCATCGCGCCTCGGTCGTACTGCCCCTGCTGCTGCCCGACTCCCCCGTCGTGGCCTGGTGGCCCGCCAGCGCACCCGACAAGCCCGGTGAAGACCCCCTGGGCAAGCTGGCTCTGCGGCGCATCACCGACGCCATGGGCTCGTCCAAGCCCATCGCCGCGATCGAGCGCCGGGCCCGTAACTACTCCCCCGGCGACACCGACCTGACCTGGACCAGGCTCACCCCGTGGCGGGCGTTGCTGGCCGCCGCGGTCGACTCGTACCCTTCGCCGATCGTCGACGTCGAGGTCGAGGGTGCGCCCGACAACGCCGGCAGCATGCTGCTGTCGGCGTGGCTCGAGAGCCGGCTCGGCATACCGGTGAAGCGCAGTGAGTCGGGCAAGGGGGTGGGCATCACGCACGTCTCGCTGAAGACCGAGAACGGCGCCATCACCATCGACCGAGAAGACGGACGAATGGCCACCTTCTCGGCCCCTGGCCTGCCCTGCCGCCAGATCGCCCTGCGCCGTCGCGAACTCAGCGCTTTGATCACCGAAGAGCTGCGCCGGCTCGACGTCGACGACATCTTCGCCGCATCGATGAGCACGCTGGTCGACCGTTGCGAGCGACGTGACACCGAGAAGGCCCGCCGTTGACCGATCAGCTGCTCCGGTTCACCGACTCGACAGAGTTGGCGAACCGGGCTGCGGGCATGCTCGTCACCCAGATCGCGCACTACCAGCAGGATCCCGACCGCATCGTGCACCTCTGCCTCACCGGCGGACGCATCGCGCTGCGCGTCTATGAGAGCTTCGGTGGACGGCTCGAGGCGGCGGGCGCCGACCCGGGCCGCATGGAACTGTGGTGGAGCGACGACCGGTTCTCCGCCACCGACGACCCGGCCCGGCACGCTGGCCCGGCGCTGGCCCTGATGGCCGGCAAGTTCCAGCTCGACCCGGCCCGCACCCACCCCATGCCTGCGGCCGACGGCGTGATCGACGCCGATGCGGCAGCCGCCACCTACGCCAAAGAACTGGGCGACGTGGTGTTCGACATCTGCCTGCTCAGCATCGGCCAAGAAGGCCACGTGGCGGGCATCTTTCCCGACCACGAATCGTTCGAGCCCCAGTCGTCCACGGTGATCGGGCTGAGCGGCTCACCCAAGGGCGAGGTTGACCGGATCTCACTCACGGTGCCTGCGCTGGAACGTTCGGCCGAGGTGTGGTTTCTGGCCAACGGTGACGACAAGGCCGACGCGGTGGCGCAGGCACTGTCGGGGTCGCCGGACACCCCGGCGGGCCAGGTGCGCGGCCGCGAGGCCACCAAATGGTTCATCGACCGCGACGCCGGCCGAGAACTCCCCTGGTTCGAGTGCGACTGGTGAGCGTCTCGCCGACGCTTCTCGACCCCCGTTAGTTGCCGCTGCGTGGGTGTTACGTCATGCCGGGGCCGAGACACGTCACCAGATCGGCCTGCCGAGACCGTTCTGCGTCGCGAAACATATGACGTCCAACCCAGCCGCCGCGCCGTCGCGCCTGCACAGTCATGCACAACTGAAGCTTGGTCGATTGGAGACGCCAGTGTGAAGCGGAGCGGGGGCACACGCAACCGGCCAAGAGAGATCCCGGCGTTCGCCGGGATGACGGGGAACGCCGTGATGTCGGGACCGCCGAAGGAACGAAGGGTCAGTAGATGACTTCACCCGCAGCACGACGGGCGCGCAGGCCCTCCAGCGCTTCGGTGAGAATCGCCTCCGCTTCGGCGTCGCTACGGCGTTCCTTCACGTAGGCGAGGTGCGTCTTGTACGGCTGAATCTTCGGGGGCGGCGGCGGGTTCTCAGAGTCGAGGTTCGCCGGCAGCCCGCAGCGGGGGCAGTCCCAGGTTTCGGGTACGACCGCGTCCGCGGCGAAGGCAGGACGGGTCTCATGCCGGTTCGAGCAGAAGTACGAGACGTACAACCGGGGGGCGGAATCGCCCCGCTCGGCCTCGCCCATCGGCCCGGCGCCGACCCGGCTCCCCCGAATCGCGCTACCACCAACCACGTGTGTTTCTCCTTGTCAGATTGCCCGGGACGGGCGGGGGGAAGGGACCGCGCCGACCGGCGCTTACAGGGTGCCGAAGTCGGGGAAGAACCGGTACAGCACCAGCAGTCCGAAGATTGCGGCCAACCACACCAGACCGATCACGACGGTCAGCCGGTCGAGCGTGCGCTCGGCCGCCGACGAACCGCCCATCGAGGTGGACATGCCGCCGCCGAACAGGTCAGACATGCCGCCACCACGACCCTTGTGCAACAGCACGAACATCGCCAGAACGACGCTGGTCAGGATCAGAACGATGGACAAGGTCAGAATCGGCCAGGTCAACATGGGCACAACAATCACAGGGTGAATCCTAACTCACCAACTGACAACGACCCATTCGGGTGTTGTGGCCTGAACGGATCAGGCGCGCTGGTAGAAGGTGACGATCTTGGCGAACTCGGCAGCGTCCAGGCTGGCCCCACCGACCAACCCACCGTCGACGTCGGGCTGCGCCATCAGTTCGACGATGTTCGACGACTTGGCCGAACCCCCGTACTGAATGCGCACCGCGTCGGCAGCGGCCTGACCGACCAGTTCGGCCACCCGGCCGCGGATCGCTCCGCAGACCTCCTGGGCGTCCTCTGGGGTCGCCACCTCGCCGGTGCCGATCGCCCAGACCGGCTCGTAGGCGATCACCAGGGCGCCTACCTCGTCGGCGCTGAGCCCCGCCAGCACCTTGTCGACCTGGGCCAGCACGAACGGCACGTGCTCGCCCGCCTTGCGCACGTCGAGCTTCTCGCCCACGCAGACGATCGGCGTCATGCCGGCCGCCTGCACCACCTTGGCCTTGGAGTTGACGATCTCGTCGGTCTCGCCGTGGTAGTCGCGACGCTCGGAGTGCCCGACCACGACGTAGCTGCAGTTGAGCTTGGCCAGCATCGCGGCCGAGATCTCGCCGGTGTAGGCGCCGGACGCATGCAGCGACACGTCCTGCGCACCGAACGCCAGGGGCAGTTTGTCGCCCTCGATCAGCGTCTGCACGGTGCGAATGTCGGTGAACGGCACGATCACGGCCGCCTCGGACTTGCTGGGGTCGTACTTCAGGTCGTCGAGCGTCCAGGCCAGCTTCTGAACCAGGCCGGTGGCCTCGACGTGGTCGAGGTTCATCTTCCAGTTACCGGCCATCAACGGAGTGCGCGCCATGTCAGTTGCCTTCCTCGAGCACCGCGATGCCCGGCAGTTCTTTGCCTTCCAGGTACTCCAGCGAGGCGCCGCCGCCCGTGGAGATGTGCCCGAACTCGTTGTCGTCGTGGCCGAGTTCGCGCACCGCGGCGGCCGAGTCGCCACCGCCCACCACGCTCAACCCGTCGACCTCGGTGAGGGCCTGGGCCACCGCAGCGGTGCCCTTGGCCAGTTCGGCGATCTCGAACACGCCCATCGGGCCGTTCCAGACCACGGTCTTGGCGGCCTTGATCGCGTCGGCGAACAGCTTTTCGCTCTCGGGGCCGATGTCGAGGCCCATTTGGTCGTCGGGAATCGCGTCGGCCGCGACCACCGTGACGGGGCCGTCGACGGTGCGGGCGGCGAAGTCCATGCCCGCGGCCACGCGCACGTCGACCGGCAGCAGGATCTGTTTGCCCTCGGCCTCGGCGGTGGCCAGGTAACCCTTGCAGGTCTCGAGGCTGTCGACGTCGAGCAGCGACTTGCCGATCTCATAGCCCTTAGCGGCCAGGAACGTGTAGGCCATGCCGCCGCCGACCACCAGGGTGTCGGCGATCTTCAGCAGGTTCTCGATCACCGCGAGCTTGTCGGCCACCTTGGCGCCGCCCAGCACGACCACGAACGGACGCTCGGGGTCTTTCAGCACCTTGCTGAAGACGTCCACTTCCTTCTTCACCAGCGTGCCCGCTGCGTGCGGCAGCAGCTTGGCGACGTCGTAGACGCTGGCCTGCTTGCGGTGCACGACGCCGAAGCCGTCGGACACGAACACGTCGGCCAGCGCGGCCCACCGAGCCGCCAGTTCTTCGCGCTCGGCGTCGACCTTCGAGGTCTCCCCCGGTTCGAACCGGACGTTCTCGAGCAGGCAGATCTCGCCGTCGGCGAGACCCGCGACCGTTTCGGCGGCCCCGGGGCCGGCGGTGTCGGAGGCCAGTTTGACCTCCGCACCGATCAGCTCACCGAGCCGCTTCGCGGCCGGAGCCACCGAGTACTTGGCCTCGGGGGCCCCCTTCGGTCGGCCGAGGTGAGCCAGCACGATGACCTTCGCGCCTGCGTCCTTCAGGTGGGTCAGGGTCGGCAACGCCGCCTTGATCCGTCCGTCGTCGGTGATCGTGTCGCCGTCGAGCGGCACGTTGAAGTCGCAGCGGATCAGCACCCGCTTGCCCTTCAGATCACCAAGGTCTTCTACTGACTTCACCGTCGGCCTTCCTTATTTCAGTTGTGTGCGGTGTTGGGAACGATCAGAGGTCGGCGCCGACCAGCGTGGTCAGATCGACCAGGCGGTTGGAGTAGCCCCACTCGTTGTCGTACCAGCCGACGACCTTGACTAGGTTGCCGATCACCTTGGTGAGACCCGCATCGAAGATGCAGGAGTGCGGATCGGTCTCGATGTCTTTCGACACGATCGGATCTTCGGTGTAGGCCAGAATGCCCTTGAGCGGACCCTCGGCAGCGGCCTTGATGGCGGCGTTGACTTCTTCGACTGAGGTCTCTTTGCCCGAGATGAAGGTCAGGTCGGTGGCCGAACCGGTCGGGGTCGGTACCCGCAGCGCGTAGCCGTCGAACTTGCCCTTGAGTTCGGGCAGCACCAGGGCAACGGCCGCCGCGGCGCCGGTCTTGGTGGGCACGATGTTGAGAGCGGCGTTGCGAGAGCGACGAAGGTCGCTGTGCGGGCCGTCCTGCAAGTTCTGATCGGCGGTGTAGGCGTGCACCGTGGTCATCAGGCCACGGACGATGCCCACCGAGTCGTTCAGCACCTTGGCCATGGGGGCGAGGCAGTTGGTGGTGCACGACGCGTTGCTGATGATGGTGTCGGTCGCCGGGTCGTAGTCGCCCTCGTTGACGCCGATCACCACGGTGATGTCTTCGTTCTTCGCCGGGGCGGAGATGATGACCTTCTTGGCACCCGCATCGATGTGCGCCTTGGCCTTGGTGGCGTCGGTGAAGAAGCCGGTCGACTCGATCACCACGTCGGCACCGATTTCGCCCCAGGGCAGCTTGCTCGGATCGCGCTCGGCGTAGGCCATGATCTTGTGGCCGTCGACCGTGATCGACTCGTCGTCGAAGCTGATCTCACCGGGGAAGCGATGCAGGATCGAGTCGTACTTGAGCAGATGGGCGAGGGTCTTGTTGTCGGTCAGATCGTTGACGCCGACAACCTCGATGTCGGCACCGGACGCGGTGAGCGCCCGGAAGTAGTTGCGACCGATCCGGCCGAATCCGTTGATACCAACCTTCACCGTCATGTGATGGTTCCCCTTCGTTTGGTTTTTGCCCGCGTTGAGGCGCAGGCAAGGGTGGACGTTCTTCACTCTATAGAAAAAGGCTCGCGCGCGACGCTGGTTCATCAGGCCCGTTTCGTTGGGTGGTCAGGCCGACGCAGCCGAACGTTTCGTGCTCTGCCCGGCACGGCACGCGTCAACGGACGGCTCCGGCCGTCCAGACGCTGCGGGCGTCACATCGGCCGATGGGCGTTCAGTCGCGATCGTCGAGCATGTCGGGCGACAGATTGGCGTCGGTACCCGGAATGCCGAGCTCGACCGCACGCTTGTCGGCCGTGGCCAGCAGCCGCCGGATTCGGCCGGCCACGGCGTCTTTGGTGAGCGGCGGCTGATGCAGTTGGCCGAGCTCTTCGAGCGAGGCCTGCTTGTTCTCGAGCCGCAGCAGCCCGGCCACCTTCAGGTGCTCGGGAATGTCGTCACCCAGTATGTCGAGCGCCCGTTCGACCCGAGCCCCGGCGGCCACGGCGGCACGTGCCGAGCGACGCAGGTTGGCGTCGTCGAAGTTGGCCAGCCGGTTGGCCGAGGCGCGCACCTCGCGCCTGATGCGGCGCTCCTCCCAGGCCAGCAGCGACTCGTGCGCACCGAGCCGGGTGAGCATGGCGGCGATCGCGTCGCCGTCTCGAATCACCACGCGATCGACGCCGCGCACTTCGCGCGCCTTGGCGGCGATGCCCAACCGGCGAGCAGCGCCCACCAGGGCCAGGGCCGCCTCAGAGCCGGGGCAGGTGACTTCGAGCGCCATCGAACGACCGGGTTCGGTGAGCGAGCCGTGGGCCAGAAAGGCGCCCCGCCAGGCCGCCACCGCGATGTCGAGGCCGCCGCTGACGATGCCGGCGGGCAGGCCCCGCACGGGGCGTCCGCGGTTGTCGATCAGGCCGGTCTGTCGGGCCAGGGACTCGCCGTCGCGAATCAGCCGGACGATGTAGCGGGTGCCGCGGCGCAGCCCCGACGACGTGACGACGACGAACTCGGAGGTGAAGCCGAACAGGTCCGAGATCGCTGTGCGCAGCCGGCGGGCGGCCGCCCCGGTGTCGAGTTCGGCCTCGACCACGATGCGTCCGCCGGCCAGGTGCAGACCCCCCGCGAAGCGCAGCGTGGCCGCCACTTCGGCGCGCCGGCAAGCCGGCTTGGTGACCACGACCGTGGCCAGTTCCGCCTTGACCTGCGGGGTCATCGCCATGCTTGCTTCCTTACTCGGTCGGGGGTGGGCGTCGGGTTGGACGCCTGGCTCAACGGTTCATCAGTTCGGCGTACACGGCGGCGAGCCGGTGCGGATCGTGCCGCGGGGTACCGTCGCGCATTCGAACATTCTCTACCACGAGCCGGGCTCCCAGCGACCGTGCATAACGTTCGAGCGGCGGATCATCCACCGCGAAGGTCGGATCCACGATCACCACGTCGAGCCGCAGCTTCGGGCAATGGTCGGCCAGCACCTCAAGATGCCTCGAGGGTGGAAAGCCGAGCGTCTCGTCGGCGGGTACCAGGTTCATGGTGAGAATGCGCTGGGCCGGTGAGGAGACCACCGCCTCGCACAACTCGGGCACCAGCAGGTGCGGAATCACCGACGTGAACCACGACCCCGGCCCCAGCACCAGATGGTCGGCCGCGAGCACCGCGGCCACCGCCTCGGGCCGGGCGGGCGGATTCGCCGGCACCAGACGGACGGCGCGCACGTCGCCGCTGGTCTTGGCCACCGTCGCCTGGCCGCGCAGCACCGACAGTTCGTCGGGGCGCCGCGGGTCGGAGCCGAACACGTCGGCCTCGATGGTCAGCGGCACCGCCGCCATGGGCAGCACCCGGCCACGGATGCGCAGCAACTCGCCGACCATGTCGAGCCCCGCCACGGGGTCGGGCAACTTCTGCCACAGGCCGGCGATCAGCAGGTTGCCGATGGCGTGGCCCGCGAGCGGGCCGGCACCGGTGAACCGCGACTGCAGCACGTCGGCCCAGAGCTGGCCGACCTCGTCGTCGCCGCACAGGGCCGCCAGGGCCATGCGCAGGTCACCCGGGGGCAGAATGTCGAACTCTTCGCGCAACCGGCCAGACGAGCCGCCGTCGTCGGCCACGGTGACCACCGCGGTGAGCCGGGTGGTGAGGTAGCGCAGCGCACTGAGGGCCGCGAAGAGCCCGTGCCCGCCCCCGAACGCCACCACCGCGGGGGAACGCCGCCGCGGTTTCACTCCTTGCCCAGATCGCGGTGCAACACCTGGCTGGCGATGCCGACCGCGCGCAACCTGCGGGCCAGTTCGACCGCCATCGCCGTGCTGCGATGCTTGCCGCCGGTGCACCCGATGGCGACGGTGGCCAGTCGCTTGCCCTCGCGTACGTAGCCGGGTTTCACCACGGCCAGCAATTCGGTGGCGTGGTCGAGAAACTCCCCCGCCTCGGCGTGGCCGAGCACGTAGTTCGAGACCGCCTGCGACAACCCGGTCTGCGGCCGCAGGTCGGGTACCCAGTGCGGGTTGGGCAGAAAGCGCACGTCGAACACCATGTCGGCGTCGATCGGCACGCCGTTCTTGAAGCCGAACGACATCACCGTGAACTGAATATCGGGGTCGTCGTGCGAACCGAACACGTGCTTGACCCGATCTGAGAGCTGATGCACGTTCAGGTTCGAGGTGTCGATCACCAGGTCGGCCGACGCCCGCAACGTGGCCAGCAGTTGGCGCTCGCGCTCAGCCCCGTCGAGCAGGCCGCCCTCGCCCTGCAGCGGCAGCGGACGGCGCACCGACTCCTGGCGGCGCACGATGGCGGCGTCGTCGGCGTCCAAGAAGAGGATCTGCGGCACCACACCGTCGCGGCCCAGGGCGTCGAAGGCGGCCGGAATCTGCTGAAAAGCCGACCGGGTGCGCACGTCGATGCCGACCGCCACGCGGGCGAAGTCACGGTCGCGGGCGATCTGCGCCAGCTCGGGCAACAGTTGCGGCGGCAGGTTGTCGACCACGTACCAGCCCAGGTCTTCGAGGGTGTGGCAGGCGGTGCGCCGGCCCGCCCCCGACATGCCGGTGACGATCACGAAACGCAACGCCGAGGTGGGGGTGGTCATGGGCCCATTATGGTGCCGGAGTCGAGCACCTCGCCGGTGGTCAGGTTGACCGCCTCGGGCACGGGGCCGGCCAGCGCCTCACCGATCGCGGCGGCCAGCCGGGGGCCGATGCCCGGCACCGCGGACAACTCGTCGGGGGTCGCGGCACGCAGCTTCTTGAGCGAGCCGAAGTGTTTGAGCAGGGTCTTGCGGCGCACCTCACCCAGGCCGGGCACGGCGTCGAGCACCGACTCGACCATCGAGGCGCTGCGCCGGCCGCGGTGGTGGGTGATCGCGAACCGGTGCGCCTCGTCACGCACCCGCTGCAACAGGTACAGGCCTTCGCTGGTGCGCGGCAGAATGAGCGGAAACTCCTCCCCCGGCAGCCACACCTCTTCGAGCCGTTTGGCAAGGCCGATCACCGGAATGTCGGTGATGCCCAGTTCGTACAGGGCCTGGGCCGCGGACGCCACCTGCGGGGCGCCGCCGTCGACCACCACGAGCCCGGGCGCGTAGGCGAACTTGCGGGCCGCGCCCGTGGTGGGGTCGACCAGCATGGGGCCCTCGTCACCGTCGCCCTGCTCGTCGAGCAGCCGGCGGAACCGCCGGGTGATCACCTCGTGAATCGCGGCCACATCGTTGGAGCCGTCGATGCCGCGAATGATGAATCGCCGGTAGTCGCCCTTGCGGGCCAGACCGTCCTCGAACACCACCATCGACGCGACGATCTCGGTGCCCTGCAGGTGCGACACGTCGTAGCACTCGATGCGCAGCGGCGCGGTGGGCAGCCCGAGCGCCTCTTGAATCTCTTCCAACGCCCGGTTACGGGTGGACAGATCGCTGGCCCGCTTGGTCTTGTGCAGGGCCAGCGCCTCGGACGCGTTGCGGGCGACGGTCTCCATCAGGGTCTTCTTGTCGCCGCGGCGGGGGGTGCGAATGACCACCCGGGCACCGCGTGACTCGGTGAGCAGCTCGGCGATCAGTCCGGCCGTGGCCGGCACCGTGGGCACCAGAATCTCGGGCGGCACTTCGGTGCCGTCGACGTCGGCGTAGAGCTGCAACAGGAACGTCTCGATCAAGCCGTCGGTGTCGGTGTCGTCGGTGCGGTCGGCCACCCAGGCGCGCTGGCCGCGCACCCGTCCGTCACGCACGTGAAAGATCTGCACCGCCACCTCGAGCGGATCTTCGGCCAGGGCGATGACGTCGGCGTCGGTGCCGTCGCCGAGCACGATGGCGTTCGAGTCGGTGGCCTGCCGCAGTGCGTGCAACTGGTCGCGCAGCACCGCCGCCTTCTCGAACTCGAGGTTCTGGGCGGCGTCCTGCATCTGCCGTTCCAACCGGCGCAGCAGGCTGTTGGTGCGGCCGGCCAGAAAGTCGCACACGTCTTGCGCGAGCGCTCGGTGTTCGTCGGGCCCGATGCGACCGACGCAGGGGGCGGCGCATTTGCCGATGTAGCCGAGAAGGCAGGGTCGTCCGGACGCCGCCGCCGAACGGAACACCCCATTGGTGCACGAGCGCATCGGAAAGGCCCGCAGCAGCGGGTCGAGCGTCTCGCGAATCGCCCAGGCGTGCGCGTAGGGGCCGAAGTAGCGGGTGCCCTTACGTTTGGCGCCGCGGCCGACGAACACCCGCGGGTATTCCTCGCTCCAGGTGACCGCCACCCAGGGGTACGACTTGTCGTCGCGGTACTTCACGTTGAAGCGGGGGTCGTGCTGCTTGATCCAGGTGTATTCGAGTTGCAGCGCCTCGAGTTCGTTGCGCACCACCGTCCACTCGACGTTCGCCGCGGTGCGCACCATGGTGCGAGTGCGAAAGTGCAGCAGGGCCGGGTCGGCGAAGTACGACGTGAGCCGCTGCCGCAGGTTGACGGCCTTGCCGACATAGATCACGCGGCCGGTGGCGTCGCTGAACCGGTAGACGCCGGGCTCGGTGGGAATGGTGCCGGTCGCGGGGCGGTAGCTCCACGGATCAGCCATGCGGGCCAGCATAGGCCGGGTCACCGACACCAGTGGTGTCGATCGGCGTCACACGGTCGCGCCCATGACCCCGCGGCTCGCGACGCGTGCGGGTCAGCGGGTCACCGGGCGGGCTGGACGGCCGGCTCCATCTGTCACCCGTGCGCCTCGCGCACGTCCGCACCATGCTCGGCGAACGCCTTGAAGTCACGCATGTGCTGCAGCGACAACGCCGGGCGCATCAACGGCGCGATCAGGCGCATCGGCAGCCCGGTGAAACGGTACTCGTTCGCGCTCTGCCAGAGCATGGCCGCGGCTCCGGCCTCGGTGAGACGATCTCGCGTTCGTAGTGCACGACCGCACCGGGCGGAATGCTCGCCAGGCCACGCGCGATCGGGTGCCGACCTCGCCGTGCCGCCCGTTCAGTGGTTCGTGGCGCACCAGGCCGGGCAGCCACAGGGGCAACTGAGCCGGGTCGGCCAGCAACTGAACGACCTCGTCGAGTGGTCGGGCGATCTCGATCGAGACGGTGTGCTTCATGATCAACTGGCCCGCCGCCGTCGCTGTGGTGGCGGCGCCTCGATCAGGGGCTCGGGCACTTCAGCCACCGGCACCCGGTGCCCGCGCAGCACTGGGCGAAGAAACTCGCCGGTGTGCGATCCGGCGGTGTCGGCCACCTGCTCGGGGGTACCCTGCGCGATCACCAGACCGCCGCGCGAACCGCCCTCGGGGCCCATGTCGATCACCCAGTCGGCGGTCTTGATGACGTCGAGGTTGTGTTCGATGACGACCACGGTGTTGCCGGCATCGACCAGCCGGCCCAGCACCCCGAGCAGCTTGCGGATGTCTTCGAAGTGCAGGCCGGTGGTGGGTTCGTCGAGCACATACATGGTGCGACCGGTGGACCGGCGCTGCAGTTCGCTCGCGAGCTTGACCCGCTGCGCCTCGCCGCCCGACAACGTGGTGGCCGGCTGGCCGAGCCGCACGTAACCGAGCCCCACGTCGACCAGCGTGCGCAGGTGCCGGGTGATGGCCGGAATGGCGGCGAAGAACTCGACCGCCTCTTCGATCGGCATGTCGAGCACTTCGGCGATGGTCTTGCCCTTGAAGTGCACCTCGAGCGTCTCGCGGTTGTAGCGCGCGCCGTGGCACACCTCGCACGGCACGTAGACGTCGGGCAGAAAGTTCATCTCGATCTTGATGGTGCCGTCGCCCGCGCAGTTCTCGCACCGACCGCCCTTGACGTTGAACGAGAACCGGCCGGGTTGGTAGCCGCGCACCTTTGCCTCGGGGGTGTCGGCGAAGAGCTTGCGAATGTTGTCGAACACGCCGGTGTACGTGGCGGGGTTCGAGCGCGGGGTGCGACCGATCGGCGACTGGTCGACGTGAATGGCCTTGTCGATGTGCTCGATGCCGGTGATCGAGCGGTGCCGGCCCGGCACCGCCCGCGCGCTGTACAGATGTTTGGCCAGGGCGGTGTAGAGAATGCCGTTGACCAGGGACGATTTGCCCGACCCCGACACGCCTGTGACCGCGACGAACTGACCGAGCGGAAACTCGACCGTGACGTCGCGCAGGTTGTTTTCGCGGGCGCCATGCACGGTGATCGCCCGGCCCGTGGCTGGGCGGCGGCTCGTGGGCATCGGAATGCTGCGCCGGCCCGACAGGTAGGCGCCGGTGAGCGAGTCGGGGTGCGCGAGCAAATCGCCGACCGTGCCCGAATGCACCACGTGGCCGCCGTGCTCGCCCGCGCCGGGCCCGATGTCGACCGCCCAGTCGGCGGTGCGAATGGTGTCTTCGTCGTGTTCGACCACGATGAGCGTGTTGCCCAGGTTGCGCAGCCGCACCAGGGTGTCGATCAGCCGGCGGTTGTCGCGCTGGTGCAGGCCGATGGACGGCTCGTCGAGCACGTACAGCACGCCGACCAGGCCCGACCCGATCTGCGTGGCCAGCCGGATGCGCTGGGCCTCGCCGCCGGACAAACTGCCGGCCGAGCGCGACAGGGTGAGGTAGTCGAGCCCCACGTCGAGCAGAAACCGCAGCCGTTCGTTGATCTCTTTGACCACGCGCTCGGCGATCTGCGCCTCGCGCTCGGACAGCTCGAGCGACCGCATGAAGGTGGCCACCTCGACGATCGACATGGCCGACACCTCGGCGATGTTGCGGCCGCTGACCGTGACCGCGAGCGAACTGGGCTTGAGCCGGGCGCCCTTGCAGGTGGGGCAGGGCACCTCGCGCATGTAGCCGGCGAAGCGCTCGCGCGAGTTCTCTGACTCGGCTTCGTTGAACCGGCGCTTGATGTAGGGCACGGCGCCCTCGAACTTGGCCCGGAACGAGTGCTCGCGGCCGTGCCGCGACCGGGTGTGCACCTGGAGCGCCTCTTTGCGGCCGGTCAGGATCACGGTTCTCACCCGCTCGGGCAGGTCGCGCCAGGGGGCGTTCAGGTCGAAGTCGTAGGTGTCGGCCAGCGCCTTGAACAAGGTCTGGAAGTAGCCGGCGACGTACACCGAGGTCCAGCACGAGACCGCGCCTTCGGCCAGGCTCTTGCCCTCGTCGGGCACGATCAGCTCGACATCGACCTCGCTGGTGGTGCCCAGACCCGAGCAGGCCGGGCAAGCGCCCCACGGGCCGTTGAACGAGAACTGCCGCGGCTCGAGCTCTTCGATCGAGATGTCGTGCTCGTTGGGGCAGGCCAGCTTCTCGGAATAGCGCCGCTCACGGCCCGGGTCGTCAGCGGGCAGGTCAACGAAGTCGACGGCCAGCACTCCCCCGGCCAGGCCCAGCGCGGTTTCGACCGAATCGGTCAGACGCTGCTTGGTGGACGGCTTGACCGCCAGCCGGTCGACCACCACGTCGATGTTGTGCTTCTTCTGCTTGTCGAGTGTGGGCGGGTCGGTGAGCTGGTGGGTCTCGCCGTCGACCCGCACCCGGCTGAGGCCCTGGGTGGCCAACTGCCGGAACAGGTCGACGTATTCGCCCTTGCGCCCCCGGACGACCGGCGCCAGCACCTGAAAGCGGGTGCCCTCGGGCAGCGCCAATAGCCGGTCGACGATCTGCTGCGGGCTCTGCCGGGTGATCGGCTCGCCGCAGACCGGGCAGTGCGCCCGTCCGGCCCGGGCGTACAGCAGGCGCAGGTAGTCGTAGATCTCGGTGATGGTGCCCACGGTGGACCGCGGGTTGCGACTGGTGGACTTCTGGTCGATCGACACCGCCGGCGACAGGCCTTCGATGAAGTCGACATCGGGCTTGTCCATCTGGCCCAGAAACTGCCGCGCGTAGGCCGACAACGACTCGACGTAGCGCCGCTGACCCTCGGCGAAGATGGTGTCGAACGCCAATGACGACTTGCCCGAGCCGGACAGGCCGGTGAACACGATCAGGGCGTCGCGCGGCAGGTCGAGGTTCACATTGCGCAGGTTGTGCTCGCGCGCACCACGGACGATCAGCCGTTCATTCACGGCGCTCATGCTATGCGCTGCCGCCGACACTTCCTGTGTCGAGTGGCTGGGCAGCGTCCGACGGCACCCCTTAGGGTGGCCACCATGACCGCGCAGACGTTCTCTGCGCCGCTTGAGACCCTGCGCAAGCGGGTCCAGGAGGCCACCCAGCGACTGCTGGGCGACACCATCGGCATCAGCGACGCCGACTGGAACGGCCCGAGCAGGTTGCCCGGGTGGTCGCGGGCGAACCTGGCGGCCCACCTGGCGGCCGGAGCAGACGCCATGGCCGGCCTGATCGACGCCGCCGTCGAAGGACGACAGGCGGCCCTGTACCCCGACCCCGACGCCCGTCGGGCCGGTATCGAGCGCGGTTCGAGCTTGACCGGTCTCGACCTGCAGATCTGGCTCGACACGTGCGCGGGCCGGCTCGAGCGGGCAATGGACGCGGTGGACGAGTGGACCGCGCCGGTCGAACTGCTGGGGCGACCGATGACGCTGGCCCAGGTGCCGATGGCCCGATTGTCCGAGGTGGTCCTGCATCACGTCGACCTTGACGCCGGGTTCGAGGTCGAATGGCTCAAGCAGGGTCCGGCCCGGTGGCTGTTGCAGTGGGCGGTTCAGCAGCACGGCGACCACCCCCGGCTTCCGGCGCTGCGACTGCACAGCACTTCGGGGCTCACCATCGACGTCGGCGAAGGGGACGACCGGCGAACCGTCAGCGGCAGCGACGCTCAGCTGTGGGAATGGCTGATGGGCCGAACGCAGGCCGATCACCTGCCCGAGGGTGCGGACGGCCTGGCGCTGCCTCTGCGATCCTGAAGGCATGCTGATCGACGACGACCTGCGCCTGACCAAGACTTCGGTCGGGCCGATGGACAACAACGCCTACCTGCTCACCGTCGGTGACGACGCCCTGCTGATCGACGCTGCCGCCGAGGCGGACGTGCTGCTGAACCAGGTGCAGGGGCTGAACCTGGTGGGCGTGGTGACCACCCACCGCCACCACGATCACATCGGCGCACTGGCCGAGGTGATCGCAGCCACGGGCGCGCACGCCTATGCGGGCCGTCCCGACGCTGCCGCGATCACCGAGGCGACGGGGGTGGCCTGCCGCGAGGTGTGGGACGGCGACGAGATCGAACTCGGCCCGGTGCGCCTGCAGGTGATCGGCCTGGTCGGCCACACCCCCGGTTCGATCACGCTGGCGCTGAGCCCGGCGGACGGCCCCGTGCGTCTGTTCACCGGCGACAGCCTGTTCCCCGGCGGGGTGGGCAAGACCTGGCGGCCCGGCGACTTCGTCACTTTGTTGGCGGACGTCGAGGCGAAGCTGTTCGAACCCTACGGCGACGACACGATCGTGCACCCCGGGCACGGCGCCGACACCACGCTGGGCGCCGAGCGGCCGCACCTGGACGAGTGGCGGGCCCGCGGCTGGTGATTCGCCGGGCGCCTCACACCAGCCCGAGCGCCAACCCCCATCACGACGAACAGCACGAGTTGGTAGCCGGCGTTGATCAGGGTGAGCCGAGGTGACTTCTGCTCGAAGCCGTTGTGCTGCACCAGGGTGGTCACCGAGAACGTGAGCCCCGCGACCGTCCCCACCGCCAGGCCGAGCAGTGGTCCCTCCGCACCGGTGGCCGTGGCCGTGACCGGCACGGCGATACCCAACCCCAGCGCCGCCACCGCGTTGGCGAGGGCCAACTGGGGTGCCCCCACGGCTTCGTGACGGGCGATGTGGCCATGATGAAGGCGGTTTTCGAGCGAACGACGGCGTGAGCCCGAGTTCGGCCGAGTTACGTGCTCAGCCCTCCATCGCCCGCTCGCGCTGCTCGTCGCGCCGCGACTTCATCAGGCTCGCCACCGTGGTGACCAGCAGGGTGCCGATGATCACGGTGAGCGACAGCCAGATCGGCACGTCGATGCTGAAGCCCCAGTGATCGTCGAGGTGGTACTCGTGCAAGGCGTGCAGCACCAGCTTCACGCCGATGAACGCCAGAATGAACGACAGGCCGACCGACAGGTAGACCAACCGCTGCAACAGGCCGCCGATCAAGAAGTACAACTGGCGCAGGCCCATCAGGGCGAACACGTTGGCGGTGAACACCAGGTACGGTTCTTGGGTCAGGCCGTAGATGGCCGGAATCGAGTCGAGGGCGAACAGCAGGTCGGTGCTGCCCAGGGCGATGATCACGAACAGCATGGGGGTGATCAGTCGCTTGCCGTTCTCGACGATGGTCAGCTTGGTGCCGTGGTACTCGGGGGTGGACGGGAACGTCCTCTTGACCCACCGCATGGCGAAGTTCTCGGTCTTCTCGTCGTCGTCCTCGGGGTGCAGGTAGTCCATGAACAGCTTCCAGGCCGTCCAGATCAGGAAGGCGCCGAACACGAAGAAGATCCACGAGAACCGCTCGATCGCGGCCGCGCCCAGGGCGATGAAGATGCCGCGGAAGACGAGCGCCAGCACGATGCCGACCATCAGCGCGTACTGCTGGTACTTACGGGGCACCCGCAAGTTGCTCATGATGATCACGAAGATGAACAGGTTGTCGATGCTCAGGCTGTACTCGGTGAGCCAGCCGGCGAAGAACTCGCCCGCGAACCGTGGCCCCGATAGGCTCCACACCCCGATTCCGAAGGCGATCGCCAACCCCACGTAGATACTGATCGCGATCGAGCATTCCTTCATCGACGGCTCGTGGGGGCGGCGCGCGATGACGATCAGGTCGAACGCGAGCACCGCCAGCGTCGCGACGATGGTGATGAGCCAGACGGTGGATGTGACGTGCAAGCGAGGGCCTCCTCAAGGTCCAGTCATCTGAGGTCTCCGCCACTGTCGCCAGCCGAGACGCCGGAGCGGATCGACCGCACGTGTTGACGACGCCTCGCTATGGGAGTACTCCCCTCGTTCGACGAATCATCCCATTGACCGCCCTGGCCGAACAAACGACGAGCGCAACGAATGGCAACCGGGCGCGCCGCACGTGTCACTTGGTGGCAGCGAGGGTCTGCCGGATCATCTTCTTCAGGTCGGCGATCTCGTCGCGCAACCGGGCCGCCAGTTCGAACTGCAACTCGGCGGCAGCCGAATGCATCTGCTCGGTGAGCTCTTGCACCAGACCGGCCAGTTCGCTGGCCGGCATGCCCTCGGTATTACGGGCCTCGTGACTGCCCAGCGGCACCGGCGAAACGGGCCGCCGGCCCCCCGCGCGGGTCATCAGCCCGGCGGTGTCGGCGTCTTCACGCGCGAGCATGTCGGTGATGTCGGCGATCTTCTTGCGCAACGGCTGCGGGTCGATGCCGCGTTCGGTGTTGTACGCCACCTGCTTGGCACGACGACGGTTGGTCTCGTCGATCGCGGCCGCCATCGACGGGGTGATCTTGTCGGCGTACATGTGCACCTGACCGCCCACGTTGCGGGCGGCACGTCCGATGGTCTGAATGAGCGATCTCTCGCTGCGCAGAAACCCCTCTTTGTCGGCGTCGAGAATGGCGACGAGGCTGACCTCGGGCAGGTCGAGGCCCTCGCGCAACAGGTTGATGCCGACCAGCACGTCGTACTCGCCCAGCCGCAACTCGCGCAGCAACTCGATGCGTTTCAGGGTGTCGACCTCTGAGTGCAGGTAACGGGTGCGAATGCCGTTCTCCATCAGATAGTCGGTGAGGTCTTCGCTCATCTTCTTGGTCAGGGTGGTGACCAGCACCCGCTCGTCACGCTCGGCCCGGGCACGGATCTCGCCGATCAGGTCGTCGATCTGACCCTTCGTGGGCTTGAGGATCACCTCGGGGTCGACCAGTCCGGTCGGCCGAATCAGCAGTTCGACCGGATCGCCCGAACGCGCCATCTCGTAGGGCCCGGGCGTGGCCGACAGGTACACCGTCTGACCGATGCGGTCGCTGAACTCTTCGAAGGTGAGCGGCCTGTTGTCGAGCGCACTGGGCAGCCGAAAGCCGTGGTCGACCAGGGTGCGCTTGCGCGAGGCGTCCCCCTCGTACATGCCGCCGATCTGGGGCACCGTGACGTGCGACTCGTCGATGACCAGCACGAAGTCGGACGGAAAGTAGTCGAGCAGGCAGTTGGGTGCGCTGCCCTGTTCGCGGCCGTCGATGTGTCGCGAGTAGTTCTCGATGCCCGAACAGGTGCCGATCTGCCGCATCATCTCGATGTCGTAGCCGGTGCGCATGCGCAGCCGCTGCGCCTCGAGTAGCCGCTGTTCGCCCTCCAACTGCGCCAGCCGCACCTCGAGTTCGGCCTCGATGCCGCTGATCGCGTGCTCCATGCGCTCGGGGCCGGCCACGTAGTGGGACGCGGGAAACACCGCCACCTCCTGGTCGACCGAGATGACCGTGCCCGTGAGCGGGTGCAGGGTAGACAACGCCTCGATCTCGTCGCCGAAGAACTCGACCCGTACTGCGTTCTCTTCGTACATCGGAAAGATCTCGACGGTGTCGCCGCGCACGCGGAACGTGCCGCGGGTGCCGGCAAGGTCGTTGCGGGCGTACTGAATGTCGACCAGCGCCCGCAGCAACGCATCGCGATCGCGCACCTCGCCGACCCGCAGCCGCACCATGCGGTCGACGTACTCCTGCGGGGTACCCAGGCCGTAGATGGCCGACACAGTGGCCACCACGATGACGTCACGCCGTGTGAGCAGCGAACTGGTGGCCGAATGCCGCAACCGTTCGACCTCTTCGTTGAGCGAGGAGTCTTTCTCGATGTAGGTGTCGGTCTGCGGCACGTAGGCCTCGGGTTGGTAATAGTCGTAGTAGCTGACGAAGTACTCCACCGCGTTGTCGGGAAAGAACGTGCGCAACTCGTTGGCGAACTGGGCCGCCAGGGTCTTGTTGGGTTGCATCACCAGCATGGGCCGCTGCAACCGCTCAGCCAGCCAGGCCACGGTGGCGGTCTTGCCGGTGCCGGTGGCGCCGAGCACCACCACGTCGCTCTCGCCGGCGTTGATGCGCCGTTCGAGCGCATCGATGGCGGCCGGCTGATCGCCGGACGGCACGAACTCGGCCTGCACCTTGAACGGTGCCACCCGACGTTGCAGATCGGTGGTGGGACGCATGGTTGCCAGCCTAGGCGCGCCTTCCGACAGTTTTCGCGCCCACCCCTACGCCTGCCGCGAACGGCAACGCGCGTCAGGCCTTCAACTGGCTGCTCATCACCGAGTTCGTCATCGCGAGGTAGTCCTCCTGCTGCGAAGTCACGGTGACACCCGACGGCACGATCAGTGCCGACAGCACCGTCAAACCGTCGTCACGCACCGAGATGATCGCCAGGTAGGTCAGCTTCTGCGAACCCTGCGATGTGGCGCGGGTGCCCGACCACGTGGCAACGCCCACCGACAACCGGTCGGTCTTCACGTCGAGCGTGCTCGGTTCCTTCTTGCTCACCCCGGTCATCTGCTCGGTGATCTGATTCATGTACGACGTCACCACGTCTTTGCCGGTGGGTGAACCTTCCACCCGGAACGCCTGGGTGACCAGGATTCCCTTGCCGTTGGTCAGCACCGTGAAGTTCTTCGTCTCGTCGCGATCGGCCTGCTGCCAGCCGGACGCGGGCGACACGGTGACTCCGAGGCCAACCTCGAGCGAGTCGCCCGACGGGGCCGTGGTCGAGGGGGACGTGCTGGGGCTGGGGTCGCCCGACGGCGATTCGGACGGGCTCGGCTCGGGGGTCGGCGCCGTGCTCGAGATGCCGGGCGAGGGTTGCACCGTGGGGCCGGGATCAGGGTCGCCGCCGCGATTGCCCAACAGCGACATCAGCAACCAGCCGAGCAGCCCCACGGCCAGCAGGCCGGCCACCACCACACCGATCACCATGCCGTTGCTCTTCGGCTTGGGTGGCTGCGGCTGATAGGGGCCCTGCGGGCCGCCCGGGGGTTGGCCGTAGCCGCCGGGGCCCTGGCCGGCCGGCGGGTACTGCTGCCCGCCCTGCGGGTACTGCTGCCCGCCCTGCGGGTACTGCTGCCCGCCCTGGGGGAACTGCTGGCCACCCTGGGGGAACTGCTGGCCACCCTGCGGGAACTGCTGGCCACCCTGCGGGAACTGCTGGCCGCCCTGGCCCGGGAACTGGTTCTGGCTCATGCCTGCGCCCCCTCGCTCGGGGTGCCGCCCGCTGAGGCCGCGGCGTCCTTCGACGGTGGGTGCACCTTCAGGGTGGCCCGCACGCTGACGCCGCAGTTGGAGCAGAACTCGGCGGCGGGCAGCAGCGGCATCTCACACGAGGGGCAGAACTCCAGCCCCGGCCCGACCCCTCGCGCCCGTGCGGTCGACTCGAGCGCCGCCTCCATCAGGCCTCGGTGCAGGGCGGTACGAATGCGAATGATGAGCACCGCAAGAATGGCCAGGCCCCACAGAACGGACAGCACCAGCGCCAGCACCTGGTTACCCAGGAAGGTGAGCAGGTAGGTGCCGCCCGCGTACAGCACGTTGGCCGCGACGGCCTCGGCCACGCCGCGAAAGTAACGGGGGGTGAAGCCGTCGTGGCCCTCGCCGAGCCCCGAGAACTCGGCGCAGGCGATGCCGGTGGCGGTGCCCATCACCAGGGGCTTCACGAAACCTTCGAGCACCAGCAGCGAAATCCAGGTAGGGGCGTCCGCCGCACCGGCGTAGCCGCCGGTGATCAGCGGCCAGTGTTTGACCAGCGTGTCACCCGTGGCGAACGCGACGCCCGAGATGACGCCGAACGTCAGGCCGTCCATCAGGTCGTCGAACTCGGGCCTGGACGCCAGCAGCACCGGGCCGACCTGGCGAATCGCCTCGCCGATCAGCGGGGCGAGCACGGCGGCGATCAGAAACCCGCTGACGGTGGGCAACGTGGCGGCCGCGTCGAACGACGAACCCGCGCTGGTTGAGCCGCGCCAACTCGTCCAGAGCCAGGTCCAGCCACCGCCCAGCACGGCGGTGAGCACGAAGGCCAGGCCGGTGACCAGCAGGGGTTGGTCCTCCCACATGTTCACGTCGTACAGGTAGACGATGTAGACGATCGGCATGGCGAAGGCGGCGATCAGCACCGCGATCGGCAGTGCTCCGGTGGCGCCCACGATCACCGTGGCCAGCAGCGCGAGCCCGAGCGCGAACTGGTAGGTCATCGGACGCACGGCGGCACCCCTGGGCATGATCGTCGAGACGAGTTTGAGAGACACCACAGACTCGTTCGGTTTGGCCGCGAACGACGACCTGCGGGCGCCATCACCGGCGCGGGCGTCGAGGCCGCACTGTTGGCAGTAGTGAGCAGCCTCTGGAATGTCCGCGTGGCAACGAGTGCACTGCACGGTGGTTTCCTTTCGGTCGGTGGGTGACCTGGGTGGCCACGTGCCGACCAGTCTCTCAAGGCGAGGGATCACCCCACCGTGCGCCGCCCCGGTGTGCTGCGGAATCGTGGGCTGCCCGGAGGTCAGAACGCCTCAGCCGAGCTGATCGAGAAAGTCTTCGCGCATCTGCTTGGCCTGCCTGGCCGCCACGGTCATGGATTTCAGTACCACCGACACCACCGCAAGGGCCTGGTAGTCGTCGCTGTAGGCGATGCGCACCGATGAGACGACGTCCACCGGCTTGCCGTCCACGGTTCCGGTGCCGATCAGTTCGGCCGTTTCGAGGTCGTCCGACTCCTCTGAGTTGTCGCTGACCTGCTTGAACGTACGCGCCTCGGCGGCGTAGCGCTTCAACTGCTGCCGTGCCTCATCGAGGGCGGCTGCATCCTGCCCCGCCTGATAGGCCAGGAAGGTCACCAGGCTCGGCCCGTTCGCGAGCACCAGCCGGTGCGGGGTCGACGAGCGAACCTGCCAATCGCTGTCGGCGACGACCTGGTAGCCGTCCAGATCGTAGATCCGTTCGTCGGGGTCGTCCGGGTCGTCGATCGATGACTCCATCGGATCGGGCTCATCCGGCTCGCCGGCATTGTTCGCGAAGATCGTCACCGCCACCACGCCCGCCACCACGAGGCCTGCTGCGGTCAGCACGGTACGTCGAGACGACTGCGGCCCAGACCCCGGCTGCAGCGAGCCGCCGGACGGGGCCGGTGTGGGCGTCCAACCCGACGAGCCACCGGTGCCCGGCTCGTCGGCGATCGGTCGATCTGCCGTGGGCGGCGGGTAGTTCTCGTAGCTCGGGGGGTGAGAGCCGGTCATGCATCACACCATGCCACACGGTGGTTGCGGGGCTAGGCAGGCTGGTGCCAACGTGTCCACAGCGCATCGACGGCCGCTCGTAACTGCTCGGGCGTGCCGTTGTTGTCGAGCACATCGTCGGCGGCCGCGAGACGCTCCCCGCGGGTGACCTGCGCGCTGATGCGAGCCATGGCCTGGTCGGTCGACAGGCCGTTGCGGGCAACCAGCCGGCGCACCTGCACAGCCGCGTCGACGTCGACCACGACCACCCGGTCGAACGACTTCTGCTGCCCGGTTTCGACCAGCAGCGGAATCACCTGCACCACGACCGCGTCCGAGGGCGCCGCCCGGGTCAACTCGGCGGCCCGCGCCCGGACGGCCGGGTGCACGATCGCCTCCAGGTCACGTCGGGCACCTTCGTCAGCGAATATGACGGCACCGAGCGCGGGCCGGTTCAACGTGCCGTCCGGTTGCAGCACCTCGGGCCCGAAGCGTTGCGCGATCGCGGCCAGACCGGGCGTGCCGGGTGCGACCACCTCGCGGGCGAGCACGTCGGCGTCGATGATCACCGCGCCGAGCTCGGCCAGCCGGTCGGCGACTGCGCTCTTGCCCGACGCGATCCCGCCGGTCAGCCCGATCAACAACCCCGCACCCCTGGTCACGTGTCGATTGTGACGCGAAACGGCCCCCACCGGATGGTGGGGGCCGTTCGCGTGTGTGTTGGCTTGCGGTCAGCGGCTGCCGGTGAGGCGGTCGCGCAGAGCCTGCAGCGCCTCGTCGGAGGCCAGCGAGCCCTCGGGAGCCGAATCCTCGGTGGCGCCACCCGCGGAGTACGCGGCGGTGCTGACCTGGGCCACTGCGGCCTCGACCCCAGCGGCCTCGGCGTCCTTGACCTGGGCCTTGTGCGCCTCCCAGCGGGCCTGGGCCTCGGCGTACTGCCGCTCCCACGCCGCCTGCTGCTCCTCGTAGCCGGGCTTCCACTCCTGGGTCTCGGGATCGAAGCCCTCGGGGTAGATGTAGTTGCCCTGCTCGTCGTAGGACGCGCTCATGCCGTACAGGGCCGGGTCGAAGTCGTCGGCGTGCATGTCGACACCCTCGTTGGCCTGCTTGAGCGACAGCGAGATGCGGCGACGTTCGAGATCGATGTCGATGATCTTGACCATCACGTCGTCGTTCACGCTGACGACCTGCTCGGGAATCTCGACGTGACGCTCGGCGAGCTCGCTGACGTGCACCAGGCCTTCGATGCCCTCTTCAACCCGCACGAACGCGCCGAAGGGCACCAGCTTGGTGACCTTGCCGGGCACGATCTGGCCGATCTGATGGGTGCGGGCGAAGGTCTGCCACGGGTCTTCCTGGGTGGCCTTCAGCGACAGCGAGACGCGCTCGCGGTCCATGTCGACGTCCAGCACCTCGACGGTGACCTCGTCACCGACGGCGACGACCTCGGACGGGTGGTCGATGTGCTTCCACGACAGCTCAGAGACGTGCACGAGGCCGTCCACGCCGCCCAGATCGACGAACGCGCCGAAGTTGACGATCGACGACACGACGCCCTTGCGGATCTGGCCCTTGCCGAGCTGGTTGAGGAACGTGTGGCGCACCTCGGACTGGGTCTGCTCGAGCCACGCGCGGCGCGACAGCACCACGTTGTTGCGGTTCTTGTCGAGCTCGATGATCTTGGCCTCGAGCTCCATGCCCACGTAGGGCTGCAGGTCGCGCACGCGGCGCATCTCGACCAGGGACGCGGGCAGGAAGCCGCGCAGGCCGATGTCGATGATCAGACCACCCTTGACCACCTCGATCACCTTGCCGGTGACGACGCCGTCGGACTCTTTGACCTTCTCGATCGTGCCCCAGGCGCGCTCGTACTGAGCCCGCTTCTTGGACAGGATCAGGCGGCCTTCCTTGTCTTCCTTCTGCTGAACCAGGGCCTCGATCTCATCGCCGACGGCGACGACCTCGAACGGGTCCACGTCGTGCTTGATGGAGAGTTCCTTCGAAGGAATGACGCCTTCGGTCTTGTAACCGATGTCGAGGAGTACCTCGTCGCGGTCGACCTTGACGACGGTGCCGGTGACGATGTCGCCGTCATTGAAGTACTTGATGGTTGCGTCCACCGCGGCGAGAAAGGCCTCGGGGGATCCCAGGTCGTCGATCGCGATCTGGGCTGCCTCGGGAGAGGAGGTCATGTAGTAGGGCTCCGATATGTTGACTGAACGTTGTGGGCGCGCCGCAATCATGCTCCTGCCAGATTCGGTTCGCCGGAGAGGTCCGAGAAATTCATCATCAGGGGCTCGCGGAACCTGCTCGGTCTGAGGACCCACAGATTGCGAGGCTGCACCAGCCTACCTAGCGGCCGCGCGGAGAGCAATTTCCCGAGTTGACTCGTGCTGAATGCCCGCGTGGGTGGGGTCGTTGACTCATCTGAGAATGCCCGCGTGGGTCAGGCTGCGGGGATGGGGCTGACGATGAGGCAACGGAAGGCTGTGCTGGCGAGCCAGGTCAAGGCGTGGCCGAAGGCGACCAAGGCTGAGAAGTCGACCATTTTGGATCATCTGGTCGCGGTCAACGGCTGGCATCGAGACCATGCCCGCAAGATGATCCGGGCAGCGGTCGCCGGTGTGGACGTGAACCGGCCACGCAGGCCCCGCGAGCCTGTGTTCCGCTACGGACCTGAGGTGATCGACGCCTTGGCGGTGTGCTGGGCGGTGCTGGACGGACCCAGCGGCAAGATCGTGCGCCCAGCGCTGCCGGTCCTGGTCGCGAGCCTGGTCGCCAAGGGCGAGCTGAACGCGACACCCGAAGTCATCGACGCACTGCTGGCCATGTCGGCGGCGACCATCGATCGCCGATTGCGGCCCTACCGGCTCGGGCTGGTCGGCAACCTCAAGGGCCGGTCCTTGACCCGCCCCGGATCGCTGTTGAAATCGTCGATCCCGCTGAAGACCTGGCACGAGTGGGACGACACCCAGCCAGGGTTCATCGAGATCGATCTGGTCGGTCACGACGGCGGCGACAACAACGGCCACTTCCACTACAGCCTGGACGCTGTCGACGTGGCTACCGGTTGGACCGAAACCATCACCGTGAAGGCCAAGGGCGAAAGGATCGTGGCCACCGGGCTGGAGCAACTCGCCCTCCGGTTCCCGTTCGCGATCGTGGGCGTCCACTCTGACAACGGCTCCGAGTTCATTAACCACCACCTGATGAGCTGGTGCAACACCCGTGAGATCACGTTCACCCGCGGCCGCCCGAACCATTCCAACGACCAAGCCCACATCGAACAGAAGAACTGGACCAGAGTCCGCCGCAACGTCGGCTACTACCGCTACGACACCAGCCGGGAACTCGACCTGCTCAACCAGCTATGGCCCCTGGCCGCTGAACTGTCCAACCTGTTCACCCCGCAACAGAAGCTGAAAACCAAGACCCGCACCGGAGCGAAAGTCACCAAGACCTACGACACCGCCACCACCCCGGCCGGCCGGCTGCTCCGTGACCACCCCACCGTCCTCGACGACCAGGACCGGCGACACCTTGACAGTCGCATCACCCAGGCCAACCCGGCCCAACTACGCCGAGACATCGACCTCATCCAACGCAACCTGCTCGAACTCGCCCGCCGCCGCGGCACCATCCTCAAAGCAGCCAAACGCAACCACGTCTACCTATCCCGAACAAAAATGACGCGGGCAAAACGAAATGAGTCAACGACCCAACCCAAGCGGGCATCTTGACATGAGTCCACAGGTTTCCCAAAAGGGTGCAGGGTGCGCATCTCCGTTGGTCGAAACCCATCGAGCACCAATCGTCGTGCTGGTTCGACGTCCCGGCACCCGAGCGGATCTCGACGAGCTCGATCAAGCGTCGTGACAAGCAAACCGGCGAGGCTGCTGCGCGCCGGTGGCGATAGTTGGGGACGGTTCCGAACTCGCGCCACGTTGTCGCACCCCAGAACCCCGTTGAGCTCGATCAGCGTGACGACCACGCGTCGGGCTCGGCGGCCAGATCACGGACGTGCCCCGGCAGGTCGCCGCTGCGCAGTTGTTCGAGCGAGGTGTCGTCCAACACCTGGCGCAGGCTGCTGCGCACCGCCACCCACAGCACGGGCAGGTGCTTCGCCACCCCGTCGTACTCCGTCTGGTGCGGACGCCGTCCGCGCACCTCGGCCAGCGGACCGTCCACCGCCCGGAAGATCGCCCCGACGGCGATCTCGGACGCGGGCCGGGCCAGCTGGTAGCCACCGCGGGACCCTTTGGTACTGATCACCAATTCGGCGCGGCGCAGGTCGGCCAGAATGGCCTCCAGAAACTTGCGGGGCAGTCCCTGACCCTGCGCGAGCACGTCCACCGAAACCGGCGCCGACCAGGGGTCTGACGCGTCCGCGAGTTCGAGCATGGCCCGCACGGCGTATTCGGTTTTGGCAGAGATCTCCACGGCTCTCATTGTTGCGCGTCGCCCACCCGGTCACACCGCGAGTGCTGGGAACTCCTCCTCGCCGGCGAGAGCGGGCAGCCCAGTGCCGAGCGTGTGGGTGGGCAGCACCCACACCACGTCACCCACCGTGAGTGCCAGCCCGGACGCTTCGGCCCGGGTCAACTGGGCGAAGAACTGGTCGCCGGTGGTGGTGTGGCTGAGCTCGATGCGCACCTCGAAACCGAGCCGGACGAGCCGTTCGACCCGGGCTTCGGTGACTCGGACGCCGGTGCGTTCGGCTTCGGTGATCGCCACCTGACGATCGCGTTCGATGCGCAGGTCGTGCGGCCGGGCGATTTCGCCGTTCAACCGTGACACCGAACCGAGAAACGACATCACGAAGGGGTTCGCGGGCTGTTCGTAGAGCTCGTCGGGGCTGCCGACCTGTTCGATGCGGCCGGCGTTGAGCACCGCGATGCGGTCGGCGACGTCGAGTGCCTCCTCCTGGTCGTGGGTGACCAGCACGGTGGTGACGTGTACCTCGTCGTGCAGGCGGCGCAGCCAGCGGCGCAGGTCGTCGCGCACCTTGGCGTCGAGCGCGCCGAACGGTTCGTCGAGCAGCAGCACCTGCGGATCGACCGCCAGCGCCCGGGCCAGCGCCATGCGCTGCCGCTGGCCGCCCGAGAGCTGGGCCGGGTAGCGGTGCTGAAAGCCGGCCAGTCCGACCACCTCGAGCAGATCGTCCACGCGTTTGGTGGTCTCGGCCTTGGGCCGCTTGCGAATGGTCAGCCCGAACGCCACGTTGTCGCGCACGGTGAGGTGCTTGAACGCCGCGTAGTGCTGAAACACGAAGCCGATGCCGCGTCGCTGGGGCGGCAGGTGGGTGACGTCGTGGCCGGCGATCACCACCGAGCCGCCGTCGAGGTCTTCGAGGCCGGCGATGGCGCGCAGCAGGGTCGACTTGCCCGAGCCGGACGGCCCGAGCAGTGCCGTCAACGTACCCGAGGGAATGTCGAGCGACACGTCGTCCAAGGCTTTGAACCTGCCGTAGGACTTGTCGGCGTGGGTGACGGTGATCATGGCGCACTTCCTGGGGTGGCGGTTTCGGTGGCGGGGCGTTTGCGGTCGAGCAGGCTCATCAGCAGCAGGGTGACGATGGCGAGGAACATCAGCAGGGTGGCCGCGGAGTAGGCGCCGTGGATGTTGTGGTCGTCGATGTAGCGGGAATGAACCAGCAGCGTGAGCGTCTGCGAGACGCCGGGAAAGCCGGAACTCACCATGATCACTGCGCCGAACTCGCCCAGCGACCGGGCCACCGTCAGCACGATGCCGTAGGTGAGCCCCCAGCGAATCGCGGGCAGGGTGATGCGAAAGAAGGTCTGCCAGCCGGACGCACCCAGAGTGACCGCGGCCTGCTCCTGCTCGGTGCCGATCTCGTGCAGCACGGGTTCGACCTCGCGCACCACGAACGGCAGTGTGACGAACAGCGTGGCGATCACCATGCCGGGCAGGCCGAAGATCACCTTGATGCCGGTGTTCTCGATGCCGCCGAACCAGCCGTGCACGCCCCACAGCATGATCAGCGAGACGCCCACCACGATCGGCGAGACGGCGAACGGCAGGTCGACCACGCCCGAGAGCAGCCGGCGGCCGGGGAACCGTCCACGCACCAGGGCGAGTGCGGTGATCACGCCGAAGACCACGTTGAGCGGCACCACGATGGCCACGATCAGCAGCGACAGGTTGAGCGCCGCGATCGCCGCCGGGGTGCGAATGGACGCCCAGAACGCGCCGAAGCCAGGCTCGAAGGTGCGCCACAGGATCGTCACGATCGGCACCACCAGCAGCACGGTGAGATACAGCAGTGCGACCGTGCGCAGCCCGATGCGGGCGGGGGTGCTGAGCTTCATCGCGCCCGCTCCTCACGGTCTTGCCCGCGGGAGGCGAAGAAACGCAGCACCAGCAGGGTGGCGAACGAGATGGCCAGCAGAGCCACCGACACCGCGGCGGCGTTCACCGGCCGGTCGATCTCGATCTGTTGCTGGATGTATTGGCTGGCCACCTGGGTCTCGCGCGGAATGTTGCCGCCGATCAGCACCACCGAGCCGTACTCACCGATCGCCCGCGCGAATGCCAGTCCCCCGCCCGAGATGATGGACGGCGCCAGCGTGGGCAGCACGACGCGGTGGAAGATCGTCCAGTTGTTGGCGCCGAGCGAGGCCGCCGCCTGCTCGACGTCGCGGTCGACCTCGATCAGCACCGGCTGCACCGACCGCACCACGAACGGCAGGGTGACAAAGGCGAGCGCGACGATGAGGCCCCACCGCGTGGCGTTCAGTTCCACTCCGATCGGACTGTTCGGCCCGTACAGCGAGAGCAGCACGATGCTGGCCACGATGGTGGGCAGGGCGAACGGCAGGTCGATCAGTGCGTCCACGAAGCGTTTGCCGACGAACTCGTCGCGCACCAGCACCCAGGCGATCAAGGTGCCAACCACCACGTTGAGCAGGGCGACCACCGCCGAGACCAGAATCGTCGTGCCCAGCGCGGCCAGCGCGACCGGGGCGGTGACCGCCGCCCAGAAGCCCGTCCAGCCGTCCGAGAACGAGGTGACGGTCAGGGCCGCCAGGGGCAGCAGCACGATCAGGCTGAGCCACAGCACCACCACGCCGAGGGTGAGCCCGTTGACGTGACCGGCCCGGCGAGCGCGGAACAGGGGTGGGAGCGGACGCGCCGGGGCCGGGGGTGGAGCCTCGGGTGCCGCGGAAGCGGTGACTCCCGAGGTGGTGGTCGTGGTCGTCACGAGGTGGCCTGGTCGTAGATCACCGCGATCTTGCCCGTGTCTTTGGCGAACAGGTCGGCGTCGACGGCCTTCCAGCCACCCAGGTCGTCGATCGTCCAGAGCTTCGTGGGCTGCGGGAACTTGCCGGCGAACTCTTTCGCCACGGTCGGGTCGACCGGACGGAAGCCGGCCTGCGCCCACAGTTTCTGCGCCTCGGGGGTGTAGAGAAAGTCGCGGAACGCTTCGGCTGCGGCCAGGTTCTTGCTGGCCTTGAGCACGGCCACCGGGTTCTCGATCTTGAAGGTGCTCGGCGGCGTGACGTGCTCGACCGGGTCACCCTGGCCCTCTGCGAACAGCGCCTCGTTCTCGTAGCTCAGCAACACGTCACCCGTGCCCTGCAGAAAGGTCTCGGTGGCCTCGCGCCCTGACTTGGGCTGCACTTTGATGTGGTCGGCGACCAGTTTGCCGATGTAGTCGAGACCGGCCTGCGGGTTCTTGCCGCCGTCGCTGAAGGTGGCGTAGGGGGCGAGCAGGTTCCACTTGGCCGAACCCGAACTGAAGGGGTTGGGGGTCACCACCTCGACGCCGGGCTTGAGCAGGTCGTCCCAGTCCTTGATGCCCTTGGGGTTGCCCTTGCGCACCACGATGGTGACCACCGAGCCGAAGGGAATGCCCTTGTGCTCGCCGGCGGCCCAGTTCGGGTCGACCAGCCCGGCGTCCACGAGGCGGGTGACGTCGGGCGTGACCGAGAAGTTGACCACGTCGGCCTCGGCACCCGACGCGACCTTGCGCGACTGATCCCCCGAGGCGCCGTAGGAGGCCTGGAACTGCACGCCTGCACCCTGGGCCGTGGCGTTGAAGGCGGGAATGAGGGCGTCGAAGCCGACCTTGGGCACGGCGTAGGCGTAGAGGTTGAGCACCGTCGCGCCACCACCGGCCGGCGACGCCGGAGCGGCGGTCGAGTCGCTCGATCCGGCTCCGGCGCAGCCGGTCATCGCCAGGGCAACCGATGCCGAGAGTGCGGTGATCACGGCTCTGCGTGAGACGGTCATGAGACAACTCCTGTCGATGATGTGCCCGCGATGGAGGGGCTGGGTCGAAAAGTTATTGGTGGATCTGGGTTTATTTCACTCATCCCCTATGGGCGTAGTAGGATTTTGTCGACCGGGCACCGGCGGGTCAAATTCTGCGGGCGCAGTCTCACGATGCGGATGCAACCGAGTGCGCGCAGTGAACGAATGGGCGATCGATCAGCGCCGGTCGCCGCCCGGGTCTAGCGTTGTGCCGTAGCGACAACCGACGAGGATCGGGAAGGATCCCCCCATGAGCGGCACAGCAACCATCCACGAGGCCCAACTCACGCCCAGCAAGCTCGAACTGCTGGCGCAGTGGCTGCCGTCGCAGCCCTGGTTCACCGGAGACGCCGGCGATCTGGAGCGGGTGGCGTCCTTCAGGTTCGTCGACCCGGACGGCGAAGTCGGCATCGAGACCATGATCGTCCGCAGCGGCGGGGTGGTGTATCAGGTGCCGCTCACCTACCGTGACGAGGCGCTGGACGGCGAGGACGCCTACCTGGTCGGCACCACGGACCACTCGGTGCTGGGCAAGCGCTGGGTGTACGACGCCACCGGTGATCCGGTGTACGTGGCCGAACTGATTCGGGTGATCCACGAGGCCGACAATGAGGCCGACCTGTCGCGCGGCGAGAAGAGCATGACGGTGGTCGGCAGCGGCATCACGCTGGTGTCGAACGCGTCCATGGAGGCCGCGCGTCTGGTGCGGGTGTTGGACGGCGAGCACATTCACACCGCGGTGCCCCTGGGCACGCTGACGGGCACGTGGACCGAAGGCGGCGAGGAGCGCACCGAGGTGCTGGCGACCATTCGCTGAGTCAATCCGCCGGGCGAGATTGTCGACGTCTTCGGTTGGGTTGCGTCGACTGCCGTTGATCTGGTTCCGTCTGCTGCCGTTGACTTGGTTGCGTCTGCGGCCGCGGGGCGGACGCGCCCACTCCGCTTCAGCGTTGCGCTTTGCGTCGGTCGCGTTGTCGAGACCCTCACCGTCGGTCGAACTTGCCGACACCCCTCACCGTCGACCCGCAACCCAACCAGCGACCGTCATCCCGGACTTGATGCGGGATCTCACCTCCGGCGCACTGCACCAGAGATCCCGGCGTTCGCCGGGATGACTGCGGACGGCACTGACGACCGGCTTTCCAAACAAGCTCGACCCATGTCAGACGCGACATTGAAGCGGATGGCGGTACTGAACGCAACCAGACAAGGTCGACCAGCAGAACGGGATTCGACAAGCTCGCCCAGCGGAACGTCTCGACCGAGGGCTAGTGCGCCGCCTCGTGCCAGGAGCGTCCGGTGCCCACCGAGACCTCGAGCGGAACGGCCAGGTCGACCGCGTGGCCCATCTTGTCTCTGACCAGGGCTTCCATCGCCTCTGCCTCACCGGGGGCGATCTCGAACACCAGTTCGTCGTGCACCTGCAGCAGCATGCGTGACGCCAGCCCCTGCGCGGCCAGCGCGGCCTCGACGTCGAGCATCGCGACCTTGATGATGTCGGCCGCCGACCCCTGAATGGGGGCGTTCAGCGCCATTCGTTCGGCCATCTCACGGCGCTGGCGGTTCGACGAGGTGAGATCCGGCAAGTACCGCCGGCGACCCAGAATGGTTTCGGTGTACCCCGTCTTGCCGGCGGTTCGGACGATCTCGCGCAAGTAGTCGCGCACGTTGCCGAACCGCTCGAAGTACTCGTCCATCAGGCCCTTCGCCTCGGACACCTCGATCTTCAGTTGCTGCGACAACCCGTAGGCGCTGAGCCCGTAGGCGAGGCCGTAGTTCATCGCCTTGATGCGGGCCCGCATGCGAGTGTCGACCTGGTCGGGCTCGACCGCGAACACCCGTGACGCCATCACGGTGTGAAAGTCCTCACCCGAGTGGAACGCCTCGATCAGCCCGGCATCTTCGGACGCGTGCGCCATGATGCGCATCTCGATCTGGCTGTAGTCGGCCGTCATCAGCGTGTCGTAGCCGGCCCCCACCACGAACGCCCGCCTGATCCGCCGGCCCTCTTCGGTGCGAATCGGAATGTTCTGCAGATTCGGGTCGGTCGAACTGAGCCGTCCAGTGGCCGCGATGGTTTGAATGTAGGTGGTGTGCACGCGACCGTCGTCGGCGATGGACTTCTGTAGCCCCTCGACGGTCTGCCGCAACCTGATCTGGTCGCGGTGCCGCAGCAGGTGCGCCAGGAACGGGTGCTCGGTCTTGACGAACAACCCCTCCAACGACTCCGCGTCGGTGGTGTAGCCGGTCTTGGTGCGCCGCGTCTTGGGCATGCCCAGCTCGTCGAACAGCACCTCTTGCAGCTGCTTGGGTGAACCCAGGTTGATCTGCCGGCCGAGCACCGCGTAGGCGTCGCTCTCGGCGTTGCGCACCGCGGTGTCGAAGTCGCTGTGCAGTTGGTCGAGGTAGTCGGCGTCGACCGCGATGCCGTCGCGCTCCATCACCGCCAGGGTGCGCAGCAGTGGCAGTTCGACGTCGGCCAGCAGCGAGGCCTCGCCCCGTTCATCGAGCTCGGCCTCGAGGGCAACGGCCAGATCGATGACTGCCCGGGCGCGAATCATCGAGTCCTGCCCCTGGTCGGGGTCGTCGAAGTCGAACGCCAACTGGTCTTGCGGTTGCGCCGTGGGCGCCTCAGCGCTCAGCTCGCGCTTGAGGTGCCGGGCGGTCAGGTCACCCAGGTCGTAGATGCGCTGGTCGGGCCGCAGCAGGTACGCGGCCAACTGCGTGTCGCTGGCCAGGCCGTTCAACTGCCACCCGCGCGACCAGATGGCCAGCAGCGGGCCCTTGGCGTCGTGCAGCGCCTTGCGAGCGGAATCGTCGGCCAGCCAGTCGGCGAGCGCCGTGTCGTCGGCCGGGGTGAGTTCGGTGACGTCCAACCAGCAGGCGGCGCCGTCGGCGGCAGCCAGCGCCAGGCCGGAGATGTCGCCGGTGCCCGCTCGCCACTGGCCGGTGACGTCGAGCCCGGTCAACTCGCCCCGTCCGTGGGTGGCGAGCCAGTCGCCCAGCGCGCCGGGTTCGAGCACGTCACCCACCACCTCGAAGCCGCCGGTGGGGCCGGTCTGTTCGGCGGGCAGGGTTTCCATCAGTCGGTCGCGCAGCACCCGGAACTCCAACCCGTCGAAGACCGTGTGCACCGCCTCTCGGTTCCAGTCACGGCGCTCGAGCTCAGACAGCGTCACGGGCAGGTCGAGATCGCACACCAGCGCGTTCACCTCGCGGTTGCGCACCACGTCGTCGAGGTGGGCGCGAAACGACTCGCCCGCCTTGCCCGGAATCTCGGCGGCCCGGCGCACGATGTTCTCGAGCCCTTCGTAGGTGGCGATCCACTTGGCCGCGGTCTTCGGCCCCACACCGGGCACGCCCGGAAGGTTGTCGGACGACTCCCCCACCAGCGCCGCCAGTTCGGGGTACTGCGCGGGCGGCACGAAGTAGCGCTCTTCGACCGCTTCGGGGGTCATGCGGGCCAGGTCTGAGACGCCCTTGCGCGGGTAGAGCACGGTTACGTCGGGGCTGACGAGTTGAAAGGTGTCGCGATCGCCGGTGCAGATCAGCACCTTCATGCCCTGCCCCTCGGCCTGCTTGGCCAGCGTGCCGATGATGTCGTCGGCCTCGAACCCGTCCAGCTCGACGTGGGTGACGTTCAGCGCGTCCAACACCTCTTTGATGAGCGCGACCTGGCCGGTGAACTCTTGCGGCGACTTGCTGCGATTGGCCTTGTACTCGCTGTAGAGGTTGCTGCGAAACGTCTGCCGCGACACGTCGAACGCGACCGCCAGATGGGTGGGCTGCTCGTCGCGCAGCACGTTGATAAGCATGGACGTGAAGCCGTAGACGGCGTTGGTGTGCTGGCCGGTGCTGGTGGCGAAGTTCTCCACCGGCAGGGCGAAGAAGGCCCGGTAGGCCACCGAGTGGCCGTCGATCAACAGCAGGGTGCCCGGCTCGTCGCTCACTCGTGCGAGGGTAGCGGAGCCCACCGACAAATTTCGCGCCGCCCCGAATGTGCAATCGTGACCCCATGACGCTTCCCGAATGGGCCCACGAGATCAGCAGCGCGCTCGACGAGAAGATGGGTTTCGAGTTGTTCGAGCTGTCGGCGCAGCGCACCACCGGCCGCATGCCCGTGGCCGGCAACACCCAGCCGTTCGGGTTCTGGCACGGCGGGGCGTCGTGCGTGCTGGCCGAGACCCTGGCCTCGATGGCGGCCTTCGCCGAGGTGGGCCCGGGCGGGGTGATCTTCGGCGTCGACCTCAACGCCACCCACCACCGCTCGATTCGCGACGGCTGGGTCAACGGCGCGGCCACCCCGCTCTACATCGGCGGACGGCTCGGCACCTGGGAGGTGGCGATCACCAACGACGCCGGTGATCGGCTCTGCACGGCCCGGGTGACGTGCGCACTGCAGCGGCCGAAGCGGCGGTGAACACTGCGCAGGTGGTCGCCGCGTTGCGAGCGGCCGGCTGCGTGTTCGCCGAAGACGAGGCGGCGCTGCTGCTGGCCGCTCCCGGCTCGTTGGACGCCCTGGTCGCGCGCCGGGTGGCGGGTGGACCCCTGGAGCAGGTGCTCGGCTGGGCCGAGTTCGACGGGCTGCGGATCAGCGTGTCACCAGGCGTTTTCGTGCCCCGGCAACGTTCTGCGTTGTTGGTGCGACTCGGGGCCCGCGGGCTGGCCGCCGGTGCCGTGGCGGTCGACCTGTGCTGCGGCAGCGGCGCCCTGGCAGCAGCCCTGGCGCGTCGGGTGCCGGGCGTCGAGCTGTACGCGTGCGACGTCGACGACCGGGCCGTGACGTGCGCCCGGGGCAACCTGCCCGGCGCCCAGGTGTTCGCCGGCGACCTGTGGGCGGCGCTGCCGACCGGGTTGCGCGGGCGCGTCGACGTGGCCCTGGCGAACGCACCGTACGTGCCGAGTGACAGCATCGCGCTGATGCCGCCCGAGGCGCGCGATCACGAGCCCCGCATCTCTCTGGACGGCGGCCGCGACGGCCTCGACGTGCACCGCCGCATCGCCATGGACGCTGACGACTGGCTCGCGCCGGGTGGCCGGCTGCTGATCGAGGTGGCCCCCGCCCAGGTGCCGGGCGCGACGGTCATGTTCGAACGTGCCGGCCTCTGGCCCGAGGTGCACACCGATGACGACTTGGACGCCACCGCCGTCGTCGCCACCCGCCCGTGAGATTACGTCCGATTCGAGGGGCGTTACCGCCTGTTGAGCGTAGACGCCGTCCACATCGGACGTAATCTCACGACGTGCGGGGCCGCTCGGCGACCTCGTCGGCTGCGAAAGGGATCCCGGCGTTCGCCGGGATGAAGGCGTCAGCCCCGCTCCGCGGCAACCAACGCAACCACCGGGGTCTCGGCAAGCTCGACCAGGGAAGCGGTCAGCGCTTGGGCTTCTTGCCGGCCTTCGAGTGGTCGATGACTCCTTCGGCGACCTCGCGCATCGACTTGCGCAGGTCCATCGCCGTCTTCTGGATCCACCGGAACGCCTCGGGCTCGGTGAGGCCAAGACCCTCCATGAGCAGGCCCTTCGCCTGCTCGACCAGCTTGCGCGACTCGAACCGCTCCTGCAGGTCTTCGACCTCTTCTTCGACTGCGCGCAGTTCGGCGTAGCGGGCCATCGCCAGTTCGATCGCCGGCACCACGTCGGAGGCGTCGAACGGCTTCACCACGTACGCCATCGCACCCGCCTCACGGGCCCGTTCGACCAGTTCACGTTGGCTGAACGCGGTGAGCATCACCACGGGGGCGATGCGTTCTTCGGCGATCACAGACGCGGCCGAGATGCCGTCCATCTTGGGCATCTTGACGTCCATCACGACGAGATCGGGTTCGAGCTCGCGGGCCATCGACAGGGCCTGTTCGCCGTCGCCGGCCTCACCCACCACTTCGTAGCCCTCGCCGGTGAGCAGTTCGACCAGATCCAGGCGGATCAGGGCTTCGTCCTCAGCGACGAGCACGCGGGCTCGGCCGGGGGTGGCTACGGCTTCGGACGTCATGGGTTGCACTCTTCTGTCAAGGGATCAGGTCTGCCTCGGCCTCGGTTCGCCGACGGCTGCTGCACAGAGCACCTTACCCCGGCCAGCATGGCCAACCAGAATGTGGCATGATCGTAGGGCTCTGGCCCAGGTGGCGGAATGGCATACGCGGACGGCTCAAACCCGTCTGCCCGAAAGGGCATAGGGGTTCGACTCCCCTCCTGGGCACTTCACCGGTGCCGCCATCACACCGTGAACCGGCGAGTGAGGCCCTCTTAGTACTCCCTTCGGATGCGCGTGAACTCGGCCGTATTCGACGGGGCGTGACCGGCCGACGGCCACCGGCTCGCGATTTGTAGCATGCTGAGAACCGTCGGCAAGAACCGGCAGGCCGCTGACCACCGTGCGAAGCATCGACGCTGCGGACGGAGGCCATCGTCATCGTCCGCCGCCGATGCGGATTCGTCCAACAGGAGTGATCATGCGCGGTTTCACCTATCGCGGCCCTGGTCGGCCGGCCGAACTCACCGAACTGGCCACGCCGACACCCGGGCCGGGCGAGGCGCTCACCCGGGTCGGCGCCAACACCGTCTGCGGCACCGACCTTCGCATTCTGCGCGGCGAGAAGTCGAAGGGTGTCGAAGTGGGTGTGGTGTTGGGGCACGAGGTGGCCGGTTACGTCGAGGCCGTCGGCGAGGGCGTCACGGGTTTCGCGGTGGGTGACCTGGTGAGCATGCCGCCCTCGGTGTGCTGTGGGGTGTGCGGGCCCTGCCGCCGCGGCACCGAGCACCTGTGCGACGACGTGCACCTGGTGGGCTACGACATCAACGGCGGCCTGGCCGACTACTGGCTGATCCCGCGCGCGGCGATCGAACGCGGGCAACTGGTGAAGGCGTCGGCGCACCTCGAACCGGCCCAACTGGCGCTCGCCGAGCCGATCTCGTGCTGCCTGAACGGCATGGACAACTACCGGGTCGAGGTGGGCGACGTGGTGGTGATCGTCGGAGCAGGGCCGATCGGGCTGATTCACCTGCAACTGGCCCGCATCGCGGGTGCGGCGGCGGTCGTGGTGTCGGACCCGTCCGCGACCCGTCGGGCCAGCGCCGAGGCGTTGGGTGCCACCGTGACCGTCGACCCGACCAACGACGACCTGTCGGCCGTGGTCAACGGCCTGTCGGCCGGCGAGGGTGCCGACGTGGCGGTGCTGTGCATCGGGGTGCCCGAACTGGTCAACGACTGCCTGGGTCTGGTGCGCAAGCGCGGCCGGGTGAGCATCTTCGCCGGTCTGGCCGGTGAGGGCTGGTCGACCATCGCCGCCAACCTGATCCACTACAAAGAGATCACCGTGGTGGGTGCCTCCAACTCGGGGCGCGAGAACTTCGTTCGGGCCGTCCGGCTGATCGAGAGCGGCGCCATCGACACGATGTCGCTGGTCACCCACACCTTCGGGCTCTCGCGGGCCGCCGAAGCCATCGAGTTCGTCGCGTCGGGCGAGGGCATCAAGGTGGCGGTGGTTCCCGACTGAGCGGGCCTCGTCCACGCCTCCGGGTGCACGACCTCTCACCGAAAGTGGGGCAAACCACACACAAAATCTCACTTCTCACACTCATCCCCTCCCATCCGGCGTCTGTTTGGAATACCTTGCTGTTGCGGGAGTGCAGGCAGCGTGGCCGTCCTTCCGCCGAGCACCGACGCTCCCAGAAAGGAACCAAGCATGGCGAAAGACAAACGTCTGGTCATCGGAATCGACTTCGGCACCGGCAGTTCGAAGGGTGTGCTGGCCCGACTGAACGGCAAGGTGATCGCGACCGCCGAGAAGGCCCACAGAACCTCCATGCCCAAGCCCGGCCACGTCGAGCACGATGCGGACGAGGTGTGGTGGGCCGACTTCCTGGCCATCACCCATGATCTGCTGAGCAAGGCGGACGGCCCCGTCGTCGGCATCACCACCTCCGGCATCGGCCCGTGCAGCCTGTTCTGCGACGCCGAGGGTAAGCCGCTTCGGCCCGCCATTCTCTACGGCGTGGACACCCGCGCCTACAAGGAGGTCGAGGAACTCACCGACAAGATCGGTGTCGACGCTCTGGTGGAGAAGTGCGGCAACGTGCTCACCTCACAGTCGCAGGGCCCCAAGTTTCTGTGGACGGTGCGCAACGAGCCCTGGGTGTGGGAGAAGGCGAAGTACGTCTTCATGTCGCAGACCTACGTGACGTTCAAGCTCACCGGCGAGTACGTGCTCGACCACCTGTCGGCCTCGATGTTCGACCCGATGTATTCGCCGAAGACCCAGGACTGGATCCCGGAATGGTGCGAGATGGTCGCGCCGGGCCTGCCGCTGCCCGAACTGAAGTACTCCAACGACATCGCCGGCCACGTCACCGCCCAGGGTGCGGCGCTGAGCGGCCTGCCTGAGGGCATTCCGGTCGGCGTCGGCAGCACCGACGCGTTCTGCGAGGCGTTGAGCGTGGGCGTGAAGGATCCCGGCGACGTGATGCTGATGTACGGCTCCACGATCGTCGCCGACCTGATCGCCGACCACTTCATGGCGCACCCGAACCTGTGGGCACTGACCGGCACCTACAAGGACACGTTCGCCCTCGCCGGCGGCCTGTCGGCCTCTGGCGCGCTGACCACGTGGCTGCGCGACATCACCGGCGGGGTCGAGTACGCGGTGCTCACCGAAGAGGCCAGCGACGTGGTACCGGGCTCGAACGGCCTGCTCGCGCTGCCCTACTTCGCCGGTGAACGCACCCCGATCAGTGACCCGATGGCCCGGGGCGTGATCGCCGGCCTGACGCTGAGCACCACCCGCGGCGAGTTGTACCGGGCACTGCTCGAGGCGACGGCGTTCGGCACCAGGCACCTGCTGGAGTCGATCAAAGAGGCCGGCGGCGAGGGCAAGCGCTACGTGGCGGTCGGTGGCGGCACCAAGGGCGGTTTGTGGACCCAGATCATGTCGGACGTCTGCGGCATCGATCAGGTGCTGCCGAAGCTCGCCATCGGCGCCAGCTACGGCGACGCGCTGATCTCGGCGCAGAACGTCGGCGCGGCCGACGCCGACACCAGCTGGATGAAGGTGTCCGCGCACGTCACGCCCGACGACGACAACAAGGGCCTGTACGACGACCTGTTCGGGCGCTACCTCGAGCTCTACCCGGCCACCAAGGACGTGGCGCACCACCTGGCCAAGTTGCAGCTCGGCGACTGACCGATCGGGGGCGGTTTCTCGCACCAGTCAGGAAACACGCGTTCCCGGCTCAGCGACCACCCACCCCAGAACCGACGAGGGTGACGGCATCGCCGCCACCCTTGTCGTCGTCTGCGCTGGTCAGCCGTGCAACTCGTAGATGCGCACCGAGTTGGTCTGACCGCCGAACCGGGCCGGGTTGCCGGCCACGATCACGATTAAGTCGCCCGGCTTCACCCAGCCGGTTTCGAGCAGCGCGTCCTGCACCGACTCGACCATGGCCTCGGTGGTGGTGAACTCGGGCGTCACCCACGACTGCACGCCCCAGCACAACGTCAGTTCCTGTGCCGTGCGCGGCTTGGGCGTGAACGCCATGATCGGAATCTCGCTGCGCAACCGGGCCAGCCGGTGCGGGGTGTCGCCCGAAATGGTGAACGCGGCCAGGTACTTGGCACCGATGCGGGTGGCGATGTCGATGGCGGCGATCGAGATGACGCCCGAGTGGGTGTGCGGGTCCCAGTCGATGGCGCGAATCTGATGCAGTCCCTGTTCTTCGGTGTAGTTGATGATGCGGCTCATCACCGCGACCGCTTCGATCGGGTACTCGCCCATCGCGGTCTCGCCCGACAGCATCACGGCGTCGGCGCCGTCCAGAATCGCGTTGGCCACATCAGAGGTCTCGGCCCGGGTGGGCTGCGGGGCGCTGATCATCGACTCGAGCATCTGGGTGGCCACGATCACCGGCTTGGCCCATTTGCGGGCGCTCTCGATGATGCGCTTCTGCACCGACGGCACCTGCTCGGGGGGTAGTTCGACGCCCAGGTCACCGCGGGCCACCATGATCGCGTCGAAGGTGTCGATGATCTCTTGCAGGTTGGCCACGGCCTGCGGCTTCTCGATCTTGGCGATCACCGGCACGTGCCGGTCTTCTGAGTCCATGATCTCGCGCACGCGGTCATAGTCGGACGCGCTGCGCACGAACGACAGCGCCACCATGTCGACGCCGTGCCGCAGCGCCCAGCGCAGGTCGTGCTCGTCCTTTTCGGACAGGGCCGGCACCGACACCGCGACGCCGGGCAGGTTGATGCCCTTGTTGTTCGACACCCGGCCACCGACCACGACCTCGGTGATCACCTCGGTGTCGGTCACCTCGACCGCCCGAAGCCGCAGCTTGCCGTCGTCGATCAGAATGTCGTCGCCGGGCTGCACGTCCTGGGTGAGCGTCTTCAGCGTGGTGCCCGCCCGCTCGGCGGTGCCCAGCACGTCGTCGGTGGTGATCACGAACTGCTCGCCCGGCACCAGAATGGCGAAGTCGTTCTCGAACCTCGTCAGCCTGATCTTGGGGCCCTGCAGGTCGGCGAACACGCCCACCGGGCGGCCCACCTCGTGCGACGCGTCACGCACCAGCTTGAGCCGGCGTATGTGCTCTTTGTGGTCGCCGTGCGACATGTTGAGCCGAGCCACGTTCACGCCGGCCTCGATCAGGCCGATCACCCGCTCAAGGCTGTCGGTGGACGGACCCAGTGTTGCTACGATCTTCGCTCTACGCACGGTCGTCAGCTTAGCGATAGCACGTGACGAGAGTGTTTCACCACGGTGCACGATCAGTCGCGCGCCACCACGCCCAGGGCGTGGGCCAGGTCGTCGGGGTAGGGCGAGGTGAAGCGGACGGGTTCGCCCGAGCCGGGGTGGTCGAAACCGAGTTCGACCGCGTGCAGCCATTGGCGCTCCAGCCCGAGCCGGGCCGTCAGCACCGGGTCGCCCCCGTACAGCGGGTCGCCCACGCAGGGGTGGCCGATGGCGGCCATATGCACCCTGATCTGGTGGGTGCGCCCGGTTTCGAGATGAACCTCGAGCAGGGTGGCGCCCCTGAACGCCTCCAAGGTGTCGTAGTGGGTGACACTGTGCCGACCGCCGTCGACGATCGCCATCTTCCAGTCGTGCCCCGGGTGCCGGCCGATGGGCGCGTCGATGGTGCCGGTGTGCGGGTCGGGGAAGCCCTGCACGAGCGCGTGGTACACCTTGTCGACCGTGCGGTCGCGAAAGGCGCGCTTGAGCAGCGTGTAGGCCCGCTCGCTCTTGGCCACCACCATCAGCCCCGACGTGCCCACATCGAGCCGCTGCACCACGCCCTGCCGTTCGGGCGCACCCGAGGTCGAGATGCGAAAGCCGGCGGCTGCGAGATGTTCGGTGACCGACGGCCCCGTCCACCCCAGCGACGGGTGGGCCGCCACCCCCGCCGGCTTGTCGACCACGACGATGTCGGCGTCGTCGTGCATGATGCGCAGCCCGGCGACCATCTGCGGCACCACCGGAACCCCGGATGGCTGCGCAGGCAGCGTCACCTCGAGCAGTTCACCGCCGGCGACCCGCACGGACTTGCGCACCGCCCGTCCGTCGAGTTGCACGAGGCCCTGGGCGATCAGCTCGTCGACCCGGCTGCGCGACAACCCGGTCATGCGGGCCACCGCGCTGTCCACCCGTTCGCCGGCCAGCCCGTCGGGCACCAGGTGGACGCTCACGACGCGGGCGTTCCGGTGTCGTCGCCGGACGGCTTCGAGTCGGCCTTCTCGGGCCGGTCGACCCGCTCGCCGGCCAGGTTCACCTGCGTGATCATGGTCAGCCAGATCACGGTGACGGCAGCGAAGGTGATCCAGATGTCGGCCACGTTGAACACGGCGAACCAGGGCACCTGCAGAAAGTCGATCACGTGGCCGTGAAACGGGCCCGGCTCACGGAACAGCCGGTCGAACAGGTTGCCCGACACGCCGGCGAGCAGCAGGCCCGTCGCGGCCGCCCACCCGGGGTGCCGCACCCGCGGCACCATCCAGACCAGCAGAAAGATCATGGCGGCGATGGCCAGGCACGTGAGCAGCACGGTGGCACCCTCGCCCATGCTGAAGGCCGCGCCGGGGTTGCGAATCAGGTGCAGGTAGAGCTGACCCGGGATGACCTGCACGGGCGAGGCGGGGTCGAGGTTGGCCAGCGCCCACCGTTTGGCCAGGAAGTCGGCGACGAAGCCGAGGGCGCCCAGCAGCACCGCCCAGAATGCGTAGCGTCGGTTCGGGGTGGCTATCGCCGTTCCTCCCGCTGCTTGCACGGAACGCACAGGGTGGCTCGGGGAAACACCTGCAACCGGTCTTTGCCGATCGGCTGGCCGCACGATTCGCATGTTCCGTACTCCCCCGATTCGAACAACCGCAGCGCGAGCTGCGCCTGCTCCAGCATCTCGCGGGCGTTCTGCGCCAGCGACATCTCCTGGTCGCGCTCGAAGTTCGACGAACCGACGTCGGCGGGGTCGCGGCCGGCGCCCTCGCTGCCGTCTGAGAACAGGTCTTTCAGGCCCGCCTCGGCCACCGAGATCGCGCGTTCGAGCCGGGCCACCTCACCGGTCAGTTCGTCGCGGATCTCGTCGAGTTCTTCGGCCGTCCAGGGTTCTTCACCCTCGGCGACCGGAATGGACGCGGTCGGGTCGGCGACCCGGTTCGCGTGGCGAGCCGTAGGCATCGGGGGACTCCTTCAGTCGTGTCCGAGCGCAGAGAGTACCACCCGCCGCGACGCGACCGAAGGCGTGACGCGCGATCAGTTCTGATCGTTCAGCAGCGCGTCCAGGCGCGGGGTTGCCGATTGGCCGGCCGGCTGGTTCAGCACCTCGGGAACGTCGTCGGGCTGGGCGTTGCCCGCGAGCGAATCGAGGTGCGCCTTGAGCTGGGTGGTCAGGCTGTCGCGGTAGCGCGCCTCGAACGACCGCAGGTGGTCGACCTTGCCGCGCAACTCGTCGCGCTCGCCCTCGAGCGAGCTGAACAGCTCGGCGCGGCGCTGGTCGATCTCACTTTGCAGGGCCTCGGCCTTCGCCCGCAGTTCGACGGCGAGCGAGTCGGCGGCCGCCTTCGACTGGGTTTCGATCTCTTCGGCCCGTGACTTGGCGCCGCTGAGCGTCTCGTGGGCCTGGCCCGCGGCCTGCTCGACCGTCGAGTCGGCCTTGGCGGTGGCGTCGGCGGTGATGCGTTGCGCCTCGTCGGCGGCTTCGCTGACCAGCCGCTCGGCCTGCTCGGTGGCCATCTGCAGCAGCTTGGTGACGGCGGGGGCCGCGTCGGGGGCGGCGGTCACCACGATGTTCTCGACCTTGCCGGTGCGCTCGTCGGCAGCGCCGCGGGCGGCTTCGAGATCGGCCTGTGCGCTCGCCAGTTGGCTCTCGAGTTCGGCGATGCGCTGGTCGCGCTCCGCCAGGTCGGTGGTGGCCTGGTCGCGGTCTTTCTTGGCCTGGTCGAGCTCGGCCTGCAGCGCGCTGAGCGCGCCGCTCTGATCGCCCTCGGCCAGCGACGCGCGGGCCGCGTCCAACTCGCCCTGCACCCCGGCCAGTTCGGTGCCGCGACCCTCGAGCTCGCCGCGCAGCCGCTCGACCTCGGCGTGCGACTCGTTCAACTGGCGCCGCAGCACGTCGGCCGAGCGGTCGTCGCCGGGTGCGGCGGCGTCGCCCTCGCCACCGGCGGTCAGCGCGTCGAGCTGCTGCTTGAGGGTCTCGTTCTCCTCGCCCAACTGCTGCAGCGTCACCTCGACCTTGTCGACGAAGTTGTCGACGTCCATCGGCTCGTACCCGTTGCGCCGGGCCAAGTGGAATCGGGTTTGACGGACCTGCTCCAGGGACAGGGTCATGCTTCACCTCACGGAAGAGTCTTTGCTCGATTGGGCCTTCGTCAGGCTAGCCGGTTCGGTAGCGCCATGCCAAAGCCTGCGACGAAGCAGAATCGGCCTGTCAGGCGAAGATGTAGGGGATCATTCGCTGCGCGAACGACAGGCCGAGAAACAGCACCAGAAAGCCCAGATCGAAACTGGTCGAACCGATGCGCAGGGGCGGGATGATCCTGCCCATGAAGCGGAGCGGCGGATCAGTGAGCGTGTAGACGAACTCGGCGATCACCAGCATCACCCCACGCGGCTGCCAGTCGCGCACGAACAGCGGAATGAACGACAGCACAGCCCGCACCATGAGAACGGCCAGGTACGCCCACAGCACGTACCACAGGATCAATCCGACCAACTGCACGGGCACTTCCTTCAGGTGTCGAGCCGCAGGTCACGCCGCCTGCTCAGCTCTGGTTGTAGAACCCTCCGGCAATGCGCTCCTTGTCTTCCGCCGTCACGTTCACGTTCTGCGGCGAGAGTAGGAACACCTTGCTGGTGATGCGTTCAATACTGCCATGCAGCCCGAAGATCAGCCCGGCGGCGAAATCGACCAGCCGCTTGGCGTCGACGTCTTCCATGTCGCCGAGGTTCATGATCACCGGCACGCCGTCGCGAAAGTTCTCACCGATGGTGCGCGCCTCGTTGTAGGTGCGCGGGTGCACGGTGATGATGCGGCTGATGTCGGCGGTGCGCGGAGCGGGCGCGACCGGACGACGCGATTCGAGTTCGGTGACGGTGGCCGCCGCGGGTACGGGGGCGGCCGGGGCTGCCTGGGACGACGCCTGCGGGGCGTGGGCCTGCTGCTGCCGGTCGTCGTCGCGCGGCACCTGCTGGGTGACGTCGTCGGCACCGTACTCAGAGCCGGCGTAGTTGTTGTCGGACACCAACCCCAGCCACACGGCGGCCTTCTTCAGTGCGTCAGCCATTTCAAACCCCTCATCAATTGCGGTAGCCACTGCAACGTACCCATGGTGGCAGCGCTCAGCCGGCATTCTTCGTGCGACACGCACCGGCGAGCCAGATGATGCCGGCCTGCCGTCCCGACGCCGCCGCGTCACGGCGATACGAGTGCAGGTCGGCACTTTCGAGGGTGCACGCAGCCACGTCGACCGTCTCGACGCCCAGGTGGGCGAGCACCCGGGCCGCGCCGGCGCCGAGGTCGAGGGCGGGCGTGCCCCATGAGGTGGTCGAGCGGCTGCCGGGCACCTGCTGCGCGACCTGGTCGGCCAGCTCTTTCGGCACCTCGTAGCAGGCGCCGCACACGTGCGGGCCGATCCAGGCGGTCAGCTGCCGCGCCCCCCTGGCACGCAGCGCCGCAACGGTGGCCTGCAGCACCCCCGCCGCCAGCCCCACCCGGCCCGCGTGCGCGGCGCCGATCACACCGGCGGCCGCATCAGCGAACAGCACCGGCACACAGTCGGCCACCCGCACCGCCAGCGCCACGCGGGGCCGGGTGGCCACCAGCGCGTCGGCTTCGGTGCCGGCCAGTTCGGCCACGCTCAGTTCGTCGGCGTCGGCCACCGTGACGCCGTGCACCTGCCGCACCACGGCCAGAGGCAGACCCAGGTCGGCCTCGATCACACCCAGGCCGGCGGCACGTCCGCCCGCGCCGTGCGCGCCGCCCAGGCTGAGCAGCGAGCCGTCTGCGGCGGTGGCGTCAGAAAAAGCGACCCCGACGCCGTCGGCGCCGGGGTCACGGAAGAACCGGTACATGACTACTTCAGAAACTCCGGCACGTCGAGATCGTCGTCGGGAGCGGCCGGACGCGGCTGGTACGGCGCCGCCGGACGCTCTTGGGGCTGCTCCTGCGGCCTGGTCACCGGCTCGGGAGCCGGGGTGGGCTCGGGACGGGCGAACGTGGGCTGGGGCGCCGGCGTCGCCGGGGCCTGCGTGGCCGGGCGGCTCTGCCGCAGGTCGGGCGCCCGGGTGATGCCCGGCTGGCGGCGCGGCGGCTGCCCGCCGTCGAAGCCGGCCGCGATCACGGTGACCCGCACCTCGTCGCCCAGGGCGTCGTCGATCACGGTGCCGAAGATGATGTTGGCGTCTTCGTGCGCGGCGCTCTCGATGAGGTTGGCCGCGGCCGACACCTCGAACAGGCCCAGGTCGGAGCCACCGGCGATCGACAGCAGCACCCCGTGGGCGCCGTCGATGCTGGCCTCCAGCAGCGGCGAGCTGACGGCCATCTCGGCGGCGGCGCGGGCCCGGTCTTCACCGCGGGCCGAACCGATGCCCATCAGGGCCGAGCCGGCGTTGCTCATCACGGCCTTGACGTCGGCGAAGTCCAGGTTGATCAGGCCGGGTGTGGTGATCAGGTCGGTGATGCCCGAGACGCCCTGCATGAGCACCTGGTCGGCCTGCTTGAAGGCGTCCAGGATCGCCACCTGGTGGTCGGTCATCTCCAACAACTTGTCGTTGGGGATCACGATCAGGGTGTCGACCTCTTCGCGAAGGCTGACGATGCCGTTGTCGGCCTGGGTGGCGCGGCGCTTGCCCTCGAAACTGAACGGCCGGGTGACCACACCGATGGTCAGGGCACCCAGGGAGCGGGCGATGCGCGCCACGACGGGGGCGCCACCGGTGCCGGTGCCGCCGCCCTCACCGGCGGTGACGAACACCATGTCGGCGCCCTTGAGCACCTCTTCGATCTCGTCGGAATGGTCTTCGGCCGCCTGCCGCCCCTTGTCGGGGTCGGCGCCGGCGCCGAGGCCACGGGTCAGGTCGCGACCGATGTCGAGCTTGACGTCGGCGTCGCTCATCAGGAGCGCCTGGGCGTCGGTGTTGACGGCGATGAACTCCACGCCGCGCAGGCCCGATTCGATCATGCGGTTGACGGCGTTGACGCCACCGCCCCCGACCCCCACGACCTTGATGACCGCCAAGTAGTTCTGGGATGCACTGCCCACGGAGATTCCTACCTCAATACCGATTGCGCGGTTGCCGAAAACTAAGTCTCAAGTCGCGGTGTAGACCCTGGGAAGGCACCTGTAAGACGTCGGCTCAAAGGCTACGCAGAGGGGCTCGTCCGCGTCCAACGGGGGGCCCGTCTTCGGCGCGTCCCTCAACCACAACTTCAGGGTTGCTTGAAAATCACTTCACGGTGGGATTGGACGGCGCCGAAACGTCGTAGACGGTGCCCTTCTGCTGCAGCAGCGGCACGATCACCTGCGCCTTCAGCGCCGACTGGTCGGCACTGCCCCAGACGACCCTCACACCGCCGTCCAGTTGCAGGGTGATGCTGTCGGCGGTCTCGGCGCTCACCTGCCGCACCCGTGTGTGCACCTCAGCCGGCAACGCGCTCAGCACGGTACCCAGATCACGCACCAGGCGCGGGTCGTTACCGGTGATCTGGGCGATCATCAGGCCCTTGGGTGCGTCGGCGGCAGAGTTGAAGATGACCCCCTCGTGGTCGGCGATCCAGTACCCGCCGGGGGTTTCGATGGCGAACAGCGGGGTGCGTTCGACGATGCGAATACCGATCGTGCCCGGCCACACCCGACTCACGGTGACGGTGTCGACGGCCGGCAGCCCGGCCACGCGGGTGGCCACGGCATCGAGATCGACCCGGGCCAACGGGGTGCCCGGCGACACGTCGGCTAGTCGCCGCACGTCGTCGGCGTTGGTGATCGTGGCACCGCTCACCTCGATGGTGCGCACACCCAGCACGGTCGAGAACAGCAGCAGCCAGGTCAGGCCCCCCAGCACGGCCAGCACGCCGGCGGCCACCCCCAGCCACAGCCATCGGCGGCGGCGGTCGCGGCGCCGGCGCAGGTCGATGCGCCCGGTGGCGTCGCTGATTCTGGTCATGGTGCTCATTTCATCACCTGCGCCATCGTGGCCGGGCCCACAGCGGTGACGTCGCCGGCGCCGATGGTGAGGGCGAGGTCGCCCGGTCGCAGCACGCGTGCCAGTACGCCGGGCGCGTGCCGCTTGTCGGCCACGTAGGTCACCCGAGCGCCGGCGGAGCGTGCCGCGTCGGCCACGAGTTCGCCCGTCACGCCGGCGATCGGGTCTTCGCGGGCCGGGTACACGTCGAGCACGACCACCTCATCGGCCAGCGCCAACGCCGCGCCGAACGCGCCCGCGAAGTCGCGGGTGCGGGTGAACAGGTGCGGCTGAAACAGCGCCACCAGCCGGCCCTGGCCGGCGATCGGACGGGCCGCGGTGAGCAGGGCGCGCACCTCGGTGGGGTGATGGGCGTAGTCGTCGTAGATTCGCGCTCCGTTGATCTCGCCCACGAAACTGAACCGGCGGTGCGTGCCGCGAAACGCCTCGGCGGCCGCCCGCAGCGCGTGCCCCGGCAGGCCGAGGGCCCGGCCGATCGCATAGCCGACCGCGGCATTGTGCAGGTTGTAGCGGCCGGGCACCGACAGCTGCAACGGGCCGGCGTCGTCGTGCGCCACGAGGGTCGCCCGGGCAGCCGGCTGATCGACCACCAGATCGGTCAGCCGCACGTCGGCCCGCGCCGACTCGCCGACGGTGATCACCCGCCGTCCGTCGCCCTCGACCAGTGGCCGTAGCGCCTCGGCGCTCTGGTCGTCGGCCGACAGCACGACGGTGCGCACCAGCGGTTGCCGGCAGAGGAGCGCGAACCCGTCGAAGTAGTGCTCGGCGGTGCCCCAGTTGTCGAGGTGGTCGGCTTCGATGTTGGTGACCGCCACCACCTCGGCGGGGTACTGCAGAAACGAGCCGTCGGACTCGTCGGCCTCGACCACGAAGGCCTCACCGGTGCCGATGTGCGAGCTGCGGCCGGTGGCGGCCAGCGGCGACCCGATCACGTAGGAGGGGTCGGTGTCGAGTTCGGCCAGCAGTTGTGCGGTCATGCCGGTGGTGGTGGTCTTGCCGTGCGTGCCGGTGATCGCCACCCCGCGATGGCCCAGCATCAGCGCCCCGAGCGCCGCGCTGCGATGCCACACCCGCAGCCCGCGACGCCTGGCTTCGGCCAGTTCGACATTGCCCTCGCGAATCGCGGACGACACCACCACGGTGGCCGCCTCGCCCAGGTTGGCGGCGTCGTGCCCGACGTGCACCTCGATGCCGCGCTCACGCAGTTGGCGAAGGGCGGCCGAATCGGCCTGGTCGCTACCCGACACCGGCACCCCGGCGTCGGCGTAGGCGGCGGCGATGCCGCTCATGCCGGCCCCGCCGATGGCGATGAAGTGCACCGGCCCAAGCTCGTGGACGCCGACCAGCGGCACGGGTTCGACCAGGGGCATATCAGGCCCCCTTCGTCGCCGCGGCCAGCACCAGCTCGGCCAGAGCGCCGGCGGCGTCGGCGGGCACCAGGTCTCGGGTGGCGGCCCGCATGGCGGGCAGCCGGGCCGGGTCGGCGAACAGGTCCAGCACCTCGGTGGCCATGCGGTCGGCGGTGAAGTCGGCGTTGTCGACCAGCAGTCCCGCCCCGCCGGCGACCAGAAAGCCCGCGTTGCGCGCCTGTTCGCCGTTGCCGTGCGGCAACGGCACGAAGATCACCGGCAGGCCGACGGTCGCGGTCTCCATCACCGTGCCGGCACCGGCCCGTCCGATCATCAGATCGGCGGCCGCGTAGGCGTCCTCCATGGCGTCCACGTAGCCCACCGGCACGTAGCGCGCGCCGGTGGCGGGGTCGGTGACCGCCTCGTCGGCCTCGGTGATGTTCTTGGGACCCAGCACGTGCAGCACCTGAATGCCGGCGGCCAGTAGACGTCCTCGCGCACCCTGGGTGGCCTGGTTGATGCTCTGCGCGCCCTGCGAGCCGCCCGAAACCAGCAGGGTCGGCCGGTTGGGGTCGAGCCCGAAGCCTTCGCGGGCCGCAGCCCGGCGAGCCTCGACGTCGAGTTCGGCGATGCCGCGCCGCACCGGCAGGCCGAGATAGCGAGCCTTGGCCAGTGGCGTGTCGGCAAACGACACCCCCACCACCTTGGCGAACCGGGCCGCCACCTTGTTGGCCAGTCCGGGGAGCGCGTTCTGTTCGTGAATCACCACCGGCACGCCCATCGTGCGCGCGGCGAGATAGACCGGCAGCGACACGTACCCGCCGAAACCGACCGCCACATCAGCCCGTTCGGCCTTGAGAATGCGGCGCGCCGCGCGTACCGCACCGATCAGCCGCGAAGGCACGGCGAGCAGTTCAAGGGTCGGCTTACGGGGTAGCGGCACGGGCGGAATCAGCTCCAGCCGCAGCCCCGCCGCCGGCACCACGGTGGTTTCGAGACCGCGCGCCGTACCCACCGCCACCAACGTTCCGGACGGGTCGAGCTCTGCGATGCGCTCGGCGGTCGCGATCAACGGCGAAGTGTGGCCGGCGGTTCCCCCTCCGGCCAGCACGACGTGAGCCATGGTTCTCCTCGACAAAGGCCTACGCGCGCCGCGACTCGACCACGGTGACCGGTGCGCCGGTCGTGCGCTTCTTGCGTTCGGCCAGCCTACGGGCGTCGGGCTCGAGCTTGGCGCAGGCCAACAGCATGCCGATGGCGGCCAGGTTGGCCATCAGGCCGGACCCGCCGTAGCTCAGCAGCGGCAGCGTGACCCCCAGCACCGGAATCATCTTGAGCACGACCATGATGTTGACCAGCGCCTGAATCATCAGCCACGACGTGACGCCGGCCGCCAGGTAGCGGCAGAACGTGATGTCGGATCGCAGCGCGATGCGAAAGCCCGCGTAGGCCAGCACCAGGAACAGCGACAACACCACCAAGGTGCCGACCAGCCCGAGCTCTTCGCCCACGATGGCCAACACGTAGTCGGTGTGCGCCTCGGCCAGCGACCCCCACTTCTGCCGGGACGCGCCCAGACCGAGCCCCCACCAGCCGCCGGACGCCAGCGCGAACACGCCGCGCAGCGGCTGCAGGTTGACACCCATCTGGTCGTGCGTGGAGTCGAAGAAGCCCGTGATGCGGCCGAGGCGGTTGGCGGAGGTGGCCACCAGCACCACGACGCCGGCACCGACGATGGCGCCGATCGAGGCCAGCATCTTCCACGACGCCCCGACGTACCACAGCATCGCCACCACGATGGCGCCCATGATCATGCCGGTGCCCAGGTCGTGCTGCAGCACCACCAGGCTGATCAGCAGCAGCGAGACCGGAACGAACGGCACCAGCAGGTGCTTGGGCTGGTCGAGCAGTTTCTGCTTGCGGGCCAGCAGGTCGGCACCCCACACGATGATGGCCAGCTTGGCCAGCTCGGACGGCTGAATGCGAAAGAACGACGTGCCGAACTGCACCCAGTTGCGGTTGCCCTTTGCTTCGCCCCAACCCAGCGGAGTGAAGGTGAGTATCTGCAGTGTCAGCGCGGCGATCACCAGGCCCCAGCCCAGCACCTTCAGCGCCCGTACGTTGCACCGCGACAGCACGAAGGCGGCGGCACCGCCGACGGCCAGAAAGAACACCTGGCGCTTCACGAAGTAGTAGGCGTCGCCGAACCGCACGCTGCCCAGCACGCTGGACGCCGAGAGCACCATCATCATGCCCAGGGCCAGCAGCAGCACCGTGGGCACCAGCACCAGAAAGAAGCTGGCGCGCGGGTGGGCCAGCGCCTCACCGAGCAGCGACGTGCGCGCCCGAGCGGACTTGACGGCGTCTTTTCGACTCAGCGGTGATGAGAGGATCGCCACTGAGCTCAGCCCTTCTCGTCGGCACCGGTGACCCTGCGCGCGGCTTCGGCGAATGCCACACCCCTGGCGTCGTACCCGGTGTACATGTCTTTGCTGGCGCAACCCGGAGCGAGCAACACGACGTCGCCTGGACGGGCGTACGAGCGTGCGGCCTGCACCGCCTGCGTCATCGCTCCAGTGTCTGTTGAATCGATGATCGTGACGGGGATCTGGGGCGCGTGTCGGGCGAGTGCGTCGGCAATCACCTGCCGATCGACGCCCAGCAGCACCACGCCGCGCAGCTTGTCGCCATAGGTCTGCACCAGGTCGTCGAACGTGGTGCCCTTGGCCTGGCCGCCCGCCACCCACACGATCGAGTCGAACGCCCGCAACGACGAGGCCGCGGCGTGCGGGTTGGTGGCCTTGGAGTCGTCCACCCAGCGGATGCCGTCGTGTTCGGCCACGGTTTGAATGCGGTGGTCGCCCAGTTCGAGCCGGCGCAGCCCGTCGCGAACCGCGGTGGCCGGCACCCCGAACGACCGGGCCAGCGCGGCGGCGGCCAGTGCGTTCTCGACGTTGTGTGGGGCAAGCGGATGAATGTCGTCCACCTTCGCGATCTCCATGGCCGAATCGCGGCGCTGGGCGATGAACGCGCGGTCGACCAGCAGGTCGTCCACCACCCCCAGCATCGACACCGACGGGGTGCCCAGGGTGAACCCGACGGCCCTGGCCCCCTCGGTGACCTCGGCGTTCTCGACCATGCGCATGGTGGCCTCGTCGGCCACGTTGTAGACACAGGCGTGCGTGACCCGCTGAAAGATCCTGGCCTTGTCGGCGGCGTAGGCGGCCATGGCGTCGGGCTCGTCGCTGCCCCACGTGGCCGGGTCGGCGTACCACTCCAGATGGTCGGGGTGCAGGTTCAGCACCGCGGCCGAATGCAGCGTCAGCGAGTGGGCGTAGTGCAGTTGAAAGCTCGACAGCTCGACGGCCAACACGTCGTAGCTGACCTCGTCGAGAATCGCCTCGACGATCGGACGGCCCACGTTGCCCACCGCCGAGGTGGTCAGGCCCGCGGCCACCAGCATCGACTCGAGCATGTTCACCGTGGTGGTCTTGCCGTTGGTGCCGGTGACCCCGAGCCAGGGCACCACCCGGTCGGGCTGCATCATGCGCCAGGCCAGTTCGACCTCGCCCCAGATCGGCACGCCGCGGTGCCTGGCCTGCTGCAGCAGCGGCGCGGTGGGCCGCCACCCCGGCGAGGCGACCACCAGGTCGCACTCGGGCAACAGTGCGGTGCTGCCCGGGCCCAGCCGCACGTCGGCGTCGAGCACGCCCAGAATCGCTGCCTTCTCGACGTTGGTGGCGGTGTCGGCCTCGTCGAGCACGATCACGTTGGCGCCCAGTTCGAGCAGCCCGTCGGCCGCCGCATAGCCCGACGCCGCCAGGCCTGCCACCACGACGGTGGCCTCGGCCCAGGGCGACAGCCGGGTGGCCTCAGGCAACCAGTCGATCACGGCAGCCCCACCGTCCATTCGGCGTAGAAGGCACCCAGGCCGAGCGCGACGCACAGCCCACAGATGATCCAGAACCTGATCACGATCGTGATCTCGGCCCACCCCAGAAGTTCGAAGTGGTGCTGCAGGGGCGCCATCTTGAACAGCCGTTTGCCCTTGGTGAGCTTGAACCAGCCGACCTGCAGCACCACCGAAAGGGTGATGATCAGAAACAGCCCGGCGATGATCGGCATCAGCAGCTCGGTGCGGGTGAAGATCGACAGGGCCGCGAAACCGCCGCCGATGGCCAGCGATCCGGTGTCGCCCATGAAGATCTTGGCCGGGCTGGCGTTCCACCACAGAAAGCCGAAGCATGCGCCGGCGAGGGCCAGGGACACCAGAGCCAGGTCACGCGGGTCGCGCACCCAGTAGCACTGCGGGCCGGCGGTCGAGCTGGTCGAGCACGACTGGTTGTTCTGCCAGATGTTCACCACCGCGTAGGCGGCGAACACCATGGCGGCCGCGCCCGCGGCGAGCCCGTCGAGGCCGTCGGTGAGGTTGGCGGCGTTCGACCACGAGGCGATCAGCAGCACGATCCAGATCACCGCGAGCCAGATCGGCAGCTGCAGCCAGTTGATGTCGCGCAAGAACGAGATCGCCTGGCTGGCCGGGGTGATGCCCTGCTCGTCGGGGAACTGAAACGACAAGATGGCGAACGAGATGCCGACCAGCCCCTGCCCGGCCAGCTTGGCCCGGCTGTTCAGGCCCAACGAGCGGGCCTTGCTGATCTTGGTCCAGTCGTCGGCGAAGCCCACCAGGCCCAGCCCGGTGACCAGATAGATCACCAACAGCCCGGACGCCGTCGGCAACGTCCAGGTGATCAGGTGCGCCAGGGTGTAGCCGAAGATCACCGCCACGATGATCACGATGCCGCCCATGGTGGGCGTGCCGCGTTTGGTGTGGTGGGCGGTGGGGCCGTCGTCGCGAATGAACTGGCCGTAGCCGTTCTTGACCAGCACCCGAATGGCGAACCGGGTGCCCAGCAGGGTGCCGATCAGAGCGAGACCGCCGGCCAGCAGAATGCTTCTCATGCCGTCTCACCCGCCGCGGCCAGCGCATCGGCGACCCGGTCGAGGGCCAGCCCGCGCGACGCCTTGACCACCACCACGTCGGCCGGCTGCAGGTTCGCTTGCGCCACCGCCACCGCCTCCTGAACGTCACTCACCCGTGTCACTGTGCCAAACCCGCGCCGGACGCCCCGCGCGATCTCGTCGGCGAGTTGCCCGACTGCGACCACCTCGAACCCCAGCTCGGCGGCCAGCGCACCCAGCTTCTCATGCTCGTCTGCCGCGGCCGCACCGAGTTCGAGCATGTCGCCGAGCACCGCGATCAACCGACCACCCGCGCGCCGCATGCCGGCGACCGTGACCAGGGCCGCCCGCATCGAGTCGGGGTTGGCGTTGTAGGCGTCGTTGACGACCAGCACACCGTCGGCGCGCGGCATCAACTGCATGCGCCACGCCGACTGGGCCACCGCGCCGCTCAGCGCCCCGGCCACAGTGACCGGGGGCACGCCCAGGGCCAGCGCCGCGGTGGCGGCGGCCAGCGCGTTGACGACCTGATGCCGTCCGGGGCCCTGCAGTTCGACCGGCTCGGCGCAGTCGATGGCACCGTCGTCACCGGCACCGGCGGCACGCAACGTGAACGAATGCCGCTGCACATCATCGGCGCGCAAGTGCTCAGCCCACACCCGTAGGTCACCCGCCGGCTCACCGGTGAGCGAGTAGTGCGCCAACCGGGCGCGGGTGCGGGCGGCCATCGCGGCGACCAGCGGGTCGTCGGCGTTGAGCACGGCCCAACCCTGCGGCGTGAGCGCCTCGACCAGTTCGCCCTTGGCCAGGGCGATGGCTTCGACCGAGCCGAACTCGCCCAGGTGGGCGTGGCCGACGTTGAGCACCACGGCGACGTCTGGGGGGACGATGCGGCAGAGCCACGCGATATGGCCGCCGCCACGGGCGCCCATCTCGCTGACCAGAAAGCGGGTGTCGTCGGTGACCCGCAGAGCCGTCAACGGCACCCCGATCTCGTTGTTGAACGACCCTTTCGGGCTGATCGTGGCCCCGTGGGCGGCAAGCACCTGGCCGAGCAGGTCTTTGGTGCTGGTCTTGCCCGACGAACCGGTGATGCCCACCGTTCGCAGTCCGCTGGACTTGGCTTCAGCGATCACGCCGGTGGCCAACCGAGTGAGCCCCTGCAGGGCGTCCGGTACCACCAGGTGAGCCAGCGCGGCGTCGGTCGGGTGGGTGCAGATGGCCGCGACCGCCCCGTTGGCGGCCGCGGCGGCCACGAAGTCGTGCCCGTCGACGTGCTCGCCGGGCAGGGCCACGAACACCGCTCCGGGCGTGGCGAGCCGCGAGTCGATCACCACGTCCGGCCCCGCCGTGCCCTCGATTGCCGGGTCGGCGGCGCCGGCCAGCGCCGCCACGGCCCGAATAGTTCGTTCACGCACCGTCTGCACTCCCCCCACGAACACGTTGCCACTGCTGCTGCACCGCCGCCACGTCGTCGAACGGGCTGATCACCCCGGCGATCTCTTGCCCGCTCTCGTGGCCCTTGCCGAGCACGGCGACCCAGGTGTCGGCATCGGCCCGGCGCAACGCCAGGTCGATCGCCGAGCGGCGGTCGCCGCCGTCGAGCACCTCGGCGCCGGCCACCGACCGGGCACCGGCCAGCACGCTCGCCCGAATCTGTTCGGGTACCTCGCTGCGCGGGTTGTCGTCGGTGACCACCACGAGTTCGGCGTTTTCGGCCGCCGCCGCCCCCATCGGACCCCGCTTGCCCGGGTCACGATCGCCGCCGGCGCCCAGCACCACGATGCGCGGCCGGGGCAGCACGGTGAGCGCCGCGGTGACCGCCTCGGGGGTGTGGGCGAAGTCGACCACCACGCGCGGCGCGCCGGAGCCCAGCGGCACCCGCTGCATACGGCCCGGCACGAACGCCTGCGCGAAGCCGGCCACGCCTCGGCTGAGGTCGACCCCGGCGGCGTTCAGCATGGCGGTGGCCGTGATCGCGTTCTGCACGTTGAAGGCGCCGGGTATGCCGACGGTGCAGCGCAGTTCGGCATCAGGAGTGGCGATCCGCACCACGCTGCGCAGCTCGTCGTCGGTCTCGTAGTCGACCAGCCGCACGTCGGCGTCGGCAGCGCTGCCGGTGGTGAGCAGCGGCGTGCCCTCGGCTGCGATCAGCCCGGCCAAGCGCCGTCCCCACTCGCCGTCGACGTTCACCACGCAGGCACGGGAGCGTCCACCCAGAAACAGCCGCGCCTTGGCTTCGAAGTACGCCTGCATGGTGTGGTGAAAGTCGAGGTGGTCGCGGCCCAGGTGGGTGAAGGCGGCGACGTCGAAGGTGATGCCCGCGACGCGGTGCAGCGCCAGGGCGTGCGACGACACCTCCATCGCCACACTGCTGGCTCCGGCGTCGCGCAGGTCTGCGAGCAGTTGTTGCAGGTCGGGAGCCTCGGGGGTGGTGACCGTCGAGCGGGAACGTTCGAGCTGCCGTCCGGCCACCCGAAAGCCGATCGTGCCCAGCGTGCCGACCGTCTCACCCAGGTTCGCCAGGGCCGCCTCGAGCAGAAACATGGTGCTGGTCTTGCCGTTGGTGCCGGTGATGCCGAACATGCGCATCGAACGCGCGGGATGGCCCTGCACGGCGGCCGCGATCTCGGCCAGTGCCGTCCTGGGGTCGTCGACCACGACCACCGGCACGTCGGCGTCGATCAGGGCCCGCCCCTCGTGGTCGGTCAGCACGGCGACCGCCCCCTGCGCCACCGCCTGCGCGGTGAACCGGGCGCCGTGCGTGTGCTGCCCCGGCAGTGCCGCGTACAGCTCGCCCGGCCGAACCCGTCGAGAATCGAGACTGACGCCGGCGACCGCCACATCGGGCGCACCGGGCAGCAGTTCAGCGAGGCGAACCGGGTTAGCCATGCCTCAGCACCCTAGTGGTGTGATTCATCGAGGGGACGCACCGCTGGTCACTCGAGCGGAAGCTTGACGCCCTTGGACTTCGACGGCTCGACGGCGTAGCGGGGCAGGGCCAGCGCCATGATGTCGTGCATGATCGGGGCCGCCACCGCCGCGCCCGAGGCGCCGTTGTACTTGGGGTTCCAGACCACCGAATACACCAGCACCTGGGGGTTCTCGATCGGGGCGACGCCGATGGTCGAGACCACCGACTCACCGCGGTAGCACTTGCAGTCGGCGCTGACCAGGCGAGCGGTGCCGGTCTTGGTGCCGATGCGGTACCCGTCGATCCTGAACGAGTTGCTCTTCTGGTTGAGCGCCTGCTGCTCCATCAGCGACCGCACCTGTTCGGACGTCTCTTCAGAGATCACCCGGCGCGGGGTGGTGTTCTGGGCGCTGGGAGTGAACGGCTGACCGTCCATGGTCGAGATCACGCTCGGCGCGTGGTAGACGCCGCCGTTGACCACCGACGCCACCGCGGTGGCGTTCTGCAGCGCCGTCACCGACAGGCTGGTGCCGAAGGCGATGCCGTCGCGGGTGTAGTCGGGCATCGTCGCCTTGGGCAGCACGCCGGCCGACTCGCCGCCGATGCCGACGTTGGTGCGCTGGCCCAGGCCGAACGAGGCGTAGTAGTCGCGCAGCTGCTGCTTGGGCATCTTGCGGGCCAGGGTGATGGTGCCCAGGTTCGACGACTTGGCGAACACGCCGCGGGCGCGCAGGGTGATGGTGCCGTGGTTCCACCAGTCGTGAATGGTGAACTGGTCCTGCTTGATGAAGCCGGGCACCTTCACCTTGGTGTCGGGCTCGACCGTGCCCGAGTCGAACAGGGCCGCGAAGGTGAGGATCTTCTGCACCGAGCCGGGCTCGTACACGCTCATCACGGCCCGGTTGCCCATGTTGGCCGCTTCACTCTTGCCGGGATCGTTGCTGTCGAACGAGGGGCCGTTGGCCATCACCAGCACCTCACCGGTGCGCGGGTCCATGACGATCACGGCGGCGGCCTCGGCGCCGGTGTCGGCCAGGGCCTTGGCGATGCGCTGCTCGGCCATCAGTTGCAGGGCAGAGTCGATGGTCAGCCCGAAGCTGTGCCCGTTCTGGGCGGGGGTCAACACGTTGTCGCCGAGGGGAATCTTGCCGTTCGGCGACCCGTCGTAGACCTCTTTGCCGTCGGTGCCGTGCAGCAACTTCTCCAGCGCCAGCTCCAGTCCGCCGGCCGCGTCGCCCTGCTCGTTCACCCAGCCGATCAGGTTGGCGGCCAAAGTGCCGTTGGGATAGCGCCGGGTCGGCGCCACCGCGCGGGTGAGCCCGAGCAGGCCCGCGGCCTTCATCTCGGTCTGGAGTTCTTGAAAGGTCTCGGCCGGCACGCGCTTGGCGATCACCTTGTACGAGATCTTCTCGTCGGTGAGCTTGGGCAGGTAATCGGCAGCGACGCCGCCCAGGTACTTGGCCAGCAGGTCGGCAAGTTTCTGTGGGGCGGTGGCGGCGATGGCCTTGTCGTTCGCGGTCATCGGCTGCAGGCCCATCTTGCCGTTGGTCGCGATGGCTTTGGGGTCGGCGATCACGTTGACCGTCTGCTCGGTGTAGGCCAGCACGTCGCCGTAGCGGTCGGTCAGATCGCCGCGAGTCGCGGGCAGCACCTGCGTCTGCTTCATCTGGTCGGCTGCTTCGGCCGCGTAGGCCGAGGAGTCGAACGCCTGCACCTGCAGCGCCCGTCCGGCGCACAGGCTGAACACCACCGCGATGGCGATCAGCAACACGCGTATGCGGCCCACCGGCGAGGCCAGCGGCCAGCGCGCCTTGCGCAGCCGCGACAGTTGCCGGTTCGTGCTCGACTTCAGCGTCATCGATCGGTCCCGTTCTTCTTGCCGGTCTTCTTCTTGGCGGCCTCCTCGGCAGCCTTCTTCGCGTCGGCCTTCGCCTTCGCTTTCGCCTTGGCCTCGGCTTCAGCCTTCTTCTTCTCTTCCGCGGCCTTGGCCTTCGCCTCTTTCGCCGCCTTGGCCTTGGCGGCCAGGTCGGCGATGCGCTTGGCCTCGGCGTCGGCAGCCTTCTGGGCCAACGCGGCCAGCTCGTCGGGCGTGCGATAACGCACGTCGGGAATCTCGTAGCCACTGATGCTGGTGGGGTTGCCGACCACCTGACCGTTCGGCAACGTCAGGTACACCGGGTACGGGTTGGGCACCATGCCGAGCTTGGTCGCCTCGACCGCGAGCCGGGTGCTCGAGCGGGCCTCAGTGACCTGCGACTGGAGTTCGGCCACCCGGTAGCCGAGCTGCGCAGCCTCTTTCTGCCGGTTCTGCACCGCGAAACCCTGCTCCTGCAGCGCGGTGTTCAAAAGCAGCAGGCCCACCATGCCGACCGCCAGAAACACCCCGAGCACCAGCACGAACGGCACGCTGCCCATGCGCCGGGACGGAATCGGCACCGACGTCAGGCCCCAACGGCGGGGACGCTCCGTGCTCGCGCGCTCCGGACCCTTGCGGAGTGCTTCGAGTGCTGTCATGCCGCCACCTCAATCATTCGTTCACCGGCCCGCAGCCGCGCCGAGGCGGCTCGCGGGTTGATCTGCACCTCGTCCGCGCCCGGACGCTCCGCGCCCCGGGTCAGCAGCACCAGTCGCGCGCGCAGCTCCGGCGGCACCGCCGGCAGCCCGCGGGGGGCGCGGTCGGTGGCCGCCTCGCGCAGTGCGTTCTTCACCAGACGGTCCTCGCCCGAGTGGTAGGCCAGCACTGCCAGCCGTCCACCGGGGGCCAGCGCGTCCATGGCGGCCGGCAGCAGGCCGGTGAGCGCGACCAACTCGTCGTTGACGGCGATGCGTAGTGCCTGGAACGTTCTTTTCGCCGGGTGGCCGCCGGCGGCTCGGGCCGCGGCCGGAATGGCCGACTCGATCACCCGAACCAGCCGTGCCGAGGTGTCGAACGGCTCGCTCGCCCGCTCGGCCACGATGCGGCGGGCGATGCGGTCGGCGAACCGCTCTTCGCCGAACCGGCGCAGCATCTGGGTGAGTTCGCCGGTCGAGGCGGTGTTCACCAGGTCGGCCGCGGTGAGCGGCTGGGTGTCGTCCATGCGCATGTCGAGCGGGGCGTCGACGCTGTAGGCGAACCCGCGATCGCGGCGGTCGATCTGCATCGACGACAACCCCAGGTCGGCCAGAATCGCCTGCACCAGCGGGCGTCCGGCCTGCGCGAGAACGTCGGGCAGTTCGTCGTAGCGCGCCTGGAACAGCTGCACCCGATCACCGAAAGGGGCGAGCCGCTCGCCCGCCAGCGCGAGGGCGTGCTGGTCGCGGTCGATGCCGATCAGCGTGGCTTCGGGGCAGGCGGTGAGCATGGCCTCGGCGTGGCCGCCCAGGCCGAGCGTGCAGTCGACGTAGACCGAACCGGGCGCCTGCAACGGGGGGCTGAGCAGTTCGACGATGCGGGCGCACATGACCGGCACGTGCGCCGCAGCCTGCTGCCCGCTCATCTCGACCCTTCCTCCATCTTGATGGCGCGTCGCGTGCGCCGTGGTTTCAATCCGCGGGTACCGCCTGGCACCGGGGAAGGTGCGCCAGGAGGCGGAAGCCCCTCGGATTGAAGCCGCACCGCACGCGACGGTGAAGCTTGGTGGTGCGGTCAGCCCGCGCCGTACTCTTCGTCGTCCAGTTCTGCGAAGGCCTCTTCCTGCGCCGCGGCGTAGGTGGCCCAGGCCTCCGCGTCCCACACCTCGATGTGGTCCAACGCTCCGATCACCACGACCTCGCGCTGCAGGCCCGCGTATCTGCGCAGGTGCTCCGGAACCGAGATGCGCCCCTGGCCGTCAGGAGCGGACGACTCGGCACCCGAGGCGAACATGCGCTGCTGCGAGCGCACCTTCGCCAGGCCGGACGAGGCACTCATCATGCGATCGGCGGCCGCCTGGTAGGCGACCGGGGTGAAGATCCCCAAACAACGCTCGGGCTGCCTGGTGATGACGAGACCCCCGTTCAGTTCCTCACGGAACTTGGCGGGGAGGAAGAAGCGGCCTTTGTCATCGAGCTTCGGGGTGTGGGTGCCCAGGAACACGCGGGCACCCCCCTTCGCCTTGATCCTCCACTTAGCACCACTTTACCCCACTTTGCTCCACCAGGCACCCCCTACAGGGCCCCTGTTGCGTGCAAATCCGCCCGGTAGGGTTACTGCAGGCCATCACAGAGGGGGACCCGGTGGAGCGCAGCGTTGCCAGCCAGGTGGACGAGCTGCAGGCAGTCGCCCAGCAGATCCGCTCGGCCGTCGAAACGGTCATCGAGGGCAAGCCTGAAGCCATCGAGCTGAGCCTGATCGCGCTGTTCGCCTCAGGTCACCTGCTGATCGAGGACGTGCCGGGCGTGGGCAAGACCATGCTGGCCAAGGCCCTGGCCCGCTCGATCTCGGGCACCGCGCAGCGCATTCAGTTCACCCCCGACCTGCTGCCCAGCGACATCACGGGTGTGTCGATCTTCAACAGCCAGTCGCGCACCTTCGAGTTCAAGCCGGGCGGGGTGTTCGCCAACGTGGTGATCGGCGACGAGATCAACCGGGCCTCGCCCAAGACCCAGTCGGCCCTGCTCGAGGCCATGGAAGAGCATCAGGTCACCGTTGACGGCGTCACCCACCCGCTGCCCGACCCCTTCATGGTGGTGGCCACGCAGAACCCGATCGAGATGGAGGGCACCTACCCACTGCCCGAGGCCCAGCGCGACCGGTTCATGCTGCGCATCTCGATGGGCTACCCGGTGCGCGCCTCAGAGGTGGCGATGCTCGATCATCACGGGGCGGGCGATCCACTCGCCGACCTGCAGCCGGTCACCGACGTGGCCACCGTGGCCGGACTGGCCGAGACGGTGCGCACGATCTTCGTGCACGGCGCCATCAAGGACTACCTGGTCGCCGTGCTGGAGGCCACCCGGCACAGCCCCGACGTGCGGCTGGGCGCCTCGCCCCGAGCGGGTCTGCAACTGCTGCGCGCCGCCCGCACCCGTGCGGTGCTGCGGGGCCGCCACTACGTGATTCCCGACGACATCGAGGCGTTGGCGGGCCCCGCCCTGGCACACCGCATTCTGCTCAGCCCCGCGGCGCAGTTGGCCCGGCGCGACGCAGACGAGGTGGTCGAGTCAGCGGTGCGCTCGGTGCCGATACCCGACCGCGACTGAGCCGGTCATGATTCGGCTGACCAGCAGGGGGCTGGCCCTGCTGTCCACCGGGACGGCGCTGCTGATCGCGGCGTCGTTCACCGGGCTGCGGGCACTGGCCTGGCCGGGTGGGCTGCTGATCGGACTGGTCGCCGCGGGTGCGCTGCTGGCCGCCCGTTCGGCGCGGCAGCCGCGGGTGCGCCGCCGGCTGCTGCCCGACCGGCTGGCGGCCGGCGCCCCGGTGCGGGTGACGCTCGACCTTGAGCGCGACAGCATGGGCGCCGGCGCGTGGAGCGTGGTGGAGGAAAAGGTGCCGCCCGAACTGTCGGGCGCTGCGGCGTTGGCCGTGCCGTCGGGCTGGGGACGCCTGCGCAGCCTGCAGACCTACCAGCTCGGCACGCACGTGCGGGGTCGCTTTCCGGTCGGCCCGAGCGTGTGGGTCACCACCGACCCGTTGGGCTTGGCCACCACCAGGCGCCAACTGAGCGGCACGAACCTGCTCACCGTGACGCCGGCGATCCACGCTCTCGGCGGGGCGCTGCGCGGGGCCGGGGCCGGGCTGAGCGGCGAATCAGCCCACCGGCGCAGCAGCTTGCTGGGCGCAGACGACGCGCTGATTCGCGAGTACCGCCCCCGCGACGAGATGCGCCGCATTCACTGGCCGTCCACGGCCCGCACCGGTTCGCTGATGGTGCGCCGCGAGGAGCACGCCTGGGAGCCGAGCGCGCTGATTCTGCTCGACAACCGATCCGAGTCGCACACCGGGGTGGGCTCGCGCTCGAGCTTCGAATGGGCGGTCTCGGCCGCGGCGTCCATCGGTGTGCACCTGCTCGACGCGGGCTACGACATCGACCTGGTGGACGCCGCCGGCAACTCCCTGGCCGCCGTCGAGGGCGACTCGGTGCGCGAGGCGCTGCTCGACCATCTCACCGACGCCCGGCTCGGCAACGCCTACGAGTTGGCCGGCGCGATCGGTCCGGGCGACCGGGCCCGCGGCCAGTTGCTGATCGCCGTGCTCGGCCGGCTGTCGCACGCCGACGCGATCACGCTGACCAATGCCCGCCGCGATGGACGGCTCTGCCGTGCGATCATCATTCAGCCGGCACCCGACGGCGACGACGACCCCGCCGAAGCACTCATCGCGGGCGGCTGGCACGTGGTGCGTCCGGCTGCCCAGCTGAGCGTCGCCGACGCCTGGGCGGCCCTCGACTGGGGTGGCCGGCGATGAGAGGGTCCGACCGCCTCGGGCTGGCGCTGATGGCCGCGCTGGCGCTGTCGCTGACGGCGCTCGAACCGGTGACCGCCGACGGCAGGCTGTATCTGGAAGCGCTGGCGATGATCGTCGTGGTGTGCGCCAGCGGCATCGTCACCCGCCGGCTGCTGCCCACCGACCGCGGCGCGCGACTGATTCAGGCCCTGGTCGCGTTCGCGGCGCTGGTCGCGCTGGCCATGTTCGAGGGCGTCAGCACCAACCCGTTCGGAATCCCCGACCTGCTGGCCACCGCCCTGCGCTGGACCGTGGAGTCGTCGGCCCCGATGCCGCCCAACCAGGCGGTGCGAATCGTGGCCGTGACAGCGGTCACCCTGCTGGCCTTGCTGGCCGACCAGTTGTCGATCTCGCTCAGCAACCCCGGCGCCGCGCTGCTGCCCTTGGGCGTGCCCTACCTGATCGCTGCGTTCGCCCTGCCGACCCTGGTGACCTTCTGGCCGTTGCTGTGGCTGGCCGTCGGCTATGTGCTGGTGCTGCTGGCCGATGCAGCCGACCGCAGTCGGGTGCTGCGCTTTCAGGCTGTGGGTGGTTCACGCTGGGGCATGCTGCTCGGCGGCGCGATCAGCCTGCTGTGCGCGCTGCTGGTGGCCGGCCTGGCCGGTGTGTTCACCCCGGGCCTCGACCCTGACCGCGGCGCGCCGTTCAGTGGGCAGGGGCCGGTGCAGATGGGCGATCCGTCGCTCGACCTGCGACGCAACCTGCAGCAGCCGATGGACCGCCGGGTGATCAGCTACACCACCGGCCGCGACACCGGCTCATACCTGCGCATGACCTCGTTGCCGGCCTTCGACGAGACCGGCTTTCACCTCAACCCGATCGACCTGATGACCGGCTCGCTGCCGGCCCCCGAGGGCGCACCGGGCGGCCTGGCCCGGTTCACCATCGAGGTGGCCGTCGACGACTTCAACGCCGAATGGCTGCCGCTGCCCTACGCCCCGGCGGCCTTCACCGCCGACGGCGACTGGCGCTACGACCCGGTGTCTCTCAGCGTGCTGTCGGCCGGCCCGCAGCAGAAGCGGGCCACCAACGGCCTGACGTACTCGGCAACGGTGGTCGACGTGACGCCGACCCGCGCCGAATTGTCCCGGGCCATCGCCGGACGGCCCCGCGACACCTTCACCGCCGCGCTGCCCGCCGACTTTCCCACCGAGATCATCGAGATCGCCAGGCGAATCACCAGTGCGGCCAAAACCGACGGCGAGAAGGCGATCCTGCTGCAGGACTGGCTGCGCTCGTCGGTGTTCAGCTACAGCACCGAACCGGCGCCCGGCTCGGGCTACGAGGCGTTGACCCAGTTTCTGCTGGTCGACCGCAGCGGGTACTGCGAGCAGTTCGCCTCGTCGATGGCCGTGATGGCCCGGGCGCTGGGCATTCCGTCGCGGGTGGCCATCGGCTTTCTGCCCGGCCGGCAGGTGGGCGGTCATTACGAGGTGAACATTCGCGACATGCACGCCTGGCCCGAGTTGTTCTTCGCCGGGCTGGGCTGGGTCAGTTTCGAACCGACCCCGAGCGTCGCGACGCCGCCCACCTACACCGGTGCGGCGAACGCGTCCCCCTCCCCCAGCCCGTCCGCCAGCCCGACCCCCAGCCGCTCGACCGCGAGCGACGAGCCGAGCGCCGAGGCGTCCACCCCGGCCGACGACGAGCCGACCGTGATCACCGACGCGGACCTGTCGTGGCTGGGCTGGCTGGGCGCCGGCGTCGGGCTGCTGGTGGTGGCGCTGCTGCCCTCGTTGGTTCGTCGCGGACGGCGGGCGCGCCGGCTGGCGGCGGCCGCGCCGCGCGAGGCGGTCAGCGGGGCCTGGGACGAGCTGCGCGACAGCGTGTGGGACGCCGGCTACGAGTGGCCGCGCGGGTCGGCACGAAAGATCGGCGGCGAGGTGGCACGCACACTGCCCGACGACGCGGCCGCGGCGATGGGCCGGGTGGCGGTGCTGGTGGAGCGATCCCGCTACGCCGAGTCGGTGGGCGACACAGCAGGGCTGGGCGACGACGTCCGGCAGGTGCGGGTCGCGGTGGCAGAACGGGGCCGCGGCTGGTGGCGCAAGGTGCTGCCACGGTCGCTGTGGCGCGGATTCTGGTGGAAGGGCTGATCCGCTCGTCACACCGGTCGAGACACCTCTTTGGTTGCGTTTTGCTTCCGCGGAGCGGGGGCGCCCTCGCCTAACCGTCATCCCGGCGAACGCCGGGATCTCCCAACGTGAGTCCGCGTTTACGGCCCTGCGCCGCGGTGACCTCAATGGGCGCGCAGCAACGACTCAGGGCCGCGGCGCACGGGGTGAAATAGGGAGGATGCTTGGAGACCGGAGCTGAGGAGGCCTACTACTGGCCGCCCTCGTCTTGGCGACGGCGCCAGCGCTCTTCGATCTTGTCCATGAACGCCTTCTCGCCCTGCGGTGAGCGAGCGGTGGGACGGCTGGCCGACACCTCGCCGACATGACGCCACGAGGTGACGGCGATCACGCTGGCGGCCAGCATGATGACGAAACCGGCGATGCTGAGGGCAGGGCTCACTTCCATGCCGCCGACCAAACAGGCGACACCGATCAGGAAACCGATACCGGCGATGGCCGCCCGTCGCCGGTGCAACCGGCGCGTGGTGGTACCGCGCAACGCATTGGCCAGCTTGGGGTCCTCAGCTTCGAGAGCCGCTTCCATCTGGTCAAGGAGTCGCTGTTCCTCCTCGGAGAGAGCCATGCCAACCTCCCTTCGGTCAGGCGCGTAAGACTCGAACGGATCAAGTCTAGGCGGGCGATTGTCCAAACGGAACAGTGCCCGTCGACTCTGCCGAAACGTCCGGCCCGACAGCGAATCAATACCACCGTCAGAACGCCCCAGCACCGGTGCCGAGGTGCCCGAATGCGCATGATTCGCGCCTGAACCTCAGGTCGAGAGGTGGGTCGCCGTCGACGTTCAAGCTGCCGGGTCGGAAGCGAAGACAGGTCAATCAGGGGCGTTTCGGCGCGTATCCGTGCCGAGTCAGCACCGCCCGCTGCACACCGTTCGGGCCGAACTTGCGCCGCACGGCGTCCGCGGCCAGTTCTGCCTCGCGCCAGCCCCGGTCGGGGGCGTCCAGGGTGGGTTGGCAGTACGCCTTGTCGGCGTCCACCAGGCCCTCGACCCGAATGCCGACCCGGCGAATGCGGGGCCGTTCGAGGCCGAGTTTGCCGAGCAGCTTCAGGGCCTGGGCGTGCAGTTCGTCGGTGGAGTCGGTGGGGCTGGCCAGGGTGAGCGAGCGCGAGATGGTGCGAAAGTCGGCGAACCGCAGGTTGAGCGTGACCACCCGGCCGAGCACCCCGGCCTGCCGCATGCGCCAGGCCACCGTGCCGGCCACCCGCAGCAGTTCGGCCCGAACCACCGCCGGGTCGTCGGTGTCACGGCTGAACGTCTCTTGGCAGCCGACGCCACGCTCGCCCGGCCGGGCGACCACCCGCCGTCCGTCACGACCCCAGGCGAGTTCGGACAGCAGCGAGCCCTGATGCGGGCCGAAGGCGCGCCGCAGGGTGCCGGCCGGGGTGTTGGCCAGGTCGGCGACGGTCATGATGCCGAGCCGGTGCAGCTTGTCGGCGGTGGCCTCGCCCACACCCCAGATCTTGCCGACCGGCAGCGGGTGCAGAAACGACGTGACGTCGCCGGGCAGCACCTCGACCAGACCGTCGGGTTTGGCCTGACCCGAGGCGATCTTGGCGACGAACTTGGACGGGCCGATGCCGACCGAGCAGGTGATGCCCTGTTCGTCGGCCACCAGGGCGCGCAGATACTCACCGATCGCGCGTGGACTGCCGAAAACGCGCTGGCTACCCGTTACATCGAGGTATGCCTCGTCGATGGACGCGCTCTCGACGTGCGCGGTGACCGACTCGAAGGCGGCCACGATACCTGCCGACACCTCGCCGTAGGTGTCGAAATCGGGCGGCACGGCGACTGCCTGCGGGCACAACCGGCGGGCTCTGGACGACGGCATGCCGCCCTCGATGCCGAACGCGCGGGCCTCGTAGTTGGCGCTCAGCACCACGCCGCGCTCGGCGCCGCCGACGAACATCGGCCGGCCGAGGAGTTCGGGGCGGCGGCGCAGCTCGACCGAGGCGTAGAAGGCGTCCATGTCGATGTGCATGATCACCCGGTCGGCTCTGGTGGGGCCGCCGGGGTCGGACGGGGTGATCGGGTCGGTGGGCAGCGCGGGGGTGGATGGCAGCCAGTCCGACCACGACCGGCGGGGTGTAGCCGGCGGACGCTCGGTGAACGGCGGGGCGGTCATCGTCCGGAACTTCCGGGGCTGCTGTGCCACAGCTTGCGCGAGGTGATGCTCTCCCCCGCCGGCTTGACGTCGGCGTAGGGCGACTGCTGAAAGCCACTGGCGTGCACCAGCACCCGGCGGCGGCCCTCGGCGTCGCCCACGCCGAAACCGTCCGGCACCTCGGCCATCAACTCACGAACCCGTTGCAGGGCTTGGTCGCTGTCGCCGGTTTCGGTGAGCGATTGGGTGTAGAGGTTGTGCAGCACGGTGAGGTCCCAGGCGCCAGTGGCGCGCACCGACACCCCGCGCGGGCCGGTGCGGCGCAGTTCGCCCCGCACCAGCAGCAGCCACGAGGCGAACACGGTGGCGGCGTAGGGGCCCTGGGCGTCTTCGAAGAAGGTGGCATCAGCCGGGCCGGTGGAGTCGTCGACGGTGAGAAAGACCACCCGTCGTCCGGAGCGCACCGGCGGCGTCTGGGTGGCCACCTTCACCCCGGCGATCAGCACCTCGCCCCGGCTGCGCCGGCTGAGCAGGTCGGCGGCGAAGGTGACGCCGATGGCGTCCAGCAACGGCAGGTAGCCGATGAGCAGGTGCTTGCTGGCGTCCAGGCCGATGATCTCGAGTTCGGCGCTGAGCCGCTCGGAATCGCTCAACTCGGCCAGCCCGGTGGGGGTGACGTCGGCGGGCCACGGCTGGTCGAGCCTGTCGAGGCCCTTTTCGCCATCCCGGCGAACGCCGGGATCTCTCGTCGGCCACCGATCGTCCAGGCCTTCGGTGAAGTCGAGCGGCAGCTGAATCTCTTGCGGTGCGACCGGCTTGGCGGTCTGCGCCTGGCGCCGGGCCTGCTCACGCGGGTCGCCGCCGGTCTCGGCCGGACGAGGTGCGCTCAGCCCGCGGGCCCGTCCGTGCGCGCGCACGTGGGCGCGGTCGGCCCGCTCGAGGTCGGCGACGGCGAGCAGCAGGTCGCGGCGGGTGATCCGGCCGCGGCGACGCACGGCCGTCGGTGCTTCGATGCCGTAGAGGGCGTCGAACGCGCCGGCCAGCGCCAGCCGTTCGGTGATGTCGGACGGGTTGCCGGTGCGCTGCCAGAAGTCGGTCAGCGAGTGGTAGGGACGGCCGGCGACGATGCGGGCGATCTCGGCCTCGGTGATGCCCTTCACGTCGGCCAGCGACAACCGGATGCCGTAGCCGCGTCCGTCCGGCAGTCCGTCGCCGGGGGTGAGCCGCTTGCCGCGGGTCGGCAGGTCGGGCGTGGGCAGATCGGGGCGCGAGATTACGTCCGATTCGGCACCCCTGGGCGCCTGCTGAGCGCGGGGGGTGACCGCGAGTTTCTCCACCCGGTACGCCTCGTCGCTCACGTTCACGTCCAACCCCATGATCGTGATGCCGCACCGCCGCGCCTCTTCGAGGATCAGCCGCTTCGGGTACATGCCCGGGTCATGGGTGAGCACGCCGGCCAGAAAGTGCGCCGGGTAGTGCCGCTTCAACCAGGCCGACTGGTAGGTGGGCAGCGCGAACGCCGCCGCGTGCGCCTTGCAGAAGCCGAAGGACGCGAACGACTCCAGCACGAACCACACCCGGTCGACCACCGCTTGGCTATACCCGCGCTTCAGCGTGGTGGGCACGAACCAGCGCTTCACGTCGGCCTGCGAGTCGCGCTTGCCGAGCGCCCTTCGCGCCTCGTCGCCCTGGGCCAGCGTGCAGCCGGTCATGGTCGCGATGATCTGAATCACCTGCTCGTGAAACACCACCACCCCACCGGTCTCGGCCAGCGCCGGGGTCAGGTCGGGGTGCAGGTAGTGGGCCGCCTTCCACCCCTGCCGGGCCTCGAGAAACGGCACCACCATCTCTGACTTCACCGGCCCGGGCCGAAACAGCGAGATGTCGATGATGATGTCGGAGAAGTCCGACGGCCCGAACTTGCCGACCAGTTCGCGCTGGCCGGGCGATTCGATCTGAAAGCACCCCAGGGTGACCGACTTGCCGATCATGTCGTAGGTCTGCGGGTCGTCGTAGGGGGCGAGCACGTCCACGTCGACCTCGACGCCCTCGACCCGGCGAATCTCGCTCAGGGCGTGCGCCATCGCCGACTGCATGCGAATGCCCAGCACGTCGAGCTTGAGCAGGCCGAGTTCTTCGACGTCGTCCTTGTCGAACTGGCTCATCGGAAAGCCGCCGAAGCTGGCCTCGACCGGGGTGCGGTCGAGCAGCGTGGTGTCCGAGAGCAGCACCCCGCACGGGTGCAGCGCCACGTGCCGGGGCAGCCCGTCCAGCGATTCGACCAGCGAGAACAGCACGTCGAGCCGGCGCTCCCCCAGCCCGGCCGCGCGCAGCTCGGGCAGGTCGCGCAGGGCCGAGCGGGCGTCGGCGGCGCGAATGTGCGGAAACGCCTTGGCGATCGCGTCGATCTCACGCGGCGGCAGGCTGAGCGCAGCACCGACGTCGCGGATCGCGTGCCGGACGCGGTAGGTCTCCATCATCGCCACACAGGCCACCCGCTCGCCGCCGAAGACGTCGAGAATGGCGTCGTAGATCTCGGTGCGCCGGGCCGATTCGACGTCGATGTCGATGTCGGGCAGCACTTGGCGCAGCGGCGACAGAAAGCGTTCCATGATCAGCCCGTAGCGAATCGGGTCGACCCCCGAGATGCCGAGCAGGTAGTTGACCAGCGAACCCGCCCCCGAGCCGCGGGCGGCGCAGCGAATGTCGAGCCGTCCGATCATCGCGACCACCTCGGCGACGGTCAGAAAGTAGGTGGCGAAGCCGAGGGTGTCGATGACGGCGAGCTCGTCGGCCAGCCGGGCGTCGATCGCCGGGGTGGACGTGCCGTAGCGGGTCGCGATGCCGGCCTCACAACGCAGTGTCAGCGCGGTCATCGCGTCGGGTGCGGTGCCGCGCACGTCGAGTACGTCGAACTCGGGCAGGTGGATCTCACCCAGCCCGATGTCGGCTTTGGGGTCGAGCCGGCAGCGGGTGGCGAGCATGCGGGTGTCGCCGATCAGGGCTTCGGCGTCGCGCCGGCAGGCCAGCCGGGCCACCTCGTCGGCCGCGGCCAGCATCTCTTTGCCGGTCTTGAGGTAGCCCTCGGCGTTGCGCCGGTCGATGTTGCGCGCGTCCAGCGGCACCAGCCGGCGCGAGGCGTCCAGCACGTCAAGGGTGGGCGCCAGGTGCTTGCCGGCCATCCGGACGGCGTTGGTGAGCACCCCGGTGATGCCGTGGGCGTCGGCGAAGCCGAGCATGCGTCCGGCCAGCGCGGCCGACCCGGCACCCTGGCCGGGGGTGTGCTGGTTGGTGACGGCGATGGCGAGCCGGTGCCGCTCGACCACGTTCAGCCAGCCGCGCAGCACCCGTTCGGCGTCGTCGGACGACCCGGACGCCAGGGCCCGGCCCAGGTCGGAGTCGTCGCCCAGCGTGACCACCAGGTCGTCGTGGCCGGCGATCAGCTCGGGCGTGCAGTGCGGCTTACCGCGCTCGCCGGCCAGATGCACCGCCGAGGTGAGCCGGCACAGCGACGCCCACCCCTTGCGCGAGGTGGCGAGGCTGACCGCACGAGAGCCGTCGGCCATGGTGTGATCGACCCCGACCACCGGTGCGATGCCGGTGCGCTGGCAGGCACGAGCGAACTTGACCGCGCCGTAGAGGCCGTCGCGGTCGGTGATGGCGAGGGTGTCCATCTCGGCGTCGGCGGCGGCCGCGACCAGCGCCGCCGGCTGGGACGCCCCGTAGCGCAGCGAATAGCCGGACGCCACGCGCAGGTGCACGAACGGGTCGCTCATGATGCGGTTCGTCCGGCCGGCGCCAGTTCGGCTGTGGTGGAGATCCCGGCATCCGCCGGGATGACGGACGGTGGCGCCGCAGGTTCGGGCCGTGAAATGACGCCCGATTCGGCACCCCTGGGCGCCTGCTGAGCGTGGGCGGCGTCCACATCGGACGTAATCTCGCGAGCGATCCGCGGAGAAGGGGTCTCGACAAGCTCGACCAGCGGCAGGGTCTCGACACGCTCGACCGACGAGATTCCGGCGTTCGCCGGAATGACGGTGCTGGACGACCGCTCCGGGTGCGGTTTCGAGATTCGGGCGTTTGTCGGGATGACGGTGGTGGGTGACGCCGGGACGGTGCTGGGCTCGGGCGCGACGTGACCGTGAAGCGGAGCGGGGGGCGTCCCTGTCAGGGCGTGGTCGGGCGTCGGCGAACTGATCGGCGCTAGCCGATCAGGCTCGCCGGGGCGGGACAGGGACGCCCCCCGCTCCGCGGCAGCAGACGCAACCGTAGAAATCTCGACAAGCTCGACCAACGCGGCGCGGCGCAACCGCGAGGCCACTTGATCGTGAAACAGCCGGACGTCACGCAGCAGGTCGTCGGCCTCACGGACGCCGACCAACGCCACCGCACCTGCCTGCACGGCCTGCCGCTTCAGTGCCGAGAAGCCGAAGAAGCCGGCCCATTCGGCGTACTCGGGGGCCACCTCGGCGAGCACCTGCCACACGTCACGAGGCCCGGCAGACCGGCGGCGCGGAACGGTGCGATACGCCAGCACCACCGCGGCCACCCGCAGGGCGGCCACATGACCGAGCAGATAACGCTGAGCGGGCTGCTCGGCCAGTTCGGCCTCGGTCAACGCGGCGACCGCGCCGGTCAGGTCGGCGGGCCCGACGGGAGCCGGCGAAGGGGTCGGCAGAGCGGTCATCAGTCGACCACCGTGCGCAGCCGCCACGCTCCACTGCCCCACGACCGGGCCAACTCGTACACCCCGGACGTGCCCAGCCTGCCGTCGGCGGCGACCACCCGCCAGATCTCTTGCTCGCCCAGCAGATCGTCGTCGCCGTCGGCCGTGACGTCGGCGATCGTGCCGTCGCCGCGGGCGGCCCGCACCTGGGTGGAGTTCCACCAGTCGGCGGTCTCGACCCAGCGGGTCTGCAGCTCGATCACCTTCCACAGCCGGCGCCTCCACAAGAACTGCGCCGGGCCCTCGTCATCGCCCACCAGACCCTGGCGAACCTCGATCGCCTCGTCGTATCTGCGCACGCCAAACCCCCGTGAACACCGTGGCTGAACGATCGGGGAATGCGCGACCCCGGTGCGGACGGGGGTCGAGGTCCGTCCGCACCGGGGAGCTGAGAGCCCTTCCCCGACTCGATATCGAACAAACGTTCGACTTGATCCAAGTCTGCCCGTCCCCTTCCCGTCCGTCAAGAGCCTTCGGCGATGTGCGTGTTCGCCAGAAGATCGCGGACGAAGGACGGAGGCGCCCCGCAGGTCAGTCTCACCGGACCCGCGGCCCATGCCCGTACGCCACGCCGTCCACGACCTGCGGACTCCGACGCCCTGAGATCTTTAGCGTTAAAGACGACTGGGTCGGTTGATCTCTGTAACGTTAAAGTTCACCATGGATACCAGACGCCGAGAAGGGGCGCCACCAGCAGGAACCGCTGACGAGTAACGCGAGGAGGGTCGAGATGAGAGTCACCATGAAAGACGTCGCAGACGTCATGGGCGTCTCGGTGATGACCGTCTCGAACGCCTTCAACCGGCCCGATCAGCTGTCCGTCGACCTGCGTGACCGCATTCTCGTGAGGGCTCAGAAGATGGGCTACGGCGCACCCAACGCCGCCGCCCGCAACCTGCGCCAAGGCCGCACCAACTGCTACGGGGTGGTTTTCTCAGAGAGCCTGAACTATGCGTTCAGCGACCCCTACTCGGTGCTCTGGCTCAGCGGCCTCAGCCAGTCGCTCGAGCAGGCCGGCAAGACCATGATGCTGTTGCCGGTCTCGCAACCGTCGCCGGCCAACCTCGACCTGGTCCGCCGGGCCAGCGTGGACGGCATCGCCGGGCTGTGCGCCTCGGGCCCGGTGCTCGAGGTGGCCAAGCAGACCGGTCTACCGGTGGTCACCACGGCCCTGGCCGGCGCGGACGGCTCGTGGGTCGCCATCGACGACCACGCCGCCGGCAGGCAGGTCGGCCGGCACGTCCGGCGGCTCGGTCATCGCGACGTCGCCCTAGTGGTCGAACAGGTGATGCCGATCCACGACGCCGACCCGATCGAACAGTCGCTCGCCGACTACCGGGTCAAGCTCGACGACTACCGCCACCAGGGCCTGTACGACCTGTGGGTCAGGGTCGACGGCCTGATCAGTGGCCTGGGCGATCAGCTCGACCTGCGCGTGGTCAGCGCAGGGCTGAACTCCCGCCGCTCCGGACGGCTCGCAGCCGAACTGCTGCTCGACCAACTGGCCCGACCCACGGCCATCGTGTGCGTCAGCGACGTGCTCGCCTTCGGTGTGCTCGACGCCACGCACGACCGTGGCCTGGTGCCCGGCCGGGACGTCACGGTGATCGGCTTCGACGACCTGCCCGAGGCCGAACGGCAGGGCCTGACCACCGTTCACCAACCCATTCACGACAAGGGCCGGCTGGTCGGCGAGCTGCTGCTCGACCCGGCCCAAGGCCCGCGGCAGGTGACCCTGCCGCACACCCTGATGGTGCGTGCCACCTCGGCTCCACCCCGCTCGAACTGACCCTCTCACCAACCGATCTGCGCCACCTCGTGGCGAGAGCCATGCCTCGAACGACCCGAAAGGAACCCGATCATGTACCTCGCGCTCAACTCCACCGATGCCGCCCGCCTGCAGAACCGCAGCGCCCTGCCCGACTCCCCCGTGGTCGCCCAGCTGGCCCGCACCGCCCGCCGCGACCTGCTCGCCGACCTGACCCAGCGGCTCACCGCGACCCTGCGCCGCACGGCCGGCCGGTCGACCGGTCACCGTCCGGGCCGGGTGGCACTCTCGCACTGACCCGCATCGCCAGAGCCGAGCGGACGCGTCCGCTCGGCTCTGGCACGCTTGGCCCATGGAGATGCTCCCGCTCGCGTTCACCGGCGGCTGGGCCAGCGGCATCAACGCCTGGGCGACGGTGCTGGTGCTCGGCCTGCTGGGCCGGTTCGCGGGCGTCGAGGGCGTTCCGGCGGGCTTCGAGCGCACCGACGTGCTGATCGTGATGGCGGTGCTGGCGATCGTCGAACTGGTCGCCGACAAGATTCCCTACCTCGACTCGGCGTGGGACGTGGTCTCGACCGTCATCCGTCCCATCGCCGGGGCCACCATCGGCGCCCTGATCGCGGGCCAGAACGGCGACCTCGGCACCATTGCGCTGGCCTCGGTCGGCGGCATCACCGCCCTGCTGTCGCACCTGGCGAAGGCGAGCCTGCGGCTGGCGATCAACACCTCGCCCGAACCGGTGACCAACATCACCGCCTCGACGGTCGGCGACCTGTCGCTGGTCGGCGTGCTGTCGCTGGCGGCGCTGTACCCGGTGGCCGCCGCCGTCATCGCCGCGGTGCTTCTGCTGATCACCATCGTGGTGGCGCTGCTGGTGTTCACCCGGGTGAAGCGCGGCTGGCGCACCTACCAGACCTGGCGCGCTCGGCGCCGTGCCGACACCGGCCCCGGAACCGGAACCGCATGAGCGAGGCGCCCATCGCCGTCATCGGCGGCTCGCTGGCCGGGCTGGCCGCAGCGGCTCGGCTGGCCAAGCAACGCCACCGGGTGGTGCTGTTCGAGGCCGGCGACACCCTCGGCGGCCGCTGGGCACAGCCGGGTGTGTTGCCGCCCGTCATCACGCTGCCGGCCCCGTGGCGCGACCTGTTTCGCAAGTCGGGCCGTCCGTTCGACGCCGAACTGGCCCGCACCGGGCACGCCCTGGTGCCGGCGCCCCCGGCCGTCCATCACTTCGCCGACGGAGGCACGCTCACGCTGCCCACCGACCGCGGCGATCAGTGGGCCGCGCTCACCGCCGCGTGGGGCCGTCCGGCCGCCACCCGCTGGCGCGACCTGTTGGACGACCTCGACGAACGCTGGCAGATTCTGCGACGGCTCGGATTGGAGGACGAGTTCACCGACGCCGACCTGACCCCGCAGCGGCGTGCGCGACTCGGCCTGAACCACTCCGTCAAGCACCTGGCCCGCGGCATCGACCACCCTCAGGCCGCCGCACTCATTCGCTCGACTGCGTGGCGAATCGGCTCAGACCCCGCCCGCACCCCAGGGTTCGTTGCGGTGCGGCTGGCGCTGGAGCGCACCTTCGGACGCTGGCAACTCACCCGCGACGGCGCACCCGTGCCGGGCACCGACCTGCTCGATCTGCTGGCCGCCCGGCTCACGCTCAGGGGCGTCGAGTTTCGGTTGGGCGAGCCGGTCACGGCGTTGCGGCCGGGGGTCGTAGTGACCGAAGGCGGCGAGGTCGCCGTGCGGGCGATGGTGACTGCGGTGAACCCGTGGGAGCACCGACACCTCACCGGCCAGCCCGAGCCCTGGTGGCGGCGCACCAAACCGGCTTTGGCGCCCCGGGTGCGCGTCAGCTCTGCAGACAGTGTGAGTTCGGGTACGGCAGACGATGCCCAGACTCACACTGTCTTCGCAGGGGGTGGGCCGAAACCTGGAACCGTCCCCGAGTTATGGCCCAATGTGGTCGAAACGGTCATCCATGGCCCCTCAGGGCCGCGGGTCGAGTACCGGCTGCCGGGGCAGGTGATCACCCATGACTTCACGCGCGCCGAGGCCGAGCCCGGTTTCGGAACCCGCTGGACATCTCCCCGCACTTGGCTGCAACTGCCCCCGCTGCGCACCGGCGACCCGGGCACGGTCACCGCCAGCGCGTCCAGCCGCGGCGGTAACGATCCCTGGGCGCAACTGCTCAGCGGCGCGTTGGCCACTTACGTGCTGCACGAGAACCTGACGGGGGCCGACATTCGTCCGACCAACAAGGCGGTGCGGCCCTGACCCCTGCGGTGCCGGCGTCGAGTTGCGCCACGACCCGGGTTTGCGCTGCAGTCCGCCTCACCAAGTTCACGGGCTCACGGACGATTGCCCCGGCACCCGGGCGCAACGCGGCGGGATCTGCACCCCAGGCATGGCGGACGGGGGATCCCGGCGTTCGCCGGGATGACGAACCGAACTGACGAAGGGGTGCCCTACAGCAGGATCATCACCAACAGCAGAATCGCCACGGCGATGCCCGTACCCAACCCGGCGGCCAACAGCATCGGTGCCTTGATCCCGGCGGACTTCGCCGGAATCAGTTCACCCGGGGCTGTGTTGCCGCTCTCGATCACCGCCGGCACGGCGAACGTATCCTTGGCGGGCAGTTTGGCGACCACACCGGCCACCTCGCCCAGTGTTTGCGCGGCGAACACCTGATCGAGCATCGTGCGGTAGTCGTCGGTGTCGATGCCGCCGCTGGCGAACTCGGCGTTCAGCCGCTCGGCCAGTTGCTCGCGCTCGGTGTCGTCCAACGGCTCAAGCGGCCGGGAGCGGTACTTCGACGAGATCGGCAGGTTGTCCACCCACCCAGGCTAGCCGGGCACCACACAACCCGGGCCGGTCACCGCTGTTCGCGGGCGCAGTCGACACACCAGGGTGTTGCCGGACGAATCGACAGCCGTCCGTTCGCGATTCGGGCACCGCACGAGACGCAAATGCCGTAACTGCCGTCACGAACGCGTTGCTCGGCGGCGTCGACGGCCGACAGTTGCCGACGGGCCGCGGCGATCAGGGCCGCCACCTGTTGCCGGTCGGCGGCGATGGTGATGCCCTCGGTGTCGTGTTCGTCGTCGAGGTTGCTGTCGCGCGCGACCTCGACGATGTCGTCGAAGGTCGCACCGAGCCGGTCGAGCCGCGCCAACACATCGGCGCGTTCCGTCGCCAAGGCCTTCGCAGCGTTCATCGACTCAGTCTATGAAGGTCGTACACGCAGGGGTTGCTTGGCTGAATCGCGCGAGAAGGAGCGTGGTCTCGACCAAGGACGCGTTCGACCAACGACACCCCCACGGTCTCGACAGCTCGATCGACGGACCACCTGACCATGCGTAAAGCGGAGCGGAGACGCCCCTGTCAGGGCGTGGTCGGGCGTTTGCACACTGCGAGGCGTTAGCCGAGCAGTCCGGCAAGGGCGGGACAGGGGCGGCTCCGCTACGCGGAAACACAAGGAACCAAAGGGTCTCGACAGGCTCGACCAGCGGTCAGTCGAGCACCGTCATCTCGACCTCGACGTACAGCTCGGACGCTCCGCCGCCGCCCGAATAGATGCCCCGCAACGGCGGCACGTCGGAGTAGTCGCGGCCGATGCCGACCTCGACGTGAAACTCCCCCGGCGCCGAATCGTTGGTCGGGTCGAGGCCCATCCAGGCGCCGTCCCAGTACTGCAGCCAGGCGTGCGACTCGGCGGTGCGTGGTTCGCCGGGCATCGGGTTGGCGGACGGCATCAGGTAGCCCGACACGTAGCGGGCCGGAATGCCCACGCAGCGCAGAGCGCCGATCGACACGTGCACCATGTCTTGGCAGACGCCCGCGCCGGCGGTCCAGACGTCACGGGCCCGGGTCTGCACGTGGGTGACGCCCGGCACGTAGCGCACCCGGTCGCGAATGCGGTCGACCACGGCCGCGACCGTCTCGGCCGGCCCGGCGTCGGCCGCCATCGCCTTGGCGAACCCGCACAGCTCGTCACCCGGATCGACGTGCTCGCTGACCGCCAGCATCTCGGTCATGGTGTCGGTGAACGTGTCGTCGCGCAGCTCGTCCCAGGTCACGCCGGGCGCCACCTCGGGCGGCCGGGTGACCTCGACCGTCGCCGTCGAGGTCACGCCCAGCCGCGAGTGTCGCTCGCGAATCTCGAACGCCGTCACCCGGGTGCCCCAGTAGTCGGTGTAGTTGAGCACCCACGGGTTGGGCTGAATGTCGATGCGCGAGTTGATCACCCACTGCTCGCGGTTCGAGCGCGGCGTCATGCGCACCTCGTTGTGCGAGCCGAGCACGTTCTCTGCATAGCTGTACCCGGTGTGGTGCACGATGCGGATCTGCCTGGTCACTGTTCGCCTCCCCGCCACACGGCCGCCGTGGCCCCCTCGAAGTAGCGCTGGCTGATGGCCGTGCTGGCCTGGTTGCACACCCACTGCAGGTCTGCCATGCGGCTCGGCAGGTCGAACAGCACCTCGCCCGGCGGACGGTACTCGAGTGCCGCCCGGGCCGTGCCCAGCAACCGCTGCGCGTCGTCTTCGATGCCGGCCCGGCGTTCGGTCTGGCCCAACTCGGCCAGCGCCTGCTCGGCCGCGGTGAGGGTGTGCACCAGCGAACGCGGAAACAGCCGGTCGAGCAGCAGAAACTCGGCGGCGTCGCGATCGGTGGTGACGCCGCCGTAGGTGCGCACGAACGCATGGTGGGCGCCGCAGCCGCGCAGCACGTTGTTCCAGGCGCTCTGCGAGCCCGACGTGATGGACGCCGACTGAATCAGCCGGGCGGTCATGTCGGCCCGCTCGATCGAGCGGCCCAGCACCAGGAAGTGCCAGCCCTCGTCGTGGCTCATGGTCGAGTCGGCGGTGCCCGAGATGACCGCGCACCGTTCTCTGATGAACTTGAACGCCGTGGCCGGCCGCATGCGCTGCAGCCGTCCGCCACGCACCGCGTTCCAGGTGGTGTTGATCGACTCCCACATCTCGGTGCTGACCGTTTCGCGGGCCCGGCGGGCCGACTCGCGCGCGCCGCCCAGGGCGGTGGCCACCGAGGCGGGGGCGTCGTCGTCGTAGCACAGCGCGGTGAGCACGTACTGCGCATCGGCGGTGCGGCCCTCCGGCGGCGGGTATCCCATCACCTCGAGCAGCGACAGGCCCGCAGCCTCTTGATCGACGGTGGGGTCATCGAGCAGCAACTGCAGGTGCACCTCGACGATGCGGCAGGTGTCTTCGGCCCTCTCCAGGTAGCGACCGATCCAGAACAGCGACTCGGCGATGCGGCTCAGCATGAGGCCACGCTCCGTTCGGGTGCGACGTTGCCCGATCCGGCCGGCACCCCATGGCCGGGGGGCTCGACAGGCTCGACCGGCGGAGCGTCCAGCCGGGTCTGCTGTTGTTGCTCCTGCTGCTGCGCAATGCTCTCGTCGCCGATGTCGACCAACGGAACGCCGATGGGCGCCACCTGAGGACGGGTCTTCTTGCGCTGTCCACGCACGCCGTCGCGGGCCAGCACCCAGGTGTCTTTCGAGCCGCCGCCCTGCGAGCTGTTCACGATCAGCTCGCCCTCGGGCAGCGCCACCCGGGTCAGGCCGCCGGGCAGCACGTAGATGCCGCTGCCGCTGTTCACCGCGAAGGGTCGCAGGTCGACGTGCCGCGGCCGCATCTTGCCGTCGATCATGGTCGGCACCGTCGAGAGCTGGACGACCGGCTGCGCGATCCAGCCGCGCGGGTTGGCCAGCACGTCGTGGCGCAGCTTGTCGAGCTTGCGCTGGCTGGCGGCCGGGCCGATCACGATGCCCTTGCCGCCGGAGCCGTCCACGGGCTTGAGCACCAGTTCGTCCAACCGGTCGAGCACCTCTTCACGGCTGTCGGGGTCTTCCATGCGCCAGGTGTCGACGCCGGGAATGATCGGCTCTTCGCTCAAGTAGTAGCGAATCAGGTTGGGCACGTAGGTGTAGATCAGCTTGTCGTCGGCCACTCCGTTGCCCACGCAGTTGGCGAGCGTCACGTTGCCCGCGCGCACCGCGTTGATCAGCCCCGCGCACCCCAGCATCGAGTCGGCGCGGAAGGTGGCCGGGTCGAGGAACTCGTCGTCGAGCCGCCGGTAGATCACGTGCACCGGCCGCAGCCCCTGGGTGGTGCGAATCGAGACCCGGCCGCCGTGGCACACCAGGTCGCGGCCCTCGACCAGCTCGACGCCCATCATGCGGGCCAGCAGCGCGTGCTCGAAGTAGGCGGAGTTGTAGACGCCCGGGGTGAGCACCACCACGGTCGGGTCGCTGATGCCGTGCGGGGCAGCGGCGCGCAGGGCCGCCAGCAGTTGCAGCGGGTACTGCTCGACCGGCCTGATGCGGTGCCGGCTGGTCACCTCGGGCAGCGCCGAGAACATCGCCCGCCGGTTGGTCATCACGTACGACACCCCGGACGGCACCCGCACGTTGTCTTCGAGCACCCGGAAGGTGCCCTCGTTGTCGCGAATCAGGTCGATGCCCGACACGTGCACCCGCACCCCGTTGGGCGGTACCACCCCGTGCATCACCCGGTGGAAGTGCGGCGAGCTGACCACCACGCGGCGCGGAATCACGCCGTCGTCGAACACCTTGCCGTAGCTGTAGACGTCGGCGAGAAACGCCTCGAGGGCCCGGACGCGCTGGGCGACGCCGGCCTCGATCACCGCCCACTCATCGGCCATCAGAATGCGCGGCACGATGTCGAGCGGGAACGGACGCTCCTCGCCGCCGATGTCGAAGGTGACGCCCTGGTCGAGATAGGTGCTCTTGAGATAGTCGGCGCGGCCGCGTACCTCGTCCGCTTCGAGCTTGCCCAACTGTCGCAATGCTGCTGAGTAGGCAGCCCGGACGCCCTCGTCCGAGATCATCTCGTCGAACGCGGGCCCCGAGGCCTGATAGTCCGAGAAAAGTTCACTCACGGGGGTCAGGGTATTGCCGTTTTGTTTCACGCCGGTATCGAACGGGCCAGGAGTCTGAAGTCCACGGGCGACCGCGCACGACACGCGGAGCCGGGAGCGATCTGGTGCGAGTCACCCGTACGAAGTCAGAAATCCAGCCGGCACGGGGCATAGCTCGGTCAGGAGTTGTTCTCGCTGGTGTTGATCACGCCGTTGACCCGTGGGCTCGGCGGAGCCGTCAGGCCGGGTCGCTTCCGGACGATCCGCGGCGGTAGTTGCGGCCATCGGGGTCACGGTGCAGCTCGCCGGCGTCCACCAGGTACCGGCGCAGGGCGACGGGGTCGTCGGCCAGGGCAGCGAGCCGCCGGGTGAGCTCTTTCTCGTCGAGCAGCTCGGTGTCGTGCACGGCCCGCTCGACCAGCCAGCCGAGCACTTCCTGCCGGTCGCGTTGGGTGCGGGGCAGCACGCCGAGCCGTCCGCCGGTGAGAAAGCGCTCGGCTCCGGTCGCCCGCTGCACCGGACGGGCCTGCAACAGGGCGCTGAACGGGTCGCCGGCGCGCACGACGCCGTCGTCCACCACGGCGAGCCCGGCACCGGTGAGCGCGGTCAGCCGACGCCGGTCGGCCGCGTCGAGGTCGTCCAGGCGCAGGGGCTCGTCCGGCCCCGCGAGCACCAGGCGGGCGTACAACAGGCGACGGTCCGGGTCGGCCAGGGTGGCGGCCACCCGGCGCCAGTGCGGCGGCTCTGACATGCGCCCATCCTGCCAGCGCCGGCGCTGGCAGCACGTCATAGACTGTGCGCCGGATCAGAGGGGAACCGCATGAATTTCCGGCACGTGCAGGCGCCGACGGCAGTGGTGATGGTGCGTCCGCATCGGTTTCGGGTCAACTCCGAGACCCTGGCCGACAATGCCTTTCAGTCGCCCGCTGACCTGACCCTGAGCGACGACCGCATCGCGGCCATGGCCCGCGACGAGTTCGACGGCTGCGTCGAGGCGCTCACCGGGGCCGGCGTGACCGTGCACGTGTTCGACGACTTCGGCCAACTCGACACCCCCGATTCGGTGTTTCCCAACAACTGGTTCTCGACCCACCACGGCGGCCGCATCGCCATCTACCCGATGTTCGCCCCCAACCGGCGCCGCGAGCGCCGCGCCGACGTGATCGAGTTGCTCAAGAGCACCTACCGGGTGCAAGAGGTGATCGACTATTCGGGGCTCGAGTACGACAACCTGTTTCTCGAAGGCACCGGCGCCATGGTGCTCGACCACCTGGAGCGGGTCGCCTACGTGGCCAACTCGTTTCGAGCCGATCCGGTGATCCTGGAACGTTTCTGCACCGCCTTCGGATACGAGCCGATGGCGTTTCCGACCGCCGGGCCCGACGGCCGTCCGATCTACCACACGAACGTGCTGATGGGCATCGCGTCGGAGTACGCGCTGGTGTGCCTGGCCGCGATCAGCGACGAACGGCGGCGCGACGAGGTGGCCCGGCGACTGGCCGACAGCGGACGCACCGTGCTCGACCTGACCTTCGGCCAGGTCGCCGACTTCGCCGGTAACACCATCGAGCTGACCGGCTCGTCCGGACGGCTACTGGCCCTGTCGCAGCGCGCCGCAGCGGCCCTGACCGATGAGCAGCGAGCGGTGATCGAACAGTCGGCGACCCTGCTGCCGCTCACCGTGCCGACCATCGAGTACGCGGGGGGCTCGGTGCGCTGCATGATCGCCGGCGTTCACCTCACGCCGCGCTGAGCGAGGTCTCGATAAGCTCGACCAACGACGGTCAGTCGCCCAGCGGCCCGAACTTGGCGCCGAGCGCCGTCAGCTCGGCCTCGCCGCCGTCCTCAGCGGTCAGCACCCACAAGCCGTTGCGGGTGATCGCCACGGTGTTCTCCCAATGGGCGGCGCGGCTGCGGTCGCGGGTGGCCACCGTCCAGTCGTCGTCGAGGGTGACGGTGGAATCTCCGCCCAGGGTGAGCATGGGCTCGATCGCCAGGCACATGCCCTGCACCAGCAAGGGTCCGCGCCCGCGCTTGCCGTAGTTGGGCACGTCGGGGTCTTGGTGCATGGCCGAGCCGATGCCGTGCCCGGTGAACTCGCGGACGACGCCGTAGCGTCGCGGCTGCCGCCTCACGTAGCCCTCGATGGCGGCCGAGATGTCACCGATGCGGCCACCGATGCGCATCGCCGCGATGCCCTGCCACATCGACTGACGGGTCACCTCGCTGAGTTGTGCGTCGTCGGGTCGCGGCTCGCCGATCACGAAGCTCACCGCGGCGTCGCCGTGCCAGCCGTCGACGATCGCACCGAAGTCGACCGACACCAGGTCACCGGGCTGCAGTACCCGTTCGCCCGGGATGCCGTGCACGATCTCGTCGTTCACCGAAATGCAGGTCACCGCCGGAAACGGCGGCACCCCGAAACCCGCACCGTAGTTCAGAAACGACGAGGTGGCCCCCTGCTCGGCCAGCAGGTCACGGGCCAGTCGATCGAGGTCGCCGGTGGTCAGGCCGGCGCGGGCCACGTCGCGCAGCGCCGCGAGCGTGCGCGCCACAACGAGCCCGGCACGCCTCATGACGAGGATCTGCTCGGGCTTCTTGATCTCAATACCGACGGCCACGCGTCAGCGCCCGAGGCGCTCGGCCAGCGCCCCCAGCACGCGCTGCGACACCTCGTCCACGGTGCCCATGCCGTCCACCTCGATCAGGAGGCCGCGCGTGCGGTACACGTCCAGCAGCGGGTCGGTCTGCTCGTGGTAGACCTCCATCCGGTGGCGGATGGTCTCTTCGTTGTCGTCCGGACGGCCCTCGATCTCGGCGCGCTTCAGCATGCGGTCGACGATCGCATCCTCGTCGGCGGTCAGTGAGACGACCGCCTTGAGCGTGAAGCCGTGCGCGTCCAGTTCCTCGTCCAACGCCTGGACCTGACCGAGGGTGCGCGGAAATCCGTCCAGCAACCAGCCGCCCTTGGCATCTTCTTCTTTGAGCCGATCGACGACCACCTGGACGCTGAGGCTGTCGGGCACGTAGCCCCCATCGGCGATGATGCGCTTGATGCGCTCACCGAGCTTGGTGCGATTGGTGATCGCCAGCCGAAAGATGTTGCCGGTGGAGATCGCGGGAATGCCGTAGTGCTCGCCGATGATGGCGGCCTGGGTTCCCTTGCCCGCGCCGGGCGGGCCCATGATCAACAGTCGCATTCGAGCCCCTCGCCCGTGAGTTACCGCAGGAATCCTTCGTAGTTGCGTTGCTGAAGCTGGCTCTCGATCTGTTTGACCGTGTCAAGGCCAACTCCGACCACGATCAGGATGCTAGTGCCACCGAAGGGGAAGTTGTTCTGTGCATTGAAAAATATGAACGCGATCGCGGGAATCAGCGAAATGACGGCCAGGTACAGCGAGCCGGGAGCGGTCAGACGCGACAGCACGTAGGCCAGGTACTCCTCGGTCGGCTTACCGGCGCGGATGCCCGGAATGAAGCCGCCGTACTTCTTCATGTTGTCGGCGACCTCTTCGGGGTTGAAGGTGATCGCCACGTAGAAGTAGGTGAAGGCGATGATCAGCACGAAGAAGATGGAGTTGTACCACCAGCCGGTGCCGCGCACCAGGTGGGTCTGAATCCACGACGACACCGGGTTGTCGGGCTGGAACTGGGCGTACAGCACGGGCAGGTACAGCATCGAGCTGGCGAAGATCACCGGAATGACGCCGGCCTGGTTCACCTTCATCGGAATGTAGGTGGTGGTGCCGCCGAACAGTCGCCGGCCGACCATGCGTTTGGCGTACTGCACCGGAATGCGGCGCTGCGCCTGCTCGATGAAGATGACGCCCAGCATGACCAGCAGGCCGATGGCCAGCACGGTGGCGAAGGCCAGCCAGCCGGCCGCGCCCTCGCGGCTCTCTTTGATGGCCCACAGCGAGGCGGGGAACTGGGCGGCGATCTGGGTGAAGATCATCACCGACATGCCGTTGCCGATGCCGCGTTCGGTGATCAGCTCACCCATCCACATGATCAGCGACGTGCCCGCGGTCATGGTGAGCACCATCACCGAGATCGCGAAGATGCCCTTGTCGTACACGAGGTCGCGGGTGCAGCCCTGGAACAGCTGGCCGTTGACCGCCAGCGTCACGAACGCGGTGGCGTTCAGCACGGCCAGCACCAGCGTGAGGTAGCGGGTGTACTGGGTGATCTTGGCGGTGCCGGCTGCGCCCTCTTTCTTCAGCGTCTCGAGCCGGGGAATCACCACGGTGAGCAACTGCAGAATGATGCTGGCGGTGATGTAGGGCATGATGCCCAGCGCGAAGATGGCCAGCTGCAGCAGGGCACCACCCGAGAACAGGTTGATCATCGAGTACAACCCCGCGTTGCTGCCGGTGGTCGCCTCGAGCCGGCACGCGTTCACGTTGACCATGTTCACGTTGGGCGTGGGGATCACCGAGCCGAGCCGGAAGATCGCCAGGATCGCGATGGTGAACAGGATCTTGCGGCGCAGGTCTGGCGTTCTCAGCGCGTTGACGAAGGCCGACAGCATCCGACCAGTACTCCTCACATGTGGTGCTCGCACGCGAGAACCGCGCACAACCTGGGAAACTCTACCAAGTTCTCGGCGTCGGCTTTTCGCGCGCCCTCAGGGGTGCCACTAAACCGACCAGTCGTCGGTGCTCGGCGCCTCGGCCAGCGACGGGCGCGGCCCAACCCGGGCGGCCATGGCGGCCAGACCCTGAGCCACCTGGGCCCTGGACGCGATGCGCGCCGTTTCGCCGTCACCGGCGGCGATCGCCCCCGCGATGCGCCGGTAGCGCTCGGCCCACACCAAGCCCGGCTCGACGCTCACCTTCGGGTCAAGGCGCTGCACCAGCCGCACCATGCCTGAGAACCCGGCGAACAGTTCGTTGGCGGTGGCTCGCAGCAGCAGCGTGTTGAAGTCGAGTTCTGCCTCAGCGGTGGCGCCCCGGTCTGCCTGCCGGCTGGTGCGCACGATCTCGTCGGCCAGTTCGATCAGCCGCTGCCGCTGCTCGGGCGTGGCGTTGCGGGCCGCCAGTTCGGCCGCCATCGGCTGCAGGGACGCTCGCAGTTCGGTGACGTCGAGCAGCACCCGGTCGTGTTCGGCGCCGCGCAGCCGCCAGCGCACCACCAGTGGGTCGAGCACGTTCCAGTTGGTGCGGGAACGAATCGTGATGCCCACCCGACGGCGCGAGCGCACCATGCCCAGCGACTCCAGAATGCGCATGATCTCGCGAGCGACCGTGCGCGACACCATGAAGCGCCGCTCGAGGTCGGCCAGGGTGAGCACCGAGCCGACCGGGTGCCGTCCGTCGACGATCTCTTGCCCGATCTCGTCGAGTGCTGCCTGGTGCAACTGGGCGGAGGCCATGGGGGTGTCCTTTGTGGGTTCAGTTCAGAATAGCGGCGGCGTCGATCGTCTGCTGGCGCAGGGTGACCCCGGCGGTGTGCGTCCAGACATCCTTGGCGCGAGATGGGAACCGTCCCCAACTCGCGCCACCCAAGCGGGACGGAGCTGACTTTCGTCCCAGGAAGGTGGGGACGAAAGTCAGCTCCGTCCCGCTTTCGTCCCGAGCCTGCTTCGTGCCAGACGGCGATCTCGAGATCGCTGCGTGCTTTCAGCTGAGCGAAAGGATCTCGGGCTGCAACATGAAATCATCGGGCACTTCCCGAAAGTCCCCAGCGATCTCGAGATCGCCGAACCCCCGTTCACCCCGGACGGCTCCCCTCCCACGACCACGCACAACAAACGGGACGACCCGGAGGTCGTCCCGTTCGAGCGTTCTGCGATCAGAGCTGGGTGGCGGTGCCGCCCGCGGCCTCGATCTTGCTCTTGGCCGAGGCCGAGAACGCGTTCGCGGTCACAGTGAGGGCCACGGAGAGCTCGCCGTTGCCGAGCACCTTGACCAACTGGCCGTCGCGGACCGCGCCCTTGGCGACCAGGTCGTCGACGCCGACCTCGCCACCCTCGGGGAACAGTTCCGCCAGCTTGGCGACGTTGACCACCTGGTACTCGACCCGGAACGGGTTCTTGAAGCCACGCAGCTTGGGCAGCCGCATGTGCAGCGGCATCTGCCCGCCCTCGAAGTTCTCGGGCGTGTTCTTGCGCGCTCCGGTGCCCTTGGTGCCACGGCCGGCGGTCTTGCCGCGCTTGCCGCCCTCACCACGACCCACCCGAACCTTGTCGGTCTTCGCGCCCGGGGCCGGGCGCAGGTGGTGCAGTTTCAGTGCTGCCATGTCAGTTGACCTCCTCGACGGTCACCAGGTGCGGAATCGCCTTGGCCATTCCGACGAGCTCGGGACGGTCTTCGATCACCACCGAGTCACCGATGCGCTTGAGACCGAGCGACCGCAGGGTCTCGCGCTGGTTCTGCTTACGACCCACGCCGGACTTGACCTGGGTCACCTTGAACGTGGTCATCAGTGCGTCGCCTCCTCACGAGCGCGCAGCAGCGCGGCCGGGGTGACGTCTTCCACCGACAGCCCACGACGCTTCGCAACCTGCTCGGGCTCTTCGAGGCTCTTCAGCGCGGCCACGGTGGCATGCACCACGTTGATCGCGTTGTCAGAGCCCAGCGACTTGGCGAGCACGTCGTGCACGCCGGCGCATTCGAGCACCGCACGGGCCGAGCCGCCGGCGATGACGCCGGTACCCGGCGAAGCCGGACGCAGCATGACCACGCCGGCCGCCTTCTCGCCCTGCACGGGGTGCGGGATCGTGCCCTGAATGCGGGGCACGCGGAAGAACGCCTTCTTGGCCTCTTCGACGCCCTTGGCGATCGCGGCGGGCACCTCACGGGCCTTGCCGTAGCCGACGCCCACGGTGCCGTCGCCATCGCCCACCACTACCAGAGCGGTGAAGCTGAACCGACGACCACCCTGCACGACCTTGGCCACCCGGTTGATGGCCACGACGCGCTCGAGGTACTGGCTCTTCTCTTGCCCGGCTGCGGCGTTGCCCCGACGGTCCTCGCGGCCACGACGCTCGCCACCAGCGGCACCGCCTCCGCGGCGCTGGTTTCCATTCATCGTCTATCTACCTTTCGAGTTCCGTCAGAATCCCAGGCCGGCTTCGCGGGCGCTGTCGGCCAGCGCGGCGATCCGTCCGTGGTACTTGTTGCCGGCCCGGTCGAACACGACCTGGTCGACGCCAGCGGCCTTGGCGCGATCGGCGATCAGCGTGCCGACCTTCTTGGCCACCTCGGTCTTGTCGCCGGTGGCCTTGCGGACGTCCGCCTCCATGGTCGAGGCCGAGGCCAGGGTCGTGCCGACCGTGTCGTCGATCACCTGAACGAACAGGTGCCGCGCCGAGCGGGTGACCACCAGGCGGGGACGATCGGGGCTGCCCGCGATCTTCTTGCGGCCACGGGCCTGACGACGCAGCCGCGCTGCGGTCTTGTCGGCCGTGCCCTTGTTGTTCGACAGCGAGATAGCCATCACTTACCAGCCTTTCCAACCTTGCGGCGAACCCGCTCGCCGGCGTAGCGCACGCCCTTGCCCTTGTAGGGCTCCGGCTTGCGGATCTTGCGGATGTTCGCCGCAACCTCGCCGACGGCCTGCTTGTCGATGCCGTAGACGGTGAACGCGGTGGGCCTCTCGACCGAGAAGGTGATGCCCTCGGGGGCGTTCACCACGACCGGGTGGCTGAACCCGAGGTTGAACTCGAGCTGAGTCGGGCTTTTGCTGATCACGCGGTAGCCGACGCCGACGATCTCGAGCTTCTTCTCGTAACCGGCGGTGACGCCGACCACCATGTTGTTCACCAGGGTGCGGGTCAGGCCGTGCAACGAGCGGCTGACCCGCTCGTCGTCGGGCCGGGTGACCTCGATCTCGCCGGCGTCGTTGCGGCCGACCTTGATGGGTTCGGCCACGGTGTGGTTCAGGGTGCCCTTGGGGCCCTTCACCTCGACCTGCTGGCCGTTCAGCTTCACGTCCACGCCCGCCGGGATGGCGATCGGGAGCCTGCCAATTCGCGACATGTCAGTTCCCCTTTCTCACCACACGTAGGCGAGCACTTCGCCGCCCACGGACTTGGAGTTGGCTTCGGAGTCGGTGAGCAGGCCCTGCGACGTCGAGATGATCGCGATGCCGAGGCCCCCGAGCACCTTGGGCAGGCCGGTCGACTTGGCGTACACGCGCAGGCCGGGCTTGCTGATGCGCCGCACACCGGCGATCGAACGCTCGCGGTTGCTGCCGTACTTGAGCGTGATGGTCAGCGTCTTGCCGACCTCGCCCTCGGCGGGCTCTTTGACCTCGAAGCCGCTGATGTAGCCCTGCTGCTTGAGAATCTCGGCGATACCCACCTTGATCTTGCTGTGCGGCATCGACGTCGAGTCGTGGTACGCCTGATTGGCGTTGCGCAGACGCGTCAGCATGTCTGCGATCGGGTCAGTCATGGTCATGACTTGTTCTTCTTTCTCGGACGGTTTCAGGTCGCCGTTGCGTGGGCGCCTGACCTGTACGGGTTATGAGTTCTGGAATGTCACCAGGACGATTTGGTCACACCGGGCAGCTGGCCGGCGTGCGCGAGCTCACGCAGGCAGACCCGGCACAGGCCGAACTTGCGGTAGACGGCCTTGGGCCGGCCGCACTTGCTGCAGCGGGTGTAGGCCCGGACGGCGAACTTCGGCTTGCGGGCCTGCTTCACCTTCAGCGCAGTCTTTGCCATTGGGTCAGCCTCTCTTCAGGGACTTCTTCTGGGCGCTCTTGGAAGCACCCTGCGGACGCCGCTTCTTGACGACGGCCTTCTTCGGATCGTTCTCGGGCGCCTTGAACGGGAAGCCCAGTGCGCGCAGCAGCGCGCGGCCCTCGTCGTCGGTGGTGGCCGAGGTGACGAAGGTGATGTCCATGCCCCGGGTGCGATCGATGCGGTCTTGATCGATCTCGTGGAACATGACCTGCTCGGTGAGGCCGAAGGTGTAGTTGCCCTGGCCGTCGAACTGGCGGGCCGACAGGCCGCGGAAGTCGCGGATGCGGGGCAGCGCCAGGGTGAGCAGCCGGTCGGCGAACTCCCACATGCGGTCACCGCGCAGGGTGACGTGGCAGCCGATCGGCATGCCCTCGCGCAGCTTGAACTGCGCGATCGACTTGCGGGCCTTGGTCACCTGCGGCTTCTGACCCGTGATCTGGGTCATGTCGCGCACGGCGCCGTCGATCACCTTGCTGTCGCGAGCGGCGTCGCCGACACCCATGTTGACCACGATCTTGGTCAGGCCGGGGATCTGCATCACGTTGTCGTAGCCGAACTGCTCGTGCAGTGCCGGCGCGATCTCTTCGCGATACTTCTGCTTCAGCCGCGGCAGGGTCTTCTCTGCGGTGGCGGTGGTCATCAGATTTCCTTCCCGGTCTTGCGGGCGATGCGCACGCTGCGGGTGGTCTCGTACTCGGAGCCGTCCGGACGACGCTTGGTGACGTCACGGCGCTCGTAACCGACGCGGGTCACGACCTCTTTGCCGTCCACCTTCACGACCAACTGCACGTTGGACGCGTCAATGGGGGCTTCAGTGGTGATGATCCCGCCCTTGTTCTTGCCGCCGGTCTGCTGCGAACGATCGGGGGTGTGCTTCTTGACGACGTTCACACCCTCGACGATCACCCGGCCCTGCTCGGGCAGCACCTCGATGATGTCGCCGACCAGGCCCTTGTCTTTACCGGCGATGACCTTGACCCGGTCACCCTTCTTCACATGCAACGAATTCGCCATGTCACAGCACCTCCGGCGCGAGCGAGACGATGCGCATGTACTTCTTCTCGCGCAGTTCACGGCCGACCGGACCGAAGATGCGGGTGCCGCGAGGCTCTCCGTCGCCCTTCAGAATCACGGCGGCGTTCTCATCGAACTTGATGTAGGAGCCGTCGGGACGACGGGTCTCTTTCACCGTACGGACGATGACGGCCTTGACCACCTCGCCCTTCTTCACGTTTCCGCCCGGAATAGCGTCCTTCACCGTGGCGACGATCTTGTCGCCCAGGCCGGCGTAGCGCCGCTTGGACCCACCGAGCACGCGGATGCAGAGCAGCTCCTTCGCACCCGTGTTGTCGGCGACCTTGAGTCGCGTCTCCTGCTGGATCATTTCTCACCTCGCCGGTGTGGCTGGAACTCGCTGCGCTCGTGCTCAATTTTCATTTCAGGCACCTCGCTCACTTGGCCTTCTCGAGGATCTCGACCAGACGCCAGCGCTTGGTGGCTGAGGTCGGACGAGTCTCCATCACCCGGACGCGGTCGCCGACGCCGGCGTCGTTCGCCTCGTCGTGCGCCTTCAGCCGCTCGGTCTTGGTCATGACCTTGCCGTACAGCGGATGCTTGACCCGCTGCTCGACCGCAACGACGACCGTCTTGTCCATCTTGTCGGACACGACGACGCCCTCACGCACCTTGCGGGCAGCCTGCCGAGTCGGCTCAGCGTGCTTGCTTTCACTCATTGCTCTCACTTGTCCTGATCGGGATCGGGCACGATGCCGAGGTTGCGCTCCTGCAGCACGGTGTAGACCCGCGCGATGTCTTTGCGGACCTCGCGCAGCCGGCCGTGCGACTCGAGCTGACCGGTGGCGGCGGCGAAGCGGAGGTTGAACAGCTCCTCCTTGTACTCCTTGACCTTGGCGTTGAGCTCGTCGCGGCTGAGGCCGCGCAGGTCGCTGGCAGTGGTGGTCGCCATCAGATGTCACCTGCTTCCCGCTTGATGAAGCGTGCCTTGAAGGGCAGCTTGTGGATCGCCAGCCGCATGGCCTCGCGGGCCACGTCCTCGCCGACGCCGGAGAGTTCGAACAGCACGCGGCCGGGCTTGACGTTGGCCACCCACCATTCGGGGGAACCCTTGCCGGAACCCATGCGGGTCTCGGCCGGCTTCTTGGTCAGCGGACGGTCGGGGTAGACGTTGATCCACACCTTGCCGCCACGCTTGATGTGCCGGGTCATGGCGATACGAGCGCTCTCGATCTGACGGTTGGTCAGGTACGAGGACTCCAGGGCCTGGATGCCGTAATCGCCGAACGCCAGCTTGGTACCGCCCTTGGCCGCACCGTCCCGCTTGGGGTGGTGCTGCTTGCGGTGCTTGACCCTACGGGGAATCAACATGCTCAGGCTCCTGCATTCTCTGCCACGCCTTCGGCCGCGGGGGCCTCGGCGGCCTCGGCGCGGCGGCGTCCGCCACGCTCCGGACGGTTGTCACGGCCACCACGGTCGTCGCGACGCGGCCCACGGGCCGGACGGCGCTGGCCGCCGGCGGTGGCCCGGGCGGCACGCTGGGCGGCGCGCTCGGCGCGGTTGCCCGACACGTCGCCCTTGTAGATCCAGACCTTCACGCCGATGCGGCCGAAGGTGGTCTTGGCCTCGAAGAAGCCGTAGTCGATGTCGGCGCGCAGGGTGTGCAGCGGCACGCGGCCCTCGCGGTAGAACTCCGACCGGCTCATCTCGGCGCCGCCCAGACGGCCGGAGCACTTGATCTTGATGCCGGTGGCACCCGAGCGCATGGCGGTCTGCTGGGCCTTGCGCATCGCGCGGCGGAACGCCACGCGGGCGCTCAGCTGCTCGGCGATGCCCTGGGCGACCAGCTGGGCGTCGATCTCGGGGTTCTTCACCTCGAGAATGTTCAGCTGCACCTGCTTGCCGGTGAGCTTCTCGAGCTCGGCCCGCACGCGCTCGGCCTCGGCGCCGTTACGGCCGATGACGATGCCCGGACGCGCGGCGTACAGGAAGATCGTGACCCGCTCGCTGCGGCGCTCGATCTCGACCGAGCTGATGCCGGCGCGCTCGAGCGTCTTGTGCAGGTACTTGCGGACCTTCACGTCCTCGGCCACGTACTCGGCGTAGCCCTTGTCGGCGTACCACCGGGTCTTGTGATCGGTAGTGATGCCGAGCCGGAAGCCGTTCGGGTTGATCTTCTGACCCATGCTCAGGCCTCCTTCGGTTCGACGACGACGGTGATGTGGGCGCCCCGCTTGAGGATCCGGCTGGCCGAACCCTTCGCCCGCGGGCGAATGCGGCGCAGCGTCATGCCCTCGTCCACGAAGGCCTGGCTGATGTACAGCTCATCGGCGCGCAGGTCTTCGGTGGCGGCGGCGTTCGCCGAAGCGGACGCGACCACCTTGTAGACCGGCTCGCTGGCGGCCTGCGGGGCGAACTTCAGCACCGTCAGGGCGTCCGTCACCGGCATGCCGCGAACCAGGTCGACGACCCGGCGAACCTTGGTCGGCGACATCCGGACTCCACGCGCGATGGCGTACGAGCCAGGACGGTCGCCGAGCAGGCGGGAACGCCGCGTGGGGCGGTTCTCCTTGTTGCTCATAACTCTTTCCTTTTCTCGCTCGCTCAGCGGCGGCGCGACTTCTTGTCTTCTTTGATGTGCCCGCGGTACGTGCGGGTGGGGGCGAACTCGCCCAGCTTGTGACCGATCATCGACTCGGTGACGAAGACCGGCACATGCTTGCGACCGTCGTGCACCGCGATGGTGTGGCCGATCATGTCGGGAATGATCATCGACCGGCGTGACCAGGTCTTGATCACCTGCTTGGTGCCCTTGGTGTTCTGCACCTCGACCTTCTTGGCGAGGTGGTCGTCGACGAAGGGACCCTTCTTCAGGCTGCGTGGCATCTTGTTATCTCACCTGTTCCAATCAGCGCTTCTTGCCGGACTTGCGCCGACGAATGATCAGGCGAGAACTCGCCTTGTTCTTGTCGCGGGTGCGGCCCTCGGGCTTGCCCCACGGCGTCACCGGGTGACGGCCACCCGAGGTGCGACCCTCGCCACCACCGTGCGGGTGGTCGACGGGGTTCATCACCACGCCGCGGACGGTCGGGCGAATGCCCTTCCACCGGTTGCGGCCGGCCTTGCCCCAGTTGATGTTGCTCTGCTCGGCGTTGCCGACCTCACCGACGGTCGCGCGGCAGCGGACGTCCACCATGCGCATTTCGCCGGACGGCAACCGCAGGGTGGCCATCTTGCCCTCGCGGGCGACCAGCTGAATGCGGGCACCGGCGCTGCGGCCCATCTTGGCGCCGCCACCGGGGCGGAGCTCCACGGCGTGCACCGTGGTGCCGACCGGGATGTTGCGCAGCGGCAGGTTGTTGCCGGGCTTGATGTCGGCGCCTTCACCGGCCTCGACAGCGGCACCCTGGTTGAGGCCGTTGGGGGCGATGATGTAGCGCTTCTCGCCGTCGGCGAAGTGCAGCAGCGCGATGCGGGCGGTGCGGTTCGGGTCGTACTCGATGTGCGCGACCTTGGCCGGCACGCCGTCCTTGTCGTAACGCTTGAAGTCGATCAGCCGGTAGGCCTGCTTGTGGCCGCCGCCGATGTGGCGGGTGGTGATGCGACCGGAGTTGTTGCGTCCGCCGGTTTTCGGCTTGGCCACCACCAGCGACTTCTCGGGGGTCGAGCGGGTGACCTCGGAGAAGTCGCTCACGCTCGAGCCGCGACGGCCCGGGGTGGTCGGCTTGTACTTGCGAATAGCCATGAAAGTGTCTCCTCGTCGCTCAGACGCCGGCCGAGCCGAAGATGTCGATGCGCTGGCCGTCGGCCACCGTCACGATGGCCCGCTTGGTGTCGGGGCGCTTGCCCCAGCCGGCCCGCGTGCGGCGCTTCTTGCCCGCTCTGTTGATGGTGTTCACGTTCGTGACCTTGACGTCGAAGACGGCCTCGACGGCGATCTTGATCTCAGTCTTGTTCGCGCTGGTGGCGACCAGGAACGTGTACTTGTTCTCGTCCAGAAGGCCGTAGCTCTTCTCGGAGACCACGGGCGCGAGCAGAATGTCGCGGTGGTCGCGGATCTTGTGGTCGCTCACTTCGCGGCCTCCTCAGTCAGCTCGGCGGCCGAACCGGTGAAGTCGGCCAGCGCGGCGGTGGTGAACACGACGTCGTCGGAGTTCAGCACGTCGTAGGCGTTCAGTTGGTCGACGGCCAGCGCGTGCACCGAGGCGACGTTGCGCAGGCTCAGCCACGCCACGTCCTCGTCACGGCTCAGCACGACCAGGATCTTGGCGCCGCCGACCTCGGCCAGCGCCTTGAGGGCGGCCTTGGTGCTCGGGGTCTCGCCGGTCACGATCGAGTCGATCACGTGCACGTTGCCGTTGCGGGCCCGGTCAGACAGCGAACCGCGCAGGGCGGCCACGATCATCTTCTTGGGCGTGCGCTGGCTGTAGTCACGCGGTTGCGGGCCGTGCACGACGCCACCACCGGTCCACTGCGGGGCGCGGCGCGAACCCTGGCGGGCGCGTCCGGTGCCCTTCTGGCGCCACGGCTTGGCGCCACCGCCGGAGACCTCGCCCCGAGTCTTGGTGGCGTGCGTGCCCTGGCGGGCGGCGGCCTGCTGGGCCACCACGACCTGGTGGATCAGCGGCACGTTGGTCTGCACGTCGAAGTAGGCGGCGGGCAGATCGGCGCTGGCCTTCGAGCCCAGCACCTTGACGGTTTGGCTCTCGCTCATTCGGCGGCACCCTTCTTGGCGGCCGTGCGCAGCACGACGAGCGAACCCTTGGGGCCGGGCACGGAGCCCTTGACCAGGATCAGCCCGCGCTCGGCGTCGACGGCGTGGACGGTGAGGTTCTGGACGGTGACCTTCTCGACACCCATGCGGCCGGCCATGCGCATGCCCTTGAACACCTTCGAAGGGGTGGACGAGCCGCCGATGGAACCGGGCGAGCGGTGCTTGCGGTGCACACCGTGGCTGGCGCGCAGGCCGTGGAAGCCGTGCCGCTTCATGACGCCCGCGGTGCCCTTGCCCTTGCTGACGCCGGTGACGTCGACCACGTCGGCCGCGGCGAACACGTCGGCCAGCAGCTCCTGGCCCAGCGTGTACTCGCTGGCGTCAGCGGTGCGCAGTTCGACCAGATGCTTGCGCGGGGTGACCCCGGCCGCATCGAAGTGGCCCGCTGCGGGCTTGGTCACCTTGGTGGGCTTGATCGCCCCGAAGCCGAGCTGGACGGCCGCGTAGCCGTCTTTCTCGGGGGAACGGACCTGGGTGACGACACAGGGTCCGGCCTGAATGACGGTGACCGGAACGACGACGTTGTTGTCGTCCCAGGTCTGGGTCATGCCGAGCTTGGTGCCCAGCAGGCCCTTGATTTTACGATCGTTAGACATGTTCGGCGACCTCAGGGGAGCTTGATCTCGATGTCGACACCGGCCGGCAGGTCGAGCCGCATCAGCGAGTCGACGGTCTTCGGCGTGGGGTCGAGAATGTCGATCAGCCGCTTGTGCGTACGCATCTCGAAGTGCTCGCGGCTGTCTTTGTACTTGTGCGGAGAACGGATCACGCAGAACACGTTCTTCTCGGTGGGCAACGGCACGGGGCCGGCCACCTTGGCACCGGTGCGGGTCACCGTGTCGACGATCTTCTTCGCCGAGGAGTCGATGACCTCGTGGTCGTAGGCCCGGAGTCGGATCCGGATCTTCTGTCCCGCCACTGGTATTCCTTCTGTTCGTCGGATACGGCTGCTCCGACCCCCGCGGTCGGGCGTGTCGCGCCTATCAGGGCCGCACACGATCGAGAAAATCGTTCGTGGTAGGGCCCGGCTGACGACTGGTCCGCCTGGGGGCACCACGGCGTGACCGCCGCGGAGCAACCTGACGATTCTGTCACACGTGTCGGGGGCGCTTCAAATCGAGGGCGGTGGCTTTCGTTGCCGGCTGCGCCGCCAGGGTCACGTAGCTGCCTTTGTGACACGTCGCTGCCTGCGTGCAGGCAGTTGGGTGTGGCCTTGGCCGTTATGTGGCGGGGTTCTGTCGCCGCTTCGTGAGTTCCCTGATGATCGGGCGAATCGTCCCGTGGGTCGATCCCCAACTGACACAGCCTCGTTCGCACGCTTAGCGACTCCGGGCTGCGTAAAACCACTTCAGTCCTCGCTGTATAGTTCAGCGCATGCTGACCATTGCTTCTCGCCTGGACGTGATGAACCGGTTGGGCCGCGCGCTGGCCGACCCGACCAGGTCCCGGATCATCCTGACGCTGCTCGACCGGCCGGCCTACCCGGCAGAGCTGGCCCGCGATCTGGACCTCACACGCTCCAACGTGTCCAATCATCTGGCGTGCCTGCGCGACTGCGGCATCGTTGCTGCCGAACCCGAGGGCCGCAAGACGCGCTACGAGATCGCCGATCCCCACCTGACGCAGGCGCTGACCGCCCTGGTTGACGTCACCCTCGCGGTTGACGAGAACGCCCCGTGCATCGATCCTGCCTGCTCGGTGCACGGATGCGACGCAGCAGAGGCGGGCGCGTGATCCTGGCTGCGGTCCTGCAGGCAATCGGCCTGTTCATCGCGACCAACATCGACGACATCATCGTGCTCTCCTTGTTCTTCGCCCGCGGCGCGGGCCAACGCGGGACGACCACCCGCATCTTGGTCGGCCAGTACGTGGGGTTCGCCTGCATCCTCGGTGCCGCTGTGCTGGTGACTATCGGAGCCGGAGCATTCCTGCCCTCAGCAGCTATCCCGTACTTCGGGCTCATCCCCCTGGCCCTCGGTCTCTGGGCTGCATGGCAAGCCTGGCGCGGAGACGATGACGACGATGACGCCAAGGTCACGGGCACGAAGGTCAGCGCGTGGACCGTCGCAGGAGTCACCTTCGCCAACGGCGGAGACAACATCGGCGTCTATGTCCCCGTCTTCCTCAGCGTGGAACCCATCGCAGTGGTCGCCTACTGCCTCGTCTTCCTCGCGCTCGTCGCGGTCCTGGTCGTAGTCGCCAAGTTCGTTGCCACCCGGCCGCCGATCGCTGAAGTCCTCGAGCGCTGGGAACACATCCTGTTCCCCATCGTCCTGATCGGCCTCGGCATCGTCATCCTCGTCAGCGGAGGAGCGTTCGGTCTCTGACGGAGCCAAAGCGAACGAGAGAGGTCGCCAGGCTCGACGCTCCGGTATAGGGATCCCTGTGCGGGTTCATGCTGCGCAGCAGGAGAGTTTGGTGATGTCGGTGGTGAAGGTTTGGGCGGTGAGTTTGAGGCCTTCGGCCATGGTCAGGTAGGGGCTCCAGAGGTTGGCGACCTGGTCGGTGGTCATGCCGGCCTCGAGGATGTAGACGCCGGCGGCGGCGAGGTCACCGGCGTCCTGGGCGAGGGCGGTGATGCCGATGATGCGGCCGGTGTCGGCGTCGGTGACGATCTTGATGAGCCCGCGGGTGTCACGGTTGACGATGGCGCGCGGGACGTGCGCCAGGGGCAGGGCGCGGCTGTCGCAGCGGATCCCGGCAGTGCGGGCCTGCTGGTCGGTCATTCCGACGGAGGCCAGGGCGGGGCTGGTGAACACGACCCGGGGCAGGTGGCGGTAGTCGACCTCCCGGCCGGCTCCGGTGAGGGCGTTGTCGGCGACCAGGGCGCCGTGGGCCGCGGCGACGTACACGAACTGCGGGTGGGCGGTGACGTCACCCGCGGCCCAGATCCGCGGGTTCGTGGTGCGCAGGTGGCTGTCGATGATGACCTCGCCGCGCTTGCCGGCGCGCACGCCGATGGTGTCGAGGCCGAGCGTGCCGGTGACCGGGCGGCGGCCGGTGGCAACGAGGAGCTCGGCCGCGCGGAGCTCGTGTGAGCCGTCGGCGGTGGTGGCGGTGACCGTGACCTCGCCGGTGGCCGGGTCGCGGCGCACCGCGGTGGGCACCGCGCCGCGGATGATCTCGATGCCTTCGTCGGCGAGGATTTCTTCCAGGGCGGTGGCGGCCTCGGGTTCCTCGTGGGAGGCCAGCCGTGAGCGGACGAGCATGGTGACCTGGGCACCGAGGCGGGAGAAGAGCTGGGCCTGCTCCATGGCGACGTAGCCGCCGCCGATGACCAGCAGCGACTCCGGGACGTGGTCCAGCTCCATCGCGGTCGTCGAGGTCAGATAACCGGCCTCCTGCAGGCCGGGGACCGGCGGCGCCCAGGGCGTGGAGCCGGTAGCGATGAGGTGGTGCGCGGCCCGGACGGTTTCCGCCGTGCCGTCCGGGCCGGTCACGCGGAGTGCCGGCTCAGTCGGTGTGCCGACGAAGGTGGCCTCGCCGGGGTGGAGGGCCCACCCGTACTCGGCGGCCAGGGCCGCGTACTTCTCGCTGCGCAGCGATCCGACGAGCTTGTCCTTGCCGGCGACCATGGCGGGCATGTCGACCGGTGGGGCGTCGGGGAGTGGCAGACCGGGGAACCGGGCGGCGTCGAGTGTGACGTGGCGGGCCTCGGCGGCCGCGAGCAGGGCTTTGGAGGGCACACACCCGGTGTTCACGCAGGTACCGCCGATGGTGCCGCGCTCGATCATCACCACCCGCTTGCCCAGGGTGGTGGCGCGGATCGCGGCCGCGAACGCCGCCCCACCGGACCCGATCACTGCCAGGTCATACGACCTGCCCTTGTCCGTTGCCGTCATAAGTCCTCCCTTGTTGCCGCGCCTCAGGACCAGGATCGACCTTCCAGTGCACTGGAAGGTCAAGGCAGAATGAGTGGCATGCGGATCGGTGAGGTGGCTCAGGCGTCGGGCACGACAGCTAAGACCCTGCGGTACTACGAGGACGTCGGACTCCTCCCCGACCCCGACCGCAGCCCGGCGGGGTACCGGGACTACGGCCCCGAGGTGCTCGACCGGCTGCACTTCATCCGCCGGGGCCAAGCCGCCGGGCTGACCCTGGCCCAGATCGGCCAGGTGCTGGCCATCCGAGACCGGGGCCAGGCCCCCTGCCAGCACGTCACCGACCTGCTCGACACCCGCCTCGCGGTCATCGACCGGCAGCTCGCCGAGCTCGCGCAGCTACGCACCACGATCGCCATCCTGCGCGAGCACGCCACCACCGGCGACCCGGCCACATGCTCCCCCGAGGACGTCTGCCGCTACCTGTGACCCGCGAAGGTCACCGGCCCGTGGCACCATCGCGACATGGCCGATGACACCCAGCAACGATGCTCGTGCTGCGGCCGCCAGCGGCCACGAAGGTCGCTCCACGCACTCGGGAGCGAACCGGCCTACATCTGCCGAAGGTGCGCGCTCTGGGTCGCCCTTCGCATCGCTCGCGACTGAACGACTCCGCCCGCAACGCGGGCACGCCGCCGGCCGCGGCGAACATCGTCGGATGGTGCGCGAAGGAACCAAAGGGCGCGAATGACGACCAATCATCACGCCGCCAGCGCGATCGCGGGCGCCCGTTGCCGCACTCCTCATCCGACGGTCTGAGCTCCACCGCCTGGCAGCGGTCCGAAGCCTGGAGAGGGCATCGGAGCCGGACGGGACCCCCTAACGCTCAGTGGTCCGCCCTCGCAGCGGTTGCGGTCGGTCCAGTTGTCCGTCCCGTAGGAGGAACCCGTTGCGGAGGCGGTGCAGGTCATCGGCGGAAACCCACGCCCGAATGTTCGCAAGACCGCCCGAGAAGGGTTGTCCGGTGACGGTGCGTCATATGGGACGGCCTGTCGTCCCGTAAACGAACGATTCCGCTACAACGACGACGAGGGCTGCCGTACTCCTCAGGATGCTTGACACTTCGCGGTTCTCGATCCATAGCGTTTGTAACGAAACTCAGTGCCGGATTCTATGGCTCGATACTTCCCGTGCTGGATGAGTATCGCTACAGTCAACGCCATGGGGCATCTGCTGGGCTATGCGCGTGTGTCGACGACCGATCAAGACGCCGCACTGCAGATCGATGCGCTCACCGCCGCCGGGTGCTACCGGGTCTTCGTCGACACGATCTCGGGCTCCCTGGACCACCGGCCCGAGCTGGAGAAGCTGATGGACCAGCTGCGCCCGGGGGACACGCTGGTGGTGTGGCGGCTGGACCGGCTGGGTCGCTCAATCCGGCACCTCATCGACCAGCTGCAGATCCTGTCCGAGCGCGGCGTGGGGTTCCGCTCCCTGCAGGAGACGATCGACACCACCTCCTCGGGTGGGCGGCTGGTGTTCCATGTCTTCGCCGCGTTGGCCGAGTTCGAGCGCGACCTGATCCGTGAGCGCACCCACGCAGGACTGGCCGCCGCCCGGGCCCGTGGCCGCAAAGGCGGGCGACCGCCCGCCCTGTCGCCGGATCAGGTCAAGGCGGCGAGGCGGATGTATGAGCAGAACGAGATGACGGTGGCGCAGATCGGTGCGGTGCTGGGCGTCAGCCGCGCCACCATCTACCGTGCTCTGAACCGCAACAGCGCCCCAATGGTGCAACCAAGGCAGTCGAGAAGCGCCGTGTAGGTCATGGACGCGGCCGAGCGCTGGCAAATCCTCAGGCTTCATGTCGAGGACCAGATCCCGCTCGCCGCGCTGGCCCGGGACACCGGTGTCGGGCTGCGCACGCTGGAGCGCTGGCACGCCCGCTTCCGCACCGAGGGGTATACGGGTCTCGGAACGCGGAGGCGCGCTGATGCCGGTAGCCATCGCCTGCCCGCCGAGCTCGTGTCGTTGGTCGAAGGGCTGGCGTTGAGCAAGCCGCGCCCGGCGATCATCACGATCCACCGCAAGGTCAGTGCCATCTGCGAGGAGCAGGGGTGGCCGGTGCCCTCCTATGGCGTGGTGCGCGCGATCGTCGCCGACCTCGACCCGGGCATGGTCACCCTCGCCCTGGAAGGGCCGGCGTCATATCGCGACAAGTACGAGCTGGCGCTGCGCCGGCGTGCCGAGCACCCCAACGCGATGTGGCAGGCCGACCACACCATGCTCGACATCCTCGTGGTGGGCACCGACGGAAAACCTGCCCGGCCGTGGCTGACCGCGATCATCGATGACCACTCCCGGGCGATCTGCGGCTACACCGTCTTCCTCGGCGCACCCTCAGCGATGAACACGGCCTTGGCGCTGCGGCAGGCGATCTGGCACAAGACCGACCTCGCCTGGCCGATGTGCGGCATCCCCGACGTGCTCTACGTCGACCACGGCAGCGACTTCATCAGCCACCAGCTCACCGCCACCGCCGTAGATCTGCACATCCGGCTGGTCCACTCCACCGTCGCTCGCCCGCAGGGCCGCGGGAAGGTCGAGAGGTTCTTCGGCACCGTCAACACCGAGCTCCTGGCAGATCTCGCCGGACACATCACCAGGGGGCACCCCTGGCCCACGCCGAAGCTGTCACTGGCAGAGCTCGACACCGCCCTGGAATCGTTCGTCACCACTTACAACGACCGGCCCCACAGCGAGATCGGCACCTCACCACGCGCTGCGTGGATCGGGGACGGTTGGCTGCCGCGCATGCCCGAGAGCCTCGAGGACCTCGACGGGCTGCTGCTGACCGTGGCCAAGACCAGGATCGTGCGCCGCGACGGCATCCGCTTCCAGGGCCTGCGCTACATCTCCCCGACCCTGGCCGGCTACGTCGGCCGATCGGTCCTCATCCGCTACGACCCCAGGGACATCACCGAGATCCGCGTCTTCGACCACGAGGAGTTCATCTGCAAGGCCGTCAACCAGGACCACCACGGCCAGAAGGTCAGCCTCAAAGAGATTCAAGCCGCCCGCAACGCCCGCCGCCGCGCCCTCCGCGAAGGAATCAACGAACGCATCGCCGTCGTGGCCACCCACACCTCCCCGACCCCACCGGCCAAGGCGCCGCCGGCGCCGCGACGGAAGTTGAAGGTCTACAAGGAGGACCTGAGGTGAACCAGCGCTTCATCGTGACCAAGGAACACCGCCGCTTCACCGAGTTCGCCAACGCCGTACGCCGCGGCCACACCATCGGCCTGTGCTTCGGGCCCGCCGGCGTGGGCAAGACCCTGTCCGCGCGCCGCTACGCCCGCTGGGACCAAACCAACGACCTGCTGACCGATTGGGGCCCTCGCACCGAGGATGACGCGAATGTCTACGCCGCGCTGGCCAAGAGCCGAACCGTGCTCTACACCCCCAGCGTCCTGACCACCCCACGGACCTTGCAGGAGGAGCTCCACGAGGTCGTCACCCGCACCAACATCTGCATCGAGCAGCACCTGCACCCCGTCGGGCAGGGCCCGATAGTGACGTCACGCAAGCGACACTTCGAGAACTACGTGCAACTGATCATCGTCGATGAGTCCGAACGACTCCGCGCCACGGCTCTGGAACTCCTGCGCGACCGCTACGACCGCGACAACATCGCCCTCATCCTCATCGGCATGCCCGGCCTGGAGAAACAGTTCAGCCACTACCCACAGTTCTACAGCCGCGTCGGATTCGCCCACCAATACCGACCGCTCGGCAATGACGAACTGCTCTTCGTCCTGCAACGGCACTGGGTCACCCTCGGCAAGACGCTCGACCCCGCGGACTTCACCGACGCCCAAGCCATCGCCGCCATCGCCCGCATCACTCGCGGGAACTTCCGGCTCCTGGAACGCCTCTTCCCCCAGGTCGAGCGCATCCTGAAGATCAACGAGCTCGACACCATCACCGACGACGTCATCGAAGCCGCCGCCAGCACCCTGGTCATCGGCGTCAGCTAACTGACCGCCACATACCACCCACAGAACCCCGCCAGCTAACGGTGCAGACCACAGCAGTTGGGTGTCAGAAGGGCAGTTACGTCGTGGACGCGCTGGCAGAGCAGACCCAGGTGTTGGCGCGATTCGTCGCACGGGCGAACACAAGGCGCCGACGACCGTCCCCTGGGCTCAGGACGCCGTCGCCGCAGGTGCGGTGAGCCATGCGCTAGCCACGGGGTGGGCCGGAACGTTGCGCCGGGGTCGTCCCACGTCTGCCGGTTCACGTAGCTGCCTTTGTGACACGTCGCTGCCTGCGTGCAGGCAGTTGGGTGTCAGAAGGGCAGTTAGGTTGCGAGTTCGACGGGCACGGAACGTTCAGACGACCTTTGGGGCGTTGGCGAACGCTTCACGGATCAGCCGGCCGAAGGCTTGGACGTCGCGCAGGTCGTCCCAGCCCCAACGGACCAGCCACCACCCCTGCCGGCGAATGCGGTTCTCGCGCTGCTTCTCGGCCATCACCACGTCGGCGACCGTCTGGCCGGGACGCAGCAGGCGTCCATACTTCACCTTGCCGTCGAACTCACCGAGGGTGCGCAGCTCGGGCCAACCGAAATCGGATTCTGTGGTTCGGCCATCGTCGTAGCCGAGGTGCCATTGCAGCACCGGGGTCGGCAGCCCGGCCTGATGCATGCGCACTCTGCTGACCGACTCCCCCGGGCTTTGGGACGCCCCGTCGGCGAAGCTGGCAACCTGGCGAGCGCGCGTCACCCCCGGACGCCGCTTCGCTCGCGTGACTGCATCGGCGAGTTCGGCCGGGTGGAGCCCGAGTCGAAGCGCAGCGTCGGCGACGACGACCCCTTGGTCAAGGGAACTCTCGCGGGCCACGTCGACGACGGTGCGAGCCAACGAGGTGACCAACACATCGCCGATCAGCACCGTTTCGGCGGCGTCGATCGGGCACAGCCGCAGGTGCAGAACGCTGTCGGCTCGACCGTGACCACCTTCGGGACGGGTGACACAGACGCGTGCTGGCGCCTTGCCCAGCAGCGGCAGTCCGTGCAGCACTGCGGCCGAGGCATGACTGACTGCGGCCCCGTCGCCGAGTTCGAGCCACGTGGCCCGCACCAACTGCCGATGCCGGGCGCCGTCGCCCGCTTCGAAGGGCCCGCGCTGATAGACGCCGCGGCGTATTCGCGTCAGCTCGCCGGCTCGCTCGAGCGCGCGAACGTCGGCACGGGTCAGGCCTTGGGCGCTCAGGGAGCGATGGTGGGTCAGTGCTGCGTCGGTCATCAAGCCAGTGCAGCCCAGATCGGCGGCGCGTGGAGCGTTATCCACAGGCCATTTGTCAGCTTTATCGCCGCGTGGACCGGCGGACTCCGTACATCTCAGTCGACGTAACTGCCTTTGTGACACGTAGCTGCCTGCCTGCGGGCAGTTAGGTGTCACGAAGGCGGCTACGTTGCGTCCGACCTCTGGGCCGGCTGCAGCTCGGGCCCCGCCGATCGGGCCGGCACCGTGACGTCAAGCACACTTGACTGTCAAGCATACTTGACGTAAAGTGAGCTTAACCGGAACGTGATGCACCCCTAGGAGCCACCATGCCCACCCCCACCCATGCGTTCGGACGCACCCGCTCCGGACGCTCGCCCTGGCCGATCTCCATCGCCGCAGGCGTCGTCGCCGGAATGATCTGCGCCTTGGCCGCGGCGGCCGTCAACGGCGGCACCTCGGCGTGGCGCCTGGGACTGGCCATCTTCGCGGCCACGCGCCCATGCTCACCGCGGGCGTCTGGGCGGTCGTGGTCGACCGGTCGACGATTCGGGGTGCGGCGGCACGTCCGGAGCAGTCGGTCGAAGCTGCCTGGCTCGACCGAGCGGCCGCGGCCGGCTTCATGGACGTGCTGGCGCTGGCCGGGTTGGGCGCCGGCCTGACCGCCATCGTGCCGGCGCTGGGCGAGTTGCGTGCCTGGCAGGTGCTGACAGCACTCTGCCTGTTCGCCATGGTCGACTTCGGCGTGCGGTACCAGGTGGCCAAGAGGAGGGCGTGATGCAGAATCGCCTGCTCGCCCTGCGTACCGAGCGACGATGGTCCCAGCAGCGGTTGGCCGACCTGCTGGGCGTGTCGCGGCAAACCGTGATCTCGCTAGAAAGGGGGCGCTTCGACCCGTCCCTGCCGCTGGCGTTCAACCTCGCGACGCTGTTCGGCTGCCGCATCGAAGACATCTTCACCCCCGAACCGTGGTCGCCTCAGGACTGATGGCACGGACGAAGCGCCGACGGGTCGGATCGCACACCCCGACTGCGACGTAACTGCCTTTGTGACACGTAGCTGCCTGCACGCGGGCAGCGACGTGTCAGGAGGGCAGCTACGTCGTCCGACTCGCTCGTCACCAATGCGTCACCCGACTTTCACCCGAGTGGGCGTTGTCTTCAGAGCAGGCCACGTGGCTGGATGGAACCGGCCGGTTACCGGCCGCGCCGGCCGCACCCCCGTGGTCACGGCGCCATACTCACCGAGGAGTTCGCCTGTGAACACCGCTCTGCGCACCCTGTGCCTGACCGCCCTGAGCGCCGCCCTGACCGCCACGATCGGTGTTCCCGCCACGGCCGGTACCCGCGGTCGATCACCGGACCACCACCGCGAACGTGCGGTGGTGATCGCCCACCGCGGGGCGTCCGGCTACCGCCCTGAACACACCCTGGGCGCGTACCGGCTCGCCATCAAACAGTGCGCCGACTACATCGAACCCGATCTGGTCACCACCTCGGACGGCGTGCTGGTCGACCGGCACGAGCCCGAGATCAGCACCACCACCGACGTCGCCGCTCACCCCGAGTTCGCCGCCCGCAGGACCACCAAGCTGCTGGACGGCAACCCGGTGACCGGTTGGTTCACCGAAGACTTCACCCTCAAGGAACTGCGCACCCTGCGGGCGGTGGAGCGGCTGCCGCAGCTACGGCCCGCCAACACCGCCTACAACGGACGTTGGAAGGTGCCGACGTTCGACGAGGTACTGCAGCTCGCCGCGTCGTCCCGCACCTGCTCGGGCAAGCGGGTCGGCGTGATTCCCGAGATCAAGCACTCGACGTTCTTCGCCCAGCAGGGTTTCGACCTGGAGCCCACGGTGGTCAAGCTGCTGCGTGCCCACGGCTACGGCAGCCACCGCGACCCCGCCGTGATTCAGAGCTTCGAGGTGACCAATCTGAAGCGGTTGAACCGCATGACGAGCGTCAAGCTGGTGCAGTTGATCGACTGCCAGGGCGGGCCGTTCGACCTGCGTTCACAGGGCGTCACCTATGCACAGCTGGTCACCGCCGACGGGCTGCGCGCGATCGGTCGGTACGCCGATCAGGTCGGGTTCTGCAAGAACGTGATGATCCCCCGCAACGCCGACAACACCCTCGCCCAGCCGACGTCGGTGATTCGCGACGCCCATCGCGCCGGGCTCACGGTGGTGGGTTGGACGTTCCGGCGCGAGAACAGCTTTCTGCCCGCGGAGTTTCAGAGCAGCCCCACCCCGGCCGATCCGGGCGACCTGATCGGCGAGATCAGGGTGTTTCTGAAGGCCGGTATGGACCAGTTCTTCACCGACAACCCCGACCTTGGGGTGGCTGCCGTCCGGGGGCGTTGATCGGCTGGACGTTCGTCATTCCGGCGCACGCCCGAATCTGCTGACTCCGCCCTGCGCCTTCGAGTGCGCTGTGAGATCCCGGCGTTCGCCGGGATGACGGACGGCGAGAACCCGGCGTCCGCCGGGATGACGGACGGCGAGATCCCGGCATTCGCCGGGATGACGGACGACGACTCAGTCGTGGCCGATGATGAACTCCGACGTCGACCGGTGGGCCGTCGGGGGTACCACGAAGCCGTTCATCACCGCCGACATGCGCAGCGCCCGCTCGCTGTGGAACACGTCCTCCAGACTCATCGGCTTGCCGTCGGGGCCCGACAGCGGCACCCGCCAGTTGGGGTACTCGTCGGTGGTGCCGGGCTGGTTCTGCGTGCGGTGGTCGCCCACGGCGTCGGTGAGGGCGGCGCACAGCATGCGCGCGGGCGTGGCCATCAAGAACTTGTGCATGGCGAGCACCACGTCTTCGGTGCTGGGGTCGTCGCCGGTGAGAAACCCGCGCTCGCGCAGCAGGTGCAGCCACTCGTCGACCTCGCGTGCGGCGTGCGCGAGTTCGACGTCCAGGTCTTCGGTGAGCAGCCCCAACTGGTGCTGCAGCCGCACGTGCGCCGCATTCAGGTAGCCGGCCGTCGGCGGCAGGTCATGCGTGGTCACCGACGCCATGCAGTATTCGCGCCATGATTCGGGCGGCAGGATCTGACCGCTGCCGTCACGCTCGAACCACGCGATGGACGTGCCCAGGATGCCCCGATCGCGCAGGTACACCCGCACCCACGGTTCGACCACGCCGAGGTCTTCGCCCACCACCACCGCGCCCGCCCGCTGCGCTTCGAGCACCAGAATGCCCACCATCGCCTCATGGTTGTAGCGCACGTAGGTGCCCATGGTCGGCCCCATGCCCTGCGGCACCCACCACAGCCGGAACAGGCCCATGATGTGGTCGACCCGAATGCCGCCCGAGTGCCGCAGAATGCCGGCCACCATGTTGCGGAACGGCGCGTAGCTGAGTTCGGCCAACCGGTCGGGACGCCACGGCGCCTGACCCCAGTCTTGGCCGGTCTGGTTGAAGTGGTCGGGCGGGGCACCGACGGAGACGCCGCGGGCGAAGGTGTCGCCGAGCATCCACGCCTCGGCGGACTGCCCGCTCACCCCCACGGCCAGGTCGTTCATGATGCCGACCCGCATGCCGGCGGCCTTGGCCGCCGACTGTGCCGCGCGCAACTGCTCGTCGGCCACCCACTGCAGCCACGAGTAGAACACGATCTCGCCGACATGCTGGGCTGCGAACTCGGTCACCTCTGGCGAGCTCGGCCTGCGCAACTCGACCGGCCACTCGCGCCAGTTCATGCCGTGCACGTTCACCAGGGCGCACCAGGTGGCGAACTGGCTCAGCGGCCGTCCCTCTTTGCGGACGAAGTCGTTCAGGCTCATCAGCCGGGTGGGCTTCAACCCGGCGTCGAAGATCACCCGCAGCGCGGCCAGCTTGGCCTTCCACACCTCGTCGCGCTTCAGCTCATCGACGCCGGCCAGGGATCGCTCGAGCCGGCTGTGCAGCTGGTGAATGCGCGCCCGCTGGCGATCGTCGAGCCCCGCGTACTCGCTGATCGCCTCGGGCCTGATGTAGATCGGGTTCACATAGCGCCGCGAGGTGGGCAGGTAGGGCGACGGCTCGAGCGGCGTCATCGGCTGGGCGGCGTGCAGCGGGTTCACCAGCACGTACGACGCGAACTGCTGGGTGGCCGACCAGGTGGCCAGATCGGCCAGGTCTTGCAGGTCGCCGAGCCCCCACGAGTCCTGCGACCGCACGCTGTACAGCTGGGTGGCGTACCCCCACACCCGCTTCTCGCCCATGCCGGGCGGAAAACCCAGAAAGTGCGGGGTCACGATCAGGGTGGCCTCGGCGGTCCACTCGGCGGTGCGGCAGCCCAGCCGGTGATACCCAGGCGGCAGATCACCGGGAATCTCGAAGGTGGCCTCGCCGATCAGGCGGCCGTCGATCGAGCGCGGTGGCTCGTCGTTGGTCAGCTGGGTCAGGTCGCGGCCGCCGCCGTCTTCGAACCGCACCCAGACGTGCACCCAGGCGCCCTCGGGCACGTGCACCCGAACGGTGTGCGGTGCTCCCTGCTGCATCACCGTGCAGGCCGGTAACGCGCGGCGCCAGGGTCGCTCGCGCAGTTCATGGACGGCCGCCGCGGCCAAAACCTCGGTGCTCGCGTCGATCTCCATGGCGGCGAGCACCGCGATCACAGTGTCGTCAGAGATTTCGGTGAGTCGGCCCTTCCAGTCCCAGAACTCGGTAGCGATGCCGAATTCGGCGGCGAGTTCTGCCAGGTACGGGTTCGACAGGGCCATCGGGATGAGTTTCCTTGCGGTCGGTGGACGGGCAACACCCTAGTGGCGACTCACCCAAATCGCGTGCCGACCAGCGGTGTTGCGGCGCGCGTGGCGAACAGCGGACGACCGGGTGCCCCACCTGAGCGAATGCGTCCTTCCTGCCGCCGAAGAGCGACGTCGACTGCGCGGTTGGTTAAGGTTCTCGAAACCCCTGGCCGCAACGGGTCTCGACAAGCTCGACCACCCCGTGTCGACAAGCTCGACCACCCGTCTCGTCAAGCTCGACCACCCGTCTCGTCAAGCTCGACCACCAGTCCCGAGGCTCGACCACCGAGCGTGGCCGTTGGTCAGATCTCGTCCGAGGTCTCGAAAGGGGTCAACAGGTCGCGCAGTGTCGTGGCCAATTGCTGCTGGGTGGCGGCGTCCAGGGGCTCCAGCACTGTGCGTTCGTAGCCCACCAGGTCGTCCAACGCTGCACCCACCGCCGCCGACCCGTCGGGGGTGAGCCGCACGCGCACGCCGCGCCGGTCGGCGGGGTTGGTGTCACGTTCAACCAGCCCGCGCGCCGTCAGCCGGTCGATTCGGTTGGTCATGGTGCCGCTCGACGACAGCGTCTGGTGAATCAACTCCCCCGGCGACAGCTCGTACGGGGGTCCCTCCCGGCGCAGTGCGGCCAGCACGTCGAACTCCCAGACCTCGAGCCCGTGCGCGGCGAAGCACTGCTTGCGGGCCAGATCGAGGTGCCGAGCCAGCCGGCTCACCCGAGAGAGCACCGCCAGCGGCTCGGTGTCGAGGCCGGGCGCCTCCAACTGCCAGGCAGCGATGATGCGGTCGACCTCGTCCGTCACCCGACCTACTCCATCACCGGCGCAGTCTCCTCGGCGGCCACCGCGTTGCGCACCGGCCCGATGCGGTAGGCCATCAGCACCGAGATCAGGCCGACCGTCACCATCATCACCATCACACCGCCGAAGGTGAACGCCAGGTCGGCGGTGTCGTGAAAGTGCGCGAACCAGGCGCCGGCCAGACCGGTGAAGAGACTGCTGCCGAGCGACTCGCCGACCTGCAGCGACGAGGTGTTACGGCCGAGTTCGTCGTCGTCCGACAGCTGCATCACCGCCAGGGACGTGCTCGGGTTCTGCATGCCCATGCCGAACCCGGCGACGATCCAGGCGATCATCACCAGCCCCAGCCACGAATCGGGCAGGAAGGCGGCGACGGCGAGCAACGCGACGCCGGCGGTGATGCCCGAGACTCCGATGATGATCATCTGGTCGCGCCGCCACGGCACCCAGCTCTGCGACTGCACCAGCGCGCCGGCCATCCAGCCGATCGCGCCGATGGTGAGAATGACGCCGGTGAACACCGGGTCGAGACCACGGGCCTCGACCAACATCAGGGTGAGAAACGACTGTGCACCGAAGAACGCCCCGGCGCTGAACAGTCGGGCACCGACCACGCCGGCGATGCCGCGTCCGGTCCAGTCGATGGTCTTGGGCATCAGCGGCGGCAGGCCGAACACGATGGCGGCGAGACCGGCGGCGGCCCACAGCATCGACCACAGGTCGAGTCGCTGCCCCGCCCACTGAATGAGCGCCAACCCGAGGGCGACCGCGGCCGCCAGCAGCATCAGCCGCTTCTTCAGTTCGTGCGGCTCTTCGGGCGACAGTTCGATGTCACGCAGCGGCCGCAGCACCAGCAGCCCGCCGACGGCCATCAGCGGCAGCACCGACCAGAACACGAAGTGCCACGAGCTGATCTGCACGATCCAGCCGGCCAGCGGCGGCCCGACGAAGGCCGGCACCATCCAGCACGCCGAGAACCACATCATCAGCTTGGCCCGTTCAGCCTCGCCGTAGGCACGGGCGATCAACACCATGACGGCGACGTTCATGGTGCCGGCGCCGAGGCCCTGGGTGAACCGGCCGACCAACAGCACCCACATGGACGGCGCGATCGCGGCGATCACCAGGCCGGCGGCGAAGATGCCGAAGCCCCAGATCATGGGCTGCACCGGGCCGTACTTATCGCTGAACTGACCCGACGCGACGATGCTGAACGTCATCGCGATCACGAACGCGGTGAAGGTCCACGCGTACAGCGCCACGTTGCCCAGTTCGCGAGCGGCGGCCGGCATGGCGGTGAGTACGGCGTAGCTCTCGAACGAGATCGCCATCACGCACAGCATGAGGCCAACCGTGAGCCAGCGGCGATCGGCCTTATCGCTCACGAGTCCACCTTTCCCTCGACGCCCGAGCAACGTGCGTCTTGACTGCTGGGCAGTCTACGACGCATCGATTGCAGCACCTTGGGTACGCGCCGGTCCCCAACCCGAGGGGGACGCCACTCGCAACAGATTGGACGCCTTCAGTTCGGTCTCGCCCCATTCACCGGCCGGATCGGAGCCCCAGGTGATGCCGCCGCCGGTGCCCAGGTTGAGCCGGCCGTCTTCGACCCAGAAGGTGCGGATCGCGACGTTGAGCTCGCCCTCGCAACGGTCTGCGTCCACCCAGCCGATGGCACCGCAGTAGACGCCGCGGGGCACCGGTTCGAGCCGCGCGATCGCTTGGAGCGCAGCCAGCTTCGGGGCGCCGGTGACCGAACCGGGCGGAAAGGTGGCCGCGATCAGCTCCGGCCAGCCGGCGTCGGGGCGAAGAGTGCCACGTACCGTCGACACCAGGTGCACCAGGCCCGGGTGAGGTTCGACGGCCAGCAGCGAGGGCACCTCGACCGTGCCGGTGACGCACACCCGGCCCAGGTCGTTGCGCACCAGGTCGACGATCATCACGTTCTCGGCGGCGTCCTTGGGCAGAAAGGCGTCGGGGGTGGCGGCGGTGCCCTTGATCGGCGAGCTCCAAACCACCTCACCACGGCGCGCCAGAAACAACTCCGGCGACGCGGACGCCACGTGCACGCCCTGGTCGGGCAGGTGCAGCACCGCGCTGAACGGCGCCGGGTTGCCTTCTGCCAGCGCCGCGCCCAGGGCCGGAATGGACGCGTCCGGGGCCAGCGCAGCGCTCAGCCGGCGGGTCAGATTCACCTGATAGAACGAGCCGGCGGCGATCTCGGCGCGAATGCTGCGCACCCGCGCGGCGAACTGCTCAGCGGTCAGTGAGCTCGACCAGAGCGCCCGGTCGGGGCCGCGCCACGGCCGTCCCCGCCAGGTTCGGGCGGGCTGCACCTTGTCGAACCTGGCGCAGACCGGCCGCCCCTCGAAGGGCAGCAGCACCGCCCAGGATCCCGAACTCTCGAGCGCGGCCAGATCGGACGTGACGTCAGCGAGCCCGGACAACAGCCGATCGCCCACGACGGCGAGGGGCTCGTCGGGGCCGTAGCGGGACGGCGCGCTCATCGGGCCAGTCCATCACGCCCCGCGCCGCGTCGCCAGGCTCTATGGCGCCCTGACCAGCGGTTTGACGCGAACGGGCCGGCCCAGCGACGACGCAGACCCCGTGCCGTCCGGCGCTTCGCGGCGGTAGAGTAACGAGGCATGACCGAACTGGCTCCAGGTGCCCAAACGATCCTCGACGAGCGCACCGACCTACGCATCGACGAGGGCGATCACGAGCGCTTCAGCCACTACGTGGCCAAGAACAAACTCACCGAGGCGATGGTGATGGGCACCCCCGTGGTCGCGCTGTGCGGCAAGGTGTGGGTGCCGAGCCGCAACCCCGACAAGTTCCCGGTCTGCCCCGAGTGCAAAGAAATCTGGCAGTCGATGCGCCCCGGCGGCGGCGACGGCGACGAGTCGTGACATGAAGCGCACCCTGGTGCTGATGCGCCACGCGAAGTCGTCATGGACGACCGACCAGCCCGACTTTCGCCGCCCGCTCAACGAGCGCGGCGTGAAGGACGCCACGGCCGCCGGCGACATTCTGTCGCGCTACCCGATCGGTGCGGTGCGCGCCTCGGCCGCGACCCGCACGCGTGAAACGTGGCAGAACGCCGTCGAAGGTGGGGCTCGGTGCACCGATGTGGAGTTCTTGGACGACCTGTACGGCGCTTGGCCCGACAGGGTGCTCGACGTGGTGCGGCAACTGCCCGAGCAGGTGAACACCGCAGTGATCCTCGGCCACGAGCCCACGATGAGCGAGGTGCTGCACGAGGTGGTCTCGCGCTGGCAGTTCGCGGGGGGCCCACCCGACGCGTTTCCGACCTGCACGATGGCGTTCATCGAGTTCAAGAAGCCCTGGTCCGACCTCAAGCCGGGGCACGGAAGGTTGGTGCGGTTCGAGAGTCCGCGCGGCTGAGGGCTCGTCGAAGCCTGGCGGCATCGCCGATCGAGCGTTTCGGGATCGCCTCGGTCTGTGCCCACGGCGGGCAATGGCAGCGCGCGTCGGCCGCGCGACAGAGTTCACGCAGTGATCAGTCGCGAATGGCGGCCAGGTGCGCCAGTGCCAGGTCGTACCCGCCCAGGCCGAGGCCCGCGATCACACCCAGCGCGTAGGGCGAGACCACCGAATGCCGGCGGAACTCTTCGCGGGCGTGCACGTTACTGATGTGCACCTCGATGACGATCGGCACCTGGGCCACGGCGTCGGCGACTGCGATCGAGTAGTGCGTCCAGGCTGCCGGGTTGAGCACCACCGGCACGTCGGAGTCGGCCGCTTCGTGCAGCCACTCGATCATCTGGCCCTCGTGGTCGGTCTGTCGCACCTCGACGCTCAGCCCCAGGCCGGCGCCGGTGCCGACCAGATGATCGGCCAGGTCGGCGTGGGTGACGGAACCGTAGACCTCGGGCTCACGCTTGCCCAGCCGGCCCAGGTTGGGGCCGTTGAGAACCAGAACGCGCTGCGGTGTGCTCACGGCGACATTGTGCCAGCCCGTGGCCGGCAGGGCTCGGGGTCGTGACCGCTGGTGGACCGTGGGCCCTGCCTACCGGCCCAAGATGTGGCCGCAGCAGATCGCCCGATCCGGTGCGCCGCAGCCGGGACATGATTGTTCAGCAGGGTCCTGGGCTCCAGCCATGCCGATCAGCCCGAACGCCTGCTGCAGCCGCTGGTGGGGTGGCTGATGGCGCGCACCGAGCGGCAGGACCTGACCCGGGCAGCCGCCTCCATCGAGGGTGCAGCCGCGTCGGCCTGACGGCTCGTCCAGTGGCTCAGGCGGTGCGGCCAAGCCCGATCTGCAGGTAAGCGGCGCCGAACAGGCCCGTGAGCAGCACGGTGGCGTACCGCTCCATCATCGAGTCGTCGCGATGGGTGAGGCGGGTGACCCTGATGTCGGCGGCCTCGGCGCTGCGCTGCAGCCGCAGCCGCGATTCGGCCGCGGCGGCGTCGTCGAGCCCGTCGTCGACCAGCACCAAGCCTGCGCGGCGTTCTGCCACGCCCTGCTCGAACGGATCCTCGAACGGGTCACGCGGGGCGACCTGTTGGACGAGCCCCACCAGGTCGCTCGCATCGGCCGACAGGCCCACCCGTCCGGACGCCTGCCGCAGCGCCTCGGCGATGCGCCGGCTGGCCCGGGCGGCCAGCACCGACCCGCCCCACACCAGCGGGGTCGCGTCGGCGAGATCGAGCGCCATCGCCTTGGCCGGATTGACCGACACGTCGGTGCGGGCCGAGCAGGCCTCGGCCACGGTGTCGAGGGCCGCGGCGATCGCGTCGGTACTGGTGTAGGGCCCCAGACCCAGCCGGTGCAGCGCCACCAGGCCCACCACGGCGGCGGCCAGCGGATCGCCGGTGCTCACCGGCAGCAGCGTGGTCGAGCGCGAATCGGCCTGCAGGGCAAGCGGCGAGTCGGGCGGGCAGATCACCACCACCCGGCTGCCCCGCCGTACCGCCTCGTGCGCCACGGCAAGACTCTCGGGGCCGCGTCGTCCGATCAGCAGCACCACGTCGAGCGGACCCACCCAGCCGGGCAGACCCAGAGCCGGCCAGGCCACGAACGGCACCGGGCACACCGGTTCGAGCACGGCGCGCAGCAGCCGGGCCTCGGGGCCGTAGGCGATCACGGCGCGGGGCCGGTCGGCGTCGGTCAACGCGGCCAGGGGCGCCTCGGCGGTCGCGGCCTCGCGACGCACCCGGGCACCAGAGCCGGCGAGGTTCATCAGCAGCGGGGCCGCGGCGTCCAGCACGTCGGCGTTCTCGAGCCGCGAGTCGTCGAAGTCGAGCATGGCCGTCAGCCGCGCGTCGGCCGGCGGGCCTCGTCGATCAGCAGAATCGGAATGCCGCCCTTGAGCGGGTAGGCCAGGCCGCAGTCAGCGCCGGTGCAGACCAGTTCGGACGCCTCGTAGTCCCACGTGAACGCGCTGTGGCAGGCCGGGCAGACCAACAGCTCGAGCACGTCATGGGTCAGGTCAGGCATCTGTTCCTCCTCTGATGATGGCCAGCGTCTCATCGCGCAACGCCACCATTTGTTGCTCGCTGCGGGCCTCGACGTTCAGCCGCAGCAGCGGTTCGGTGTTCGACGGGCGGACGTTCACCCACCAGTCATCGGTTTCGATCGTAAGCCCGTCGGAACGGTCATGGGTGCCGCGCCCGGCGAATGCGGCGTCCACCCGATCGAGGGTGCCGGGGACGTCCGCCACGGTGCTGTTGAGTTCGCCCGAGGCCGCGAACGACGGCAGCTTCGCGACCAGGTCAGACATGGTGCCGTCGCTGTGGCCGAGCAGGGCCAGCACGTGCAAGGCGGCCAGCATGCCGGTGTCGGCGCCCCAGAAGTCGCGAAAGTAGTAGTGCGCCGAATGCTCGCCGCCGAAGATCGCGTCGTGCTGCGCCATCAGGGCTTTGACCGCGGTGTGGCCCACCAGCGAGATCACCAGCCGCCCGCCGGCCCGGGCCACCACCTGGTTGACGGCCCGTGAGGTGATGGTGTTGATCACGATGGTGCCGCCAGGTTCGCGGGCGAGTTCCTGCCGGGCGATCAGGGCCGTGATCAACGACGGGCTGACCACCTCGCCGCGCTCGTCGACGATGAAGCACCGATCGGCGTCGCCGTCGAAGACCAGGCCGACGTCGGCGCGGTGTGTGCGAACGGCCGCCTGGGCGTCCAGCAGGTTCTGCGGCTCGAGCGGGTTCGGGGGATGATTCGGAAAGCTGCCGTCGAGCTCGGTGAACAGGCCGATCAGGTCGATGTTCAGCGGGGCCAGAACCGCCGGCGCGGTGTGCCCGGCCATGCCGTTGCCGGCGTCGTACACCACTCGCAACCGGCGTGCGCCGGTCATCGGCACCAGAGCGTGCAGGTGGGCGGCATAGGCGGTCAGCACGTCGGCTTCGGTACGAGTGCCGGGGGTGGCGGCCGGTGACAGGTCGCCGTCGAAGGCGAGCTTCCTGATCGCGACGAGCTGGGCGGGCTCGATCGGGGCGGCGTCGGCCAGGCAGAACTTCACCCCGTTGTACTCCGACGGGTTGTGCGACGCGGTGAGCTGCACCCCCGGCACCGAGAAGTGGCCCGAGGCGAACCAGAGCTGATCGGTGCTGGCCAGGCCGACGTCGATCACGTCGGCACCCTGACCGGTGGCACCGTCGATGAAGGCTGCGGCCAACTCAGGCCCCGAGGTGCGCATGTCGCGGCCCAGCACGAACGTGCCGCCCGCCAGACCCAACACCCGCACGAAGGCGGCCCCGATGGCGCGAGCGCCGTCGGCGTCCCACTCGGGCCTTGCTCCCGTGACGGTGCCACGAATGTCGTTGGCCTTGAACATGGACCGGGTGAGCATGTCCGCAGCCTAGTGCTCAGCCGTCGGCGACGACGGCCAGGTGGCCCTTGCGCCGGCCGACCGTGGGTTCGACCGGCAACTCCGTCTCGGCACCCAAGCCCGCCACCCGAACGGCCTGGGCCAGAGCCAGCAGGTCGTCGCTGGACGGGCCCGCGTCGGTCTCGGCGGCGGGCAGCCTGATGACGTCCCAGCCGCGCGGCACCGACAGACTGGAGCTGTGCGTGGCGCACAGGTCGTAGGTGCCCGGCTCGGCGCGCAGCCCCAGTGGGCCCAGCACGGCGGTGGAGTCGGCGTAGGCGTAGGTGAGCGTGGACGTGGCGCGCGCCGAACACCCAGTTCGCGAACACGACCGTGACCTCACCGGCGTGACATTACCGCCAGCCACTAGCCTTGGCCGCATGGCACACCGCAGGGAACGACACGGTCGCGGTCTTCGTGGCCCCCTGGCCCTGCCCAACCCGTTGACCGGCGGCCCGGTGCCGCTGCGCAACAGGCCGCAGCGGGCGGAGTACTTCACCACCTGCGTGCACGGAGCGGTCGCTCGGGTGTCAGGTGCCTGCCCGCGGGCGCTGGTCGGCATCGACGTCGGGGTCGAGGACGTGCCGGTGGTCGCCGGACCCTGGAGCCGTGACCGGGTGCCGCTGGCCGCCGCGATCGGGCCCGAACCCCCACAGCACGGGCAGGTGGTGCTGTACCGCAGGCCGCTGGAGCATCGGGCGCGCACCCGCAAGGGGCTGCGGATTCTGGTGTTTCGCACCCTGGTGGAGCAACTGCACGCGCTCACCGAAATTCCGCTGGAGGAACTCGATCCCGAAGGCTGGGCCACCGACGACGACTGGGAGTAGCGACGTGGCTGCCTGACTAGCCGCGTGCCACCGGCTCGGGGCCGACCTGCTCGGGGAATCGCGACCGCGACGGCCACACGTACCACCACCAGAACGCCGCCACCAACGCCACCAGCACGAGTTCGGCCACCAGCACCGGCGCCACCTGCGCGGTCAGCACGATGGCCAGGTTGGCCACCCCGTGAACCAGTACGGCCAGCGCCCAGAACAGCAGCCGTCGCCCGCACACGATGCCCCCCAGCACCAGCACGCTCAGACCCATGTGCAGGGCGATGGCGCTCAGCCGTTCGAGAGCAGTGAGGTAGAAGAGCTCGGACGGTGTGTTCACCAGGGTGTCGGTCAGGGTCTGCAGGGCTCCGGGCGGCAAGCCCTGCGGCACCTGCCCGGAGTTGATCGACAAGGCCAGGGCCAGGTTGACCACCGACGACAAACCCACCAGCAGCACCGCCTCGAGCCACCCGTGGCCGAGGCCGAAGGTGACTCCGTCGATCCACCGATGAAAACGCCGCATCAACCAGAGCATGGCCAGCAGCCGTCCGGTCTCTTCGAACAGGCCGGCGGTGACACTCGCCACCGGCGCAGACACCAGAAACTGTGCCCACGGCTGCTCGATGGTCGAGAGATAGGCCATCAGGGGCATGCGGGTGAGCACCTGCGAGCCGGCGAAGGCCACCATGCCGCACGCGAAGGTACGGCCCAGATGGCTGTTCGCGCGGGTGCCGTCGGCAGCACGGCGCAGCATCAGAAACACCAGCAGCGCCAGCGGTACCACCATGCTGACCACCAGCGAGAACCCCATGCCCACCAACGAGGCGACCGGAACCATGCCAGTCAGGCTAGTAGTGCGTCTCCCAAATGAGTCCCCACTTCGCGGCGCCTGAGCACGCACCTCGCGGCGTTCTCCTCGGTCGAGAGACGACCCGTGGTGCGTCTTCCACCAGGTGCTACGAGCCGACCCGCGGGTCGTGCCTGATCGGTGGCGTGGTGGCCGCCGCCGCACCGGGCAGCACTGCCAGGGACGCGACCCCGGTCACGCCGTCGAGGTCCGACCGCACGGCCACCGACGCGTGCACCGTGCCGGGTGTCTCGGGGGTCACACCGATCAGCACGTTGCCCGCCTTGGGCAGCCGCACGGTGACGTCGGCCTGACCCGGCACCGTCACCGTGGTGTCGAGCAGGGCGGGCTGGACGAGGGTGGTGCCCGTGGCCGATTGCACGACCACCCGCACGCGGCCCGGCTCGGTGCCCCCGTTGGCCAGGTGCAGCACCGGGGCGAGCGACGCGCCCGGCGTTAGCGCCACCACGCCCGGCCCGTCGAGCGGGGCGGTGGCCACCTGGGTGGAGGTGTCGATCGCGGCCGCGCCCGCACCGTTGCTGCCGACCACGCTCGCGGTGAGCTTCTGCTCAGACGTGAGCCGTAACCCGACCGGAGCCTGCGCCAGCGCGCTACCCAGGGGCACCATGCGCGTGGTGCCGGGCGGCAGGTCGATGGTTTCGAAGCCCGGCACCGCGGTGGGTCCGTCGGCACCGAGCACCTGCAGCGTCACCGACGCGGTGCGCTCGCCGGGGTTCACCACCACCAGGTCGCGGGTGCCCCTGCCCGCCGGCAAACCGGCGATCACCACCGACGTCGCCGGGTCGGCGGTCGGCGGCAGCCAGTCGCCACCGGCCGACGAGCCGCCGCTGAGCATGCGCTGCCGCACGGCCGCGGCCACGCGTCCGGCCGAGGTGGTGACGCGCAGCGATGTGGGTTGCGGCGAGGTGAACAGCGGCCCGAGCGGCACCACCCGGCGGCTGTGGGCGGGCACGATGATGCCCCGTGAACCGGGGGCGGCGAGCCGTCCACCAACGCCGTAGACGGTGACGTCGACCGCCGCGTCCTGGGCGTCGGCGTTCATCAGCACCAGGTCGGCGGTCGCCGTGGTGGACGACAGCACCCCGGTGAACCACTGCGCCGCCCTGGGCCGCCCGCACGACATCATCGACAGGCCCCGGTCGGAGCCGGTGGGGGCCGCGGTGCGGGTGGTCGCCGAGAACGCCTTGAGTCGGGGGGCTGTGGCGACCACGGCCTCGTCGGCGGTGGTGTCGAGCACGAACGCCGCCCCGGCGCTGGTCGGGCGGTCGGGGTCGGTGATTCGCAGTGTGGTGACGTCACCGGCGGGCGACCCGGCCGCCACGGCCGTCGGGTTGGCGTCACCGGCCACGATCGGGCAGACCACGGCAACCCGGGCCCGATCGTCGTCGGGTTGGGCGAACGACACCGGCTGCTGCACGGGCACCAGCGACGCGGCGACCAGCGCCAAACCCGCTGCCGCCACCCCCCCGGTGGGCCACCAGAACCGGTTCACGACCGTCTCCTCAGCCGTGGTGCGGCCAGCACGATCAGCACCAGCAGGGTGCCGAGCTGCACCCAGGGCCAGGCCTCCGCGCCCCCGGTCAACTGCAGCCGCAGCACGCCGCTCTCGGCGCCGAGGGTGAACGCCTGCCGTCCGTCGGGTAGTGCCAGTGGGGCCAGTGGCCGTCCGTCGACGGTGGCTCGCCACCGCGCGTCCGAGGGCTGGGCGAGCACCAGTCGACGGGTGAGCGAACCGGCAGGTAGCACCTGACCATCGCCGGTCAACGTGACCCCTTCGCCGTCGATCACAGCGATCGCAGCGCCCGGCACCGGCCAGGTGGCGCCGGCGTCGTCGCCGGTGCCGACCCCCAGGCCGGGCACGTTGCCGATGGCGGTGCGCAGGTCGGGGTCGCTGCCCCGCAACCACACGTAGCCGACGCCGAGCCTGGCCAGGTCGATGCTCAACTGATCGTCTGCGCTGCCCGACAGCAACCGATTGACCACCGAGGTGGCCAGGCCGCGTTGCGGTTCGATCGTGCCGGGCAGGCCACGCTCGTCGTCACCCAGCCGCGGCAGGTCGCCTTCGAGCAGCGCCCACCTGACCTCGCCGGACGTTCTGGCGATGGCCAGGGTGCGCACCGGCGTGTTTGACGTCATGGCGACCCGCACGAAGGGCGGCAGGCTGTCGCCACTGGTGCGGCGCAGGGCCGAACCACCGTCCCACGCCCACCAGGCGGCACCGAGCCCAACGGCACCCACCACCACGACCGTCAGGCCCAGTACAGCCGCGCGCCAACCGCCCAGCGTGCGGTACCGCAGATCGGCGGCCAGCCCCGACAGGCCCTGTGCAGCGGCCCACATCAGCCCGCCGACCATCAACACCAGCCAGGCGTGTGGCTGCGGGCGCGCCTCGACACCCGGGGGCACGGTCACCACGAGTCGGCTGAGCACGACCGCCAGCACCACGCCCAGGCCGGCCACGGCGAACCCCGGCGCGGCCTCGCGGGGCCGTCGGAACAGGCCCAGAACCGCGGCCGACCAGGCCACGCCGACCACCACCGCACTCAGCCAGATCGGGGCCACGCCGGTGCCGCCCGGGTGGGCCAGCGCCAGCAACCACGGGTCGGGAGCCTCGAGCGTGGCCAGCGTCGGCGAGGCGCTGGTGAGCAGGCGCCCGGGAAACCGGGCCCAGCCGGTCAATGCCGGCCCCAGCGCCACCGCGCCGGTGACCGACACGAGCAACACCTGACCCCCACCGCGCCCGCTGCGGGCTGCTGGCAGCGCCGCCATCGTCAGCACCACCAGCGGCCACGTCAGCGGCACCTCGACCACCGCGAACGCCAGCCATAGGGCCACCGCACCCGCCGATCGCCAACTCTGATCGTCGGCCCACGCCGCCAGCGCGTGCGCCAGCAGGGGCAGCACCACCGCCCATGTGAGCACGCCCAGCCAGCCGCCGCCGTATGCGCCGCACAGCACGGGCGCAATGGCGTAGCCGATGGACGCGATCACCGCGGTCGCGCTCTCGACGCCCCGAGCGCGCAGTGTCCGCAGCGCGAGCAGCCAGGCCAGCGGCACCACGATGATGAACCCGACGGTGACCAGCCATTCCACCTGGCCGAACGTGACCAGCGCCGCCAGCGCGGTGCTGCCCAGCCACGGCGCGCCGGTCAGGGCCGGGGTGCCGGCCACCGGGTCGAGGTAGGCGTGCCACAGATCAGTCCAGGTGGCTTGGGACGGCAGCAGGCCGGCGCCGGTGAGCCGTCCGTCACCGAGCAGTTTCCAGCCGGCCACGGCCGCGAGCACGACGATCACGAACGCACCCACATCGAGCGCGGTCAGCCGACGCAGCCGGCCCTTGGCGGCGAAGTCGTCGCCGGTGAGTTCGTCCAACGAAGTGTCGGTTTCTCGGTCGGCGAGCGATTCCCACGCCTCGGTGACTGCACCGGCGGCCCGGTCGAACGCGTCGCCGACCAGCTCGCGCCGCGTGGGGGTGAGTCCGGCAAGGGTGGCCGGATCGACCTCTCGTCCGGCCAGCACGTCCTGGGCGTCGCGGTCGCGTAACCAGGCGCCGATCGCACGAAGCTCGTCACGGGCGCCGGCCGCGTCTTTGCCGAGCAGAAAGCCGAGAGCGCCGAACAGGCTGCCCACCAGCAGCCGCAGCCGGCTGAACCATGACGCTCCGGACGACGCCAGCCGCAGTTCCCACGCCCGCTGCTGCACGGGCTCGGGCGGCTTCGGCGCCACTCGGACGACCCGGGCCGCCGGCTCAGCCACCACCCGCACCCCGGCCGCGTTGGCCTGGCGGCCCAGTTCGAGCCCCGCCAGGGCGGGCGGCAACTGCGGCACGACGCCGTCCACCTGCTGCCACAGATCGCGGCGCACCAGGGCGGCGGACGCGTCCACGCCCAGCACCGCCATGGTCGAGAGTTGGCCCTGGTCGGGTTCGCCGCCCTCGACCGCGGGCACGAGCCGTCCGATCGGGGTGACGGTGAGCCCACATGACTCGATCAGGTCGACCCGGGCGCGGCGCTGCGACTGCACCATCAGGGGGCCGATCAGTCCGATGCGGTTCGACTCGACAGCGGTGCTCAGCAGCTGCCGCAACGCGTCGGGGTGGGGGCGCACCACCTCGGGGAAGAGCCACAGCCATTCACCGCTGGCCCGAGCGGCCCCGTCGCCGAGGCTGTCGGCGACGATCACCTCGCCCACGTCGATGGTCTGCTCCGCCAGCAACGGGCGAACCTCGTCGGCCACGTCGGTGAGCACGATGGCACTGACCGGGTGAGCCGCGACGTCGACGTCGGGCTCAGCGTGGTCGTGCTGCAGCCACGCCCAGGGATCGGTCACGGTGCCTTAGGCTACCGGCCCGCCGGTGGGGTCAGACCGCGCGCTTCTTCAGCTTGCGCCGCTCACGCTCGGACAGTCCGCCCCAGATTCCGAAGCGTTCGTCTTTGCTGAGCGCGTATTCGAGGCACTCGCTGCGCACCTCGCAACTGAGGCACACCCGCTTCGCCTCGCGGGTGGAGCCACCCTTCTCGGGAAAGAACGCCTCGGGATCGGTCTGAGCGCACAACGCACGCTCTTGCCAACCCAGCGCGCCTTCGTCGCCTTCTTCTTCGAACTGCAGAGCTACCAACTCATGCATGGCATTCCTCCTCGACCCGGTGCAGCCACGCTGAACTACATGGAAGAAATTACATGGGTGTGGTTACGAGAAGTCAACCCGCTGCATGTGCTATTTTTCGCCGTCCCCGCGGGGCCGCGGCCGCCATTGCCGCTCAGGGGCGATCGCCGGGCCCTCGGACGGTGGCAACTCGGCCACCGCACCCGCGTCCGGACGGGCCCCGCTGGCCGCCTCACGGGCGCTGCGCCAGGCGGTGCCGGTGGCCTGCTCTGCGCGCCACACCGGGGCGTTCTCGGGTGCTTCCGGCGCCGAACTGGCCGACGCCGCCGAGGGGGCCAGATCGAGCCGTCCCGATTTCACCCCTCGGACGAGCACCCACAACACACCGGCCGCGACGGCCTTGAGCGCGATGTCGAGCAGTCCGCCCAGAATCTCCATGATCACGCCGAAGGCGTTGGCCGAGGCGGCCAGGCCCAGCCCCAGGCAGATCAGTTGCAGCAGGGTGCCGATGCCCACCACCCAGGCCGACGTCTTCGCCAGGGTGATGGCCCGCGAGGTGGCCGGCGGAATGAACAGGCAGGCGCAGACCAGCGCCACCAGCACGATCACCAGCGACAGGTTCATGATCGACTGGCCGATCTCTTGAAAGGCCGCGAACACCTGCGTCTTCTCCCAGAACACCAGCAGGGTGAGCCGCACGATGCCCAGCACCTGGCTGGCACAGATGATGACCAGCACCGCCCAGGTGACCGGCTGCCGAATGCGCTTCAGGTTGTCGAGCATCGACCGCTTGGTGGCCTGCTCGGACGGTTCAGACATAGCTCTCCCCTGCCTCGGCCCGCACCAGGGCGACCAGTTCGCGAACCCGTTCGGCCTCGTCCACCGGCGCCACCATGGTGACCGTCGGGGTGGTGACCACGACCAGGTCGGAGCAGCCCAGCAGGCTGATCACGTGGTCGTCACCGGCGGTGTTGATGATCACGTTGCGTTCGGCGTCCAGATGCACCGACGGGCCGATCAGCGCGTTGCCGGCCGCGTCGTGGCTGAGCACCTCGGCCAGTGAGGCGTAGCCGCCCACATCGTGCCAGCGCACCGGCAGGGCCACCGCGAGCACGTGGGCGGTGCCGGCACCTGCCGAGACGGGCTCCATGATCGCGTAGTCGACGGACGTCTTGTGCAAGCTCGGAAAGATCGCCTCGAGCCGGTCGGGGTGCGCCGCCAGTTCGAGCACGGCGTTGTGGGTTGCGGGGTGCAGCGCTTCGAGCTGCTCCAAGAAGGTCGCGGCCCGCCATACGAACATGCCCGCGTTCCACCAATAGGCGCCCGAGTCGAGGTACTCGCGGGCGGTCGCCCGGTCGGGCTTCTCGCGAAACTCGAGCACCTCGTGCACCTCTGGACGGCCGGGCACGGCTGCACCGCGGTGCAGGTAGCCGTAACCGGTGTGCGGGCTGGTCGGCACCACGCCCAGGGTGACCAGCGCCTGCGCGTCACCCTCGGCCACGTCGAAGGCCTGTGCGAGCGCGTCGGTGAACACCGCCACCGGTTCGATCAACTGGTCGGCGGTCACCTGCGCGATCACCGCGTCGGGGTCGCGGGCGGCGATCACCGCGGCGGGCCAGGCCACCGCGTTCAGCGAGTCGCGGCCCTCGGGTTCGCCCAGAATGTTGGCCTCGGGCAGTTCGGGCAGCTCGGCGCGCACCTGGTCGGCGTAGGCGGCGCCGGTGCACACCAGCACCCGTTCGGGCGGCACCAGGCCGCCCAGCCGCTCGTAGGCGATGCGCAGCAACGAGCGTCCTTCGATCAGGCGCAGCAGTTGCTTGGGGGTGCCCTTGCGCGACAAGGGCCACAACCGGGTGCCCGAACCGCCGGCCATGATCACCGCGAACCGCATGGCCTGACGATATCGCCCGGCTTGCGTCTAGTCGCCGACCCCTGCTGTGTCGAACACGAGCGAGTCGCCGCTCGAGCTGGTCATCGCCGGCCGGTGGAGCGTGCGCTGGTCGAGCTCGTCGAGACCCCGGCATCTCAGGTCAGAGCTTCCGGCGTTCGCCGGAATGTCGACAGCGCTGGCCGAGCTCGACCGACGCATAGGATCTGCCGAATGGACGTTCCCGCCGCTCTCGCCGCCCTGCAGCGCCGTGCCCGCACCGAGGGCGCCGAGCCGCTGCTCACCCACTACGACCTGGCCGGCGGCGGGCGCACCGAGCTCAGCGTGGCCACCTTCGCCAACTGGGTGAACAAGACCGCGAACCTGATCGAGGACGTCGGCGCGGACGCAGGGCAGGTGGGGCTGCCGCTGGCCACCAGCCGTCCGGGGCACTGGATGACGTTGATCTGGCCGTTGGCGGCCTGGCAGCGCGAGTGCACGGTCAGCCCGTCCGCCGATCACGCCGACGTCGCGGTGGTGGGGCCGGACGACTCGCAGCCGATCGTGCCCGGCGCCACGTTCGCCTGCTCGCTGCACCCGCTCGGGCTCGGGCTGCGCGACCTGCCACCGGGTGTGCTCGACTACACCACCGAGGCGCTCGCCCAGCCCGACCGGGCCGGAACACTGCCGTCCGGGCCCAACGCGCCGGCCTGGATCGACGGCGCGACCGTGCTGTCGCACGCCGAGGTCGCCGACGTGACGCCCGTGGCCGAGCGCGTACTGGTGCGGCCGTCGGACGCCCTGGGCACGTTGCGGGCCGCTCTGATCGCGCCGCTGCTGGGCGGCGGGTCGGCGGTCGTGGTCGAGGGTGACGCCGACGACGCGCGGGTCGAGGCGGTCAGGGTGGCCGAGCGCTGCGTGGAATGATGGCGGGGTGATCGCCCCGCTTCCCTCGCCCCGTTTTTCGCGCCGCGCCGGGCTGTGCGCCCTGGGCGGCGCGCTCCTGCTGGCGGGCTGCAGCAACGCCGCCTCGGTACCCACCCCGACCGCGTCGCCCACCGGGTCGATTCGCGACCAGTTGCAGTCGGCGATCGGCACCATCGCGGCCGGGCAGGACAAGCTGGGTGTCGCCGTGCTCGACCTGCGCAGCGGCGCGAGCTGGAACCTTCGCGGCGACTGGGCGTGCCAGAGCGCGTCAATGGCCAAGCCGATGATCGTGTCGATGGCGCTGCGCAAAGCCGCCGCCGACAAGCTGCAACAGCCGTTGCCGCCCGAGCAGGACGCGCAGGCCAACAAGGCGATCAAGAACTCCGACAACGACGCGGCCGACGCGCTGTGGCCCTGGGCGGGCGCTCGGCCGGCCTATGACGCGCTCGCCAAGGACCTGAAGCTCGCCAACACCCACAGCGCCCCCCTGAAGGACTTCTGGAGCTGGACCTGGACCACGCCGTTGGATCAGTTGTCGTTCATGCACCAATTGGTGAGGGGCGACACCACGGCGCTCACCGACGCCCAGCGCAGCTATCTGCTGGGGTTGATGGGCCAGGTGCAGGACGATCAGACCTGGGGGGTCGGCTTTCCCAAGAGCGGCACCGTGCAGGTCGAGATGAAGAACGGCTGGGTGCAGTTCCAGTCCACCGACAACCTGTGGGCGGTGAACTCGATCGGGCACGTGTCGGGCGACGGCCGCGACTACCTGCTCACCATGATGGGCCGCTACCCCACCTTCGATGCGGGCAAGGCGTACTGCAACGCGATCGGCGACTGGGTGTTCCGCATTCTCGGTTCCGGCGAGCTGCAGAAGTAGCCGCACCCGCCGGTCGAGCGTGTCGAGACCGCGGTTGGACGAGACCTCGTCCACGGGGTTTCGACAAGCTCAACCAGCGACGGCTCAGCTGACGGTGCAGACGCTGTCGAGGTCGTCGGTCTGCGTCTTCGACTTGGCCGGGGTGGACGCCGCCGGGCTGGACGACCCACTCGGACTAGCCGTCGCACTGGCGGCGGGTTTGTCGGACGCGTTCTCGGACGCCTTCAGCTTGTCGGCCACGATCTGCCGAATGCGCGGGAAGTCGGGCTTCACCGGCTTGATCAGCGGCGGCGCGAAGTTGACGCTGCTGAGCGGCAGCGAACGGCCCTTGGCGGCCAGGTCGAGCAGGGTGCCGATCTGCGAGGTGGGCAGGTCGGTCGACACGATCTCTTCGCCGGCCTTGGCGATCTCTTGGAACTTGGTCAGCACGGTGGTCGGGTTGAGTTGCTTGACCATCGCGTTCAGCACGCATTTCTGCCGCGACATGCGCTCGTAGTCGGTCGAACCCTCGCGCGAGCGGGCGAACCACAACGCGTTGTAGCCGTCGAGATGCAGGTTCTTGCCCGGCCCGATGTAGCCCTTGATCGGGTACTTGCGGCCGGTGGTCAGGTCGGTGCCGCCGCCGATCGGCACCTTGCGCGCCACGTCGAGGGTGATGCCGCCGACGGCGTCGATCAGGGCCTGGAAGCCCTTGAGGTCGACCAGCGCGTAGTAGTTGATGTCGAGACCCAGAATGTTGCCGACGACCTCTTTGGTGGCCTGCACGCCGGGGTTCTTCACGCCCGGGTAGAGGTTCTTGTGGTTCATCGCCAGCGTGTACACGGCATTGAGCAGGCAGGATTGGTCTTGGCACCAGTAGCCGTTGGGGTACAGCTTCTTCAGCGGCGAGCTGTCGGGAAACGGTGCCCACTGCAGGTTGCGGGGCAGGCTGAACAGCACGGTGCGGCCGGTGTCGGCGTCGATGCTGGCCACGATCATGGTGTCGGGCCGCAGGCCTTCGCGGTCGGCGCCCGCGTCGCCGCCGAGCAGCAGCACGTTGTAGCGCCCGGCGCTGGTTTCGGCCTTGCCGCCGCCGGTGAACACGTTGCCGACCAACCGGCGCTGCGCCTCGAAGGCGTTCGAGAGCGTCCACGAGCCCCAGCCGACCGCCAGCGCGAGGGCGAAGGCGACGGCGGGCACGATCCATTTACCGGCGGTCGACATCGCGGACGGGTTGGCGATGCGCCACGCGTTGACGAACAACAGCGCCCAGCCCAGCCCGAGGGCAAGTGCCGCCCAGCGCAGCACGGTGAGCGTGATCGGGTTGGCGTACAACCCGATCGCGAACGCGCGGGTCGTCAGCAGCAGCACCACGAATACCAGGGCCAGACCGATCAGCGAGAACCAGACGCGCAGGGCCGCGCGGCCAAGGCGTTCGTTGCCGCCCACCAACTGAGCCGAACCGGGCACCACCAGCGTCATGCCCAGCAGGGTGAGCCCACGACGCAGCGCAATGCCCTGGCTGCGGGCCTGCGCCGGCGGCAGCGAACTCTGCGCCTGAGCACGAGGAGAGGTGGTGACGGTCACCGAACCAGTCTGCCGCGCACGATCAACCTGACCCGGTCGGCTCGCCGGTGACACCTATGGACGGGCAGGGGTTCGCTTTGTGCGTCTCGGTTGGGGACGGTGCCGACCGGTTCGAGATCCCGACGTCCGCCCCGGGATGAGGTTCTGCTTTCCGGCTGCGGACGCCGTTGACGCTGGTCACTGCCCGCGGACGGCGGCACCCTTCGCGCGCGCGGCATCGCGCAGCTGCGCCTGAAAGTCGACCATGGCCGCCTGCACCGCATCGTCGGCGACGCCCAGAATGCGCACCGCCAGCAGCCCCGCGTTACGGGCGTTGCCGACCGCCACCGTGGCCACCGGCACGCCGGCGGGCATCTGCACGATCGAGAGCAGAGAGTCCATGCCGTCGAGGTACTTCAGGGGCACCGGAACGCCGATCACCGGCAGCGGGGTCAGCGCGGCGAGCATGCCGGGCAGGTGCGCCGCTCCCCCGGCTCCGGCGATGACCACCTTCAGCCCGCGGGTGTGGGCGGCTCGACCCCACGCCACCATGTCTTCGGGCATGCGGTGCGCCGACACCACGTCGGCCTCGTAGGGCACGCCGAACTCAGCGCACGCGTCGGCGGCGGCCTTCATCACCGGCCAGTCCGAATCGGACCCCATCACGATGCCCACCAGCGGCTCTGCCATCACTGCCCCTCACTGTCGTCTCGGCCCATCAGGTGATCGGCGGCTGCCTGCGCCCGCGCCCGCACGTCGGCGGCGTCGTCACCGACCACGGTGACGTGACCGACCTTGCGTCCCGGCACGACGCTCTTGCCGTAGAGCTGCACCCGGGCGCGGGGCTCGGCGGCGAGCACCTCCGCCGACGCCGCCAGCAGATCGTCGCGCGCACCGCCCAGCACGTTCACCATCGCCGCCCGGGGCTGCCTCGCGTCGGTGGGCCCCAGCGGCAGGTCGGCCACGGCCCGCAGGTGGTTCTCGAACTGTGAGGTGTGCGCGCCGTCGATGCTCCAGTGCCCCGTGTTGTGCGGTCTCATGGCCAACTCGTTGACCACCACGGTGCCGTCCGCGCGTTGCATGAGTTCGACGGCGAGAATGCCGGTGACGTCCAACTCGGCCGCGATGCGCAGCGCGAGCCGTTCGATCTCGTCCGCCTGGGTGGCGCTCAGGTCGGGCGCGGGGGTGAACGTGTGGGTGCAGATGCCGTCGGTCTGCACGGTCTCGGTGACCGGGTACACCCGCTCTTCACCAGAGGGACGCCGCGCCACCAGCACACTGAGCTCACGGGTGAAGTCGATGAACTCCTCGGCGAGAATGCGCACGCCGGGCTTGAGGTCGGCGAACGGTTCGGCGGACTGCTCGGGGCCGTGCAGCTTCCACACACCCTTGCCGTCGTAGCCGCCGCGGGAGGTCTTGGCGATCACCGGCCAGCCCATGCGGTCACCGAAGGCGATCAACTCGTCGTGATCGGCAACCACGGCGAAAACCGGGCACGGCACCCCCAGGGCGCTCAGCCGTTCGCGCATCACCACCTTGTCCTGCGCGTGCACCAGCGCGTCGGGCCCCGGGTGCACACCCTTGCCGCGCTCGAGCAGCCCGCGCAGAATCGGCTGCGGCACGTGCTCGTGATCGAAGGTGATCACGTCGCAGCGCTCAGCGAAGGCGTAGACGGTCTCGGCATCGGTGTAGTCGCCCACCGTCACGTCGGCGACCACCTGGGCGGCAGAGACGTCCGGGCCCTCGGCGAGCAGTGCGATACGCACGCCGAGGGGAATGCTGGCGGCATGCATCATGCGAGCCAGTTGCCCGCCGCCGATGATGCCGATGGTTCGCACGGTCACAGGCCGAACCCTAGTGGGGCCTCACCCGGCGCACTCAACCGTTTCGCAGCGCGCGAACCTGTTCGGGGTTCGTACACCTGGGGCACCGGCAGCGGTGCCCGACGTGAATGGACGTCCGATCAGTGTGTGCTCGAAACCCCCGGTCGGGCGCGAGCCGCGGCACTACCATGAGGGCCATGACCCGGCACATCGTGGCCATGGGCGGTGGCGGCTTCTCGATGTCGCAGTTCGGCGAACCCACCGCTCTTGACCGTTACCTCGTTCACCTCACCGGCAAGGACCATCCGCTGGTCTGCTTCGCGCCCACCGCGTCGAGCGATGACCCGGCCTACATTCACAAGTTCCTCACCGCCTACGGCTCGCTCGGCGTACGCACCTCGGTGCTCACCCTCTGGACCGGTGCGGGTGAGTCGGTCGACCGGCTGGCCGAGGCCGATCTGCTGTTCGTGGGCGGCGGCAGCACGGTGAACCTGGTGGCGCTGTGGCAGGCGCACGGCGTCAGTGACATCGTTGCGCAGCGGTACGCCGAAGGTTCCCTGGTGCTGGCCGGCATCTCGGCGGGTGCGTGCTGCTGGTACCAGGGCTGCGTCACCGACAGCTTCGGCGACCTGCGCCCCTGGCGCGGCGGGCTGGGCCTGGTACGCGGCAGCTTCTGCCCCCATCTGGACGGCGAACCCGAGCGCGACCCGATCTTCACCGCCGCGGTGGCCTCGGGCGACCTGCCCGACGGCTACGCCGCCGACGACGGTGCCGGGGTGCACTACGTGGACGGCGTGCCGGCCAACTTCATTGCCGAACGGAGCGGCCAGGTGGTGTACCGGGTGCTGCCCAACGACGTGCCCGGGCCCGCGGTGATCCGCGAAGCGCAAGAGATGGTGCTGCTGGCTCCCTGACCCCTCCATGCCGTCCGACATGACGGGACGCGCGTGCAGGGGGTTCGACGAACTGGCTCAGCTCGCGGGCTTGAAGATCACCGTGCGCTGCACCACGAAGTTGACCGCCGTTGCCGTGCCCTGGGCGACCACGAACGACAGCAGCTGCGCCCAGGTCATCTTGGTCACGATCTCGGCACCCCCGGTGATCGACAGCAGCCACGGGTAGAGCACCACGAAGATGCCCACCTGCAGTACGAAGGTGATCGCATACAACGCCATCACCGCGGCGAATTTGCGGCGCGAGCCGTCGGACACGAAGGTCCAGCGGCGATTGATCAGGTAGGCGGTGGTGGTGCCGGCGATGAACGACAGCACCTTGGCCGGCGCGTACCCCAGCCCGACCGCCATCAGGGCCACGAGCAGGCCGTAGTCGACCACTGCCGAGAGTCCACCGGTGATGACGAAGCGCACCAGTTGGGTGCGCAGCGCCGGCTGCGCGGGGCTGACGGCGCTCACGCACGCACCCCGAACAACAGGTTCGAGATCGCCACGCCGACCTCTTCGACCTTGGGAACATCGGTGAGCACCACGGGCGCCTCTGCCGAGGTGGTGAAGACCAGCGACCCACAGCCGAACACGCGATCAGACAGGCTGCGTTCGTAGGCCACGTTGGTGATGCGCGCCACCGGTACGTCGTGCCCGACCTTGTTCAGAATGCCCGCGCGGGTGATCAGCCGGTGGTTGGTGAGGGTGTAGGTGGTCGTACGCCAGCGCAACAGCGGCAACACGTACGCCGGAATGGCGAACCCGACCGCCAGGGCCGTGGCCACCCAACCCGACCACGGACGCCACGACGCCGGCATCACGCCGAACAGCACCCCACCCGCCGCGGCCAGCGCCAGCAGCCACAGGGTGGGGCCGATCAGCACCTTGCCGTGCGAGCGCAGGTGCAGAAGCTCGGTCTCACCGGTTCCGAGCAACTTGGCGGGCAGTCCCATGACGTCCATTATTGCGGGCCGCCGACACCCGCACGCTTTGGGTGCGGATGGTTCGATGGGCAGCATGTCTGTGCCTCTCGTGGTGTTTCTGCACGGCCTCGGCCGAACCCCTCAGTTCTGGCAGGACCAGGTGAGCGCGCTGCCACCCGGTACCCGTGCGGTCGCGCCCTGGCTGGACGGCCTGCGCCCGGGTGGGTCCGACGGTTTCGAACTGACCCGGGCGGCCGATGCCGTACTCGGCCAACTGAACCGGTTCGGCGTCGATCAGGTGGCGCTGGTCGGGTCGGGGCTCGGGGCGTCCGTCGCAGTCGCAGCCGCGGGCCGCTCCCCCGCCGCGGTGTCGCACCTGGTGCTCACTGACCTGCTGCCGCGCACCGCGAAGCTCGCCGGCGGATTGCAGCGGCTGGCGGTGCGGGCGATGCCGACTGCGCAACTGGCCGAGGCCGGGCTCGATCGCGGCAAGATGCTGGCGATGATGAAGGCGTCCGCGAGCGTCGACCTGCGTGCGCTGCTGCCGCAGGTGACGGCGCAGACCCTGCTGCTGGGCGGTTCGGGCAATCCCGCCGGTGTCACGGCGGCCCGCGAACTGGCGGCCGGCATCGCCGGTGCCCGCGTCGAGGTGATCGGACGCGCCAGCGGCTCGGTGCCCACCGAGGCGCCACAGGAGTTCAACCAACTGCTCTACGACTTTCTCGCCTGACCCACCGGTGACGAGACCCCACGAGGGTGGGGTCTCGACAAGCTGTGAGAGTTGGTGGTGGCTGGCCTGGGGCTAGCTGGCAGGGTGGTGGGACCGGTTGTTCGTGTGCGGGTCGTGACCCTTCGACAAGCTGACCGTCCGCAATTGTGCGGGGTGTCTTGGTCGAGATCTGTCCGGCTCGTGCACGGAGAACCGGCCGACCATCCCGGCCCACTCGTTGGCCTGATAGAAGCCCGTCCCACCGCTTTGGCGGGGTGACCGATCACAGTAACGCCACGGGTGACTCTTTCCCCGGGATGGCCGCGCCGGTTCGACCGGCTCGATGCCCAACATCCCGAAAACAGGAGGCTCAGACACCGATGGCCATCGTTGCAGATACCTACACCTATGTGGTGGGTGTGGACACCCACGCCGCCACTCATCATTACGCGATCGTGGAGACCCGTAGCGGCGGCCAGATCACCCACGGGAAGTTCCCCACCCATGCCGCGGGCTTGTTGCGGGCCGTGGATTGGATCAGCCGCCGCACCAGTGTTGACGACAACCCAGCTGTCGACCAGGTGCTGATCAGCATGGAAGGCACCGGCAGTTACGGCGCCCAGGCAGCCGAGCTGCTCGCCGCACGCGGTTACCGGGTCGTCGACGCACCCGCGCCGAAACGGGCTCGTGGCAGCGGCAAGAACGACCACATCGATGCCCTGGTCGCTGCCCGCGGCGCGTTACCCAAGGACAGCGAACGGCTCGCCGACCGACGCGCCGGCCATACCCGTGCCGCGCTGCAGATCCTGCTCACCGCCCGCGACAGCATGCGACGCGACCGGACCCGTTCCAAGAACCAGCTCACCGCGCTGCTACGCACCCACAACCTCGACATCGATGCCCGCAAGGGAATCAACAAGGTCCACATCAGCCTCATTGCGGGCTGGCGCAAGCGGCCCACCGACACCACCCTGGCCCGGATCGCCCGCACCGAAGCGCACCGCCTCGCCACCCGCATCCACACCCTGGACGCCGACCTCGACAGCAACGAGAAAGCCATCAACGCCCTCGTGCGTGAACTCGAACCAACCCTGCTCGACCTGCCCGGCCTCGGACCCATCAACGCCGCCATTGTGCTCGCCGTCTGGTCTCACCCCGGCCGCATCCATGACGAAGCCGGCTTCGCCAAGATCGGCGGCGTCTGCCCCCTGGAGATCTCCTCGGGCAACTCCAAGGATCATCGCCTCAACCGCACCGGCGACCGACAACTCAACTCAGCCCTGAACTCCATCGCGAACACCCGCATGCGACACGACGAAACCACCAAGGCCTACGTCAAGAAACGCAAACAGCAAGGCCAAACCAAACCCCGAATCCGACGCTGCCTCAAGCGCTACATCGCCCGCCAAATCTTCCGACACCTCAACACGACCACCCTTGACAAGACATAGAAGCGTCTCGACCAACGATGCTCCACCCCAGCGCGACAGAACGCTGAAGCAGCGCGGAGTGCACTCCGTCCGGGTGAGGCGAGCTCCGCCGGGGCGGGACGGGGTGCACCCCACTGCGCGGCGACGAACGCAACCGGAGATCCCGGCGTTCGCCGGGATGACGAGTTCGGCAAGGACGGCACGACGATTCGGCACCAAACGACCGGCTGCGACAGAATGAGGGAATGCGCGCCTACCGGGAGATTCTGAGCCTTCCCGGTGCCTGGCAGTTCAGCGCCGCCGGCCTGCTGGCTCGTTCCGGCGGGGCGATGATGGGCCTGGGCATGGTGCTGATGGTGTCGGCCCTCTACGGCAGCTACGGCCTGGCCGGAGCGCTCGCGGCCTCGAACGCGGTGGCCTGGGCCCTGGGCACCGCAACGCTGTCGAACCTGGTCGATCGCTACGGCCAACGCCGGGTGATGTACCCCGCGGTCATTGTGGCGGCATCGTCGCTGGCCCTGTTGGTGATCTTCGCCATGCTGCAGTTGCCGGCTTGGACGCTGTTTCCCCCGGCCATCGTGTCGGGCGCGACGGGCGGAGCCCCCGGGGCCCTGGTGCGCGCCCGCTGGAACCACGCCACCAACGACCCCGACCACCTGCACACCGCCTATGCGCTGGAGTCGACCCTCGACGAGGTGACCTTCGTCGTGGGCCCGGTGCTGGCCACCGCGTTGTCGACCGGCGTGCATCCGGCCGCCGGGCTGATCGCTCCGGTCGTGTTGTCGCTGGTCGGAGCGCACCTGCTGTATTCGCAGCGCGCCACCGAGCCGCCCGTGCTGCCCCGCACCTACACCGACGGCGTGAAACCGCCGTTACTGCAGCGTCTGGTGCTGTTGGTGCCGGGCGTGGCGGCGGTCGTGTCGGTGAACCTGCTGATCGGGTGCGTGTTCGGCTCGATCGACGTGTCGGTGGTCGCCGCGGCGACCGAGTGGGATGTGCGTGCCGCCTCAGGCGTGGTGCTCGCCGTGTTCTCGCTCGCGTCGGGGTTGGCCGGTTTCTATTACGGCGCCCGCGGCTGGGGCTCGCCGCTGGTGTCGCGGTTTCTCTGGGGCGTGGCGGCGATGTTCGGCGCCAGCCTGCTGCTGCTGGCCGCCAACTCGGTGCTGCTGCTGAGCGTGGCCGGCGTACTCGTCGGCGTCACGATCGCGCCCACCCTCATCAACGGCAACTCGCTCATCGGACGCCTGGTGACCCGCGACCGGCTCACCGAAGGACTGGCGTGGATGGGCACCGGCATCGGTATCGGGGTGGCCATCGGCTCCAGCATCTCGGGCCAGGTGATCGACGCCGGCGGCTACCACGGCGGGTTCATGGTGGTGGCCGGCTTCGCCGGCCTTGCCGCCGTCATCGCGCTGGTCGGACGAGGCGGGCTCGGTCGCGCCGTCCGCGCACGCAGCATGGACGACGAGTCCGCGCACTGACGCAGGACGCGTCCGGCTGAGGCCTCAGACCCGGGTGGTCACCGTTCGCGGAGCTTGTTCAGACTTCTTCCCGGGGTCTCGGGAAGCTCGCCCAGCGACTTGTTCGACGTTCAGTCCTGCAGCAAACCCTTGATGTAGGCGGCCTGGCCGGCGTGCTGCGCGGCGTCGTCCACCACGCTGACCAGGCGCACCAGAGCGGTGACCGGCGGATCCCACCGCTCGTCGACCACGCGGCTCAACCCACCGGCGGGCGTGCTCTGCAACACCTCGACGGTGCGGGCGTGCACGGCGTCGTAGTAATCGGTCAACGCCGACGGCGACGACACCGTGAACCGGGCCACATCGCCGGCACTCATGCCGTAGCCGTGGGTGTCGGCCGCGTACGGCGTGCCCAGGCGTTCGGCCCACCCGTCGGCGTACACCTCAGGGGCGTCGGTGATGGCGGCGACCTGGGCGTCTTCCATGCGGCCGATGTGCCAGACGATCCAGCCGATCGAGTTGCCCGGGTGGCCTTCGGGCAGTTGCGGCTGGGTGGTCAGCAGGTCGGCATCGATGTCGTCGACCACGTTGTGCAGCAGTTCGGGAATGCGCGAGAACGATTCGAGCAGAGCGTCGACGGCGGTGGGTTCACTGGCGTTCTGGTTCACGGCGCCACCGTAGTCGCCTGCGGTGACAGGTCACCCGGGGGCAGGGCTCAGGGTTCAAGACCGCGGTGCAGCGATATCTCGACCTAACAGAGAGATTCCGGCGTCCGCCGGAATGACGGGAGCGCGAGTTCGCTGGTCGGCTCCGCAACCTGCGCTCAGTGCGCCGCGTCCGGCTCCGACTGGTGCTCGTCGCGGTGGGCCCGATGGGTGAACCGGTGTACGACCATCATCACGGCCACCACGATCGCCCCGGCGATGACGCCGATGACTGTCGACACGGCGGTGTTGAACAGCCAGGCGAGCACTTCGCCCAAGAACCCCGGCAGCGCGTGTGCGATGGCCTCTTCGCCGTGGTGCACGAGTTCGTACAGCGGGTGCCAGCCGAGGTCGTCGAGGCCGACCAGCAGAATGTGGCCGCCCACCCAGAGCATCGCGATGATGCCCACGTTCGACAATGCGACCAGCACCTTGGGCATCGCCGCCACCAGCCCGCGGCCCAGCCCGGCCAGCGCGCCCTTGCGTTCGGTGGCCAGGTGCAGGCCGATGTCGTCCATCTTCACGATGGCGGCGACCACGCCGTACACCAGCAGGGTCATGGCCAGCGCCACGATCACCAGGGTCGCCGCGCGGCTGAGCAGCGGCTCGGACGCCACCTCGTTGAGGGCGATCACCATGATTTCGGCAGACAGAATCAGGTCGGTTCGAATGGCGCCGCGGATCATCACCTTCTCGTCGGGGCCGCCGACGACCACGACCGACGGCTCGGCGTGGTGCCCGGGGCCGAACTTCTCCCACAGCTTCTCGGCGCCCTCGTAACACAGGTAGGTGCCGCCGACCATCAGAATCGGGGTGAGCAGCCAGGGCAGAAACTGGCTGAGCAGCAGGGCGGCCGGAAGAATGATCAGCAACTTGTTGCGCAGTGAACCGACGGCGATCTTCTTGATCACGGGCAGTTCGCGATCGGGGTTGAAGCCGTGCACGTAGCGCGGGGTGACCGCGGTGTCGTCGATCACCACACCGGCCGCCTTGGCACTGGCGCGGGCGGCGGCCGCGCCGACGTCGTCCAGCGAGGCCGCGGCCAGTTTGGCAATCGCCGCGATGTCGTCCAGCAGGGCGAAGAATCCACCGCTCACGCGCCGTCACTCCTTCGGATCGAACTGAATCCGCACATGCTACCGGCGGGGCGGCCCGCCAACCGCTCAGCATCTGCCCGACTGCGGCGCCACTTTCTGGTGGAAATGATCGCGCGATCGGCCACGGCTCGCCCTCGAGGCCACCTTGTGGTTGAAATAACTACCCCCCAGGGGTATCTATTTCAACCACAAAGTGGCGCTCGGGTCTACCAGCGGTTGCAGCAGCCAGCATTTCAACCACAAAGTGGCGGCGCCTCCGGTCACCGCAGGTGCACCACGTCGCCCGCGGCGAAGGCGCGTTCGCCCAGAGACGTGTGCACGAGCAGCCGACCCCACTCGTCGACACCCAGCGCGAGCCCGTCGACGCCTTGGGTGTCGGACTGCTGCACGCGCACCCGACGGCCCACCGTGCTGCACCGCTGGGCGAACCAGAACCGCAAGTCGTCGTCGTCGAGCCAGCGCCGGTAGGCCCGCTCGAGCGCCTGCAGCACCTCGCCGACCACGTCGGTGACGTCGGCCGTCGAGCCCTCCAGGGCCAGCGAGGTGGCTGTGGGCACGGGCAGTTGCTCATCGGTCAGGGTGGTGTTGATGCCCATGCCGATCACGGCGGCGTCGTCGACCCGTTCGGACAGGATCCCGCACACCTTGCGATCGTCGATCAGCACGTCGTTGGGCCACTTGACCAGCGCATCGACGCCGGCAACGACGCGTAACGCCTCGGCGACGGCGACCCCGGTGACCAGCGGTAGCCAGAGCCAGCGCTCCAAGGGCAGGTCTGTCGGTCGCAGCAGCACCGAAACGGCCACCGAGGTACCCGGCGGCGCCTCCCACCGGCGATCGAAGCGGCCGCGTCCGGTGCTTTGATGATCGGCCACCAGCACCGAACCCGAAGGCGCACCCGCTACGGCCTCGGCGGCCAGGTCGGCATTGGTCGAGCCGGTTGTGGGCAGACAGCGAACATGGGTGAACACCCGGCCGGGGCCGGTGAGAGCGCGGGTGAGTCGGGCGGCGTCCACCAGCGGTTCGTCGGGCACGATGCACAGCCTAGGGCCCTGTCGCGAGGGCCGCCTTGGTACCACAATGACCCGTGACGGCCGCCGACGACCGTCGAGACAAGGAGAGAGTGATGAGCGCAGCCGACGACATTCTGGCCGACCTGCCGCTGGACCAACTGTCCGCCCAACTCGGCACGGACCCGGCCACGGCCGAACAGGCCGTGCGCACGGCGCTGCCGGCACTGTTCGGCGGGCTGCAGGCCAACGTCACCGACAGTGCACAGGGTTCGGTGAGCCTTGCTGAGGCTCTGACGCAGCACAGCGACCCGCAGTTTCTCGACGGCGGGGTGAACCTCGACGAGGTCGACACCGGTGACGGCCAGGCCATCGTCGACCACATCTTCGCCAACTCGCCCGACCAGGTGCAGGTGCTGCGGGCCAGCTCGGTGAGCGACGGACTGCTGCAGAAACTGCTGCCGATTCTGGCGCCCATCGTGATGGCCTACATCGCCAAGAAGCTGGGCATGGGTGGTGCCGCATCGAACCAGCAACAGAGCCAAGGCAGCGGCATGGGCGACCTGCTCGGCCCGATTCTCGGCGGCCTGTTCGGCGGCTCGGGCGGCGCGGCCCCGTCAGGTTCGGGCGGGGGCGGCTTCGGCGACATCCTGGGCCAGATTCTCGCCGGTCAGGCACCGCAGGCCCAGCAGGCCCCGGTCGAGACCCACGATGACGGGCAGTGGTCGCAGCCGCCGTCCAGCACCGAGAGCGGTTCCGGGCCGTTCCAGTCGTCCGGCTCAGACGGTGGCCTCACCATGCCGACCGTCGACGAAGACCCGCGTGATTCCCGCGAGCAGCAGCAACCCCAGGGCGGGCTGGGCGACATTCTCGGCGGCCTGTTCGGCCGATGAGGGTCGTTCTCGCCTCGGCGAGCCCCGCCCGGCTCGAGGTGCTGCGCCGGGCCGGGGTGGTTGCCGAGGCGATCGTGTCGGGGGTCGACGAGGACGCCGTGAGCGCCGAGTCTGCGGCCGCGCTCACCCTGACGCTGGCCCGGCTCAAGGCGGGCACGGTGGCTGATGAGTTGGCGCCGAGTGACGAGCCGGTGCTGGTGATCGGCTGCGACTCGTTGCTCGAGTTCGACGGGCAGACGGCGGGCAAACCGGCGGACGCGTCCACGGCCGTCCACCGGTGGCGGGCGATGCGCGGCCACTCAGGGGTGCTGCACACCGGGCACCGGGTGATCGTCGCCGATGCCGAGGGTGCGCGCGCGGCCGAGGGTGTGGCCTCGACGATCGTGCATTTCGCCGACATCAGCGACACCGAGATCGACGCCTACGTGGCCACCGGCGAGCCCCTGTGGGTGGCCGGCGCGTTCACCGTGGACGGGTTGGGCGGGCCCTTCGTCGCGGGCATCGAGGGCGACCACCACAACGTCGTGGGGTTGTCGCTGCCGTTGCTGCGCACCCTGCTGCTCGAACTCGGGGTCGACTGGACGAGCCTGTGGCAGCCGACACCGGCTGATGCGACGCCGGTCACCGACCGGGTCGGCTAGCCTTTCGGACGATGTCCGAGAACGTGCTGGTTCAAGCCAAGAAGTCGCCGGTGCCCGCCTGGCTGCGGGCGATGCGCCCCAAGCAGTGGGTGAAGAACATTCTGGTGTTCGCCGCACCGGTGGCCGCCGGGGCCCTGTTCGACCCGCGGGTGCTGGTCAACACCCTGTGGGCGTTCCTGGCGTTCTCGCTGATCAGTGCTTCCATCTACCTGATCAACGACGTGCGCGACGTCGAGGCCGACCGGTTGCACCCCAAGAAGCGCTTCCGGCCGATCGCGGCCGGCGAGCTTGGCAGCACGCCGGCGATCGTGCTGGCCGCGGTGACCATGGCGGCCAGTTTCGGCATCGGCTTCTGGGTCGCGCCGTTGCTCGGCATCACGCTGGCGATCTACTGGGTGCTGCAGGTCGGCTATTCGATGTTCCTCAAGCACCAGCCGATCATCGACCTGGCGATGGTGGCGGCCGGCTTTCTGCTGCGTGCGGTGGCCGGCGGCGTGGCGTCCGGCATCGAGCTGTCGCAGTGGTTCCTGCTGGTGGCCTGTTTCGGCTCGCTGTACATGGTGGCCGGCAAGCGCTACTCAGAGATGAAGGAACTCGGCTCCGAGGCCGGCACCCGGGCCTCCCTGGAGCGGTACTCGCTCAGCTACCTGCGCTTCGTGTGGGCGATCTCATGTTCGATCGTGATCATGTCGTACAGCCTGTGGACCTTCGAGCAGGCCCGTGAAGAACAGCTCTGGGGGGTGCCCTGGACGACCATCTCGATCGTGCCGTTCACCCTGGCCCTGCTGCGCTACGCGATGGACATCGACGCGGGCAATGCGGGCGAGCCCGAGGACGTCGTGCTCAACGACCGCGTGCTGCAGGCGTTGGCGGTGCTGTGGCTGATTCCTCTGGGCGTGGGCATCTTCCTGCCCTGAGGCCCTTGCCGGGCTGACAGACTGGCTAGATGCAGACCGCCCTGATCACCGGTGCCTCGCGCGGCATCGGGCGCGCCATCGCCGAGGCGCTGGCACCCGACCACCACCTGCTGATCGGCGGACGCGACTCGGCTGCGGTCGACGCCGTCATGGCAACGTTGCCCAGTGCTGAGCCCTTCGTGTGCGAACTGACCGATGACACCGCGGTCGAGACTGCGGTGGCCGGCATGGAGTCCCTGGACGTGCTCGTGCACTCGGCGGGCGGGTCGCCGTTGGGCGCCGTCGCCGACGTGGGGCCCGAGGTGTGGCGTGACGTTCTCGCGGTAAACCTGGTGGCGCCGGCGAACCTGACCCGGCTCTTGCTTCCAGCCCTTCGCCGGGCCAGCGGTCACGTGGTGTTCATCAACTCCGGTGCCGGCCTGACCGCCAGGGCCGGCTGGAGCGCGTATGCCGCGTCCAAGTTCGGGCTGCGGGCGCTGGCCGACTCGCTGCGTGCAGAAGAGAACGGCGTGGTCAAGGTCACCTCGATCCACCCCGGTCGCACCGCGACCGACATGCAGCGCGCGGTCCGAGAGTTCGAGGGGGAATCGTTCGACCCCAAGGAGTTCCTATCGCCCGAAGCGGTCGCCGCGACCGTCCGGTTGGCCCTCGACGCGCCGGCCAACGCCTCGATCGACACCCTGACGATTCGGCCCGTCTAGCCCGCGAAACTGCACCACATTTGGTGGGCACGCACGCTTGTGAGGCGCACACGGCCTCAAAATCTGGTGCAGTTCGGCGCCCCCTGGCGCCACCGGCCCGCCTGCCGCACACTTGGCTGCGAGCGAGGGGGACGCCATGACCACACCTGTCGACACGTCGAACTGGACGAGTTGGGCTCTGCAAGACCGGCAACTCGGGTTGCCGGTGCTGGGTTTGCGACACCCGCCGGGCTGGACGGCGCAGGGCGACGTGAGTTGGAACGCCCTGAACAACGAGTCGCCCGAGCATCACTGGTACCAACTCGTCGACGGCGAACGGAACGCGATGGTTCAGGGCTGGCCACGCTTCGACTTCACCTGGCCCGGCGGTGCGCCCGGCCAGCCCAACGGGCACGGCCGGGCGTATCTGCCGCCCGAGTCACCCGACCGGCTGCTCGGCACGCTGCTGCCGCAGCTTCTCGGCCAAGGTGCCGGGCAACCCACCCGGTTCGAGGTTCAGCCGCTGCCCGACTGGGCGCAGCGCTTTCACGTTGGGCCGGAGTCGATCACACCCGGCGTTGACTACACCGGTCTCTACGCGGTGGTGGACGCCCCGGTGCAGGGGTTGCCGCGACGCTACGAGATCGTGGGGTTTCACTACTCGGTGACCAACCAGGCGGCGTTCTCGACGATCACCAACCACGGCCTGCTGGTGATGGTGCTGAGCGCGAACGCGAACGGCTACGACGACGTGCGCGCCACCCTGTGGGCGATCAACGACGGCACGCTGCCCAACCCGGCCTGGAACGCGGCGGTGAACCGGATCGGCCAGAACAACGCCGCGGCGTTCGACCAGCAGTTCGCCCAGGCTCGGTGGGCATCGTTTCAGGCCGAACAGGCCGGCATCGCCCGCGTGGGCCAGGCCGCCGCCGACCTGCGCAACACCCAGGCCGGCAATGCGCAGGCGGCGTTCAACGCGATGATGGCACCGCCACCCGCACCCGCCGGCGGGCCGGGCGTCTCGGCGCAAGAGGCGTGGCGCAACGAACTCGGTGGGGTGACCGCGGTCGAAGACCCGACCAGCAGCCAGGGCAATACTAAATACGTGTCGTCGTCGACGGCCGTCACGTGGCAGAACGAGAAGGGTGAGGTGATCGAGACCGACGACGTCAACCTCGACCCGAACGTCAATTCCAGCACCACGTGGAAGGTCGTCAGCCGATACGGCGAGTGATGGAGCATCCGAACGAAAGAACCGTCCGCCCGAGCAACCAAACGGGCGGGTCACCCGGTTGTTAGGTCGTGCAGGAAGCGATGCTGGTGGAGGTGATGGTGTCAGCGCCCGAGCAGCCAGCGAGTTTCGACGCCTTCGTCACGGCGCGCTCCGCTGCGCTCTGGCGCAGCGCCTGGCTGCTCACCGGCGACGCGCACCGAGCCGAAGACCTGGTGCAGACCGCACTTGCCAAGACCTACCCGCACTTCACCCGGGTCGGCCCAGGCTTCGAGGCCTACGTACGCACAGCGATGTTTCGCACCTACGTGTCGTGGTGGCGACGCCGCTGGACCGGTGAACTGCCCGGCGAGGTCGACACCAGGCCGTCCGCCGACCCCGACGTGGCGTTGCGCGAAGACGTTCGGCGGGCCCTGGCCGCCCTGCCGCGACAACAGCGGGCGGTGGTGGTGCTCACCTACTTCGACGATCTGAGCGGCGCGCAGGCCGCACAGGTGCTGGGCGTGAGCGTGGGCACCATCAAGAGCACCCTTTCGCGCGCCCTGGCCAAGCTGCGCACCTCTCCCCTACTCGACGGGAGCGAGCGATGAACGACGACCTGCGATCGGCCCTGCATGAGGCCGTACCCGAGCCCCCGGAGCCGTCCGGCTGGGCCGGCGCAGCGCGCGACCGGGCGAGGCGGACGGCCCGGCTGCGCGCATCCGGGGCGGGGCTGCTCGCGCTTGGGCTGGTGGCGGCGGTGCTGTGGCCGCTGTTGGGCGGCCAGGGGGGCCGCACGGCGGTGCCCGCCGGCGCGTCCGCCGCCACGTCGTCCGTCGAACCCGCACTGCCCGTCAACACAGACTGCACCGACGACCTGACCGGCGCGAAGACTCTGGCGGCCCGCGGAAATCTGAAGGTCACCCGGATGAGCCTCTGCCCGCGCAGCGACGGCCCCACCTTCACCACGCCGATCGACGCGGTGACCACGGACGGCTCGGCTCTGTACGACCAGGTGCAGGCTCTGCCGGCCGAGCGGTCGGCCGACCCCGACTGCGACCGCAAATACGAACGTCGCTACCTGCTGGTGTTCACCCTCGGCGACGGGTCCACGCAGGCGCTCGAGGCGGCGACGCCGAACGCCTGCACCAGCGAGGATCGACAGACGGCGCAACGCTGGGCCCAGTTGCTCAAGCTGGTCACGGCCGCCTGGACCACCCAGCGCACCGCGACTCCCCCCGCTGAGGTCGCGCGCGGCTGCCTGCCGTTCGACCGGCCCGGTCTGTTGGTGCCCCACACCGACGCCCTCTCGGCGGCGACGCTGTGCCAGTACGACTCGAATGAGCGCCTGCAGGCCGAGGCCCGTGCGACCAGCGAAGAACTGGCCACCTTGGCGCTCGATCTGGCGACCAACACCTCGCGGGCGAGCAACATCGACTCGCGTCTCGACGGCGCGGTGCTGACCGTGGCCGACGCGGCCGGCGACCCGATCGTGTTCTGGCGGGTCGAGGGCGACCAGTGGTTCGCGTTCATGCCCGAGGGTGAACAGCTCTTCTGGCAGCCCGGCCCCGAAGCTCTGGACGTGCTCAAGCTGCTGACCCAGCGGCTGCAGCCATTCAGCCCGTCCCCCACCGCGACTGCCCCGCCCCCAGACCCGACGCCTGACTGCGAGGGGCTCACGCCCTCACACGCTCCCGCCGAGATTCCGATTACGGCCACCAGGCTGCGGCTCTGCGCCACCGGCGAATCCACTGGGCAACTGGTGGTGCCACTGGACGCCCTCACCGGTGACGGCGTCGCCCGTGTGCTGAACGTGGTGCGCAGCCAGCCCGTGCTACCCACCTCGCGCGCGTGCCGAGCGAATCTGGGCCCCGACTTTCTGCTGGTGGCCGAGACCGACGGGCAGGCTCCGGTCGTGATGGTGCTGCAGCTCTACGGGTGCCACGTCGTAGGGCTGCAGAATCAAGAGCGCGGCGGGGCCGACGAGGCGATGAGCGTGTACCGAGCCGAAATCGCCAACCAGCGCAACGTTCAGACAGGCACGTCGGTTCGCACCGGGTCGCTATGCGGCCCGTGGAGCAGCAGCCCTGTCGCAGTGATGGCCCCAGCCCCGGCCGACCTGATCGCAGGACGGTTCTGCCGTTACGAGTCACGAGAAGCCCAGGCTAAAGAGACGGCCCTTTCGGACGACGATGCGCGTCTAGTCGCCGCCGACCTGGCGCAGCACAGCGGCAAGCCCGCCGCAGTTTCATGCCCGCTTCGCGTGCAACCGCCGCCGAAGTTGGTGCTCTACAACCGGTTCGGTGACCCACTGGTGCTCACCGGCAACTGCCTGGGGCGGTACTACTTCTCGACCGGCATTGAGGGCACCGACCGGGAGTGGACGCCTTCGCCGACGGCGACGAAGCGCTTGAACGCCCTCTTCGACCGCTGATCGTCACAGCCAGTCGTTGCGGCGGAACAGCCAGTACAACCCCACCGTGCCCACCACGATCAGCACGACGCTCTGCCACAGACCCCACGAGTCGGAGAAACCCCAGTACGGCAGGTTCTGGCCGAACCAGCCGGTCACCGCCGTCGGCACGGCGATGATCGCGCCCCAACTGGCCAGCTTCTTCATGATCATGTTCAGCCGGGCGTCTTGCAGGCTCAGGTTGGTCTCGAACACCGACGCCACCATGTCGCGCAGCGATTCGGTCCACTCCGAGGCACGCAGCACGTGGTCGTACAGGTCGTTGAATTCGCCGTCCAACTCCCTGGACGGCTGCCAGTGCCCGGTGAGCCGCTCGCGCATCACCCCGGCGACCACCTCGCGCATGGGCAGCACCGCCCGGCGCAGCCGCACCAGCGCCTTGCGCAGCGCGAACACCCGCTGCTGCACCTCGCGGGTCTGAACCGCGTCGGCGAACAACAGGTCTTCGACCTCTTCGAGCTTGTCGTCCATCACCTGCACGGCGTCGAAATGGCCGTCGACGAGCACGTCCAGCAGTCCGTGCACCAGGGCACCGACCCCATGCCCGAGCAGTCCGCCCTCTTCCCAGCGCTGCAACACAACGTCCATGTCGATCGCCGTGCCGCGGGCCACCCGCACCGTGATCAGCCCGTTCATCATCACGAAGGCCGAGATGCGTCCGGTTGTGAGCTCGGGCAGCCCTGCGGCGTTCTCGCCGAGTTCGGCCGAGTAGCACGTGAAGAACGTGTGGGTGGCGTGCCTGGTCACCTTCGCCCGCTCGCGGGGTGCGATTGCGTCTTCGACGGCGTGCGGGTCGAGCTGCAGTTCTTCGGCCAGCTTGACGATCACCGAACCGTGCGGGTCACAGACGTCGAGCCAGGTCAACACCGACGCGTCGGCCAGGTAGCCGTCGAGTTCGCTCAAATCGAAGTCCGAGGCGATCAGTTCGCCGTCGCGCCAGGCCCTGCTGCGCAGTTGCATCACGGCAGGTCGACCGAGGGGTGCGACAGCGTGACCGCGACCACCTGCCGCAGCACGTCTCGGACGCACTCGGCGGCGCGTGACAGCGGCAGACTCGAGGGAGTGCCGAGTGACAGGTGAACCTCGATCGGGTCGGTGACCCGAACCAGCCGGAGGTTCGAATCGGCGGCCAGCCGCTCGGCCACCGAGCGCGGCAACATGGTGACACCGAGTTCGGCCGCCACCGTCGGCTGCACGCCCGCGGCCTGCAGCGCCCGCTGCACCGTGGCGTGATTAGTGTGCACCGGCCGGGGCAACATCAGCGGTACGTCCGCGAGTGCTGCGCATCGAGTATGCGGACGAAGGTAGCCAGCCGTCTGCTCTCCATCACACCTCCCGCTCACCCATTGCTTCGGCCTATCACATCAGCGAAAACCGTCTTACCACTATCACTCGCCGATTGCTTACGGTCAGTTCATTCGATCGAGGAGGAATCTCAGATGCAGTCGCGAATCGACCTGGTGGCCGACCTCGGTGAGGGGTTCGGCGACTGGTGCATGGGTGACGACGCGGCACTGCTCGAGATCGTCTCGTCGGCGAACGTGGCCTGCGGCTTCCACGCCGGCGACCCGCGCATCATGGACGCCACCACCCGGACCTGCGCCACGTGGCCCGGCACGGACGGCTGGTCGGTCTGGTCTCAGTTCGTGCCGACTACGCCACGGCGGTGTGCGACGCCGCCGGGGCCGTCGACCCAGAACCTCGTGGCGGCGTGTCGCTTCAGTTGCGCAACGACATGCTGGGTCACCGCGTCCGGGTCACCGAGATCTGCCCCGGCCGGGTCGAGACCGAGATCTTCGGACGCAACCTGGGCGGTTCGCCGGACGACCTCAAGCGGGCCTGGGAGGAGTTCTACGAGCACTACGAGTCGGTCACCACAGCCGACATCGCGGGCGCGGCCCGGTTCGCTCTGGAAGCACCCGAGCACGTCAACGTGGGCATGATCGAGATCATGCCGACGCTCCAGGTGCCCGGTGGGCTGACGTTCAACCAGAGCCGCTGAGATCGTTCGTGCGGCGCTCAAGCCACGCCGACGTGCGCCTCGCGGCGGGTGTCGCCGGACGCCTGCAGGGTGCCGTCCTCGTGCCGTAGGGCGGCACCCACGCCGCCGAAGTACATGTGCGGCTCGCCGTACTCGTGGCCGACCAGACCCAGCTCGGCGATGGCGGCGGCGATGCCCGCATCGGGTTCATGCTCCACCACCACTCCCTGATCGGTGTGCCGCACGTGCAGCCGCGGATTGGCGATGGCGTCGGCAAGCTCCCGGCCGTGCAGGCACCCCTGACCCAGCACCAGCATCAGGGCGGTGGTGATCCGGTCCGCACCGGGGGATCCGATGGCCAGCACCCGGCCGGCGTCGCTTCGTCCGACGGTGGGGGCCATGTTGGACGCCAGCCGTGTGCCCGGCGGCGTCGCGTGCAGCCCCAGCCGGTTGAGTTCCACCTCGCCGAGAGCGTTGTTGAGCAGCACCCCAGTGCCGGGAATGCACAGCCCGGCGCAGTAGCCGCTGCTCATCGTGACGGCGCAGGCGTTGCCGTCGACGTCGACCGCCGAGATGTGCGCGGTTGAGGACGACCCGCGCAGCGCCGACAGCCCGTAGCGGCCCACCGAACTCAGCAGTCGGCGTCCGTCGGCTTCGAGGTCCTCGGACAGGTCGTGGGTGGTGAGCCGGTACGACAGCACCGCCCGCTGAATCTCGATGGCGTCGCGCCACGTCCAGTCGCCGATCCGCGACAGCTCGCCCAGCATCACCGCCAGCATCGGGCCGCCCACCGCCGGTGGCGGGTTCACGCCGATTCGCCAGCGGCCCACCGTCGAGACGTGCGCCGGCCGGGTCACCGGACGGTACTGGGCCAGGTCGGCGGCAGTGATCAACCCGTCCCGCTGCTGCATGTCCGAAGCCAGCGCCTGCGCCACCGCGCCGGTTGTGAACAACTCCGGACCCTCATCGGCGAGCTGGTCGAGCACGTCGGCCAGCAACGGGTTGCTGGTCGACTCCCCCGGCCCGAGCAGGTGGCCGTCCGGCCTGGTGACGAGCGCATGAGCCTCGGCGTCGGTGCCGAACAGGCTGTTCGCTGTGTATGCCAGATAGCGGGACGTCGCCGCCCCGATCGGGTACCGCCGGGCGGCGCGGGCGGCGGGTGCCACCAGCTCCGCCCACGGCAACCGGGCGAAGCGGGCCTGCGCCGCACCGAAGGCGGGCACGACGCCCGGGGTGGCCACCGAGCCGTGACCCGCGTACATGGTCACCCCACCGCCATAGGAGGTGACCACCCGGCGCAGGCCGTGACCGCGGCGCTGCGGATCACCGTCACGCCCGGGCATTTCGACGTTGCCGTCGATCACCACCGGATCACCGTCCGCCGGCCAGACCGCGACGTAGCAGCCCCCGCCGAGGCTGACCATGCCCGGTTCGGTGGCCATGGCCACCAGCGCCGCGGCGAGGGCGGCGTCCACGGCGTTGCCGCCGTTGCGACCGACCGACAGCCCGGCGTCCAGGGCCTGAGCGCCGGTCGCGGCGACGGCGATGCGGGGTCTGGGCACAGCGCTATCTTGGCCCAGTCCTGCGCCGCTGACCCCGTCAGCAGCCACGTGTTCCATCACATCGGGCAACTCGCTTGGCTGGTCAACCTTGAGTGGAGTCCAGCAGAGTGGTGTACGAGTACCTGAGCGAGCGCGTGCCTCCCACGTAGGCACGGCCACCAGGTGGAGCCACTCGAGGACGGGGCGCCGAGCGTCTCATCGCCGGCGGAGGTGCCGGTTGTTGATGCCGGGTCGTCGCCAGCGGAGTTGCAGCTGGTCGCGGGTCTGGTTCGCCGCGCGAAGGCTGATGGGGTCGCGATGACGGGTCCTGATGGTCTATTGAAGACGCTCGCCAAGACGGTGATCGAGACCGCTTTGCAGGAGGAGATGGCTGATCATCTCGGCTACGGCAAGCATGCGGTGGAGGGCCGGAACCTGGGCAACTCACGTAACGGCACCCGGTCCAAAACGGTGGTGACCGATAACTGTGGGGAGGTCGAGATCGCCGTCCCTAGACAACAACCAAGAATCACCAATGATGAACGCCATTTACACCGTTCGTCGGACAGTCCCCACGCGGCACCACAAGGAAGATCATCGGTTTGGGACAGGATGAAGGGAGAATCGCATGATGCAACTCAACAGTGCAGTCGCACGCACGGTCCGTGCAGAGTTGCATCGTCAGGAGTTACAACCGAAAGTTCTTGCGTTCTGGCTGAATGTTGGTGAGCGGAAAGCAATCGCTCTGTCGGAGGGCCGTGCTGTGTGGACCATGAGCGACCTCGAGTTGGTCGCCGAGGGATTAGGCATCGATCTGGTGGAAATGGTCACTCGTTGCGCGGACCGCCTGAAGCGGCATTGCGTTGACGCGGCCAAAATGGTAGACGATCCGCACCGCACCGCTCGCTGATGAGCGGGCCTGCGCGCTCGGGTGAGCACCAGCCGAGGGCTACCCTCACGCACACCGCGACATGTCAGTGAATCTCTGAACGCCTCGCGATGGGTTGTGGGTGGAGGGCCCAGGTTCGGCTACAGGCGGTGGAACAGGCGCAGTGGTTGGTTGGTGAACGGTTTGAACCCGTGTCGTGCATAGAACGCTGCGGCGTTGTCGTCGAGAGCGTCGACCATGAGGGCTCGCAGCCCGATCCGCTCGGCCGCCGTTGTTGCGTTGACGACAGCGTCATGGAGCAGGGACGTTCCCAGCCGTGCGCCCTGGAATGCGCGGTCGACCGCGAGCCTGCCCAACAGGACCGCCGGAATGGGATCGGGAGCGTTGCGCGACTGCGCAGCTGATGCTGTGGAGCGCTGCACGGAGGAGGCCGCGAGGCAGTAGTAGCCAACAACCCGTCCCCCGTCGGTCTCGCAGCTGACGTAGGTGCGGGCATCCCGCTCGCGTTCGGAGCGCAACGCTCGGCGGACCAGCCATTCGTTCAGTGCGTCGCGACCGCAGTCGAAGGCAGCGATGTCGTCGTCGGGGCGCAGCGGTCGCGGTGGGGTGAAGCTCACCGTTCCCAGACCGGCGTCATGGCTTTCAACTCGGTCCATGCCTGCTCATCGGGAGACTGATCGGGCGATACCACACTGGTATCATGGACGCATGGCGATGACTCTGCGGCTGACTCCCGACGACGAGAGGGCGCTCGCCCAGTTAGCCGAGGCGCAAGGCGTGAGCAAGCAGGAGGCGACCGTGCGCGCGATTCACGAGGCGGCGTCGCGCCGGCTGCGCCGCGACACGGTCACCGCGCTGTCGGCGTCGGCCCGGGAGCGGTACGCCGACCTGCTTGACCGCCTGGGCCAGTGATCGAATACCTCACCCTGGAAGATGTCCTCAGCCTCATCGAGGATCTGGGCGTCGGCCCGATCCGGGACATCGGACTGCTCGACTCGGCAGTACACCGGCCCCAGGTCAGCGTGTTCGATGACGACGCCTACCGCGGCATCGACGACAAGGCTGCGGTCCTGCTGGAATCGCTTGTCCGCAACCACGCCCTCGTCGACGGGAACGAGCGGATCGGCTGGCTGGCCACGGTGGTGTTCTACGGACTCAACACGGTCACTCTCGAAGCCCCCGACGATGACGCCTACGATTTGGTCATCGCGCTGGCCAGCGGCACCAGTACCTACCAGCGGGCGGCAGAAATCCTCGCGAAATGGCACGAGCCCACCGCGGCAGAGCCGGGTAGTTGAGCGCACCCCTGGACGAGGCGCGACGCGCCGAGGTGTATTTGGTGTCGCCGCGCTCGATGGCGGCGATGCCGGCGGCCTTCACGTTGTCGGGGGTGTCGAAATCGGGTTCACCGACGGTCAGGTCGAGCACCGCGACACCCTGGGCGCGCAACTCCCGGGCGCGTCCCGCCGCAACGGTGCTGGGGGACGGATGGACCCGGCTCATCCGGGCGGCTTCAGCGGCCATCGCCATGGCTTTCGGTTGCTGGTTTTCCTCGAGCCTAAAGGCGCCGAACCCGACCGCACCAAGACCAAAATGGCTTGCCCTCATACGCTGCGGCTATGGATCCGCCGCCCCGGACGGCTCATCACGAGCGGCTGGTTTCATTCCGTGAGAACGGTCGGCGGCATTGTCGGTGGCAGGTCAGGAGAACGCGTCATCGGGTCGTCCGCGAGGCACTAGGGTGCGTTCATGGACTCCGACGTTCATACGACAAAGGGCAAGCTCGCCGACTTCCAACGTCGCAACGAACAGGCGAAGCAACCGGCGTCCGAGGCCGCCATCGCAAAGCTGCATGAGAAGGGCAAACTGACCGCCCGCGAGCGGGTGCTCGCGCTGCTCGACCCCGACAGCTTCACCGAACTGGACGAGTTCGCCCGGCATCGCACCACCGCCTTCGGCATGGACGCCAAGCGGCCCTACACCGACGGCGTGATCACCGGCTTCGGCACCATCGAGGGCCGCAGCGTCGCCGTCTTCTCACAAGACGTCACCATCTTCGGCGGTGCCCTGGGCGAGGTGTACGGCGAGAAGATCTGCAAGATCATGGACCTGGCGCTGCGCACCGGAGTGCCGATCGTCGGGCTGGTCGAGGGCGGCGGCGCCCGCATCCAGGAGGGCGTGGTCAGCCTCGGCCTCTACGCCGAGATCTTCAAACGCAACACCCACGCGTCCGGGGTGATCCCGCAGATCTCGGTGATCATGGGCGCCGCGGCCGGCGGCCACGTCTACTCCCCCGCCCTGACCGACTTCGTGGTGATGGTCGACCAGACCTCGCAGATGTTCATCACCGGCCCGGACGTGATCCGCACCGTCACCGGCGAAGAGGTGTCGATGGAGGAGCTGGGCGGCGCCCGCACCCACAACACCAAGTCCGGCAACGCGCACTACCTGGCCAGCGACGAGCAGGACGCGCTGGAGTTCATCCGGCACGTGCTGAGCTTCCTGCCCGCCAACAACCTCGACGAGCCGCCCACGCTCGAGACCGATCCCGACCTCGAACACGCCGCCGACGCCGAGGCGCTGGACACCCTGATCCCCGACTCGCCCAACCAGCCCTACGACATCCACGAGGTGATCATCCGGGTGTTGGACGAGGGCGAGTTCTGCGAGATCCACTCCCGGTTCGCCGCCAACATCGTCTGCGGCTTCGGACGGGTCGACGGTCACCCGGTCGGCGTGGTCGCCAACCAGCCGATGGTGTACGCCGGCTGCCTCGACATCGACGCGTCCGAGAAGGCGGCCCGGTTCGTGCGCACCTGTGACGCGTTCAACGTGCCGGTGCTCACCTTCGTCGACGTGCCCGGCTTCCTGCCCGGCACCGACCAGGAGTGGAACGGCATCATCCGGCGCGGCGCCAAGCTGCTGTACGCCTACTCCGAGGCGACGGTGCCGCTGGTCACCCTGATCACCCGCAAGGCCTACGGCGGCGCCTACGACGTGATGGGCTCCAAGCACCTGGGCGCCGACGTCAACCTGGCCTGGCCGACCGCCCAGATCGCGGTGATGGGGGCCGAGGGCGCGGTCAACATCCTCTACCGGCGCGAGTTGGCCGACGCCGACGATCCGGTGGCCCGACGGGCCGAACTGGTCGAGCAGTACAACGACCACCTGTCGAACCCGTGGATCGCCGCCGAACGCGGCTACATCGACCGGGTGATCCTGCCCCGCGACACCCGCGCCGAGATCGCGAAGGTGCTGCGGCTGCTGCGCACCAAGCGTGCGTCGCTGCCGCCGAAGAAGCACGGGAACATCCCGCTGTGACCGGCGCGGCGGCCAAGGCCGGGCCGGAAGCCATCATCGTGCACGGTCACCCCAGTGACGTGGAGTTGGCCGCGCTGTCCGCCGCCCTGCTGACACTGCTCAACGCCGCCGCCGACCAGCCGGACGAGGCACCCACACCGACCACCCAGGGCTGGCGCTCCCGCAGCCGGCAACTGCGGCTGCGGCCGAGCCCGGGCCACGGCGCCTGGAAGGCCAGCGTGCGCCGTGACTAGCACGAACACACCCATCGAAAGCAGGTCCAGATGACATCCGGGGAGCCCTTCACCAAGGTTCTGGTGGCCAACCGCGGCGAGATCGCCGTCCGGGTGATCCGGGCCGCCCGGGACGCCGGCATCGGCAGCGTGGCCTGCTATGCCGACCAGGACGCCGACTCCCTGTTCGTCAAGCTCGCCGACGAGGCCTTCGCCCTCGGCGGAACGACGCCGGCCGAGACCTATCTCGACATCGCCAAGCTGCTGGCGGTGGCCGAGAAGTCCGGTGCGCAGGCGGTGCACCCCGGGTACGGGTTCCTGGCCGAGAACGCCGGCTTCGCCCGGGCCGTGATCGACGCCGGACTGACCTGGATCGGTCCCCCGCCCTCGGCGATCGAATCCCTCGGCGACAAGGTGCAGGCCCGGCACATCGCGGCCAAGGTCGGCGCCCCGCTTGTGCCCGGCACGCCCGACCCCGTCGCGGACGCCGACGAGGTCGTCGCCTTCGCGAAGGAGCACGGCCTACCGATCGCCATCAAGGCGGCCTTCGGCGGCGGCGGCCGCGGACTGAAGGTGGCCCGCAAGCTCGACGAGGTGGCCGAGCTCTTCGAGTCGGCCACCCGGGAGGCGGTCACCGCCTTCGGCCGCGGCGAGTGCTTCGTCGAGCGCTACCTGGATCGCCCCCGGCACGTCGAAACCCAGTGCCTGGCCGATCAGCACGGCAACGTCGTCGTGGTCTCCACCCGCGACTGCTCACTGCAGCGCCGGCACCAGAAGCTGGTCGAAGAGGCCCCGGCGCCCTTCCTGAGCGAGGCGCAGATCGAGCGGCTCTACAGCTCAAGCAAGGCCATTCTGCGCGAGGCCGACTACGTGGGCGCCGGCACCTGCGAGTTCCTGGTCGGCCAGGACGGCACGATCAGCTTTCTGGAGGTGAACACCCGGCTGCAGGTCGAGCACCCGGTCAGTGAAGAGGTCACCGGCCTCGACCTGGTACGCGAGATGTTCCGCATCGCCGCCGGCGAACCGCTCGGCTACGACGACCCGATTCCGCGCGGCCATTCGATCGAGTTCCGGCTCAACGCCGAGGACGCCGGCCGCGGCTTCATGCCCGCCCCCGGCACCCTGACCACCTGGCAACCGCCGACCGGGCCGGGCGTCCGGGTCGACGAGGGCTACCTGGCCGGCATGACGGTGCCGAGCTCGTTCGACTCGCTGGTGGCCAAGATCATCGTCACCGGCGCCGACCGCACCCAGGCTCTGCAGCGCTCGCGGCGGGCGTTGGCCGAGACCAGCATCGAGGGCATGCCCACCGTGCTGCCGTTCCAGCAGGCCGTACTGGACGACCCGGCCTTCGTGGGCACCGACGGCGTTTTCGGGGTGCACACCCGCTGGATCGAAACAGAGTTCACCGGCACCGTCGAGCCGTACCAGGGCTCCGCCGACACGGCCGAGGCCGGCGCACGGCAGACCTTCACCGTCGAGGTGGACGGCCGTCGGCTGGCGGTCACGGTGCCGGGCGACCTACTGGCACCCGCCCGCCGCGCGGCTCAACCGACGCGGACGCCACGGCGATCGGGCGGGGCCGGCAAACCGCAGGCGGCGGCGTCGGCCGACCTCACCGCACCCATGCAGGGCACCATCGTGCGGGTGGCCGTGAGCGAGGGCGACGAGGTCGCCGAGGGCGACCTGATCGTGGTGCTCGAGGCCATGAAGATGGAGCAGCCGATTTCGGCACACCGGGCCGGGCGCATCGTGAACCTGTCGGCGGTGGCGGGTGCTACGGTGACCAGCGGCACCGTGCTCTGCAGCATCGACGACGGCACCTGAGAATTTCCTTGCGACGGTTGAGATTTCTCAGCTTGTGTCGCAAGGGCGGAATTCATCGAATTTTCTTGGTGACATGCCAGGTTTTGTGTGCACAATGGCCAGATGGACTATCTCGGCGTGGTGCTGCTCGTGGCTGCTTTGGCCACGGCATTCGTCGTGATCGCCCGCAGCAGCGCCTGGCAGGGCCGCCGTGCCCGGGCCGAACAGCAGTCGCAACTCGCCCTGGCCAAACGCGCCGCCGAGGCCGACGTGGTCGGCCTCACCGAGGCCCTGACCCGGCTGTCCGTCGTGGCCGAAACCGACCCGCAGGCCCAAGAAGACTACGACAGTGCGGCTGCGGCCCACGCCCGCGCCGTCCGCTGCCTGGCCGAGGCGAGCGAGCCCGACGAGTTGAGCCTGGTCACCGAGAACCTCGAAAAGGGCCGCTGGACCGTCGCCCGGCTGATGGCTCGCGCGGCCGGCGAGCCGCTGCCGACCCGACGTCCGCCGTGTTTCTTCAACCCTGGCCACGGGCCGTCCACCCGCAACATCGGCTGGCAGAGCCGCAGCGTGCCGGCCTGCGCCGCCGACGCCGCCCGCGTCGAAGCCGGCGCCGACCCCTACATTCGCACCGTCGAGCGCGGCGATCGACGGGTGCCCTACTGGGAGGGCGGGCCCACCTACGCCGGCTGGGCGCGGGGCTATTACGCGTCGTGGCGGGGCAGCACCCTGGTGGCCGACATCGTCAGCAGCCGCAGCTGAGCCGGCTGCGCAGTCGCTGGTCGGGGTTGTCGAAACCCTGCGGCCGGCGGTGACGGTTCGATCGATCAAGAGAACGACTCAGTAGCCGGCGCGCCGCTCGGCCGAGTGCGTGTGCAGCCGACGCCCGGCCTCTGCGATCGACCCCGACAACGACGGGTACACCGTGAAGCTCTGCGCCAACTGGTCGACGGTCAGCTTGGCCCGCACCGCCATCGACAGGCTTTCGATCAGTTCACTCGCGATCGGTGCCACCACGACTCCGCCCACGATGATGCCGGTGGTGGGTAGGCAGAACACCTTGACGAAGCCGTCGTGAATGCCGCGCATCTTGGCCCGCGGGTTGGTGTGCAGGGGCAGCATCACGCCCAGCGCGTTCGACAACCCGGCGTCGACCTCGACCTGAGTGACCCCCACGGTGGCGATTTCGGGCGCGGTGAACACGTTGGCGCAGACGGTGCGCAGGTCGAGCGGGCCCACCGCGTCACCGAGCGAGTGCCACATGGCGATGCGCCCCTGCATCGCGGCCACCGAGGCCAGCGCGAACACGCCGGTGCAGTCGCCGGCGGCGTACACCCCGCGCGCCGTGGTGCGCGACACCTTGTCGACGGTGACGTAGCCGCGATCGTCGAGCTGCACACCCGCCTCGGTCAGCCCGATCTCGGCCGTGTTGGGCACCGACCCGACCGCCATCAGGCAGTGCGAACCGGTGATCGTGCGGCCGTCGGCCAGGTGCACCACCACCTCGTCGCCCACCACCTCGGCGGCTTCGGCGCGGCTTCGCGACACGATGGTCATGCCGCTGCGCTCGAACGCCTGCTGAACCACGCGGGCGGCCTCGTCGTCTTCGCCGGGCAGCACCTGGTGCCGCGAACTCACCAGCACCACGTCGGCCCCCAGGGCGTTGTAGGCGCTGGCGAACTCGGCACCGGTCACACCCGAGCCCACCACGATCAGCCGCTCGGGCAGTGCCCGCAGGTTGTACAACTGCGTCCAGTTCAGAATGCGTTCGCCGTCGGGACGGGCGGCCGGCAGTTCGCGGGGCGTGGTGCCGGTGGCCACCAGAATGATGTCGGCGGGCAGCCGCTCCTCGCCCTCGTCGGTCGTCGCGACGACGTGCTCGGTGCCGTACAGCCTGCCGACGCCGTCGATCAACCGGACGCCCTCGCTGCGCAGCCGGCCTTCGATGTCGGTGGACTGGGTCGCCGCCAGGGCCAGCACCCGCTGGTTGACGGCGGCCAGGTCGACGTGAAAGGCGTCGGTGAGGTCTGCCAGGTCGCCCACCCGCAGGCCCAGCTCATGGGCACCGCGCATGGTGGTCATCACCTCGGCGGTGGCGATCAGGGTCTTGGACGGCACCACGTCGGTGAGCACCGCCGCCCCGCCCAGCCCTCTGCGCTCGATCAGCGTTACGGCACCGCCCAACTGGGCGGCCACCAATGCCGCCTCGTAGCCCCCGGGCCCACCGCCGATGATCACCACGTTCGTCACAGGGGCATTCTGGCACCCGCGCGTTACGGTCGCGTCAGCAGTGCCGGTAGAGGTGGCCCTTCGCGCCGGCCGGCAGCAGGTCGAGATCACGGCGCACGATCATCAACTGAGGGAACGCGCGGCAGCCCTTCGCGAAGGCGTCGTCGCGATACTCGATCACGAACACCCGGCCGCCATAGACACCCACGTAGGCGTCGCACTCGGCGTACTCGTTGCACTGCTCGGCGATGGCGAAGTCGGTCTTCAGCGCAGCCCTGCGGCCCAGCAACTCGGCGGCGTTCTTCTGGGCGATGGCCAGACCGTGCGCGTGAGCCACGTCGGCGAACAGGCCCATCATCGCCACGTTGTCGGCCTGGCTGATCGCCCCGTGCGAGCGCGCGTAGCTGTCGAGGTTGTCGATCTCGACCGCCTGAAAGCCGTTCTGGGCGCACCCGGCGATCCATTCGCCGACGATCGCAGCGATGGCCTCGCGGCGCTTCGCCGTTCGGGTGTCGAGAACCAGCTCGTTCCAGTCGGCGTCGACCACCGGCTCGCCGGTGTGATCGGTGAGCACCAGGCCGGGGTGTCGCGTCAGCCAGAACGTCCGGGCGTCGGGCTGGGCCTGAAACCCGTTCACGTAGCAGATGCTGTAGGCGTTCGCGGCGGGTGCGTCCTGCCGATCGCGCACCACCACCGTCACCCCCGCCGGCAACGGGTAGGCGCCGCCCAACTGATAGTCGAAGCGTCCCTCGGTGGGCGGTCGTACGACTCGGGGGGTGGCACCGTCGGTCGGTGGTTCCGACGCCGGCGGCGCGCTGGTCGCCGGCCCGGACGGCACCGGGACGGCGAGCGCTGAGACGCAACCGACCAGCAGCAGGCAACCGACCAGCAGCAGGCAACCGAGAGCGGTGCCGAACCTCGACATCACCCTCCGCCGCACGCCCGGGCTCATCACACCATGGTGACAGCCCGGCCCGTGCGCCCACCCGACCAGCGCCACCAGTAGGCTCGGCGAGTGCCCCGCGACCGTTCCAGTCTCACTCTCGGCGTGCTCGTCGGGCTGCTGGTGCTGGTCTCAGTGCTGATGATCGCGTTCGGGCTACCCGAACACACCCTGCTGCAGCGGCGGCTGCTGCAGTTGTACTCGGTGCCGCTGTCGGGGGCGCTCGCCCTCGGCGTGATGCACGTGCTGGGCCGGCTGCCGCAGTTGACCACCGCCACCCGGGTGGTGCTCGTGGTCGCGGCGGCCGTCACCGTGGCGGGCGTGCTGGCCATGGCGGTGGGCCTGTTCACGGGCCTCGACGCGCTGTTGCCGCTCGGCCAGGCGCTGATGTGGCTGAGCCTCGGGTTCGCCCTGCTGTACCTGGTCGGCCAGCTGCCCCGGCGGCGAGAGGGTCGCACGTTCGGGCTGCGTCCGGTCGATGACGACGACGAAGACATCGGTCACGACGACATCGCCGCCACGTAGCTGCCTTTGTGACACGCAACTGCCCGCGTGCAGGCAGTGACGTGTCACAAAGGCAGTCACGTTGCTCACGGGTCGACCGCTGCGATCTGCGCGGCGCTGAACCGCAGCCGATATCGTCACTGCTGTGAGCGATCCCTACGTTCTGGCTGAGCAGGCCGCCGACGCCCTGCGCACCCGTTTCGGCGTCGACGCCATCGACCTGGCCCTGGTGCTGGGTTCGGGTTGGGCGCAGGCGGCCGAAGGGTTGGGCGAGCACCTGGACGAGTGTCCGCTCGCCGAGCTGCCCGGCTTCAGCGCCCCCGTGGTCGCCGGCCACGGCGGCGACCTGCGGCTGGTGCGCACCCCCGCCGGCTCGGTGGCCGCGGTGTTCACCGGACGCACCCACCTGTATGAAGGCCGCGGGGTGGCCCCCGTGGTGCACGGCGTTCGCACCGCCGCTGCGGCCGGTGCTCGGCGGCTGGTGCTCACCAACGGTTGCGGCGGCATCAGCCACCCGGCCGGTGCCCCCGTGCTGCTGGCCGACCACATCAACCTGACCGGCGCCACTCCCCTGGTCGGGCCTCGTTTCGTCGACCTGACCGATGTGTACAGCCCCGCCCTGCGCGACATGGCCAAGACCGTCGACCCGACACTCGAAGAAGGCATCTATTGCCAGTTTCACGGCCCCGCCTACGAAACTCCGGCCGAGGTGCGCATGGCCCGGGCGATCGGCGGCACCCTGGTGGGCATGTCGACCGCGCTCGAAGCGATCGCCGCCCGCGAGGCCGGGCTCGAGGTGCTGGGCATCTCGTTGGTCACCAACGCGGCGGCGGGCATCGCCGCGCAACCGCTGTCGCACGCCGAGGTGGTCGAGGCCGGGCTCGCCGCCCAATCGCGGCTGAGCGCTCTGCTCGGCGGCCTGCTGGAGCGACTGTGACGACCCCGGCCCTCGACGACGCCCGCGAAGCCGCGATCACCGCCTGGCTGACGGACGACCCCGACCCGGCCACCCAGCTCGCGCTGACCCATTTGCGTGATCGGGCCCGCGACGGCGACCCGTCCGCCCTGGCCGAAATCACCGACGCGTTCGCCGGGCCGCTCACCTTCGGCACCGCCGGGCTGCGGGGCGCGCTCGGCCCAGGCCCGGGCCGCATGAACCGCGTGGTCGTGGCCCGCGCCGCAGCTGGGCTCGCCGGGTATCTGGTCGACCAGGGCTTGGCCGGTGGCCGCGTGATCATCGGGTACGACGCCCGGTACAACTCCGACGTGTTCGCCGCCGACACCGCCGAGATTCTGGCCGGGGCGGGTCTGAAGCCGCTGCTGTGCCACCAGCACCAACCCACCCCGGTGGTGGCGTTCGGCATTCGCCACTACGGCTGCGTCGCGGGCGTGATCGTCACCGCATCGCACAACCCGCCCCAAGACAACGGCTACAAGGTCTACCTGGGCGACGGCTCGCAGATCGTGCCACCCGCCGACGCCGACATCGCCGCGCAGATCGCCCTCGCGTCGCAGGGCAGCGTGGCCGAGATCGTTCGCCGCACCGACTACGAGTCGCTCGGCGACGAACTGGTCGAGGCCTACCTGGCCCGCGCCGTCCAACTGGTGGCCGACTCGCCGGCGCGCGACGTGACCTGGGTGCACACCGCGCTGCACGGCGTGGGCACCGAGGCGGTCACCCAGGCCGCCGCCGCCGCGGGCTTTCCGGCACCCCACCTGGTGCACGCCCAGGCGGCCCCCGACCCGGCGTTTCCGACCGTGGCATTTCCCAACCCCGAAGAGCCGGGCGCCATCGACCTCGCGCTGGCCCGCGCGATCGAGGTGGGCGCCGACCTCGCCGTGGCCAACGACCCCGACGCCGACCGCTGTGCGGTGGCCTGCCCGGTGGACGGCTCGTGGCGCATGCTGAGCGGCGACGAACTGGGCTGGCTGCTGGGCTCTGCCTCCCTGGAGGCCGGGGTGGCCGGCACGTACGCATGCTCGGTCGTGTCGTCCACCCTGTTGGGCGACCTGGCGGCCGCACACGGCCAGCCGTTTGCCCAGACCCTGACCGGCTTCAAGTGGATCGCGCGGGTTCCCGGGCTGGCCTTCGGCTATGAAGAGGCGCTCGGCTACTGCACCGACCCGGCCGCCGTCGCCGACAAAGACGGCATCACGGCGCTGCTGCGGGTGCTGGCCCTGACCGCCGCGCTCAAGGCCGACGGCCGCACCCTCGCCGACCGGCTCGACGACCTGGCCCGCGACCACGGCGTGTGCGTCACCGAACCGCTGAACTACCGGGTGGCCGACGTCTCACTGATCGCCGATGCGATGGACGGGTTGCGTGCGCAGCCGCCCACCGAACTGGGCGGCGAGGCCGTCCAACTGGTCGACCTGGCCCTCGGCAGCCCCGACCTGCCGCCCACCGACGGCCTGCTGTTTACCGGCGCCCGGGTGCGGGCCGTGGTGCGTCCGTCGGGCACCGAGCCGAAGCTGAAGTGCTACCTGCAGGTCAGGCTCGGCGCCGAGCGGTCGCGCGACCTGCCGGTGGCGCGGGCCGAGGCGGCCGCGCTGCTGGCGCGGTTGCGGTCAGATCTGGCCCGGGCCTTGGCGTTGTGAACCGCTCGTTGCGTGCCCCGCGGCGCCCCTGGTTCGATGGGCGTATGACCGCACAGACCACCTCGTCGGCAGACGGCACCACGATCGCCTACCACGAGCAGGGCGAGGGCCCGGCCGTGGTGATCGTCAACGGCGCCATGTCGACGGCCGGCGACGCCGGCGACCTCGCGTCCGCCCTGGCGGGGGCCGGGTACCGCGCCGTCAGCTACGACCGGCGGGCGCGGGTCGACAGCGGTGACACCAGGCCGTACGCGCCGCAGCGCGAGGCCGAAGACCTGGCGGCCGTGATCGACGCGGTGGGAGGGGTGGCGGCGGTGCTCGGTCACTCGTCGGGCGCCGTGCTGGCGCTCTACGCCGGCTCGCTGGGGGTGCGGGTGGGGCACCTGTTCCTGTCCGAACCGCCGTTCAACTTCGGCGACGACGCCCCCGAGGGCTTCGAGCAGCGGCTGCAGCAGTTGGTCGACGACGGCAAGCCGGACGACGCCGTCGTCACCTTTCAGCGCGAGGCGATCGGCCTGCCCGAACCGGTGATCGAACAGATCAAGCAGGCGCCGTTTTTTCCTTCGTTGGTGAAGCTGGCCCAGTCGGTGGTCTACGACGCCACGCTGACCCGGCACGTGTCGACCCCCACCGATGCCATGACCGGCATCCAGTCGCCGGTGACCATTCTGTGCGGCGTGCAGACGTTTCCCGACCTGCAGGCCGCGGCCGTGCGGCTGGCGCAGGTGATGCCGCAGGCCGAGTCGCTGCGGGTGGCCGAGTCCGTCGACCATCGGATCGACCCGTCGGCCACCACGGCCATCGTCGCCGCCCGGGTGCCGCGCGGCTGATTCGCGGGTCCCCGTCGTCCCGGCGCACGCCGGGATCTCATCACCCCACCTCGACCGCGCACCATAGACTGCCGCCCATGCAGCGACGCCTGGTGCTCGTGGCCGGCCCGTCCGGCAGCGGCAAGTCGAGGGTGGTGCTGGCGTCCGGGCTGCCGCAGGTGCGGCTCGACGACTTCTACCACGACCACGACCACCCGGGGCTGCCGCAGACCCTGGGCATTCCCGACTGGGACCACCCCGCCACCTGGAACGGCGAGGCCGCCGTCGCGGCGCTGGCCGAGCTGCTCGCCACCGGACGCACCGACACCCCCGACTACTCGATTCCCGAGTCGTGCAAGGTGGGCGACAAGGAACTGACCATTCCCGACGACGCCGACCTCGTGCTCGCCGAGGGCATCTTCGCGATCGAGGCGCTGCCCTTGGCCCGCGAAGCCGGGCTCGACGTCACGGGCATCTTCATCGACCGTCCCGGGGCACTGGTGGCCTGGTACCGGTTCCGTCGCGACTTGAAGCAGAAGCGCAAACCGCCGTGGGTGCTGGTGCGGCGGGGGCTCGCCCTCTGGCGGGCGCAGGGCGCACTGAAGCGCAAGGCGTTGGCGGCCGGGTTCGAGCCGGTTGGGTACGCCGAAGCCGAGGCGATGCTGGGCACCGGGGCGAGCGACACGGTTGACACCTAGACAGCCAATGCCTAGCGTGTCTAGGCATGAAGGGTGACGTGTTACGGGGACATCTTGATCTGCTGGTTCTGCAGGTGCTGGCCGACAACCCGCTGCACGGGTACGCGATCATCGATGAACTGAAGCGCCGAACGGACGACGCGCTCGAGGTGCCCGAGGGCACGCTGTACCCCGTGCTGCACCGGCTGGAGCGCGAACGGCTGCTCGAGGCGTCCTGGGCCGAGGTGAACGGACGCCGGCGCAAGTCGTACCGGCTCACGCACCTCGGCACCCAAGCGCTGGCCGAACGTCGGCGGGGCTGGACGGATTTCCGCTCCGCCATCGACGCCGTGCTCGGCGGCCCCACCGCGCAGCCCAGCGTTGGGAGGACGCCATGATCCGCCGCACCCACAAGGCCCGAGTGAGCCGACCGGTCTTCGACGCCCCCGACCCGATCGACGCCTATCTGGACGCCCTGTGGCTGTCGTTGCGGAATCAGGCCGATCGCAACGACCTGGTGGCTGAGGCGGAGGACCACCTGCGCGAGGCGGTCGAGCGACAGGTGGCGTCCGGCACCGAACCGTCGGCCGCTCACGAACTGGCACTGCGCGAGTTCGGCGACGCCGCCCTGGTCGCCCGTGCGCTCGTCCGGACCCGGCTGCACACGGTACCCCGGCCAACCCCGGCCACCCGGGCTGCCGGACGACTCGGCAAATGGGCGGGCATCGCCTGGCTACTCGCAGTGGCGACGTACGTCTACCAGCTCTGCTCGAACCCGTGGCTGGCCGAGCGCTACCTGTTGTTCCAGGTCGTGGCCGGCATGGCGACCCTGCTCACCAGCGTGCTGATGTTCGGCTTGTTCGCCCGGGCCGGTGCCGCGCGATCCCCCCGGCTGATGCTGGCCCTCCCGGTCACCCTGCTGACGCTGGCCGGCAACACTGTCTTCACCTGGATGTGGTCGATCACCAACCTCCAGCTCGCCCTGACCCTGTGGCTGGCGCTGCTCGAGTGCCGACGCGCCGGGCTTTGGCCGGGCCATGGTGTCGGCCGGCTCTCGGTGCTGATCTGGCCGTTGGCGGCTCTGGTCTCGCGGGCGGGCTCCCTGCTGCGGATCGGCCCATTGGACGAGTACGGCGACTATCCGCTGCTGGACTCGTGGGCGTTCAGCTGCGCGGCCGCGGCATTCGCCCTGGCCTGCTGGTTGATCGGCTCGGCGCTGGCCAGCGAGCCGGTCGATGAAGCCGCGCGGGTGCGGCTGGTGCCGGCCATGCCGATCGCTGTGGCCGACCCCTCCAGCACGCCGCGAACCTGGCCCGCCGGGGTCGCCGCCGACGGGGTGACCGGCTCCGCGGCCTCCGATCACCTTTCGACCACCGGGTCAAGCCGCGACACCGACCGGGCCAGCACCCGCCGGCAGCCCGACTCGGCCACCCAGTGGGGTCCGCCCGAAACACACCCGCACTGAGGGCGATGGTGCCGCGGCGTAGCCCGGTTTCAAGGGCACGGTTCTTCAGCCTGCGCACAACCGGTTGATTTCGCCACCGTAGTCGGTGGCGAAATCAACCCATTGTTCAGACGATCATATCCGCCGGTGTGAGATCCTCACCTTGGTGGCAATGCCGAACCCGTCGACTGTCACGAAGGCCAGGACCCGACGAACTCCACCGGCGCCGATTCAGCCGATCGGGGCCCATTCCGGGCCGGTCTCGGCCAGCTTGGGGTCGAGCTTGGTGAAGATCGGGGACGGCTTGTTCAGCGGCGTGCCCACCGCGATCGGCGTCGAGCGCCACACGGCTTGCTGGTTGACGTAGTCGCCGCGCAGCACCGGGTAGGGGGCGTCCGCCCCAGGCTCGGTCACCTCGACCAGCTCGGGCTGGGCCGCCCACACACCCTCGCCGCCGAGCGCCTCGAACACCTTCTGGGCGGCGTGCGGCAGCAGCGGGGTGAGCAGGGTGTTGCAGTCCTGCACCACCTGCAGGGCCACGTGCAGCACCGTGTCGCGGCGGGCCGGGTCGTCCTTCAGCTTCCAGGGTTCCTGGTCAGAGATGTACTTGTTGGCCAGCCCGACCACCCGCATCGCCTCGGTGGTGGCCTGCTTGAACTTGCACCGCGACCAGGCGTCGCCCACCACCGCGTAGGCGTCGCTCGCCGCCTGCAACAGGTCGCGATCGGCCTCCGTCAGCTCGCCGGCCGCCGGAATCGACCCCACGTTCTTGTGCGCCATCGAGATCGAGCGGTTGACCAGGTTGCCCCACTCGTTGGCGAGCTCGAAGTTGATCCGCCTGACGAACTCTTCCCAGGTGAAGTCGGTGTCCTGGTTCTCGGGGCCGTTGACCGCGATGAAGTAGCGCAGGGCGTCCGGGCCGAAGTCGCGCAAGAAGTCGCGCACGTAGATCACGTGCCCACGCGACGACGCCAGTTTCGAACCCGACATGGTGAGGAACTCTGAGCTGACGATCTCGGTGGGCAGGTCGAGCACCCCGAACGCTGAGGGCTCGCCGCCCTTGTCACCCTGGCCGTTGGCGCCCAGCAGAATGCCCGGCCAGATCACCGAGTGAAAGGTGATGTTGTCTTTGCCCATGAAGTAGTACGAGCGGGCCTCGTCATTGCTCCACCAGCGCTTCCAGGCGTCGGGGTCGCCCGACCGCTTCGCCCACTCGATGGACGCCGACAGGTACCCGATCACCGCGTCGAACCACACGTAGATGCGCTTCATGGGGGCGTCGCGCCACTCGTCCAACGGAATCGGCACGCCCCAGTCGAGATCGCGGGTGATCGCGCGTGGACGCAGTTCGGCCAGCAGGTTCTCGCTGAACTTCAGCACGTTGGGACGCCAGTCGGTGCGGGTCTGCAGCCACTCGCCCAAAGCACCGGCCAGCGCCGGCAGGTCGAGAAAGAAGTGCTCGGTCTCGATGAACTGCGGGGTCTCACCGTTGATCTTCGACCGCGGGTCGATCAGGTCGATCGGGTCGAGCTGGCGTCCGCAGTTGTCGCACTGATCGCCGCGTGCCCCGTCGAAGCCGCAATGCGGGCAGGTGCCCTCGATGTAGCGGTCGGGCAGGGTGCGTCCGGTGGACGGGCTGATCGCCCCCATCTCGCGCTGCACCGCCACGTACCCGTTGGCATGCAGGGCCCTGAACAGCTCTTGGACGGTCTCGCGATGGTTGATCGTGGTGGTGCGGGTGTACAGGTCGTAGCAGCAGCCGAGTCCCTGCAGGTCTTCGGCGATCACCCGGTGGTACTTGTCGGCGGTCTGCTGCGGCGTGAGTCCCTCTTTCTCGGCCTGCACCTGAATGGCGGTGCCGTGCTCGTCGGTGCCCGACACCATCAGCACGTCGTTGCCGGCCATGCGCATGTAGCGCGAGAAGACGTCCGAAGGAACGCCGAAGCCGGAAACGTGGCCGATGTGCCGCGGGCCGTTGGCGTAGGGCCAGGCCACGGCGGTCAGGATGGGTGAACTCATGGTTCTCATACTATTGGCGCTCTGGCAGCGGCCCGTACCGATGCCCCGGGTGTGGTTACGAGACGGTTAACAACGAGCTGACTAGCGGTGACGTGCAACCCTCAAGTTCAAGTATCGCGGGGTCGTGATTGACCCTACGATGATTGTGTGTCCCCCGAGCTGATCCTCTTGGCGCTCGTTGTCGTAACGGCTCTGGCCTTCGACTTCACGAACGGTTTTCACGACACGGCCAACGCCATGGCCGCATCGATCGCCACGAAGGCGCTGACGCCCAAAACCGCGGTCGTGCTGTGCGCCTCGCTCAACCTGGTGGGCGCCCTGTTGTCGGTCGAGGTGGCGCTGACCGTCACCAACGCCGTGATCAACCTGCAGAACCCCGACGGAACACCGCGGGCCGAGTTACTCGCCGACGGCGGCGACAAACTGCTGCTGATTCTGCTCGCGGGCTTGGCCGGCGCGATCATCTGGAACCTCGCCACCTGGCTGTGGGGGCTGCCGTCCAGCTCATCGCACGCGTTGTTCGGGGGCCTGATCGGCGCCACGATGGCCGGCCTGGGCTGGGGTGGCGTCAAGTGGGTCGGCGACGGCACCAAGCTCGACGGCGTGGTCGGCAAGGTGATCATTCCCGGGTTCATGTCGCCGGCGATCGCGATGATCGTGGCGATGGTGGGCACCCATTTCGTGTTCAAGGTGGCAGCCTCGCTGTCGGAGCGCTACCGCCGCAGCGGCTTTCGCTGGGGTCAGGTCGGCGCCGCATCACTGATGTCGATCTCGCACGGCACCAACGACGCCCAGAAGACCATGGGCGTCATCACGCTGGCCCTGATCGCGTCCGGTGAATGGAGCGACACCCACTCGGTGCCGCTGTGGGTGAAACTCGCCTGCGCCGTCACCATCGCGCTGGGCACCTATCTCGGCGGCTGGCGCATCATTCGCACCATGGGCAAGGGTCTGGTCGAGATCGAACCCCCGCAGGGCATGAGCGCCGACATGAGCTCGGCCGCGGTGATCCTGGCGTCCAGCCAACTCGGCTTCGCACTGTCGACCACCCACGTCGCGACCGGCTCGATTCTCGGCTCCGGCGTTGGACGCCCCGGGGCGCAGGTGCGCTGGGCAGTGGCCGGACGGATGGCGTCCGGCTGGTTGAGCACCCTGCCGTCGGCCGCGGCGGTCGGCGCGCTGATGTTCTTCATCGGCAACTCGATGGGCACCGGTTGGGGCGCGGCGGTCGTGGTGCTGCTGCTGCTCGGGGCCGGGGTGTACATGTGGCTGCACTCGCGCAAAGAGCCGATCGGACACCACAACGTCAACGACGAGTGGGAAGACGCCAAGACCAAGAAGGACAAGGCCCAGAAGAACGAGGTGGCGGTCTGATGTGGCTTTCGGCTCTTAACGGCTTCTGGCAGGTGCTGCTGGCCGGCCTGCTGCTCGGGTCTGGCCTGCCGATTCTGTTCGCCCTCGGTGTGAAGTCGATCGCCTGGGCCCACGGCGACCTGCCCGATCGGGCGGCCAACCCGGCGGGCAAGCTCGTCGCCGGTGCGCTGTTCGCGGTGGTGCTGCTGGCCGTGCTGCTCGGCCTGAGCTACATCGTCGCCCACGGCTTCGGCTACACGCTGGTGTGGAACGGCATGCTGCCGTCCTTCACCCACAAGTAGCGATCATCGGGCGCCCTACCGCTGGTTGAGCTTGTCGAAACCCCGAGCCACGATCGGTCTCGACCAGCGACAGTCGCCGCCGTTGCGACGCTCGCCAGGTGCCCCTGGTCGTGACGCGAGTTGGGGACGGTTACTACGTCGCGCAACCCGCTGATTGTCAGTCGCTCTGCGCACAAGGGGTGAGCTGCCGCGCGGCTGCCGGAGCCTCGGCGCGCACCGCCACCCAGGGCAGGAAGAACTGGGTCAGCGGCCCGATGCCCAGGGCGAAGACCACCGTGCCCACGCCCGCCGTGCCGCCCAGCACCAAGCCGAGCGCCAGCACCGTGAGCTCGATCAACGAGCGCACCAGGCGCAGGCTGCGGCCCGTGCGCCGCGCAAGCCCGGTCATCAGCCCGTCCCGCGGGCCGCGACCCAACTGGGCGCCGATGTAGACCGCACCCGCGAGCCCGTTCAGCACCACGCCGCCGAGCATCAGCGCGACCCGGGCCGGCCAGCCGTCCACCACCGGCAGCCAGGCCAGAGAGACGTCGACGGCCAAACCGATCGCGATGGCGTTGGCCAGCGTGCCGATGCCGGGCCGCTCCCCCACCGGAATCCAGAACAGCAGCACCACGAAGCTCACCACGATGGTGATCTGGCCGAAGCTCAGCGGCAGCCAATGCTCGAGGCCCGTGGTGAGCACGTCCCACGGCGCGACGCCGAGGTTGCCGCGAATCATCAGGGCGATCGAGAAGCCGAACAGCCACAGCCCGGCGAACAGTTGCACGATGCGGCGCGGCAGGCGTCCGGTGCGCAGTTGGCCGATGGGGCCGAGGTTCGAGATCTCGATGGACGGTCTGGTCATGACGCAAACCCTCGCACCGAATTGGCCTTGTAGCAAAGGGCCAATCGTGTGAGAGTGGCTTGGTGAGCGGAGCGATCTCGACCAGTCGAATAGCCACTCTGGTGGGCGAGGTGCCGTCCCCCACCTTCGAGGGACTTGCCCGCTCGCTGGCCCGGCTGATTGCCGACGGACGGCTGCCCCTCGGGCTGCGGCTGCCCAGCGAACGCGAACTGGCGACCGCCCTGGGCCTGTCACGCACCACCGTCACCCGCGCCTACACGGTGCTGCGCGAGGCGGGCTACGCGATCGCCCGGCAGGGCTCGGGCACGTTCACCCAGGTGCCCGGCGGCGCCGCGCGGGGCCGTGATCGGGGCCTCAGCCCGGTACCGGACGGGACGTCTGTGGTCGACCTCACCTGCGCCGCGGCGGTGGCCGCGCCGGGTCTGGCCAGCGCGTACGCCACGGCCGTCGAACAGCTGCCGGCCTACCTGACCGGCCACGGCTACTTTCCGCTCGGACTGCCCGTGCTGAGGGAAGCCATCGCCGCGGGCTACACCGCACGGGGCTCGCACACCGCGCCGGAGCAGATTCTGGTCACCTCGGGCGCGATCGGCGCCATGGCGGCCGTCGCGCAAGCCCTCGTCGGTCCCGGCGACCGGGCGCTCGTCGAGTCGCCGGTCTACCCCAACGCGGTGGACGCCCTGCGTCGCGCGGGAGCCCGGGTGGTGACCGCTCCGGTCGATCCGAACGGCTGGGACCTGGCCGCCATGCACGCCGCCCTACGCCAGGCGCACCCGCGGGTCGCCTACCTGATTCCCGACTACCAGAACCCGACCGGGCTGCTGATGACGGACGACGAACGTGTCAGGCTCGCCCACCACCTGGCGGCCACCCGCACCCTCGCCGTGGTTGACGAGAGTCACGCGCTGCTCCAACTGGACGACGCGCCGTTGCCGCTGCCTTTTGCAGCCCATTACCCGTCCACGATCAGCATCGGCGGGTCGTCCAAGGCCTTCTGGGGTGGGCTAAGGGTGGGGTGGCTTCGGGTGCCGCCGGCACTGGTGCCGAAGCTGACCGAGGCACGGCTGTCCCTCGATCTCGGCGCGCCGGTGCTGGAGCAGTTGGTGCTCACCCACCTGCTGAGCGGGCCGTCCGCCGACGCCGCCGCCCAGCGTGATCGGCTACGCGTCCACCGCGACGTGCTGGCCGCAGAGCTGCGCTCGGCCCTGCCCCAGTGGAGCTTCCGGTTGCCCTCGGGGGGCCTGTCGCTGTGGGTTGAGCTCCCTCGCCCCGTGGCGTCCGCGCTGGCCGCAGGCGCGGAGCGGGAGGGGCTGGTGATCACCCCAGGGTCGGTGTTCGCGCCCGAGGGGGGGCTGGCGTCATTCGTGCGGCTGCCCTACGGACGCCCACCGGACGAGCTACGCACCGCGGTGCGCATTCTGACAGGCGTGTGGGCGACGCTGGACGACACCGGTCCGGCCACCGACCCCGTGCGTCTGCTGATCGCCTAAGACGTCGCGAACTTTATCCACCGGTCACGTGCGTGATGTCGGACGGCCCGAACGCCTGCGGAAGCACCCGGCTCATCGGCCAGACGCCCTCAGGAGTATCGATCAACAACTCGGTGCCGCCGAACTCGTACAAGAGTTGGCGGCAGCGCCCACAGGGCATCAGGGGCTCGCCCAGGGCGTTCACGCAGGCGAAGGCGACCAGCCGTCCGCCACCGCTGGCGACCAGGTCGCTGACCAGCCCGCATTCGGCGCACAGGGTCACCCCGTAGCCGGCATTCTCGACGTTGCAGCCGGCCACGACCCGTCCGTCGTCGACGAGGGCGGCCGCGCCGACCGAAAACCGCGAGTACGGCGCGTAGGCCCGCGAGCAGTAGTCCCGCGCGGTCGCCCGCAACGCGTCCCAGTCGATCGTCATGGCAAGCCCTTTCGTCAGGTGATGAGCTTGTCGAAATCAGCAGGTCTGGACAAGCTCGTCCAAGCCGTTCGTCGTCCTGACGAACGTCAGGATCTCGCGACGTCCCGCGGCAAGGCTGCACGCACGAAGGCAGCAGTCATGAGGGACGAGATCCCGGCGTTCGCCGGGATGACGAAATCTGCAGGGTCTCGACAAGCTCGACCAACGACAACGTCGACCAGCGACTACTTCGTATACGCCACGCCGTCAGCCGCCGGGGCACGCGTTCGTCCGATCAGCCCTGCCACCGCGATGATCGTCGCCAAATACGGCAGCATCAGCAGGAACTGGCTCGGCACCGGGGTGTTCAGGGTCTGCAACTGCGACGCCATCTGCACCACGAAGCCGAAGAACAGCGCCATGCTGGCGGCCAGCACCGGGTGCCAGCGGCCCATGATCACCGCGGCCAGGGCGATGAAGCCGTTGCCCACCGTCAGGTCTTTGCTGAACACGCCCACCGAGCCCACGGTGAAGAACGCCCCGCCCAGGCCCGAGAAGATGCCCGCCACCAACACCGCCTGCCAGCGCACCCGCTTGACCGAGATGCCGACGGTGTCGGCGGCCTTGGGGTGCTCACCGACGGCCCGCACGCGCAGCCCCCAGCGGGTGCGGTACAGCAGCCACCAGACGACCACCACGGCCACGATCGCCAGGTACACCAGGATCGTCTGCTGAAACAGCACCGGCCCCACGAACGGCAGATCGGCCAGGAAGGGAATCGAGATCGGGTCCATCGTGGGCGCGCTGTTCAGTGCGCGTGAGTTGGGCTGCACCAACTGGTCGAACAAGAAGCCGGTGATGCCTGAGGCCAGCAGGTTGATCACCACGCCGAGCACCACCTGGTCGACCAGGTACTTGATCGCGAACAGGGCCAGCAGTGCCGCCATCAACACGCCGGCGAACACGGCCGCGATCAGCGCGGCCCAGATCGACTTGGTGATCGAACCCGTCAGTGCGGCCGCGAAGGCGGCGGTCAGAAATTGACCCTCGATGGCCACGTTCACCACACCCGACCGCTCGCCGACGACGCCACACAGCGCGCCGAAGATCAGCGGTGTCGCCGTGAACACCGTGCCCGCGAGCTGGTTGGCCACCGGAAACGGCAGGTCACGCCCGGCGGCCGCCCAGGTGAGAAAGCCCAGCACCACCGCGATGCCGGCCACCAGCCCGGCCACCATCGGCATGCGGTTGCGCAACCGTCCGGAGATGAAGCCGGCCCCGGCCAACAGGCACAGCACGGCGCAGATCGCCACCACCGGCGCACCCGGCAACTCGATGGTGGGCAGCTGCACCTCGGCGAAGGCGTCCGACAGCGCGAAGCGCGCCACGCCCGACGTGCTGAAGAACAAAACCCCGAGCAGCAGGCCGACCACCACGATCAACACCCCGGACGACAGCCGCGCCCGGCGGGCGTCGCGCGACTCGAGCACCTCGAAATGCAGCTCTTCGGGCGCGTCGGTGAGGCTCGGCACGTGCGGTTCTTCCGTCGCGGTGCTCACGCGTCGGCTCCCGTCAGCGAGGCGCGCGCCTTGCGCGCGGAGAGGAACGGCACCAGCGTGGCCACCAACTGCGGCGCCGCCACGAACAGCACCACGAGCGCCTGCAGCACCAGGGTCAGCGTGAGCGGCGTCTGGGCCACGCTCTGCATGGCCAGGCCGCCGGCGCTCAGGCCGCCGAACAACAGGCCGGCGAGCACGATGCCCACGGGCTTCGACCGGCCCAGTAGCGCCACCGTGATGGCGTCGAAGCCGACGGTGCCCACCAGGCCTTCGGTGAGCGGCACCGGCACGCCGTTGACGGACGGTCCTAGGGCTGCCTGCACGCCGGCCAGACCGGCCAGGGCGCCGGCCATGGCCATGGTGATGATGGTGGTACGGCCCACGTTCATGCCGGCCGTGCCGGCCGCGTGGGGGTTGGCTCCGACTGCGCGAATCGAGAAGCCGATCACCGATCGGTCGAGCACCCACCACACCACCACGGCCGCCAGCAGGGCCACGAAGAAGCCCAGATGCAGCTGCTCGTACAGCTGCGGAAAGGCCGCGGACGACGGCACCTCGGGCGAGATCGGGTCGTCACGCCCCGGTCGCTGAAACGCCGCCGTGGTCAGCACCCAGGCCAGCAGGCCGCTGGCGATGTAGTTCATCATGATGGTCACGATCACCTCGTGGGCGCCGGTGGTGGCCTTCAGCCACCCCACGATGCCGCCCCAGATAGCGCCGGCCACCAGGCCCGCGAGCACGGCCACGATCAGGTGAATCACCGGCGGCAGCGGCAGCGAGAATCCCACCCAGGCCGCCGCCATCGAGCCTAGAATCGCCTGGCCCTGCGCGCCGATGTTGAACAGCCCGGCCCGAAAGGCGAGGCCCACCGCGAGGCCTGCGCAGATCAGCGGGGCCGCGGCGGCGCTGGTGGCCGCCAGGGCCTGCGGTGAACCGACGGCGCCCATCAGCAGGGCGCTGTAGGCGGTGGACACCTTCGTCCACGCACTGCCCAGCGCCAGCCCGGGCGCGGTCAACAGGTAGTTGAAGTTGCCGGCCACCTGGGGGTCGGCGACGATCATCAGAATCGCGCCGACCAGCAGCGCCAACACGAACGCGGCCAGGGTGATCGCCCAGTCGCGCCACCGCATCCGCACCTCGCCGCGCACCCGGTCGCCCCACGTCGTGGACTCGCTCATCATGCGTCCTTCCCGGCGTCGGCAGCATCGCCGGCAGCCACCTGCACGGCCTCGTCGTAGCCCACCCCGGCCATCATCATGCCCATCACGTCGCGCGGGGTGTCGGGCCCCACGATGCCCACGATCTTGCCGCGATACATCACCAGCACCCGGTCGGCCAGGGCCTCGACCTCTTCGAGTTCGGTCGAGACCAGCAGCACCGCGGTGCCCTTGTCACGCTCGTCGACGATGCGCTTGTGCAGAAACTCGATCGCGCCCACGTCGACGCCGCGGGTGGGCTGCGAGGCCACCAGCAAGGCGAGTTCGCGGCTCAACTCGCGGGCCAGCACCACCTTCTGCGCGTTACCGCCCGACAGCGACGACCCGAGGTTCTGCACGTCTGGGGTGCGAATGTCGAACTCGTCGCGCAGGGTGACCGCGTTGTCGTTGATCGCTTTCAGGTTGAGTGACCCGCCGCCGGCGAACGGTGCGGTGTCGAACCGGTTGAGCACCAGGTTCTCGGCGATGGTGAAGGTGCCGATGAACCCGTCGTGCTGCCGGTCTTCGGGTACGAAGCCCATGCCTGCGGCGATGCTCTGCCGGGGCGAGGCGTCGGCCAGGTCGCGGTCGTCCAACCTGATGCGGCCCGACAGCACCGGAATGTTGCCGATCAGCGCGTCGGCGAGCTCGGATTGGCCGTTGCCCTGCACGCCCGCGATGCACAGGATCTCGCCACCGGCCACGTCGAAGCTGATGTCGTCGACCACCACGGCGCCGGCCGAGTTGGTGACCGTCAGCCCGTCGACCGCCAGCCGGACGGCGCCGGGCTCGGCCGGCTGCTTCGCCACCGACAGGTCGACCGCCCGGCCCACCATCAACTGGGCCAGTTCGGTCTCGGACGTGCCCGGCTCGGCCTGGCCCACGATCTTGCCGCGGCGCAACACCGTGATGCGGTCGGCGATCGCCCGCACCTCACGCAACTTGTGGGTGATGAACACGATGCCCTTGCCCTCGTCGCGCAGCTTCTGCATGACGACCATCAGCTCGTCGATCTCTTGCGGAGTGAGCACGGCGGTGGGCTCGTCGAAGATCAGGTACTGCGCGTCGTTGGCCAACGCCTTCAGAATCTCGACCCGCTGCTGCACGCCGACCGGCAGGTCTTCGATCAGGGCGTCCGGGTCGACCGGCAGGTTGTAGCGCTGCGAGAGCTGCCGCACGGTGGCCTTGGCCGCCTTCATGTCGACCACCAGGCCGGGCTCGCGGCCGAGGATCATGTTCTCGGCCACGCTGAACACCTCGACCAGCATGAAGTGCTGGTGCACCATGCCGATGCCAGCGGCCATCGCCGCCTTCGGGTCGGCGAACCTGCGCGGCACCCCGTCGATCAGAATCTCGCCCCCGTCGGGCTGGTACAGCCCGTACAGCACGTTCATCAGCGTCGACTTGCCGGCACCGTTCTCGCCCAGCAGGCAATGGATTTCGCCCGGGCGGACGGTCAAGTCGACGGCGTCGTTGGCGACGAAAGACCCGAACCGCTTGGTGATCGACCTCAGGTCGAGGCCGACGCTGCGCTGCGCCTCATTCGCCACAGGCCGGATCATTCCACACCGCTCCTCTCTTCGGCAGTGCCGACAGCAAGAAAGGGGGGCCGGGCGGCGCCCCCCTTTCTCAAGTCAGCGACTCACGCGGTGGTTTTGATGGTTCCGGCGATGATGTCGGCCTTGATCTTGTCCAACTCCGCCTTGGTGTCGGCGCTCACCTTGGAATCCCAGTCGTGGAACGGGGCCAGGTACGCGCCGTTGTTGGCCAGGGTGCCCAAATACAGTTCGTTGGTGAAGGTGTCATTCTTGGCGGCCTTGATCGCCTCGAACACGGCGAGATCCATCGCCTTGCCGACCGAAGACGGGATCACCGGGCAGTACTGCGCCTGGCTGATGCAGCCGTCGGTGTCGACCCACAGCGAGGCCACCTTGCCGTTGCTGGACTTGGCGACCTGCAGTGCGCCCTCTCCGGACGGTCCCGCGACGGGCAGCAGAATGTCGGCACCCTGCGCGGTCAGGTTGGTCGCGACCTTCTTGCCACCGGGCAGATCTTCGAACGGGGACTGGCCACCGATGAAGGTGCCGTCCTGCTTGTTCGTGTCCCAGCCCAGCACGGCGACGCTCTTGCTCTTTTGCTGGTTGTAATAGGCGACCCCGCGGGCGTAGCCGTCCATGAACGCCGTGACGGTCGGGATCGGCGCACCGCCGAACGTGCCGACCTTGCCGGTCTTCGACAGAGATGCGGCGAGGTAGCCGGCCATGAACGACGGCTCGGAGGTCTTGAACATCAGGCCCTTGAGGTTGGCGGGCGCGGTGTTCTTGCCGGTCTTGGGGTCGATGTAGTCGGAGTCGACGATGGCGAACTTGATCTTCGGGTTCTTCTTGGCTGCGGCCAGGGTGGCATCGCCGAGCTTGTAGCCGACGGTGACAATGATGTCGCACTTGTCGTCGACCATGGCCTGCACGTTCTTGGCGTAGTCGGCGTCGGTCGAGGACTGCACCTGGTTCTTTTGAACTCCCAGCTCGGCGACCGCCTTGGTCAAGCCGGCGTAGGCGGTCTCGTTGAACGACTTGTCGTCGAAGCCCCCGGAGTCGGAGACCATGCAGGCCTTGTAGTCGGACGCCGTGACGCTCGCCGTGGGCGACGCGGAGCCGGCGGGCGCAGCGGTGGTGGCGGCCGGCGGGGTGGCACAACCACCGAGGGCGAGGGCGAGCGCACCGAGAACGACCGGTGCCATCAGGGATTTCTTCACGAACCTGCCTCCTGAGCAAGATGAACCGAGGGGCGCTAGGTCGGCCCCGAGACTGCTGCTCACCATAGCGACCGGGCCCCGCCCAGTCGCGCGGTTCGGGCGCGCATCGGCAGGGTGTGATGCAGTTGTTATAGGGAGGCGGCCGGTTGCTCGCCATCAGGCAGGGTGCGGCGGTACCGGCCGGTATCGAGCCAGTGCCGAAGCCGGCGCACGGACGCCGCCACATAGGCCGGGGTCATGGCCTGGGTGTCGGCGTTGGGCTGCTCGATCACGTCGTTGACCAGCAACAGGTTGCGTCCGGCCACCATGGCCTCGAACTGCTCGTCGGTGACGGCCGGTAAAGGGCGGACGGTGGCGTACCCGGCCTTCATCGCCGCCTCGGCACCCTCGTCGTCGCGCAGATAGTAGGCCGAGATGGCCAGGTCGAGCGCAGGCGGCCCGTAGCCTGCGTCGTCGAAGTCAAACACGCTCAGCACGCTGGTCGAGACCCCACCGCCGGTCGAGCTTCTCGAGACCTCACCGTCGGTGGAGCTGGTCGAGACCGCACGACGCCACTTCAGGTTGCCCCCGTGCAGGTCGGCGTGCAGTGGAATCACCGGCCCGGCGGCGAACACCTCGTCTTGAAAGTGCTGGGCACGATTCATCGCCTCGACCAGCAGTGCGCTCTGCTCGGCGCTGAGCGCGCGGTGGTCGCCGAGCCTGTTGGGCAGGTCGGTCAACACGCTGCCGAAGTCGCTGAACGAAGCGCCGGCGGGCATCGTCCAGCGCTCGGCGTGGTCGTGCAGGGTGGCCATCGCTACGCCCACGGCGTGGGCCTGGTCGGCGGTCCAGCGGTTGCCGAGGTTGCGGCCGTCCAGCCACGAGAACAGCACCACGGGCAGCGCCCAGTCGTGGTCGGGGCTGGTCACCACAGCCGACAGCGCACCGTCGCGGGTGCGTTGCGGCGTCGGTACGTGCAGGGCGGTCTCGGCACTCAGCGCGGCCAACCAGGCCACCTCGCCGGCCAGGTGCTGCGCGGTCTTGCCCGGTTGCGTGTTCACCCGCAGGGCGTAACGCCGGCCGTCGGCGGCGTCGACGCGAAAGGTGGTGTTGTACCCGTGGAACAGCAGCCGAAGGGTGGCGTCGCGCAGGCCCCAGGCGGGCAGTGCCGTCCGTGCGAGTTCGCGCAGGCGACGCACCTGGGTGCGGGCACTCACGTCGGCGAACGGCTTGGGCATGCAGCGCACCTTACTGTCGATCGAGCGCGTCGAGATCCGCTGGTCGAGCTTGTCGAGGCCCCGATCGTCGCAGATCCCGGCGTTCGGCGAGATGACGAGAACGGAGCGTCAGCCGGTGGTGTCGAGGCCGGTCAGCGGGCGCGGCGGCCAGAGCACCGGCACGTCGGTGACGAAGGCGCGCACGAGGTCGTCCGCACCCTCGAGCGCCGACAGTTCGTTGGCCGCGATCTCGGCCTCGATGCCGGCCCGTTGCGAGCGCACGCGCGGCGAGTTGTGCACCGCGTCGAGCACCTCGCCCTCGACCAGCGACCACAGCCACTCGATCTGTTGGCGGGCCCGGCGCGGCTCCAATCCCCCGTGCTGTTCCAGGTACGCACGATGGTCGAGCACGGCCTGCCAGACCTCGTCCAAACCCTTGCCGGTGAGCGACGACGAGGTGAGCACCGGTGGGCGCCTCGCGTTCGGGTCGGACGTGATCAGCTTCATGGCGATGCTCAACTCGCGGGCGGTGACTCGCGCCTCGCCCTCGTGCTCGCCGTCGGCCTTGTTGACGGTGATCACGTCGGCCATCTCGAGAATGCCGCGCTTGATGCCCTGCAACTGGTCGCCCGCCCGGGCCAGGGTGATCAGCAGAAACGTGTCGACCATGCCCGCCACGGCCACCTCGGACTGCCCTACGCCGACGGTCTCGACCAGCACCACGTCGAAGCCTGCGGCCTCCATCACGATCATCGACTCGCGGGTCGCCCGTGCCACCCCGCCCAGATGCCCCCCGGACGGCGACGGCCGCACGTAGGCGTCCTCGGACTGGGTCAGCGCCGCCATGCGGGTGCGGTCGCCGAGAATCGACCCGCCGGTGCGCGACGACGACGGGTCGACGGCCAGCACCGCCACCCGATGCCCGGCCTCGATCAGCCGGACGCCCAGTGCGTCGATGAAGGTGGACTTGCCCGCCCCGGGCACGCCGGTGATGCCGACCCGCACCGACTGGCCGCTCGCGGGGCGCAGCAGCCGCAACAGCGTCTTGGTCTGCTCGCGGTGGTCGGCCCTGGACGACTCGACCAGGGTGATCGCCCGCGCGATGTGCGGACGCGAGCCGGCCATCACCTGCTCGGCCAGTTCCGCCGGCTTCAACCTGCGCATGCCCTCACTCTTTCACTCACCCACCGCTGGTCGAGCTCGTCGACACCCACGGCACCAGGTCTCGACAAGCTCGACCAACGACGTCGTCTTCGGCGCGCCGTGGACATCCCGATCCCCGTCGTCCCGGCTTGATCCGTGACCTCAGGTCGTGCGCATCCTGGCTCTTGAGATCCCGGCGTTCGCCGGGATGACGGAGTCCGAAGGCTGACTACTCGTCTTCGAGGCGATCCCGCAGCTGTTGCAGCAACTCGATCGCCGCCTCGGGAATCACCGTGCCCGGCGGGTAGATCGCGTCGGCACCCTTGGCCCGCAACTCGTCGAAGTCTTGCGCCGGAATCACACCGCCGACCACGATCATCATGTCGTCGCGGCCCAGCGCGTCGAGTTCGGCGCGCAGCGCCGGCACCAGCGTCAGGTGCCCCGCCGCCAGCGACGACACCCCGACCACGTGCACGTCCGCCTCGACCGCCTGCCTGGCCACCTCGGCCGGGGTCTGGAACAGCGGGCCGACGTCGACGTCGAAGCCGAGGTCGGCGAACGCGGTCGAGATCACCTTCTGGCCGCGGTCGTGGCCGTCCTGGCCCATCTTGGCCACCAGAATGCGGGGCCGGCGGCCCTCGACCTTCTCGAAGTCGGCCACCAGACCACGGGCCTTCTCGACGCCCTGGGTCGAGCCCGACTCGCTGCGATACACGCCACTGATAGTACGGATCTGCGCGGTGTAGCGGCCGAAGACCTGCTCCAGCGCGTCCGAGATCTCGCCGACCGACGCAGACTTGCGGGCCGCGTCGATGGCCAGGTGCAGCAGGTTGCGGTCGGGGTCGGTCGGGTCGGGGTTGCCCGCGGCCCAGGTGAGCTTCTCAAGGGCCGCCCTGGTGACGGCTTCGTCGCGTTCGGCGCGCAGCCGTTGCAGCTTGGCGATCTGCTCGTCGCGCACCTTGGCGTTGTCGACCTTCAGCACCTCCGGCGGCTCGTCGTGCTCGACCAGGTATTTGTTGACGCCGATCAGCGGCTGCCGCCCGGAGTCGATGCGGGCCTGGGTGCGGGCCGCGGCCTCTTCGATGCGCATCTTGGGAATGCCGGCCTCGATCGCCTTGGCCATGCCGCCGGCGGCCTCGACCTCTTCGATCAGCCCCCACGCCTTGTTGGCCAGCTCGTAGGTGAGCCGCTCGACGTACGCCGAACCGGCCCACGGGTCGACGGTGCGCGTGGTGCCCGACTCCTGCTGAATGAACAGCTGGGTGTTGCGGGCGATGCGCGCCGAGAAGTCGGTCGGCAGGGCGATCGCCTCGTCGAGCGCGTTGGTGTGCAGCGACTGGGTGTGGCCCTGGGTGGCCGCCATCGCCTCGAGGCAGGTGCGGCCCACGTTGTTGAAGACGTCCTGGGCGGTCAGCGACCAGCCGGACGTCTGCGAGTGCGTCCGCAGGCTCATCGACTTGGGATTCGTCGGCCCGAACTGCCGGACGAGCCGTGCCCACAGCAGCCGCGCGGCGCGGAACTTGGCCACCTCCATGAAGAAGTTCATGCCCACGGCCCAGAAGAACGACAACCGCGGCGCGAACTGGTCGACCTTCAGCCCGACCGATTCCCCGGCGCGGATGTACTCGACGCCGTCGGCCAGCGTGTAGGCCATCTCGATGTCGGCGGTCGCCCCGGCCTCTTGCATGTGGTAGCCCGAGATCGAGATCGAGTTGAACTTGGGCATGTTCGCGCTGGTGTAGGCGAAGATGTCGCTGATGATGCGCATCGACGGCGCCGGCGGGTAGATGTAGGTGTTGCGAACCATGAACTCTTTCAGAATGTCGTTCTGAATGGTTCCGGCCAGCTGCGCGGGCGCCACTCCCTGTTCTTCGGCGGCCACCACGTAGAGCGCGAGAATCGGCAGCACCGCGCCGTTCATGGTCATCGACACCGACATCTGGTCGAGCGGAATGCCCTCGAACAGTTGCCGCATGTCGAGAATCGAATCGACCGCAACGCCGGCCATGCCGACGTCACCGGTGACCCGCGGGTGGTCGGAGTCGTAGCCGCGGTGGGTGGCCAGGTCGAACGCGATCGACAGGCCCTTCTGCCCGGCCGCCAGGTTGCGCCGGTAGAAGGCGTTGGACTCCTCGGCGGTCGAGAAGCCGGCGTACTGGCGAATCGTCCAGGGCTGGTTGACGTACATGGTGGCGTACGGGCCCCGCAGGAACGGCGGAATGCCGGGGTAGGTGCCCAGGAAGTCGAGCCCGGCGTAGGCCTCGTCGGCGTAGACCGGCGGTACCAGAATGTGCTCGGGGGTCTGCCAGCCCTTGCTGTACGAGGGCACCTGATCGATCAGCTCCTCCCACTGCTGGGCCGAGTCGGCGGGGGGCCGGTCCTCGCCCAGTTCGACGCTGTCGAAGCGCGGAACACTCACTTGGCTACTCCCAACTCGTCGAGCGTGCCGGCCAGGAAGCCGGCCACGTCCATGCCGTCGTAGATCTCGCCGTCGATCACGCTCGCGGCGTCGTCGGATCCGGTCTCTTTACTGCGTCCGGCGATCAGCACGGTGCGCACACCGGCGCCCTTCAGGGCCGTTGCGACCTCGATCGCCTGCTTGGCGTACACCTTGGCCGAACTGCACAGCACCACCGTGCGCGCGCCCGCGGCCTGCACCTGCTGCACGATCTCGTCAGCCGTGCCGCCCTCGCTCTGCGGATGATCGATGCCGGCCACCAGCAGCACGTTCGAGGTGAACTGCTCACGCGGGCCGAAGTCGCGCCGGGCACCCAGGCAGGCCATGAACACCACCGGCTTCGGGTCCGCCGTTGCCACCCGGTCGCGCAACGCCTCGAACACCTCGCTGTCGCGGTGGGCCTGCAGGCCGCCGTTGGCGGGCGCCTCGGGCCGGGGCCGGACGTCCAACGGCTGCTCGTTGCTGCCGGGGAACATCGACACCCCGGTGATCGGCTGACGCCGATTCGCCAGCCGGACGGCGCGGGCCGCGGTGGTCTCGTCGAGCCACTGGGCGACCAACCCGTCGGCCAACGCCTGCGCCATGCCGCCCGCGGCTTCGAGCTGCTGGAACCGCGCCCACGCCTTGGCGGCCAACTGGTCGGTGAGGCTCTCGACGTACCACGAGCCACCGGCCGGGTCGGCCACCCGACCCAGGTTCGACTCCTCGGCCGCCAGCAACTGCAGGTTGCGGGCCATGCGCCGCGAGAACGGCGTCGGCAGGCCCCACGCGGTGTCGTGCGGCAGCACGGTGATCGACTCGGCTCCGCCGACGGCGGCGGCGAAGGTGGCGATGGTGCCGCGCAGCAGGTTCACGAACGGGTCGTCGCGGGTGATCATGCGCCGCGACGTGACGGCCAGCTGAATCGCACCCCGCTTGGCGGCGGGCACGCCGGCCACCTCGCCGACCCGCGCCCACAGGCGGCGCAGTGCGCGCAGCCGGGCGATGGTCATGAACTGGTCGGCGTTGGTCGGCACCCGGAACGCGATCTGGCTGAACACCGACTCGGCGTCGATGCCGGCCGCTTCGAGGTCGCGCAGGTACTCCACGCCGGTCGCGACGGCGAAGGCGAGCACGTCGACGTCCCCGGCGCCGGCGTCGTCGTAGACCAGGGTGTCGACGGCGATGGCGCGGGCTTTGGGAAACTCGGCCAGCGCGGTGGCCACCCACGCGCGCTGCGGCCCGAAGTCGGGCGCCTCGCCGCTGAGGGCCGCGTGGCCGATGGCGTCCAGGCCCAGGCTGCCGCCGACTTCGGACGACTTTCCGCTGGCGCGCCAGACGTTCGCGAGCGCGTCGGCGGCGGCAGCTTGGTCGGTGCGGCTGCTGACCCGCAGGCGGGCCAGTTCGGGCATCACGCCGGCGAGCACGGCGGCCACATCGGCCGCGGCGATGGCGTCGGGGTCGACCCGCAACCACAGCGAGATCGCGCCGCGCTGAAGGTCGTCGAGCACCGCCGTGTTGCTGAAGGCGACGTCGCCGTCTTCGTGCAGCTGGGTTACGTCCCAGGCGTGAATGGTGCCGGTGCGCAGCGAGGTGCCGCGGGTGAACGGCATCACGCCGGGGTGCCCAAGATCGGGCTGCTCATCAGTCTTCGTATATAGGGGGTCGATGACGAGCTCGTCCACGGTGGTCGTGGTGAGTCGCTTCATCGCTTGCTCGATCGAGAGTTCCTTGCCCTCTGGACGGCGCCGGTTCAGCACCTTGAGGACCTCGGTCTCCCAGTCCTGGCGGCTCGGCGCGGTGAAATCGCCGGCCAGCGTGAGCGGGGAATCGGTCATGCCGATCAGCCTAGAACGCGGCCCTTGGTTCGCGCTGCGCTTACGCATAATGCGTAGTTCGGCGGGCGACGCCGTCTCGCGGACTGGGATTTTCGTCGGTCGACACGTTCACGTCGTCCCGGCGGACGCCGGGATCTCCAAACGCACGTCCCCAGATGGTTCACGTTCGAGATCCCGGGGCAAGCCCGGGATGACGTGGCGGGGTCAGCCGACCTGACGCACCAGTGCTTCCGCCGAGGCGATCATGCGCAGCGTCTCCCACTCCCACTCGGGCTCCTGACCGCGAAAAGGTCCCGTCGCCAGCGAGATGATCACCGCCGCGGCCCGCAGCCGCAGTTCCAGCGGGTCGACCCTGGTGTCGAACACCGGCACCCAGGTGCGAATCAGCCGGTGCACCTTGGCCTCTTGCGCCGGATTCATGCGTTGAATGGTCGACAGGTGCGCGATCAGGCAGGCCAGGTCATCGGCCCGCCGTCCGGGGCCGACGGTGTCGACGTCGAGAATGCCGACGATGCGTCCGCCCGACACATGCACCTGACCCTCGTGAAAGTCGCCGTGCGTCGGGTCGTTGCCCAGCGGCACCGACGCCAGGCCCTCGGCGATCTGGTCGGTGAGCCAGGCCAGTTTGTCGGTGGCGCTGGGCACGGCGGCGGCGACCATCTGGGAGTAGTGCTGCACCGCGTCGGTCCAGGGCGGACGGCGTTCGAGCTTGGTCACGCTCATCGGCATCGCGTCGAGCAGGTGAATCAGGTCTTCGGCCGTGCAGGGGTCGGTCTCGTCGAACACCGCCTTGGCCAGGGGGCGTCCGTCGAGGTTGTGCAGCAGCAGCAGCGCGTCGTCGGTGGTCGCCGCGATGCGAGGGGCCGGTACCCCGGCGGCCAGCAGCAGTTCGTGCCGCCGCACCACGTCACCGAACAGCCGCTCGCGCAGCACCTTGCAGTAGAGCACCACCGGTTCGGGCTCGACGTCGACCCGCAGCACAGCCCGGCGCCGGGGACGGTAGCCGATCATGCGCAGCGACACCTCGTGGGCGGCCACCGGCCGGCCCAGTACGTCGTGTTCGGTGAGAATGCCGGCCATCTGCTCGGTGTAGGCGGCGCGGGCCAGGCCGGGCAGGTCGGGGTCGTTGGGGTAGATCCACACCGCGACCTCGCGCTCACCGTCGGCGAAGATCTCGGCCTTGGTGTCTGAGGCCGCGGGGCCGGACGCGCGGGCGCTCACCCCCAGCAGCTCGTCACGTTCGCCGTAGGGCCAGGCCACCGTTGCCGAGTAGGTGGCGGTGGTGGACTGGTTGGGGTTGGCGTCCACATGGTCGAGCGCCCAGCCGATCAGCCGGCCCCCGGCATGCTCCACGGCGGCACCCAGCAACTCCCCCACCTCGGTCGAGGTGAGGAGCTGCGAGCCGTCGGGGTCATGATCGGTCATCGGCGCCCGGTTCAGGCGTGGTACCGAGTCGGCGCACCTTGATGCGGGCCGCGCGCCGTCCGTCGAGTTCGGTGACCGTGAACTCGAAGGTTTCGGGTTCGGCCTCGCCCATCTCCACCGGGTCGAGCAGCACCTCGACCGAATCGCCCAGCTCGGGCAGGTGACCCAGATGCGCCATCACGAACCCCGCGACGGTGTCGTAGGGACCCTCGGGTAGTACGTAGCCGTTGGTCTCGCCGAACTCTTCGATGGTTTCGAGCCCGTCCACCTCAGAACTGGACGGCGACATGACCGGCGCCTCGGTCGGCCGGTCGAACTCGTCGGAGATGTCGCCGACCAGCTCTTCGACGAGGTCTTCCATGGTGACGATGCCCGCCGTGCCACCGTACTCGTCGCGCACGATCACCAGGTGGGCGTTGGCGGCACGCAGTTCTGACAGCGCCCGCAGGATCTTCATCGTGTGCGGCAGCGACTCAACCGGCCGCACGAGTTGCCGAACGGGTGCGTTGCGCGCCGTGGGGTCGAGGTCGAACAGGTCGCGAACGTGCACGAAGCCGAGCACGTCGTCGACGTCTTCGCCGATCACCGGGTAGCGGCTGTGCGGTGAATCCTGAAAAGCGCGAATGGCCTTGTAAGCAGGCATGTCACCCGACAGAAAATCGACTTCGGTGCGCGGCACCATCGCCTCGCGCAGGCTCACCTGGCCGGCGGCGAACACCTCGTCGACGATCTGACGTTCCTCGTCGCCCAGGGTGCTCGATGAGGTGACCATCGCTCGCAGCTCTTCGTCGGTGACCTCTTCGCGGCCGGCCCTGGGGTCACCGCCCAGCACTCGCACCAACCCGTTGGTCGACACGCCGAGAAACCAGATCACCGGACGGGTGACGGTGGCGATCGCGTTCACCAGCGGCGCCAGCGCCATGGCGAAGCTCTCGGCGCTCTGCATGGCCAGCCGCTTGGCGGTGAGTTCGCCGATCACGATCGAGAAGTAGCTGATCACGATGGTGATCACGATGAGCGAGATCGGCCCGGCCCACCCCTCGGGCACGCCCCAGCCCATCAGCACCGCAGACAGCGGCTCTTCGAGGGTCGCCCCGCCGAACGCAGCGGACAGGAAGCCCGACAGGGTGACGCCGATCTGCACCGCCGACAGAAAGCGGTTGGGGTTCGCAGCCAGACCGGCCACCGTCTTGCCCCTGGTGCCGCGGGTCGACAGCTGCTTGACCTGGCTTTCGCGCAGCGACACCAGAGCCATTTCAGCGGCCGCGAAGACCCCTCCGATGATGATGAACACCAGGATCAGCAGAATGTTGCTGACGACTGCGTTCATCGGCTCGCCTCGATCACCGGCACAGCTTATCGGCGCACGCGGACGTGTACCCACACCCGTCGCAGCCGCGCAGGGCAGACGCGAACCGGGTGACGGGTGGGTACAGTGACGGCCGTGTCAGCGACCGTTCCCGGGCCGTTCACCTTCGCGAAGGGCAATGCCGCGAAGCTCGCCGCGGTGCCGCGCTATGCCACCGGCGGGCTGCGCACCCGGTTTCGCAATCGCGACGCGCACCTGTGGGCGTTCGGCAGCGCGTTCGGCCTGGCCGACGGCGCCCTGGCGCTGTTGCGGGCGGCCCGGCGCCTCGACCCGTCGCTGCGCCTGGTGTGGCTGGTGGGCAACGAGCAGCAGGCACGGCGGGCCCGCTCGCTGGGCATCGAATGGGCGGCCAAAGACAGCCGCGATGGCTTCGAGGTCACGGCCACCGCCCGGGTGGTCACCATCACCCACGGGTTCGGCGACGTGAACCGTTACGCGGTCGGCGGTGCGACCATCGCTCAGTTGTGGCACGGCTCGCCGCTGAAGAAGCTGCACGCCGACTCCCCCGCCGCGTTGTCGCTCGGCCCCTTGAGCCGAGTCCCCGCGGCCGGTGGGCTGATGCGGCGGGCCTATCGCATGGGCACCCGGCGGATCAGCCTGCTGCCGGTGGCGGCTGACGAGTTCGTGCCGTCCATGTGCAGCGCGTTCGACCTGACCCCACAGCAGGTGCGGGTGCTCGGCGAACCACGCACCGACGTGCTGTTCCGCGGCAGCCCGGCCGGACGCCGGGCCGCGGCGCGCGAACTGCTCGAGCGGGCCGTCCCCGGCCTGGCCGGGCGCCGGGCGATTCTGTACGCCCCCACGTGGCGCGACGGCGAACCCGACCCGGGGGTTCCGACTGAGCAGCAGTGGCGTCGCATCGACTCGTGGTGCGCCGGCACCGACAGCGTGCTGCTGATTCGGCCGCACCCGCTGGGTGTGGGTTCGTACACCCATGCGTCACGGCATGTGCACCTGATTCCTCCGTCGCTGCTGCCCGAATCGATGCCGCTGCTGTGGGGAGTGGACGCCCTGGTGACCGACTACTCCTCAGTGCTGTTCGACTTCGCGGTGACCGGCGGGCCGATGGTGTTTCTGGCGCCCGACCTGGAGCACTACGGCGCCACCCGCGGGCTGTACCTCGACTACGCGCAGGTCACCGGCGGCCGCTGGCAGCAGAACTGGGACGGCGTGCTCGACGCCCTGGAGCGGCTCGACAACAACACGGCGGTCAAGGATCGGGCATTGGCGCACACCGCCAAGGTGGCGGCTCTGGCCCACCGGCACACCGACGGACGCAGCGCCAAGCGGGTAGCCGGCTACTTGCTGGAGCTCACCAGCCGTTAGTCGGTGGTCGAGGGTGTGCTGTTGGTTGAGCCTGTCGAGACCCACCTCGTGGGTCGAGCCTGTTGAGTTGCCACCCGGGCTGACCAGCCTGCCTGCTGGCAGCCGGTCGTCGACGATCACGCCTTCGACTTGGTGAGCCGCGAGGTGTCGACTGTGGTTTCGGCCCCGGTCAGCAGGCCTCGAATGAACCCCGCCCCCCACGACAGGTGCATGATGCCGAGCACCGCCACGTTCAGCGCCCACTCACGCAGGTTTGCAGCACCCAGCGACTTGGCCGACACCCACCCCAGGCCGGCCGCGTAAGCCAGCGGTGCTGCGTGCACGACGCTTGCGGTGCGTCCGAGCCGTCCGGGCAGCAGCCCGTTCAGTTGCGCCACGGTCACCACGGCCGAGGCGCCCAGTGCCACCACCACCAGCGGCGGCGGCAGGTACTTCAGCGGCGTGCGGCGCTGCTCGCGAATCAGGTGCCCCCGCCACACCCCGGTGGCGAACATCTGCCGGCGCAGGGTGGCCGGCTTCGCCCGCGGCCAGTAGGTGACGGCGACATCGGGGGTGTACCAGATCAGGTGCCCGGCGGCGAGAATGCGCGAGTTGAGTTCCCAGTCCTCAGCCCGGCGCAGCGTCTCGTCGTAGCCGCCCACCTGCTCGAGCACCTCGCGCCGAAACACCCCCAGGTAGGCCGAATCGGACGGCCCCGCCTGCTTCGCCCCGTGGTACTGGCCCCCGCCGAGCCCCCACGGCGAGTTGTACGCGCGGGCGACCGCCGACTGAAAGGGCGTGCGGCCCTTGGCGTGCATCACGCCGCCGACGTTCACCGCGCCGGTCTGGTTGAGCAGGCCGACCATGGTGAGGGTGTAGTTCTCGGGCAGTTCGGCGTGCGCGTCGACCCGCACCACGATGGGGTGCCGGCTGGCGGCGATGGCCAGATTCAGCCCCACCGGAATGTCGTTGGCCGGGTTGCCGACCAGCCGCACACGGTCGTCGGCGGCGGCGAGTTCGTGGGCGATCTCGGTGGTGCGGTCGGTGGACGCTCCGAGCGCGATGACCAGTTCGGCCTCGGCCGGGTAGCTCTGCGACAGCACCGCCGCCACCGCGTCGGCCAGGTAGCCCTCTTCGTTCAGCACCGGCATCACGTAGCTGACGGGAGGAAACTCGCTCACCCGGCGAGGCTATCGCGAGCAGTCAGCGGCTGCCCCACTGCCACGTCGGGCGGGTCAGCAGTCCCTGATCGGTTACCTCGGTTTCGCCGTGCGGCTTGACCAGTTCATGGTGCAGCGCACCCGCCTCGACCAGGGAGCCGACCAGCACCGCCGAATGGGTCACCACCACGAGTTGGCAGCGCTTGGCGGCGGCGATCATCAGCCGGCCCAGGGCGGGCAGCACGTCGGGGTGCAGGGACGTCTCGGGCTCGTTCAGCACCATCAGGCTCGGGGGTCGTGGGCTGAACAGCGCCGCGGCCAGCAGCAGATAGCGCAGCGTGCCGTCGGAGAGTTCGCGGGCCGACAGCGGACGCAACAGGCCGCGTTGGGTGAGGGCCACCTCGAACCGTCCGTCGTGGTCGGCAACCGTGACGCCGCTGCCGTCGAAGGCGTCGGCGACGGCCGCCTGCAGCGGCCCGGCCCAGGCCGATTCGAGAATGGTCGCCACGGTGGCGGCCAGGTCGTGCCCGTCGCCGGCGAGCACCTCGGTGCGCGTGCCCACCTGGGGCTGCCGGGCGGGCGCGTCGGGGTCGACGCGAAAGCTGTCGTAAAACCTCCAGCCGCGCACGACGGCCCTGATCGCGGCCACCTCGGGCCGGTTCACCGGATCGGCGAACTCGTCGAGCACCGACGCCCAGGGCGGCAAACCGACGTTGTCGAAGCCACGGGCCGTCCGCTTGAGCAGCGTCGCTGCCGGGCGTAGCACCGGACCCGCCCAGATCAGCTCGCGCTTGATGATCGGGTCGCGGCCGAACATCGTCTGGCCCTGCTGTTGCGGCACCGGTAGACCGAGGTCGATCAGGTACCCGAACTCGTCGGCGGTGAACCCCAGTTGCAGGCTGACGGGCGCCAGCCGCCGTCCGGTGCCCTGAATCGGCACTTCCCCGCGCCGCATCGCCCCGGTGATCTGTTCTGGCCCGGCCCACAGCACCGAACTGAGCCCGCCGGCCGCTGCGAGTGAGCCGATCAGGCGTCCGGTGGCGGTGTCGGCCAGCAGATGGAACGCGCGGTACAGGTTCGACTTGCCCGAGCCGTTGGCCCCGGTGACCGTAGTGAGCTCTGCCAGCGGCAGCACCACATCGCGCAGGGAGCGATAGCCGTGCACGGCGAGGGTGTCGATCATGGGCAGACCCTAAGCGTCGCCACTGACACGATTTGGTGGGTTCGAGCCGTCCGGTGAGTTCGGCCGCGTCGCCAGCCGCCGATGATCCAGCGCCACAGGCGTTCAGGTGCTGCCGGGCTGACGGGCGATCTCGAGATCTCGGCAGGCTTTCGCCGTGGCTGCACACTTTCGCCCTGCAACACGACACCCTTCGGCCCGGGTGACATCGTGCAGCAATCTCGAGATCGCGGCTCCCCACCGAGGGCACTCCGGCCGACACCTGGCAACCTGAAACCACGAAGACGCCCGCACCATCATCTGGCGAGCCACGGAGGCGCCGGCTCGATTGCGACACCCCTCGCCATTGACCCGGGACGCGTCCGACATGACCTGGAATGCACTCCAAGGGGTTTGCTGAACCCATGAGCGAACAGATCCCCACCCGCGTGCTCGGCACCGGCGACGCCGCCCTCACCGTCTCTACCCTCGGGCTGGGCTGCATGGGCATGTCGGAGTTCTACGGCACTCCCGACCACGCCGGCGGCCTGGCCACCATTCACCGAGCCCTCGACCTGGGCGTCACCTTTCTCGACACCGCCGACATGGACGGCCCGTTCATCAACGAGAAACTGGTCGGCGAGGCGATCCGCGGCCGGCGCGACGAGGTGCAACTGGCCACCAAGTTCGGCAACCAACGCGGTGACGACGGCGCCCGGCTGGGCGTGAACGGACGGCCCGAGTGCGTGCACAGCGCCTGCGACGCCTCGCTGCAACGGCTCGGCGTCGACCACATCGACCTCTATTACCAGCATCGGGTCGACTTCACGGTGCCGATCGAAGAGACCATCGGAGCGATGAAAGAGCTAGTCGAGGCCGGAAAGGTGCGCTTCATCGGGTTGTCTGAGGCGTCACCCGAGACGATCCGCCGTGCGTACGCGGTGCACCCGATCACCGCGCTGCAGACCGAGTACTCGCTGTTCACCCGCGACCTGGAGGACGAGATCCTGCCGGTGCTTCGCGAGTTGGGCATCGGCCTGGTGCCGTACTCGCCGCTGGGCCGCGGCCTGCTGACCGGCTCGATCACTGAAGAGCCACCGGCCGGAGACAGCCGTGCCACCGCCTACTTTCCGCGGTTCCAGGGGGAAGCGCTCGAGGCCAACCTGAAGCTGGTGGACGCCATCCGCGGCCTGGCCGATGCCCACGGCTGCACCCCCGGCCAACTCGCGCTGGCCTGGGTGCTGGCCCAGGGTGACGACGTGGTGCCGATTCCCGGCACCCGTCGGGTGACGTACCTGGAAGAGAACGTCGGCGCCCTGCAGGTGCGACTCAGTGCGGCCGACCTGCGCGCGTTGGCCGACGCCGTGCCGCGCGGCGCCGTGGTCGGTGACCGGTATGGCGACCTGAGCACCATCGACCGGTAGCCACAAGCAGCGACGCCGTCATCCCGGCGAACGCCGGATCTCCTTCATGCGTTCCGCTGTGGTCAGGTCCCGGGTCAAGCCCGGGACGACGGGGGAACACCGCGGTCCACGGCGACCACCACCTTGCCGATCTGGCCGCCACGATCAACCAGCGCCAGCGCCTGCGGAGCCTGCGCCAGTGGCAGCGTGGCCGCCACCAACGGCGTGAGCCGGCCCGAGGCCACGAGTTCGAGCAGTGATCGGGTGATCTCGGGCTTGGCCGTCGCCATCAGGGGCACGAACTTTCGCGATCGTCCGATCGACAACACCACCCCGCGCAGCATGCGCCCCAGCGGGCCGAACACGTGGGCCTCGCCGCCGGCCACCGACACGAGCCGGCCACCGTCGCGCAACAGTTGCAGCAGGCTACGAAGCGGGGCCACGCCGCCGAGGTCGATGATCACGTCGTAGTGGTCGCGCGGCAGCGTGCCCAACTCTGCCCGATCGCTCACCTCGTCGGCACCCAGCCGGGTGAGCGCGTCGAACGCCTCGGGACGACTGAGCGCGTGCACCCGGGCGCCGCGCAGCTTCGCCAGTTGCACCGCGAACGTGCCGACCCCTCCCCCGGCGCCGAGGATCAGCACCCGGCAGTCCGCCGAAACCGCCGCGGCCTCCAGCGCCTGCCAGGCGGTGCCACCGGCGAGCGGCACCGCGGCCGCGTCGACGTCCGAGACGTTGTCGGGAATCGCCACCACCTTGGCCGCCTCGGTCAGCACGGCCTGGGCGAGCCCGCCGCCGTCCAACTCGCCGGCGACGCGGTCGCCGAGGCTCAGCCCGGTCACTCCATCGCCCAGAGCCGTCACCCGGCCGGCGACGTCACGGCCCTGCACGGGCTGCTTGGGCCGGCTCAACCCGAAACCCAGCCGCACCAGCAGCGGCTCCCCGCGCATCAGCCGCACGTCGGCCGAGTTGAGCGCGGTGGCAGCCACGTCGATGAGAATCTGGCCCGGGCCTGGTTCGATGACCGGCAACTCGTTGCGGGTGACGGTCTCAGGGCCGCCGTAGGCGGCCTGGGTCCAGGCGATCATCGTGGTCGTTGTGGTCATGGTTCCTCCGGGTAGGCGAAAACGTCGGTGAGTGGACGATCGAGGGCGTTGGCCAGCTGAAACGCAAGTTCGAGCGTGGGCGAGTAGCGCCCCTGTTCGATGGCGATCAGGGTCTGCCGGGTGACGCCGACGCTGGCGGCCAGGTCGGCCTGAGTGCGTCCAGCCGCTTCACGCAGGGTGCGAATGTGGTTGATCACGCGGGTGGGTCGCACCATCACTGAAACCCGGCGCGATAGGCACCCAGCCGGGCGAGTCCGCCGACGAACGCCGAGAGAAAGAAGCCCGTGAACAGGGTCACTCCGATCCAGAAGTGGGCCGCGTCGACCATCGCCAGAATCAACGCGGCGATGCCGCCGATGGTCAGAAAGCTCTGCCCCACCCGGTCGCCGAAGTGCTCGATCTCACGATCACGCTGGTCTTTGAGGTGGGCGTCACGGTCACCCCGGCCGGCGACGATGCCCCAAACGATGCTGAGGGCGATGGACGCCACGATGCCGACGCCGATCGACCACAGCATCGGCGTGATCCAGTCGATGTCGTCGGGCGACGTGCCGGCCAGTTGTGGCAGCACGATCAAGAAGTAGGCGATGCCCACCGGTGCGCTCACGATCACCTGCGACCAGGTAACCCGTTCGATGTAGCCCACGCGATCCTCCGTGTCAAAGATTCTTTACACGTCGAGGGTAGGCGTCACTCCGTGCGATGTCAAGAATTCTTGACATCGGCTGCGGCATGGCTAGCCCGACCGGCCAAGCCCGTGGGACGATTCCGCCGGACGCCGCCCGCATCAAACGGCCCACCTCACGGCTCCTCGGTGTGACATCACCCGATCGGAGGTTCATGACGCTCACCCGTGAGGATCCACGCCCGCTGGCGCCAGAGGTTCGCTCGGCGACGCTGCGCGCCGTCGCGCTCGCGGTGGTCTCGGTCGCCGTCTACTGGGTGGTGACCACCTATGCAGACGACGCCGTGCGGTTTCTGCGCTCTCTGGGGCTGCGGCAGCGAGACATCCAACCGTGGCAGTTGCCGGCCATGGCGGTGCTGATCGCGATACCGGGGTGGCACGTCCTCAGCGCCCTGCTGCAACTGGCCCGGGTGACTGGGCGCTACCTGACCGCTCGGCGCTGGGAACGCCAGCTCGACGACCCCGCCCGGGCCGCGGACGTGCCGCCGCTCGGCTCACACCTGATCACCGGCACTCGGGTCAGCGTCACCACGGCGATCGGCGCCATGGTCGGTGCCGTGCTGCTCACTCTGGGCTCGTTCGGGTTCGCCGTCGGCGCCGCGTTCAACCGGCTGCCCTTCCATGCCTCGGACGACGCGATCGGCTACGCCTGGCTGCTCGCGGTCAGCGGGTGTTGGGCGATCTACCGCAGCAGCAAAGGGCTGGCCGTCGCCCGCCGCGCGGCGAAGGTGGAGCGGTTGTCGTCGTCCGGTCCGGCCGAGGTGGCCCTCAGTGCCGGCGCAAGGGCGGCGCAGGTGCCCACGCTGCACATCGAGTTCGCCGGCCCGCTGCGGCCCGCGCCGGGCCGCGGGTCGGTCGGCCGCATTCTCTACCTGCGGCTGTTCGACAACCTCGCCGGCACCAACCGGTTCGTGGAGCGCTGGCGGCGGCACGGGGTGGTCCATTACCTGCGCAGCGCCGACCAGGTGAGCGCCGACGAACTCAAGACCTGGAGCGGACGAGTCGGCGACCTGTCGGTGTTCATCGACAACGACGCCGAACTCGACGAGTTTCTGGCCGCGTCGCAGCCCGTCGAGGGTCCCGACGGCTACCCGGCGGGCGAGTTGCTGTGCCACGGCAGCTACTGGAAGCGAGCGGTGCAGCGGCTGCTCACCGAGGTCGACCACGTGGTGCTCGACCTGACCGGCTTCACCGCCGACCACGGCGGCACCGCGTTCGAGGTGCGCTCGGCGTTCGACCTGGTGGACGTCGCCCGGCTGAAGCTCACCGCCTCGCACTCCAGCGATACCCGGTTTCTGAACGCGCAGTTGCAGCACGCCTGGTCGCAACTGGCGGCCGATTCGCCCAACGCGGGCACCGGCGTCCGTGGGGTCACGGTGTACGTGGGCTGATCAAAGACAGCGCCGATCGCCTGTCGAGATCATGGCCCGCCCCTCGTCATTCCGGCGGAAGCCGGAATCTCTGCCCGCACGGCGCCGTCGGGTGCGGTTGTGAGATCCCGGCGTCCGCCGGGATGACGAAAGGGAGCGTCCGCCGGGACACCCGAACCCACCGGCCTGGGATTGGTAGTCTCCTGACGTCCCAGTCACCGCCAGGCACCGAAGGGTCACGATGAGCTCGATCATCTACACGCACACCGACGAGGCGCCGCTGCTGGCGACCTACTCGTTTCTGCCGATCGTCCAGGCTTACGCGGGCGCAGCCGGGGTCGACGTGCAGACCCGCGACATATCGCTGGCGGGCCGCATCATCGCGCTGTTCCCCGAGCGGCTCACCGACGAGCAGCAACTACCGAACGCCTTGGCCGAGCTCGGCGAACTGGCCAAGACCCCCGAGGCCAACATCATCAAGCTGCCCAACGTGAGCGCGTCGATGCCGCAGCTCAAGGCGGCCATCGCCGAACTGCAGGGCAAGGGCTACGACCTGCCCGACTACCCCGACAACCCCGCCGACGACGCCGAGGCCGACGTCAAGGCGCGCTACGACAAGGTGAAGGGCAGCGCGGTCAACCCGGTGCTGCGCGAGGGCAACTCCGACCGGCGCGCGCCCGAGTCGGTGAAGAACTACGCCCGCCAGCACCCGCACTCGATGGGCGCCTGGAACGCCGACTCCAAGACCAACGTGGCAACGATGAGCGCCGACGACTTTCGGCACAACGAGAAGTCGGTGGTGATCGAGGCCGACGACGACCTGCGCATCGAACTCGTGCCCGCCGACGGCGGTGAGGTGGTCGTGCTCAAGCCGTCGACCCCCGTGCTGGCCGGCGAGGTCGTCGACGGCACCGTCATGCACGTGGCGGCCCTCGATCGCTTCCTGGCCGAGCAGATCGAGCGCGCCAAGGCCGAGGGTGTGCTGTTCTCGGTGCATCTGAAGGCCACCATGATGAAGGTGTCCGACCCGATCATCTTCGGCCATGTCGTGCGGGCGTTCTTTCCCAACACGTTCGTCGAGTACGGCGACGACCTCGCCGCCGCCGGGCTGAGCCCCAACAACGGTCTCGGTGGCATTCTGGCCGGCTTGGACGCCCTGCCGAACGGCGCCGACATCAAGGCGTCGTTCGACGCCGAACTGGCCGCCGGCCCGGCGCTGGCGATGGTCGATTCCGATCGCGGCATCACCAATCTGCACGTGCCGTCCGACGTGATCGTGGACGCGTCCATGCCGGCGATGATCCGCATCGGTGGCCACATGTGGGGCCCCGACGGCGCCGAGGCCGACACCCTGGCAGTGATTCCCGACTCGTCGTACGCCGGCATCTACCAGGCCACCATCGACGACTGCCGCGCCAACGGCGCCTACGATCCGGCGACCATGGGCTCGGTGCCCAACGTCGGGCTGATGGCGCAGGCCGCCGAAGAGTACGGGTCGCACGACAAGACGTTCGAGATCGGCCAGTCGGGCACCGTCCGGGTGGTCAACCGCGCCGGTGACGCGCTGATCGAGCACCAGGTCGAGGCGAGCGACATCTGGCGGGCCTGCCAGACCAAGGACGTGCCGATTCGCGACTGGGTGAAGCTCGCCGTCAGCCGCGCGCGTGCCACGGGTGACCCGGCCATCTTCTGGCTGGACGAGAGCCGCGCCCACGACCGCACCCTGATCGGAAAGGTCGAGACGTACCTGGCCGACGCCGACCTGGTGGGCGACACGACCGGGCTCGACATCTCGATCATGTCTCCGGTTGAGGCGACGAAGGTGTCGGTGGAGCGCATTCGGCAGGGGCTCAACACCATCTCGGTCACCGGCAACGTGCTGCGCGACTACAACACCGACCTGTTCCCGATTCTCGAACTCGGCACCTCGGCCAAGATGCTGTCGGTGGTGCCGCTGATCAACGGCGGCGGCCTGTTCGAAACCGGCGCGGGCGGCTCGGCACCCAAGCACGTGCAGCAGCTGGTCAAAGAGAACTATCTGCGCTGGGACAGCCTGGGCGAGTTTCTGGCGCTGGCCGAGAGCTTCGCCAAGTACGCGCAGGCCACCGGCAACACCTCGGCCAGGGTGCTCGGCGAGACCCTCGATCGCGGCACCGGCACGTTCTTGAACGAGAACAGGTCGCCGGGCCGGCGGCTGGGCACCATCGACAACCGCGGCAGCCACTTCTACCTGGCGCTGTACTGGGCCGAAGAACTGGCCAAGCAGACCGACGACGCCGACTTGGCGGCCCGATTCGCTCCCCTGGCGGCGACGCTGCGCGAGCAGGAGTCGACGATCAACGCCGAGTTGCTGGCCGTGCAGGGCTCGCCGGCCGAGCTGGGCGGCTACTACCGTCCCGACGACGCGCTGGCGAGTGCCGTGATGCGTCCGTCGGCCACCTTGAACGCCGCCATCGACGCGCTCTGAGCCGCTGGTTGAGCTTGTCGAAACCAGGTCTCGCCAAGCTCGACCAGCGATGCACCGAGGTCAACGACCGGTACCCTTGCGCGGTGATCGACTCCACCCACTGGCTGCTGACCCTGTCGTGCGACGACCGGCCCGGCATCGTCCATGCCGTCACCGGAGCGATCGCCCAGGCCTACGGCAACATCACCGAGTTGCAGCAGTTCAGCTCGGCGGAATCGAACCGGTTCTTCATGCGGGTGCAGGTGCAGTCGGGCTTCGACCGATCGGTGTTCGAGCGGGCGGTCACCCCGATCGCCGAGTCCATCGGCGCCGACTGGACCCTCGATTTCGTCGGACGCCCCCGGCGCACGCTGATTCTGGCGTCGAAGATGGGCCACTGCCTCAACGATCTGCTGTTTCGACAGCGCTCCGGCTCGCTGCAGATCGAGGTGCCCCTGATTCTGTCGAACCACCCCGACCTGCGTGACCTGGCGAACTTCTACGGGGTGGCGTTCGAAGACCATGCGGTGCTGCCCGACACCAAGGCCGCGTTCGAGGCTCGGGTGCTGCAGACGGTCGAACAGCACGACATCGAACTGGTGGTGCTGGCCCGCTACATGCAGATCCTCTCCCCCGAGCTGTGCGAGAAGCTGGCCGGGCGCGCGATCAACATTCATCACTCGTTCTTGCCCGGTTTCAAGGGCGCCAACCCCTACCGGCAGGCGCACGCACGTGGCGTGAAGCTGATCGGCGCGACGGCGCACTTCGTCACCGGCGATCTCGACGAGGGCCCGATCATCGAGCAGAACGTCCGTCGCGTCGACCACTCGGTGGACGTGCCCGAACTGGTCGAGATCGGGCAGGAACAGGAGTCACGCACGCTGACCGACGCAGTGAAGCTGTTCGCCGAGCACCGCATCATGCTCGACGGGCAGCGCACGGTGATCTTCCGCTGAGCCCGCAGGTACGGCACGTCGTCGTCAGCGCGAACGCCGGCATCTCGCGTCACCCCGCCGGCCCTACGCCACGAGATTCCGGCGTACGCCGGAATGACGGGTTACGTTCGCCGGCATGACCGGCCAAGGGAGTCGCTGGGCGCCCTACCTGGTTTCGGAGTAGATGCCCTGCTCATAAGACTGCCCGTAGTACGCCTCCAGTTGCTCCAACGTTTCGGGGCTGTCGGGAATCGTTGCCTTGCTGATGGCGGCCACGCTGGGCAGCACGTCCGGCTGCCACGTCTCGTGCTGCCACAGTTGCGAGCGCATGAACGCCTTCGCGCAGTGGTAGAACACCTCTTCGATCTCGACCACCAGGGCGAGGATCGGGTGATGGCCCTTGACCACCAGAGCTTCGAAGAAGTCGGCATCGCTGACCAGTCGCGCCCGTCCGTTGATGCGCAGCGTGTCGCCTCGTCCGGGCACGAAGAAGTTCAGCCCGACGCGCGGGTTGATAAGCACGTTGTGATAGCCGTCCACCCGGCGGTTACCCGGACGTTCGGCGATCGCGATCGTGGTGTCGTCGACGATGTGCACCAGTTGGCCGGGCGGGTCGCCTTTGGGCGAGGCGTCACAGTGTCCCTGGTCGTCGGCGGTGGCGAGCACGCAGAACGGCGAAGCCGCCAGCCACTCCCGATCGATCGGCAGCAGTGCAGCCCTGACCTTGTTGGCAGCCCGATACGCCGGCCGACCGACCAGACCCTCGAGTTGTTCGACCGTGGTGAGTTCGCTCCACGTCATGGCGCGAGCCTACGCCGACGCGGCTTGAGTGATCAGCCGGCCGTCACCGGAGGCAGCGCCGACCAGGGGAACACGATCCAGGCGTCGGTCTGCTTCCAGGCGAAGTCGACCCGAAACACCGAGGTCGGCTTGGTGTACAGCACCGCGGTGCGCACTTCGGCACCATTGGCCACCAGTATTTCGATCACCAGTTGCATCGTTCGGCCCGAGTCGGCCACGTCGTCGGCCACCAGCACCCGGCGCCCCGCAATGCTCTCGATGTCGAGCAGCGGGGCCAGCAGCACGGGGTCGGGCAGCGTCGTGGCCACGTCGGTGTAGAACTCCACGTTCATGGCGTCGGCGAGCTTCACCCCCAGCGCATACGCGAGCGCCCCCGCCACCACCAGGCCGCCCCGAGCGACCGCCACGATCACGTCGGGCCGAAACAAGCTGGCGGCAGCGTGTGCAGCCAGCTCACGGCTCGCGTCGCCGAAGCCCGCCCACGTCAGAATCTCTTTGCCGTCGAGTTCGGACGCCTCCGCGTGGTACGCCGTCATGCCCGGCACCCTAGCCGAACGGCGCGATCCCCTCTGCCCTACAACCGCTTCAGTCCGGTGGCGTCGAGCAGTCGTCCCTGGTCGTCGTACATCGCCACCGCGACCTGCCCGTTCATGATCGAGCGAATGCGCGATGCCGTCTGCGAGTCGATTCTGAGCGCAACGTACCCCGCCAGCTCGGGGTTGCTCAACAGCACACTGGCCGGCAGCCCCTTCCAGTCACGGGTCAGGGTGGCAACCTGGCCACCGGTGACCGCCTCGGCATCGAGCCCCAGCCCACCCTTGGCCGACCAATGCAGCCGCCAGTTGAGCCCCCTCGGGTCGACGCCGAACGGCAACGCGTCACCGGGGTAGGCGATCACGTTGTCGCGCACCAGCACCGCCTTTGCCACGGTGAGGTCGGGGGTGGCCGCGGCCTGGGTCACCGACACGGTCACCGCATGCGTCGCCAGGGCGTAGTTGATCGTGACCAGCATGCCGTCGGCGGGCACGTTCACGGTGACGTTGTCGGCCGGGTAGGACTCATCCCACGACAAGCCGTGAGTCACCTTGAACTCGTAGGTGCCGGCCGGAATCTTCACCGACGCGAAGGTGTAGGTGCCGTCGCCGTCCAGGTCTTGCAGCCAGGGCCGCATGCAGTCGGGCTGCCAGTCCCCGGGGCAACCGAGCTCGCTTTGGAAGCTGCCCGCCGCGGTCAGGATCGGGCCCTGGGCGTTGCTCGTCACCCAGTGGGTGGCGTGGTCGTAGTAGAAGTCGACCGTGCCACCCGGAGGCTGGTAGTTGATGTTCGAGCCGTTACGGGCGCCGCCGGCGCCGTAGTTCTCGTCCCACGTGCCGTTGATCGCGGCCTTGTACTCGTAGTCGCCGGCCGCCACGGGAACGCTCAACTTCCAGATCTGGTCGTCGGCGTCGAGGGTCAGCTGGGCCTGCGGGCAGGCCGGGAACCAGTTGCCGTCGCCGTTGGGGCCGCCGGTGCAGCCCATCGACGCGTTGTGCGAACCGGGCACCGACACCGAGTCGGGCTGCTTCTCGGGCGGGTCGTAGCTGATAGTGCTGGGCCCGGTGGTGCCGCCGGCGTCGCCGACGAAGCCGTACGTCGAGGTGGCCGAGTAACGCCCCTGCAGGTCTTTGGCCACGACCCGGTACTCCAGCAGCGACCCCTTGGGCATGCCGCTGACGTCTTGGTAGACGCGGTAGCGCGGGTTGTCGTCGGTGCCGATCAACTTCCAGGCCTGCGTGCCCGCCGGACGGTAGTAGAAGCTCACCTCGGCGAACGAGCCCGTGTTGGCCAACGCGACCGACAACTCGGCCCGACCGCCGACCGTGCCCCCCATGGTGGGCGTCAACGGCACGATCACCGGGGCGGCCGAGGCTGCCGGCATGCGCGAACCGGCCCGGAACACCCTGGTGCTGAGCGCCGGCACCCGCACCGTGACCCGTCCGAACCGGTCGGCGCGCTCATCACCACCGCCGCCGAGCAGCGGGGTGAACCGACCGCCCGGGGTGTAGGTGGCGAACGTGGCGGTCTTGGCGGTGGTGGCGTTGTTGGTGACCACCAGGTACTCGCGGTTGGCCGCCTTGTCGATGCGGCTCACTGCGAAGATGCCCGCATCAGAGCTGGCGTACCGCTCGATCTGGGCGCCGTCGGCCAGCGCCGGGTGCTTGGCCCGCAGCTTGGCCAGGTCGGCGATCTGTCGATACAGCGGCGCGTTGGTGTTGTAGCGGTCTTTCGAGCCCGACGCCCCGCCGATGACTTCCTCACTGTTGTACGAAGCGACCTTCGAGGCGAACATGTCTTGCCGGGCCGCCTTGTCGCCGCCGGAGCCCTCGAAGCCCTGCTCGTCGCCGTAGTAGACCACGGGCTGGCCGCGGGTGAGATACAGCAGCGAGTTGGCCAGCTTCAGCCGCGTGAGAGTGTCTTCTTTGCTCACCCCGGACGTGCGCAGCATCATCGCCAGCCGGCCCATGTCGTGGTTACCCAAGAAGGTGGGCAACTGGTAGGCGTTGCTGTCGCCGTCGGTGTACCAGTCGTCGCCGGCGTACATGTCGCGAAGGCCCGTGGTGGCCTTGCCCTGCGCGAAGCCCAGCGCCGCGTTCTGGAACCCGAAGTCGAGCGTGGCCTGCAGCTTGGCCGTGGTCGTGTACTGGCTGGTGAACGTGGGCGAACTGTCGTACACCTCGCCGAACATGAAGAAGTCGTCGTTACGCGCCTTGGCATGGTTCAGCACCGAGGGAATGAACTGCTGCCAGAACTCGGTGTTGACGTGCTTGACGGTGTCGATGCGAAACCCGTCGATGCCGAAGTCGGCCCAGGTCTTGTAAATGTTCTCCATGCCCGTGACCACTTCGTGGTTCTCGGTGAACAGGTCGTCCAGCCCCACGAAGTCGCCGTAGGTGGACGACTCGCCCGCGAAGGTCGAGTTGCCACGGTTGTGGTAGAGCGTCGGGTCGTTCAGCCAGGCCGGCACCTTGACGGTCTTGTCGGCTTCGCTGCGGAACGTGGGCACGTACGGGAACGAGGTGCCGGCGTCGAGCTTCGGAAAGTCGTCGGTGCCGGCGTAGTCACGGTCATCGAAGTCTTGGCCGCCGGCGGTCTTGTAGGGCGAGGTTTCTTTGTTGATGTAGCTGTAGTCGCCCGGCTTGGTGTAGTCGATGATGTCGGCGGTGTGGTTGGTGATGATGTCGAAGAACACCTTCATGCCCTTGGCGTGCGCCTTGGCGATGAGGTTCTTCATGTCTTGGTTCGTGCCCAGGCGTGGGTCGATCTGGGTGAAATCGGTGATCCAGTAGCCGTGGTAGCCGGCGCTGACGTCGTTGCCCGCGCCCTGCACCGGGTTGTTCTTGAACGAAGGCGTCAGCCAGATCGCGGTGGTGCCCAGGCCCTTGATGTAGTCGAGTTTCTGCGTGACGCCCTTGAGGTCGCCGCCGTGGTAGAAGCCCGAGTCGGTGGGGTCGAAACCGGTGGTCAGGCGTCCGCCGGTGAGGCCCCCGTTGTCGTTGGACGTGTCGCCGTTGGCGAACCGGTCGGCCATCAGAAAGTAGAACCGCTCCTTGGTCAGCGACTCGCGCAGCGACCCTACGGCCAGCTTTCGGTCGGCCGCCGAAGTCGAGCGGGGGAGGTCGACGGGCTTCACCGTGACCAGGTGGCTGGTGTCGTCGTAGCTGAACAGCAGCTTGGTGGCCGTGGTGAGGGCCAGCGGAATGTTGGACGACCCGCCCTGAGCCCCGTAGCTCTCGTCCCAGGAGTGGTTGATCGCCACCTTGAACTCCCACTGCCCCGCCGGAACGGTGAAGGTGCGGCTGTAGGTGGTGCCCTTCTGCACCAGGTCGGTCTCGGTGCACACCGGCTGCCAGTCGTCGGAGCAGCCGAGCACCTTCTGCAGGCTGCCCACCAGCGTTGCCGTTCGTTCGGCGGCGCTGGCCGGCACCCCAGCGGTGAACCAACTCACGATCAGGGCGACCACGACGGCCAACACGAGACTCTTGCGACGATGCACGACGGCTCCCTTCGACAACCCCGTTGTGCAACCTAGCGGCCCGCTCTGACAAGAGCTAGAGGCCGGCCCCGCAAGGCGTGGTGATCACGAGACTGTCGGCGCCGCCGGGCATGGTGTCGTTGCATGAATGCCGATGACCTGCTGACTCGATTGGGCGATGTGCTCAACGGGCACCGCTGGGCGCAACTGCCCATCCTGTTGCACCCCGACTTCACCTGCCTACTGGTGCACACCGGCGAACGGTTCACCCGTGACGAGTGGGTGCGGTTCAACGCCGAGTACCCGGGCTTTCAGGGCTACGAACTGGTGGACCGCGTGGTCAGTGGCGACCGGGCTGCCGCCCGTGCCCACGTCACCGGGCTGGTCGCCGGCCGGTTGCGGCATTTCGAGGTGGCCGAGTTTCTCACCGCGAAGAACGGTCTGATCGCCGACCTCGTCGAGGTGTGGGCCGACCTCGATCAGGCCCCGCCGACCCGTGACAATCGGTGAAACCCGTCGTCGGGATCGTGTTCGGGGTAGTCGATGCCCAGCAGGCGCCAACCGGCGTCGGGATCGCCGTCGGCCACGATCACCGTGGTGTTCGGCAGCCCGCTGGCACCCAACTCGACGTGCACCTGCGGCATCACGTGGCCGGCCCACGTGCGAATCGCCGCACCGTGGCTCACGATCAAGGCGGTTTCGTGCCCGGCGTTCGCCACCAGCCGCACCGCGTCGCCGAATCGGGCCACGAACTCGTCACCGCTCTCGCCGCCCGGTATGCGGGCCGCCGCATCACCCTGCCCCCACGACCGCAGCACCGCCAGATAGCGCTGCAGATCGGCCGACATCTCGTCGTGCCCGCCACCGATCTCACGCAACCCGGGCAGCGTGACGGGTCGCAGCCCACCCGCCGCTGCCACCGGCGCAGCGGTCTGCACGGCCCGCACCAGATCGGACGAGTACACCCCGCCCAGCCGAGCACCGGCCAGCCGCGCGGCCAGCCGCAACGCCTGGGCGTGCCCGTACGCGTCCAGTTCGGGGCCCGGTGGCGCGGTGTCGAGCAAGGCTGCGACGTTCGAGGCGGTTCGGGCATGGCGGGCCAACAGCAGACGCACGAACCGAGCCTAATCGGCGGCGCTGCGCTGATAGCGTGAAGCAGTCACCTTTCGCGCAAGGAGAGAAACTCGTGAGCACACCAGTCAAGGTCGCCGTCACCGGTGCCGCCGGCCAGATCTGCTACAGCCTGCTGTTCCGCCTCGCCAGCGGAGCCCTACTCGGCCCCGACCAGCCGGTCGAACTGCGGCTGCTCGAGATCACCCCGGCGCTCAAGGCGCTCGAGGGCGTGGTGATGGAACTCGACGACTGCGCCTTCCCCACGTTGGCCAAGGTCGAGATCGGCGACGACCCCAACAAGGTCTTCGACGGGGTCAACCTGGCCATGCTGGTCGGGGCCCGTCCCCGCACCGCCGGCATGGAGCGCGGCGACCTGCTCAGCGCCAACGGCGCCATCTTCACCGCCCAGGGCAAGGCGCTCAACGCCGTCGCGGCCGATGACATCAAGGTGCTGGTCACCGGCAACCCGGCCAACACCAACGCCCTGATCGCCATGAAGAACGCTCCCGACATTCCCACCGAGCGGTTCAACGCGCTCACGCGGCTCGACCACAACCGGGCCATCAGCCAGCTCGCCGCCAAGGCCGGGGTGCCGGTCACTGCCGTCAAGCAGATGACGATCTGGGGCAACCATTCGGCCACCCAGTACCCCGACGTGTTCAACGCCGAAGTCAACGGCCAGAACGCCGCGGCACTGATCGACGACCAGGCGTGGATCGAGAACGACTTCATTCCCACCGTCGCCAAGCGCGGTGCCGCGATCATCGCTGCCCGCGGGTCGAGTTCCGCCGCGTCGGCCGCCAACGCCACCATCGAGCACATGCGCGACTGGGTGCTGGGCTCGCCGGCCGGCGACTGGATCTCGGCCGCGGTGCCGTCCGACGGCTCGTACGGGGTGCCCGAGGGCATCATCAGCTCATTCCCGGTGATCACCTCGGGCGGCACCTGGACCATCGTGCAGGACCTCGACGTCAACGACTTCAGCCGCGCCCGCATCGACGCCTCGGTCGCCGAACTGCAGGACGAGGCCGCCGCAGTCACCGAGCTCGGGTTGATCTGAACGCGTCACGCCGCATCGTCCACTGTGGTCACCGTTAGCGGTGCCCACAGTGGGTCAACCTCTGCCGCCACGGGGCTAGGCTCATCAACCACCGTCTCCAGGGAGTGACGCCGATGCCGAACGACTACCAAGGACGCCCCGCGACCGCCGGCACCGAGGCCGTCCGAGCGGCGCGCGATTTTCTGTTCGACCACGCCACCGACTACGACGGCGCCGTCGAGGGGTTTCAGTGGCCGCAACTCGACCAGTTCAACTTCGCCCTGGAGTGGTTCGACGTGGTGGCGGGCCAGCACCCCGCCCGAGCCGCCGTCACCATCGTCGACGCCGACCTCAACGCCGCCACCACCACCTACGGTGAACTGGCCGCACGCTCCGATCAGGTGGCGAACTGGCTGACCGGGCTGGGCGTCCGACGAGGCGACGCGATGATCGTGATGCTCAACAACTCCATCGAGTTGTGGCAGATTCTGCTCGGCCTGCTCAAGGTCGGCGCCGTCGCGATTCCCACCTCGACCCTGCTCACCGATGTCGACCTGACGTTTCGGGTCGACCGCGCCGAGGCCCGGTTCACCATCGCGCCCACCGCGCTGGCCGACCGGTTCACCGGGCTGCCCGCCGACGTCACCCGCATCGGCGTCGGCGACCCGACGGACGGCTGGGTCGACTTCGCGGCATCGGCCGATGCCGCCGCCGACTACCAACCCGACGGCCCCACCCCCGCCGACGACACCTGCCTGCTCTACTTCACCTCGGGCACCACCGCCCGGCCCAAACTGGTGCAGCACACCCAGGTGAGCTACCCCGTCGGCCACCTGTCGACGATGTGGTGGCTGGGCGTGCGCGAAGGCGACGTACACCTGAACATCAGTTCGCCGGGGTGGGGCAAGCACGCGTGGAGCAACTTCTTCTCGCCGTTCCTGGCCCAGGCCACGGTGTTCATCTTCAACTACGCCCGCTTCGACGCGGCCGCGCTGATGCGGGTGATGGACACCCACCAGGTCACCACGTTCTGCGCGCCGCCGACGGTGTGGCGCATGCTGATTCAGGCGGATCTGAATCAGTTGAGCAGGCCGCCCCGCGAACTCGTGGGGGCCGGTGAGCCGCTCAACCCCGAGGTGATCAGCCAGGTGCGTGCGGCCTGGGGTTCGACCATTCGTGACGGCTTCGGCCAAACCGAAACCACCTGCTGGATCGGCAACTCCCCTGGTCAGCTTGTCAAGGACGGTTCGATGGGCCGTCCGATGCCCGGCTACACCGTGGTGCTGCTCGACCCGGCGACGGGCGAGCCCAACCCCGACGAGGGTGAGATCTGCCTCGACCTGGCGAAGCGTCCACTCGCCCTGATGGGCGGCTACTGGCACGACCCCGACTACACCGCAGAGGCCATGCGCGACGGCTTCTACCATTCGGGCGACATCGCCGGCCGAGACGCCGACGGCTACCTCACCTACGTCGGACGCGCCGACGACGTGTTCAAGGCGTCCGACTACAAGATCAGCCCGTTCGAACTCGAATCGGTACTGCTCGAACACCCGGCGGTGGCCGAGGCCGCGGTGGTTCCCAGCCCGCACCCGGTGCGCGCCGCGGTGCCGAAGGCGTACGTGCTGCTCACGTCCGGTTTCGAGGCCGGCACCGACGTGGCTCGTTCGATCTTCGCCCACGCCAAAGCGAACCTGTCGGGCTTTCAGTTGGTGCGCATCATCGAGTTCACCAACGAGCTACCGAAGACCATTTCGGGCAAGATCCGCCGAATCGACCTGCGCACCGCCGAGGCGGCACGCGTCGACAACGGCTCGGACGACACCGACCAGTTCCATTGGCGCGACCACAAGTAGGCCGCAACAAAGCCTGACCCCGTCAGTTGCGCAGCGCCGGCACCAACCAGGCCAGCACCGTGATGCCGATGCCGAGCGTCAGCAACACGATGGTGTCGACCAGTTTGTTGCGCACCGTCAGCAGACCGACGCGACGGTTCGGCAACAGCCGAAACAGCCCGCCCATGGTGATCGACAGCCCGATCAGCGTGGTGCCGGCGCGCCAATGACTGGACGCGGCCACGATCAAGCCGGCGAACGAGCCCAGTAGCACGGCCGCCAGCGGCCACTGCCCCAGCACCTGCTGTGCGAAGTTCTTCGGCGGACGCTCCGCGGGTGCGGTCATGGACTCGATCGTGCCAGAGGCCGGCCCTGCTCGGCGGAAGGCACGGGCTCAGTGGAAGAAGTGCCGGGTGCCGGTGAAGTACATGGTCACCCCGGCGGCCTTCGCCGCCTCGATGGTGTCGGCGTCGCGCATCGAGCCACCCGGCTGCACGATGGCCTTGACCCCGGCCTCGATCAAGATGCCGGGGCCGTCGGCGAAGGGGAAGAAGGCGTCCGACGCCGCCACCGAGCCCGCGGCCCGATCACCGGCGCGCTCGACCGCGAGCCGGCACGAGTCGACCCGGTTCACCTGGCCCATGCCGACACCGACGGACGCCCCGCCCGAGGCCAGCAGAATCGCGTTGCTCTTCACCGCCCGACACGCGCGCCAGGCGAACGCCAGGTCGGCCAGGGTGGCCTCATCGGCAGGCTCGCCGGCCGCGAGCGTCCAGTTGGCGGGGTCATCGCCGGGGGCGTCGATACGGTCGGGCTGTTGCAGCAGCGCCCCGCCCGAAATGGGCTGCAGTTGCCGCTCACGGTGCTGGTACGGCTCGGCCTGCAGCAGGCGGATGTTCTTCTTGCGGGTCAGCACCTCCAGCGCGCCCGGTTCGAAGCCGGGCGCGATCAGCACCTCGGTGAACACCTCGGCGACCTGCTCGGCCAACGCCACGCTGACTGGACGGTTGGTGGCGATCACCCCGCCGAACGCGCTCACCGGATCACAGGCGTGCGCCTTTCGGTGCGCCTCGGCGATGTCGGTACCGACCGCGATGCCGCACGGGTTGGCGTGCTTGATGATGGCCACCGCCGGGTCGGTGAAGTCGTAGGCTGCCCGGTAGGCGGCGTCACCGTCGGTGTAGTTGTTGTAGCTCATCTCTTTGCCGTGCAACTGCTCGGCGGCGGTGATGCCGGCCGGACCGTTGGGGTAGCGGTACAGCGCGGCGGCCTGGTGACTGTTCTCGCCGTACCGCAGGCCACCGACCTTGTGCCAGGTGCCGGCGATCCACGCCGGAAAGTCGTTGGGCTGAAACTGCTCCCCCAGCCAACTCGCCACCGCCATGTCGTAGGCGGCGGTGTGCCGAAAGGCCACCATGGCCAGGCCCTGCCGCTCGCCGAGGGTGAAGCCGCCGGCGGCCAGGGCGTCCACGACGCAGGGGTACTGGTCGGGGGCGGTGACGATCGCCACCGAGGGGTGGTTCTTGGCCGCGGCACGCACCATGCTCGGCCCGCCGATGTCGATCTGCTCGATGCACTCATCGGGCGTGGCGCCCGAGGCCACGGTCTGGGTGAACGGGTACAGGTTGCTCACCACCAGCTGGAACGGCTCGATGCCCAGTTCGGCGAGCTGGTCGCGGTGCGACTGCAGGCGCAGGTCGGCGAGCAGGCCGGCGTGAATGTGGGGGTGCAGGGTCTTCACCCGGCCGTCCAGGCATTCGGCGAAGCCGGTGACCTGCTCCACCGGGGTCACAGGCACGCCCGCATCGGTGAGCGTTCGAGCCGTTGAGCCGGTCGAGACCAGCTCGACGCCCGCGTCGGCCAGCGCCCGGCCGAGTTCGACGAGGCCGGTCTTGTCGTACACCGACAGCAGGGCGCGGCGAATCACTGTGCGGTCGGTCATGAGTCCCCCTGATGGGCCAGTTCGTTGACGGTGCGGACGAGCAGGGCGCGCTCGGCCACCTTGATGCGTTCGTGCAGGCTCTCGACGCTGTCGTCGGGCAGCACCGGCACGGCCTCTTGGGCGAGAATGCGTCCGGTGTCGACGCCGGCGTCCACCTCGAACACTGTGGTGCCGGTGATCTTGACGCCGTGCGCCAAGGCGTCGCGGGGGCCGTGCATGCCCGGAAAGCTGGGCAGCAGGGCCGGGTGGGTGTTGATCGTGCGGCCCCCGAAGCGGCCCAGAAAAGCTGGGCCGACCAGTTTCATGAAGCCGGCCAGCACCACCAGATCGACGTCGTGAGCAGCCACCTGGCGGGTGAATTCGGCGTCCCAGGCGGCGCGGTCACCGCCCTTGACGAACGGGTGCACGAAGGTGGGCACCCCCGCCTGCTCGGCGCGCCCCAGCCCCTGCGCCGCGTCGTTGTCGGCACCCACCACGACCACCGTGGCGTTGAGCGTGTGGTCGGCCTCAGCATCGAGCAACGCCTGCAGCAAGCTGCCGGTGCCTGAGACGAGCACGGCGATGCGTAAGGCCATGGACGGCAGCCTAGTGGTGCCCAGCCACGGCCACCGACGGGTGTCCGAGAGCGCGGCGCTGCACGACCCACACGACCAGGGCCACCCCGAGAGTGGCGGCCGCCGCCACAATGATGGCCTGCCAGCCCCCGACCCCCCACAAGCCGCCGGCCAGTGCCGAGCCCACTGAGCCACCGATGAAGTTGCCGACCACGAAAACCGTGTTGAGGCGGCTGCGCGAGGCAGGGTCGACGGCCAGCATGCGGGTTTGGGTGAGCACCATGGTCGACTGGATGCCGATCGAGTAGACGGCGATGGCCACGAGCAGCACCGGCAACGACGAGCCCCCCAGGCCCGCGACCACGAAACCGGCAAGGGCCACGACCAAGCCCACTCCGATCGCGGGCACCGTCAGCCCACGATCTGCCAGACGGCCCACCCGCTGCGCCGCGAGCGCCCCGAAGATGCCGGCGAGACCGACGAGCCCGATCTGGGTGGTCGAGAATCCGAACGGCGCCGCGGCCAGCAGCAGAGTCAGTCCGGTCCAGAACAACGTGAACGTGGCCATCGCTGCGGCGCCGATCAGGCCGATCCAGCGGGCCGTCGCGTTGTGCCCATAGGTACCCAGCACCGATGCCAGCAGTGCGCGGTAACTGACTCGAGCCCGCGGCGCGAGCGTTGGCAACGCGCGGTACATGACCAACGACAGCACCAGCATCAACCCTGCGACGATCAGATACAGGGCGCGCCAGCCGATCAGGTCGGTGACGATTCCGCTGATGGCGCGGGCGATCATCACGCCCAACAGCATTCCGGACGCGACCGTGCCCAGCACCCGTCCGCGCTGGTCGTCGTCGGCCAGGTCGGCCGCCAACGGGGCAAGCAACTGACCCGAGACGGTGCTGGCGCCGACGAGCGCGAGCGTGACCAGCAGTACCGAGAACGTGGGGGCGATGGCGCTCGCAGCAAGCATGGTGGCGGCCACCATCATGAACGCGGGAATCACCACTCGTCGGTTGACGATGTCACCCAGCGGTACCAGCAAGAAGACCCCGATCGCGTAGCCGAGCTGGGTCACCGTGATCAACTGACCCGCAGCGCCGATCGAAATGCCGAAACCCGTGGCGATCGTGTCAAGAATCGGCTGCGCCCAGTACAGGTTGCCGACCGCTGCGCCTCCGGCCACGGCGAAAAGAAAGGCCTTGCCGGGCGCCATTCCCGAGCGCTCTGCAGGGGTGGTTGTTGAGGTCACTCGTCCTCCAAAGATTTCCAACGTTACCGTTGGAGATCACCGTAGTACGCTTGCGGCAGATTTGCAACGTAACCGTTGGAGATGGGAGTTCTGCACATGGCCTGGGACGTGGAGGGCACCAAGCGCAAGATTCTCGACGCAGCCACACGTGAGTTCGTGGCGCATGGCCAGCACGGCACCACGATCGAACGCATCGCGCGCCGTGCGGGGGTGAACAAAGAACGCGTCTACCACTACTACGGCGGCATGACCGACCTGTTCGCGACCGTGCTGCGCGAGAAGGTGGCCGAAGGTGCTGGAGCGGTTCTGTTGCCGGCCACAGGGGTCGACCAGGTGGCCGAGTTCGAGGCACGACTCTTCGACTTCAACAACGAGCATTCCGACCTGATCCGGCTGCTGATGTGGGAGGCGCTCGCCTTCACCGACGAGGTTCCAGACGAAGGCAAGCGGGTGGCCATGTACCGACGTCGCACCGACGAACTGCGTGCCGGCCAACAATCGGGGTTGATCTCGGACACCCTTGATGCAGACATGCTGCATCTGTTGCTGTTGTCACTGGTGGGCTATGGCGCCCTGCTGCCCCAGGTCGTGCGCATGATCACCGGCGACGGCCACGATGCGCGCTACCGGGCAGCCGTCGTCGAGGGCGCTCGGCGGCTCACCACCCCGGCCTCGAACCACGTGGATCGGCCGGCAGGCTAGCGATCAGTCGCGCCCACGCAGCGGAACGGTCTGCTGCTCGAGCTCTTCGGTGGGTTCGTCGAGCACCTGCGTGGTGTCGTCGGGGCCGGTCTCGCGCGGCGCCGGCGGAAGCGTGCGAGCCTTCGCGAACCAGTGACCGAGCGCGCCGAGCGTGCCCCCCACCACCAGCGGCAGCGGCGCCAGCCAGATCAGGTTGAGCAGCACCGGCCCCATGCCGACCAGGCGGTCGGCACCGAGGTCCCCGCGCGACAGTGCTCCCACCGCAACGATGAGCACCGCTGCGCCGACCCCCGCCGACGCACCCCGCGCGCAGGCCCGCAACCACGTGCCGCCGACCGCTGGACGGGCTGAGGCCGCCCAGCCGGCGACCACGCCCGACAGCACGCCCGAAGCGAGCCAGACGTAGGCCCACGCCGAGCCGCCACCCGGCTGGGGCACGGCGCCGAACACGGGCACCGCGGGCAGCAGCCCGACCGAGGTGAGCAGCGGTGAGACGAACGAGCCCACGCCCACGCTGAAGCCGGCGCCCAGCACCCAGCTGGCCGTCCAGGCCAGCAGGTTGGGCAGAAAGAGCAGTTGGGCTACCACCAGTAGCACGGCGCCGACGCCGTCGGGGGCCACCGCGCTCTCGAGCTGGCTCACCCGCTCGCCGCCCACGATCAGGCCGATCAGCAGCACGGCCGCCGCGACGGCGGTGAGCGCGGCCAGCCCGGCAGCGATCGCGCGCGGCAGACCCTGCAGCCAGGCCGGCACCGTCACCAGCGAGCGCACCCGCGGTGCGAGCGCCCAACCGGCGCCGAGGCCGCCGACCACCAGGCCGCCGAGCACCGCCCAGCCGATACGGGGTGCCGCACCCGAGGTGAGCGCGACCACCGCGCCGACGAACCCGTACCCGCAGGTCGCCAGGCCCCAGGCCTTGACCGCGCCGAGACCGTCCAGCGCCGCAGCCGGCACGGCACGCAGGCCGAGCCCGACCACGGTGCGGGTGAGCAGCACGAACAGCGCGCTCAAGCCGAGCGGAATGAGGGTGAGCGTGATATCGCCGATGGTGGCGCCGGCGCCGTGACCGGCGAGCCACAACTGACCGGCGAAGCCGAGCATGCGCGGCACCGGAATGGCCATCGCGGTGAACCAACCGATCATCACCAGGCCGATCACCAGCAGCCAACCGACCATGGCCGCGGCCGCGCCACCGGCCAGGGCCATCGGCAGCAGCGGGAACTCGACCGTCGTCGGCGACTCGCTGTCACGATTGACCTCGGCCACGGTCAGCCGAACGCGATTGCGACGGCGATCTGTTCGAGTGGGCATGATGCTCTATCGTCGGGCAGCCGCCGGGCGCCGGTGGGCCGGACACGCCCAGCCGCACTAAACTCGTCGTGATCACCCCAAAGACGACCCGAAGGACCTCATGAGCGACACCGAATCCGGCCGGCCGCGACGCGCTCTGGGGCCCTTCGACGACGATGACGTCAACGACGACGACCTGCTCGATGACGACGACGTGTCGGCCGAACCCAGCCCATCGAGGGCGTGGACGGTGACCGAGTCCGAACCGTCCGACGCCGACGGCGGCCGGACGGACGAGCCGGAGGTCAGCACGCCGATTCCGCCGCCGGCGCCGGCCCTGCCCGAGCCGCTGCAACCCCCTGAGGCCGGACGCCGGTTCTCGGCCGAGCCGGTCGCCGACGACGCCGTGGCCGGCGCTCCGCGCCGTTCGGCGGCCAGCGTGAGTTCGCCACCCCACCTCGACGAAGCGGCGACACCCCCGGTCGGTGTCGACGCCACCGAAGGCGAGCCCGCCACCACCGAGGGCGAAACCGCGCAGAATCCGCGCCGCCGCATGATGGCGTTGATCGCCGCGGCGGTGGCGGTCGTGGTCGTGCTCGGTGTGGTGCTGTGGCTCACGGTCGGCCGGTCGGGCACCACCGCCACCCCAGCCACTACCTCACCGACGGCCTCGACCACGGCGAGCGAGAGCCCGAGCGCCACCCCTGCGCTGCTCGACGCGAACCAGTTGCTCACCTCCGCCGATCTGGCCAGGCTGCGCCTCAAGAACACCTGGACCGAGGCGCCCCCCGCGAACGGCGCCGCGCCCACCCCGGCATGCATCGAACTGGCCAGCGCCGGGGGCGTCTCGCCCGATGCCGAGGCGAGCCGCAGGTTCACCGGCAGCGCCGACGGCGGCGTGCTGGTGCAGGTGGCCCAGGCGATGGCCGACGTGCAGGCGGCCACCACCGCCTACGAAGCCCTGCTCAACCAGGCCGGCGGCTGTGCCGATGCGCACCTGCTCGGCGCCTACCAGATCGATGGCCTCGCCGACTCGGCGACGGTGCTCACCACCGAACTGAGCGACGGCACCCGGCACACCATGCTGATCTCTCGCACCGGCCGCTTCGTCGGCGTGATCGACGCCGCTGTGACCAAGATTCCGGCGGTCGGCGTCGGGGCACTCAGCCGGGCCGCAGCGTCCTCGCTGGCCCGGCAGTGCGGCAACGCCACGGGCACCTGCCCGAGCACCCCGAAGGCCGCCGCGACCCTGCCCCCGGCCACTGATCCGGTGGGCTGGCTGGCCTGGGTGGACGTTCCGCAACTCACCCCCGGTGAGGGCAAGTGGACCGCCACCGACGCCAAGGCCCCAAGCCTCGTCGGCAGCCAGTGCGAGGACGTCAGCCTGAACAAGCTGCCCGGCACGTCCGAGTCGGCCCACCGCACCTACCTGCTGACCGACGACTCCAAGGCCCCCGACGGCTTCGGCATCGACCAGGCCATCTACACCTTCAGCAAGGCTTCAGCGGCCACCGCGATGGCAAAGACCCTCGACGACAACTTCAAGAGCTGTGGCGATCGCACCCGCACCGCGACGGTGGACGACGGCGGCGTGACCGCAACGGGCGCCGACGGCGCGAAGTTCACCGGCACCAGCTACACGGTCACGCAACGCATCAGCGCGACCAAGACGGTCACCTTCAGGGTCGGCGTCACCGCGGTCGGCACCCGGTTGGTCTACCTGCTGGCCAACCCGTCGGCGAACTTCGACTTCACCGACAAGGCCTGGGAGGCGCTGGTCGGCCGCGCCGCCCAGCGGGTCACGCAATACCAGTGAGGCTCGCTCAGCCCTTGCTCTCCATGATCTCGCGCACCAGGGACGCGGTCTCGCTCGGGGTACGTCCGACCTTGACGCCGGCCGCCTCGAGCGCCGCGGCCTTCGCCTGCGCGGTGCCCTTGGAGCCCGACACGATCGCGCCGGCGTGACCCATGGTCTTGCCCTCGGGGGCGGTGAACCCGGCCACGTAGCCGACCACCGGTTTGGTCACGTTCTCGGCGATGTAGGCCGCGGCCCGTTCTTCGGCGTCGCCGCCGATCTCGCCGATCATCACGATGCAGTCGGTTTCGGGGTCGGCTTCGAACGCCGCGAGGGCGTCGATGTGGGTGGTGCCGATGATCGGGTCGCCACCGATGCCGACGGCGGTCGAGAAGCCGATGTCGGCCAGTTCGAACATCATCTGGTAGGTCAACGTGCCCGACTTGCTGACCAGCCCGATGCGGCCCCCACGAGGGGCGATGCTGGCCGGAATGATGCCGACGTTGGAATGCCCGGGGCTGATCAGGCCCGGGCAGTTCGGGCCGATCAGCCGGGTCGTGCCGCTGTGCGCGGCGTAGGTGTAGAACTCGGCGGTGTCTTTCACCGGCACGCCCTCGGTGATCACCACCACGAGCTCGATGCCGGCGTCGACGGCCTCGAACACGGCCTTCTTGGTGTACGCGGCAGGCACGAAGATCACCGACACGTTCGCCCCGGTGGCCTCCTTGGCCTCGGCGACCGAGTCGTACACCTTCACCGGATCCTCTTCGAAGGTGACCGTCTGGCCGCCCTTGCCGGGCGTGACGCCACCGACCACACGGGTGCCCGAGCTGATCATGCGTTGGGTGTGCTTACGGCCCTCAGAGCCGGTCATGCCCTGTACGAGCACCTTGCTGTTCTGGTCCAGCCAGATCGTCATGAAACGCGTCCCTTCAGTTCGTGCTGGCCAGTTCGGCGGCCTTGCGGGCCGCGGAGTCCATGGTGAGTTCCATCGTCACCAGCGGGTGCGCCGCCTCGGTGAGAATGTGCCGGCCGATCTCGACCGCGTTGCCGTCGAGCCGGACGACGATCGGCTTGGTCGCCTTCGGGCCCAGAATCTCGAGGGCGGCGATGATGCCCTTGGCCACCTCGGAACAGGCCGTGATGCCGCCGAACACGTTCACGAAGACGACCTTCACCTGCTCGTCGGACAGGATGATGTCGAGCCCGTCGGCCATCACTTGGGCGGACGCGCCGCCGCCGATGTCGAGAAAGTTGGCCGGGGTCGGGCTGCCGGGGAACTCCTTGCCGGCGCCGGCGACCACGTCGAGGGTGCTCATCACCAGACCGGCACCGTTGCCGATGATGCCGACGCTGCCGTCGAGCTTGACGTAGTTGAGGTGCTTCTCGCGGGCCCTGATCTCGAGGGGATCGTCGCGCGACTCGTCGGCCAGTTCGGTCCAGTCGGGGTGCCGGAAGGCCGCGTTCGCATCGAGCGACACCTTGCCGTCGAGCGCCAGGATCCTTCCGTCGCCGGTCTTCACCAAAGGGTTGACCTCGACGAGAGTGGCGTCGTTGTCGCGGTAGACCTCGCCCAGCAGCACCAGCACGCGGGCCACCTCGGCCCGGTCGGCTTCGGCGAAGCCGGCGGCGGCCACGATCTCGTCGGCCTTGGCGGCGTCCAAGCCGGTGATCGGGTCGACCTCGACGCGGGCCAGCTTCTCGGGGTGCTCTTCGGCGAGCGTCTCGATGTCCATGCCGCCCTCGACCGAGCACATGGCCAGGTAGCTGCGATTGGCGCGGTCGAGCAGCAGGCCGAAGTAGTACTCCTCGGCGATGTCGGCACCCTCGGTGATCATGACCTGCTCAACGGTGTGGCCGTTGATCACCAGACCGAGAATGTCGGCTGCCCGGTCGCGGGCCTCTTCAGCACTGCGCGCCAGTTTCACGCCGCCGGCCTTGCCCCGACCCCCGGTTTTCACCTGGGCCTTGACCACCACCACGGGCGTGGCGAGCGTACGCGTGGCCTGCTCGACCTCCTCGGGCGTACGCGCCACGATGCCGCGCAACACCGGCACGCCCCCGGCCTCGAACAGGTCCCTCGCCTGGTACTCGAATAGATCCACCGACCACTCCGTCCGTCCACGTCGAATCTCCTGCCCTGCAGGCCTCAGGTCACGATAGTCGGACGAGCCCGCCCACGGCACACCGGGACCCGCAGTCTGGGTGTTCCAGAGCGCGAGAACCCGATTCTGAGAATCTCCCTAAGAAATGCTAAGGTCTTTCCAGGTCGCCGGTTCTCGGTCGACCGACAACGTTGCAGTAATGAGGAGACACACGCGTGCGCCCAGCAGAGGCTGATCCGCAAACGACCGGGGCGACCCGGTCGAGGGTCGTTCGCCAGGGTGTCGCGACCCTCGCCATCGGCGCGTTGTGCCTGGGCCTGACGCCACTCGCCACCGGGGCCTCGTCCGCGGCCCCGGTGCCCCAGCCCACCTACGCCGTCGACCGGGCAGCCATGGACGCCCGCGACCAGGGCGTCAGCCGCGACGTGGCGCGCGTGGCCGCCCCGCAGGCGCTCGCCCAGGCCCGCAGCCAGTCGCTGGCCCAGACCGCAGCCGAACTGGCCGCCGGACGGCAGAGCGACGCACTCGCCACCCGCACCCAGGCCCTGAGTAGTGCAGCCGAGAACATCACCGAGCAGTCGAAGCTGCTGAGCGACGCGTCGAACTTTCTGATGCCCACGGCCGGCAAGTTCGGTTCGGGCTTCGGCATGCGGCTGCACCCGATCCTGCACTACTACCGCATGCACAACGGCCAAGACATCGGCGGTACCTGCGGTCAGCCCATCTGGGCCGCCCAGGACGGCACGGTGGTCAAGGTCGCGACCAGCGGCTACAACGGTGGCTCGGGTCACAACGTGCGCATCGACGGGGGCAAGGTCGGCGATGTCGACCTCGAGACCGCCTACCTGCACATGAACACGATCGTGGTGAAGGTCGGCCAGAAGGTGCACAAGGGCGAACTGCTCGGCACCGTCGGCAACACCGGCATCTCGACCGCCTGCCACCTGCACTTCTCGGTGTACGTCAACGGCAAGGCCGTCAACCCGACCCCCTACCTCAAGAACGCCGCCAAACTGAGCTGAGCGCTACAGCTTCTCCATCGGAGCGTGCTTCAAACTGAGCCGCTTCACCCCGGTGCTGCCGAAGTCGACATCTGCCTTGGCCAGGTCACCCACGCCGCTGGTGGCCACCACCGTGCCCATGCCGAACACCGAATGCAGCACCCGGTCGCCCGGTTGAACCGACGGCACGGGCTTGGGCAGGTTGGGCTTCGACCCGAACCCGACGGTGTTGCGCCACGCCTGCTCGGTGCGCGCCTTGGCGCGCGATGCGAAACCGACCTGCGCGGTGCCCAACCGCCGCCAGTCGAACAGGTGCTGCGGAATCTCGTCGGTGAACCGGCTGGGCGGGTTGTACTGCGGGCTGCCCCACAACGTTCGGACGACGGCTCGGCTCAGATACAGCCGCTGCCGCGCACGGGTGATGCCCACGTAGGCGAGCCGGCGCTCCTCCTGCAGTTCGTCGGCGTCGGTGAGTGCCCGTTGATGCGGAAAGATGCCGTCTTCGAAGCCGGTCAGAAACACCACCGGAAACTCCAGACCCTTGGCGGTGTGCAGCGTCATCAGGGTCACCACGCCGGCACTCTCGCCGTCGGCGTCGGGAATCTGGTCCGAGTCGGCCACCAGGGCGATGCGCTCCAAGAACGCGGGCAACGAGTCGTCCGGTTCGGGCGCGCCGGCGGCCAGTTCGCCACCCTCGGGCGGCAGGTCGATGGCGTGCGCGGCGGCGACGAACTCTTGCGCCACCGACACCAGCTCGATCAGGTTCTCCAGGCGGGTCTGGTCTTGCGGGTCGTCGGAGTTCTTCAGTTCGTCGATGTAGCCCGACTTCTCGAGAATGCTGGTGAGAATGGTGTCGGCGGCGTCGCCGCGCTCCATCATGGCGCGATGCTCGGCCAGCAGCGCCGCGAACCCCTGAATCTGGGTGAGTGAGCGGGTGGCCAGCCCGGTGATCTCGGACGCCCGCGCCACCGCCGCACCGAACGGAATGCGCTCGGCAGCGGCCAGGTCGGCCACCGCACCCTCGGCCCGATCGCCGATGCCGCGCTTGGGCACGTTGAGAATGCGCCGCACCGACACGTCGTCGGCCGGGTTGGCGATCGAGCGAAGGTAGGCGATCGCGTCGCGCACCTCACGCCTTTCGTAGAACCGGACGCCCCCGACCACCCGGTACGGCATGCCGACCCTGATGAACACCTCTTCGAACGCACGCGACTGGGCGTTGGTGCGGTAGAACACCGCCACGTCGCCCGGCTTGGCGTGCTTGGCGTCGGTCAGCCGGTCGATCTCGTCGGCGACGAACTGCGCCTCGTCATGTTCGGTGTCGGCCACCCAGCCGACGATTCGCTCGCCGTCGCCGGCCTCTGACCACAGGCGCTTCTCGGGGCGTCCGGGGTTACGCGTGATCACCGCGTTCGCGGCATTCAGAATGGTCTGGGTCGAGCGGTAGTTCTGCTCGAGCACGATGGTGGTGGCGCCGGGAAAGTCGGCCTCGAACGCCAGAATGTTGCGAATGGTGGCCCCGCGAAACGCGTAGATCGACTGGTCGGAATCACCCACCACCATCAGTTCGGGCGGCTCGACGGCGGCCATGCCCTCGGGCACCGGCAACTCGGCGCACAGCTCGCGCACCAGCGCGTACTGGGCGTGGTTGGTGTCTTGGTACTCGTCGACCAGCACGTGGCGAAACCGCCGCCGGTACTGCTCGCGCAGGTCGGGAAACGCCTGCAGCAGGTGCACCGTCGTCATGATCAGGTCGTCGAAGTCGAGCGCGTTGGCCGCCTGCAGCCGCTGCTGGTACACGCGGTAGGCGTCGGCGTAGATCTTCGCGGTGTCGGTGTCGGCCCTTGCGGCGGCCGTTTCGTGGTCGACCAGTTCGTTCTTGCAGTTGCTCACCCAGTTCATCACCTGGCGAACCGGGTAACGCTTGGGGTCGACCTCGGCGTCGCGCAGCACCAGCGTCATCAGGCGCTTGGCGTCGGTGTCGTCGTAGATCGAGAACGTGCGGCTGATGCCGAAGCGGTGAATGTCGGCCCGCAGCATGCGTACGCACGCACTGTGAAACGTCGACACCCACATCAGCTTCGCCCGGTTGCCCACCATGTCGACCACCCGGTGCCGCATCTCGGCGGCGGCCTTGTTGGTGAACGTGATGGCCAGAATCGAGCCGGGGTGTACGTGCCGAAAGCTCACCAGATGGGCGATGCGCCTGGTCAGTACCCGCGTTTTGCCCGAGCCGGCACCGGCCACCACCAGCACCGGCGAGCCCGCGTGCAACACCGCCTCGCGCTGCGGCGGGTTGAGGTCGGCCAGCAACTCGTCCTCGGTGATGCGCTTGCGCCGCACGGGTCCCTCGGCCACCGCCTCATCGGCCTTCTGGCTCTGCTCCGCACGGGGCGACGCCGACTCGCCTGCAGGCGCGCCGGACGGCTGCTGCTCGAAGTTGAACAGATCGGGAAACAGGGTGTCGGTCATCGCTTCTCCACCTTAAGCGTTGCGGCCGACAAGGTTGTTACCAGCCCGACGTTCGCTCTCGCACCGCTTGCGGTGCTGGGCCCGCGACGCCTCCCTCCCCACCGCTCACGGCCTGCCTGTGGTCTGCCAAGACGGCGATATCGGCCGTCCTCGCCGAATTGGCTGCCGCTATTGACGCGGGGCCCATAATCTCTGGTGAGGAGAGCGCCATGCATATTCGTACCGGTGCTTCGATTTCGGGTCTGGTCACCGTGTTGGTCACTGCGTGCGCGCCGCCCACACCGTCGACATCTCCTGCGCCGCAGGTGGTAACCGTCGGGGCGTCGGCCAGTTCCTCAGCGAGTCCTACCGACACACCAACAGACATGTCACAGGCGTTGGCGCGGCCAGTGCGTCCGTCGGTCAGATCCGCTCCACCACCTGCGACCGCGGCTGGACGGGAACGGGCTTTCTGGTCAGCGATCAACTGATACTCACCGCAGCACATGTGGTGGAAGGTGCTCACGCCTTGACGATCACCTTTCCCGACGACGAACCACGTCCGGTGTCCGTCGTCGGCTACCGACCTGACAACGACATCGCCCTACTGCGACTGGACGAGTCGGTCGAACGCCCTTACCTGGCCCTGGCCGACACCGCCGCAACCATCGCGCAACCCGTCGGCGTGGTTGGCTATCCCTTGGGCAAGTCGGCCCAACATGTCAACACGGGCATCGTGAGTTCGGTCGAAGACAGCGCCGAACTGAATGGGCACATGATCAAACGCGTGCTCTCGCTGGACGCCGCCATCAACCACGGCAACAGTGGCGGACCGGTGATCAACAACAGTCGTCAAGTCGTCGGATTGATCTCGGGGACCTTTCTCGATCCGAACACCGAAGAAGCTGCCGAAGGCTTTCATTTCGCGATTCCCGCCAATCGGCTCAGAATGCTGCTCGACCGTTACGGCGACGCCGACGCTCGCCCATTCGCCGAATGCGAAGAAGAGGGCAGAGCAGACGCTCCCTTGGCTGAGTTGCTGGTGCGTTCCGACGACGAGTACGCCGAAGAACTAGGCACCGTGCTGTGGACACACGGCCAGGCGATCAACGAGAGTCGCTACGAGGCCGCCTGGAACCTGTTCACGGGGTCGATGCAGAGCCGTTTGAAGGACATGGACGACTGGGCGTCGGGCCTGAGCACCACGTACTGGCTGGTGGTCGAAGTGCGCGAGGTTTCGGAGTTGACCGACGAACGAGCCGTCGTTCGTACCTTTGTTCGCACCGAACAGGACGCTGCCGACGGCCCCGACGGACAGACGTGCAGCATCTGGCCGTTGAACTACACGTTGGTCCGGAACGGAGACGAGTGGCCCATCGACAAGGCGACGCTGAGGGCGAAGGCGACCGCCTGCGCGTGACCGCTACACCAGCCGGCGATCGGTGGCCCACCGGGTCAGTTGATGCCGGTTCGACAGCTGCAGCTTGCGCAGCACGCTGCTCACGTGGGTCTCGACGGTCTTGATCGAGATGAACAGCTCGCGGGCGATCTCTTTGTACGCGTACCCGCGGGCGATCAGCCGCATCACCTCGCGCTCGCGCTGCGAGAGGCGGTCGAGTTCCTCGTCGATCTCGGCGATGTCGATCGAGCCCGAGAAGGCGTCCAGCACGAAGCCGGCCAGCCGCGGCGAGAACACCGCGTCGCCCTCGGCCACCCGGGCGATGGCGTCCACCAGTTCGTCGGCCGAGATCGACTTGGTGACGTACCCCCTGGCCCCGGCGCGAATCACGCCGATCACGTCTTCGGCGGCGTCCGAAACGCTCAGCGCAAGAAACTTTGTGTCGGGCTGGGTCGCATGCACCTGCTTGAGCACCTCGACCCCGCCACCGCCGGGCAGATGGACGTCGAGCAGCACCACGTCGGGCTGCGCCTTGAGCACCGCGGCCACCGCGGTGGGCACGTCTTCACCCTCGCCGACGATCTGCACCCGTGCGCCGATGTCGTGCTTGACGCCGCTGCGAAACATCGCGTGGTCGTCGACGATCACCACCCGGTGAGCGGCGGTCGGTGTTGTGGTCGGCTCGGTCATCGCTTCATCTCCAGTCGTACCTCGGTGCCCGTTTCGGGGGCGCTTCGAATGGTCGCATTGCCTCCGGCGCGCCGCAATCGCTCGATGATCGAGCCGCGTACGCCCATGCGGTCGGCCGGTATGTCGTCGAGCACGAAGCCGCCGCCGCGGTCGCGCACGAACACTTCTATGGCGTCGTCGTCAACCTCGGCGTAGACGTCGACCTTCGCCACCCCGGCGTGCTTGGCGGCGTTCACCATGGCCTCGCGGGCGGCCTGCACCAATGGCCGGGCGTCGCCGTCCAGGTCGCGATCGCCCACCACCACGATGTCGATGTCGACCCCGTGAGCGTCTTCGACCTCGGCCGCGGACGCCACCAGCGCCGCCTTGACCGTGGGCGCGTCGACCGCGGTTTCGCCGTACAGCCACGACCGCAGTTCGCGCTCCTGTCGCCTGGCCAGGGCGGCCACCGCCTTCGGGTTCTGCGCCTGCCGCTGAATCAGGGCAAGGGTCTGCAGCACCGAGTCGTGCAGGTGGGCGGCCATGTCGGCGCGCGCGTCGGCGAGCATCTTGTCTTCGCGAATGGTGGCCAGTGAGCGGCGCACCCGAATGATCCAGGGCGCCGCGGCCAGCAACAGTGCCACCACGACCAGGCCCAGCACGATCAGCGTGCGGCTGCCCTCGGGCAACGGCGGAAGGGCGACCACGATGAGCACCACCGCCGTGACCAGCCCCAGCAGCCCCAGCAGAATGCGGACGATGCGCGACCAGTGCGCCAGCAGCGGCGCGAACCAACGCCGCCAGCCGGTGAGTCCCTTCATCGACCGGTTGGGAATGTGGTCGGCCTGCCACCAGATCAGCATCAGCCCGAACGTGCCGGCCAGTGCGGGCCACAGCGCCGCCGCGGGCGCCCCCCAACCGGCAGCCTGCACGAACCACAGCAGCCCAGCGCCCAGGAGCGCGACCGCCGAGATCAGGCCCAGGTCGGCCGGCACCCGGTACCCGGCCTGCACGGTGCGCATGCCGCTGCGACTCGCCGCCTCGATGCCCGGTGCCTGCGGGGCCTCGGACGCCAGCGGCATCGCCAGCCACAACACCAGGTAGACCAGCACGCCGATGCCCATGCTGGCGCTGAGCAGCACGAACCCCAGGCGCAGCACCAGCACCGGCCAGTTGAGGTGGGCGGCCAGGCCGCTGCACACCCCGCCCAGCCACGCGGTGTCGAGCCGGCGATCCGCGCGACGCGGAACCGGCTGCACAAGCGTGGACGGGCTGCTCACGACACTAGCCTCACACGCGCGAACGTGGCCGACCAGCGCTTTGGGGGTCGGCTCAGGGGTGTTCCCCGTTGGCCGCGCGCTGCTGGCCGACCAGAGTGGCTGGCATGGAACTCACGCCGCTGCGGCGCGCCAACACCGGCGCGATGCTGGGCGGCGTCTGCGCGTCCCTCGCTCGACGCTGGCAGGTCGACCCCACCATCGTGCGCATCGCCATGGTGCTGCTCGCACTGATGGGCGGGTTGGGCATCGCCTTCTACGTCGGAGCAGTGTTGCTGGTGCCTCGTGACGGATCGACCGAGGTGCCGGTCAACCGCATCGCGCCCTTCACCCGCGGCTGGTCACCCACTGCCACGATCGGCGCCGTGGTGGGTCTCGGCCTGCTGATCACCATCGCCATCGGCTCATGGCTGCCGTTCGGCATCGCGCCCGCGGTGGGTCTGGCCTTTCTTTGGTACTTCGGCTTCTATCGCCGCCGTCCGCACACCACCGGCCAGCCGCCGTCCGCCGATGCGGGCCAATCGGCATTGCCCGCTGCGACCCAGCCGCCGACTCGTCCGGTCGAGGCAATGACCCCGTTCGAGCGGGCTGCGGCCGAATGGCAGCAGCGGGTCGCCGAGCAGGACCTACGGACGACGCGGCCGCGGCACTCCGACGCGGTGCCGCACCAACTGCCCGTCGGATCACCGACCGAACCCTGGGACGTCCCCCGGCTGGTCGAATATCGCCCTGCGAACCCGTCCGACTATTCGGCAGCACCCTCGGCTCCCCCGCCCGTGCCCGATTGGACGCCCCCCACCGGCCGTCGCCGCCCCCGTGCGCGGTGGCTGTGGCCGCTGGTGCTGTGCCTGAACGGGCTCGGACTGGCCACCCTCGCCGTGCTGAGCGAGGCGTTCGGCGTGGCCGTGCCCCCGATCGCCTACGCCGGCACGGTGCTCGGCGCCCTCGGCCTCGGTCTGTTCATCGGCGCCTTCGCCGGCCGCCCCGGAGGGCTGCTGCCCCTGTCGGTGCTGGCCGGGCTCGTGACGGTGACCATGCTGCTGCCGGGCCCTGGGTTCGGCCCGATGGGCGACCACACCTACAGCTACACCTCGATGGCCCAACTGCCCGCCACGAAGCAGTCGCACGGTGGGGGTGACGTCATCATCGACCTGCGGCAACTGAGCGTCACCGAAAGCAGGCAGATCGAGTTCGACAACGGGCTCGGCGACGTCACCGTCAAACTGCCGGCCACCGGCAACGTGGTGGTGCAGTGGAAGGTCGGCCTCGGCGACTACACCGGGCCCGACGGACGTCGCGAGGGTGTCGACGGCAGCGGCACCTACGAGCGAATCTCGAACCCCGCCGGCCCCACCCTGACCGTCGTGGTGCAGGTGGGCGCGGGCGACCTGAACGTGGTGACGTCATGAGGCGCATCGACGTGGCCGCTCTCAACGTCAGCCTGGTCTGCCTGGGTGTCGCCGCGTTGGCGCTGTGCACGGCGTTCGGCACCGTCGACTGGAAACTCGTCTCGATCGTGGCCCCGTTGGGCCTGGTCGTGATCGGCCTCATCGGCCTGTTGTTGTCTCGAAACCCAAGGAAAGGAAACACCCCATGAACGGTCGCAGCCTCACTCGATCGACCACCGACAAATTCCTCGGCGGCGTCTGCGGCGGCCTCGCCCGCTACCTCAATCTCGACTCCGGCCTGGTGCGCATTCTCACCGTGGTGATCGCCGTGTTCACCCAGGTGGGTTGGATCGCCTACCTGGTGCTCTGGGCCGTGCTGCCCACCGACTCCAGCAGCCGCACCGGCATCGACGAGGTGAAGGACGTCTTCGGCAACCGTGGCAGCACGCCGCCGCCCGCCGATCGTCCCGCCCAGAACCCCGACGACCTGCGCTGACCCAGCCGCAAACAACAGGCCCGGACGATCATCGTCCGGGCCTGTGCGCGTTCGGGACCGACAGCACCACAGTTGCAGCGCATTGCCCCTTGCCAGCCGGGGTCGAACGGTCTTAGGGTCGCCTGTACCCCCGGGCGGCAAGGAGGCTGCGATGGATCGGTTGCAAGGTGTCTTGGGCATCGCTGTGATTTTCGGCTTGGTCTTCGCGGTGTCGAAGTACCGCACCCGTATCAACTGGCGCATCTTGGGTGCGGGCTTCGCCCTGCAGGTGATCACCGCCTTTCTGATTCTGAAGTGGGAGCCCGGGTTTCAGGCGTTGCAGGCGTTGTCGGGCGGCGTGTCCTGGCTGGTCGGTTTCGCCAACCAGGGCACCACCTTCGTGTTCGGCGGACTATTCAACAACGACCAGATCGGCTTCGTGTTCGCGCTCGGCGTGCTGCCGGTGATCATCTTCATCGGCGCGCTGATCGGGCTGTTGTACTACCTGCGGGTGATCCAGTGGTTCATCGAGATCGTCGGCACCGCGATGAAGTGGCTCGTCGGCGTCAGCAAGGTCGAATCGGTGTGGGCCACCACGGTGATCTTTCTGGGCATGAGCGAGGCACCTCTGGTGATTCAGCCCTACCTGAAGAAGCTCACCAAGTCGGCGCTGTTCACCTGCATGGTGGGCGGCTTCGCGTCGGTGGCCGGCTCGACCCTGGTGGGCTACTCGCTGCTCGGTGCCCCGCTGCCCTACCTGATCGCCGCGTCGGTGATGAACGCGCCCTCGTCGTTGGTGATCGCCAAGGGCCTGTGGCCCGAAACCGAAGAGAGCGATCTCGATGGCTCGGTGCGCGACGTCAAGGACGAAGAGTCAGCCAACGTGATCGACGCCCTGGCCCGCGGCGCCCTGTCGGGCGGCCACCTGGCCGTCATCGTCGGCTGCCTGCTGATCGCCTTCATTTCGATGATCGGCCTGGCCAACGGCATCGCCAGCGGCATCGGCGGCTGGTTCGGCCACCCCGAGATCACCTTCGACAAGATCTTCGGCTGGATCTTCGCCCCGGTGGCCTGGCTGATCGGCGTGCAGTGGAGCGAGGCGGCCACGGTGGGCAACCTGATCGGCCAGAAGACGGTGCTCAACGAGTTCGTCGCCTACAGCAACCTCGGCCCGATGATCACCGGCAACCAACTCAGCCCGAAGAGCTCGCTGATCGCCAGCTTCGCACTGGCCGGCTTCGCCAACTTCGGCTCGATCGCCATCATGATCGGCTCCCTGGGCGCCCTGGTGCCCGAACGGCGTAGTGAGGTGGCCAAGAACGGCCTCTTCGCGCTGCTCGGCGGTACCCTGGCCAACCTGCTGAACGCATCCATCGCCGGCGTCGTCGGCAGCTGACCCCTCCGAGAGGAACTTCGCATGGCTACGCGCCCCGTCTATTTCGACTGCGACACCGGCATCGACGACGCCCTGGCTCTGGTGTACCTGATGGCCTCGCCCGAGATCAGCCTGGCCGGTATCGGCACCGTCAGCGGCAACATCGACGCCGCGCAGGCCGCGGTGAACACGCTGGATCTGCTGGCCATGGGCGGCCGTGACGACGTGGCGGTCGCGGTCGGCGCCATGAACCCGCTGGCCCGGCCGTTCACCGGCGGCGTTCCGCACATTCACGGCCGAAACGGCGTGGGCAACGTCGAACTGCCGCACACCGAGAAGCAGCCCGAGAACGAGTCGGCGGCCGACATGCTGGTGCGCCTGGCGCACGAGCACGAGGGTGAGCTCGTGGTGATCGCGATCGGCCCGCTGACCAACCTGGCGCTGGCCCTGCAGCAGGATCCGTCGATCGCCGGCAAGGTGCACGAGGTGGTCATCATGGGCGGGGCCGCCCTGGTGCCCGGCAATCTGAGCGCGGTGGGTGAGGCCAACATCTGGAACGACCCCGAGGCGGCCCAGATCGTCATGCAGGCGCCGTGGCAGGTGGTGCTCGTGCCCTTGGACGTCACGCTCGAGAACTACTTCGAAGAGGACGACCGGCTGGCGCTGGCGGCGTCCGACTCAGAACTCAACCGGGCCCTGGCCGACATTCTCGACCTGTACTTCGACTTCTACGTGGCCGAGTACGGACGCAAGCTGTGCGCCCTGCACGACCCGCTGGCCGCGGCGATCGCGGTGGGCCAGATCACGGCCACCCGCGCCCCCAATGTGCCGGTGGTGGTCGACGACACCCAGGGCCCCGGCCGTGGGCAGACCATCTGCGACCTGCGCGGGCAACGCACCGGCCCCAAAGACGTCGAGGGCGCCCACGTGCGGGTGGTGCTCGACACCGACCAGCCGCTCGGCCCGGTGCTGCTCGCCCGGCTGCTGGACTACCAGCCCTGAGTCAGGGCGCCCAGTTCTCGAGCTGGTCGGCGGTCGGGTACGACTTCTGCGCGCCCTCGCCGGTGGCCGCGTAGGCCCCCACCCGAACGGCGAACGCGCAGGCCGTCGACAGGTCGTCACCGGAGGCCAGCCGATACGCCAGCGACGCCAGAAACGCGTCACCGGCACCCGTGGTGTCGACAGGCGTGATCTTCGGCGAGGGAATCTGGTCGGAGACCTCGCCCGAGTCGAGATCGATGGTGCGGGCACCGTCGGCACCGAGGGTGACCACCACGGTGCGCGGGCCGGACTCACCCAGTGCGGCGCGGGTGGCCTCGACCACTGCCGTCCAGTCGCCCAGGGGTTCGAAGTCGGGCTGTTCGGTCAGGTCGGCGAGCTCGTGCGCGTTCACCACCAGAAGGTCGGCCAGGTCGAGCACGTCGGCGCCCACCTTGGCGTACGGCGACAGGTTCAGCACCACCCGGGCCCCCCGTTCGTGGGCCTCGCGCGCGGCAGCCTTGACGGCGTCGATCGACACTTCGAGGCAGAGCGTGAGCATCGAGGAGTCGCCGGCGGTGTCGAAGAACTCGTCGGCCGCCTCGACGTCGACAGCCGAGAGCCGACCGTTGGCCCCCGGGCTCACGATGATGCAGTTCTCACCGCTGTCGTCGACGGCGATCATGGCCGAGCCGGTGGCCACCCCCTGCAGCACCTGCACGTGGCTGACGTCCACACCGGACTCGCGCAGGCTGTCGAGCAGCATGGTGCCGTTGCCGTCGTCGCCGACGCAGCCGAGCAGGGCGACGTCGCCGCCGAGCTTGCCGATCGCGGCTGCCTGGTTCGAGCTCTTGCCGCCGGGCACGATGACCAGATCGGAGCCCGTCACGGTTTCGCCCGGCGACGGAATGCGTGGGGTGCGTACCACCAGGTCTGCATTGAGTGACCCCACCACCAACACGCGTCCGGACGCCATGACTGTTCTCCTCTTCGAGCTCGCCTGTGGCCACCGAACCTAGCCGAAGGATGGTTGATGGGTCGAGGGGCAGCCGGGCAACCGTGCGACCGCGATTAGGCTGCTCGCCATGCGACCCGATCAACTGCCGCTGCTCACCACCCTGTCGGCCCCGGCGGTGCACCCCGACGGCGAGTGGTGCGTGGTGGCGTCCAGCCGGCCCGATTTCGACGCCGACGACTACGTGGGCCAGTTGTTCAGGGTGCCGCTGGACGGCTCGCCGGTTCGCCGTCTCACCCGAGGCAGGGCCGACGCCCACCCACGGTTCTCGCCGGACGGTTCGCTGCTGGGCTTTCTGCGTGCCGGGGCGAGCGACAAGCCGCAGGTGCACCTGATACCCGCTGAGGGCGGCAAGGCGCTGTGCGTCACCAACCAGCCCCTGGGCGTCGCCGACTTCGTCTTCTCACCGGACGGCCGGCAGCTCGCCTTCGTCGCTCGCGAGCCCGAGGACGGCCGCTACGGCACCGTCGAGGGTGTGGATCCGCAGCACGAGAACCCGCGCCACATCACCACGCTCGGCTTTCAGCTCAACGGCGTCGGCTGGGTGCGCGACCGCCGCCGGCAGTTGTTCGTGGTCGAGGTGCCCGACGTGTTCGGTGAGCCGGCGATCACCCCCAAGGGCCGGGCCGCGCGCGACGCCGACCCCGAGGCGCTGAAGAACCACGGCTTCGCGAAGCCGCGCCGGCTCACCGACGCCGACGCCGACGCGAGCAGCCCGTGCTTCACCGGCGACGGCTCGGCGGTGCTGGTGTCGTACGGACGCACCGAAGGCCCCGAATCGCTGGTGGGCGACCTGGTGCGGGTGCCGGTGGACGGCTCGCCCCACGAACGCCTGACGACCGCGAACGTCGATGCCGCCGACCCGGTGGTCGCCGACGAAACGACGTGGTTTCTGGGCACCGACCTGGGCGAGACGGGGCTCGAGTTCGTGGCGGCGCAGGCCGGCGTTTACCGGCTCGGCCACGACGGCCCCGAACTGTGCACCGACCCCGACGAGTCGGTGGTGGCGCCCCTGGTGGCCGCCGGTGACGGCGTGCTGGCGCTGGCCGAGCACCGCGGGGCCAGCCGACTGCTGCGGGTGGGCGCCGACGGCACCGAGGTGCTGCTCGACAGTTCGGCCGGGGCGGTCGTGGTCGGTGCCGGCAGCGCATCTGCGGGCACGCCGGTAATGGTCACCTTTCACACCGCCGGCGGCCTCGACGAGGTCGGGGTCGTCGAGAACGGCTCGGTGCGCCGGCTGACCGACTTCTCGGCGGCGCTGCGCGCGAGCACCACCGTGCGCGAGCCGCGCGAGCTGACCGCCACCGCACCCGACGGCTACCCGGTGCACGGCTGGGTGGTGCTGCCCGAGGGTGACAGCCCCCACCCGGTGCTGCTGATGATTCACGGCGGGCCGTTCGCCGGCTACACCCCGGCGTTCTTCGACGAGGCGCAGGTGTACGCCGAGGCCGGCTACGCCGTGGTGATGTGCAATCCGCGGGGCTCGGCCGGCTACGGACGCGACCACGGCCGGGCCATTCAGGGCGATTTTGGCAACCTCGACTCGGCCGACGTGCTGGCCTTTCTCGACCATGCGGTGACCACCGTGCCCGGTCTGGACGGCGCCCGGGTCGGCATCATGGGCGGCTCGTACGGCGGCTATCTGACCGCGTGGATCATCGCCCACGACCACCGCTGGGCCGGGGCGATCGTCGAGCGTGGCTACCTCGACCCGGCGTCGTTCGTGGGGGCGTCCGACATCGGCTGGTTCTTTCCGGCGCAGTACAACGGCACCAAAGCCGAACAGGACGCGCAGTCGCCCATGTTGCTGGCGGGGCAGGTGACCACGCCGACGCTGGTGATTCACAGCGAACTCGACCTGCGTTGCCCCTTGTCGCAGGGCCTGCGGTACTACACGGTGCTCAAGCAGGCGGGGGTCGATGCCGAACTGTTGGTGTTTCCGGGTGAGAACCACGAGCTGTCGCGCTCGGGCACGCCCTGGCACCGCCGGCAACGGTTCGAAGCGATTCTGGGCTGGTGGAGTCGGCACTTGCCGGTGTGAATCGCTGATTGATCAGTGCTCGTCCTGGGCCAGCACGATGACCGAGTCACCGGCGCCCAGGGTCACCGCTGCTGCCTTGTTCGGGTTGAGGTGCACGCCGTAGGAGTTCGGCCGCGACCACGACTGCGCCGCGAGCCGGTAGCCGATCGCCGTTTCGCCCCGCGCCGCGGCCGCGGCCACGACGGTGTAGAAGGTGGCCTCGGCGCCGGGCACCAGGTACAGCTCGGCCGGCCGCAGGTAGATCTCGTCGCCCTCGCTGCGAAACAACTGGTCGAACACCTCGACCAGCCGCGGGTTCTCGCTCACCTGCGCCAGCATCAGCCCGATCAGCCGATCGCTGACGATGAAGTCGTCGGCCCGGGTGACCTCGGCCAGCTCGCGGTTGCGGTCGTCCAGCATCTCGCTGACGATGTTGAGCTGCAGCTGGGCCCGGCTGGCGATGTCGCGCAGGTGCAGCAGGGTGACCAGCGTGCGGGCGTCCGCGATCTGCGGGTCGGGGTGTTCGATGTCGGCCAGCACCACGATGTGGTCGTACTGAGCGATCTCGAGCGACCACAGCAGCGTCTTGCTCGTGGTGTCGCCCACCACCACCCGCAGGCTGACGCCCTCGGGCTCGATGAGGCTGCGCACCCGTTCGTCGTCGGCCAGGACGCAGATCTCAGACCCGGCGGGCAGATAGCGGCTGAGCTCGTCGATCACCTCGCCGATGCCCGCGTTGTGACCGATGATCAGGGTGTGCTCGGCGGCCGGCGGCGGCGCCTGCACGCGCGAGATCGCCCCGGCGGTCACCGGGCCCGGCTCGCCCAGCCTGATCTCGGAGTTGTCGGACGCCAGCACCACCAGCTGGTCGCCTTGGGCCACCACGGTGTCGGCGGCCGGGTTCAGCATGATCACCGTGCCGCGCACGATGCCGAACACCGAGGCGTCGGCGAACCGCATCAACGCGTCGGCGTAGGTCGACCCGGTCAGGGCCGGCTGCTCGGTGAAGTAGATCTCGTCGCCGGCGAAGTCAAGCAGTTCGGCATACACGCTCGACAGGCCGCGCTGGCGGCACGTCTGCGCCGTCAGCCGGCGAATCAGCATGGTGGCAGGCAGCCATCGTGATTCGCCACGACCAACCAGCTGCGCGGCGTCGAGGTTCGCCGAATCGTGAAGGGCCGCGACGAGCGGCACCCCCGAGCCCTCGGGCAGGGCGTGGGTGAGGGCGAGGGCGGTCTTGATCGCCGCCGCGTCCGGATCGTTGCTGTCACCGCTGAGCACCACCACGCTGCGGGCGGCCAGCGGGTTGGCGATCTGAATGTCGGCCGGCGAGGTCGGGTCACCGGTGCGACAGATGATGCGCGTGCGGCCCCGGCCGGTCACCTTCTCGCGCAGGGCGTCCTCCATCTCGACCTTGTCGCGATCGGCGAGCACCACGATCGCGCGTCCTCGACCGCCCTGGTCGGCGTTGGCCTGGCAGATCTCGTCGACGAGCAGAAACAGCTGTGGCGACCACCCCAGAATCAGCGTGTGATCCTTCTCGATCACCCGGCTGCGGCCCTTGCGCAGTTGGGCCATCTTGTCGTCGAAGCCGCCCGACACGATGCCGATCAGGCTCGCCACGATGATCAGGCCGCCGATCGTCACGGTCAGCATCAACAGCCGAAAGCCCCACCCGGCGTCGGCGCCCATGGTGCCCGGGTCGAGGGTGCGCATCAGGTTGCCCCACACGATGTCCCAGAAGTCGCCCTCTTGGGCGTCTTCGGGGAACGCCTTCAGCAGCATCACGATCAGGGCGATCACGAACACGAACACCAGGGTGCCGAGCGCCAACAGCCCCATGATGGCCACGGTGCCGCGTGACATCACCGTGTCGAAGGCGTACTGCAGCCGTTCGCGCAGCTTCGGCTCGTGCACGCTCACCCCCTGTGAATGCCCAGGTTCGGCACCCTAGCCGAGTCGACCGACACGACGAGGCGCAACGGGCGATCCGCTCTGCCGCGACGCTGGGCGCTCACTCCCACTCGATGGTGCCCGGCGGCTTGGACGTGATGTCGAGCACCACCCGGTTCACCTCGCGCACCTCGTTGGTGATGCGGGTCGAGATTCTTTCGAGCACCTCGTACGGCAGCCGCCCCCAGTCGGCGGTCATGGCGTCTTCGGACGTCACCGGCCGCAGCACCACCGGGTGGCCGTAGGTGCGGCCGTCGCCCTGCACGCCCACCGACCGGACGTCGGCCAGCAGCACCACCGGAAATTGCCAGATCGCGCGGTCGAGACCGGCGGCGGTCAGCTCGAAGCGGGCGATGGCGTCCACCTGGCGCAGCAGGTCGAGCCGATCTTTGGTGACCTCACCGATGATGCGAATGGCAAGGCCGGGGCCCGGGAACGGGTGCCGCCACACCATGTCGGACGGCAGGCCGAGTTCGGTGCCCACCGCGCGCACCTCGTCCTTGAACAGGGTGCGCAGCGGCTCGATCAGCTTGAACTGCAGGTCGTCGGGCAGGCCGCCCACGTTGTGGTGGCTCTTGATGTTGGCCGCGCCCTCGCCGCCGCCCGACTCGACCACGTCGGGGTAGAGGGTGCCCTGCACCAGATACTCGATGTCTTTGGTGGCGTTCAGCACGCGGGCGGCGTCTTCGAAGGTGCGAATGAACTCGCGCCCGATGATCTTGCGCTTGGTCTCGGGGTCGCTCACGCCGGCCAGCGCGCCCAGGAACCGGTCGGCCTCGTCACGCACCACCAGGTCGACGCCCGTGACGGCGACGAAGTCGCGTTCGACCCGTTCGGCCTCGCCCTGGCGCAGCAGCCCGTGATCGACGAAGACGCACGTCAACTGGTCGCCGACGGCCTTCTGCACCAGCGCGGCCGCGACCGCCGAATCGACGCCGCCCGACAGCGCGCACAGCACCTGAGCGTCGCCCACCTGGGCCCTGATGGCCTCGACGGAGTCGTCGACGATGCTGGCCGGCGTCCAGTCCTGGCTGCAGCCGGCGATCGTGACCAGAAACGTCTCGAGCACGACCTGGCCGAACTCCGAATGACCGACCTCGGGGTGCCACTGCACTCCGGCGAGGCCGCGGGTGAGGTCTTCGAAGGCCGCGACCGGCGAGCCGTCCGAGGTCGCCAGGCACAAGAACCCGGGCGGCGGCGCGTACACGGAGTCGCCGTGGCTCATCCAGGCGCTGAAATTGGGCGGCAGGTCGCCGAGCAGTTCGCCGCCCTCGCCCACGTGCACCGGGGTGCGGCCGAACTCCGACAGCCCGGTGCGGCGCACCTCGCCGCCGAGCGCAGCCGCCATGGCCTGAAAGCCGTAACACATGCCGAAGGTGGGAATGCCGGTGGTGAACAGGGCCGGATCGACCTGCGGGGCACCGGGGGCATAGACCGACTGAGGGCCGCCCGACAACACGATGGCCGTGGGTTTGCGCGCCAGAATCTCGTCGACCGAGGCGGTGTGCGGCACGATCTCGGAGTAGATGCGCGCCTCGCGGACGCGCCGCGCGATCAGCTGGGCGTACTGGGCGCCGAAGTCGACGACGAGTACCAACTCGTGCTCGTGGCTCATGGGACGTCAGTCTAGGGAGAGACGATTGGTACTATCATTACCTACCGAGTTTACGGAACATGGATTATCCCCACCCGATGAGTAGTTAGGTAGCTGTATGCAGATCTATGACGACGTCACCGCACTGGTCGGACGCACTCCGCTCGTTCGCCTCAACCGCATCTTCGGCGACACCAAGGCAACCGTGCTGGGCAAGCTTGAGTTCTACAACCCCGCCAGCTCGGTGAAGGACCGTATCGGCGTGGCCATGATCGACGCCGCCGAGGCGTCGGGGCAGCTCAAGCCGGGCGGCACCATCGTCGAAGCCACGTCGGGCAACACCGGCATCGCGCTGGCGATGGTGGGCGCGGCCCGCGGGTACCGGGTGGTGCTGACGATGCCCGAGACCATGAGCAAGGAACGGCGGGCCCTGCTGCGCGCGTTCGGCGCCGAGCTGGTGCTGACCCCCGGCCCCGAGGGCATGCGTGGCGCCGTGGCGCGCGCCGAGGCGATCGGCGCCGAAGAGGGCGCCGTGCTGGTGCGTCAGTTCGCCAACCAGGCCAACGTCGACATTCACCGCAAGACCACCGCCGAAGAGATCTGGAACGACACCGACGGCACCGTCGACTACGTGGTGGCCGGCATCGGCACCGGCGGCACCATCAGCGGCGTCGGCCAGGTGCTCAAAGAGCGCAAGCCGAGCGTCAAGATGATCGCCGTCGAGCCCAAGGAGTCCCCGATCCTCGAGGGCGGCCAGCCCGGCCCGCACAAGATTCAGGGCATCGGGGCGAACTTCATTCCCGAGATCCTCGATCGTTCGATCATCGACGAGATCCTGCCGCAGAACGCCGAGACCGCGGTTGAGTACGCGCGACTGGCCGCCGCTCAAGAGGGCCTGCTGGTCGGCATCAGCTCGGGTGCAGCGCTCGCGTCCGCGGGTGAGTTGGCGGCCCGCGAAGAGAACGCCGGCAAGGTGATCGTGGTGATCATCCCCTCGTTCGGCGAGCGGTACCTGTCGACGATTCTGTACTCGGATCTGATGGACTGAAGGTCAACGCGGCAGCGGGAGGGTTCCGGTCGAACCCCCCCGCTGCTGCGTTTCAGCCCTGACACAGGCTCAGGGCAGCTTGCACTGGCGCCCTTCGGTGTTGATGTGGTGGGTGTCGAGCAGGTTGCCGGCCCACACCCAGCCCTGGGTGCCGTCCAAGAGGCGCACGTGCCACCAGGTGTGCTGGTACTTGTTGCGCACGAAGCAGTCCAGGTGCACGGTACGCATCCGTTGGCCGTAGTCCTCATCACGGTCGGCGCACTTTCGGTACGGCCCCGACCGAACAGACCTACCGGGCAGCAGTTTGGCGGTCTGGCCAGAGCGGTCCTTCCAGGCCCATTGGCAGGCGACCGCGCGATCGCCCTCGTCGGGCTCCGTGGTCGCGGCGTGGGCCGGTTGCGCCGGCGCGAGGCCCGTCGCGGTCAGCATCAGACCGGCCACGGCCAACGCCATCCGTTGCGGTTTCGTCGTTACGATCCCTCCTCGATCCTGGCGGTCAACCATCGCCTGCAGTCAGCCTCGGGGCGGTCGTCCGGCTGGCGGAAGTCGGGTGACGCGATCGTCGGCGAAGGTGCAGCAGGCCTGCAGTGAACGTCCAGGCTCAGCGATGCACCTGAACGCCTGCTTCTGCTTTGATGGCCCGGTGACCCTGAGCGCCCTGGCCCGGTCGGCCTGGAACCGAATGAACGAAGACCTTGAGACGGCCATGCGCGAAGATCCGGCCGCCCACAGCAAGCTGATGGTGGCCGTGGCATACCCGGGCGTGCACGCGGTGTGGCTGCATCGCCTGTGCCACAAGCTCTGGACCACCAGCCCTGCGTTGAAGCCGTTGGCGCGGTTGATCTCGCAGCTCGCCCGCACGTTGACGCAGGTGGAGATTCACCCCGGCGCCGTGATCGGCCGGCGGTTCTTCATCGATCACGGCAACGGCGTGGTGATCGGCGAGACGGCCGAGATCGGCGACGACGTGCTGATGTACCACCAGGTCACCCTGGGCGGACGCTCCCGCGGCCGGTTCAAACGACACCCCACCATCGGCAACGGGGTGCTGCTGGGGGCGGGCGCCAAGATCATCGGCCCGATCACCATCGGCGACGGGTCGAAGGTCGGCGCCAACGCCCTGGTGGTCAAAGACGTGCCGCCCGGCTCGGTGGTCACCGGCATTCCGGCCAACACCACCGCCGGTGACGTGATCGCCTGACGTTGCCGGGTTGCCACCCGCGCCGGCATCACCCATGCCGACAAAGCCCTCCCCAATCAGTCCTGCCCAGCCGTCGACGACAGGGCAGAACTGATTAGGGAGGGCCTTGTCGTGTGAGGGGCGTCAGGCGCATGTCCACTCCGGGTTGCGCCCCAGCCAGCCGACGAGGGCTTCGTAGGGGGTGGCGTCCGCACCGACTGCGACCACTGGGCCGAAGGGCACGCCGATCTCTGCGCCGCGCGGCTCGGGCGGCAGCGCGCGCTGCATCTGCGGCAGCACCCCGGCGGCCAACTGCTGGTTCAGGGTGTCGTCCACACCGAGCGCCCTGGCCAGATCCCACGTGTGGGTGACGAGTTCGCTGGCGTAGATGCCGATCGCGATCGCCCACGGCATTGTGCCGGCCGGGTGCACGACCATGCGTGCGGGATCGGTGTCGGCCACCACGGTGCCCAGCGGTTCGAGGCGGTCGTTCCAGGCCGCGGCCCAGCCGTCGTCGGCGATTCCCGAGACGTGGGCGGGCATCTCGGCCGGGGTACCGCCGCCCGCGATGTGCACGATGCGGTTCTCGACGCCCACCAGGTGCGCGAGCAGGTCACGGACGGCCCAGCCCTCGCAGGGCGTCGGGCGGTCGAGGTCGGCCGGGGTCACGTCGTTCATCAGCAGACTGAGCTGGTCGAGGGCGCTGACGAAGAGCGGACGGGCGTCGGGCGGGTTCTGTGTGTTGGTCATGGGTCTACTCTGGCGACCTAACATGACATCTCTTGTCAGGTTTGTTTGAAAGACTCGAACTATGCGAGCCGACCGACTGCTGCAGATCATGGCTCTGTTGCGCCGGCACGGACGGCTGCCCGCGCGCCGGCTGGCCGAACTGCTCGAGGTGTCGGAGCGCACCATCCTGCGCGACATGGAGTCGCTCTCGGCGGCCGGAGTGCCGGTCTACACCGATCGCGGCCGAGGCGGTGGCTGTTCGCTGCTGCCCGGCTACCGCACCGAGGTGAGCGGGCTCTCCCCCGCCGAGGCGCAGGCGCTGTTCGCGTGGACGTCCGGTTCGGGTGCCGCCGAGCTGGGGCTCAGTGGCGAACTCAGTTCGGCCCTGACCAAGCTGTCGGCCACTGTGCCGGCGCCAGCCCTTGAACAGGCGGAGGCGCTGGCGTCCGTCGTGGTGGTCGACAAGCGGCGCTGGTTCGCTGCTGCCGACGAGGTGCCGATGCTGCCGGTGCTGCGCGACGCCGCCACCAGACGGCGCCGGGTATCGCTCACCTACGCCGCAGCCAGTGGCGGGTTGAGCGACGCTCGGGCGCCGTCCGTGCGCGTGGTCGATCCGTACGGGCTGGTCGAGAACGCCGGACGCTGGTACCTGTTGGCGGCCCGCGACGGCGAGCGGCGTACCTACCGGGTGTCGCGCATCGTGGCGGCCGAGGTGCTCGACGAGGCGGCGCAGATACCTGAGGGGTTCGACCTCGCCGAGGCGTGGGAGGAACAGCGTGCGGCGCTGGAGCACTTCTCAGAGACGTGCACGATCAATGTCGCCCTCGACCCCGCGATCGTTGACGTGTTCACCACGCACGCGCGGTTTCAACTGGCGGTGGGTACGGACGTGACACGACAGGGCAACCACGAGGGCTGGCCGGTGCTGCAGTGCACGTTTCGGGCGTGGCGGGCGGCGGTGTCGATCGTGCTGGCATACGGCGGCCAGGTGCGACTGCTGGCGCCGGCGTACCTGCGCGCTCGGGTGCTGGAACTGGCAGAGGCGTCCGTGGCGGCGCACAAGGAGGGTGGGTCTTGGCCGGGGATCTCTCGCGAGTAGCTGGGTGCGATCGGTCGGAGTGGGGACGCCCCTTCCTCGCCCCACGTCATCCCGGGCTTGACCCGGGATCTCCCAACCTGCGTGAGATGCCAGCCCAGCCTGTGCCGTGGCGACGTGCTCGTTGGTCGAGATTGTCGAGACCCGTCCCATCGCCGATCAGCGACTCGCCCGCGGCCGCACCTTGTCGGCGTCGTTCAGCACCGGAACGATGGCCGGCTTGGCGGCCAATGCCGCGGCGACGTCCGGCAGACTCGCCAGCTCGACCAGCAGCGCACGAGTGGGCGGCATCAGTCGGACGGTGCCCTCGGCCGCGTCCTGCAGCAGGTCGGCCGGACGCCTCCAGCCCGCATCGATCGCCTCGCTGGTGGTGTTGCGCCAGCGCTGCCCGGGCCGTGCCGCGCTGAGGTAGAAGGCGACGTCGAAGCGGCGGCGTCCACCCGGCGGGGTGACCCAGTCGTCCCAGGGCACCATGTCGCCCGGGCTCATGGCCACGCCGCATTCCTCGGCCACCTCACGGATCGCGGCGGCGGCCAACACCCCCGCCGCCGGCAACTGCGTCGCCGCCCACGCGTCGAGATGATCGTCGGGCACGGCGATCGGCCGGTCGCCGGCGTCCACCCGGCCGCCGGGAAACACCACGGCACCGGCGGCGAAGTCCATCGTGGCGGCCCGGTACTGAACGAACACCTCGAGACCGTCCGAACCGTCGCGCAGCGGCAGCACGCTCACCGCGGGCCGCGGCGGCACGTCGTCCGCCAGTTGCTTGGCCAGCGTGACCCGCCGGCCGGCGGCCAACAGACCGATGCGCTGCTCGGCCTCGATCAGCGGCATCAGCGCGATCGGCAGGTCTGCGGTCGTATAGCCGTGCAGTCGATAGAACGGCGCGTTCCACGGCACGTCGGCGAAGGTGCGCAGCGTGACCACCGACCCGCCGCGCTCGACGATCGCCCGCTCGGCCGCCACGAGCAAGCGTCGGCCCAACCCTTGGCGCTGCCACCGCGGGTGCACGCTGAGCTGTTCGAGGTGAAACCGTCCGTCGAAGTCGAGCACGTGCGCGAAGCCGATCGGCTGATCGCCCTCGGTGGCCACCAGCACGAAGCCGGGCAGGTCGCGATCGGTGTGCCCCGGTTCGCCCGGTGGAAGTGCGATCACGCCCTCGAACAGCGCGTCGGCCGCTTGTTCGACGGCGTCGATGGCCGGCCAGTCTGCCGGGGTGGCCGGGCGAATCGCCTGCGGCCCGGCGTGCGACCCGGTCAGCCGGCGCTCCGGGCGATGCGCTCGTGGTGCCGAACCACCTCAGAGACGATGAACGTGAGGAACTTCTCGGCGAACTCCGGGTCGAGGTTCGCCTCATCGGCCAGCCGCCGGAGCCGCTCGATCTGCTGCGCCTCACGCTGCGGATCGGCGGGGGGAAGACCGAGTTCTGCTTTCAACTCCCCCACCCGCTGGGTGATCTTGAACCGTTCGGCCAGCAGGCACACCAACGCCGAGTCGAGGTTGTCGATGCTGCCGCGCAGCCGGGCCAGCTCGGGGTCTGGGGCGCTCATGGACGGCATCCTACGGTGCCGCCGAAACGGGCGTCGCGCTGCCGTTCACGCCTCGTCCGAGAGGCATGGCCGGCAGCGACGGGCAGTCCACCGCACCGTGGCGGCATGATGACATTGATTTGACGTCATTCTGATGTCAGACTGGCGTCATGGATCTACAGCCCTACCTCTCGCGCATCGCCGCCGACCTCGATCGGGTCACCGCGTTGGCCGACGAGTCGACCCGCGAGACCAGCCGGCGAGTCGCCGTCGCTCTCGAACCGGGCCTGCGACTCGCCATGACCGAACTGCTCGCCGACACCGCGGCCGAACTGTCGGCCCGGCTCGGGGGCACCGTGATCGCCGTTCAGATGGACGGCCAGCAGCCCGACTTTCTGGTCACCGAGACCCAGCCCGCCGAACCGGTGGCGCCGCCCGAGCCAACCCTCGTGCTGGACGAGAGCGACGACGGAACCGCCCGGGTCACCGTGCGCCTGCCTGACGGCCTCAAGCGCCGCGCCGAGACCCTGGCCGGCCAGGCGCAGCAGTCACTCAACACCTGGATCGTGCAGGCCGTGCGCCGCGCCACCGAACCTGACCAACCCCGCCAAACCCGTACCACCGGCCGCCGGCTCACCGGCTGGGCCTGAGAGGAGACCATCATGAACACCACCTCCCCCACCACGCACGAGTGGCGCTTCGCCACCGACGAGGCTCCGTCCCTGCACCTGCGCAGCCATCGCGGCGCCGTCCGGCTGTTTCACGACGCCGGGCCCGGCGAAGTTCTCGTGCGGCTCAGCTCACTGTCGTCGTTCGACCCGCAAGCCTTCGAGACCCGCACCGAGGGCCGTGACGTGTTCGTTACCGTGCCGCCCACGCTCGACGCCGGCGACAACGGCTTCGGGTTCGCGTTTCAGGTCGGGCGCCTCTCGTGGGGCATCGGCAACGTGAACCGGGTGAACGTCGAGGTGCACCTCTCCCCCGACGCCGACGTCGAGGTGCACGCCGAGGGCGGCGACATCTCCAGTTCCGGCCGCTCGGGTCGCGCACAGTTGCAGACCGGCGGCGGCGACATCACGCTGGAGGCTGCGACCGGCGGCCAGGTGGTCACCCAGGGTGGTGACATCACCGTCGGCAGTCTCGATCACGGCGAACTGCGCACCGGCGGCGGCGACATTCGCGTGCGACGGCTGGGCGAGGGTTCGGTGAAGACGGCGGGCGGCGACGTGCGCATCGACGACCTGGGCTCGGGCCGCATCGAGACCGGCGGCGGTGACGTCGGCGTGCTGCGGGCAGGCGGTGACGTTGAGGTGCAGACCGGCGGCGGCGACGTGTCGCTGCTGGGCTGCCCGGGTCAGACGCAAGTGCGCACCGGGGCCGGTGACGTGACCGTCGAGGCCGCGGGCGGCAGCGTCGACGTCAAGACCGGCGCGGGCGACATTCGCATCACGGTGCCGCGCGACATTCCGGTGTGGCAAGACCTGCACAGCTCGTTCGGCGAGGTGGTCAGCCGCATCGCGTCCAGGGGCGAGCCGGCCGAGGGCGAGCCGTTCATCCGAGTCACCGCCCGCACGGGCACCGGTGACGTGGTGCTGCAAGACTGACCGAACCACTCGCGAACGTACTGGTCGAGCCTTCATTGGGGATGGTTCTCTTTCCCGCTGACTCCATGCGGCCAGTTGAACCACCTTGTCAATCGTCGTATGGGAAGACGGCGAGCGCGCTAGATGAGCAGGAAAGAGAACCGTCTCCAATTTTGGGTCGCGACCGATCGACGAGAGCTGTTGCCTCACCCGCTCACCCTGGCCGAGTGCCTGGTGGGTCCTGCGCGGGTAGGCCGCGAGGCTGAGGCCCTGAGCGTCATCGAAACCCTCGGCACGCCAGTGTGCGGGTCACCGACGAGCAGCCCCTCGCGCTGGCCCGATTGCGCGCCGACACCTCGCTGCGCATGCCCGATTGTTGCGTGCTCGCGGCTGCGCTCCAGACCGGCGCGAGCCTGGCCACGTTCGATGCGACCCTGGCCCGGGTGGCGTCCGAGCGCGGAGTCGTCGTCGTTGCGTAGCCGCTACTACCGCTCGGCGCGACGAACTCGACGAGCCGGCGGCCTCAGCGGTGGACGACGACCTCGACCCGCTGGAACTCCTTGACCTCCGTGTAGCCGCAGGTGGCCAGGGCGCGACGCAGCGCGCCGACCAGGTTCATCGTGCCGTCGGGGGTGTGGGACGGGCCGAGCAGAATCTGCTCCAGCGAACCGATCGCGCCGAACCTGACCCGCTCGCCGCGCGGCAGCGTGGGGTGCCAGGCCTCGGGGCCCCAGTGGTACCCGTGCCCCGGCGCCTCGGATGCCCGCGCCAACGGCGAGCCGACCATCACCGCGTCGGCGCCACAGGCGATCGCCTTGGCCAGGTCGCCCGAACGGCCCAGGGCGCCGTCGGCGATCACGTGCACGTAGCGTCCGCCCGACTCGTCCATGTAGTCGCGTCGGGCTTCAGCCACGTCGGCCAGCGCGGACGCCATCGGCACCTCGACGCCCAGCACGTTGCGGGTGCGTTTGGTGGCGCCGCCGCCGAACCCGACCAGCACCCCGGCCGCGCCGGTGCGCATCAGGTGCAACGCCGCCTGGTAGGTGGCGCAGCCGCCCACGATCACCGGAACGTCGAGGGAGTAGATGAACTCTTTGAGGTTCAGCGGCTCGACGGTGTTGCTGACGTGCTCGGCCGACACCGTGGTGCCGCGGATCACGAAGAAGTCGACCCCGGCCTGCTCGACCACTGACGCGAACGCCTTGCAGTTCTCGGGCGACAGGGCCCCCGCCACGGGTGCCCCCGACTCGCGGATCTCGTTCAGCCGCTGCGTGATCAACTCGCCCTGTACGGGCGCGTCGTACAGCATCTGCATGCGCCGCGTCGCCTCGACCTGGTCTTCGATCGACGCCAGATCTTCGAGCAGCGACTCGGGGTCTTCGTAGCGTGTCCACAACCCCTCGAGGTTGAGCACGCCCAGCCCGCCGAGACGTCCCATCGCCGCCGCGGTGGCCGGTGACATCACCGAGTCTTGCGGGGCGGCCACGATCGGAAAGTCGAAGGTGAGCGCGTCGATCGTCCAGTTCAGCCGTACGTCTTCGATGTGTCGCGTGCGCCGGGTGGGCACGATCGCGATGTCGTCGAACGAGTAGACCTGTTGCGCGCGCTTCGAACGCCCGATCTCGATCATGGGGCAGGCTCCTTTGCCGGGTCAGGAAGTGGGCGCCGAGTAGTTGGGCGCCTCCATGGTCATCTGAATGTCGTGCGGGTGCGACTCGCGCAGGCCGGCCGAGGTGATGCGCACGAACCGGCCCTTCTCGTGCAACTGTGGCACGGTGGCCGCACCGGTATAGAACATCGACTGCCGCAGGCCGCCGACCAGTTGGTAGGCCACCGCCGCCAGCGGGCCACGGTACGACACCTGGCCCTCGATGCCTTCGGGAATGAGCTTGTCGTCCGAGGTCACGTCGCCCTGAAAGTAGCGGTCCTTCGAATAGGACGCCCGCCGCCCCCGCGCTGCCATCGCCCCCAGTGAGCCCATGCCCCGGTACGACTTGTACTGCTTGCCGTTGATGAACACCAGCTCGCCCGGGCTCTCTTCGCAGCCGGCCAGCAGCGAGCCGAGCATCACGGTGTCCGCGCCGGCCACCAAGGCCTTGGCGATGTCGCCCGAATACTGCAGGCCCCCGTCACCGATCACCGGCACCCCGGCCGGACGGCACGCGCGGGCCACGTCGTGAATGGCCGTGACCTGCGGCACGCCGACGCCGGCGACCACGCGGGTGGTGCAGATCGAACCGGGCCCGACACCCACCTTCACGCCGTCCGCACCCGCGTCGACCAGCGCGGACGCTCCGGCGTAGGTGGCGACGTTGCCGCCGATGATGTCCACCTCGGCCGCCGCCGGCTCGGCCTTCAGCCGGGCGATCATCTCGAGCACCCCGGTGGAGTGCCCGTGCGCGGTGTCGACCACGATGGCGTCCACACCGGCCTCGACCAGCAGCATGGCCCGCTGCCACGAGTCGCCGAAGAAGCCCACCGCGGCACCCACCCGCAGCCGGCCCTGCTCGTCTTTGCTCGACAGCGGGTACTTGTCGCTCTTCACGTAGTCCTTGAGCGTGATCAGGCCACGCAGGGTGCCGTCGGTGTCGACCAGCGGCAGCTTCTCGATCTTGTGCCTGGCCAGCAGCCGCAGCGCCTCTTCGCTCGAAATACCGGGCCACCCGGTGACCAGCGGCATGGGCGTCATCACGTCGGCGACCCGGCGGTTGGGGTCGTCTTCGAAGCGCATGTCGCGGTTGGTGACGATGCCCAGCAGCTTGAAGCCCTCGTCGACCACCGGCACGCCCGAGATGCGGAACTTGCCGCACAACTCGTCCACCTCACCGATGGTGCGGTCGGCGGTGATGGTGATGGGCTGGTCGACCATGCCCGCCTCGGAACGCTTCACCCGATCGACCTGGGACGCCTGCTCGTCGGCCGGCATGTTGCGGTGCAGAATGCCCATGCCGCCCTCACGCGCCATCGCGATGGCCATGCGGGCCTCGGTGACGGTGTCCATGGCGGCGCTGAGCAGCGGAATGTTCAGGCTGATGCGCTTCGACACCATCGTGCTGGTGTCGGCCGACGAGGGAATCACATCGCTGGCGTTGGGCTGCAGCAGCACGTCGTCGAAGGTCAGGCCGAGCGTCGCGAACGGCGCGGGTACTCCCGCCGGGGTCAGATCGGAGGACATTCGCGGCACCACTTCCTTCGCACGGGAGGGCTCAGTCTATGCGGCTGCACCGTAGGGCTTGGCGCCGTCCAGGGTGTCGGACGAAGGGGTTCAGCCCAGGGCGGACAATGCCTGAGCGAGCTCGGGGTGGTCGAACGTGAAGCCGTCGTCAAGGGCCCGCCTGGGCAGCACCCGGCTGCCGCTCAGCAGCGCCTCGTCGACCATTTCGCTGCCGAACATCAGCCGCAGTGCGGGCAGGGGCAGCGGAATCAGGGCCGGCCGGTTGAGCGACCGGGCGTACTCGTTGGTGAACGTGGTGTTGGTGACGGGCTTCGGCGCGGTGAGGTTGACCGGCCCGGTGAGCGTCGCGGTGAGCAGATGCTCGACGAGGCGGGTGTAGTCGTCGATGTGGATCCAGGCCAGAAACTGCCGGCCCGACCCGATGCGGCCGCCGAGACCGAGCTGAAAGGCCAGCTTCTGCTTGCCCAGAAAGCCGCCGTGCTCGGTGAGCACCTGACCGGTGCGCAGCGTGACGGTGGGCACCGGCGCAGCCTGCGCTGCCTGCTCCCAGTCGGCGCACAGGTCGGCCAGAAAGCCGGTACCGCGCGGGCTGCCCTCGTCGATCATGGTCTCGCCGGTGTTGCCGTAGAAGCCGACGGCCGAACCGTTCAGCAGGCGCTGGCAGCGTCCGTCGGGTTCGAGGGCGGCCACGATGGTGGTGGTCGGGTTGAGCCGGGACGAGCGCAGCAACTCTTTGCGTTGCTGCGACCAGCGCTCATCGGCGATGCCGGCACCGCAGAAGTTGATCACCGCGTCGACGTCGCTGAGCCCGGGCGCGGTGATGCGGCCCTCGTCGGGAAACCACAGTCGTTCGTCGAGGTTCTGGGGCGGCCGTCGCACCAGTGTCACCACCTGGTGACCGGTGCTCCGCAGGTGGTCGGCGGTGGCGCGGCCCAGCAGTCCGGACGCCCCCGCGATCGCGATACGCATCGTCCCAGCCTATAGGCCGCCCAAGCCGTGCGGGACGGCCCTCAGCCCAGCCGGGTGCCGCGCTCGGGTCGTCCGGTGTAGATGGCGTAGGCCAGGCAGCCGAAGGCGAGCCCCGCGACGATCGAGGGCAGCACGGCCACGCTGTAGAGGTTGTTCACGCAGTAGGCCATCAGATAGCCGATGGTGGTGAACACCACCCAGCGAGCCGTCCCTCGGCGCAGCGGCAGCAGGGCGATCAGCGCCAGGCTGAGGCCCACGTACCAGGGGTGCAAGGCCTGGCCGATGAACAGCACGAACACCGATCCCCAGGCGGTCACCTCAAGCGGGCGCTCGGGCCTGGTGACCAGCAGAAATACCAGCCCACCCACGGCCAGCAGCGCCAGCAGGGTGTTGGCGGCGTTGGTGAGGTCGACGCCGGTCCAGGCGAAGGCGTCCGAGATGGCGATCGAGAGGGTGAGCGTGCGGGCCCGGCCCATCTGCGAGAGCCAGTTGGTCCAGCCGAAACCCAGGCCGGTGGACAGCGAGACGGCCACGAAGGTGGTCAGGGCCACGACGGCCGCGACGGCGGTGCGCCAGCCCAGCACGGCGACGCGTTGCGGCCGCGACAGCCGGACGAGTTGTGCGGCGACAGGCAATCCGGCGGCGGCGATCACCGCGAGCCCGGCCTGCTGCTTGAGCGCCATCGCCAGCCCGATCACGATCGGCGCCAGCACCAGTGAGGCAGAGACCCGGGGCACGCGTTGCACGCTCAGCCAGATGGCGAACACCACCACGCCGGCCATCAGGGTGTCGTTGTGGGCCCCGCCGACCAGATGGACGATCGCGATCGGGTTGAGCACACCCAGCCAGACGGCCCACTGCCGGTCGACGCGCAGCTGATCGGCGAGGCGGGGCAGAAACGCCGCCAGCAGGCCCATGCCGGCCAGGGCGGGCAGCCGCTGGGCGATCACGCCCCAGTAGGGGTGGAACCCGCCGACGGCGATCATCAGCCTGTTCACCTCGAGCGACAGCGGCGGGTAGGCCACGCCGTTACCCGCCCAGAACGGGTCGATGAACGCCGCGAACGGCCCACCCATGCTGCCCATCACGTCGACGTAGGGGTTGCCGCCCTGATGCAGAATCCAGCCCAGGTCGGCGTACAGAAACGGGTCGCCGCTCATCACCGGCGGCACGATCAACAACGGCACCGACCAGACCAGCCACAGCCAGGCGGGTACGGCCGGGCGACCCGGGCCGGGCACCAGCAACAGCCAGCCCAGCGACAGCAGCACGCAACCGAGCGCGATCAGCAGGTTGCCGGTGCTGCGGTCGATGGTGGTGGCCAGCCAGGCGATCGGGCCGACGCCCCAGCCGACCGGATTGAACGAGAAACCGTTCGAGGTGGCGCCCAGCCCGACCAGGGTCGAGCCGACCAGTCCGATCCACACGCCGGGCAGGCGCCAGAACGAAGCGGGCATGCGAAACCTTCGGGTTGGGGGTTGCCCACCGAGTCTAGAGGGGGTTCCGGCCCGACCCGGCAAAGAGAGCGTGAGTCTGGGCATCGTCTGCGATACCCGAACTCACAGTGTGTTTCGAACAGGTCAGGTCACGCCGTGCCACACCACGGTCTGCACGGCGTTCCAGCTCACGAACCCGACCATGAACGCTGTCACCCAGCCGAACTGACGGCGCGTGAGCGGGATCAGCGCCAGCAGCACGATCGACCACGGTATGTACCAGGGGTGCATCGACTGCCCCAGGCCGCTGACCGCCAGCGACCCCCAGGCCACCAGCGCGAGGGGACGATCGTAGAACCGGACGGCGATCCACACCAGCGCGGCCAGCAGCGTGAGGGTCGAGATGGCGCCCACCGCGGCGAGCCAACCGGTCGGGTCGCCGCCGAAGCGCTCGATCAGGCTCTCGCCCACCTGCGCGATCACCGAGAACGGCGCGGCCGTGCCGGCCTTGCCCATCAACGACAGCCACTTCGTCCAACCGAAACCAAGCCCGCTGGCCAGGCTGACGGCGACGAACACGAGCGCGGCCACGAGCGTGGCGACGGCCGTGCGAGCGGCCAAGATCGTCAGCCGGCGAACCGGGGGCAGCGCCGCCAATCGGGCGGCGATCGGCAGCCCGGCGCAGGCGATCACCGCCAGCCCGGCCTGCTGCTTGAACGCCATCGCCACCCCGATCACAGCGGGGCCCCCGACCAGGCCGTAGGCCCAATGCTCGCCGCGCAGCCCCACCCACAGTCCCACCAGAGCCAGCGCGATCATCGCGGCATCGTTGTGCGCTCCCCCGACGAAATGCACGATCACCAGGGGGTTCACCAGCCCCCACCACAGCGCACGATCGGCGTCGACGTCCAGCCGAGTGGCCAACCGGGGCAGCACCCAGGCGATCACCGCCAGCGACAGCAACGCGGGCAGCCGCATCGCGATGATGCCCGCATAGGTGGCGAAACCGACCAGCCGCACCACCACCGCATCGGTCAGCAGGGCCAACGGCGGGTAGGCCACACCGTTGCCCGCCCAGAGCGGGTCGACGTGCGGCGCGTAGGGGCCACCGGCACCGGTCAGACCAACGACGTACGGGTTCTGGCTCTGATTCACGATCCAACCCAGGTCGGCGTAGAGCACGGCGTCCGCCGAGAGCACCGGGGGCACCACAAGCAGCGGCACGCTCCACAGGGCCGCGGCGATCAGCAAGCGGCGCCGATAGGTCGGGTCGGCGGCACCGGGCCGGGCCAGCCACCAGGCGGCCACCAGCAGCAGCACACCGATGACGACGGCCAAGCGGTTCCACGGCAGCGGCAGCGCGCTGCCGATCGCGTTGACGGCTGCGGACGGCCAGCCGTCCGAACCGAAGGCGAACTCAGGGTGACAACTGCCCCAGCCGATCAGCGCCGTGCCCAGCAGCCCGATGCCGCAGACGGCGGACGCCGGCAGGCGCAAGTCGGTCAGGGCGGCGGGCACGGGCTCATGCTAACGGCGTCGACGCAGGGCACTCGAATGTGACCCTGTCGAACGCAGCACAGAGTCCGCAGCGCCGACGGTCGAACGCTGGGGACGAAGGCTGAAACGTGTGCCGGCATGGGTGACAGGTGCCTCCGCGGATCTCTGCTGCCGCGTTATGACGCGGCAGCAGTCACACAACCCGGCGCTGGACAATCGATGCCGGCACCGGTTGACTCGCGCCGGCGTCCAACCCAGCAGGTGAATCGATGTCGGCATCAGTCACTGCTGCCACCGTGGGCAACTGCTGCCAGGAAATAACCCGGCACCATTTCGGCAACGCGGCAGTAGTGACCGATGCCGGCATCGATCGAGCGACGCGGGTTCAGGCTCAACGCACGAAGCCCCCGTCCAGTTGGACGGGGGCTTCGTGGGTTCAACCGATCAGTGGTTGTGACCGTCGTCGTCGGAATCTTCCGGCTTCTCGACCACCAGGGTTTCGGTGGTGAGCAGCAGTGCCGCGATCGAGGCCGCGTTGGCCAGCGCCGAACGGGTGACCTTGACCGGGTCGATGACGCCGGCGGCGACCAGGTCGCCGTACTCGCCGGTGGCTGCGTTGTAGCCCTGGCCGGCCGGCAGTTCCTTCACCTTCGACACGATGACGTAACCGGGCTCGCCGCCGTTCTCGGCGATCCAGCGCAGCGGCTCGACGACCGCCTTGGCCACGATGGCCACGCCGGTCGCCTCGTCACCGGACTTGCCCAGGCCGCCCTCCAGCACCTGGGCGGCATGGATGAGAGCGGAGCCGCCACCGGCGACGATGCCCTCTTCGATGGCCGCGCGGGTGGCCGAGACGGCGTCCTCGATGCGGTGCTTCTTCTCCTTGAGCTCCACCTCGGTGGCGGCGCCGACCTTGATCACGCAGACGCCGCCCGCGAGCTTGGCGACCCGCTCCTGCAGCTTCTCGCGGTCCCAGTCCGAATCGGTGCGGGCGATCTCGGCGGACAGCTGCGCCACCCGGCCCTTGACCTCGTCGGCAGATCCGGCGCCGTCGACGATGGTGGTGTTGTCTTTGGTGACCACGATGCGCCGGGCGCGGCCCAGCACGTCGAGGCCGACCTGGTCGAGCTTCAGCCCGACCTCGGGAGCGACCACCTTGCCGCCGGTGAGGATCGCGATGTCCTCGAGCATGGCCTTGCGGCGATCACCGAACGCGGGAGCCTTGACGGCCACCGAGGTGAAGGTGCCGCGGATCTTGTTCACCACCAGAGTGGAGAGCGCCTCGCCGTCGACGTCCTCGGCCACGATGAACAGGGTGCCACCGGCGCCGATCACCTTCTCGAGCAGGGGCAGCAGGTCGTTCATCGAAGAGACCTTGCCCTGGTTGATCAGGATGTAGGGGTCTTCGAGGACGGCCTCCATGCGCTCGGGATCGGTGACGAAGTACGGCGACAGGTAGCCCTTGTCGAACTGCATGCCCTCGGTGAACTCGAGTTCGGTGCCGAAGGTCTGCGACTCGTCGACGGTGATCACGCCGTCCTTGCCGACCTTGTCGAACGCGTCGGCGATCAGCCGGCCGATCTCGGGGTCGCGGGCCGAGATGGTCGCCACGTTGGCCATGTCTTCGGTGTCGTCGACCTCACGGGCCAGGTTGCGCAGCTCGTCGCTGACGGCCTCGACCGCAGCCTCGATGCCCCGCTTGAGGCCCACCGGGTTGGCGCCGGACGCGACCGCGCGCAGGCCTTCGTGCACCAGCGCCTGGGCGAGCACGGTGGCGGTGGTGGTGCCGTCACCCGCGACGTCGTTGGTCTTGGTGGCGACCTCCTTGGCCAGTTGGGCGCCGAGGTTCTCGTACGGATCGGTGAGCTCGACCTCTTTGGCGACGGTGACGCCGTCGTTGGTGATGGTCGGGGCTCCCCACTTCTTGTCGAGAACGACATAGCGGCCCTTGGGGCCGAGGGTCACCTTCACGGTGTTGGCGAGGACGTCCACGCCGCGCTCGAGCGAGCGCCGGGCGTCCTCGTCGAACTGAAGGATCTTTGGCATTGGGTGTCGATTCCTTACTTGGAGACGATGGCGAGGATGTCGCGGGCGTTCAGGAGCAGGAACTCCTGGCCGTCGTACTTGACCTCGGTGCCGCCGTACTTGGAGAAGATCACGACGTCGCCCTCGGCGACATCGAGCGGAACGCGGTTGCCGTTGTCGTCGACGCGGCCGGGACCGGTCGCAACGACCTTGCCCTCTTGCGGCTTCTCCTTGGCGGTGTCGGGAATGACCAGGCCGGAAGCGGTGGTCTGCTCGGCTTCCAGCGGCTGGACGAGGATGCGATCCTCGAGCGGCTTGATCGTGACTGCCACGTCAAAACCCTTTCTTTGCTGGGCACGGTGGCCCGAAGTTGTCGGATTCGGGGCCGGGACGTCGTCGCGGTGCCGTCTTCGGCCGTTCGCACTCTACGGGTGAGAGTGCTAACTCGAATCTATCGCGGCGTTAGCACTCGTTCAACCCGAGTGCCAACGATTCTGGTCAACTCAGCCAGCCGGCGACGAGTTGCCAGATCGCCCAGCCGGCGAGCACGGCCAGCGCCGCCAGGTAGGCCAGCACCAGGCGGGTGTCGCGCAGCAGGCACTTCGAGCGGGTGAGCCCGGCGCGGCGAGCCCGCCAATAGCCGGCGAAGCCCAGCCCGGCGAACACCAGCAGGGCGAACGGGCCGGCCAGCCAGCCGAGCAATGCCACGGTGGCGAAGATGCACAACTTCAGCGGGTCGAACGCCGGCGCCTCGGCGGCGTCGTCCGTCCCCGACCGGGCAGCCACCTGCTCCGAGGGGCTGGGACCGCCCGCGATGCGGCGGGCGTCGTCCACGCCGCTCACGAGCCGGCCCGGCTCGTCTCGACCAGCCGCAGTTCGCGGCGGGTGGTGGCGGTGCTGAGTCGCTGATCGGCCAGTTGCGGCCACGCCTGCACCGCGCAGAAGGGTGCGCACTGGTGGGCATCGGCTGCGCTCTTGGTGCCCACGTGCACGCAGCACTGGGTGAGCCGCTCTTCGATCATGGTCGAGATGTCCATGAACGGTTTCACGGTGATGCGCACCACCCGCTCGGCGAGCAGGCGGCGCAGCCGGTTCTGCTGGCCGGGCAGTTTGCCGGCCGCCAGCGTGGTGAGGGTGCCGATGCCCAGGTCGCACTGGGTGCAGATGTTCTGCCACAGCTGCGCGGTGCGTGGGTGCGACAGCGACGACACCTCGCTCATCAGGTCGAGCAGCGAGGTGCGCATCAGCTCCCTGAGTTGTGCGGGCAGCTCGTGGTCGGCGATGCGGTTGGCCAGGGCGTCGGGGTCGAGTTCGAGCCAGGCGAGCAGTTGGTCGTGGCCCACCAGCGCGCACAGCGACCGCCAGACCCCGGCGTCGTCCTTGAGCAGGTAGCCCACCGACGCGCAGTGCGGGTGCGAGCACGGCAGGGCGGTCAGGTCGTGCCAGGCCACCACCCCGCCGGTCTGTTCTTCGAGCCGAGCCAGCACGCCGGTGTGGGTGAGCCGGTTCACCGGGTCGATGCCGTGGCCACGGCCCGAGCCGAACACCGTCTGCAGCGCCACCCCACCGACGAACGGCGTCTCGAGCGCCCGCAACACCACCGCGCCGATGTCGCCGTCGTTGACCCCCAGGGCCGCGGTCATGGTCAGGGTGGTGAACACTCCGGCCTGCGACAGCCGGGCGATGGCGGCCTCTTTGAAACGGGTCAGGTCGCCACCTCGGTGATGGATGGACGCCTGCGGCGACGGCCCGTCGTACTGCAGGTACACCTCGACCCGCGACCGGTGCTTGTGCAGCAGGGCGACCAGGTCGTCGTCCGAGGCGATCAGCAGGCCGTTGGTGTTCACCATGATGCGCACGATCGGCCGCGCCACCAGCTCGTCGAGCAGCTCGGCCAGGTGCGGGTAGAGCGTCGGCTCACCGCCCGACAGCATCAGCACGTCGAGCCGGTTCTGCTCGCGGCTGAGCCGGGTGTCGACGTTGGCCAGAATGTCGGCCAGCGGCGCAACGCCCTTCAACGTGGGGCCCGACGAGGTGAAACAGGTCGGGCAGCGCAGGTTGCAGTGCTCGATCACGTCTTGCAACAAGATGCAGGTGTGCTGGGTCTGCAGCGGCGGCAGGCCGTAGGCGTAGGCCTGCGGCACCTGGCGAAAGTTCGTCGGGTCGTCGGGGGTGTGCCGTTTGGTGGGCGCCTGCCACTTTTCGAGGTAGCGCAGAATCTGCGGGTCTTCGTCGTACAGGGTGGTGACGACGCCGTGGTCGGGGCAGGCGCGCTGCAACCAGACGCGGTCGTCGCGTTCGAGCAGTTGGCCCGACAGCCTGCGCACCTGCGCCAACGGCGGGTTCGACTCGTGGCACAGCGGGCAGAACGCCGTGACGTAGCGGTGAATGCGGTCGCCGCGCAGCGGCTGGCCGGGGCCCAGGGTGGCCTTCATCGGATCACGCCGAACACCAGGCCGAAGCACAATCCGGCGAGAATGACCAGCACCGCCCCGATGGCCAGCAGCAGGCCCGCGCCGAGGCGCGAGGTGCTGGGGCGCACCGCGAACACGATGGCGACGACGATGTACGCCACCAGCAGACCGACGGCGAGCCCGAAGCCGACGTCGCCGTTGACGCGGGTGACGAAGGCCAGGAAGGTCCAGCCCCCGCCCAGCAACACGATGACGCCGATCACCAGACCCAGCAGCAGCGACCCGCCCGAGGTGTTGGGTGTCGGTGGCATCTGCCAGGGCTGGCCGGGCGGTGGTTGCGACGGCCACCGACCGTCGGACCGGTCGCCCGGCGGCACGAAGTCGGGCCCGCTCATCGACCAATAGTGACCCATGCGGGGCGCACAGCGAAGCACCCAGCGGCTTTCTTTTCGGTCAGGCGGGCGTGGCGGCGGGGCGCCGGGCCGATCGGACGACGCGAACCACCGACCGGATCAGCAGCGGCGAGACGGCCAGTAGAAACCACTGCGGGCCACTGAGCCCGAGCCACAGCTCGTGATTGCCCCGCACGAACTCGACCGAGAACCGAAACAGGGCGTAGGCCGCCACGTAGAGCCGAAACAGCGCGCCGGGCGCCAGCCGCGCACGCCAACGCAGCAGCAGGACGAAGGCCACGAGCTGAAAGGCGATCTCGTAGGCGAACGACGGGTGCAGGCCGACGTCTGCGACCCCGCCCAGGCGCAGGGCCTGTTCGGGGGTGAGCACCATGCCCCAGTCGCCCCCGGTCGAGGTGCCGGGATTCTCGGTGAGCAGGCAGCCCACCCGTCCGATGGCCACGGCCAGCGCCACGGCCGGGGCGAAGAGCTCGCCGGTGTCGGCGCGGTAACCGGTCAGCCGCTTGCCCAGCCAGACCCCGAACCAGGCGCCGACCAGGCCGGCCAGAATGCTGCGGTTGCCCTCGACCCACCACTGCGCCAGCGACGGGTAGCCGCTCGGCCCGGCCTGTGGCCAGGTGAGCACCCGGGCACCGATGGCGCCGAACGCCACAGCCATGCCGGCCAAGACCCACAGCCGGTCGTCACGCAGGCGGAGCCGGCGCTTCTCGAGCCCGTACCAGATCAGCGCGGCCAGCAGGCCGAGCCCCACCCAGAGCCCGTGTACCAAGTCGTTGCCGGGGTACGGCAGCGCGATCATGCGGTGAGCCTACGCGAGCCCACCGGCCGACCCGCGGCAGTGGGGCCGGGAGCCGTGCTCAGGCCGCCGCGGAGGTCGTGACCGACTGGGCCAGTTCGCCGACGCCGCGAACGACGGCCGCTTCGGTGTTGCGCAGCCGTCCGCGCGCCTCGACGGGCGTGCGGGCCACCGCGGCAGCACCCAGCGTGGTCAGGGCCTGCCGGTGCCATCCTTCGGGCAGGCGGTGCAGGTAGCCCGTCAGTGTCAGCAGAAACTGCAGCCGGCGCGCGGGAGTCAGCAGGTGCAGCGACGAGCCGGTGCGGGCCTGGTTCAGCCGGCCGAGCGCCAGGGCCAGGTGCCGGGCGGCATCGTCGGCCCGATCGTGGGTGGCCAGCAGCACGAACGCGTCGCGCAGTTCGATGGGCAACATGACGAGCAGCCCCTGCTCGTCGGCGGTGAGCTCCCCAGTGGCGCTCTCGATCATCTCCAGATGATATTTGTCTGTCATACCAATAAGGCTAGCGCGCCCCAGAAGTGAAACTCATCAGATAGTTGAATTCTCAGCTATCTGCGAGCGAACTCTCAGCAAACCGCCAGCATCAGCCGGCGGCCACCCTGTGCGCACAACGGCTTGATGGTCAAATGGTTTAACGATCTGGCATACTGGGCGTGTGGAAGAACTCGATCGCGCCCGCCTGTTGCGCACGCTGGCCACCCTGGTTCGTGACGTCGGGTGGTCGTCCGAGCGCGTCGGGCACAGCTTCGCGTCCAGCCAGGGCCTGCACCCCACCGACTTTCGCGCGCTCACCGCGATCTATGCCGCCGACCTGGCCGGCTCGCCGCTCACCGTGCGCGAACTGGCCGCCCAACTCGACCTCACGCCCGCGGCGATCACCTACGCCGTCGACCGGCTGACCGAGGCCGGGCACGTGTGGCGCGAGCGCGGCACCCGCGATCGCAGGACGGTGGTGCTGCGTTTCGGCGAGCACGGGCACCGGGTGGCGCGCGACTTCTTCACTCCCCTCGGCCACCTGCATGCCGACGCGCTGGCCGACTTCTCCGACGCCGACCTCGACGCCTGTGCGCGCGTGTTGGGCGTGGTCAACGCGGCTTTGGAGCGGTTCGACCGCGAGTTGCGCGAAGCCGAGGAGCCGAACCGATGAGCGCCCGCCGTCCACGCTGGGCACTCGCCATGGGGCTCTACCTGCTGGGCATCTTCATGGGCGCGATCGACACCGGCATCGTCACCCCGGCCCGCACGATCATCAGCGACGACCTGGGCGTCAGCGAGCAACTCGGCATCTGGATGATCACCATCTACACGCTGTCGTACGCGGCAGCGATTCCGGTGTTGGGCAAGCTGGCCGATCGGCTGGGCCGCAAGCCTGTGTACCTGTTCGCGATCGCGCTGTTCGGTGTCGGGTCGCTGCTGTGCGGGCTCGCGCAGGACGTGGGCAGCTTCGGCATGCTGATCGCCGCCCGTGCCATTCAGGCCATCGGCGGCGGCGGCATTCTGCCGATCGCTACGGCCGAGATCGGCACCGAGGTGCCCGAAGAACGCCGAGGTCTGGCGTTGGGCCTGGTGGGGGCCGTGTTCGGCATCGCGAACCTGCTGGGGGCGTCGGCAGGAAGCCTGATTCTCGACATCGCCGGTTCGCACGACTGGCAGTGGATCTTCTACGTCAACGTGCCGATCGCCGCGCTGATCGTGATCGCCGGCTGGGCGTTGCTGCCGAACCACCGCGAAACCACCGTGGCACCGCTCGACCTGATCGGCACCGCGCTGCTGGTGGCCATGATCATGAGCCTGCTGTACGGCCTCACCAACATCGACTTCTTCGACCTCGCCGCCAGCCTCACCTCGATCGACGTCTACCCCTATCTGCTCGCCTTCGTGGTGCTGCTGCCGCTGTTCGTGCTGGCCGAACGCCGGGCCGCCGACCCGGTGCTCAACCTCGGCTACTTCACCCAGGCACCCATAGCGCTCACCCTGGCGGCGTCGTTTCTGTCGGGGTTCATTCTGATGGGCGTGGTGTTCGTGCCGCAGTTGGCCGAGAACGCGCTGCAGTTGCCCAGCGGGTCGGGCGGCTACCTGGTGATCATTCTGGGCCTGGCCTCGGGCGTGGGCGCTCCGCTGTCCGGACGGCTGACCGACCAGTTCGGCCCCAAACTGGTGCTGGCCGTCGGCGCCTCGATCTCGGCGTTGGCCGCCGTGGGCGTGATCGCGTGGGTGATTCCGTCCCCCGGGTACCCGAGCGTGATCGTCACCCTGATTCTGATCGGTCTGGGCCTGGGATTCGTGATTGGTTCACCGCTCAACTACCTGATGTTGCGGCTCACCCCGGCCAAACAATCGAACTCAGCGCTGGGCACCCTGTCGCTGGTGCGCTCGATCGGCACCACACTCGCCCCGGTGATCATGGTCGGCTTTCTGGCCCACGCCGGCGGGCTGGTGCAGGACCGGCTGACCGCCCAACTGCCGAGCACGATCAAGGCACCCGAGCTGCCGTACGCGGCCACCCTGCAGGCCACGTTCGACACGTGGAAGGCCGACGACCGGTTCGCCGAAGCGCTGAAGGGTGTCGAGTTTCCTGACCTGAGCGGCAAGACCACCATTGCGGTGAACACCGACGGGGGCGGCACCCTGCCCGATGAGCTGGTGACGCTGCTGAAGAACGCCGACGTCACCACCATCGTCGCCGACACCAAGACGGTGGCCAAGCACATGTTCGACGAGCGCACGCCGTCGGTGATCGCCGACATTCAGGGCGGTGTCGAGACCGGCATCGACCAGTTGGGCACCGTCGACGGCAAGCTGAAGAAGACGCGCACCAAGATGACGAAGACCATCGACGAGATGGCCGAAGGTCTCGACTCGATGCGCACAGGGCTGGCCAAGCTGGACAAGACGGTTGCCTCGATGGGCAAGGGCATCGACGGCATGACCACGGGCATCGCGGGGCAGACCAAGGGCATCGATGGCATGACCAAGGCCATCGCGGGCATGACCAAGGGCATCGCCGGGCAGACCAAGGGCGTCAACGGCATGACCAAGGCCATCAAGGGAATCGACCAGGGCATCGCCGGGGTGAGCAAGCCGCTGGCCGGTATCGATGCGGGTATCGCCGGCCTGACCAGCGCCATCACGGGGCAACAACAGGCGCTGGCGAAGCTCGAAGCGGCGGGCGACCCTGCGCTGCAGCCGCAGATCGACGCGTTGAAGGCGTCCATCGCGGCCAACGAGGCCAAGCTCGCCGAGCTGCAGGAGCAACGCAAGCCGCTGGCGGCCGAGCTGGCGTCGCTGAAGCAGCAGCGCAGCACGTTGGTGACCAAGCGTGCTGCGCTGGTGAAGGCGCGAGCCACCCTGACCGCACAGCGTGACGCCACGGTCGCGAAGCGAGCCAAGCTGAGCGCCGCGCGTGCCAAGCTCGTCGCCGAGCGCGCCAAGCTGATCAAGGCCCGTGACGGGGTGCTGCAGGCGCGCACGAAGCTGGCCGCCGAGCGGGCCGAGCTGGCCGACGCGCGCAAACAGTTGGTGCAGGCCCGAGCCGACATCGACGACGCGCGCATCGACGTGGCCGAGACCGTCCGCGAACTCACGGTGCTCGACAAGGCCGTGCCCGGCGCTTTCGACCAAGCGCTGACCGACTACCTGGCCCAGATCGACGCCCTGGCACCCGAGCTGAAGCAGACCTTTCAGAGCACGCTCAACGAGGGCTTCCGCGACCTGTACCTGCTCGACGGCGCGGCCTGCCTGTTGCTGCTCGGCCTGCTCCCGCTGATCAAGCTGCCGGCCGACGCCCCCTGAGGGCGATCCGCCGTCACCTCTCGCCGGCTCATTCGCGGATCAAGGTCGCGATCCCGCCGAACGGCGGCAGTGTCACGGTGAACCCGCCCAGGTCGTCCACCGTGTCGACCTTGCGACGAGTGGTCAGGTCGAACACCCGCCCGACGGGGATCTGCTCGGATTGCACCCGTCCGGTGATCTTGTTCGGCCCGAAGTTCAGCACCGTCACCTGGCCCGCTCCGACGGCCAGCCGGTTGACCAGCACCAGCATCTCTTTGGTCGGCACCTCGGGCACGTCCAACAGGGTGCCGCTGAACAGCCCGTGCCGCTTGCGCACCTTCAGAATCTTCGACAGCCGGGCGGCGAACGAGTTGGTGTGGGCGAGCTGGTCGGGCAACGATCCGTACAGAGCCCTGGCCAGCGGCATGCCGGACGAGGACGCCTCGGCGTCGGGCGAGCTGCCCATCAGGTCGTAGGCACCCCGCTCGATCCAGCGGGTGTCGCCCGCGTCGATCAGGCTCTGCACCTGGCTCCGCTGCAGCGGCAGCGCACCCACCAGATCCCACCCCGAGAGCGCGAAGACGCCCGGCTGCCAGGCGTTGTACATACACAACAGCAGGTGGGCGGTCTTGATCCGTTCGATCTCGGCGGCCCCGATCTGGTCGAGCTCGGTGTAGCCCAGGCTGGCCGCGACCACGGACGCGGTGGTCGACGCGATGCCGTTCTGGGTGAACACGGCGTTGTAGGGGCCTGCCGTGCCGGTGAGCTTCTGCCGCAGGGTCTCACGGACGTGCTCGGCCAGGTCGGCACCGGTGTAGTCGACGCCACCCAGGGTGTAGGTGTCGTGGGCGTGCCGGGTCGCGAAGTGCACCAGTTCGTAGGTGAGCTCATCGTGATTCTGCAGCGCGTGCACCAGCGACGCCTGGTCGATGCCGGCGCTCAGCGACTCGCGCAGGGTGAGCCGCAGGAACTCGGTGTCCTCGGTCGCGAGGGCGAACTGGTAGGCCGGCCGGGTGACGAAGTCGTAGGACAGGTCGGGCCCGACCTTGCCGGTCTCGGCGATGTCGTCGATCGACAGGTTGAGCTCCTGGAAGGTGAACCCGCCCACCTTGCGCACCATCGACCCGATCAGCTGGTTGGCCGCCTGAGACAGGGGATGGCCCTCCGACCACGCCGGCCCCGACACGTTCTTCTCCACACCCAGAAAGCCGTTGGCGTCCAGCCGCAGACCGCCGGAGCCCAGATCGAGCAGGGAGTGCAGCGCGTCCCCTATCACCAGCCGCATGCCGGCGAAGGTGGGATCCAGCCAGTTGATGGACGGCTGGCCCTCTTTGAAGTAGTGCAGGTAGACCCAGCGGCGCAGCTGACCGGTGTGGTCGTAGATCGGGGGTGTGGCCGACCAGTTGGTCTCTTTGACGCCCGGCTCGTAGAAGATCACCCGCTGCAGTTCACCGATGATGTAGCCCGCCTCGGCCAGGGCATGTTCATGGGACGGCGCCAGGTTCACCGAGTCGCGGCCCTTGGGCACCTCGGGCAGCAGATGCCAGGCTTCCTCGGGAATGTCGACCAGGTGGTAGATGCCCGGGTAGTCGTGGTAGTTCAGCTCGGCCAGCCTGAAGTCGGCACCCTTGCCGGTGTGCCCGGGCACGATGTCGTCGATGATCGTGCCGTGGTGCTTGCCGGCCACCTCGCACATGCTGCGGTATTCGTCCTCGGTGCCGAACAACGGGTCGATCGCCATGCTTATCCGGTCGAAATGCCCGTCCACGCTCGGGGTCGCGTCCCACCCTCGTAGGCCTCCCGCCAGCTTGACCGGTCCGGTGTGCACCGCATCGATGCCGACCGCCTCGAAGCACTCCCAGAGCCCGTCGTCGCCGAGCGCGCCCAGAAAGGACTGGTTGGGCACGGTGACCAGCGACAGCGGGTACGCGGTGAACCAGACCGACGACCGGTCGACCGCCGCGCGCGGGTCCGGTGAGGCGAACGGGTTGGCCCACATGGTGTGCTGGCCGGCCAGCTGCCGCGCCAGGGTGCGCGCGTCCCCGAGCATCGACTGCTCGACCAACCAGCCGACGTAGGCCTTGTTGCGGCCGTCCGGCGCGAACGGCGGGGCACTGATCGCGTGCAGCGGATTCTGCCTGCGCCGGGCGGCCGGACGCAGCTTCTTCGGCCTCGCCGGATAGAACTGCGCGTCATAGGTCTGGTCGGGCAGCACGTCTTCGGGATCGATCACCGGCTGGTCGTCTGGCTCAGCAGTCATGGGCGCCAATGTAGTGGGGCGAACCCGCTGCCACGTAGCCAGAGCACACCCTCAGGCGTTGCAGGTGGCCAGCAGTGTGCCGTCCGCGTCGTAGATCTGTCCGGTGACGCCCGGCAGGTTGTTCCAGTCCAACTCGATGGCCTTCGTGGGGGCGGCGGAGGCGTCCACGACGGCGACGCCCCGCACCACCGGGTGGGTGCTGGTAACAGTGTCGCCGGTCAGTCCGATCACCAGCGTCGCGGCGTCGGTCAGCACCCCGCCGTCGGTGCCGCGCACGGGGCCGGCTCCGCGAAGGCGGTACTCCTCGACGGTGCCACCGTCGCTGCGGGCCGGCTCGCGCACGCCGACCGGGCAGCGAGGCGTGGCCGTGGCCGGGCCGGAACCGCCCAGAGCCAACTCGATCACGCCCCGGCCGGGCTGGTCGAACATGGTGTTCACCAGACACGACAGCACGGTGCCGTTGGCATCGACGAACGCCGCCGTCAGCTGGGTGGTGCCGGGGTCGGCCGGAGAATGCGGCCAGGTGGTGCCGACCACCTGCTCTGCCTGACGGCCCAGATAGCGCCACTGTTCGTCGACGGGCAGGCCGCTGGCGCTGCAGAACCGGCGCAGTCCGGCCTCGGTGGCGAGTTCTGCCTGCGACACCGTCACCGACGACTCGGGCTGCGACCAGCCGATGCCGCAGTGGTAGTCGTCGGCCAAGAACGAGTACTCGACGCTGCTGCCCGGCTTCAGCCCCGTCAGCACGGTGAGGTCGGGGTCGGAGGACCAGAACGACGGCGGCGGGCACCGCTGCACCACCACGGAACGGGGAATCAGGGGCTGGTTCCACCATTCGCCACTCTGGTGCACGTCCAACGCCCAGCCCTCGGGCACCGGTTCGAGGGGAATCATCGGGGGGCGTGCGATCAGGGCGATGAGGGCGACCAACGCCACCGCCATGGCTGCGATGCGTGCCGTGCGTTGCTTCATGAGGTCCCCCCAGACCCGCACCGGGCGACAACGGGGTGATCGCCGAAGCCGGTGAGTAACCCACAGAATAGGCCGCCGTCGAACCGGGGTCACCCCTGAGGTTTGTGGCGCTTCAGGGGCCGTCCAACCGGCAGGTCGCAGTGCCGCCGGGCAACCGGTGGCGGTTCGCCGCCACCAGCGCATACACCGGACGGGCCAGCCAGAGCACCGGCGGACGGCTCAGCACCAGTCCGGCCAGCCGCCACAGCCCGCCGCCGGTGGCAAGCGCCCGTCCGATCGCCTCTGCGCCGTAGCTGACCGACGAACCCGCCACGAACGGAATCTCGCGCGCGGCGCGCACTTCGTCGACGCCCAGGGCGTCCAGGTCTGCCCGCTGGAGCGGCTCGATGCGCAGGTGCGGCAGCCGACCCTTCAGCCATGCGGCGCTGCGGGTGCAGAACCCGCAGTCGGCGTCATACAGCAGCAGCGCCACGGGTTCAGCGCAGGGCGGTCAGCAGGGTCAGGTCGTCGCCCGGCAACTCGTCGACGGTCGCGGTCACCTCGACGCTGTGCAGGGTCAGAGACCCGCCCAGCGTGCTGAGAAACGCGGTGTCGGCGGCGTCGCGTCCGGTGGCGATGCGCAGCAGGGTCGGACGAGGGGCGAGCGCGGTGGCGTCCACCACCCACCAGGCGCCGTCGACGTACGCTTCGGCGACGGCGTGAAAGTCCATCGGGTCGAGCCCGGGCGCATAGACGGCGGCCAGCCGCGCCGGCACGTTGAGCCCCCGCAGCAGGGCGATCACCAGGTGCGCGTAGTCGCGGCACACGCCCTGCCGCGACAGGTAGGTGTCGACCGCACCGTCGATGGGCTTGGACGACCCCGACACATACGACAGTTGCGAACCCACCCAACTCGACACCGCATCGAGCAGCGCTTTGCCCGTGATTCCGGCGAACTCGGCGGCGGCCACCGGCATCAGCTTGTCTGAGTCGCAGTACCGGCTCGGCCGGGCGTAGAGAATGCGGTCGATCTCGGCGAGCGGCTCGATCGGCGCGACACCCTCGACGGTGGCGGTGTAGTCGATGGTCAGCGGGCCGGCGGGCAGCCCGGCGACGAGATGCAGCCGTCCCCCGTGGGGTGCGGCGATCTCGTTCGCCACCGCGGCCGTCCCGTTGGCGGTCATCACGAGGCTCTCGGTACGGGTCGGACCATCGGCCACGGCGATGGCCAGCGCCAGGTCGGTGCCGGCGGTCACGGTGGCTTCGATGTGGGCGCTGACGGTTCGTTGCACGTCGTCCATGGTGGCAGCGGGTGAGCGGCGCCGACCGCCAGCAGCCCGGATTGGAACAGACCCGCAACATCGGCCCCCGTCGGGTAGCGGGTTAGTGTGGGCGCGGAAGGAGCACATCATGGCACTGGTACAGGTGGCGCAGTACGCCGCGGATCTCGACCGGGCCGCGGCCTGGTACACCACGCTGCTCGGCCGCGGCCCGACCGCCCGGTTCGACCCACCGGGGCTGCTCTTCTTCGACCTCGACGGCACCCGCCTTCTGCTCGACGGCAACGCACCCTCGGCCCTGCTCTACCTCAGGGTGGACGACGTCGAGGCCGAGATCGCCCGGCTGGAGGCGGCGGGGGTCGAGGTGGTCACCGCGCCGCACGCCATCTTCGGCCACGAGGACGACACGCTGGGCCCCGCGGGCACCGACGAGTGGCAGGCGTTCGTGCGCGATTCCGAGGGCAACACCGTGGCGCTGATCGAGTGGAGGGCGGCGTGAGCTATCAGACCCTGATTCCGAAGGTCTTCTACGCCGACCTCGCCATCGGTCGCGACCTGTTCGTCGACGGGCTGGGCTTCGAAGTGCTGCACGACGACGGCGATTTCGTGGTGGTCGGCCGCGACGGCTGCAAGCTGTACGTGGTGGAGGACGCCGAATACGCGGCCAAGGACCGTCCAGAACTGGGCATCGAGACCGACGACATCGACGCCGTGTACGCCGACGTGGCCGGCCGCCGTCCGGACCTGCTGCACCCCACCTACCCGCGCGGCGGCGGCATCGTGCGGCGCGAGTACGGGGCGCGCGAGTTCGCGGTGCTCGACGCGACCACGGTGTGCGTGGTGTTTCGCGATTGGAGCTGAGCCGACCAACTCGTCACCGCGGCTCGGTAGACTCCCCCGCGACCACCCCGGTGAGGAGCTTGATGGACTGGACCGCACACGTCATCTGGTGGCACTGCTACCCGCTCGGCTTCGTGAACGCCGAAGACACCGCGGTGCACGACGTGCGACATCGCCTGGGCCAGCTCACCAACTGGCTCGATTACCTGATCGACCTGGGCTGCAACGGCATGCTGCTCAACCCGATCTTCGCCAGCTGGAGCCACGGCTACGACACCCTCGACCACTACGCCATCGACTCGCGGCTGGGCGACGACAGCGACTTCGACGAGCTGATGTGGAAGGCCAAGGAACGCGGCATTCGCATTCTTCTCGACGGGGTGTTCAACCACCTGGGCCGTGAGCACCCGCTCGTGCAGAAGGCGATCGCCGCCGGGCCGGGCACCCCTGACGGTGACTGGATCCGTTGGGTGGACGGCTACCCGCGGGTCTTCGAAGGCCACGAGGCGCTGGTCGAACTCGACTTCGCCAACCCGGCCGTGCAGACCTTCGTGGTCGACGTGATGTGCCACTGGCTCGAGCGCGGCATCGACGGCTGGCGCCTCGACGCCGCCTACGCGCCCGGAGCGGCGGCGTGGCGTCCGATCGTCGAGCGGGTGAAGGCCGCGTACCCGGACTGCTGGCTGTTGGGCGAGGTGATTCACGGCGACAAGGACGAGTTCGTGGCCGAATCGGGCCTCGACTCGGTGACGCAGTACGAGCTGTGGCACGGCATCTGGCAGTCGATGAACGATCACAACCTGTGGAGCCTCGACTGGGCGCTGCAGCGGCATCGCCGGTTCTGTGAGCACTTCCGGCCGCAGATCTTCATTTCGAATCATGACGTGACGCGCATATCGTCCAAGCTGGACGACCGTCGCGACATCGAGCACGCGGCCGTACTGCTCACGTTGCTGCCCGGGGTGCCGTCGATCTATGCCGGCGACGAGCACCGGTTCGAGGGCGTGAAGCTCGACCAGATCGGCGGCGACGACGCGGTGCGTCCGCCGTTTCCCCAGACTCCCGACGGGCTGCTGCCGTTCGGCGACGACACCCGCGAGTTGTACCGGAAGTTGCTGGCGATACGCCGCCAGCACGCCTGGATCGTCGACGGCGTGGTGACCACCCGCGATCTCACCAACGAGTCGGTGGTGGTCGAAGTGGCCGGGCCCGATCAGGTGATCGAACTGGCGCTGAACATCTCCGACGACGACGGCCCCGCCCCTGAGGGCGAGGTGCTGCTGGCCAGCCCCGGCTGCGGCGAGACCGTGCCTTCGCACGGCTGGGCGGTCGGGGTGCGTCCGCGCCGCGACGACGACCCGCCCTACCTGGTGCGCAAGCCGGACGGATCGGCGCAGGCGTGACCGCGACCGTGCTGTCGGTGAACCTGGGCCGCCCTGCGGTCGACCGCGGCAAGCCCGCGAACACGACCGGCATCGATAAGCAGCCGGTGACCTCGGCGCGGGTGGTTGCTCCGCCTGCGCGCGAGGTGACCAGGCGGCTGGGGCCCGACGCACGCAGCGGTCTGGTCGGCGACTACATCGGCGACGGCAAGCACCACGGTGGCACGGTTCAGGCCGCCTACGCCTGCGCCCGCGAAGATCTGGACGCCCTGGGCGCGCAGGTGGGGCGCGAGTTCGCGTCCGGTGCGTTCGGCGAGAACCTGACCACTGTGGGGCTGGACGTGACCGGTGCCCTGATCGGCGAGCGCTGGCGCATCGGCGCGGGCGACGATGCGGTCGAGCTCGTGGTCACCTGCCCACGCATTCCATGCAACACGTTTCGGGCGTTCATCGCCGAGCGCGGTTGGCTGAAGACCTTCACCAGGGCAGCCATGCCCGGGGCGTACCTGGCGGTCGTGAGGCCGGGTGTGGTGCGCGCCGGCGACCCGATCGAGGTGATCTTTCGGCCCGACCACGAGGTGACCATCGGCGTGCTGTTCCGGTCGCAGACGCTCGAGCGCGAGCTGGCACCGTTGGTGCTCACCGCGGCCGACTACCTCGACGCCGAGTCGCTCGACTACGCCCGACGCGGCGAGACCTTCACCATCGGCTGACATCCCGCTTCAGAGGCGGCGCACGACCAGGGCGCGGGCGCCGTCGGGGGTGGGGGTGAGTAGCAGCGTCGCGCTGTTGGGACCGGCCGGCTTCAGCCGGCGGCGCAGCGCAGCGGGGTCGATGTCGACCCCGCGCTTCTTGATCTCGAGCGTGCCGACGCGCTGCTCACGCACCCAGCCCTTCAACGTCCTCTCGCCCGCGTCGAGCACCTGCAGCACCTCGAAGGCCGTCGCGAAGGGGGTGTCCCGCGGCTCGGCAGCGACCAGGTAGGCGATGTCGGCGTGCACCCGCCGGGCCTTCAGCCGCCCCGCGAGCCGATCAACCAGCCCGGCCCGGATCACCGCCGGATCCGGTTCGTACAGCACGTCCCCGACCCTCGGTGCCGCTGGGTCGGGAGGCTGCTGCCGGCCACCGTCGCCCAGAACATTGCCACCGGGCAGCAACACCGCCTCACGACCCGGCGTCCACAGTCGATTCCACAACGACAGTTCCACCAGATCGCCGGCGTCGCTCACCCAGGTGGCTGCCACGGTGTTGGGCACGTGCTTCAGCGGCAGTCCCGGCCCCAGCTTGATGCAGCAGACGCGGGTGGCCAGCAGGTGCTCGACGAACGACCAGGGCGGCCGTAGGTCCTCCAGGCGCCAACTGCGCCCCGACGACGTGCGCCGGGCGGGGTCGCAGAACACGGCCGCGTCCGGGCCGGCCAGGTCGTCGAGCAGTTCGACCGCGTCGCCCACCACCACGTCGATGCCCAGATTGGCCCGGGCGAGCACCGCGGTGGCCTCGTCGGCCTCGACGGCGACCACCTGCAACCCCGCCGCGAGCAGGGCCAGCGCGTCCGCACCCAGGCCGCACCCCAGATCGATCACCCGCCGCACCCCAGCCGCAACGAACCGCTGCGCCCGCCACGCCGCGACCCGGGGACGAGTGGCCTGCTCCAGGCCGTCGGCGGTGAAGAACAACGCCGTCGCGAGGGGGCCGAACTTGGTGGCCGCACGCCGCCGCAGCGCCTCTTGCGCCAGCACCAGCGCCGCACGGTCGGGCGGCAGCACCCGGCGCATGCGCTCGGCCGCGGCGAGCGAGGCGGGGTCGCCCTCGGCCGTCGACGCCACGAGGGCTTCGGCCGCCTGCGGCCCCACCAGCCAGCGCGCCTGCTCGCCATTCATGACCCGATGTCTACCACCTGGCCCTGCGGCTAGGCTGTTCGCCATGAAGCTGCTGCCCCGCGTTCTGCTGATTCTGGGCGGTGTCGCCCTGGTGGGTGCCATCGGCGTGCTGTCGTACGGCGGCTTCGAGACCTGGAAGCAGTACATCGCGCTGTCGGCCAACCGCAGCATGGCGTTCATGAATCCGGTCGGTTACATGATCGGCGGCGCGGCGCTCGCCCTGCTCGGTGGCCTGCTGGGCGGCTATGCCCTGGCCCTGCCGCGCAACCCCAAGCAGCCGCCGGCCGTCACCCCCAGCCCCACGCAGACCTCCGACCCGACCGAACTGCGCTGACCCGGCGAGCATGACGTCGTTCGAGGCGCTGCTGGAGCAGCGGCCCGTGCTGCTCGACGGCGGCTTCGCCACGCGGCTGGAGGCCCGCGGGCATGACCTGAGCGACACCTTGTGGTCGGCGCGGCTGCTGCTCACCGACCCCGACGAGGTGCGCGCCACCCACGCCGACTTCTTCGCCGCCGGCGCCGAGGTGGCGATCACCGCGTCGTACCAGGTGAGCGAGTCGGGTTTTCTGGCCGCCGGACGCACCGTGGCCGAGGCCGACGAGGCGCTGGCCCGCAGCGTGCGGCTGGCCCGGGCCGCGGCGGCCGACTTCGACGGGCCGCGGTTCGTGGCAGCGTCGGTCGGCCCCTACGGAGCCGGCCTGGCCGACGGCTCGGAATACCGCGGTGACTACGGGTTGAGCGTGGCCAAGTTGCGGGCGTGGCATCGTCCGCGATTGCAGAAACTGGCCGCGGCAGAACCCGACCTACTGGCCTGCGAGACGATTCCTTGCCTGGCCGAGGTCGAGGCGCTGGCCGCCGAACTCGACGACCTGGGCGTGCCGGCGTGGATCTCGCTCACCACGGTGGGTGACCGCACCCGGCTTGGCGAACCCGCGGCAGAGGCGTATGCGATGGCTGCCGATGTGCCCTGCGTGGTCGCACTGGGTGCCAACTGCTGCGATCCGCGCGAGTCGGCCGACGTGGTGGCTGCGGTAGCGGGCCGTCGTCCGGTGGTGTTCTACCCCAACAGCGGCGAATCGTGGGACGCGGTCGCCCGCACCTGGACCGGAGACGCGGCGGCGTCCGAAAGCGTGGACGCCTGGCGTTCCGCCGGCGTGCGCGCACTCGGCGGCTGCTGCCGGGTCACCCCCGACCAGATCGCGGCGATGGGCGCCCGGCTGACTGCCGAGTGAACCTGACGGGATCGTCAGCGGTGGTACGTCCACGACGCGGGACGGCCGTCGACGTAGGGCATCACGCCGTGGAACGGTCGCGGGTCGTCGTCGAAGACCAGCGGCAGAAAGTGACGGTCACCCGCCCACATCGGTAGTGGTTCGCCCGCCCCCCGCAGCCGCGTGATCGGCACCCAATCCAGCGGTCCGTCGTCGTTGCGCTGCGGCACCTCACCGGTGAAGGCGTCAACGACGAACAGGAAGCCGAACCAGTCTTCGCCGCCGGTCCCGAACCCTGGCCACGAAATGGTGCCGCGCAGCCGCTGCGCGGTAACCGTGATGCCGGCCTCTTCCATCAGTTCGCGATGCAGGCAACCGACCACGTCCTCGTCGGCTTCGAGCTTGCCGCCCAGCCCGTTGTACTTGCCCTGGTGCTGGTCGCCGTCACGGCTGCGCAACACCATCAGCACCCGGTCACGCTCAGGGTGCAGCACGTAGCCCAGCACCCCGATGATCGGCCTGAGCATCAGACCAGCACCGTCGACACCGGCAGGCCCGAGTTGGCCCCGATGTCGAGCGAAGACGGCCGCAGCCCGCGCTCGATCACCTCTGCGCCCAGCACGGCCATCATGGCGCCGTTGTCGGTGCACAGCCCCGGACGCGGCCGGCGCAGCGTGATGCCGCGGGCGGCCGTGCGCTCCTCCAGCAGCGAGCGCAGCCGCGAGTTGGCGGCCACTCCCCCGCCGATCAGCAGGTCGCTCACGCCGAGGTGCTCGCAGGCGTCCACGGCCTTGGCGGTGAGCACGTCGCAGACGGCCTCTTGAAACGACGCGGCCACGTCGTTGATCGGCACGTCTTCACCATCGCGGCGCCGGGTCTCGACCCACCGTGAGACCGACGTCTTGAGCCCCGAGAACGAGTAGTCGAACCGGCGCTTGACCAGGTCTTTCTGTGCGGTGAGCCCGCGCGGAAAGGCGATCGCCTTCGGGTTGCCGTCGGCGGCCGCCTTGTCGATCACCGGCCCGCCCGGGTAGGCCAGCCCCAGCAGCCGGGCCACCTTGTCGTAGGCCTCGCCGGCCGCGTCGTCGATGGTCGAACCGAGTTCGGTGATGTCGCCCGTGATGTCGTTCACCAGCAGCAGCGAGGTGTGCCCGCCCGACACCAGCAACGCGGCGCACGGCTGCGGCAGCGGGCCATGGTCGAGCAGGTCGACCGCCACGTGGCCGACCAGGTGGTTCAACCCGTACAGGGGCTTGTTCAGGCTCGCGGCCAGGGCTTTCGCCGACGCCAGCCCCACCACGAGGGCCCCCATCAGGCCGGGCCCGGCGGTGACGGCGATGCCATCCACCTCGGTCAGGTCGACATCTGCGGTGGCGAGGGCGCGTTCGAGGGCCGGCCGCATGGCTTCGAGGTGCGCTCGGGACGCGATCTCGGGCACCACGCCGCCGTACCGCACGTGCTGCTCGACCGATGAGGCCACCTCGTTGGCCAGCAACTCGTGACCCCGGACGATGCCCACCCCGGTTTCGTCGCACGACGACTCGATACCCAACACCAGCGGAGCGCTCATGCGATCGCCTCCCCCCGCACCAGTTCGCGCTGCATGACCAATGCGTCGCGATTGGTGCCGTAGTAGTTCACCCGATGGCTGATCACCACGAAGCCCAGCCCGCGGTACAACGCCAGTGCCGGCTCGTTGGCCCACTCGACCTCGAGCAGCATCCGCTCGGCGCCACGCTCGGCGGCCCAGGCCAGCCCCTCTGCGACCAGGGCGCGGCCCAGCCCCTGCCCCCGCGCACTAGCGGCGACCACCACCCGATTCAGGTCGGCCACCTCGGCGATCTGCTGAAAGGCCGCCACACCGAGAACGACTCCGTCGGGGGCACGTGCCGCCGAGACCAGATGGTCGGCGCCGCTCAACTCGGGACTCCACGACGCCGCCACCCAGCGCGACGAAGCCGAGAACCCGGTCTCTTCCAGGGCGAGGATCGCGGGCAGGTCGGCCTCGGTCGCGCGGTCGATCAGCACGGTGGGGTTCATCGCGCCAGGCCCGGCGCCAGCCGCGGCTGCAGCAGCGTCGACTTACGGGTGGTGGGCACCTCCGCGTCCGGTCTGCGCAGGTACAGCGGCGACAGACCCATATCGGGCAGTTCGGGGCCGGAGAGGGCGAGCAACCCGCCGTCCAGGGGCGTCGACTCACCCCCGGCCAGGGCCGCACCCGGGCCGGTGACCGGCAGGTCGGGCAACTCGCTCGCGGGGGTGACGAACGGGCCGGCGAGTCGATGGCCGTCTGCGGCGTAGCGGGCCCAGTAGACCTCGCGGCGGCGGGCGTCCGATACCACGACGAACTCCCCTGCTGCCTCGTGGCCCGCGGCACCGGCGTCGAGGGAACAGACTCCGCGTACCGGCACGCCCAACACGAAGCCGAGGGTATGGGCGGTGACCACACCGACCCGCAGGCCGGTAAAGGGGCCCGGGCCCACGCCGACCACGATCTGGGTGACGTCGGCCAGTCGCCGGTCGGCGTCGGCCAGCGTCCGCTCGATCAACGGCATTAGTTGCTCGGCGTGAGCGCGCGGATCGGTGACGGCACTCGACGCCAGCACGGTCCCATCGGCGGCCAGGCCGACGCGCACGTCGGTGGAAGTGTCGATCGCGAGGGTCAGGCTCATCGCACGCTCTCCAGTTGCCGCGCAGCCCAGCGCGGGCCGCGTCCGGCCAGAAACACCAGCCGGGTCTCGTCGTCGGGGTCCAGACCCCGGCGAATGTCGATGTCGAGCCGGTCGTCGGCCAGCCCCTCGGCGATGCCCCCACCCCACTCGACCAGCGTGACCGAGTCGGCCAGGGACGCCTCGAGATCGAGGTCTTCGAGCTCGTCGAAGCTACCGAGTCGGTAGGCGTCCACGTGCACCAGCGCGGGCCCGCCGGTGGTGGTGGGGTGCACCCGCGACAGCACGAAGGTGGGCGAGATCACCGGCCCGGCGACCCCCAGACCGGCGCCGATGCCCTGGGTGAGGGTGGTCTTGCCGGCGCCCAGGTCACCCGTGGCGATGATCACGTCGCCAGGGGCCAGCAGGGCGGCCAGCTTCTCGCCGAGGGCACGCATGGCCTCGGCGGTGGGTGCCTCAACAAGAGTGGGGACGGCAGTGCGCCAGGCTTCGCCCTCGCGCGTGAAACCGTGCCGACGCAGCCAGGTGCCGAGTTCTGCCGGGCAGTGGGCTTCGATGATGTGCGCGCCACGGGCGGCCAGCAGGTCGGTGGCGCACTGCAGCAGGGTGCCGCCAATGCCCTCGCCCAGGTGGTCGCGATCGACTGTCACGTCGCGAAGCGTGGCCGTGGTGCCGTTGAGGTCGATCACCAGAGCACCGACCGTGTCGCCGTTCACGTCAGCGGTGAGATTCAAGCCGTCGGAGGTGGTCTCGACGATGCGCAGCACCGCGCCGCCGGGCAGCGCGGCCTCGGCGATCACGGTTCGGGCGGACATGACACAACCTCCAAAACGTCGTTGGGAGCCGTGCCAGTCTACCCGTTGGGCGGTGGTTGTGCGTCGCGCCTCCAGAGCAGACCTTGTTCGCCGGTGGACCACTGGTGGAGGTCGTCGGTGCTGTGGTTGGTGACGCGGTAGTGCTGGTGGTGGGGGCTGGTCCACCAGAAGATGCCGGATGCTGGTTGTTTGACTTGCCGGCGGCGGCTGGTTTCGGCGCGGTGCAGGGTTCGGGTGAGGGGGCCGAGGTTGTCGGGCCGGGTCTGGTCGTCGATGCCGTCGGTGTAGGGGATGGTGTGGTCGAGGTCGAGTCGGCGGGCTGAGCGGGAGCGGCTATTTGGGTCCGTCGAGTGAGCGTGATGAGATCCCGGCGTGAGCCGGGATGACGAAAGCGCGGCCCTTTGTGACCCGGTGGCGCGAGTTCGGAACCGTCCCCAACTCGCGCCGCGATGACGAAAAGCGACGACCCCGTGGTGACACAGCCTCGGCCTGACGGCGGACTTGCGCACGGGTGAGATCCCGGCGTTCGCCGGGACCGTGAGCTCAGCCGCGACCAAAGTGACGCGACGGTCAAAGCGGTGTGGGGGCACCCCGACCCGGTAGGTGGGCGTAGGGCGGGCTCGCCGGCCCACACACGCAAACGGCACATCGAGACGCAACTGGCCGGCGAGCTCCGCTTGGGCAGGGCGGGGTGCCCCCCGCACCGCGGCAACAGACTCCCCCGGCCAACCCAGCCACGTCAGGGTAGGGCGCCCCCGCACCGCGGCAACGAACTGATCCACCGCCAACCAGCCGAGGTGCAACAGACTCCCCCGCGACGGCGACTGCGTCACAGGCCACCCGTCAGTCCGCCGAGATGACGTGGTGAGCGCTCGGCCAGACCCGGGTTTCGACAAGCTCGACGAGCGAGAACAGCTCAGAGTTCGACGTCGCTGAACACGTCCATGATCTGCTCGGCAGTGGTGGCCGCCTCGAGCTTTCCGATGCCCTCTTCGTCCATGAACACCACGGCGATCTGGCCGAGCAGGTCGAGGTGATCGTCGCCCGCACCGGCGATGCCGACCACGAACTTCACCGGGTTGCCGTTCCAGGTGATGCCGTTGGCGTAGCGCACCAACGAGATGCACGACTGCTTGATGAGCGTCTTGGCCTCATTGGTTCCGTGCGGAATCGCCAGCAGGTTGCCCATGTAGGTAGACACCGAGCGCTCGCGCTCGTACATCGAATCGACGTAGCTGGGGTCGACGTTGCCGGACGCGACCAGCAGGTCGCCCGCCTCTTTGATGGCGCCGGCCTTGTCGGTGGCGGTGCCGTTGAGCTCGATCGAATTCAGTGCGAGCACCGCGTTTGAGGCCTGATTTGCCTGTGCTTCTTGGTTCACCCGCACATGCTACGTGGCGGCGGCAGGGGTGCTGTCAACACGCCGTCCATGCCGGACGGCGCGCCCGGCACGCGCCACTAGGCCATATCGTGCCCGCGCCCACGGGGGCCCAGACGCAGCGAACGGCGCCCCGGACGAAGCCGGAGCGCCGTCGTGCGCTGTGTGACTCAGCCCTGCTGGTGGTTGCGAACGACCTCCAACACCGCCGGGTAGAGGGCGTCGGCCTCGGTCAGGCCGGTGATCTGCGCCACCGCATCTTCGGGTGACAACTCCCCCAGCAGCCGTTGCAGCTCGACGGCTTCGGGGTCGTCAGCATTGTCGAAACCGAGACCCGCGCCGATCGCCGCCAGCAGTCCGTTGTAGGGCATGCCCCGCTCAGCCAACTGCGACGCCGGCGAAATGAACCTGTCATGCCGGCTCAGCTTGCGCAGCGGCCCACGACCCACCCGCAGGGTGGTGTCGGGCAGGCTCGGGTTGGCGAACCGCTTGAGGATCTTGCTCACGTAGGCGGTCTGCACCGCATCGTCGACGCCGTGCTTGGCGACGATCAACGACTTGGTGTCGGCCAATGCGTCGGCGACCTTGGCGGTCACGTCGGCGTCAGCGAGCGCGTCCGAGATCTTCTCGATGCCAGCGGCGTAGCCGAACCAGGCCGCGGTGGCGTGGCCGGTGTTCACCGTGAACAACTTGCGTTCGATGTAGGGCTCCAGGTCGTCCACCCAGGTGACGCCGTCGATCTCGGGCACGTTGCCCTCGAACGGCGGCGTCTCGATGGCCCACTCGAAGTAGTTCTCGACCGTGACGTCGAGCCCCGCGTTCGGGTCTTGGGCCGGCACGATGCGGTCGACCGCGGTGTTGGCGAACAACGCCCGGTCGGCCAGATCGTCACCGGCGTAGGCCGCCTCGACCTCGCCCTTCAGAATGTCGGTGCCGTTGATGGCGTTCTCACAGGCCATCACCGCCAACTTGGGTGACCCGGTCGGACGGGCCGCGATACCCGCCGCGATGGCCGGGGCCACGAACTTCAGAATGTGAGCTCCGACAGCTGTGGTGACGATGTCGGCCGAGGCGATCGCGGCGGTCAACTCCTCAGCCTGCTTGGCCGAGTTGAGAGCGGAGTACCCGCGCACCACGGTGGTGCGCGGGTCATCACCCACCTCGTGCACGGCGTACGAATCGGAGTTCGCCAGCGCCTCGATCAGCGCGTCGGCGACGTCTGCGAAGACCAGTTCGTAGCCGGCGTTGCTGAGCAGCAGGCCGACGAACCCGCGACCGATGTTTCCCGCGCCGAAGTGGACCGCTTTCATGTCAGCCGTTCACCTTTCCGAAGGCGTCCTTGATCTGCTGGGCGTCGGTGGCCGCTTCGAGTTCGGCGATCTTCGACTCGTCGAGGAACACCTCGGCGATCTTGCCCAGCAACTCGAGGTGGTCGTTGCCCGCGCCGGCGATGCCGATCACGAACTTGACCGGGTTGCCGTTCCAGTCGATGCCGTTCGGGTAACGCACCACCGAGATCGACGAGCTCAAGATCATCGACTTGGCCTCGTTGGTGCCGTGCGGAATCGCCAGCAGGTTGCCCATGTAGGTCGAGACCGACTTCTCGCGCTCGTACATCGAATCGACGTAACCCGCATCGACGTTGCCCGAGGCCACCAGCAGGTCGCCCGCCTCTTTGATGGCACCGTCCTTGTCACCGGCCGTGCCGTCGAGCACGATCGAACTGAGCTTCAGCACCGAGTCGGACGCTTCGTCGGCGTGGTCGGCGACGGCCACCGCCGCAGGGACGGCACCGGCCGTCGGAGCGGCTTCGGGGGCGGCGGTGGCGGCGGGCACGGGCGCCGGAGCCTCCGGCGCGGGCGCTTCGGCAGCGGCCTCCGAGTTCGTCCGGCGGACCATGTCGACGACCTCGTCGTAACGGGGTGAGGACATGAAGTTGTCCACCGCCACGTGCACGGCGGACGGGGTCCGCTGCGTCGCGCGCGCGATCAGGTCTTCGTGCGAGACCACCACGTCGAATGCATCGTCGAGGCTCGCGATCGCCTTGTTGACCACCGTCACGTCGCCGAACCCGGCGGCCTGGATCTTCTTGCGCAGCACCGAGGCACCCATCGCGGACGAGCCCATGCCCGCGTCGCAGGCGAAGACGATCGACTTGATGGGGCCGCTGTGAGCCGCGCCGCCGCCGGCGAGGAGCCCGGACAGCGCGTCGGACGACTTGCCCTTGTTGGCTTCGGTCTGGCTCACGGCGCTGGCGAAACGATCCTCGCCTGCGGCCTCTGCGGCCAGATCGGTCTTGCGAGACGCGCGCAGGATCGCCGCCGCGATCAGGAACGTCACCGTGGCCGAGAGCACCACCGACAAGATGACCGCGAAGTAGGCCCCCGGCGCGGTCTGCGCGAGGACGGCCAGGATGCTGCCGGGAGCGGCAGGTGCTCGCAACGCACCACCGAGCAGCATGTTCGTGGTGACACCGGTCATACCGCCACCGATCAGGGCCAGAATCAGCGCGGGCTTCATCAGCGCGTACGGGAAGTACACCTCGTGAATACCGCCAACGAACTGGATGAAGGCAGCGCCCGGAGCCGATGCCTTGGCGGCACCGATTCCGACCAGGGCGAAGGCGAGCAGCAACCCGAGGCCCGGCCCGGGGTTCGCCTCCAGCAGGAACAGGATGGACCGGTTGTTGTACGCGGCATCGCCCGCCTGCGCCAACCCGAGCGGGGTCAGCACGCCATGGTTGATCGCGTTGTTCAGGAAGAGCACCTTGGCCGGCTCGATGATGATGCTAGTCAGCGGCAGCAGGTTGTTCGCGACCAGCCAGTTGACGGCCGAACTCAGGATCGACATCAGGCCGTTGACCAGCCAGGCGATCGGGTAGAAGCCGATGATCAGCAGTACGAAGCCCCAGATTCCGGCCGAGAACATGTTGACCAGCATTTCCAGCCCGGCCTTGATCTTGTTCTCCCACAGCTTGTCGAGCCAGCGCATCGAATAGGCCGACAGCGGGGCCATGACCATCGCACCGATGAACATGTGCACCTGGCCGAGTTCGGAGAAGTCGGCCTCCGCCTTGCCCGTGGCGAGCCACGCCTCGAGCAGCCGCGCGTTCTCTTGCGCGATCAGGTAGTCCGAGCCGGCGATCGCACCCATCACGCCGATGGAGGCCACCACGGCGCCGCGCAGTCCGTAGACCATGTGCCCGCCGGTGTAGGCGATGATGATCGGCAGCAGGTAGTGGATCATCGGACCGACGACGGTCGCGACGGCTTCGTTCGGGGTGAAGCCCTTGGGAATGAAGAACATGGTGAGAATGCCCCATGCGATCAGGGCAGGAATGTTGGGCATGATCATGCCCGAAAGGAACGTGCCGAACTTCTGCACATGAATGCGGGCCGAAGACTTCGGCGCCGCGGTGGGGGTAGACATAGGTCTCCTCAAGTCTGTGCCCGGGTTGCGTACGCCCCGCCCACCGCTGGACGGGCCCCCGTGCCCGAGCAACTCTGTGTTCGCACCCTAGACCGGACAAATCATCGACGGCTACCAACAGGCCGCGACACACTTCGACCAATCCGGCGACCGGGTCGAATGATCAGCAAACCCTAGGGATGCGCTGATTTTTGTGGTGTGCGGTTCGGTGGCTGGCTTCGGCTGTTGGGACGCGAAATTGTTGGGGTATGGACAGCGAGCAGCCTTCTTTCGCCGATGTCGAGTATGGCAATCGTCGGCGGGTTTCCAAGCGTGAGCAGTTCTTGGAGCAGATGGAGGCCACGATCCCGTGGCAGGTGTGGATCGATCTGATCGAGCCGTACTACTACCTGGACCGGCCAGGTAAGACGGGTCGGAAGGCGAAGCCGCTGGCGATGATGCTGCGCATGTATTTGCTGCAGGTCTGGTTCAACCTGTCCGATGAGGGGGTCGAGGACGCGATCTACGACTCGTTCGCGATGCGCCGGTTCCTGGGTGTGGACTTCACGGTGGAGCAGGTGCCCGACGCGACCACATTGCTGCACTTTCGTCACCTGTTGGAGAAGCATCAGCTTGGCCAGAGACTGCTGGCGGCGCAGAACGACCTGTTTGAGCGTGAGGGTTGGATCATGCGGGGCGGGACGATCGTGGACGCCACGATCATTGCGGCACCGTCGTCGACCAAGAACGCCACCGGCACGAGGGATCCCGAGATGCACCAGACCCGCAAGGGCAATCAGTGGTACTTCGGGATGAAGGCCCACATCGGGGGCGATGCCGGCACCGGATATGTGCACTCGGTCACCGCCACCGCGGCGAACGTGTCCGATATCACCGAGGCTGTCCATCTGATGCGGCCCGATGACACTGCCGGGTGGGGCGATGCCGGTTACCTGGGTGTCGACAAACGCGAGGAGATCACCGGCGATCCCCACCTCGCCGGCGTCACCTGGCACATTGCAGCCCGCAAGAGCCAGTTGGCGAGGATGCATCCTCATGAGCGGGCGATCGAGTCCCGCAAGGCCGGGGTGCGGGCCAAGGTCGAGCACGCGTTCCTGATAGTCAAACGAGACTTCGGGTTCACCAAGACCCGCTACCGCGGCCTGGCGAAGAATCTCCATCGTCTCCACGTCGCGTTCGCGTTGGCGAACTGGCTGATGCGGGCACGTGCCGTCGCTCTCACCACGGCGGCGGCATAGCGTCAGCCTGCCCGAAACCGCCCCAACAGGCCCCCCGCAGCGAATCGATCAGCCGACAACGCCCACACCCAACCCCTCCAAGAGCACGATCACCGTCACTCACGCCACGAATGGCACGTTGATCAGCGGTTCCCTAGGGATGCGCTGATCTTTGTGGTGTGCGGTTCGGTGGCTGGCTTCGGCTGTTGGGACGCGAAATTGTTGGGGTATGGACAGCGAGCAGCCTTCTTTCGCCGATGTCGAGTACGGCAATCGTCGGCGGGTTTCCAAACGTGAGCAGTTCTTGGAGCAGATGGAGGCCACGATCCCGTGGCAGGTGTGGATCGATCTGATCGAGCCGTACTACTACCTGGACCGGCCAGGTAAGACGGGTCGGAAGGCGAAGCCGCTGGCGATGATGCTGCGCATGTATTTGCTGCAGGTCTGGTTCAACCTGTCCGATGAGGGGGTCGAGGACGCGATCTACGACTCGTTCGCGATGCGCCGGTTCCTGGGTGTGGACTTCACGGTGGAGCAGGTGCCCGACGCGACCACATTGCTGCACTTTCGTCACCTGTTGGAGAAGCATCAGCTTGGCCAGAGACTGCTGGCGGCGCAGAACGACCTGTTTGAGCGTGAGGGTTGGATCATGCGGGGCGGGACGATCGTGGACGCCACGATCATTGCGGCACCGTCGTCGACCAAGAACGCCACCGGCACGAGGGATCCCGAGATGCACCAGACCCGCAAGGGCAATCAGTGGTACTTCGGGATGAAGGCCCACATCGGCACCGATGCCGGCACCGGATATGTGCACTCGGTCACCGCCACCGCAGCGAACGTGTCCGATATCACCGAGGCTGCCCATCTGATGCGGCCCGATGACACTGCCGGGTGGGGCGATGCCGGTTACCTGGGTGTCGACAAACGCGAGGAGATCACCGGCGATCCCCACCTCGCCGGCGTCACCTGGCACATTGCAGCCCGCAAGAGCCAGTTGGCGAGGATGCATCCTCATGAGCGGGCGATCGAGTCCCGCAAGGCCGGGGTGCGGGCCAAGGTCGAGCACGCGTTCCTGATCGTCAAACGAGACTTCGGGTTCACCAAGACCCGCTACCGCGGCCTGGCGAAGAATCTCCATCGTCTCCACGTCGCGTTCGCGTTGGCGAACTGGCTGATGCGGGCACGTGCCGTCGCTCTCACCACGGCGGCGGCATAGCGTCAGCCTGCCCGAAACCGCCCCAACAGGCCCCCCGCAGCGAATCGATCAGCCGACAACGCCCACACCCAACCCCTCCAAGAGCACGATCACCGTCACTCACGCCACGAATGGCACGTTGATCAGCGGTTCCCTAGAGGCCCAGGGACGCTACCACCCCTGGAAGCGCTTCCGCAATCGTCTGCACAGGGTGCGGTCCGGGCGCATCGGCCGCAGCCAAAGCCTGAACGGACGCGGCCGCCAGCCCGGCCCGGCCGGGGTTCAGACCGGCCGCCAACAGGCTGCCGCAGATTCCGGCCAGCAGGTCGCCGGAGCCGGCCTGGGCCGTCCAGGCGGGCCCGGGCACGGTGATCGAGATTTCCCCAGCCGGGTCGCAGACGTACTGGGTTGCGCCCTTCAGCAGCACGGCCGCGCCGAACCTGGCGGTGGCCGTCCGCACGGCGTCGATCGGGTCGCGTTCTACCTCCGTCCGCTCGCGACCGAGCAGCCGGGCGAGTTCGCCGGCGTGCGGGGTGAGCAGTACCCGCTCCCCCAATGGACCGGACGGAAGGTGCCGCAGGGCCTCGGCGTCCAGCACCAGCGGAAGGCCCTCGTCCAGCGCTCGGCGCACGACCTGGTCGCCGTCCGTCCGGTCGCCCCAGCCGCTGCCCAGCACCCGGGCCTGCACCCGGCCGGCACCGAAGACCACGTTGGGGGCCGCCGCTCGGATCAGGTCGACCGCCGCCGCAGCACCCTGGAAGCGCACCATGCCGGCCCCGGCATGCACCGCGCCCAAAATGCCCAGCACCGCCGCGCCGGGGTAGCCGTCCGAGCCGGTGTCGAGGCCGACCACGCCGCGGGAGTACTTGTCGCTGGTGGCGTCCGGCCAGGGCCAGGCGGCGGCCAGGTCGGAGCGCTGCCACGCCAGCAGATCGCCGGTGGGCAAGTCGAGGCCGATGTCGATCAACTCCACCCGGCCGCAGGCCGAGGCGGCCGGTTCGAGCACGTGGCAGAACTTCAGGCCGCCGAAGGTGACGGTGAGTGCCGCAGTGAAGTGGGACGCCACGCCCCGGTCGACCGAGCTGGTCGAGACCCCACCACCCTCGGCCCAGCTCGTCGAGACCCCACCACCCTCGGCCGAGCTTGTCGAAACGGCCGAGCTAGTCGAGACCCCACCACCGTTGGTCGAGCTTGTCGACACCCCTGCCGGCGAGGCCTCGACAAGCTCGGCCAGCGATGGGCTGTCGGCCGCCAGGCCGGACGGCAGGTCGACCGCCACGACGGGCACGCCCGCATCGGCACAGGCGCGAGCGAACAGTGCCACCGGCTCACGCAACCCCGCCCGTCCGCCGATGCCGAGCACGCCGTCGACCACCAGGTCGCTCGTGGGCAGTTCGGCCAGCGCCCCGACGGCGTCGACCGCGCGACCGCCGGCGGCCACGAAGGCACGCCACGCCGACTCGTGCACCGACGACCCGGTGCACCAGGCGCGCACCCGCACCCCGCGCCCGAGCAGTCGGACGCCGGCGTAGAGCGCGTCGCCGCCGTTGTTGCCCGAGCCGACCACCAGCAGCACCCGGGCGCCGTAGACGCGGCCCTTCTCGCGCAGTTCGCGCAACAGCACCGACGCCAGCCCGGTCCCGGCCCGCTGCATCAGCACCCCCGGCAGTGCCGTCAGCAGCGGCTCTTCCGCCGCCCTGATGGTCTCAGCCAGATACACCTGCCGCATGAGCTCAAGCCTCGCAGACCACCACCGCCGCTGCGATGCCCGCGTCGTGGGTGATCGAGAGATGGACCGTCGAGATGCCGAGTTCGGCCACCCGCGCCGCCACCGACCCGTGGTAGTCGAAGAACGGTTTGCCCAGTTCGTCTTTGCGCACCTCGACGTCGTGCCACGACAGCCCCTGGGGTGCTCCGAGCGCCTTGGCCAGGGCCTCTTTGGCGGCGAAGCGTCCGGCCATGCGGTTCATCGACGAGTCACGCTCGGCGGGGGTGAACAGCCGGGCGAGCAGCCGCTCGTTCTCGGCGGCGGTGGCGAACCGTTCGACTGGGCAGACGTCGATGCCGATGCCGACGATCACTCGACCGTGACCGACTTCGCCAGGTTGCGCGGCTGATCGACGTCGTAACCCTTGAGCGAGGCCAGCTCGCAGGCGAACATCTGCAGCGGCACGGTGGCCACCAGCGGCTGCATCAGGGTCGACACCTTTGGCAGCCGGAACAGGAAGTCTGCGTACGGGATGACTTCTTCGTCGTCATCTTCGGCCAGCACGATGGTGAACGCGCCGCGGGCGCGTACCTCTTGAATGTTGCTGGTCACCTTGTCGTGCAGCTGGTCCCGGCCCTGCGGCGGCACCACCACGAAGATCGGGATCTGGTTTTCGACCAGCGCGATGGGGCCGTGCTTGAGCTCACCGGCCGGAAAGCCCTCGGCGTGCAGGTAGGCGATCTCTTTGAGCTTGAGCGCACCCTCGAGCGCCACGGGGTAGCCCACGTGCCGGCCCAGAAAGAGCACCGACTTCTGCTCGGCGTACTTGGCGGCCAGTTGCTTGATCGGCTCGATCTCGTCGAGCACCCGCTGGATCAGCGGCGGCGTGGCGGCCAGCTCGCCCATGATCGCGGCGATCTCGTCGCCGAACTTGGTGCCGCGCACCTGCGCCAAATACAGCCCGAGCAGATAGCAGGCGGCCACCTGGGTGAGAAAACCCTTGGTGGACGCCACGCCGATCTCGGGGCCGGCGTGGGTGTAGATCACGGCGTCGGACTCGCGCGGAATTGTGGCGCCGTTGGTGTTGCAGATCGCGATCACCTTGGCGCCCTGCTCGCGGGCGTGCCGAATGGCCATCAGGGTGTCGGCGGTCTCACCCGACTGGCTGAGCGTGACCACCAGGGTGCGCGGGGTGATGATCGGGTCGCGGTAACGGAACTCGCTCGCGATCTCGACCTCGCAGGCGATGCGCGTCCAGTGTTCGATGGCGTACTTGGCCACCATGCCCGCGTAGTAGGCCGTGCCGCAGGCCACGATGATGATCTTGTCGATGGTGCGCAGTTCGGCTTCGGGAATGTGCAGCTCGTCGAGCTTCAACGAGCCGTCTTCGTTGTAGCGGCCCAGCAGGGTGTCGGCCACCGCCTGCGGCTGCTCGTAGATCTCTTTGCGCATGAACCAGTCGTAGCCCTGCTTCTCGGCCGCCGAGAGGTCCCAGGTGACCTCGAACGGGTGGCTGTCGGCAGGCGTGCCGTCGAAATCGGTGACGGTGAAGCTGTCGGCGGTGACGTCGACCACCCGGTCTTGACCGAGCTCGACGGCGTGCCGGGTGAACTCGATGAACGCCGAGACGTCCGAGGCGACGAAGTTCTCACCCTCGCCCAGGCCGACCACCAGCGGCGAGTTGCGCCGGGCCGCCACCAACCGGGCGGGTTCGGCGCTGTCGATGGCGACCAGGGTGAACGCTCCCTGCAGTTGGCGGCAGACGCTACGCATGGCGTCGGCCAGGTCGGCACCGCCCTCGACCTCGCGGCCGAGCAACTGGGCGGCCACCTCGGTGTCGGTCTCGGACGTGAATGCCACGCCCTGGGCAACCAGCTCGGCCCGCAGCGGGGCGAAGTTCTCGATGATGCCGTTGTGAATCAACGCAACGCGGCCGTTCGCCGAGGTGTGCGGGTGCGCGTTGTAGTCGGTGGGGCCGCCATGGGTGGCCCAGCGCGTGTGCCCGATGCCCAGGCCGGTGGGCGGCAGCGGGTCGGCCGCGATCGCCGCGTCGAGGTTGACGATCTTGCCGGCCTTCTTGCGCACCTCGAGCGCGCCGTCGGTGACCACCGCCACACCGGCGGAGTCGTACCCGCGGTATTCCATGCGGCGCAGGCCCTCGACCACCACCCGGCTCGCCTCGCGTGGACCGACGTAACCGATGATTCCGCACATGGCCCGAACCTTACCGTTTGGCCGCCGGGCGCTCAGACGATGTGGCGACGCCGGAATACCCGTTTACTGGCCGACAACCGCTTCGACCAGCACACTGTTACCACCAGGCAGGGCAGCCAGCAGCGAGGAGCTCATGGATCCACAACAGTTCATCGTGCCGCCGGGGCTGACGATCGCGCCCGAGGACGACCCGTACGGACCGTACGTGGCGCTGAGCCGCCGGCAGTGGGCCGACCTCGCCGACACCATTCCGTGGACGCTCGACTCCGACACCCTGGCCCGGCTGCGCGGCCTCGGCGACCCCACCGACCACGCCGAGGTGCTGGAGGTGTACCACCCGCTGACCCAGTTGCTGAACCTGTACTGGGAGCGCACCAACGCACTGTTCAGCTCGTCCCACGACTTTCTCGGGCTCAACGACAAGCAGGTTCCGTTCGTGATCGGGGTGGCCGGATCGGTCGCCGTGGGCAAGTCGACCACGGCTAGGCTGCTGCAGGAATTGCTGGCGCGCGGGCCGCGCCGGCCGAAGGTCGAGCTGATCACCACCGACGGCTTTCTGTACCCCAACCACCTGCTCGAAGCCATGGGTATCGCGCACCGCAAGGGGTTTCCCGAGTCGTACGACCGGGCGGCGCTGCTGCAGTTCGTGATCGACGTGAAGTCGGGCAAGAGTGACGTGACCGCCCCGGTGTACTCGCACCTGATCTACGACATCGTGCCCGATGAGCGCATCGTCATCGGCGAACCCGACATTCTGATCGTCGAAGGGCTGAACGTGCTGCAGCCGGCGCGTCGGCGCTCCGACGGCACGACGGCACTGGCGGTCAGCGACTTCTTCGACTTCACCGTGTACGTCGACGCCCGCACGTCGTTCATCAGGCAGTGGTACATCGACCGGTTCTTCGCGTTGCGGGCCACCGCGTTTCGCGACCCGAAGTCGTTCTTCAGGCGCTACGCCGAGATGTCGGAGGCCGAGGCGCTGAGCACCGCCGGCACCTTCTGGGACACCATCAACGGGCCGAACCTCGAGCTGAACATCAGGCCGACCCGCGGACGGGCCACGGCGATCCTGCGCAAGGGCGAGAACCACGCAGTGACCTGGGTGCGCATCCGCAAGGTGTGAGAGCGGTCGGCTCGGCGCACCGCTGAGCAGGATCGGGGACGGTTCTCATGGCACCGGCGAGATGCTGTACGTGGGCCGCCCAGACGCCGGCGGCGTTGACCACCACGCGGGCCGCGATATCGGCCTCGGCAACGGTGCGTGCGGTGCCCAGCGTGGGGTGGCCGGCGAACGGCAGCTCGTTGGCGAGGCTGAAGATGCGTACCCGGTAGTCGGCATCGGGGATGGTGGGCGGCAGCACGAAGGTGCATTCCGAGAGGTTCGTCCACACCGAGATGCGGCGCAGGTCGTCGTCCGACAATCCCTCGGCGTCGAGCACGGCCGCGAGCGGGTTGCCGCTGAAGTCTCGACTGCCGAAGACGTCGACCTGACGGAAGGGGCGGTTGGTCACCGCTGCACCCTACCGCTGGAGCTTGTCGAGACCCCTTCCGTTTGGAGATCCCGGCTTTCGCCGGGATGACGAGGTTCGCTCGAGGCCCGTTAGATGGTCGCCGGGATGACGGCTTGGGCGTCACAGCACGAATGCGTGCCAGTCGTCCACGGCCAGGGACTCGTCGCCGGGGTCGACGCCGACCAGGCGTCCCCCTGGCAGGGTGACGCTGACGTGCTTCGCGCGCTGGTCGAGCCGGACCCGCTCGTCACCCACCAAATCGGCGACGCGCAGTTCACCGGTACGCCAGTCGACCAGCGACGAGTGCCCGTACACCTGGCTGAACGGCACCGGGTGGTCGAGCCAGCTGGGCAGCAGTTCGGCGGTGGCCAGCGCCCAGATCGGCCCGGCCAGCGGTGTCGGACGCCGCCACATCATCGCCGCTCCCGGCCGGAACAGCGCCCGGGGCCGGGTTCGCGCCAGGGCGTTCAGCCGCTGTGCCGCCGTCGCCGCGGAAGCCGGCGAGCCGAGCACCTCAACCCAGAAGTTCCTGGTCACCCCGGCGTGGGTGATCAGAAACGACTCTCCCCCGCTCTCGATCGCCACCGCCGGCACCATCAGCCTGCCGCGCCACCATCGGCGCAGCGTGCGGGCGGCCGGCCGGGCGATCGGCGTGTGCCAACTGAACTGCCGGCGGCGCAGGTAGAACGCCTCGTGATTGCCCACCACCTGCAGCCAGCGCCGGGGCGTTGCGCTCAGATGTCGGTCGACCAGCGCCACGACCGCGTCCGATTCGGGCCCGCGGTGCACCAGATCGCCGACCTGCACCACGGTCAGGTCGGCCGGAATCGGCCCGTCGCCCCCGTCGGGCACCCCCAGCCGGGTCAGCTCGGCGCGCAGCGCGGCGAGGTGTCCGCCCACGTCACCGAGCACCGCCACCCGCGCTCCGGTCACGGCTGACGGCTCACCCGACTCAAGCACCACCGCCGTCCGATTCGGGGCGCAGCCACTCGTCCGGCTCTTCGTAGCGGCTGATGTTGAAGACCCGCTTCTGCACCGCCGCGATCTCGCGCACGGCCCGCAGAATCACGCTCTGGTCGATCGCTGACACCTGCCCGAGGTCGACGATGTCGGTGGCCGGCCGGCCCTGCTGCACCTGCCGCAGCTGATGCCGCAGCCGAATCGACTGCAGCACCCCGTACACCTCGACCAGGGTGCGCGCCTGCCGCTCGGGCAGCATCGTCGATCCGGAGGCGGCCCGCAGCCGTTCGGCGGTCGGCAGCGCCGGGCTGCCGATGGCCAGGGCGGCGAAGCGGGCCAGGTTCACGATCGGCAGCAGGGCGTGCTGCTTGATGTCGAACGGGTGCCGGTGCAGAAACAGCGTCTCGAGCCGGCGCACCTTGGCCCGCTTGGCCAGCGACTCGCTGAGCAGCAGCCGCATGGTGCCGGTGCTGCGCCGCAGCCCGGCGAACAGGTCGGTCACCTTGACCAGCTCGGTGCGGCCGTGAATCGAGCGGGCGTCCAGCAGCAGCGACGCCATGGTGGCGCCCTGGGCTGCGACCGGGTCGGCCAGCCAGGTCTCGGCGCTCTGCCGCCAGTCGGACGCGGTGCGGGCGAAGTTCTGGTGCGCCGCCGTGGCGCCGTGGCTGTCGGCGCCGAGACCGGCCCCGCTGAGCGCGGTGGTGACCTCGGCGAACACCTGCCGGTACCGGTCGATCTCGCCCTGCGAGGTGCCGTCGGGGAAGACCGCGGCCGAGTCGACGTCCGAACTGAGCGTGGTCTCGCGCCGGCCGTTGCTGCCCAGCGCCAGCCAGGTGAAGCCGTCGGGATCGAGGCCGGGGTGGGCCTCGAACACCAGGTCGAGCACCCGTCGGGCCACCGAGTCGACCAGCGTCGAGTACACGCTCAGCACGCCTGCCGACGACAGCCCACCGTCGAGCAGGTCGCCGAGCAGGCCGGGCAGCCGGGCGGCCAGTTGCTGCACCTCGTCGACCGAGCCGGCCCGCAGCAGGCGCTCGTTGAGCGCCACCCCCGGCGCCGCGGCCGACGCGATCAGGTCGCCGCGGTCGACGCAGCCGAGCAGGTCGCCCGCCTCATCGAGCACCAGCACCCTGGCCGCGCGGCTGTCGAGCAGCAGGGCCAAGGCCTCGGCGGCAGAGGCTCCGCTGGTGACCCGCGGCAGGTCGGTGACCAACACCTGTTCGATCGGCACCGACCCCGGCAGCCCGGCGGCCAGCACCTGTTCGCGCAGGCTGCGATCGGTGATCACGCCCAGCGTGCCGTCCTCGCGCCGGATCGCCGCCAGGCCCTCGCCGCCCTGCTCGGTGAGCGCAGCCGCGACCTGTTGCACGCTCAGACCCGCGGGCAGCACCAACGGCCGCGTGGTCAGCAGGTCGTCCACCCGAAGATGCGGCGGCGTGAGCACCAGCGCGTGCCGTCCCGATCGGTCGGGTGCCTCGCCGGCCCCGTCGGCCATCGCCCGCTCGACGTCGGCCGCGGGCACCAGCAGCACGGTGGACGCTTCCGCGGCCACCACCCGGGGCCCGATCGCCCGGCCGGTCAGCGAGGCGTCCAGGCCGAACACGGCTCCGGCGCCCAACCGCAGGTCGGGCTCGTCGGGTGCGCTCTGAGCCTCGGCCCGCTCGCCCTCGACCCACAGCTCGACCGCGCCGGCGAGCAGCACGCCGACCTGTGCGGGGGTGGTGCGAAAGGCGTCCAGAATCAGCTCGCCGGCCTCGAACCGGCGCTCCTGCGAGGCCGCGATCAGGGTGGTGCGCACCCGCTTGGGCAGCAGGTCGAAGGGTGGCGCGACCGCTAGGACGGCTGCTGCGTTCATGCGCTCAGTGTGGGGTGCACGAGCCCGGCTTTCACGAGCCCGGGGTGGGCGGGTTCGGAATCTTGTAACCGGACGGGCCCACGTTGGCCTGCAGCGAGGCCAGCCACGAGCCGTCCTTGATGTAGGCGGTGAGGGCCTGGTTGATCTGGTTCACCAGTTCGGTCGAGCCCTTCTTCACCGCGATGCCGTACGGCTCGTCCGAGAACCCCTTGCCGACCACCTTGAGCACGCCCTTGTACTGCGGCTGCGCGGCGAAGCCGGCCAGAATGACGTCGTCGGTGGTCACCGCGTCGACGTCCCCGTCGGCCAGCATCTTCACGCATTCGCTGAAGGTGTTGGGCTGCACCAGCGCCACCTCGCCGTGGTAGCGAGCCACGATGTTGGTCGCCGAGGTGGTGTTGGCGGCCGCACACAGGGTGCGTCCGCTCAGCCGGTCGACGCTGGTGAGTTCTTCGTCGTTGCGCCGCACCAGCAGGTCCTGGTGCGCGATGAAGTACGGGCCGGCGAAGTCGACCCGCGCGTTGCGGGCGTCGTTGATGGTGTAGCTCGACACCACCATGTCGACCTTGCCCTGTTCGATCAGGTTCTCGCGATCGACCGGGTCGGCCTTCACCCAGGTGATGGACGTCGGTTGCACGCCGAGCGCCTTGGCCACGTAGGTGGCGGTGTCGACGTCGAAGCCCTTCGGGTCGGTTCCGGTGGTGACCCCGTTCGACTCGGTGCCGGCCGTGGCCACGCCGATGCCTGGCTGGTCGAAGCTGATGCCGATGCGCAGGCTGCTGAACGTGGTCGCGCCGGCCACCGGGGTGGGGTCTTTGACGCTGCCGCTCGAGGTGCAGCCGGTGAGCAGCACGGTCAATGCCGCGCCTGCGGCCGCGAACCGGCCGAGGTAGCTGGAGGTTTTCATGTCTGGCTCCTTCCGGACGCTCAGTGACTGGGGGTGTCGTCGATGGGATCGGCCACGGTGGCGGTGCCGTAGCGGGGGCCCGTGTCGGTCCAGACCGACTCGATGCGGCCGTCCGTGTTGGCGATCACTCTCGGTTTCACCAGGAACCAGCCGAGCGCCAGCAGGCCGGCCAGCGCCGGAATGCCGAACACCACCACCAGGAAGTTGATCTTGTGGAAGAAGTCCGGTGAGCTCTGCCAGCCCGAGATGGCGATGCCGACCAGCACGAACACCAGGAAGCCGAGGCCGATGTACGACGTCCACGGGTAGCCGGGCGCCGGGAACGGTGTGGGTGGAATGACGCCCTTGTTGATCAGGCTGCGCAGCCGCAACTGACAGGCGAAGATCGTGCCCCAGGTGAACACGATCATCACCGCGGTGGCTTCGAGGGCCAGCTCGAAGGCGTCGGGTACGAACGCGTTGAGCACCGCACCCAGGGCCATCACGCAGGCGGTCATCACGATGCCCGCCCACGGCACGCCCGACTCGCTCATCTTGAGGGTGAACTTGGGCGCCTGCTGCGACATGCCCAGGCTGCGCAGCACCCGTCCGGTCGAGAACATGCCGGCGTTCAGGCTCGACATGGCGGCGACGATCAGAATCGCCTGAATCGCCGCGCTCATCCAGTTCATGCCGAGTTGCTCGAACACGGTGACGAACGGGCTGATGCCGGGCTTGTAGTCAGAGGTCGGCAGCATCGACACCAGCAGCAGCAGCGAGCCGACGTAGAACACCGCGATGCGCAGAATGACGGCGTTGACGGCCTTGGGCACCTCGCGGGCCGCGTTCTGCATCTCGCCGGCCGCGACGCCCACCATCTCGATGGCGGCGTAGGCGAACACGACGCCCGACATCACCAGCAGCGGGCCGTACCAGACGTAGGGCGCCTCGGTGGGCCAGAAGCCGCCGGGGTTGCTCCAGAGGTTGTGGAAGCCGGCCTTGTGGCCGCCGATCTCGAGACCGCCGATGACCACCACGAGGCCCACCACGAGAAAGACACCGATGGCGCCCACCTTGAGAATGGCGGCCCAGAACTCGAACTCGCCGAACGCCTTGGCCGACATCAGGTTGACCAGCAGCACCACGACCAGGCCGACCAGCACGGTGATCCAGGTGTCGAGGTTCGGGAACCAGTACTGCATGTAGAGACCGACTGCCGAAAGGTCGGCGATGCCGGTCAGCGCCCAGTTGCCCCAGTAGACCCAGCCGGTGACGAAGGCCCACCGTTCACCGAAGAACTCGCGCATGTACGAAACGAAGGCACCCGACGTGGGCCGGTGCAGCACCAGCTCGCCCAGGGAGCGCATCAAGAAATAGGCGATCAGGCCGACGAACGCGTAGCTGAGCACCAGGGCAGGACCGGTGTTGTGCAGCCGCGAGGCCGAGCCCAGAAAGAGGCCGGTGCCGATGGCGCCACCGATGGCGATCATCTGCACGTGCCGGCGGCCCAGGGTTTGTTTGTAGCCGACCTGCTCGGCGTCCAACGAAGATGTGTGGGGGGATTTGGTATCTGTCATTGTCTACCGCTCCTTGTCTCGGCAGCCTCGCGGCCGGCGGGGGGACGGGTGGTGCGGGGTGAAAACACGGTGAAACGTCCGGCCTCGTGAGGTGGGCGGCAGCCTAGTCCTGCGGGACGCAGAAAATCGAGAAGATCTCACTGCCGAATTGCGGAATCTCACACACACAGCGCTTCTGTCGCAAAGATTTAACACGCCGACTTCCGCGGGGCGTCCGATCGGCAAGTCAGAGGGGTGGACACCCCGTGCTCCGACTCGGGTATCCACAAGCTCGACCGACGAAACCACCGTCATCCCGGGCTTGACCCGGGATCTCACAACGCAACCCGAACGCTCACTCAGGTTGCGAGATCCCGGCGTTCGCCGGGATGACGGTGTGCGGCAACGCGAGATCAAAGCGGAGCGGGGGGCCCCTGTAAGGGGCGGGTCGAGTGTTTGCGCGTTGCGAGGCGCTCGCCGAGCAGTCTCGGAAGGGCGGGGCAGGGGCGCGTCCGCTCCGCGGCAACAGACGGGCCTCGACAAGCTCGACCGACGGAACGGGTCTCGACAAGCTCGACCAGCGGTGGGGTTCGACCGGCGGCCTACAGCGCCAGTCGCTCCTTCACCACGCCCACTAGGCGCTCGGCGATCTCTTGGGCCTGCTCATGGGTTCCGGCCTCGACCATCACCCGCACCAGAGGTTCGGTGCCGGACGGCCGCAGCAGCACCCGTCCGGTGTCGCCCAGCTCGCGGGACGCCGCGGTGACCGCCTGCTGCAACACCGGGTCGAGCCCCGCGCGCACCTTGTTCACGTCGGGCACGTTGATCATCACCTGCGGCAACCTGGTCATCACGCCGGCCAGTTCGGCCAGCGGCTTGCCGGTGCGCGCCATGCGGGCGGCCAGGTGCAGGGCGGTCAGCACGCCGTCGCCGGTGGTGGCGAACTCGCTCATGATCACGTGGCCCGACTGCTCACCACCGAGGGTGAAGCCGTTGGCGTTCATGGACTCGAGCACGTACCGGTCGCCGACCTTGGCCTGATCGACCCTGATGCCGCGTTCGCGCATGGCGATCACGAAGCCGAGGTTGCTCATCACGGTGGCCACCACCGTGTCGCTGTGCAATGCGTGGTCTTCTTTCATGGCGATCGCCAGAATGGCCAGAATCTGGTCGCCGTCGACGATCTGGCCGACGGCGTCCACCGCGAGGCAGCGGTCGGCGTCGCCGTCGAGGCCGATGCCCAGGTCGGCACCGTGCTCGAGCACGGCGGCCTGCAACGACTCCAGATGGGTCGAGCCGCAGTTGTCGTTGATGTTGAGCCCGTCGGGGGCCGCGTGCAGGGGTACCACCTCGGCGCCCTGCGCATCGAACGCGGCCAGCGCAGTGAGCGAGGCGGCACCGTTGGCGGTGTCGATCACGACCTTGAGCGGGGCCAGCGACGCGTCGGCACCGAGGCTGCTGACCAGGTGTGCGACGTAGCCCTCGACGGCACCGGTGTCGTCGCGCACCCGCCCGACCTCGGCGCCGGTGGGACGCGTCCACGCCTCGCCGAGCCGCTCTTCGATGGCGTCTTCTACGGTGTCGTCGAGCTTCACCCCGCCGCGGGCGAAGAACTTGATGCCGTTGTCGGGCATCGGGTTGTGGCTGGCCGAGAGCATCACGCCCAGATCGGCGTCCAGAGCGCCGGTGAGATAAGCGACGCCGGGCGTCGGCACCACGCCCAGCCTGACCACGTCAACCCCTGCGGAGGCGAGCCCCGCGACCACTGCGGCTTCGAGAAACTCACCCGAGGCGCGGGTGTCGCGCCCGACCACCGCGAACGGCCGACGGCCCTCGAACACGCCCGCCTCGCCCAACACGTGGGCGGCGGCGACAGCGAGGTCGAGGGCCAGTTCGGCGGTCAGGTCGGCGTTGGCTCTGCCCCGGACACCGTCGGTGCCGAACAGTCGAGCCATGGGCCGATCAGCGCTTGCTGTACTGCGGAGCCTTGCGGGCCTTCTTCAGACCGGCCTTCTTGCGTTCCTTCACCCGCGCGTCGCGGGTGAGCAGACCGGCCTTCTTCAGGGCCGGACGGGACGCCTCGGCGTCGACGGCGTTGAGCGCACGGGCGATGCCCAGGCGCAGCGCACCGGCCTGACCGGTGACACCGCCGCCGACGATCTTGGCGACCACGTCGTAGCTGCCGGCGACCGCGGCGGTCTCGAAGGGCTCGTTGACCGTCTGCTGGTGCAGCTTGTTCGGGAAGTACTCCTCGAGCGAGCGACCGTTGATGCGGAATTGGCCCGTGCCCGGGGTCAGCCGCACGCGGGCGATGGCCTCTTTGCGGCGACCGGTCGCGTCGGCGGCGCCGATCACGGCCGGGCGCTCACCCGGGGCTGCGGACGACGCCACGGCCTCGGCGCGGTAGGCAATCTCACGGTCACCCTCGGTGAAGGGGGCGAGTTCCTCGGTGGTCTCGACGGCTTCGGTCACTGTGCTTCCTTCGGCTCTCACTGAGCGATCTGGGTGATTTCGTACGGCTGCGGCTGCTGCGCGCTGTGCGGGTGCTCGGGGCCCGAGTAGACCTTGAGCTTCTTGATCAGCTGACGGCTGAGCTTGTTCTTGGGCAGCATGCCCCACACGGCGCGCTCGACGGCGTGCCGGGGGTCGGTGGCCAGCAGTTCGCCGTAGGGCACCGACTTGAGGCCGCCCGGACGTCCGGAGTGGCGGTGAGCCAGCTTGTCGGTGGCCTTGTTGCCGGTCAGGGCGATCTTGGACGCGTTGACCACGATCACGAAGTCGCCCGTGTCGAGGTGCGGTGCGAACTGTGCCTTGTGCTTGCCGCGCAGCAGCGTGGCAGCCGTGACGGCGAGGCGTCCGAGAACGACATCGGAGGCATCGATCACATGCCAGTTACGGGTGACCTCACCCGACTTGGGGCTGTACGTAGACACGCTCGTGGACCACTTCCAGTTGATAACAGTTTGTCGGCGGTGCGGGATCTGCCAGCCGGCAGACCTCAGCGCAACAGCGATTTAGATTACCTGCCGACCTCGGGTCGGGTCAAAACGACGAGTTGACTCGTGCTGAATGCCCGCGTGGGTGGGGTCGTTGACTCATCTGAGAATGCCCGCGTGGGTCAGGCTGCGGGGATGGGGCTGACGATGAGGCAACGGAAGGCTGTGCTGGCGAGCCAGGTCAAGGCGTGGCCGAAGGCGACCAAGGCTGAGAAGTCGACCATTTTGGATCATCTGGTCGCGGTCAACGGCTGGCATCGAGACCATGCCCGCAAGATGATCCGGGCAGCGGTCGCCGGTGTGGACGTGAACCGGCCACGCAGGCCCCGCGAGCCTGTGTTCCGCTACGGACCTGAGGTGATCGACGCCTTGGCGGTGTGCTGGGCGGTGCTGGACGGACCCAGCGGCAAGATCGTGCGCCCAGCGCTGCCGGTCCTGGTCGCGAGCCTGGTCGCCAAGGGCGAGCTGAACGCGACACCCGAAGTCATCGACGCACTGCTGGCCATGTCGGCGGCGACCATCGATCGCCGATTGCGGCCCTACCGGCTCGGGCTGGTCGGCAACCTCAAGGGCCGGTCCTTGACCCGCCCCGGATCGCTGTTGAAATCGTCGATCCCGCTGAAGACCTGGCACGAGTGGGACGACACCCAGCCAGGGTTCATCGAGATCGATCTGGTCGGTCACGACGGCGGCGACAACAACGGCCACTTCCACTACAGCCTGGACGCTGTCGACGTGGCTACCGGTTGGACCGAAACCATCACCGTGAAGTCCAAGGGCGAAAGGATCGTGGCCACCGGGCTGGAGCAACTCGCCCTCCGGTTCCCGTTCGCGATCGTGGGCGTCCACTCTGACAACGGCTCCGAGTTCATTAACCACCACCTGATGAGCTGGTGCAACACCCGTGAGATCACGTTCACCCGCGGCCGCCCGAACCATTCCAACGACCAAGCCCACATCGAACAGAAGAACTGGACCAGAGTCCGCCGCAACGTCGGCTACTACCGCTACGACACCAGCCGGGAACTCGACCTGCTCAACCAGCTATGGCCCCTGGCCGCTGAACTGTCCAACCTGTTCACCCCGCAACAGAAGCTGAAAACCAAGACCCGCACCGGAGCGAAAGTCACCAAGACCTACGACACCGCCACCACCCCGGCCGGCCGGCTGCTCCGTGACCACCCCACCGTCCTCGACGACCAGGACCGGCGACACCTTGACAGTCGCATCACCCAGGCCAACCCGGCCCAACTACGCCGAGACATCGACCTCATCCAACGCAACCTGCTCGAACTCGCCCGCCGCCGCGGCACCATCCTCAAAGCAGCCAAACGCAACCACGTCTACCTATCCCGAACAAAAATGACGCGGGCAAAACGAAATGAGTCAACGACCCAACCCAAGCGGGCATCTTGACATGAGTCCACAGGAACGAGCCGAGTGGCGCGAGATGGGGACGGTTCCGAACTCGCGCCAACCACGCAGGTGGCGCGAGATGGGAACCGTCCCCAACGTGCGCCACCCCCTGACAGCAGCACCACAGCGACACCCCAGGGCCCGGACAGAGCCGGCACACACCGTGGGTGCGTGACCACTGCAATCATCGATACCGACGCGGGCAGACCAACCGCCCCGGACGGCACTCCCCCGACGTCGGGCACCCCCGCCGCCACGGCCGGACGACCTTCGCGAGCCTTTTCGCCCGTCGTCCGCCGGGTTTCGCTGGCCGTGACGCTGCTCGCCGTGCTGGCCCTCTACACCTGGAACCTTGCCGCCTCGGGGTACGCGAACTCGTTCTACTCCGCGGCGGTGCAGGCCGGCGCCGAGTCGTGGAAGGCCTTCTTCTACGGCTCGCTGGACGCCGGCAACTCGATCACCGTCGACAAGACGCCGGGCTCGCTGTGGCTGATGGCGCTGTCGGTGCGCATCTTCGGCCTGAGCTCGTGGAGCATTCTGCTGCCGCAGGCGCTGCTCGGCGTCGGCTCGGCCTGGATCCTCTACGGCACCGTCCGCCGGTCGCTGGCCCGCTCGGGCTCGCCCAACCGCGCCCACTGGGCCGGCATCGTGGCGGCCCTGGCGTTCGCGCTCACCCCCGCGGCCACGCTGATGTTCCGGTTCAACAACCCCGACGCGCTGATGGTGTTCTGCTACGTGGCCGCCGCGGCCGTCACCCTGCGCGCGGCCGAGACGGCGTCGCGCAAGAAGCTGGCCCTGGCCGGTGCCCTGGTGGGCCTCGGGTTTCTGGCCAAGATGCTGCAGGCGTTCGTGATTCTGCCGTCGCTGGTGCTGGCCTACGCCGTCGCCGCCCCCGCCTCGTGGCGCAAGAAGATCGTCGACCTGCTGATTGCGTTCGCGGCTATGGTGGTGACCTTCGGCTGGTGGATCGCCATCGTCGAACTGGTCCCCGCCTCGTGGCGGCCCTACATCGGCGGCTCGCAGACAAACTCGATTCTCGAACTGACCTTCGGCTACAACGGGTTGGGTCGGCTGAACGGCGACGAGACCGGCTCGGTCGGCAACGCGTCGGGCCGGTGGGGTCAGATCGGCATCGGCCGCATGTTCGTCACCCTGTCGGGCGAAATGGTGTCGTGGCTGATTCCGGCCGCCCTGCTGCTGGCCGTGGCCGGTTTCGTACTGCTCGGACGCCGCGGTTGGGGCACCACCCTGCGCAGCGGGGTCGAGACCGCACGCACCCGCACGGCCGGTGCGCTGGCGCTGTTCGCGAGCTGGCTGGTCATCAACATCGCCGTGTTCAGCTACATGGCCGGCATCTACCACGACTACTACACCGTCGCCCTGGCTCCGGCGATCGGTGGCACGCTGGCGATCGGCGGGGCACTGGCCTGGACCCATCGCGACACTTGGGTCGGACGCGGGTCGCTCGCGCTGGCCGCCGTCGTCAGCGCCGCCTGGGGCATCGCCCTGGCCCGCGTCGCGGGCGGGGTGTACCTCACCACGTCCATCGTCGCCGGCGCCGTGCTGGTGGCTTGCGCCGCGCTGTTCTTGTTCGGACGCGGCGTCGGCCGCACCCTGCAAACCCTCGCGATCAGCGCCTCGATCGTCGCCGGACTGGCCGGCCCCGCCGCCTACTCGTTGAACACCGCCGCGACCCCGCACACCGGTTCGATCGTCACCGCCGGGCCGGCCCGCACCGGCATCTCTGGCAGCACCGGCACGGGCGGCGGTCCGAACGGTGGCGGACGTCCCGGCGGCCAGGGTCAGCCTCCCGGCCAGAATCAGAACGGCACCGGCTCGTCCACACGCGGCAGTGCAACCCGCGGCGGCGGCATGGGCGGGCTGATCAACGGCGCGAACGTGTCGTCCCAACTGCTCACGATGCTGACCACCGACGCCGACGGCTACACCTGGGTGGCGGCCACCACGGGCGCCCAGAACGCCGCCAGTTACCAGTTGGCGTCGGGTTCGGCGGTGATGGCGATCGGCGGCTTCAACGGCTCCGACCCCTCGCCGACGCTGGAGCAGTTCCAGGCCTACGTGGCCGCGGGCCGGATTCACTACTTCATCGGCGGCGGCAACTTCGGCGGCCAGAACGGCGGTAGCAACGCCGCCTCGCAGATCGCCGAATGGGTGGCCGAGAACTACACCGCCACCACCGTCGGCGGCACCACCGTCTACGACCTGACGGCAGCCAAGTGAGGCCGCGATGACGCTCACCATGAAGCCGGGGCAGGGTACGCACCGGGCCACCACCAAGCGGGCCGTGGTCGAGATCGTGGTGCCCGTGTACAACGAGGCGGCCGATCTCGAGGCCTCTGTTCGCCGGCTCACCGGCTACCTGGCGCACGAACTGCCCTATCGCTACCGGGTGACGATCGCCGACAACGCGTCCACCGACGACACGTTGGCGATCGCGGGCCGGCTGGCCGCCGAACTGGACGGCGTGGGCGTCGTCCATCTGGCAGCGAAGGGCAGGGGCCGGGCACTCAAACAGGTGTGGCTGGCCAGCGACGCCGATGTGGTGGCCTACATGGACGTCGACCTCTCCACCGACCTGGCCGCCCTGCTGCCGCTGCTGGCTCCATTGGTGTCGGGGCACTCCGACGTGGCGATCGGCAGCAGGCTGGCCACCGGGTCGCGGGTGGTGCGCGGGCCGAAGCGTGAGTTCATCTCGCGCTGTTACAACTTGATGCTGCGCGGTGCCCTGCAGGTGTCGTTCAGCGACGCCCAGTGCGGGTTCAAGGCCATGCGCAGCGACGTGGCCCGCCGCTTGCTGCCCCTGGTGCAAGACACCAACTGGTTCTTCGACACCGAGTTGCTGGTGCTCGCCCAGCGCGCCGGGCTGCGCATTCACGAGGTTCCGGTCGACTGGGTGGACGACCCGGGCACCACCGTCGACATCGCCGTCACCGCGACCGAAGACCTGCGCGGCGTCTGGCGGCTGATGAAGGGCCTGACCAGGGGTGACATACCGATCGCGGTGGTACGGGCCGAACTGGCCCGCCCCGCCCTGCCGGCCGCGGCGGCTCCGCAGGGACTGCTCGGGCAGATGCTGCGGTTCGGGGCCGTGGGCGTGGCGTCCACGCTGGCGTACTTCGTCCTGTACGTGCTGCTGCGCTTGGGCCTGGACGCCCAGGCCGCCAACCTGACCGCCCTGGCGCTCACCGCGGTGGCCAACACCGCGGCGAACCGGGTGTTCACCTTCGGCGTGCGCGGCAACGACGGACTGTTCGGCCACCACGTCGTCGGCCTGGTTGCCTTCGTGGTGGCCCTCGGGCTGACCAGCGGCTCGCTGGCCCTGCTGCATCTGTTGGCGGCGGACGCATCCAGGCTGGTCGAGGTGCTCGTGCTCGGGGCAGCCAACGCGGTGGCGACGGCGGTGCGGTTTCTGGCGCTCAAGTTAGCGATGGGCCGCTCACGCGCCCCTGACGTCGTTGCTCGCGATAGCGCTCGTTGCTCGCGTCCGGACGCGAGCAACGTCACTGAACGCGAGCAACGTCCAACCGGCGGTTGAGCTCGCCCTGTGGTCGCTAGACTCCGGGCGTGGTGAATGTCGGCGACCCTCCGGTGGTCGCGCAGGTGGTGCGCAACGGGTTCGTCGAATCGACCCACCGCGGCATCGTGGTGGTCACCCGATCGGACGGCTCGGTGTCGTATTCGCGCGGTGACTACGACAGTCACGTTCTGCCCCGCTCGTCGCTGAAGCCGATTCAGGCCCTGGCGATGGTGCGCTGCGGGCTGCAGGTGCCGCCCGACCAGCTGGCCATTGCCTGCGCCAGCCACTCGGGCGAACCCATGCACCTGCAGGCGGTGCTCGACCTGCTGCACGGTGCCGGCCTCACCGAGGCCGACCTGCGCAACACCCCCGATCTGCCGCTGATCGACGCCCAGCGCAACCAGTGGATCGCCGAGGGCCGGCCGCCCAGCTCACTGGCCCAGAACTGCTCGGGCAAACACGCCGCCATGCTGGCCACCGCGGTGCTCAACGACTGGTCGCGCGACACCTACCTGAACCGCGGTCACCCCTGCCAGCAGGCCGTGATCGAGACCACCCGCGGCTTCGGCCAGCGCGTGTTCTGGACCTCGATCGACGGCTGCGGCGCCCCCGCCTACGCGATCTCACTGGTGGGCCTGGCCCGCATCTTCGGCGAGTTGGCCAAGGCCACCGACGGCGCCGAGAAAGAGGTGGCCGACGCGATGCGCAGCCACCCCGAACTGGTCGGCGGCACCGGACGCGACGTCACCGACCTGATGCGGGGCGTGCCCGGCATGATCGCCAAGGACGGCGCCGAGGGGGTCTACGCAGCGGGCCTGCCCGACGGTCGGGGCATCGCCATCAAAATCACCGACGGCGGGGTGCGGGCACGTCCGGTGGTGATGGGGGCGGTGCTGCGGCGCATGTGGCTCGGCGACGAGAAGCTGCGCCGGCGGCTGATGGACATGCCGATCTACGGCCGGGGCGTGCCAGTGGGAGCCGTCATACCGGTGGACATCTGAGTCGTTTCCGGTGGTGCGGTTGCTCGGCCCGAATGGCCCCAGCCCAAGCAGGTCCACGCGTATGCCGTGGAAGCGCTGGTCGAGCTTGATGCTCCTATTGGTGTCAAGCGGCGGTGAGGTATTCGCGGTAGGCGTTGCTGAGGAGGATGTCGGGACGGGTGCCGCGTTCGAGTTCGCTGATTCGGGTGGGTGCGGTGCTGAGGTGCTGGGCGACTTGGGTGAGGGTGAGTTCTCGTTGGTGGCGCAGGGTTCTGAGGTCGTCGGTGCGGGGTGCCGGGGTTGGGTGGACGAGGAGGTGCCAGGCCTCGCGGGCGATCGCTCGTTTCAGGCAGCGCAGGACGTCTTTCTTGCTTTTGCCGGCGGCCCGGAGTTTGGCGGCGTAGGTTTTCGTGCGTGTGTCGGTGGACAGGCGGACGAGCGCGATCTGGTGCAGGGCCCAGTTGCCCTGCCGGTCACCGCCTCGGTTGAGGCGGTGCCGGGTGGTTTTGCCGGAGCTGGCGGGGATCGGTGCGGCACCGCAGAGCGCGGCGAAGGATGCTTCGGTGCGTAGCCGGTCGGGGTTGTCGCCCGCGCTGATCAGCAGGGTCGCGGTGGTGATCACGCCGTAGCCCTTGGTGGCGAGCATCGTGGGTGCGGCCTGGATGGTCAGGGTGTGTAGTTCGGTGTCGATCTCGTCGATCTCGGCGGTGAGGTTCTGGTGGCGGCGGGCGAGGCGGCGTAACGCTTGCCCGGTCGCGGCGGACACGCTGGTGGTTGCGGGTCCGGGCCGGGTGGTGGCGAGGGTGTCGATCAGGCGGTTGCCGGTCAGGTCGGTGAAGCGGGCTTTGAGGGCCTCTGGTGCGGTGATCAGCAGGCAGGTGATTTGTCGGTGCGCGGCGACGCGGGCCTTCATCGCGGAGCGGCGGACCGCCATGAGTACCCGGATCTGCTCGACCGGCCCGTCGTTGGTTTTCGCGACCGGCAGGGTCTCGGGTTCGGCTAGGGCCTGCGCCGCGGCAGCGTAGGCGTCGATCGGGTCCGACTTCCCGCGCCGCCGTTGAGCGCGTTTGGGGCGGATCACCTCACGAATCGACACCCCTGCCGTAGCCAGGGACCGGGCAAGGCCGGCACCGTAGGAGCTTGTGCCCTCGATACCGATCAACCTGATCGCGCCGAACGACGCGACGAAACTGAGGAGTTGGTCGTAGCCTGCCGGGGTCGCGGGAACCTTCAGGTCCCCGAGCCGGGCACCGGTGCCGACGGCGAGCACGGCAACGTGGTGGGTGTCCTTGTGTGTGTCGACTCCCGCGACGACCGAGGTGTCGCGGCCAGTGGTGGTTGTTGTCATGATGGTGGAATGCCTTCCTGATGGTGGGCACGCCGGTCGGAGGCCGAGCAGACAAGACGTTGATGAGGCTGACCAGGCTCATATGAAGTCATGCAAGGCCTTCGACCGGCGCTCTCGCAGGTCACCCCACGGCAAGAGGGTCGTGGACGGATCAAACCCAAGGCAGACCCCTTCCGGGGGTACGCCAGTCGAGACCAGGGTCACACGCCCCCTTGCCGGGAGGCACTTACATCCTCTACGTCGAGACCTTTTGCGGCTAGGGAACCGCTGATCAACGTGCCATTCGTGGCGTGAGTGACGGTGATCGTGCTCTTGGAGGGGTTGGGTGTGGGCGTTGTCGGCTGATCGATTCGCTGCGGGGGGCCTGTTGGGGCGGTTTCGGGCAGGCTGACGCTATGCCGCCGCCGTGGTGAGAGCGACGGCACGTGCCCGCATCAGCCAGTTCGCCAACGCGAACGCGACGTGGAGACGATGGAGATTCTTCGCCAGGCCGCGGTAGCGGGTCTTGGTGAACCCGAAGTCTCGTTTGACGATCAGGAACGCGTGCTCGACCTTGGCCCGCACCCCGGCCTTGCGGGACTCGATCGCCCGCTCATGAGGATGCATCCTCGCCAACTGGCTCTTGCGGGCTGCAATGTGCCAGGTGACGCCGGCGAGGTGGGGATCGCCGGTGATCTCCTCGCGTTTGTCGACACCCAGGTAACCGGCATCGCCCCACCCGGCAGTGTCATCGGGCCGCATCAGATGGGCAGCCTCGGTGATATCGGACACGTTCGCTGCGGTGGCGGTGACCGAGTGCACATATCCGGTGCCGGCATCGGTGCCGATGTGGGCCTTCATCCCGAAGTACCACTGATTGCCCTTGCGGGTCTGGTGCATCTCGGGGTCCCTGGCACCGGTGGCGTTCTTGGTCGATGACGGTGCCGCAATGATCGTGGCGTCCACGATCGTGCCGCCCCGCATGATCCAACCCTCACGCTCAAACAGGTCGTTCTGCGCCGCCAGCAGTCTCTGGCCAAGCTGATGCTTCTCCAACAGGTGACGAAAGTGCAGCAGTGTGGTCGCGTCGGGCACCTGCTCCACCGTGAAGTCCACACCCAGGAACCGGCGCATCGCGAACGAGTCGTAGATCGCGTCCTCGACCCCCTCATCGGACAGGTTGAACCAGACCTGAAGCAAATACATGCGCAGCATCATCGCCAGCGGCTTCGCCTTCCGACCCGTCTTACCTGGCCGGTCCAGGTAGTAGTACGGCTCGATCAGATCGATCCACACCTGCCACGGGATCGTGGCCTCCATCTGCTCCAAGAACTGCTCACGTTTGGAAACCCGCCGACGATTGCCGTACTCGACATCGGCGAAAGAAGGCTGCTCGCTGTCCATACCCCAACAATTTCGCGTCCCAACAGCCGAAGCCAGCCACCGAACCGCACACCACAAAGATCAGCGCATCCCTAGGGAACCGCTGATCAACGTGCCATTCGTGGCGTGAGTGACGGTGATCGTGCTCTTGGAGGGGTTGGGTGTGGGCGTTGTCGGCTGATCGATTCGCTGCGGGGGGCCTGTTGGGGCGGTTTCGGGCAGGCTGACGCTATGCCGCCGCCGTGGTGAGAGCGACGGCACGTGCCCGCATCAGCCAGTTCGCCAACGCGAACGCGACGTGGAGACGATGGAGATTCTTCGCCAGGCCGCGGTAGCGGGTCTTGGTGAACCCGAAGTCTCGTTTGACTATCAGGAACGCGTGCTCGACCTTGGCCCGCACCCCGGCCTTGCGGGACTCGATCGCCCGCTCATGAGGATGCATCCTCGCCAACTGGCTCTTGCGGGCTGCAATGTGCCAGGTGACGCCGGCGAGGTGGGGATCGCCGGTGATCTCCTCGCGTTTGTCGACACCCAGGTAACCGGCATCGCCCCACCCGGCAGTGTCATCGGGCCGCATCAGATGGACAGCCTCGGTGATATCGGACACGTTCGCCGCGGTGGCGGTGACCGAGTGCACATATCCGGTGCCGGCATCGGTACCGATGTGGGCCTTCATCCCGAAGTACCACTGATTGCCCTTGCGGGTCTGGTGCATCTCGGGGTCCCTGGCACCGGTGGCGTTCTTGGTCGATGACGGTGCCGCAATGATCGTGGCGTCCACGATCGTGCCGCCCCGCATGATCCAACCCTCACGCTCAAACAGGTCGTTCTGCGCCGCCAGCAGTCTCTGGCCAAGCTGATGCTTCTCCAACAGGTGACGAAAGTGCAGCAGTGTGGTCGCGTCGGGCACCTGCTCCACCGTGAAGTCCACACCCAGGAACCGGCGCATCGCGAACGAGTCGTAGATCGCGTCCTCGACCCCCTCATCGGACAGGTTGAACCAGACCTGAAGCAAATACATGCGCAGCATCATCGCCAGCGGCTTCGCCTTCCGACCCGTCTTACCTGGCCGGTCCAGGTAGTAGTACGGCTCGATCAGATCGATCCACACCTGCCACGGGATCGTGGCCTCCATCTGCTCCAAGAACTGCTCACGTTTGGAAACCCGCCGACGATTGCCGTACTCGACATCGGCGAAAGAAGGCTGCTCGCTGTCCATACCCCAACAATTTCGCGTCCCAACAGCCGAGGCCAGCCACCGAACCGCACACCACAAAGATCAGCGCATCCCTAGGGAACCGCTGATCAACGTGCCATTCGTGGCGTGAGTGACGGTGATCGTGCTCTTGGAGGGGTTGGGTGTGGGCGTTGTCGGCTGATCGATTCGCTGCGGGGGGCCTGTTGGGGCGGTTTCGGGCAGGCTGACGCTATGCCGCCGCCGTGGTGAGAGCGACGGCACGTGCCCGCATCAGCCAGTTCGCCAACGCGAACGCGACGTGGAGACGATGGAGATTCTTCGCCAGGCCGCGGTAGCGGGTCTTGGTGAACCCGAAGTCTCGTTTGACTATCAGGAACGCGTGCTCGACCTTGGCCCGCACCCCGGCCTTGCGGGACTCGATCGCCCGCTCATGAGGATGCATCCTCGCCAACTGGCTCTTGCGGGCTGCAATGTGCCAGGTGACGCCGGCGAGGTGGGGATCGCCGGTGATCTCCTCGCGTTTGTCGACACCCAGGTAACCGGCATCGCCCCACCCGGCAGTGTCATCGGGCCGCATCAGATGGACAGCCTCGGTGATATCGGACACGTTCGCCGCGGTGGCGGTGACCGAGTGCACATATCCGGTGCCGGCATCGGTACCGATGTGGGCCTTCATCCCGAAGTACCACTGATTGCCCTTGCGGGTCTGGTGCATCTCGGGGTCCCTGGCACCGGTGGCGTTCTTGGTCGATGACGGTGCCGCAATGATCGTGGCGTCCACGATCGTCCCGCCCCGCATGATCCAACCCTCACGCTCAAACAGGTCGTTCTGCGCCGCCAGCAGTCTCTGGCCAAGCTGGCCTTCTCCAACAGGTGACGAAAGTGCAGCAGTGTGGTCGCGTCGGGCACCTGCTCCACCGTGAAGTCCACACCCAGGAACCGGCGCATCGCGAACGAGTCGTAGATCGCGTCCTCGACCCCCTCATCGGACAGGTTGAACCAGACCTGAAGCAAATACATGCGCAGCATCATCGCCAGCGGCTTCGCCTTCCGACCCGTCTTACCTGGCCGGTCCAGGTAGTAGTACGGCTCGATCAGATCGATCCACACCTGCCACGGGATCGTGGCCTCCATCTGCTCCAAGAACTGCTCACGTTTGGAAACCCGCCGACGATTGCCGTACTCGACATCGGCGAAAGAAGGCTGCTCGCTGTCCATACCCCAACAATTTCGCGTCCCAACAGCCGAGGCCAGCCACCGAACCGCACACCACAAAGATCAGCGCATCCCTAGGGGTTTCGACCAGCTCAACCAACGACCGGCACGTTGAGCTGTGGAAGCTCGGGTCGCCTCAGCCGCTCAGCTTTTCGTCGTGCCCTTGGGCGGCTCGTCGTCGCTGTAGGCCGAGTGTGCGGACGGGGTGGTCACCACCGGAACAGCGTGCGGCCCGGCGAACGGAGCCGCGAGGCGCGGAGTCTTGGGGGCGGGCTGATCGTCCGCCGGTTGCGCGGCGCCCGGCTCGTCAGGCTTCTCGCCGCCCTGGGTTGGGGTCGTCGCGGGGGCATCGTCGCCGCTCTGATCGGACGTCGCCGTGGGAACCCCGTAACGGCTCACCTGAGCAGTCGGCACGGGGGTGGGCGCGCTCTCGCCCGCCTGGGAATCGGCCGGCGGTTGTGCCGGTGTTTCCGGCTGCGCAGGCACCGCCGGTTGCGTGGGCGCCGGACGCGAGGGGAACCCCGCCGCCTGGCCGATGCCCCAGATGTAGGCCAGTGCGGCGACGAACGGCAGCAGGTGACCCAGCCAGCCGACCCACACGCCGAGGTCGGGGTTGGGTGCTGCCGAACCGGTCAGGTAGGCCGTCCAACCGAAGAGCACCAGCCAGTACAGAGCCAGAAGGGTGGTTCCGGCCCACAACAGCGGCCGTCCGCGCCCGATGCGGCGGCTCACGTAGACCGTGGCAGCAACGGTGGCCACCACGAACACCAGGGTTCGCAACAGCGACAACACGATTTCCATCAGGGCCTCCTGACCGATCGAGAGGGTCCTTCAGCCTAACCCGCACCTCATGCGCCGGTCCCCTTCCGCACGGGGGTGCCGGGGCTTTTTCGATTCGGTTGCAGCACCCTTCGGGCAGGTGTTAGGTAGGGGCATGAGTTCGAAGGTGAACGCAGCCAGCATGCAGGTGACCAGCCCGGACGACGTGCGCAACGTCGTGCTGATCGGCAACGCGGGGTCGGGCAAGACCTCGTTGTTCGAGCAGTTGTTGAAGGCGCGGGTCGAGGGTTACCGCGGCGAGAAAGAAGACGCCGAGCGCGCATCGCAGCTCTTTCTGGCCTCGTTCGTCACCGGCGACTCGGTGGTCAACCTGCTGGACGCCCCCGGGCACCCCGACTTCGTCGGCGAACTGCGCGCCGGCATTCGCGCCGCCGACGCCGCCATCTTCGTGGTCTCTGCCGCCGACGGCCTGGACGGCGCCGCCCAGGCCCTGTGGGACGAGTGCCGCAAGGCCAACCTGCCCCGGGTGATCGTGCTCACCAAACTCGACGCCGGCCACGCCGACTTCGACACCTCGGTCGCCGAACTGCAAGACGTCTTCGGCGAAGGCGTGCGGCCCACCCACGTGCCCACGTTCGCCGGCCCCGGCCAGGTGTCGGGCAACATCGGGCTGCTCAGCCTCGAAGAGCACGACTATTCGGGCGGTAGCCCGGTGAGCCGCACCCTGAACGCCCACGACGACCAGGTCGAGACCTACCGCGGCCCGTTGATCGAGTCGATCATTCAAGAGGCCGAGGACGACGGCCTCATGGATCGCTACCTCGAGGACGACGAACACCTCGACGTCGACGACCTTCTCGACGACCTGATGAAGGCCGTCGCCACCGCGAACCTGTTCCCGGTCGTGCCGGTGCAGACCGGTTCGGGGGTCGGCATCGAAGAGCTGCTGCGGCTGATCGAGCACGGCTTCCCCACCCCGGGCCTGCACCCCAATCCCCCGCTCACCACCACCTCGGGCGAGGTGCTGCCGCAGCCACACAGCGAGCCCGGCGACCCGCTGGTGGCGCAGGTGATCCGCACCACCACCGACCCGTTCGCGGGCCGACTGTCGATGGTGCGCATCTTCTCGGGCACCCTGCGCACCGACGACGTGGTGCACGTGTCGGGCCACCGCTCGTGGGTGGCCGGCGCAGAGGACGACGCCCACCCCGACCACGACAACGACGAGCGCATCGGCCTGATCCAGGGCGCGGTGGGCACCGAACTCAAGCCGCGGCAGCAGGCCATCGCGGGTGAGATCGTGCTGCTGCCCAAGCTCGGCACCGCCGAAACCGGCGACACCTTGTCGGCCAAGGACCGTCCGGGCGTGGTCGAGGCCTGGGCGCTGCCCGACCCGCTGCTGCCGCTGGCCATCAGGGCCGCCACCCGCAACGACGAAGACAAGCTGGCCACCGCCCTGCAGCGGCTCGCGGTCGAAGACTCCAGCGTGCGGCTCGATCGCGGTCACGGCGACCAACTGGTGTTGTGGACCACGGGCCAGGCGCACGCCGACCTGGTGCTGGGCCGGCTGGTCGAGCGCTACCAGGTGCGGGTCGAGCAAGAAGAGCTCAAGATTCCGATGCGCGAGACCTTCACCGGCAAGGCCGACGCAATGGGACGCCACGTCAAGCAGTCCGGCGGCCACGGCCAGTACGCGGTGTGCAACATCGAGGTCGAGCCGCTCGAGCGCGGCGCCGGTTTCGAGTTCGTCGACAAGGTGGTGGGCGGTGCCGTGCCACGGCAGTTCATTCCCTCGGTCGAGAAGGGCATTCGCAACCAGCTCGACAAGGGCGTGTTCGCCGGCTACCCGATGGTGGACGTCCGCGTCACCCTGTACGACGGCAAGGCGCACTCGGTCGACTCATCAGACATGGCCTTTCAGCTGGCCGGCTCGCTGGCCATCAAAGAGGCCGCGGCGGCCAAGGGTGGCGTGGTGGCACTGCTCGAGCCCATCGACCTGGTCACGGTCACGGTGGGTGAGGAATATCTGGGCTCGGTGATGACGGACCTCTCGGGCCGGCGCGGCCAGGTGCTGGGTTCGGACTCGGTGAACCGCAAGGCCATCGTGCGGGCCCTGGTACCGCAGGCCGAGTTGTCGCGGTACGCCATCGATCTGCGCGGCATCGGGCACGGTTCGGGCACGTTCACCCGCGAGTTCCACGGCTACGAACTGCTGCCGCACAACCTGCTCGACAAGTACGCCCGCAAGTAGGTCCTCGTCATCCCGGCGCGCCCAGCCTCTCGTCATCCCGGCGAAGGCCGGGATCTCCCAACCTGAGCGCGCGAGATTACGCAGCCCGTCGCGCCCGGCCACCCACGTCATCCCGGCGAACGCCGGGATCTCCCAACCCGGCCGCGCGAGATTGCGTCCGATTCGCACCCCTCCTGAGGCGGCTGAGGCGTAACACCCCTCGAATCGGACGCAATCTCGCAGGAAGTTTCAGCTGACTTCCGCCGAAGCTGTGGATAACTCCCTCTCTGCACGGGGTCGAGCCATGGCCGTCTGATGGCATGGCCCGGTGGACGACATTGACGACCTGATGCGGTTGGCGACGGTGATGGGGTTGAACGGCGGCGTGTTGCGCGCGCGTGACCACCCCCAGTCGCGCGGCGCCTTCGCCGAGCTGGTGCGCTCGGGCGCGATCGTGCGGGTGCTGCCCGGAACGTTCGTCGACGAGCGGCTGCGCGCCAGCCGGCTGACCCGATGCGCCGCCGCTCTGGCCACCTACCCGGGCGCACTGTTGTGGGGCACGGATGCCGTCGGGGCGCTGTGCGGCACCCTCGACGCCATCCCATTCGACGACAACGAGCCGGTGCAGCTGGTGCATCACCAATCCAGGCACTCCGCCCCGAGCATCCGCTGGACGCGTCGCCGGGTGCAGTCCGAGCATCGGGTGCGGATCGGCGCGCTACGAGCACCGTCGGCGCGCTACCTGGCGGTGGAGGCCGCCGCCCGCGACTCCGGCGCACTGATCGAGCGGTTCCTGCGCGATGGCCGGATCAAGCCGTCCGAGTTGGCGGACGTGCTGCCCGCCCTGGCCGGCAGCGCGGGTCAGGCGCGACGACGCAGGGTCGTGCGGGTGAGCGGCGACAACCCGTGGTCGGGCGGCGAACGCGAGCTGCTGGCCCTGCTCCGGCGGCATCGCATCACCGGCTGGGTGGCCAACGCCGAACTGGTCGTCGACCAGGTGCGCTGCTTTCCCGACGTGCTGTTCGAGCACGCTCGCCTGGTGGTCGAGTTCGACGGCTATGCCGTGCACGCCAAGCCCGAAGTGTTCGAGGCCGACCGTCGCCGGCAGAACCGGTTGGTGCTCGCGGGCTACCGAGTGCTGCGCTACACCTGGAAACAGCTCACCGAGACGCCCGAAGCGCTGATCGCCGAGCTTCGCGCCGCACTGGCGTGCGAGATTGCGTCCGATTCGCACCCCGGCTGAGGCGGCGGAGGCGTACCACCCCTCGAATCGGACGCAATCTCGCAAGCGAAAGGCCCTCCCTCATCGAGGGAGGGCCTTTCAGCGCGGATCAGAAGGAGTAGACCGTCTGGCTGCCGTAGGGGACGTGATCGCTGTCGACGATCTCTTTGCCCAGCGGCACACAGGTGACCGGGATCATCTTGATGTTGGCGATGGCCAGCGGAATGCCGACGATCGTGATGGCCTGGGCGGCCGCCGTGGTCAGGTGGCCGATGGCCAGCCACAGACCGGCGACCAGAAACCAGATCACGTTGCCGAGGGCCGAGCCGACGCCCGCGGTCGGCTTGGCGACGATGGTCTTGCCGAACGGCCACAGCGCGTACGCCGCCATGCGGAACGAGGCGATGCCGAACGGAATCGTGATGATCAGAATGCAGGCCAGCAAGCCGAAGAAGAAGTAGCCGATGGCCAGCCACAGGCCGCCGAAGACAAGCCAGATGATGTTGAGCAGAGTGCGCATGGTAAGAGTCAGATGCCTTTCGTCGGGCGCGATGTGCGCCACCGTTCCAGTGTCGCGCAGCCCGAGCCGCGCAGAGCCTCGCTTCAGGGATATCCCAGGGCCGACCATCACTGCGGTCCGGGCCCTGGCACGCCGCTAGCCTGGGCGCATGGACGAACCCCGGCCGCGCGTGCAGCGCGAAGTGGTGTCGTTCGTCCGCCGCAGTGCGCGCATGAACCCTAGTCAGGCCAAGGCCTGGAGCGAGCGACAGCACTGGGTGGTGCCCGTTCCGCCCCGCGAGACCAGCACCTCGGTGGCACCGGACGCCCACGTCGACTGGGTGGCGGCGTTCGGCCGTGAGGCCCCGCTGGTGGTCGAGTTGGGCGGCGGCACCGGCGACGTGATCGCGGCCGTCGCGGCCCGGCACCCCGAACGCGACTTCATCGGCTTCGAGGTGTTCGAACCCGCGGTGGCCAGCACGCTCTCGAAGTGCGCCAGGGCCGGCGTCACCAACGTGCGCATGGTCGTGGCCGACGGCGTGGACGGCCTCGGCACTCTGATCGACGACGGCACCGTGACCGAACTGTGGACCTTCTTTCCCGACCCCTGGCACAAGAAGCGGCACCACAAGCGGCGTCTGGTCTCGACCGGGTTCGCCGACCTGGTGGCGGCCAAACTCGCCCCCCACGGCCGGTGGCGGCTGGCCACCGACTGGGCCGACTACGCCGAGGCGATGCGCGAAACCCTCGACGATCACCCGCGGCTGGTCAACTGCCACGACGGCTGGGCGCCGCGGTGGCAGGATCGTCCGCGCACGAAGTATGAGCAGAAGGGCGGCGACGCGGGCCGCACCATCTACGACCTGTGCTACCGGCTCGGGGAAGGGGGCTGCACGTGAGACTGCGTCTCGACATCGCCTACGACGGCACCGAGTTTCACGGGTGGGCGTCGCAGCCCGGCCTGCGCACCATTCAGGAGGAGCTCGAGGCCTGGCTGCCCCGGTTGCTGCGGCTCACCGAGCCGGTCACGCTGACCTGCGCCGGCCGCACCGACGCCGGCGTGCACGCCCGCGGCCAGGTGGCGCACGTCGACCTGCCCGAGGTGACGGACGTCGAGCGGGTGATCGCCGAACTGGGCTACAAGTTGCGCAACGTGCTGCCGCCCGACGTGGTGGTGCGCCGGGTCAGCCTGGCCCCGCCCGGGTTCGACGCGCGTTTCTCGGCGATCTGGCGCCGCTACGTGTACCGCATCGCCGACTCGACGCCCGACCCGCTGTTGCGCATTCACACCCACGCCATGCGCACCGAGCTCGACCTGGCCCGCATCAACGCGGTGGCGCCCCGCCTGGTGGGCCTGCACGACTTCGCAGCGTTCTGCAAGGCCCGCGAGGGCGCCACCACGATTCGCAACCTGCAGCAGCTGTCGGCCCGGCGCACCTGGGGCGACGTGGCCGAGATCACGCTGATCTCGGACGCGTTCTGCCACTCGATGGTGCGCTCAATGGTGGGCGCCCTGGTCGACGTGGCCACCGGACGGCGCGACGCCGACTGGCTGGTCGGGCTGCTCGACGTCACCGAGCGCGCGGGCGAGGTCAAGGTGATGCCGCCCGGTGGGCTGACTCTCGAAGAGGTGGGCTACCCGCCCGATCGCGACCTGGCCGCCCGGGCGAGCGAGGCGCGGGCCGTCCGTACGTTGCAGGAGGCCGAGTGAGCCACTACTTCACCGACCCGAAGGCGGCCGAGGTCAGGCGCAGCGTCGAGGTGCGGTTCTGGGACACCGACTGGCGGTTCACCACCGCCAACGAGGTGTTCAGCGCCGACGGCCTCGACCTGGGCACCGCGGTGCTGCTGCGCTCCAGCGCTCCGCCGGCCGACGCCACCCGGCTGCTCGACCTGGGTTGCGGCTGGGGCGTGCTGGCGGTCGCGCTGGCCACTGCGTGCCCGTCGGCGGTCGTCGACGCCGTGGACGTGAACCCGCGGGCCCTGGCCCTCACCGCCGACAACGCCCGCGCGCACCGGGTGGGCGAACGGGTGCGTGCGCTCACCCCTGACGCGGTCGAACCGGACGTGCTCTACGACGAGATCTGGTCGAACCCGCCGATCCGCATCGGCAAACAGGCCTTGCATGAGCTGCTGCTGACCTGGTTACCCCGGCTGGCGCCGGGCGGCACGGCGCGGCTGGTGGTCGGCCGAAACCTGGGCGCGGACTCGCTGCAGCGGTGGCTGCACGAGCAGGGCTGGCACTGTGACCGGGTGGCAAGCGCCAAGGGCTTTCGCGTCTTCGCTGTGCGGCCCTGACCAGGCAAGTCACTGCGGTGCAGCGGGTCTCTCGAACCTGGCCGGTCTCTACAAACAGAGCCTCGTGAGCCCTAGTGTTGGCACCGACGGGCAGACGGTCTGACCCAGCACCAGTGGAAGGAGAACGGCGTGGCTGACACTGATGGCGGCGGCTTCCTCGATGACCTTGTCGCCAAGGCCAAGGAAGTGGGCGAGCAGGTCAAGGAATTCGCCGAGGATGCGTTCGACAACGTCAAAGAGTTCACCGGCGACGCGGTCGAGAAGGGCCAAGAGGTCTTCGAGGGCATCAAAGACAAGTTCGACGGGGACGATGCGGGCGATGCCGTGCAAGACGCCGGTGACGCGGTGAAAGATGCCGCCGGTGACGCCGGCGACGCCGTGAAGGACGCGGCCGGTGACGTGGCCGACGCTGCGGGTGACGCGGTCGACGAAGCCAAAGACGCGGCGGCCGATGCTGGCGACGCGGTCAAGGACGCGGCAAGCGATGCGGCCAATGCCGCGGGCGACGCTGCCGACGACGCCAAAGACGCTGCCGCCGACGTGGCTGAGGACGTCGACAAGGGCGTCGACGAGGCGCAGAACTGACCCACGGAATCGATGAGGGGCCGTCCGGCTGGACGGCCCCTCGTTCGTCGTCCGGCGGGTCGGTTAGGCTGGCGGGCACTGAACCTGCGCAGGGGAACCCGGTGAGATTCCGGGACTGACCCGCAGCCGTGAACGCCAGCGATGGCGCAGTCGGAATGCCTGGCCGGTTCGGCTCTGCAACACCCGCCGAGGTTTGCGGGCAGAGCCCGAGCGATGGGTTCGGCCCGCATCAGCTGATAGGACCGCTCATGTCACACCTGCGCCGCATCGCCGTGCTGCTGCTCATCAGTCTCACCGCCGCTTACGGGTTGGCGGTCGCACCAGCCCGAGCAGCCGGTGCCGAAGCGATCAAGGCAGCCGACTACATCGTGTCAACGTTCGAGGCCACCGGCGACAAGCGGTTCGGCGACGTCGGCTCGGCTGCCGACTCGGTGCTGGCGCTGGCCGCAACGGGTGACGCCAAGTACGCCGACGACATCGCGGCGATCACCACGTTTCTGCAGTCGTCGGCCCCCGCCTACGTGAAGCCCGACAGCGCCGGCGCCTCGGGTGCGGCCAAACTGGCCATCGTCGCCGCAGCGGTGAAGGCCGAACCGACGAGCTTCGGCGGGGTCGACCTGCTGGCCACGGTGACGGACGGGGTCGGCGCCGACGGCGCGTTCGGCGCCTTCCCCGGCCCGTTCAGTTCAGGGCTCGCCATGGTGGCGCTGGCCCGCAACGGCCGAGCGGTGCCCGACAGCATGGTCGACTACCTGTTGCGCTACGCCGAACCCCGCAGCGGCACCACCGGCGGCGGCTTCGGCTGCGCCACCTACCCGTTCAAGGCCGACGGCGACTGCCCCGCCGCCGACCCCGACAGCACCGCGATGGCGGTGCTGGGCCTGCGGGCATCGGGGTCGGCGAAGGCCACCCAGGCGGTCACCGACGCCCTGGCCTGGCTGCAGGGCACCCAGCAGGCGGACGGCTCGTGGCAGAACTACTCGCCGGTGAACTCCACGGGTCTGGTCGGCCCGCTGTTCCCCGCCGGGTCCGAGCAGGCCACCAAGGCCACTGCCTACGTGGTGTCGCAGCAGTTGGCGTCGGGCGCACTGACCACCGGCACCGACACCAAGGCCAACCTGATCGCCACCCAGCAGGGCATCTTCGCCCTCACCGGCACCACCTACGCCACCATCGGCGGGGCGCAGCCGAGCGCTTCGGCCACGCCGTCGGCCGTGGCCTCGACGAGCCCGACCGCTGCACCGGTGCCGGCCACCCCGTCGGCACCGAACCCGGTGATCGGCTGGACGACTGCAGGGCTGCTGGTGCTGATGCTGGCCTTCTTCGTGCTCGCCCGCCGTCGGGCTTCGTGACGTACCCATCGGCAACCGGCCCGAGGCGTATACGCTGTCGATCACCTGAACTCGTGCAGGGGAACCCGGTGCAACTCCGGGGCTGACCCGCAACCGTGACGTCCGTGCAGGGCGAAGTCGGAATGCCTGCCCGGTTTCCGGCTCTCACACACCCGTCGTGGAACGCGGGGCGGAGCCCGATCGCGTCTGGTCCGGCCTCGTGTCGTGGTCCACACGCGAAAGGACTCACATGCATCGCACCCTGCAGCGGGCACTGGCCGTCGGGACTACGGCCGCCCTCGCCCTCTCGGCACTCACCGCCTCGGCACCCACCGCCAGCGCCGCCGCGCCGAGCCTGACCAAGGCCGCCAACTACCTGGTGCGCAACCTGCCCACATCGGCCGACGGCGTCGGCACGGCTTTGACCACGGCGAACGCCTTCGCCGCGACCGGCGACTGCACCTACGCACCGGCGGCGCGCACCCTGGTGAGCCAGATCACCAAGGGCGCCAAGGCCTATCTGTATCCGGGCAAGAAGCTGAACCAGGCCCGCGCCGCCAATCTGGCGATCACCGTGCAGGCCCTCGGTCTCGACGTGCGCAAGTTCGCCGGCTACAACCTGCTGTCGCTGGTGCGCTCGGGCATGCCGGTCAGCGGCCAGGTCGGCGCCGGCGGTTCGACCTTCAACCAGAGCCTCGGCATCATCGCGATGAGCCGGGGCAAGGCAGACCTGCCGATTCAGACCCTGACCAGCCTGCTCGCCCTGCAGGTGAGCACAGGCGACGACAAGGGCGCCTTCGGCTACGAGTACCCGGCGGGCACGCTGAACGCCGACCCCGACAGCACCGGCTTGGCGCTGGTGGCGCTGAAGGCGGTGGGGCACCTCGACCCGCAGCAGGACGCCGCGCTGGCCTGGGCCAAGGGCGTGCAACAGTCGGACGGCTCGTGGCCCAACGACTACTCCCCCGTCGACACCACCGGGGTGCTCGGCTCAGCGGTCAACGCCCTGGGCGGCACCGCCGAAGCGGCCAAGGCGATCGACTGGCTCGGCACCCAGCAGTTGTCGGACGGCGGCTTTCCGGCCAGCCGCGACGGCGACGACAGCAACGTGATGGCGACCGCCAACGCGATCTGGCTGCTGGCCAAGAAGACGCCATTGGACGCCTCGCTCAACCTGGCCAAGTGCCCCAAGAACCCGACCAAACTGCCGGCGAGCACCACCACCTGCACCGGAGTCTGGGTGGTCGTCGATCGCGGCAACGGCGACAGCACGACGCGCTGCGCAACGAAGTACGGCAACGGCATCGACGCGCTCAAGAGCGCCGGCTTCGCCCTGGGCTTCGACCCGAGTGGCTACATCAACCGCATTCACGGCTTTCCGTACACCATCGACACCACCTTCTCGAAGTACTGGGGCTACTACTACGCCACCCCGAAGAGCGACGGCGGCTGGAGCGAGTGGAGCGAGTACCAGGTCGGCGCCGGGGATTCCAAGCCCGCCAAGGGTGCGGTCGAGGGCTGGCTCTACGGCCCGTGGCTCAACGGCGCCCAGCCCGATCTGAACACCCCGCCGCTCGGCTACGCCACCACCGGGCAGCCGACCATCACCGGAACCGCGAAGGTGGGCCAGACCCTGACCGCCGTGCCGGGCACCTGGGACCCCGAGCCCACCTTCAGCTACCGCTGGTACCGCTCGGGATCGTCCATCTCGGGGGCCACGAAGCCGACCTACAAGCTGACCAAGTCCGATGCCGGCAAGACCATCACGGTCAAGGTCACCGGCACTCTGGCGAAGCACCAGACGGTGGCACGCACCTCGGAGCCCACCGCCAAGGTGAGCAAGTGAGAAAGCACCTGGTGGCACTGGCGCTGGCGGCGTTCGCCGTCAGCGCCTGTGCGCCGGCCACGGTGGGCAGCGCCCAGCCGACCGCTGCGAAGCCGGCCACGGCACCGCAGTCACAGGTGCTGCCCCAGGCGGCGAGCTGCGCAGGGGTCTGGGTGGTGGTCGACTTCGGCTCGCTGGGCGGCATCAGCACCAAGTGCGCCACGAGCTACGGCACCGGCCTCGCGGCGTTGAAGAGCGCCGGCTTCTCGCCCACCGTCGACGACGGCTTCGTGTACAAGATCGCGGGCAAGCCGAGCAAACCCGATATCAACAAGGCGTACTGGTCGTACTGGCACGCCACCAAGAACGACGACGGCAGCTACTCCTCATGGAGTTACTCCAACGTGGGCGCCGCCAGCTACAAACCCACCAAGGGCAACGCCGAGGGCTGGCGCTACGTGCTGCTGAGCGACCCGAAAACGCCGCCGCAGGCCAAGCCGCCCACCGACGTCGCCACGCCGACACCGACCCCGACTCCGAAGCCGACCAAGACCAGCACCAAACCGTCGAGCAAACCCAGTTCGGGCAAGACGACCACCAAGACGTCCGCCACGGCCAAGGCGCGCTCCACCCAGACCGCCAGCGCCACCGCCACGACCAAGGCCACCGCGAAGGCGACGACGGCGCGGGCCACGTCGACGGCCACGCCGATCAGCCAGACCGCGACCGACCCGGCCACCGACGGAAGCTCCACCGAGACGGACGCGGCGCAGAGCGACGCCGCACAAGAGCAACCCAGCGCTGCTGCTGAGCCCGGTGGCGGCAGTCCGATGGGCGCCATCGTGGTGGGCGCGGTCGTGGTGACCGCGGCCGCGGGCCTGGGCGGCTGGTGGATGCTGAAGGGACGGCGACCCTGACCACTGTTCACCCATGGGCCTGGTGGGGCTGGGCGATCGGCCTCGGCATCGCCGTCAGTGGCACCACCAACCCGCTGCTGCTGGCACTGATCGCCACCGCGATGGTCGTGGTGGTGATGTTGCGGCGCAGTGACGCACCCTGGGCGCGGTCGGTGCGGGCCTATCTGCTGCTGGCGCTGTTCGTGATCGTGATGCGGGTGTTCTTTCGCATCGTGTTCGGCGGCGGCACCGGCGACACCGTGCTGTTCACCCTGCCGTCGATACCGCTGCCCGACTGGGCGGCCGGCATTCAACTCGGCGGCGCGGTGACCGCCGAGGCGCTGGCCAGCACGCTGTACGAGGCGTTTCGGCTGGCCGTGATGCTGCTGTGCGTCGGTGCGGCCAACGCCCTGGCCAACCCGCGCCAGGCCCTGCGCTCGGTGCCGGCGGCGTTGTACGAGGCGTCCACCGCGGTGGTGATAGCGCTCAGCCTGACGCCGCAGTTGATCGAGAGCATCGCCCGGGTGCGGCGGGCTCGGCGCCTGCGCGGCGACTCCACCACCAGCCTGCGCGCGCTCGGCACCATCGCCCTGCCCGTGTTGGCCGACGCGATCGACCGGTCGCTCGCCCTGGCCGCCGGCATGGAATCGCGCGGCTTCGCACGCACCCGCGGCCTGCCCGTCAAGGGCACCCTGCCGGTCATGCTGGTGTCGGCCTCGCTCGCCACCATGGGCGTGTTTCTGCTGCTCAGCACCAGTTACTGGCAGCTCGCGTCGGTGCTGCTGATCGTGGGCGTGCTGGGCTGCGGGCTCGGCCTGCGCGCCGCGGGGGGCCGGCTGCGTGTGACCCGCTACCGCCCCCAGCCGTGGCGCGGCACCGACACCCTGGTGGCCCTGTCGGGGGCGCTGGCCGCCGCGCTGGTGCTGGGCCTGGGGTGGCTCGACCCCGACTCGCTCGGCCCGGCCGCGCTGGCACTGCTCGACCCGCAGGCGCTGTTCCCCTCCACCGACCCCCTGGTGTGGCCCACGGTGACCGCGCCGATGCTGCTGGTGGTGGCGCTGGCGCTGGCGCCGCTGCCGCTGACCCGGCGGCGCCGCGTGGCCACCGTCGAGTCGACCCGCAACGACACCCGGGTGCGCCTGCTGCGTCCGGGGGCCGTACCCGCGCCGAGGGCGGAGCCGACATGGCGGTGATCGAGTTCGACCGGGTGGACCTCACCTACGCGGGCGCCGACCGCGCGACCCTGCACGAGGCGACGTTCGCGCTGCCCGAGGGCGACCTGTGCCTGGTGATCGGGCCGACCGGCTCGGGCAAGTCGACCCTGCTGGGTGCCATCAACGGCCTGGTGCCGCACTTCACCGGCGGAACCCTGCGCGGACGTGTGCTGGTCGAGGGCCGCGACACCGCCCGGCATCGCCCGCGCGACCTGGCCGACGTGGTGGGCTACGTGGGGCAGGACCCGCTGCGCGGCTTCGTCACCGACACCGTCGAAGACGAGATCGCCTACGGCATGGAACAACTGGGCATCACCCCCGTGGCGATGCGCAAGCGGGTCGAAGAGACGCTCGACCTGATGGGCATCGCCGACCTGCGCCGCCGCGCGCTGATCGAGTTGTCGGGCGGGCAGCAGCAACGGGTCGCGATCGCCGCCGTGCTGGCCGCCCATCCCCGCATTCTGGTGCTCGACGAACCCACCTCGGCCCTCGACCCCACCGCCGCGCAGGACGTGCTGGCCGCCATCGGCACGCTGGTGCACGACGTCGGGCTGACCGTGGTGCTGGCCGAGCACCGGCTCGAGAGGGTGATGCAGGCGGCCGACTCGATGCTCTGGCTGCCCGGCGACGGACGAGTGGTGCACGGCTCCCCCGCCGAGGTGCTGGCGCAGGCGACCATTCGTCCGCCGCTGGCCGAACTGGCCGGCGTGCTGGGCTGGGGTCGGGTGCCGCTCAGCGTGCGTGAGGCGCGACGGCGGGCTCAGGACGAGGGCCTGGTGCCGTCGGTGCCGCCACGCGCCGCGGTGCCGACCGAACCGGTGGTGCTGTCGGCCCGCGGCGTGGCCGTGCACTACGGCGATCTGGTGGCCGTGCACGATCTCGACCTCGCCCTGGCCGCGGGCACCGTCACGGCCCTGATGGGGCGCAACGGGGCCGGCAAGTCGTCGCTGTTGTGGGCATTGCAGGGCGCCCTGACCTGTTCGGGTGCCATCGACGTGCGCGGCAACGACCCGCGCCGGCTCGGGGCCGCCGAGGCCCGCCGGCTGGTCACACTGGTGCCGCAGACCGCTGCCGACCTGCTGTACCTGCCCAGCGTGGGTGCCGAGTGCGCGCAGGCCGACGCCGAGAGCGACGCCGAGCCGGGCACCACCGCCGCCCTGCTGCGCACCCTCGGCGTCGACGTGCCCGACGACCGCGACCCGCGCGATCTGTCCGAGGGGCAACGGCTGGCGCTGGTGCTGGCCGTGCAACTGGCGGCCAGACCGCCGGTGCTGCTGCTCGACGAACCCACCCGCGGCCTCGACTATCGCGCCAAGGGTGAGCTGCGGGGCATCGTCCAGCAACTCGCCGCCCAGGGTGTCGCGGTGCTGATCAGCACCCACGACGTCGAGTTCGCGGCCGCCACCAGCACCCGCACGCTGCTGATGGCCGACGGGCAGGTGATCGCCGACGGACCCACCGCCGAGGTGCTCACCTCGTCACCGGCCTTCGCGCCGCAGGTGGCCAAGGTGTTCGCCCCGGCGCCGGTGCTGACCGCCGACGACGTGGCGCGCACGATCACCAGGCAGGGGCCGGCGTGACCGGCTCCGGACGGCAGCGCATCTCGTGGGCGGTCGTGGTGGCGCTGGTGACGGGCACGATCGCGTTCGGATGGCCGCTGGTGCTGCGTCCCGAATCGGGCATGCGTCCCGAACAGGCGCCGATCGTGTTCGCCCTGGTGCTGCCGCTGGTGCTGGCCGTGATGCTGTCAGAGGTGGTCGATGGCCGCATGGACGCCCGCACGCTCGCCATGCTGGGGGTGCTGGCCGCCGTAGGCACCCTGCTGCGGCCACTGAGCGCCGGCACCGCAGGGTTCGAACTGGTGTTCTTTCTGATGATTCTGGCCGGCCGGGTGTACGGCGCCGGGTTCGGCCTCGCGCTGGGCGCGATCACTTTGTTCACCTCGGCGCTGATCACCACCGGCGTCGGCCCCTGGCTGCCCTACCAGATGCTCGCCGCCGGCTTCGTGGGGCTGTTCGCCGGCCTGCTGCCCCCTGCCAGCGGCCGCGCCGAGATCTGGCTGCTGGCCGGCTACGGCATAGTGTCTGCCTTCGCCTACGGCTGGGTGATGGACTTCGCGTTCTGGCCGTTCGGGGTGGGCAACGATACCGGCATCTCGTTCGACCCGGCACTGGGCCCGCTGCAGAACCTGCACCGGTTCGTCCTGTACAACATCGCCACCTCGATGGGGTGGAACCTGGGCCGTGCGCTCACCAACGCCGTGCTGATCGTGCTGGTCGGCCCGGCCCTGTTGCGGCTGTTGCGCCGCTCGGCCCGGCCGGCCGAGTTCACACCCGGCTTCGAGCCGTCCCAGCAGGGGCCCGAGCGCACCGAGTGAACGAGATCCCGGCGTGCGCCGGGATGACGAAGTTCGTTGAGCGCTGGCGCGAGTTCGGAACCGTCCCCAACTCGCGCCGTCACCCGTACGTCACTTCTCGTAACCACCCAGACGGGGTCTCGACAAGCCTGACCAGCGGAATAGAGTGATGTGGACGCGGGTTGGCCCCGATGAGGGTCTTCTACCGACCGCCACCCAACGAAGGAGCGTCCATGACGTACACGCTGCCGGAACTCCCCTACGACTACGGCGCACTCGAGCCGCACATCTCGGCGCAGATCATGCAGTTGCACCACGACAAGCACCACGCCGCCTACGTGACCGGCGCGAACACCGCCCTCGAGAAGCTGGCCGCGGCCCGCGAGAGCGGCGACTTCGCGGCGATCAACAAGCTCGAGAAAGACCTGGCCTTTCACCTGGGCGGGCACATCAACCACTCGGTGTTCTGGAAGAACATGTCGCCTGATGGCGGCGGGCAGCCCGAGGGCGAGGTCGCCGCGGCGATCGACGAGTTCTTCGGGTCGTTCGAGGGGTTCCAGAAGCAATTCAATGAGGCTGCCAACGGCCTGCAGGGTTCCGGCTGGTCGATGCTGGTATGGGACACGCTGGGCCAGCGGCTCAACATCAACCAGTTGTTCGACCAGCAGGGCAACCTGCCGGTGGGTCAGCTGCCCGTGTTGCAGCTCGACATGTGGGAGCACGCCTTCTACCTGCAGTACCTCAACGTGAAGGGCGACTACGTCAAGGCGTGGTGGAACGTGGTCAACTGGCCCGACGTGGCCGAGCGCCTGGCCAAGGCCCGCGGCGTGGGCGACCTGTACTGACGCCATCCGACGCCATTCGACGCGACGGCCCCCGGGGTTTCCCGGGGGCCGTTACGCGTCCCACGATGTCGCTGGTTGGGTGCCGGCGATCCAACCCTTGGACGGGTCGGTCCGCCGCAGGGTGCGCTGACGAGGGGCGACGCAAGTTGCACGCTGGGTATTCACTGAGAGATTTGCTTCAATCCTGAGCATCAGTCACACTGATTCTCAGCTTGTTCTTATGAACAGCCCAGCCTTGCCCTCGATTTGTGGAGTTCTCCCTCGTGATCTGGTCCTCGAAGCTGACCGCTCTGACCGCAGCCGTCGTGCTGGCGGGTGGTGCGCTCGGCGCCACTGCGCTCGACAAGACGGTCAGCCTGTCCGTCGACGGGCAGACCACCTCGGCCACCGGTTTCGCCGGCACCGTGGGCGACCTGCTCAAGAGCCAGGGCATCGAGGTGGGCCCCCGCGACGTGGTGATTCCGTCGCTCGACAGCCCCCTGACCGACGGTGGCAGCGTGCAGGTGCAGTTCGCCCGCAAGGTCACCCTGCAGGTCGACGGCAAGCAGACCGAGTTCTACACCACCGCCACCACCTTGGACGGCGCGCTGGCCACCGCACAGGTGCGGGGGCTCGGTGGAGCCGACTTCTCGGTGTCGCGCTCGATGAGCATCGGCCGCGAAGGGCTGGCCGTCGACGTCACCACGCCGAAGACCGTCACCCTCGAGGTGGCCGGCAAGACCAAGAAGGTCTCCACCACCGCGTCCACGGTCGCCGAGCTGCTGGGTGAGCACAACATCGGCATGAGCGTCGACGACGCCATTCGCCCCGGGCTCGACGCGGCCATCAAGAACAAGCAGTCCATCACCCTGACGCGCATCGAGAAGTCGACCAAGACGGTCACCGAAAAGGTCGCCTACAGCGTGATCAAGACCATGTCGAAGTCGATGTACACCGGCCAGACCAAGGTCACCGCGGCCGGCAAGAACGGCAAGGCGAAGGTCACCTACGTCTACACCTCGGTCAACGGCGGCAAGGCCAGCAAGAAGGTCATCGACCGCGTGGTGATCGTGGCCCCGAAGAGTGCCCGGGTGACCGTGGGCACCAAGGCCAGCAACCTCAACCTGGCCCGGGCAGCCATGTGGGACCGCATCGCGCGCTGCGAGTCGGGCGGCAACTGGTCGATCAACACCGGCAACGGGTACTACGGCGGCCTGCAGTTCGCCAACGCTTCGTGGCGGGCCAACGGGGGCGCCGATTTCGCCCCCCGCGCCGACCTGGCCAGCCGGGCCGAGCAGATCACGGTCGCCAACCGCTACTACGCCAAGGCCGGCCTGGGGCCCTGGGGTTGCCGCCACGCGGCCTGAGCCAACCAACAGATTCGTCAACGAAGACACAACAGGGGGGAACAACGATGGGCTTCATCACCAGACTGACCGCGACGGTCGCCTGCAGCACGCTGCTAATGGGCGGGCTGAGCGCGCTGCCGGCCCACGCCGAAGACGGCACCACCGCCACCACCGCGGCGCTGACCCTGGACGTGCGGTACGCCGGCACCACCCATCAGGTCACCGTGAGCGGCGTGCAGACCGTGGCCGGGGCCTTGGCCCAACTGAACCTGGCCTTCGACGCCGATGACGTGGTGTCGCCCGCCCCCGACAGCGCGTTGACCGACGGCATGACCGTGGTGGTCGACGTGGTGAGCACCAGCACCACCGTGAAGACCGGTGTCACCATCAAGTACAAGACCGTGAAGGTCAAGACGAAGAAGTTGCACAAGGGCACGAAGAAGACCGTGCGCAAGGGCAAGAACGGCAAGGCCACCCGCACGTACCTGACCACCACGGTGAACGGCGTCTCGACCACCGAGGTGGTGGCCGAGACGATCACCAAGAAGGTGGTGAACAAGAAGGTGCTGGTCGGCACGGGCAAGCTCAACCTGGCCCGGCTGTCGAAGTGGAACAAGATCGCCAAGTGCGAGTCGGGTGGCCGCTGGCACATCAACACCCACAACGGCTACTACGGCGGCCTGCAGTTCAACCTGGCGACCTGGCGCTCGGTGAAGGGCCAGCAGTTCGCCAAGTACCCCCACAAGGCCAGCAAGGCCGAACAGATCACCGTGGCCAACCGGCTGTACGCCAAGCGCGGCTTCAAGCCGTGGAGCTGCCGCCACGTGCTCTGACCCCTCAACCGGTTCTCGCTCGAGAACCATGGGGCGCACCGCCATCCCCCCGGCGGCCGCGTCCACCGGGGCCACTCGCCCTCCCCCCGGAGAGTGGCCCCCCCCACATACGAACTGGGCTCCTGCGCCGGGAGCCCAGTTCGCCTTTTCAGGGGTCGAGCCGCAGTCTTCACACCTCAGCCGCAGCGCGCCGCCAAACCGCATCGGCAAGGACGGTTCCACTTCTGGCCCAGGGGACGGTTCCACTTCTGGCGAAACGCGCTGCACTTCATGACCCGGCCAATCAGCGGTTTCCGTCGGCGTCTGAGTCAGTCGAACCGTGCCCACGTCTGGCTCAGCACCTGCCGGCCTGCACGATCTCGGCCAACAGTTCACGCAGCTGCTCGGGTTGTTCGATCCACGGCAGGTGACCGGCCTCGGTGACCACTCGCTTGCGCGGCCTGGCCAGGCGATCGGCCAACTGCAGCGCGTTCGCCGCCGGACGCGGGTCGGCCGTGCCGTGCACCACGTACACCGGGCAACGGACGGCAGCCGCCCAGCCGATCTGGTCGGCGTCGGTGAAGCTCACCGCGCGATTGGCGTGCTGGTTGATCACGTGCGGCGAGTGGGCCATCGCACTGGCCGCACGAAGCCCGATCGTCAGGTCGGCGTAGTCGGTGGCCCAGGTCAGCGTGCGCCACTTCACCTCCTCGTCCGCGGTGCGCTGCGGCACAGACAGTTCGGCCAGTCGCGCTGCGAACGGCTCGGCCCGCCGGCGTCGCTCGTTGCGAAAGGGCGTGCGCCAGTCGCCGATGCCGACACCGCTGACGTAGCCGACCGCAGGTACCCGCTCGGGGTACGCGGCGGCGTACGCCAGCGCCAAGGTGGCCCCGAACGAGTGGCCGATGGGTACGAAACGGTCGAGTTCCCAGTGCGCCCGCAGCTCGTCCAGGTCGGCCACGCTGCGGGCCACCGACTGCTCGTCCGAAGGGGACGACGCTCCGCAGCCTCGCTGGTCGTAGCGGTGCGTCGTCGCCTCGTCGCCGATCAGGCCGGCCAGCGGCTCGAGGTAGTCCCACAGCCCCGGCCCGCCGTGCAGCAGCACCACGTGGGGCGCCTCAGCCGGGCCGGCTCGCGTCCAGGTGGCGATCCGGGCGCCGTCGGCAAGGGTGATCGTTTCGGCGTGGTCCACCAGAGCAGGCTAACCATCCCGCACTCGGGTGCGTCCGAAGCGTCGCTACGACCGCGACGGAAAGACGCCGGTCAGCGCGATGCACCAGTTCAGGGCCAAGAAGGGCGATCTGTTCTCGTGAGGCTGGCCGCCGGTGTTCGGCCCGATCATCGCCGCGCTCATGGTCACGCTGGCGGTGGCGCTGTATGAGGACTCGCTCGCGGTGAACCCGGGCAGGCTGTTCTGCGGATTCTTCGCCGTTGCGTCGGTGGCGCCCGAAACGGGGTGGGTATGCGGTGCGACCTGCTGCGCGGTGAGGGTAACGTTCTCGACACCACCGGTCTCGCCCTGGGCGTAGCTGCTCAGGCCCGGCGCCTGCCCGCTGCCGAGCGCGGTGCGTCCACGCAGGTCTGGCAGCCCGAACGTGGTGCGGCCGTCACCGCCGTACGTGGTGCCCAGCAACGAGAACAGCGCGGTGTTCTGCTGAATCGGCAACTGCTGGCCGTTGCACTGCGCCCAACCGCTCGGCGCGAAGTTGAAGCCGAAACAGCGAAGTTCGCCGATGTAGGGCTCGGTCATGGGGTGCTCCTCGGGGAGAGATGCCCACCCACCGTTGAGTGGGGCGGCACCAGTCTGATGGTGCAGTCCGCCGGCCGCTAGTTACTTGACACTAGGGACGATGGGCCTCGCGTCCATGGGGCCTGTCGTGGCAAGGGGTTCCGATCACGCTCAACCAGCGATGTCGCTAGCTGTTGGCCGGGCTCGGACCACCCGAGGGCGGCATTCCCGAGGGCGGCGCACCGCCAGGAACCCCGCCGGGGCGTCCGTCGCCACCTGGGGCGTCACCGCCGCTGGGTGTGGTGCGGGTGTCCACCGGAACGGTCAAGGTGACCGCGTAGCCCTTGGTCAGGTCGCCGGTGACGGTGCCCAACTGGTGCACGCCGCCGTCGTTGCCGAACACGTTGTCGGTGGCCAAGGTGAGCTGCGACAGGTTGCTGACCGACTGTTCGTACCCTGTGGTGGCGTAGACGGTGTCGCACACGTTCTTGGGCAGGGCGACCTGCGAGGTGGCGATGGTCTTCGAATCGTCGATGATGCTGGCCCGGTCGGGGTACACCTCGAAGTGCACGTGCGGCCAGCGTCCCGAGTAGCACGCCGGAAAGATGCTGGTGAAGGTGACTGCGCCGGAGTCGTCGGTGATCTGCACGCCGCGCAGATAGTTCTCGCCCAGGATCGACTGCGAGTACATCGAATACTCACCGGCCCGGTCGCAGTGCCAGACGTACACCGCGGCCCCGCTCATGGGCGTACCGCCAGCGGCGATGTCGAGCACGGTGAGGGTCAGCGTCATGCCGATGCCCTCGGCTGTGGTGGTCGAGCCACCGAAGCTGCTGCGAATGTCGGAACGTACCACGCCGCTCTGCTCGAGCACGTCGGGCCCGTTCGACCCGTCACCGGGGTAGGGCCCGGCGGTCTCGTCGGGAATCTCGGTCAGCCCGGTGCTGTTCTCTGCCGAGGCCGACGCGGACGTGCCGGACGTGCCGGTGGACGAACTCACCCCACAGGCGGCCAGCACGCCACCGGCAGCACCGACGCCCAGAAACTGCAACGCGCGGCGCCGGTTGAACAACGTGGTGATGTCGAACGCGAGGCCCTGATCGACCACCTCGTCGTCAGGACGGGGCAGGGCGCGTCCCTCGTAGCTCAGCCCTGCAGCGGGACTGGGCTGCTCCGATCGGCTCATGACGTTGACGGTAGACGACGAAGCACGAGCATCGCTGTGCGGCTGCTGTGAGTCGGCTGCGCGCAGCGCGCGGTCAGGGTGAGGGCAGACCGCCAAGGAGGCAGCGGAGTCACACGTTCACGGTGCTAATCGATGAACACCAGCAGCCCCGCGACGAGAACGAACAGCGTGCCGAAGATGCGGTTGACGAACCGCTGCCCGCCGTCTTCGCGCATGAACCGGCGCAGGCCCTTGGCAGCCAGAGCGAAGAAGAACCACATCACGATGACGTCGATCGTCACCACGGTGATGGTGAAGATCGCGTACTGGGTGAGCAGGTCGGCGTCCAGTCGAATGAACTGCGGGGTGAACGCCAGAAAGAACACGATCGCCTTGGGATTGGTCAGGTTCACCAGCAGGCCGCGGCGAAACATGGGCCACGGCCGCAGGTGGCTGGGCATCGCGGTGTCTTGCGCCACCTCGGCCTCGAGTTGCGCGCTGCCCATTGGACGATCCAGCCATTGCCGCACGCCCAGAAACACGAGGTAGGCGGCCCCGGCCCACCGGATCGCGGTGAACAGCCAGTGGTTGGTTGCCACCAGTACCCCGACGCCGAGCGCCACGATCACGATGTGAATCACCAGGGCCACCTGCTGGCCCAGCACGCCCCAAATCGACCGGGCCCAGCCGGCGGCGAGCGCGTTGGCCATGGTGCTGATCGCGCCGGCCCCCGGGGTGAATGAGATCAGCAGGCAGGCCCCGACCAAGGTCCACCACAGGGAGAGCTGCACCGCGCCATCGTAGGGGCACACGGACCGTCCCCACGGACGGGATGAGCGATGCTCGGGCCGGCACTCGTGCCCCATCGGCTGGGGCCGTTCGGGAGGGACGGTTCGGGACGAGGGCTCCGGCTACAGGCGGGCGGGGAGTGCTGCCAGATACAGCGCGAGCCGAGTGCGATCGGGCTGACCCAGCTCGTCCCGCAGCGCCGCCTCTAGCGCCCGGGCGATGTCGTCGGGGGCGGCGTCTTTGAGCAGGAAGCCGCACGCGCCGGCGTCGATCGCCGTTCGCACCAGTTCGTCGTCGTCGAAGGTGGTCAGCACCACTACCGGCAGGCTCGGAAAGCGGCTGGCGGCACCGGCCACCAGGCCGACTCCGTCGAGTACGGGTATGCGGGCGTCGGTGAGCACCACGTCGGGCTGCACGGCGTTGATCATGGCCAGCCCCTCGCGGCCGTCGGCCGCCTCACCCACCACCTCGACGCCCTCGAGCGTGTCGAGCACCAGACAGATGCCGCGCCGCACCAACTGCTGATCGTCAACCACCAAAACCTTGATGGCGGGTTCGGTTGCTCGAACGCCCGTCATGCCGGCACCTCCACCTTCAGGCTCGCCCCGCCAAGTGCCGAGGTGCCGCTGGTCAGGGTGCGCCGTCGTCTGCGATCTCGACCCGGACCCTGCTGACCCGATCGTTGTGGACGGTCGTCGGCGTGCACGCCGGCTTTCATCTCGCCACGTTCGTCGGGGTGCCGTTCGGCCTCGGCAACGGGCCGGCCCTCTGGGTGCTGACCGGCAGCGGACACACGCTAATCGGCGTGGTCGCCCTGGTGCTGTGGTCGCGCCGCGATGCCCGGGTGGATTACGTCCACTGACCTCCTGACCCGCTCGACTTTCACAGGCCTCCCGGGCAGGTGGGCGAGCGCCATCACCCACCCCCGGGACGCACCGATGCCCGGCCCCTGAACGGTAGCCGGGCATCGGTTGTGTTGCGGATCAGGCCTCGTCGTCGTGCTTGACGGCGTTGACGAAGCCGGCCTTCTCGGCCGCCTCTTCGCTGTCGAACCACACCTCGGCGATGGTTTGGTCGTACCAGGGCGACTCGGGGGTGTGGAACTTCCTCGAGTCCTCGTTGCCCTTGATGTCGTAGCCCTTGGGCGGGTTCTCGCCGCGGTAACCACCCTCGGCGGTCTCAGCCACGGCGTCGGCACCCACGGTCACCTTTCCGATCTCGTCGTCGGCCGAGGGGGCGGACGGCGCGGAGGGCGACGACGGGCTGGACGGGGCCGACTCGGCCTTCTTGGCGCGCTTCGGGGCGGCGGCCTTGTCGGCCTTCTTGGCCGGGGCTGCGGCCGCAGCCGGCTTGCCCTTGGCCTTGTTCTTGCGCGACTCCTCGACCGACTCGGTGATGATCTCGATCACGGCCATGGGGGCGTTGTCGCCCTTGCGCGGGCCCACCTTGGTGATGCGGGTGTAGCCGCCGTCACGATCGGCCAGCTTGGGCGCGATCTCGGTGAACAGCACGTGCACCACACCCTTGTCGGTGATGGTCGAGAGCACCTGGCGACGGTTGTGCAGGTCGCCCCGCTTGGCCTTCGCGATCAGCCGCTCGGCCAGCGGCTGAACCCGCTTGGCCTTGGCCTCGGTGGTGGTGATCCGGCCGTGCTCGAAGAGCTGGCTGGCCAGGTTGGCCAGAATGATCCGCTGGTGCGCCGGGGATCCCCCGAACCGGGGGCCCTTGGTTGGCTTGGGCATGAGTCGTTACTCCTATTCGCGGATCAGTACTCGTCGCCGAAGTCGGCGTCGTCGTCGTTGTAGCGGTTGAGGGCGGCCAGCGGGTCGAAGCCGGGCGAGCTGTCTTTGAGCGACAGGCCCATCTCGTGCAGCCGCAGCTTGACCTCTTCGATCGACTTCGAACCGAAGTTGCGAATGTCGAGCAGGTCCTGCTCAGAACGCGACACCAGCTCAGACACGGTGTGGATGCCCTCGCGCTTGAGGCAGTTGTAGCTGCGCATGGTGAGCTTCAGCTCCTCCACCGGCAGCGCCAGGTCGGCGGCCAGCTGCTCGTCCACCGGCGACGGGCCGATCTCGACGCCCTCGGCGTCCACGTTCAGCTCGCGGGCCAGGCCGAACAGCTCGGTCAGGGTCTTGCCGGCCGAAGCCACCGCGTCGCGGGGGGTCATCGACGGCTTGGTCTCGACGTCGAGGGTCAGCCGGTTGAAGTCGGTGCGCTGCTCCACGCGGGTGGCCTCGACCTTGTAGGTGACCTTCAGCACCGGGCTGTACAGCGAGTCGACCGGAATGCGGCCGATCTCGGCGTCGATGTTTTTGTTCTGCACGGCCGACACGTAGCCGCGGCCACGCTCGACGACCAGCTCCATCTCGACCTTGCCGGTCTCGTTGAGCGTGGCGATGTGCAACTCAGGGTTGTGGATCTCGACGCCGGCGGGCGGCGCGATGTCGGCGGCGGTGACCTCACCGGGGCCGGCCTTGCGCAGGTACATCACGACCGGCTCGTCCTCTTCGGACGAAAGCACCAGGCCCTTGAGGTTGAGGATGATCTCGGTGACGTCTTCGACGACACCTTCGATGGTGCTGAACTCGTGCTGGGTGCCTTCGAGCTTGATGCTGGTGACGGCCGCGCCCGGAATGGACGACAGCAGCGTGCGGCGCAGCGAGTTGCCCAGGGTGTAACCGACACCGGGCTCCAGGGGCTCCACGACGAAGCGGGAGCGGTAGTCGTCGACGACCTCTTCGGTCAGACTCGGACGCTGTGCGATGAGCATGTAGTTGTTCTTCCTCTCCTGCCGACCGCTATATGACGGCAGTCATGGGTTGCCCGTGCGAGGCCACCCCGCACGGGGGTGAGGACGCCGCAGCGTCCTCGTTGTGATGGCCCCCGGCGGAACCGGGGGCCATCACAGGCTCACTTGGAGTAGAGCTCGACGATCAGCTGTTCGGTGACGTCGATGGTGATCTGGTCGCGAACCGGCAGCTGGTGCACCAGAATGCGGCCCTTGTTCGGGCGCACGGTCAGCCAGGCCGGCACGGTGCGCTCGTGGTGGGTCTCGCGGGCGATCACGAAGGGCAGCGTGTTCATCGACTTCGGGGCGATGTCGATGATGTCGTAGGCGCTCACGCGGTACGACGGAATGTTGACCTTCTTGCCGTTGACCAGGAAGTGGCCGTGCACGACCAGCTGGCGGGCCTGGCGGCGGGTGTTGGCGAAGCCGGCGCGGTAGATCACGTTGTCGAGCCGCGACTCGAGAATGATCAGCAGGTTGTCACCGGTCTTGCCGGCCAGCCGGTTGGCCTCTTCGTAGTAGCGGCGGAACTGCTTCTCGAGCACGCCGTAGGCGTAACGCGCCTTCTGCTTCTCGCGCAGCTGCAGCAGGTATTCCGACTCTTTGGTGCGGCCGCGGCCGTGCACGCCGGGCGGGTACGCACGACGCTCGAACGCCTTGTCGTTGCCGACCAGGTCGGTGCCGAGCCGGCGCGATTTCTTGGTGATGGGTCCGGTGTAACGGGCCATGGTTCAGTCCTCTTCTTTCGGCTCGGGCTCAGACGCGACGGCGCTTGGGCGGACGACAGCCGTTGTGCGGCACGGGCGTGACATCGGCGATCGGGCCGATCTCGAGCCCGACCGCACCCAGCGAACGGATCGCGGTCTCACGGCCGGAGCCGGGACCCTTGACGAACACGTCCACGCGCTTCATGCCGTGCTCCATGGCACGGCGTCCGGCGGCCTCGGCGGCCATCTGGGCGGCGAACGGGGTCGACTTGCGGGAGCCCTTGAATCCGACGGTGCCGGCGGAGGCCCACGAGATCACCGCACCGGTGGGGTCGGTGATCGTGATGATGGTGTTGTTGAACGTCGACTTGATGTGCGCCTGACCGGCGGTGACGTTCTTCTTCTCTTTGCGGCGCAGCTTCGTCTTGGAAGCGGCCTGCGCCTTGGTGCGGCCTGCAGTAGCCATGTGGTGTCAGTACTCCTGGTTATCTCGTGCCGGGGGCCGCGTCAGCGGGCCTTCTTCTTGCCGGCGACCGCCTTCTTCTTACCCTTGCGGGTACGGGCGTTCGTCCGGGTGCGCTGACCACGCACGGGCAGGCCCATGCGGTGACGACGGCCCTGGTAGGAGCCGATCTCGATCTTGCGCCGGATGTCGGCGGCGACGGTGCGGCGCAGGTCGCCCTCGGTCTCGTAGTTCGCTTCGATGTGATCGCGAAGCGCAACGAGCTGTTCGTCGGTCAGTTGGTGGACACGGATGTCGCCACTGATGCCAGTGGCGGCCAGGGTTTCGGCTGCGCGGGTGCGTCCGATGCCGAAGATGTAGGTGAGTGCGATCTCCAAGCGCTTCTCGCGCGGCAGATCCACCCCGATGAGGCGTGCCATGAGGCGTTTCCCTTTCGTTGCCGGAGCGGCTGTCGGGCCGTTCCGCGGAGGTGTCTGGCGTGATGCGTCCCCTCGCCGCCTCGGCGTGGGCCCCGGCCTCCGACCGGGGGTGTCGGATCATCGCGGCAAGCCGCCTGATCCGGTGCGATCACGTTGTTCAGTTGGCCACCCTCGTCGTGACGGGTGGTGGACGGGTGCGATCCCGTCCAGTGAGGCTGCGGCCCTGACGGCCAGCCCAGGTCAGCCCTGGCGCTGCTTGTGCCGCGGGTTGTCGCAGATCACCATCACGCGACCGTGCCGGCGAATCACCTTGCACTTGTCGCAAATCTTCTTGACGCTCGGCTGAACCTTCATCGAGCAACTTTCTGACTCGTCGCTCCGGGCAAAGGTGTTCCCGGGCGTGGGCTCGGGAACCAGCCGGAACTGGTGGTGGATGTGCGGGTTACTTGTGCCGGTAGACGATGCGGCCGCGGGTCAGATCGTAGGGAGACAGCTCGACGACGACCCGGTCGGCGGGAAGAATACGGATGTAGTGCTGCCGCATCTTGCCGCTGATCGTCGCCAACACTTTGTGGCCGTTGGCGAGTTCAACGCGGAACATCGCATTCGGCAGTGCTTCGACGACCTGACCCTCGAGTTCGAGGGCACCTTCCTTCTTCGCCATTGCTCCCAATCTGGACGTGGACGCACCTGAGAACACAGGTGACCGAAGGTCGAGTCTAGTCCAGAGGACATGGACCACCCAAATCGTCCGGCCCGGGCCGCCGGTGGCCGTCCGAGGCTGCCAGACGCGGCCGGCAGCATCAACTCGTCAGTCCGGCGAACGCCGGAATCTCACCACGCAACCACGAGCCCCGACGACGGCACACGGCCCACGCCACAACGACAGGGCTCGCGCCTTCCGCAGGATGACGGCCGGCCGCCCAGTTTGGCGCGAGTTCGGAACCGTCCCAACTCACGCCATCAGGGCTCGGACGGCTCGGGATGGCTCCGTTCGTCGTTGACGTAGGCGTAGTAGATGCCGATCAGCAGCCCGCCGCCGACGAAGTTGCCGATCAGCGCGAACGCCACGTTGCCCAGTGCCAGCCCGATGTCGATGCCGTTGCGCAGGCCCATCACGGTGAACAGCACGGTGTTGGCCACCGAGTGCTCCAAGCCGCCGAAGGCGAACACGAACACCGCCATCACCATGACCAGGCACTTGGTCACGTCTTCTTTGATCAGGCCGTTGTACACCAGCAGCATCGCCATGTTGATCATGAAGTTGCACAGCACGGCCCGCACCAGCAGGTCGACCCAGCCCACCGGGCCGGCCGACACGTAGGCCAGCTTGTGGTCGACGGCGGCGATCATCTCGTGCAGCACCGTGCCCGAGGCCAGCGAACTGCCCCACACCAGCATCGCGATCAGCGCCCCGCCCAGAAAGTTGCCCACGAAGCACAGCCCGAGCAGACGCATCGCCTTCGGCCAACTCGTGCGCTTGTGATACGCCCCGATCGACACGATCATCATGTTCGAGGTGAGCAGTTCTGAGCGTGAGTAGTAGATGAACACCAGCGCCCAGCCGAACACCAGTGCGCCGACCAGCTTGCCGACGCCCCGCAGCGTGGGCGCCACGTCGACGAACGCCGCGATCACGGTGTAGTTGATCAGGTAGAAGCCGCCGATGATCACCCCCGCCATCGCGGCGCGCTGCAGGTAGCGCCGGGTCATCTCGCCGCTCATCTCGGTCTTGGTGTCGAGCGCCTCGAGCACCGTCGAGATGAACTTCCTACCGGGGAACAGTTGACCGCGGTCAGCCACAGGCATGAGCCCAACTCTGGCATGCGCGGGAGCTCGGCATCGGCCGTTCCGAAATGGCGATGGTGCACCCGTCGGCCGCACGTGTCGAGCCGACGTTCGTCGTCGGCGGTGCCCACATGGCGGGCCGGTCGCGCGACGGCGTAAAGTGGGCGGTCGGTTTCACGCACCATGGAGGTTCCTTGACCCAGCCAGCCTCGGCGCTCGACCGCGAACTCGCCATCGAACAGGCTCACGTCGACCTGGTCTATGCGCAGCTCGACAAGGCCACCGCGTCGGCCCGACGCAGCGCCACCGCCGGACGCTCGATCTACACCTCCGATCGCGGCACCTGGATGCGTGAGGAAGACGGCACCGCGATGTTCGAGCGCGACGCGTTCGCCTTTCAGGCGGCGAAGCGGCTGGCCACCCTCGACGCCGAGCACGAGGGACTGGTGTTCGGCCGGCTCGACCTGGCCGACGGAGACATTCGCTACATCGGCCGCATCGGTGTGCGCGACGAAGAGTACGAGCCCCTGGTGATCGACTGGCGCGCCCGCGCCGCCGAGCCGTTCTACCGCGCCACCCCCGCCGACCCCATGGACGTCACCCGCCGCCGGGTGCTGCGCTGCCGCAACGACCGGGTGATCGGCATCGAGGACGATCTGTTGGACGCCGCCGAGGCCGGCGACCTGGTGATCATCGGCGAGGGCGCCCTGATGGCCTCGCTGCAGCGCGCCCGCGGCAACCACATGCGCGACATCGTGGCCACCATTCAGGCCGAGCAGGACGAAGCGATCCGGGCCGAGGTGCCCGGCGTCACGATCATCTCGGGCGGCCCGGGCACCGGAAAGACCGTGGTGGCCCTGCACCGCGCCGCCTACCTGCTGTACAGCAACCGGCGCCGGTTCGAGCGCGGCGGCATTCTGGTGGTCGGCCCGTCCGCGCTGTTCATGAACTACATCGAACGGGTGCTGCCCAGCCTGGGTGAGGACTCGGTGACGCTGCGTTCGATCGGCGCCGTCGCGGTCGACGTGCTGGGCCTGGTGGCCGAGCGCAACGACGACGCCGCCGCCGCGATCATCAAGGGTTCGCTGCGCATGGCGCCGGTGCTGCAGCGACTGGTCAACCTGCCGATGGTCGACGCGGGCCCCGACGGGCTGCGGCTGGTGGTCACCGTGAAGGGTGAGGTGCTCGCCGTGGACGCGCCCGCGCTGGCCCGGCTGCGCGCCGAGATTCTGGCCCGGCACAAGGTGAATCGCGGCCGTGAGGCGGCCGAGCAGGCACTGCTGCGGGCGCTGGTGGCGCAGGTGCCGGCCGAACTCGACCTCGAACCGGCCGTCGCCGAAGACCTGATCACCTCGAGCGCGCAGTGGCGCATGTTCGTCAACGCCTGGTGGCCCCCACTGTCGCCCACCGAGGTGCTGCGCCGACTGGACGACCCGGCGGTCACCCGTCAGGTGAGCGTCGGGCTGCTCGACGAGGCCGAGCAGCGGGTGCTCATCGAGTCTTTCCACGAGCAGACCTGGTCGGTGGCCGACATCGCCCTGCTCGATGAGCTGGCCGCTCTGCTGGGGCCGGTGCCGGCCGATGACGACGACGATCCGCTGGTGTTCATCGAGGGCGGCACCGCAGTGCCCGAACTGGTCACCACGGCCGACCGGCTGGCCCGCGAACGCGAGGACGACCCCGACGCCGAGGGCCACGACGAGTTCGCCCACCTGCTGATCGACGAGGCGCAGGACGTCACGCCGATGCAGTGGCGCATGCTGCGCCGCCGCGGCGGACACGCGTCATGGACGATCGTCGGCGACCCCGCGCAGAGCAGCTGGCCCGACCTGGCCGAGTCCGAGCAGGCGCTGGCCGAACTGATCGGGCACGCACCCAGCAGGCGGCACCGGCTCAGCGTCAACTACCGCTCCCCCGCCGAGGTGTTCGCGCTGGCCGCCCAGGTGGTCAGCCGCGAGTTTCCCGAGGCCGACCTGCCCGAGGCCGTCCGGTCGACCGGTGTGCAGCCCGAGCTGCTCGCCGGGCCCGCCGACGCCCTGTTGCCGACCGTCGTCGAGCGGGCCGCCGACCTGCTCGGCACCCTGGCCGGCACCGTCGGGGTGATCGCACCCCCGTCACGCATCGCAGCGGTCGAGCAGGCGTTGGCGGCCCTGGACGACCCGCGACTGGTAGCGGTGACGCCCCTGCAGGCCAAGGGTCTAGAATACGACGGCGTGATCGTGGTGGCACCCGACGACATCGTGGCCGAGTCGCCCGGCGGCGTCCGGGTGCTCTACGTGGCGCTCACTCGTCCGACGCAGCGGCTGGTGACCGTCGATCCAGACCCAGCGCGCGCAGATTGGCGAGAATCGCTGAGGTGGCCCGCGAACGATTGAGGGTGAAGAACTGCAGGCCGGGCGCCCCGCCCTGCAGCACCTTCACGCTCAGTTCGGTGGCTAGTTCGACACCCACTCGGCGCACCTCGGCCGGGTCGTGGGCCACCGCGTGCAGCCGCTGCACCATCGCCTCGGGCATCGACGCCCCCGACAGCGTCGCGAACCGTTCGATCTGGCCGATGTTGGTCACCGGCTGAATGCCCGCCACGATCGGCAACGTGCAGCCGACCGCCCGGGTGCGCTCGACCAGCCGCAGATAGGCGTCGGCGTCGAAGAACAGTTGGGTGATCGCGAAGCTGGCCCCGGCCTCCTGCTTGGCGAGCAGCAGCCGGGCGTCGAGGTCGGCGTCGCGCTGCTGCGGGTGCGGGTCGGGAAAGGCGGCCACGCCGATGCCGAAGCCGAAGTTGTCGGCGATCAGCCGCACCAGTTCGGTGGCGTTGGCCAGGCCGTCGGGGTGCCGCTGCCAGGGCACGGTGGGCCCGCCGGGCATGTCACCCCTGATCGCGAGCACGTGCCGCACGTCGGCGTCGGCGTAGGCGGCCAGGGTGGCCAGCAGCTCGTCGGTGGACTGGCTGGCGCAGGTGAGGTGCCCCATGGTCTGCGCCTCGGTGCGCGCCTTGATGAACCGGGTGGCGGCGATGGTGCGGTCGCGGGTGGCGCCCGAGGCGCCGTAGGTGACCGACAGCCAGTCGGGGCCGGTGGCGTCCAGGTCGAGAATGGTCTGGGCGAGCACGTCGCCGGCCGCGGCGTCGGCGGGCGGGAAGAACTCGAAGCTGAAGGTCGGCCTGCTGGTGTCGGCCAGCAGCTCGGCGATGCTGGGCAGGTACTCCCGCTCGGCACCCTCAGGGTTCACAGACACAGCCAAGCACCATACCCGGGGTGCACCGAGTCCGTCGCCAGGTCGAACGGCGCCGAGATTGACCGAGGCGTACGCGTGTGGTGCACGTTTGGCCTTATCCAGTGACAGTCATACCGGTGAGCCAGTCAACCGATGTCATGGTCCAGCCGAGACCGTAGAAGGTTGATACGTGCGTCGGCGCACAGAGGGGCGACAGCCTTGCTTTGGCGAACCGATGTCGACAGCGGGGTCGCATCAGAACCACACCTGCTGAGACGCAGCTACCGTGCCGCGGCAGATGAGCCATCGTGTTTTCACCTCGCAAACCCGAACCGGCGGTTGGGTGGCGGCGACACGTGTGAGGCAATGAGGTACCACCACCACCCAGGCCAGCGACCAGCCGAAACGCGAGCCGACCACCGCGTTGGTGACGATGTCGCCGATGTCGAGGAACCCGCCGATCGCGGTCAGGATGCCGAGCGCGACAGCAAAGATCCGTTTCATCGGCCCAGATCCTGCTCCACTCTGGCCAGATCGGCTTCGAGGGCGGTCAGCCGCTCAAGGTCACCTCTGGTCAGTCGGGACACTCCGGCTCGAGCCAACCCACTGATCTCCGCAGCGGCACGATCGACGATTGGAGTAGCAATAGCCCATTGCTGTTCGTCGGCGTCATCGGCTGCGGTCAATTCGCGCTGGGCATCGGCGATCGCGTCCTGCCAGTCTGAAGAAGAACCTGAGTATCGGCAGACGTGCTGCGCTCGTTCAGCCGGAGGTGAACGGCCAGGGCGAGGCTCGCGACGGAAGCATGGGTTTGGCGACCGCAACGGCCGGAATGTCATTCGAAGGCCCACTCCCACAGCCGGTCAGCAACACCAGTCGTAGCGGTGACCATCTTCATCGTCATCCCACCCTTTCGAACCCTTACCCTGAACCCGGCGGGCGGATCCCCGCCTCACCCCGCCGGGCGAGGGCTTCTAGCGACGATGAAGCGCGATGTTCTCCACCCATGATTCGATTACTATTCCTGGCTACTGCGAGACCTGCAGCTCGATCCGGTCGAGCAGGGTCTCCAACGCGATCTCGAACTCTTCCTCGCCGTGGTCCTCGCTGAGCTTGTCGCGGAGCCGCAGCACCTCGCTGTCGGCGGGCAGCACGACGTCGGCGTCCCGGTTGCCCACCTGTGCGTCGCCCTCGTCCATGGGTTCCTCGACGGGTGAGGTCTCGGCACCGTGGAGGGCGGCTTCCAGCAGCAAATGCCCCAGCAGGAAGCTGGTGAAGGATCGATACACACCGACCACCCGGTCGTCGTCGAAGCCGAATCCGGTGAGGGTGGTGAGGAAGTGTTCGACCACGTCCAGGCTGCGCAGCGGCGGACGGAGCCATGGTGCTGCGGGATGTCGCGTGGCCACCAGCGGGAATGCGCGCGGATGCTGCATCGCCAGGTCGCGGACGGTGTGCGCAAGCGTCTGAAGGTAGCCCTGCCAGGTTTGCGCCAGCTGAGTGTCCAGGGCCTCGGTGACTCCGCCGAGGAGGCGGGTGACCACCGCTTCCAGGATGTCTTCGCGTCCGGTCACGTAGCGGTACAGCGACATGGCCTCGACGCCCAGGTCCTGCGCAAGCTTGCGCATGCTGAGCCCCTGGGCTCCGTGCAGGTCGATGAAGCGGAGCGCCGAGTCGACGACCAGATCACGGCTCAGCCCGCGAGCACTGCGGCGATTGCGTTCGGAACTGCCTACCTGCTCCATGATCTCGACTCTGTGTGACGCGGACGAATGAACGAAGCTCCGTCCCTCGGCGCAGGTGTCGAACAGGATCGGAGTCAAGTGATCCTAGAGAAGCGCCCATCGATCCGGAACCCACTGGGGACTTGACGAACTATTCATCCGGGTCGCGACCCGCTCGGGTCCATCTCTGACGACGATGGCCCGTGGACCGATCAGCTCTTGTTCGTGGTTTCGGGCGTGCTGGATCCGCCAGTACCGAAGGCATCGCGGCCCTCTGGCGCCTCTCGATCTCCGGGGCCGGAGTCGGCCTTCACCGCATCACGTTCTCCCATCGGCTTGGCCGGGCCCTTTGTGGTGTCCCTCGCGGTCTGCTGCTCGGCCTCGGAGTTGATCTCGGCACCGAGCAGGACGGCGTAGGAGGTGATCCACAACCACATCAGCAGCACCACGATGCCGGCGAACACGCCGTAGGTCTTTGCGTAGTTGCCGAACGTCGACACGTACAGCGAGAACCCGACCGAGGCGACCAGCCACAACAGCGTGGCGACCGCGGCGCCGACCGACACCCAGCGCAGCTTGGGGGCATCCCGGTCCGGAGCGAGGCGGTAGAGCACCGCCAGTGCCCCAGCCACCAGTACCACCAGCAGCACCCAGCGGGCCACCTCGAGCAGCACGGCGATCACCGGGTTGTCGCCGAAGGCGGCGTTGATCAGTGGGGGCACCACGCCGACCAGACCGAGCATGAGGACGATGAGCACGACCGCGCCCAGGGTGAGGCCGAGGGCGATCAGCCGCTTGACGATGGCGTTGCGCTTGTCCTGCTCGTCGTAGGCGATGTTGATCGCGGTCATCAGGTTGTTCACCCCACCGGAGGCGCTGAACAGGGCGATGGCGATGGACAGCGCCGCACTCCAGCCGAGCGCGGTGCGGTTCATTGTGTTGATCTGATTGACGATCAGTTGACGCACCTCCGCAGGCATGGCGCTGAGGGAGTTCACCTGCTGCGCGATCACGCCGGGGTCTGCGAACAGCCCGTACAGGGTGACCAGGGCGATGATGCCCGGAAAGAGCGCGAGGAAGGCAAAGAAGGCCACGCCGGCGCCCATCAACGGCACCTGGTCGACCTTTGCTTCGGCCCAGCCTCGCTTGACGATCGCGAGCCAACCCTTGGCGGGAATCTCCGTGGGCTTGTCGGCCTCACCACCCGGTATCCCGTCGGCGCGCGTGGAGGCGGCGTCGCCCGGTTCGTCACGATTCCCGGCACGGTCCGGTCGGGTCGACGTCTCCCCCTTGCCGCGGGTCGGCGGTTCGGACGTGGTTGTTCGCTCGGCCATGGTTCACGGTGCTTTCGTCTGGGGGAACCGGCACCGCGAGCGGTGCCGGTTCCTGGGGAATGGGCGTCAGTGCGACTGCGCGTCCTGGACGGCGTCCTTCGACCCCTGTGCCTGGGCGGCGACGTCGTCCTTGGCGGACTGTGCCTCACCCTTGACGTTCGCGGCGCCATCGGCGGCCACGGCCTTGATCGACTCGGCTGCCTGCTGAGCCGGCTCACGCAGGTTGTCGGCCATCTCTTTGGCGACGTCGCTGACCTGCTGCTTGAGCGGGTCGAGGTTGTCCTGCAGCTTGCCGACGGCCTGCTGCTCCTTGCGGCTGGCCGGGATCAGGGACGAGACCAACAGACCAACCCCGAACGCGATCAGCCCGGCGGCCAACGGGTTGCCGCGGGTCTTCTGCTGGGCCAGCTGCGGCGCGTTGGCGACGGCGTCACCGACCGCGCTCGCCTTGTCTGAGACCGCCGATTGCAGCTCGCCGGCCCGGCCCTGATCGTAGGGGTCGTCGGGTGAGCCCATGATGGAGTCGCGGAGGTTCCGCGCCCTGTCCTTGACCCGGTCCACCTGCCGGGTGGCGATGTTCTTCGGGTTGACCGTGTCGCCCAACGTGTCCACGTTGCGGCTCAACTCTGCCCGGGTGCGCTCGATGTCGGCTCGGATCTCGTCCGGGTTGCTGCTGTCGGTCATCGGTTCTCCTCTTCGTGGCCTCGGATTGCGTTGGGAATCTTGCTGATGGTGTCCGTGGTCTGCTGCAGGCCTCGGATACGTTCGAACTCTTTCTTGCCAGCCATGGCCAGTCCGCCGGCCACCGCCGCCCACACCAGGGCGACGACCAGGCCCGACCAGTCGTTGCCGATGAAGCGGCCCAGACCCCACCAGGCGCTGACCGAGAGGAAGACCAGGAACAGCAAACCCCCGACGGCCGCCGCGGCGAACAGGCCGGCGCCCTTGCCCGCCCGGCTGCCGCTCTGCCGCACCTCTGCCTTGGCCAGCGCGACCTCCTGCCGCATCAGGGTGGACAGGTTGCTGCTGACATCGGACAACAGTTCGCCGATACTGCGGCCGTCCTCGGCCTCCAGCGCCGAGGCGCGATGTCCGCTACCCCGCTCCGGCACGCCGGAAGGCGGCTGAGGTTGATCGACGGGATGGGTCATCGCACCTCACCGGTCCGAATCGAGGGGCCGCCGTCCGCGGGGTCGTCGGCTGCCGCGCTGCCCACGCCCGCGTCGTAGGCCGCACGGGCCGGGTCGTCGAACCTGGTGCCCAGCGAATCACCCGCCCCGACTTCGGGAGAGGTGATCAGATCCGAGTAGCCCGCACCTGCACCGTCGGTGCTGGCGTTGACGTCCGCCAACCGCGACAGACCACGATCGTTCGAGCCCGAATCGAGTTCGGTATTGGCGGCCGCCGCACCGCGTGCGATCCGTCCGGCAATGACACCCGCGAGACCGCACAGAGCAAGGAAGGCCACCGGACGACGCCGGGCGAAGCTCTGTACTTCCTTGAGCAAATCCGCAGGTTCGTGGCCCTCCAGCCACTCGGCGAACTCGCCGCTCTTCCGAGCGGCCTGCTCGACCAGATCGGTGACGGGCCCGGGCTGTTGCGAACCCGAGGCCAGGCCGCCGAGCTCTTCCGAAATCGAGTGCAGGCTGGCGGCCAGCCGCTGCTGTTGCGTGCCTCCTTGGGCGGCAACCTCGTCGCGTACCGACTCGAACAGGCTCCTGGCCTGCTGCTTCGTCTCGGCCACTACGTTGGACGCCTCCTGCTTTGCCGTGCCGGCCACGTCCTTTGCGGCCTGCACACCGGTTTCGGCGACCTTGCCGGCCTCTGTTGCAACGGTGTTCTTCGACGACTCGGTGGTGCTGTCTTTCATGGAGGGTTGAGATGTGTCATCGGGCCGATAACGATCGCCCGAGTCAACGGCGTCTGGATTCTGCGCCGCCGGTGCACCTTCATAGGGAGAGGGGGGTTGGGTCATCAGGAAGCTCCTCCGCTGCTGTCTAGGATTTTCGTGGTGAACACGAAGTACGCGACGTTCACGCTAACTTACGGTGTAAGCCCCGACCACACCCCAAGGGCCGGAAAGTCAACAAGGGTGGGGACGACGTGTGCCTCGCGGCGTAGCGTGGCGCGGGTCGGAGACAGGAGGAACCGTGCCCGCATCGCGCGCAGCGCGCACGTCGACCACCGCCTTCATGGAGCGGCTCGAGCAGAGCGAATCCCTGGGCCGGGCGGCCGACGAGATGGCGAAACCGATGGGTGCGCTGCTTGGCGATGGACCCGTGAGCGATGCACTGAGGGGACGACCACTCGCCGCGTATGGCAGCGCGCCTTGCGCCCCCAGTTCGCGCGCCGCTGCCTCGACCAGCAGACCCAACTCATAGTGGCCGGTGTGCAGACCGAGCGCCGTGGGCGTGCCGTCGGCACCGCGCAGCCCGCCCAGGGTGCTCACGATCATGATGTCGTCGTGGCCCAGCTCACCCGGCGCCCAGCCCATGCCGGCGTTCTGGCTCATCGGGAACAGGTCGCCCGACGGGGCCTCGCGCAGCAGTTCCGGCGTCAGCGGCAGCCGGCCCGCCGCCCGTCGGCGTGCGTCGCCACCTCGAACAATGCCGCATCGGTGCGATAGATGTCGTCGAGCCCCATGCACCCGACCTTAGGGCGGTTCCGTCGACGTTTGGTGTCGACTACGACCTCGAACGTCGACGAAACCCGTCACCCGCCGGCCGCGCGCACCCGCATCGCGGCTGAGACCCGGTTGTCGACGCCCAGCTTCGCGAAGATCGTGCTCAGGTGCGCCTTGACCGAGGCCATGCTGACCCCGAGGCGGGTCCCGATCTGGGCATTGGTGAGCCCGTCGGCCATGAGGACGGCCACCTCACGCTCGCGCGCAGTGAGCCGGGCGTAGGCGGCTGCCGCCTCGGGGTCCACCGCCGGCTTGTCGACCGCCACCTGGATGAGCGTGTTCGTCACCTCGGGCGACAGCGACGGCTCGCCGGCATGGACCCGCCTGACCGCGTCGGTGAGCCGGGCCGGGTCGGCGTCCTTGAGCAGGAAGCCGTCCGCACCCAGGCGCAGCGCGCGCACTACGTAGTCGTCGGTGCTGAACGTGGTGAGGACGATGACCTTCGGCCGGGGCGCGCGACCGGCCAGAGCCTCCAGCGTCGCCAGCCCGTCCATCCCGGGCATGCGGATGTCGAGCAGCAGCACGTCCACCGGGGTCGCCTCGAGCTCGGCCAGCGCCGCCGCGCCGTCGCCCGCCTGCCAGGCCACCTCGAGGCTGGGGTCCTCGGCCAGGATGAAGCGCAGCCCTGTACGCACCATCGGGTCGTCGTCGACGATGCCCACGGCGATCACAGCTGCTCCTTCGCGTCGCGGATCGGCAAGACCACGTCCAGGACGAACCGCCCGTCCTGCACACCGTGGCTCACGCTCCCACCGAGCAGGGCCACCCGCTCGTCGACGCCGATGAGCCCGAGCCCTGCGCCCGTGCGGTCGGGCGGTGCCAGGTCGGCGATCGGGTTGACGACGTGAACCCGCACCGCGCCGGTCTCGTGACTCACCGCCACGTCCACCGGGCTGCCGGGGGCGTGCTTGCGCGCGTTGGTGATGGCCTCTTGGAGGATCCGGAACCCATGCCGCGACACCCGGACGGGCACCGCCGCGAGATCGCCGGTCACTCTCAGCCGCACCTGCTGGCCCACATCCTCGGCGTCGGCCGCGAGCACCGCGGCCTGCTCGAGCGTCGGCTGCGGGGCCTCCGGCGCCAGGCCCGGGCTGCGCAGCGTGGTCAGCATGGCCCGCAGCTCATCGAGCGAGGCCTGCGCGTTGGCCTGGATGAGCTCTGCCGTCTCGCGATACTCCTGCGGCGTCGTGCTGCTGCGATAGGCCAGCGCGCCGGCGTGCAGGGCGACGAGCGAGAGCCGGTGGGCGATCGCGTCGTGCATCTCGCGGGCGATGCGCTCACGCTCGGCCAGCCGCGCCTCGGCCAGCCGGGCCAGCTCAGCCTCGTGCCGGGCGGCCTCGGCCCGGACACGATCCTCTCGGGCCTCGAGCCGGGCCCGGGCCAGCAGCCCGACCAGGCTCGCCACCACGACCGCGACGACGGCCAGGATCAGCTCCACCTGGAGCGCAGAGGCGGCCGCCCCGCCGCGGGTGCTGCCCCACGACTCGATCCCCTTGCCGGCGACCAGCGCCGCCCCGATGCCCACGGTGGTCAGCAGCCGACCCGACCGGCGCGCGACGCTCTCCTGAGCAGCGGCCGCCGCCCCGATCACCGTCGGCGACACGGCCCACAGCACCGCGCAGGCGAGAGCCGACGCGACGGGTCGGCTCGTCCGCCACCGCAGCGCGACCAGGGCGAGCAGCCCGGGGCCGGCGACGCGCAGCAGCCACCAGAGGCTCAACGGCTGGTCGGCCACGACCGCGGCGAGCGCGGGCGTCATGTAGTAGGCCCAGCCCAGCCCGGCGACGACCCACGGCCACGGGGTGCGCGCAGGGACGCTCGGATTGGTCACGACCTCAGCCTAGGGTCCTCGGCGCCTGCCCGGATCGGTCGTGGGGGGACGCGCGGGGGTCCGTTCGGCCAGGTCCCCGGCTAGCCGGACGGACCCCGCCGCGCGGCCCATCGCCCGATGTGCCCGCCCGGGTGGCCGCGGTGCACTGAGACCATGATCGAGCTCAGCCACGTGACCAAGCGCTTCGGCGCCACGCTCGCCCTCGACGACGTGAGCTTCGCCGTCCGGCCCGGCAGCATCGTCAGCTTCCTCGGCCCCAACGGGGCCGGCAAGTCCACCGCCCTACGCTGCCTGGTGGGCCTCGTCCAGCCGGACACCGGCACCGCAACCGTGGCCGGGGTCGCCTACCGCACCCTGCGCAGCCCCGGGCTGGTGGCGGGTGTGCTCCTGAACGCCGACGACGCCCACCCAGGACGGACGGGGCGCGAGACTCTCCGGCTCGCCTGCCTGACCCTGGGGCTACCGTTCAGCCGCGCCGACGAGGTGCTTGCCGAGGTCGGCCTGTCCCGTGCCGAGTCCCGGCGCCGGGTGCGCACCTACTCGCTCGGCATGCGGCAGCGGCTCGGCATCGCCCGCGCGCTGCTGGGCGACCCGTCAGTCCTCGTCCTGGACGAGCCGGCCAACGGTCTCGACCCCCAGGGGCAGCGCTGGCTCGCCGGTCTGCTGCGCCAGCGCGCCGAGCGCGGCGGGGCCGTCCTGCTGTCGAGCCACCAGCTGGCCGAGGTCGCCCGGATCGCCGACCGCGTCGTCATGATCGGCGCCGGTCGGGTGCTGGCCAACCGGCCCTTGGCCGACGCCGGCGCCGCCGAGCTCGAGGACGAGTACTTCACCCTCACCAGCGGCGTCGATCGCGCCGCCTGATCAAGGAGCCCCAGCATGTCCCAGACCCTCACCGTCCCTCGTCGCGCCGCCGGCACCACACGGGCCGACGACCCGAGCACCGTCCGCCAGCTGGCCCGGGCCTGCCTGATGGAGCTGCGCTCGCTCCTCAACACCCGCGCCGGGATCGCCCTCGCGGTGGGTGCCGTGCTCGGCATCGGCGTGTTCGCGGGCGGCCGGGCGGCCTTCCCGGCCGACGACACGGCGCTCGGCGTCCTCGTGACGATGGCGTCCTGGCCGGGAGGTCTGGCCGCGATGGTGGCCTCCGTGCTCCTCGTGACGAACGAGTTCTCGACCGGAACGATCTCGGCCACGCTCGCCCTGCAGCCGCGGCGCGGCATCGTCCTGACGGCAAAGGCGCTCGTCGTGACAGGCCTGGTCCTACTCGTCACCGCGGTCGCGCTGCTGGCCGGCGTGCTCATGGTGCTCGTCGTCCCGCTCGTGACCGGGCAGGATCTGCAGTGGACGCTGAGCCTCGCCCGCATCGCCGCCGGCACCGGCGTCAACCTGCTCACGTGCCTCGCGGCTCTCGCGTGGGGCCTCGTGGCCCGCAACGCGGCCGCGCCGATCGTGCTGCTGCTCGTCTGGCCCACGCTGTCGAGCCTCGTGAGCGCCGTCTCGCCTCGCGTCGGCGAGCTGCTCGCCTACCTCTCGCTCGACGCCCCCTTCGCCGTGGCCAACGCCCAGCCGGGGGCCGTGCTGCAGCTGCTCACCGCTTCGCTCGTGTGGGTGCTGCTGCCCGGCATTCCCGGTGCCCGGCACTGGCTGCGCGCCGACCTGTCCTGACCCACCCCTTCCGAAGGAGAACCCCATGCCCACCCGTCCTCGCCGCCCCATCCTTAGGGTGCTGGCCATCGTCCTCGCCGTCGCGCTCGTCCTGGTGCTCGGCGGGTTCGCCTGGCGCTTCGTCACCACGCGCCCTGCCGGCGAGCCCCAGGCCGTCGAGCTCACCGACGCGACCCTCTCGAAGACCCTCACGTCGGCCACCGTCCTCGCCGTCGGCGAGGCCACGCACGGGACGGCCGAGTTCCAGCAGGTGCGCCAGCAGGTGCTCGCCAAGGTCGTCGCGGATGGTTTCACAACCGTCGCGCTCGAAGACAGTGCGGGCACCGCGACCCAGGTCGACGCGTGGCTCCAGGGCGGTGCCGGCACCGCCGAGGAGGCGGCGAAGCGGTTCGGCTACGGCATCTATCACACCCGGCAGATGGCCGACCTGCTCACGTGGATCCGGGACTACAACAAGTCGACGCCCGCCGAGCGCCGCATCCGGCTGTACGGCATCGACGTGCAGCCGCCCGAGGCCGACAAGCAGGTGGTGCTGCGCTGGCTCGCCAGGCGCGACGCCGACGCGGCTGCGTCCTTCACCGAGCGGCTGTCGACCTTCGACAACGACTCGCTGTACGACAAGAACGCCGCCGTCGCAGCGGCGCCCGTGGCGGCCGAGCTGGCGACCGTCGTCGAGAAGGCGGCAGCAGGACGCAGCGACGACGCGACACTGCGGGCCCGTCTTTCGGCCAGAGCGCTGGCGCACGGCGCCACGTACGCGACCGGCAGCCGGCAGGGCGACGCCCGCGACCGGCTCCTGGCCGACCAGCTCGCCTGGCTCGTCGAGCGCCGGGCCGAGGTCGGGGCTAAGCACACCCTGCTGCTCGCCCACAACGGTCACGTCGACCGCGCCGGTCAGGCGACCGCGGTGCCCGGCGAGACGCTCGGCTCGCTGTCGGCCAAGCGCTGGGGAGACGCCTACCGGGCCATAGGCACCGACGGCCATCACGTGGAGCTCAGCTCGGATGACCAGACCATCCGGGTGAGCGTCGACTCGCCAGTGCGGGGCCTGTTCGCCGGCACGCGGGTCGGCTACCTGGAGATGGCTGCCGCGTCACCGGCCAACCGACAGGTCCTCGATCGCTCGATGCCCATGGTGAGCGCCGGCGTCCCCTTCCCCGCCTGGTACACGTGGCTGCCGATGCTCCACTCGGTGAAGGTCACCCCGAACCAGGCCTGGGACGCGCTCATCTACGTCGAGGACGGCACCCCGACGACACCCGTTGGGTGAGCCGTCACGGGCGTGCAACCAATTGGCAACCCCCTGACGTGGGCGTCGGCCCGGACGTAGGTTCGACTCATCCAAGGCGAGGAGTCAATGATGACCAGCCGACGCTCCAGGTTCGAGTCAAGCAGCTGATCGAGGTCGACGGCCTTCAGTTCAAAGACCTGATCAAGCCCGGGACGATGGTGGTGGCGGTGACCCCGCTGCCGGCCAATTCGGCGGCGAGCCCGTCGGAGAACCCGACGGCGCCGAACTTGGCGGTCGCGTGGGGCAGCAGGTGCGGCGGCGCGACGATGCCCCCGACCGAGGCGACGGTACCGATTCGTCCCCGGCGGCGTCGCCGCATGCCCGGCAGTACCGCCCAGGCCAGCTCGATCGGGCCCTTGAGCATGGTGGCGATGGCGTCGTCGAAGTGCGCCAAGCTGACGTCGGCGGCTGGACCCACGTGGATGATGCCCGCCACATGAATGGACACCTCGATCGGCCCCAACTCGCCCTCGACCGCGCCGCCCAGGTCGACGATCTGGTCGTGGTCGCGCACATCGCACAGGTAGGAGTGCGCCCGGGGTCCGAGGCGGTCGATGGCGGCAGCGAGTTCGTCCTGGTTCCGGGCGGCGATCGCCACCCGGTAACCGAGCCGGATCAGTTCGGCGGCGATCAGCAGGCCGAGGCCGCGGGAAGCCCCGACGACCAGAGCGACGCCTGCGGTCCGGGGTGCGGACCTTCCCGCCTGAACCCGCTCACGGGTGCAGCACCACCTTCAGGCAGCCGTCGGTCTTCTGCTGGAACATGCGATAGGCCTCCGGTGCCTCGCTCAGCGGCAACCGGTGGGTGGCCAGCGTTTCCAGCCCCAACTCGTCGCCGGGACGCAGCGCGATCTCGAGCAGTTCATCGGTCCAGCGCTTCACGTGGCACTGGCCCATCCGCAGGGTGAGGCCCTTGTCGAACATGGTCATCATCGGCAGTGGGTCGGCCATACCGCCGTAGACGCCGCTGATGCTGACCGTGCCGCCCCGCCGCACCGACTCCAGGCTGAGGTTCAGCGCCGCCAGCCGGTCGATGCCGACGCTCTCGACGGCAGCCTGCGCGACCGGCTTCGGCAGCCGGGCCGCAGCACCGATCACCGCCGCGGCCACCGGGCTACCGTGCGCCTCCATGCCGACCGCCTCCAGCACCCCGTCGGGTCCACGGCCCTCGGTGAGATCCCGCAGGGCGCCGGCGACATCGTCCACCGCGGCGGCGTTCACCACCTCCGATCCGCTGGCCGCTGCCCTCGCCAACCGCTCCGGCACCAGGTCGACGCCGATCACCCTGCCGACACCTCGGTGCAGCGCGCTGCGCACCGCCAGTTGGCCGACCGGGCCCAGCCCGATCACGGCGAGGGTGTCGTCGGGCCCGACGTCGGCGTACTGCACCCCCTGCCAGGCGGTGGGCAGGATGTCGGACAGGTACAGGAACCGCTCGTCCGGCAAATCCTCCGGCAGCCGGATCGGGCCGAAGTCGGCGTGCGGCACCCGAACGTACTCGGCCTGCCCGCCCGGCACCGCGCCGTAGAGACTGGTGTAGCCGAAGAGGCTGGCGCCCTTGCCCTGCTCAGTGTTCTGGGTGGTCTCGCACTGCGCGAACAGGCCGCGCGAACACATCCAGCAATGCCCGCACGAGATGTTGAAGGGCACCACCACCCGGTCGCCGACCTTCAGCTCGCCGACGTCCGAGCCCACCTGCTCGACCACTCCCATGAACTCGTGGCCGAGCACGTCACCCCTGGTCAGGTAGGGGGCGAGCACCCCGTACAGGTGCAGGTCGGAGCCGCAGATCGCGGTCGACGTGACCCGGACGATCGCATCGGTCGGCTGCTCGATGGACGGGTCGGGCACGCTCTCGACACGGACGTCCTCGAGCCCGTGCCAGGTCAGCGCCTTCATGCGTCGGCCCCGGCCGGTTCGAACCGCTGCCACACCCGGTGAGCGGCCAACAGGTCGGTCAGGTCGTCCACCAGAGCGGCCGGCTGACCGCTCACCACACCTGCCCCGTCGATGCCGACCCGTTCCAGCACGTCCTTTCCCTCGCCCATGGCTGCTATCGGCTTGGCGTGCCGCCACGCCTGCCGGAGCAGCTCGACCACCCGGGCATCCACGTCCACCTCACCGGACGGGGCGGCCCGGGCGTCCAGCGTCGGCGTGGCGCCCGGCTCGGGAGGCGTAGACGCGGCGATCACCAAGGCGTCCAACTCGACGGCGACCGCCGTGCCGTAGCTGCGCTGCGGCAACTCACCCTCGACACTGCTCCCCGCCGGGCCGATCACCAACGGCAGCAGGCCCGCACCGCGCAGGCCGTCCAACAGGTCACCGACGCCGGGCACCCGCTCCGCGCCGATCACCACGCCGACAGTTCGCCCGGTCACCGGCCACGAGCCACCCACCATGGACAGCGCGGGGGATCGCTGATCGGACGAGACTGGGCCGCCGTCCGGCACCGGCAGCCCGAGGCCGGCCGCCACCCCGGCGGCCAGGTCGGCGTCGATCGCCGCCAGCTGGTCCAGCTGGCGCTGCCGGATCACCAGTTCGTAGCACTTGCTCAACTCGAAGGTGTAGGCGGCCACCACGTGATCGCGTTCGACTGCACTGAGCGACCGGAAGAACAGGCCGGCCTGACTGAAGTGGTCCTCGAAGGAAGCCGGCAGCTGCCGCACCCGCGCGTTCGCCTCCGGTATCCGGGGCGCCTCGATGAACGCGCCCTCGGTGACCACGAACGGGCAGCCGCCGTCCAGCGAGTTGGGGTGGTACGGCGCCACCCCGCCGTGCACCGCACCCTGGTGCATGCCGTCCCGCAGCAGGTCGTTGACCGGGGCGTGGCTCCGGTTGATCGGAAGTTGGGTGAAGTTCGGGCCGCCGAGCCGGGTCATCTGGGTGTCGAGGTAACTGAACAGCCGCACCTGCAGCAACGGATCGTTGGTGACGTCGATGCCCGGCACCAGGTTGCCGACCTGGAACGCCACCTGCTCGGTCTCGGCGAAGTAGTTCACCGGGTTCGCCGTCAGCGTCATGGTGCCGATCACCTGCACCGGGCACAGCTCCTCGGGCACGAACTTGGTGGGATCGAGCAGGTCGATGCCCTCGAACAGCTCGTCGTCGGTCTCTGGCATCACCTGCACGCCCAGATCCCACTGCGGAAAGTTGCCGGCCTCGATCGCGTCGGCCAGGTCGCGCCGGTGAAAGTCCGGATCCAGCCCGCAGAGCAGTTGCGCCTCTTCCCAGACCAGGCCGTGCACGCCGGCCTTGGGCTTCCAGTGGAACTTCACCAGGCAGGTGTCGCCGTCTGCGTCGATCAGTCGGAAGGCGTGCACCCCGAAGCCCTCCATCATGCGCAGCGAGCGTGGAATTCCGCGATCGGACATGTTCCAGATGGTGTGCGCCTGCGCCTCGGTGTGCAGCGACACGAAGTCCCAGAAGGTGTCGTGCGCCGACTGGGCCTGCGGAATCTCCCGGCTCGGGTGCGGCTTGCCGGCGTGGATGATGTCGGGGAACTTGATGCCGTCCTGAATGAAGAACACCGGAATGTTGTTGCCCACAAGGTCGTGGACGCCCTCGGAGGTGTAGAACTTCACCGCGAAGCCGCGGGTGTCACGGACCGTGTCGGCCGAGCCGCGCGAGCCCAGCACGGTGGAGAACCGGACGAACACCGGCGTCTCCACTCCGGGCTGCAGGAACGCCGCCCGGCAGATGCCGGCCGCCGCACCGTTGGCGACGAACGTGCCGTGCGCCGCCGCACCGCGGGCATGCACCACCCGCTCCGGTATCCGCTCATGGTCGAAATGGTTGATCTTCTCGCGCAGGTGCTGGTCGGCCAGCAGCACCGGGCCGCGCCGTCCGGCCTTCAACGAATGGTCGGTGTCGCGCAGCGGAACCCCGCCGGGCGAGGTCAGCCGGGCCCCCTGCTGGGCAAAGGCCGTGCCGGGCACGGGCAGCGGCGCGCCGGTCGCGGTGTGCGGATCGGGTCCGCGCTGATCGTTAGCAGGCGGAAGCGGGCCGGTCGGATCGACCGGTTGCGCCGCGTGAGGCGATTGCGGGCTGGGCGCGCCAGGAACGGGGGTAGTGAGGGACATGGCTTCTCCAAGAGCATTGGACGAGTGCGGCGCGAGTGCAACGCTGCACCTTTCGAGCCTGCTCCAAAGCCGGGCCCTGCAACACACACCCTGGGGTGTAAGCCGCAGAACGCCCAAGCCGGTCAGAGCAACAGCAGCCGAAGCCACCCCTGAGTCGGATAGTAAACGGCGCCGGAAGCCTGATTCGATGTGGTCATGGAAGAACTAAACGGGCTCTTCACAATCCACGGTGTAGTTGGGTGTGAGGGCGGCTGGCGCGTCGGTCACGGGTTAGGGGTCGAGGTCTCCCGAGGATGGGGTTCTCACTCCAACCCATCCGGAAGACTTCGACGTGCCTGACGCTACCTTCGCGAGCCCTGATGTGACCACGTTCTGCCGCGTGGATGAGCTTGGTCTGGTGGTGGTCGGGCAACGCTTGGAGCCGCAGCGGGCGGTGCTCGCCTGTCGGGTCGTCGAGCAGGATCAGTGGTGTCGACGGTGCGGCTGCGAGGGCGTGGTGCGTGACACGGTGGTGCGTCGGCTCGCTCATGAACCGCTCGGCTGGCGACCGACCGTGTTGGAGGTCACGATCCGCCGTTACCGCTGCACCGGCTGCGGTCACGTGTGGCGCCAGGACACCACAAGAGCGGCCGAGCCGCGGGCCAGGTTGTCGCGGCGGGCGCTGCGGTGGGCGTTGGAAGGCCTGGTGGTGCAGCACCTGACCGTGGCCCGGATCGCTGAGGTGTCCAGAATTGTGCCGGGCTGGATGAGACCGTCGGTGCGTTCCGCACCCGCCGGCTCGATCACACCGGTTTCCCCTACGTGTATCTGGACGCCACCTATCTGCATGTGCGCACCGAACAGGCCATGGTGGTGTCCAAAGCGGTCGTGGTCGCCAATTTCGCTGCGCAAACATCCGGATCTGCCGCACGCGGCGCGGTCGACCGTGCCGATGAGGGCGCTTCGCCGTTCTACTGCAGAGCCGACGGAACGAGTGAGGCTGCCCTTTCCGTGGTGGAATCCCCGTGGCAGCATGTGTGGGGGGATCGGGCGTCCCTGGGTTCCGCGCTTGCACGCGGTCACGGTGCGCACTTCACTCAGCGAAACCGGTGACTACCGTCCCGGGCCCATCCGGATCGGCCTCACTGATAGCGCCAACACCGGCGACCCATCGAGTTGATCGCTCGCCGAGGGGCCGCTTCGTCGCGCCAGGTTCCGTCTCGACCCGTGGCACGGCCTTGACTGACTTTTGTGCCGTAGACACTCTATTCCACAGTTGACCCACAGCACCCTCAAGGGTCTCTCGAAGAGAGCGAGTCCCCGTGGTCCCGACCTCGAGGCGCACCTTCCTCGGCGGCATCGCGGCCGCCGCTGCTAGCGCCGCCGCCGTCGTCAGCACACCCGCAGCTCAAGGCGCCGTTGAGTTATCGCCCACAAGCCGGGACGCGGTGTGGAGCAGAAGGGGGGCCGGTCCCCTGTACTGGAACACCTACGGCTACAACTTTCCGCACGACGCGCCCATCCCAGAGGCGGAGTGGCAAGCCAACATCGACTGGTTGGCCCGCGAGTATGCCCCGTTCGGGTACACCATGGCCAATACCGACGGCTGGGTGGAGTGGTCGACCAGGACGACTCCCAACGGGTACGTGATCAGCTACAACGACGAGTGGGAGCATGATTGGGCGTACTGGAAGGGTTATCTGGAACAGCGCGGCATGGAGCTCGGCGTCTACTACAACCCGTTGTGGGTCACCGAGTCGTCATTGCGGGATCGGTCCAAAAAGGTGCTTGGGCGGCCGGACGTCGCCGTCGCAGACCTGGTGGCCGACGGAGATCTCTTCTCGACCAAGGGCGCGGGACTCGGGCTCTATTGGCTCGATGTCGCGCGGCCGGGCGCGAAGGAGTACGTGCAAGGGTACGTGCGCTACTTCGCGGCGTTGGGTGTGCGCTACCTGCGGGTAGATTTCCTGTCCTGGTTCGAGAGCGGCACTGACGCTGGAATTGGCCGGGTCGGCGTCGCGCACGGTCGCGAGGCGTACGAAACCGCGCTGCGTTGGATGGACGAAGCGGCCGGCGCGGACATGATGCTCTCGCTGGTGATGCCACATCTGCACGAGGATGCGAAGCTGGAGCTGCGACACGGGGACATGGTGCGCATCAACGCCGATGCGGACCGTGGTGGTTGGGCCCGACTCAGCGGTGGCCGCCAGAGCTACCAGTCGGTGTGGCCCAACTGGCACAACCCGTTTTGCGGATTCACGGGTTGGTCGCATCGTGCGGGTCGGGGGCAGTTGATCCTGGATGGCGATTTCTTGATGCCCAGTACGTTCTCCACCGACGAAGAGCGCAAGACGATGATGAACCTGATGGTCATCGCAGGCTCTCCGCTGACGATCGGCGATACCCACGCCACCATTGATGGGCATGGGTGGGTATTCACGAACAGGGAGCTCTTGGAACTCAATGCGGCGGGATTGAGCGGGCGCCCCCTGTTCCTCAACGGCCGCCGGTACTGGGACGACCCCGGTTCGCGCGACACCGAACGCTGGGCTGGGCAACTGCCGGACGGCGGCTGGGCGGTGGCCCTGTTCAATCGTGGCGATACCGAGACGGTCACGAAGAGTATTGATTTCGCCGCCGACCTTGGCTTCGACGGGGGCGCCACCGTGCGCGATCTGTGGACGCACAGTGAACAGGCCGATCAGGTCGGCATCAGCGTCTCGCTGGCTCCGCATACCTCGCGCATCTTTCGGGTGACACCGAAGACCGGTCGCCGCTTCCAGGCTGTGTTTGCCGCGTGGGGCGGTGGCGCGAACTTCAACAACAACCATCTGCATCATCGCGCGATCGGTTTCGTCGACAAGTTGGAGGCCGCGTCGGAGGCACCACAGGTGACCTTCGCGGTCAACTCGCCAACCGCCGGCATTCGTCCGATTCGGTACCGCTACGCGAACTCGATGGGCTACCGGTCCACCATGACCGTCACCGTCCAGCGGGTCGATGGCTCAACGGTGGCCGCACCCTTTCAGGTCGGCTTTCCGCATCTGTCGGCGTGGGACGTCTGGGGCACCGTTCCCGGGGAAATCAACCTGGGCCGCGGGCTCAATCTCATCACGATCGGTCGTTCGAGCCAGGATGTCGGGGCCATCAACCTGAACTTCATCGAGGTGTGATCGACGGTGCGCGCCCGTGTTCTCGACCCCCCGGCTCGACTCCATGCCGGGATTCTGGCCGCGTTGATGCGGTCGGGCCCCCAGTCCCGACAGCAACTCGCCCATTCGACCGGACTGGACACCTCCACCATCGCCCGGACGGTTCCTGCACTTGCCGCCGCGGGATGGGTCGTGGAATCGGTCGACAGGCCCGTGACGCCAGCGCGGGGCCGGCCAGGTAAACGGGTCAGGGTGAGACACGCTCACCACCTGGCGGTCGGGGTGAAGATCGGCCCCGAGAAACTGACCGGTGCGGTAACCGACATTGCCGGCGGCGTCATCGTCGCCGACAGCCTCCCACTAAGTTCTCGTGAACCCGACGGGGTGCTTGGCATGGTCGCCGAGATGGCCCAGGCGTTGACCCGACGAGGACTGGAGTTGGTCGACGCCGCCGATGCGCGCGTTATCGGGTTGGGCATCGGGGTCGGCGGCCATGTCGTCGAGGGCCGGTTGGTCGTAGATTCACACATTCTGAACTGGCGCCAGGTCGACGTCAGTTCGACGGTTGCGCGGGCCACCGGCTTACCGACAGTCACCTTGAACGACGTCAACGCGCTCGCTGCCGGCGAACACTGGCTCGGCGCAGGACGCCGCGTCGATGACCTCGCAGTGATCACAATCGGTCGAGGGCTGGGCTGCGGCCTGGTTCTCGGCGGCCGGCTGCATGCGGGCACGTCAGGGTCTGCCGGGGAACTGGGCCACCTGCCGTTGCTGCCGGACGGGCCTTTGTGCGGCTGCGGCAACCGGGGATGCCTGGAGGCGGTTGTATCAGACCAGGCAGTCGTCGCGGCGTTGCGTGAGCGACTGCCTGGCATCGACATTCGCGACTTCCACGACATCTTGCGGCTGGCTGAGGCGGGCAATCCAGTCGTCTTGGATGGGCTGGCTCGTACCGGGGAGTTGCTGGGCCGCGCCGTGGCGTCGGTGGTGAATCTCGTGAATCCCGCGCTGGTCATCATTGCCGGTGAGATGACGAGCGGGATGGATTTCATGGAGCAGCCACTGCGACGGGCGACGGCCGACCACACGTTCTCTGCAGGCTGGTCGGAGTGCCGCTTGGTGATCGATCGCAGCGGGGATGAGCTGTGGGCGCGCGGCGCGGCTTGGCTCGCCATCAGGGCGGCAGTGCGACGACCGGCAATCCTGTCCCGACACATCGAAGTCGGCGGATGAGGTTCCGCCCGAGCCGGAGCAGGGCCCCGCCAGCCATCACCGTCACAGCTCGATGCACCGCCGGCAGTCACCGTGCCAGGCATCACGCCGAGCACGCCCACCCCACAATTCCCACTCCTAGATCGGTTCGCTGATGAATACTCCAGACAACCAGTCGATCACGTCAACCAAGCGCGGCGGCGCCCCCTTCGCCCGTGGCCGACTTTCCCTCCTCACTGCCGGTGTTGCACTGGCCTGCACCCTCACCGTGCCCATGTTCGCGTCCGCCGAGCCCGTCCCCACACCCGACAAAGACCTGAGCGCACAGCAGGCTCAAAAGCTGGAGAAGGAGCGTCGTGCCCAACTGGCCGCGGACGACGCCAAGGCGCAACGGGCAACCAATCCGGGCGAGGAGGTGCCACTGGACAAATCCAACCTGCAAAACCTCAAGGTCACGAAGACCACCGCCACCAGCGACGGCGTCAAGCTCGAGATGGGGTCATTCGTGGGTCTGGTGCGCTTCGTCAGCGCTGATGTGGTGAAGGTCACATTGCAGGCTGCCGGACAACCCGCCTACCAGAGCGTGGCTGTGGTGAAGAACCGGATCAACAAGGTGTCGATCAAACGCAGCAAGTCGCGCTCCACCTACACCATGAAAACCAAGGGCGTCACGGTACGGATCAGCCTGAGCAAGTTTGGCGTCACCATGCTGGACAAGAAGGGCAACGTCATCAACGCCGACGACTCGCGCTTCGGCAGCGGCTACGAGGACGGCAAGCCCTACGTCTTCAAGAAGACCGACAAGAGCGAAGCGTTCTACGGTTTCGGTGAGCAGACCAAGGGTCTCAACAAGCGCGGGGACAGCATCGGCATGTGGAACACCGACCACTACGCCTACGAGGCCGACGCCAAATACATCTACACGTCCATCCCGTTCTTCACCGGACTGAAGAGCAACGGCGCCTACGGCATCTTCTTCGACAACACCCACCACTCGATGTGGGAGATGGCCAGCGAGTCCCCCGACTACTACTACTTCTACGCCAACGGCGGCGAACTGAACTACTACTTCATCAACGGTCCCAAGATGGGCGACGTGCTCGACCGATACACCCAGTTGACCGGGCGCTACCAGCAGCCTCCGGAATGGTCACTGGGGTGGGAGCAAAGCCACTGGGGATACTCCCCGGGCAGCAAGATTGTCGACGTCGCCAAGGGCTACCGCGAACGGAAGATCCCGCTGGACGCGATGAACATGGACATCGACTACATGGATGGCTGGCGAGTGTTCACCTGGGGCAAGAACTGGGGTGACCAGAACAAGATCGACGATCAGCTGGAGTCGATGGGGGTGAAGACGATCGCCATCAACGACCCAGGCGTCAAGAAAGAGAGCGGCTACTGGATGTCCGACGAGGGCACGGCCAAGGGCTACTGGGCGACCAACCCCGACGGCAGCAACTACGAGGGCGCCGTCTGGCCCGGCACCGCCTACTTCCCGGACTTCAGCCGCGCCGACGTGCGCGAATGGTGGGCGAACCAGATGCCGAAGCTCACCGACAAGGGCGTGGACGGCATCTGGCTCGACATGAACGAACCGGCCGACTTCATCGGCCCCAATCACACGCTGCCATTGGAGGTCGAGTTCAGCAACGGCACCAAGCAGCACACCGAGGTTCACAACATCTACGGGTTCTGGAACACGGTGGCCACCTACGAGGGGTTGAAGAAGGTGAAGCCGAACGAACGGGCCTTCGTGTTCAGCCGTGACATGTACGCCGGATCGCAGCGCTACGCAGCGTTGTGGAGCGGCGACAACGTCAGCAACTGGGACCATCTGGCCCTGACTCTGCCGCTCAACATGAACGTCGGGCTGTCGGGCGTGCCGCATGTGGGCAACGACATCGGCGGGTTCGTCGGTGACACCACCCCCGAGTTGTTCGCTCGGTGGATCGAAAGTGGCTCGTTCGCACCGTTCGCGCGCGTGCACTACGACAACAACTTCCAGCCCGATCAGCAGTGCCAGGAGCCCTGGTGCCTCGGCTCCGAGGTGGAGGACATCGCCCGCAAGTACGTCAGCCTGCGCTACAGCCTGCTGCCGTACACCAACACGGCGTTCCACAACTCGACCAGGGACGGCCGACCGGTCCAGCAGGCGCTGGTGTACCAGTTCCAGAACGACCCGGCGGTGCGCAACATCTCCGATCAGTTCATGTGGGGCGACTCGATCATGGTGGCACCAGTGGTCACCAAGGGCGCCACATCGCGGCAGGTATACCTGCCCACGGGCAAGGACTGGATCGACTGGTGGACCGGCGAAAAGCACGCCGGCGGCCAGACCATCACCAAGGACGCACCGCTGGACGTGATGCCCATCTACGTGGCGGCCGGATCGGTGATCCCCACCCGCGAAGTGCAACAGCACACCGGACAGAACGACTTCACCAATGTCGCCTTCAACGTGTTTCTCGGCAACGGCAAGGCCACCGGAACCCTGTACGAGGACGACGGCAAAACCGAGGCGTACAAGAAGGGCGGCTACAACACCTATCGCATCAACGTGTCGACCACAGCGAACGGTTCGGTCTCCTTGTCGACCAAGAAGACCCATGCCGGCTACTCATCGAAGCTCAAGACCTACGACGTGGTGCTGCGTGGCGACCTGCCCGTGTTCGGCGGTGCCGCCGGAGCCAAGGTCAATCCATCCGAGGCCTCGATCAATGCAGACGCGTCCAGCAAGGGTGTGAAGATCACCAAGGTGGACGCCAAGAAAGGCACCGTGACCGTCCGGGTGCCGATCTCTGCTGCCAACGTCACCATCGCGTTTGAGGGGAAGTGACCTTCATGAAAAAGTCAATCAAGCTCACCGCCGTGTGCGCCCTCACCACCGGCCTGACCCTGGCCTCCGGGCCTGGAACGGCCACAGCCGGTCCCAGTGACTTCACCGCTGCGCCGATCTCTGCAAGCCAGGCCAAATCATTGGCCGGCAAGAGTGCACGCAATCAGGAGACGACTCTCAACATGTACTCGGTGATGACGGACCGGTTCGCCAACGGTGACCCGTCCAACGACACCGGCGGGATCTCCGGCGGACCCCTGCAGCACGGGTTCGACGCGACCAAGAAGCAGTTCTACAACGGCGGCGACATCAAGGGCCTCACCGAGAAGCTGGACTACATCCAGAGCCTCGGCATGAACGCGATCTGGATCACCCCGCCCTACGAGAACGACCCGGTGCAGATCCTGCCCAACTACACCTCGGCGTCCTACCACGGCTATTGGATCACCGGCTTCGACAAGATGGACAAGCATGTCGGCACGCCGGCGGAGGTGAAGGCCTTCATCGCGGCCGCCCACAAGCGCGGCATGAAGGTCATCTTCGACGTGGTGGCCAACCACACTGCCGACGTGTTCGACTACGCCCAGAAGGAGTACACCTACCGGGGCTCCGACCAATACCCGTACAAGGACATCAACGGCAACACCTTCGACCCCCACCAGTACGCGGCCAGCAGCACGTTCCCGCAGATGAAGGTCGAGGACATGCCCTACACGCCGGTGCTGCGCAGTGCGTCCGACGCCACGAAACGGTCTCCAGCCTTCCTCAACAACCCGCTCAACTATCACAACCGAGGAGACTCCACCTTCACCGGCGAGAGCTCGGTGTGGGGCGACTTCATCGGTTTAGACGACGTCTTCACCGAGAAGCCCGAGGTGGTCAAGGGCTTCAAGGACATCTTCAAGGGATACGTGAAGAACTACGGGGTCGACGGCTTCCGCATCGACACCTACAAGCACGTCAACATCGAGTTCTGGCAGCAGGTGATGCCCGACGTCGAGAAGTACGCGGCCTCCGTGGGCAAGAAGAAGTTCTACGTGTTCGGCGAGGTGGCCTCGCCCACGGCGCCGGAGGTGTCGTGGTGGTCGACCAAGGGCAACAGTGGATCCATGCTCGACTTCGCCTTCCAGGGTGCGATCCGCAAGACGCTGTCCGAGAACGCCCCAGTCTCGACCCTGGCCGACCTGTTCGCCCAGGACGACATGTACACCACGAAGAAGTTCAACGCCTACAACCTCGCCACCTTCGTCAGCAACCACGACATGGGCCGCATCGCGAACATGCTGCGGATCGACACCCCGTCGCAACCCGACTGGGCTTTGCTGCGACGGCTGAACGTGGCCAACGCGGTGCTGTTCTTCTCCCGCGGCAACCCCATCGTCTACTACGGCGACGAGCAGGGCTTCGTCGGTGACGGAAACGACACAGGAGCACGCGAATCACTGTTCGCCAGCCAGGTTCCCGAGTACGCCAAGGAGAAGCTGCTCGGCACCGACCGGACAGGCGCTCAGGACAACTACAGCACCACGGCGCCGATGTACCGGCAGATCCAACGCCTTGCGTCGGTGGTCAACGCCAACCCGGCCCTCAAGGACGGCGCGCAGGTCACCCGCTACGTGGACGAGGGCCAGGGCGTGTTTGCCATGAGTCGAACTGACGCCGCCAAAGGCGTCGAGTACGTCGTCGCGGTCAACAACGGCTGGAGCGACAAGCAGGTGAAGATCCCCACCTACAGCCGCGACATGGCATTCACCCAGCTCTACCCGGCCGGGAGCCAAACCCAGTACACCGACATCGACAAGAAGCTCACCGTCACCGTCCCCCATATGTCCGTGATCGTTTTCAAAGCGGCCAAGCCGGTCGCGAAGAGCAGCGCCGCACCCTCAATCACCTTGGACGGCATGACGCCCGGCGCCACCGTCACCGACCGATGGCAGATCAAAGCCCGCACATCAAACCAGGGCGGCAGTAACGACCAGGTCACCTTCGTCGCCAAAGTCGGAAACGCGGCCTGGACCTCCATCGGCACCGACGACAACCCCAACTGGTCGGTCTGGTTCGACCCGGCGGGCATTCCAGCGGGAACACCCGTCACGTTCCGCGCCATCGTCTCTGACAACAACGGCCACCGCCGGGTCAGCGATGGTGTCGTCCAAGTGATCGGAAACGACGCCACGATGAATGCCGACAAGGCTCCCGTCGACACGCCGAAGTCTCTACAGCCAGAGCTCCGCGGCCGCTGACACAGCGTAAACCGTGGCCCGGGTCGTGCACACGACCCGGGCCATTTGGTACCCGCGTCGGAATGCCGCACAGCAAGGTCACAATAGGAAAGGTGCGCCCATCGATCGTCGCGCTCAACCCCACCTGTCACCGGTCACTGCGTTTTGATCGTCGCCGCCGCAGCGATCGAACCGCTTCTTCCCGGCCGGCACGCTGCTGCTGACTCACTAGGTGGCGACCTGGGCGCAGACCGCGTGCGCGCCGTTGCCTGTGACGATGATGGCGACGCCATTGCCAGCGTAGGTGGGGGTGCCGATGGCCTCGCGCGGTCGGCAACCGCGCAGGTGCAGCCCGGTCTCGACGTGTGGCGTCCTCACCGCAGGTCACGGGCGCGCTGCGCGTGGTCGAGTTCATGACCGCCGCGCCGGCCGCCAGGGGGGCGTACTACCCCCAGTGAGTACACCGCGTCGGGCCCGGCGACGCGGGAGCTTCGGCAGCTCGGCGGGGGTGCAACTGTTCGTCGGATTTGAGTTGCAGCGGGACCTGGTGCCGACCGCTCACCGCGACTGGTATGTCCTGTATGTCACGGCTCTGGCGATGCGCCACCTACCCCGGTGCAGCTGTTGGACGCGCTGGTCCTACCGGCACGCCCTCGCCGCCGGGTTGACCGTTACAGGCTACCCCTTGGCAGGCAACTGGCGGCGGGCGGCATGTTCGTCTGACATCTCGGTGGGCAGTTCCGCTTCTTTTGAGGCATAAGGCAGCACGCACCACCTACTAGGCTCGCACCATGGGCGTTTTCGCTGGAGCCGATCCGCTGGGCGCTCCCTTTCGTGCCGCTGTGGGCGGCGTGCTGGGCGAGTTCGTCGCGGGGCACGCTACCCTGCTTACCGCTGTGGCCCCCCAGTTGGGCTCGCTGATCGAGTTGGCCCAAGTATTCACCGCCGGCGGCAAACGGTTGCGGCCGGCCTTCTGCTGGTGGGGCTACGCCGCCGTCGCCGAGCCGAGCGACCCCGACGCGCTGGTGCGCGCTGCGGCCAGCCTCGACCTGCTGCACGTCTCGGCCCTGGTGCACGACGACGTGATGGACGCCTCGGACACCCGACGCGGCTTAGCCGCGGCGCATCGTCAGTTCGAGGCCTGGCACGCCGACGGTGGACTGCTGGGTGATGCACAGGCATTCGGACGGGCCGGCGCGATTCTGCTCGGCGACCTGCTGCTGGTGTGGTCGATGGAGATGTTCACGGGGTGCGGGCTGCCCGCGGACGCCGTCGCCCGAGCCACCCCCCTGCTCGACACAATGCGCACCGAGGTCATTTCCGGGCAGTTTCTCGATGTATTCGCCCAGGCCGAGCCGATCGGTGCCGTCGACCTGATGACCCTGGTGCCGCAGGTGGTCGAGTTCAAGACCTCGCGTTACACGGTGATCCGGCCGCTGCAACTGGGCGCAGCGCTGGCCGGCGGAAGCGATGCCGCGCTGGTCGCCCTGGGTGCCTACGGGTCGCCGCTGGGGCGGGCGTTCCAGTTTCGCGACGACGTGCTGGGAGTGTTCGGCGAGCCCGAGGTCACCGGCAAGCCGGCCGGCGACGACCTGCGCGAGGGCAAGCGCACGGTGCTGGTCGCGCACGCGCTCGAACTGGCCTCCGACACCGCGAAAGAACGGCTGGCCGGACTGTTGGGCAACGCCGAACTCGACGCCACCGACGTGGCGACCGCCCGCGAGATCATCGTCACCTCGGGCGCGCTCGCGGCCACCGAGCAACGCATCGCCGACGACCTGAACCTGGCCCTCGCCGCCTTGGACGACGCCCCGCTGCGAGACGAGGCCGTCACCGCGCTGCGCCGGTTGGCTGAACTCTCAACCAGCCGCTCGGCCTGATCCGTCATCGGGGACGGTTCTATTTCCTGCTCACAGGCGCAACCGTCATGGAGATCCCGACGTTCGCCCGGGATGACGGACGGCTGCGACGCACGCGGCACTGCCGTCATCCCGCGCTTGCCCCGGGATCTCCAAACGCAAGGCGCGAACGAAGGTCTCGACAGGCTCGACCAACGGCAGAGGTCTCGACAAGCTCGACCAGCGGCGGATCAGATCTCCGGGTCCGTGTCGACCGGTGTCGTCCCAGGCGAGTCCGCGTCGTCACGGGTGACCCCGAGGGTGCGGAACCGACCCTCTTTGCCCACCGCGTCGATCGTGAAGGCGTCCATCTCGTCGCCCCAGGCCGCGCGCAGCCGGTCGCCGAAGCTGCCGGCTGCGGCCCCCGGATCGTCCGCGTCGCAGATCGCCCGGCCCACCGCCACCCGGCGCGCACCGGCGGCGAGCACCTGGTCGAGGTTGGTCAAAGTGATGCCGCCGATCGCGAACCAGGGCTTGGCGCCCTTGGCCTGCGGGGGCGCCACAGCGGCGGCGTGCCGCACCAGGTCGAGGCCCGGCGGCCGTCCGAACAGCGCCAACCCGCCGAAGCTCGGCCCCACGGTGAAGAAGTCGATCTGGTCGTCGGCCACGGCGGCGTCCACGTCTTTGACGGTGTAGCACGAGCGGCCCAGCTTGGCCCACCGGTGCACGTAGCGCCGCGCCTTCTCGGCCTCGGGACGGCCCTTGGGCAGGTGCAGCACGTCGGCGCCGAACTCGCGGGCCAGTTCGGGGTCGGCGTACACCGACACCAGGCCCTGGCTGCGCAGCGCCGCGGTGCGCAGCACGTCGAGCGCCGACAGCTTCTCGGTGTCGGACGCCCGGTCGTCGCGCAACTCCACCAGGTCGACCCCGGCGCCCATCACGTCGGCCGCGAACCCGCCCAGGTCGCCGGTGACCCGCCGGCCGTCGGTGACGCAGCACAGCCGCGCCAGGCGCAATCTGACGTCGATCCCCCGTAGTGCGGTCACGCCGGTCAGCCTAACGCCGGGCCGCGCCGATCACACACCACTTCGCTCGCGACGGCGATCCGGACGACGCCCGGCGGGTCGCCACCGGCCCGACGGCATCGCAGACCTAGACTCGCCGCAGGTCTGGACGGCCTGACTTCCCCTTGACTTGTCCGGAGCGATGGTGACGACTGTGAGCACGAGCGACCCCCTGGTGGGGCAGCTTCTGGACGGCCGATACGCCATCCTGCGCAAGCTGGCCCGGGGTGGCATGGCCACGGTGTACCTGGCCGACGACCAACGGCTCACCCGCACCGTCGCGATCAAGGTGATGCACGAGGGGCTCGGCGACGACCAGGACTTCATTGGCAAGTTCGACCGCGAGGCCCGCGCCGCCGCCCGGCTTTCGCACCCCAACGTGGTGTCGGTATTCGACCAGGGGCTGCACCACGGCCGTCCGTACATCGTGATGGAGTACGTCGAGGGCTGCACGCTGCGGCACATGATCACCCGCGAGGGCTCGTTCAGCCCCGAGCGGGCGCTCGAACTGCTGATTCCGGTGACCAGCGCGGTCGCCGCCGCCCACGAGTCGGGGCTGATCCACCGCGACATCAAGCCCGAGAACGTGCTGATCAGCGACCGCGGGCAGATCAAGGTCGCCGACTTCGGCCTGGCCCGCGCCATCACCGCGCAGACCGCCACCGCCACCGGCATGCTGATCGGCACTGTCAGCTACATCGCCCCTGAACTGGTCACCCACGGCAAGGCCGACCCGCGCTGCGACGTGTACGCGCTGGGCGTGGTGCTGTACGAGATGCTCACCGGCACCAAGCCGCACACCGGCGACAACCCGATTCAGGTCGCCTACGCGCACGTGCACAAGGCCATTCCAGCGCCGTCGTCGGCGGTCAAGACGTCGTGGCGCGAGTCGCGCAACGGCATTCCGCCCTACCTGGACGCGCTCGTCACCAGCGCCGCCGCCCGTCGGCCGGCGGACCGTCCGACCGACGCCCGGGTGCTGCTCGACCACCTGCGCCAGGCCCGCGAGGCGCTCGACCGGGGGGTGATGGACGACCCCGTGCTGACCAGCCGCATGCGGCGCACCACCCTCGACCCCGAGCATCACATCACCGAGCCGGTGCCCAGCCTGCGCGAAACCGACGGTGACGATCGCACGCCCACGCTGCGGTTCACCCCGTCGACCCCGATCAGCCCGGGGCTGCCCGAGATCACCGACGGCATGCCCTACTACGACGGCCCCGTCGAAGCCCCCCGCGCACCGAAGCGTCCGCGGCGCCGCTGGCTGGGGCTGATCGCCGGCCTGATCGCCGTGCTGCTGGTGGGGTCGGGGTTGTGGTGGGTGTTCGCCGGCCAGTACCAGGCCACCCCAGCGATGGGTCAGTTGAACCAGGCCCAGGCCAAGGCGGCCGCCGCGTCGGCCGGGCTGCAGATCGCCTTCGCCAGCGAGTTCTCAGAAGACGTGCCGAGCGGGCTGGTGGTGCGCACCGACCCGGCCTCGGGCGAACGCATCGTGCACGGCGGCACGGTCACGGCGTTCGTGTCCAAGGGCCCTGAGCGCTACCCGGTGCCGGCGCTGCGCGGCCTCGACCTGCCCACGGCCACCGAGAACCTGACCAAGCTGCATCTGGTGGTGGGCACCGTCACGCAGGCCTTCGACGACGACATCGAGGCCGGCAAGGTGGTCAGCAGTTCGGTCGACGAGGGCACCCCGCTCAAGCCGGGCACCGCGGTCGACCTGGTGCTCAGCCAAGGGCCGGCACCGGTCACCCTGGCCGACTGGACCAAGAAGTCGGCCAAGGACGCCACCAAGGCGCTCAAAGAGCAGGGTCTGGTGGTGAAGACCACCGAACAGAACGACGCCGACGTAGCCAAGGGCGACGTGATCAGCCAGACCCCCGCCGCCGGCGAGGTGCACCGCGGCGACACCGTCACCCTCGTGGTCAGCAAGGGCCCGGTGATGAAGGTCGTCCCCCGCACCCGCGGGTTGTCGCTCGACCGGGCGCGCGAGGTGCTCACCAAGGCCGGCTTCAAGGTGCAGGTGAACCGCCTGATCAACTTCGGCTTCGACCTGGTGCAGAGCACCAACCCGGGTGCAGGCAAGAAGGCCCCCGAGGGCTCGACCATCACCGTCAACCTGGTCTGACCGCTCGCTACCCTGACGGCTGTGAACTCGCTCGTGCAGGTGCTTCTGCTGCTGATCGTCATCGGCGGCAGCGTCGGCCTGTTCTTCGTGGTGCGGCGGCAACGCTACCTACGCTCGCTCACCGAGCAGGGCTGGGCGTTCGACAACTCACCCACCCTGGCCGCCACGTACGGCCTGAACTGTCCCCCGTTCGGGCTCGGCTATGGCCGGCACATCGACGACCTGATCACGGGTCGCACCGCACAGGGTGTCGACTTCGCGGTGTTCGAGTACGGACGGCTGGGGTACGTGGCCACGCTGGCGCTACCGCGTCCCTTGCCTGAGTTGTACGTGGCGTCCGAGCTTCGCCCGGGCGCGCAGGGGCTGCAGAAGCCCTTCGGGCCATGGACGGTGACTGCCAAAGACCCGGCGTGGGCAGAGGCGGCCATGGGGGCGATCAGCGGCTCGCTGGGCGCGCTGTCGTCCCAGTGGCCGGTCGATGTGTCGGTGGACGGCACCCGGCTGGTCGGGCTGGGAGCGCCACGCGAGGCGGTGAAACTGCGGGCCTTTCTGGACGCGCTCGGGCCGGTGGCTGTGCAGCTTGCCGGGCCGTCACTGTCGGGCTACACCGGTGAGCAGCCGCCCGCCGAGCTGAGCCTCTACAGCCACCCCAGCTGGATCTACCGGCCCTCGGACGACCGGTTCTTGAGCCAGGTGGCCCACGACACCGGCGGGTACAGCCACGAGGCCGACGACGTGGTGCTGGCCGAGGTGCACGGGCTGCGCATGATCGGCCTGACCCACAACTGGAAGACCGACCGCACCGAAACCTCCACCGATTCCGACGGCCGCACCACGACCCGCACGGTCACCGACAACCACAGCGAGCCCGTGCTGGAGTTTCACCTGCCGTGGCATTTCGGCGATCTGAGCGTGAACTGGAGCGGGTGGGGCGACCGGGTGCGTTTCGAGTCGAGCGACTTCGACCGGGCCTTCAAGGTGCGCTGCCAGTACCCGAAGTTCGCCTCGGACGTGTTTCACCCGCGGCAGATGGAGTTCATGCTGCGCGCGCAGCCGCTGCCGTTCTCGATCGATTCGGGCCGGGTACACATCGGGGTGGGCGCCAACGATCCCGCTGTGATGGCCCGCACTGCCGAGTTTCTGGTCGCGTTCTTCGCCGGGGTGCCCAACTTCGTGTGGGAAGACCTGGGCTTCAAAGAGCCGCCGATCAGTCGCGAGCTGGACGGCTTCTGACGCGACTCGCCGAAACCCTCGCGGGTCAGGTGAGCCGGTTGCGCTTACCGAGGTCGGGTAGCCGGCGACGAAGCTTCGACAGGTCGCCGTTGGCGGCCAGTTCGTCGAGCACGAGTGCGCCGGTTCGTCGGTTCACGCCGGGCAGCGGGCCCGCGAGCACCTTCTTCAACACCACCCCGACCCGGGTTTCGGGTAACTCGTTCACCAACTCTTCCATGTATCGCGAGCACGCCGCCGTGGCCTCGGCCAGGCCCGCCCCGAACGCGATGCGTTGGGTCTCGACCGGCACGTTCACCGTGGCGGACGCCGACGGCAATCGGCCGTCCGCGACCCCCGGCTGCGGCCCCACCGTCACCTCGATCGACACGTCGTAGCGGCCGTCGCCGGGCGGGCAGTCGACGGCCAGAGAGGCCCAGTTCGCCCTGGCCTGCAGTTCGACCGTGCGCTGCTCGGGGTGCCACACGTGAAACTCCCCGACCGAAGGCACGTCCACCTCGGCCGTCGTCAGAATCGTGGCCCCCACCGGCGACCCGTCCAGCCTGGCCGGGGTCAGGCCGACACCGGCCACTCGCCAGGTGAACTCGGGCCGGTCGTGCAACCCCGCCAGATCGATGCCAAAAGCTCTGGCCAGCACGTGCACGGTGACCTGTTCGTCGACGCGGCTGCCCCAGAAGGTGTTCGTCGTGCAGTCCGGCCCGGTCAGCCCCACCCGGTAGGGCAGCGCTCGCAGCGTGGGCACACGGCGGCCGACTTCGGTGTGCGGGCGGCGTCGCGCTTCGAGCGCCACGGTCAACTCCACGACCGGGCCCGTAACCGGGCTGGCAGCGCTCATGCTGATCTGCACCCGGTCACCGTCGACGCTCACCAGCCGCAACCGGCGTCCACCCGACCCCAGAATCTCGAGGTCGCCGACGCCCTGTTCGGGCACCGGAATGGTGCCCAGGTAGAAGCAGCGCCGCCCCACCCCCGACAGGTTGCGGATCTCGTGCACCACCACGCCGGGCCCGTCGTACAGGTCGTTGTCGCGCACGAAGTCAAACGACAGCGCTGCGTCGTAATCCGGCGGGTGGGTGGGCAGCGGACGGCGCAACTCGGCCACGATGCACTGGTCGTCGAACGACCCGTACACGATGGCGCGCTTCGCGCCCGAACCCCGATCGCCGAGCACCTGGGTCGAGGTGGCCTCGGCCCACGGCACCTGGCGCGCCCAGGTCAGGTCGACCTCACGATCCCAGCCCCAGTTGATCAGGGCCGCGCGTGACAGGCCAGGGCCTCCGTTGGTCCAGAACCCGTCGCCGGCCGGCACCTGCGAGCCGGCCCAGGGCGTGCGTGTCACGCTGACCTGGCCCCAGCGGCTCGCCGTGCCCATCACGCAGTAGGGCGAGCCATACTCGGTGGTGTCTTGCCCGCCCTGGTTGCTGACGACCCCCAAGGGGTGGTCGAAGCCGAGGGCATGCCCCAGTTCGTGGCAGATCAGGCTCTGTGAGTCGACGGTGCTGAGGTGAACCACCGAGCGGCTGAGGGTTTCGGACTTCCCGTTGGGTAGCGGCAGTTGCAGTTCGACGCGGTAGCAGATGGCGGTGTCGGCGAGGCCGCCGTGCGACAGCAGCACGATCGTCGGCACCGCCCTGATCACCGATTCTGCGACCAGGCGGCGCACCAACGATGCGGCCTGCGCACCGGCACCGTCGTTGACGGCGGCGTTGACCGCGACCCAGTCGACGTCGTCGCCCGCCAGAAAGACCGGAGCCAGGTATTGCGGCCGCAACTGCACCGCGCCTTCGGTGGTGTGGTGCCAGAAGTCGGCAGCCGTCCACTGGTCGGCCGCGGCCCGGGTGGAGTCGCGGCTGAACATCTGCTCCAAGGCGGCCTGCGGACGGGCGGGGTGCCCGTTCAGCACCAGCGGCAGGACGGCGAACTCATGGACGACCGACATGGCTGACCTTCTACTCCCGCTAGCATTTTGCAGTTCTACTGCATATTGCTGGTCAGCGTGACCGGTCAGGTGATCGGTGTCAAGGTCTGGCGGCCAACTCCAGCCAGGTGCGCACCAGCCATTGCCGGTACCGCTCAGCGTCCCAGCCGAACGTCCGGCTAATCAGTAGCCGCGACTCGGCGGCCGACAAGACAGCCGTCGTGGCCGCCAACCATTCGACGTCGGTGTCGGGGGGCAGCAGTCCATCGCGGGCCGCCCCGTGCCAGAACGCGTACAGGTAGTCGAGGGTCGCTCTGCGCCAGTGGCCGGCCGATTCGCGCACCGCCGGTTCGCTGTTCTCGACCTCGGCGTTCACCGCCATCAGCGGCTCCAGGCGTCCAGTCATTTCGGCGACCCCGTCAGCGAACGCCTCGACGCGGTCGGCGAGCGTGGGAGCCGTCACGGCGGCACGGCTCCACGGCCGCTCGGTCATGGGTTCGGCACCGACGTCGCCGACGATGCCCACCTCAACGACCCGCTGAAACAGCACGACCTTGGTGGCGAAGTGTTGGTAGAGGCTGCGCTCGCTGACGCCGGCTCGCTGCGCCACCTCGCGCAGGCTGGTCGCCGCATAGCCCTGGTTGGTGAACAACTCGGTGGCGGCGGTCACGATGCGCGCCTCGGTGCGCTGCCGTCGCCTCGCGTAGTGGTCACCCACCCCCGAATCCGAAGTCACCTGCGCACCCTACGCCCTGCCCCTGCCCCTGGCACTGGTGCCGACCGTGCGGTCGCCCGCCGCGGCAGGCGTGCCACGCTCTCGGTAGGGCCAGGTGTCGCCGCACCGACGTCAACGGCTGTGGTGGTGGCGGTGCTCAGTCGCATCAATTGCCCTGTCCAACATCGGGCTCAATTGCCCTGTCCACACCGGGCCGCTTGTCACACTCGTTGTGCCGCACCTGCCGCGGCACCCGAACTCTGCGTGCCTCCTTCCCCGAAAGGACTTGTGACACGGATTTCTGGGGCTTCTTCTGGCTGATGGTCTGGAGCTTCTTCTTGGTCGCCGACCTGATCGTGCTCTTTCAAGTCGTCATCGACGTGTTCCGTAACGACGACCTGTCGGGCTGGGGCAAGGCGGTGTGGGTGCTGGCCCTGCTGCTGGTGCCGGCGCTGACCGCCCTCATCTACCTGGTCATCAACGGGTCGGGCATGGCGGCCCGCCAGCGCGGCGGACGCGGGCCCGTGCCCGAGCCGAGCGACCCTCAGATCATCAATGCGCCGACGCCGGTCGACCAGATCGCGCAGGCCAAGGCGCTGCTCGATTCGGGCGCCCTCACCGCCGACGAGTTCGCCGCGCTGAAGGCCAAAGCGCTGGGCTGATGGGTTCGGGGACGGTTCTCCAACCAGCAAGGGGACGGTTCTCCAACCAGCAAGGGGACGGTTCTCCAACCACCAAGGGGACGGTTCTCCAACCGTTGGAGAACCGTCCCCTGCCGGTCGGAGAACCGTCCTTCTAGCCCTGCGGCGTCCAGGGTCGATGGTCGCGCAGGTCGTGCATCGTCGTGCCCGTCATGGCACCGAGGCGGCCGTAGATGAGTTGCACGCCCCGCTCGGCGAGCAGCCCGTCGTGAATCGGAAAACCGTGCGTGGCGTCGACGGCCCGGGCGAAATCGATGGTCTCTTTCATCGCGGCCCACGGCCCGTACGCCGGAACGGCCAGCACGTCGACACCCTTGGGCACGGTGGCGAGCGAGTCGCCGGGGTGGAACAGCGTCGGTTCGCCCTCGGCGGTGATCACCAGGCCGACGTTGCCGATCTGCGGAATGTCGCGGTGAATGATTGCGTGCAACCCCCCGACAGCGTCGACGGTGACCGCCCCCAGGTCGATGCTGCCGTCGGCGGCGAGCGGTTCGGCGCGATCGAGCTCGACCGCACCCAGCACTTGCGGTTCGACGTACACCGCCGCCTGCGGATTGTTCACCAACAGCTCGCCGATGTGCTCGGGGTCGATGTGGTCGGGGTGCTGGTGGGTGACCAGCACGGCGTCCAGGTCGCGCAGGTCGTGCCACTCGGTGCTGAAGTTGCCCGGATCGATCAGAATGCGCCGATCGGCGACCTCGACGAGAACGGCGGCATGGCCCAGGTGAGTGATCTGCATGCGATCACCCTAGTGGCGTGTCTCGGGCACGGTCACTGCTCGCGCCGCGGGCACAGGGTGAGGCCGTCCACCAGCACCGCACGCTCGCAGTTCCAGGTGCCGTCGATGGTGGCGATCAGATCGGGAGCCGCCCCCTTGCGATGCAGCCAGGTGCGGTCCCAGACCAACCACCGGGCGTCCGGTTGGGTCAGGCAGGCGAGGCTCTCGCCGCGGGTGGCCGCGGACGCCCGTCCGGGGGCTTCGGGTCGCTGCAGAAACAGCGGCGACGGGTAGCGGCAACGCGTCGGGTTGCCGAGCACATACGTGGTGGCACCGAACGTCAGGTACACCACGGGGCCCTCGCCCACCACCTGACGGACGCGCTCGGCGCCCGCCAGGCCCGCGGACAATCCGGCCAGGTTGGTCATCACGGTCTTGTCGCGGGTACCCAGCGTCAGCGACTCGGCCGACCACGGGGTCTGGGACGCGAGCATGGCGGCCACCACCAGCCCAGCAGCCCAGCGATCGACGGCGGCCCGCGGCAGTGCGCCGGGCGCGCGGACCGCGAGGCTCTGCAGCAGCATCAGGGCCAGCACCCAGACACCGGTTGCGGTAAACAGCCCGTCCGTGTGCACCAGCCGCCAGTCCGGCGAGCTCACCAGCAGCATCGCCACGACGACGATGCCCACCAGCACCGGCCGGCGCAGAACGGCCCCCGACCGGCGCACGGTGTGCACGGCCAGCACCGCGCTCAGCACCACCAACGGCACCGCGTGGTACACGTAGTACTGACCCTGCGCGACGAAGCCCAGCACGGCCAGCCCGGTCGCGCCGCCGACGGCGATGACCTCACGCCTGGACCCTCCGACGAAGAAGGCCGGCAGCAACGCCACCGTCGGCCATCGGGCGGCGAGATTGGCCAGGTATTCACGCAACTCGGCCGAGGTGCCGGCTGTCCACACGGCCGGCTGAATCGCTCGGATGTCGAGCAGCCACACGATCTCGTACGGCGCCAGCCACCAGATCAGCGCCACGGCCAGGCACCCTGCGACGAACGCCGAGGCCAGCGCCCACAAGGCTCGTCGCCGGTCGAAGGCGGCGATCAGCATGACGGCCGCCAACGCGATCGGCAACGAGCTGATCTTCAGCAACGCGACCACAGCCAGCAGTGCACCGGCCATCGATCCGCCGGTCGATTCGCGCGCGAGCAGTGCGGTGCCCACGGCTGCCACCGCCACCACCGCCGCCCACCAGTCCGGTTCGCCCGTGGCGGGGGCGGTGAAGAACAGGCCCGCGTACGCCGCCAGCCCGTAGGCCCAGGCGGCCGAGCCCAGACGACGTCGCAGTCCGACGGTGAGCAGCACCGCCGCCGCTGCCGCCACCAGTGCTGCGACGAGTCGAAAGCCCGCCTCGAACAGCCAGGCCCTGGCCAGCGACCCCGGTGCGGCGAGCGACTCGCTGGCCAGGGTGGGCAGCCACGACTGCGCTGCGCTGACGAACCGAAAGGTCAGCGGTCGGTGCGAAAAGGTCTCGGCGATCGAGTAGCCCGACACCCGGTGCACCCCGACCTCGTAGCGAATGTTGTTGTTCACCGGGTAGGCGAGCACCAGCAGGGTGGCCGCCGCAGCCGCGAGAATCAACCAGTTGCGTCGCACGTTCTCACCGTGCGAGCCCTCGATGAACGAACGCCGACCAACAGGGTGCGCACTCGGTGACGTTTTCGGGCACGACACGCACCGTTCGGGCATGGTGAGTCGGCGTCGCGGCCGTCCGATCGAGGGGGTGCTGCGGGCGAGATTTCTGGCGTTCGCCGGCATCGCGATCGAGCCGAGTCGACGCGACTGCACCGACCAGCGCGACTGCGCCGAAGTGAACGTCTGCGCAGCTCAGAAGTCTTCGACGCGGTATTCCTGCACCGGGTTCGTGCGCTTGATGCGGCCGTCGGTCAACCGTTCGGCGATCAAGAACGCGAGCTCGAGCGACTGGTTGCGGTTCAGGCGCGGGTCGCAGGCGGTCTCGTAGCGGTTCGGCAGGTCGGCCTCGGCCAGGGCGTCCGCCACCCCGCCGACGCACTCGGTGACGTCGTCGCCGGTGAGCTCCATGTGCACGCCTCCGGGCCAGGTGCCCAGTTCTTCGTGCACGTCGAAGAAGCCGTTCATCTCGTCGACCACCTGGCTGAACGCGCGGGTCTTGTAGCCGTTGGCCGTCTCGAAGGTGTTGCCGTGCATCGGATCGCACACCCACGCCACCGATCGTCCGGTCGCCTCGACGGCACGCACCAGCGGCGGCAGCGCGGTGCGCACCTTGCCCGCACCCATGCGTGAAATCAGCGTGAGCCGTCCGGGTTCGTGCTGCGGGTCGAGCGCGTCGGCCAGCGCCACCACCTCGTCGCCGGTCATCGACGGCCCGATCTTCACGCCGATCGGATTGCGCAGGTGCCGGGCGAACTGCACGTGGGCACCGTCGACCTGGCGGGTGCGTTCACCGATCCAGACCATGTGCGCCGAGGTGTTGTACGGCGTGTCGGTGCGCGAATCGATGCGGGTCATGGCGTGCTCGTACGGCAGCACCAGCGCCTCGTGTGACGAGTAGAAGTCGACCGTGCGAAACGCCTCTTTGTCGACGCCACAGGCCACCATGAACGCCAGCGCCCGCTCGATCTCGTCGGCCATCGACTCGTACCGCACCTCGACACCCGAATTGCGCACGAAGTCCTGGTTCCACGAATGCACGGCGCGCAGGTCGGCGAAACCGCCCGTGACGAAGGCCCGAATCAGGTTGAGCGTGGCCGCGGAGTGGTTGTACACCTCCATCAGCCGGTTGGGGTCGTGCCGGCGCGACTGCTCGGTGAAGTCGAGCCCGTTCACGGCGTCGCCGCGGTAGGCGGGCAGCACCACGCCGCCGCGGGTCTCGGTGTCGTTGCTGCGCGGCTTCGCGTACTGACCGGCGAGCCGTCCGAGCTTCACCACGGGCACCTGAGCGGCGTAGGTGAGCACCACCGCCATCGACAGCAACACGCGCAACTTGCCGCGAATGTCGATGGCCGTGCCGGTGTCGAACGTTTCGGCGCAGTCGCCGCCCTGCAGTATGAACGCCCGCCCGGCCGCCACATCGGCGAGCTTGCCCCGCAACTCGTCGCACTCCCCCGCGAACACCAGCGGCGGGCGCTTGCGCAACTCGGCGGTGACGCGATTCAGCAGATCGGTGTCGGCATACGTGGGCTGCTGCACGGGGTTGAGGGCATGCAGTTGCTCAAGGGTTGGAATCTGCGTCGACACCCGGGTCACAATACGCGGTCGGCACCGGGGCCTCGAACCGCAAAGCGCGGGTGGACGGCGAGCATCGCCACCGCTCAGCCGCAACAGACAGGTCTCGACACGCTCGACCAGCGCGCCGCGCTCGACCTAAGAGGTGGCCGGCGGCTCGGGTGGCCGGGTGTTGATGCCCGGACGTTCCAGAATGCGCGCGTCCGCCTCGGTGCTGGTCAGCGAGCCGGACTTCACCGACGTGCCGTACGCCTCGATGTAGGTCTGCCCCGACAGATCGTGAATGGCCGCCATCACCTGATCGGTGACCCAGCGCAGCACCCGGGGGTCATCGCCTCGCCCATAAAACTCGCTGAAATCGAGGGGCTTGCCGATCACCACCACAGGGTGGTCGATCCACGGCAGGCCGGCCTTGCGGGTGACCTGACTGTTCTTCATGGCGACCGGCACCACGGGCACCTGCGCCGCCAGCGCCATGCGGGCCACGCCGGTCTTGCCCTTGTACAGCCGGCCGTCGGGCGATCGGGTGCCCTCGGGGTAGATGCCCACACAGCCGCCGTCGGCCAGCACCGCGAGCACCGGCCCCAGCCCGTCGAGACTGGCGCGACCGCCGGACCGGTCGAGCGGCACCTGGCCGACGGCCTTCAAGAACCAGGCCACCAGCTTCGAGAAGGGGCCGCGGTTGCCGGCGAACAGTTCCGCCTTGGCCGGAAAGGTCACCGGGCGCTTCACCATGGCCGGCAGCACGACGGTGTCGCCGGCGTCCAGGTGGTTGCTGGCCAGAATCACGCCGCCGGTCGCCGGAATGTTCGCTTCGTTCTCGACCCGGGCGCCGTAGAGAAACTTGATCACCGGGCGAAACAGCAGGTTCTTGAACAGCGTGTAGAGCACCGCACCTCCTTCGAGCCACCGACGCGACAAACCCTAGCGGTGCGGGCGGGTGCGCGTGGTGACCGGCCACCGGGCGTCCCTACCCCGGGCCCGTACGATGGCGGCATGCAGGTGCACGAGTTCGCCGAGCCCATGCTGCCGTCCGGCTCGGGCGAGGTGGGGGTGCTGTTTCTGCACGGCTTCACGGCCACACCATGGACGGTGCACGAGTGGGCCGAGCGTACGGCCGCAGCCGGCTATCGGGTGTCGGCGCCGCGGCTGCCGGGGCACGGCACCAGTTGGCGCGAGCTCGAGATCACTGATGGACGCGACTGGTACGCGGCCGCCGAACGCGCGTTTCTCGACCTGCGGGCCCTGTGCTCCTCGGTGTTCGTGGCGGGCGTGTCGATGGGCGGCGCCCTGGCGCTGCGGTTGGCCGAGCACCACGCCGACCAGGTGCGCGGGCTGATTCTGGTGAACCCGGCGCTGCAGGGCAACCCGAAGCTGAGCCTGGTGCCGCTCGCGAAGCACCTGGTGCGCACCACCGACAGCATCGGCAGCAGCATCAACAAGCCCGACGTCACCGAGCACGCCTACCCACGCACGCCGTTGCGGGCGGTGCACGCCATGATGCGGCTCTGGGGTGAGGTGCGGGCGCGGCTCGACCTGGTGTACTGCCCGGTACTGCTGTTCCGTTCGGCGACCGACCGGGTGGTGCCGGGAGCCTCGGCCGAGATCGTGATCAAGCAGGTGTCGTCCGACGAGGTGACCGAAGTGGTGCTCCGCGACAGCGCGCACGTCGCGCCGCTCGATCACGACGCCGAGACGATCATCACCGGCACCCTCGACTTCATCGCCAGGCACGGCGCACCATGAACTCTCGCGACGCCGACAACGCCCGCTTCGAAGAGTTGATGGCTCACGAGTTTCCAGAAGGGCTGATACCTGCCGATCGTTCGCGGCGGTTGCCCGATCCGCCGTCCGCCGAGCCGGCTGCCGAGCCGGACGCCCCGCCGCCCCCCGTCGAGGCCGATGACGTACCCGCCGACAACGGGTTTCGCAGCTGGGCGCCGCCCGATGAGCCCGACGAGCCCTTCGTTCCCCCACCTCGGCCACCGTCGCGACGGTGGACCGCGGAGGGCATCAGCGGCGCAGTGTTGGTGGTGGTTCCGGTGCTGTTGGTGCTGCTGTCAGCCGCCGGAGTGCGCCTGCCGGCCTTCGTGTCGACGCTGGGTGGCCTGGGCTTCGTGGTCGGCGTGGCGTTGCTGCTGCATCGGCTGCGCAAACGTCCACCGGTGGACGGCGACGGGGCCGTTCTGTAGCCGAGAACCGGTCGAGCGTGTCGGGACCCGCCGCGACCCGACCGGTCGAACCTGTCGAGACCTCTCGCCTTCGGTTTCGACGGCGTCGAGCAACCGGAGCTGCTACCGCCGCCGATTCAGCTCGTCGCGATACCACTGCAGCACCCGGGCGTCTGAGATGGTGCCGCTCGCAGAGGTGCGTGCCTGCGCCTCGGCCAGCACCGCCGTCCACCCGACCTGGGTGACCATGGCCTGCACCGCCACCTGCGCGAGCGCGTAGCTCGTCGGGTCGCCGCTTGCGACGTCGGGCAAGGTGGTCGGAAACCCGCGGGCGAGGGCGGCGCGAACCAGGGTGTCGTTGGCGGCGGCCACCGACGGGTGGGCCTGCGCCGTCAGCGCCTCGGCGGTGCCCTCGATCAGCCAGCCCGGCGTGCCGGTGAGCCGGGGCGACCGCATGCCGGCGTGCACCGCCTCGTGCGTGATCGTGGCCGCGGCCCCCTCGATCGGGGCGTCGGGATTGACCACGACTCGCACGCTCTCGCTGGCTGCAGTTCCGGGCACCACCGTCACCGCCGCGGTCCCGCTCGCGCCGACGCCGGCGTAGCGGGCGAAGGCGGCCAGGTCGCGCGGCACCAGCACCACCAGCGGGTCGGGCATGGCCAGGGCCTGCGGCCGCGCCCGCCGCAATGCGGCCAGCCCGTCGTGCACCGCCTCACCCCACCGGGTCGCCTGCTCGGCGGTGACCGTGGCCAGCACCCCGCCGTCCATCGTGTCGATCACCAGCGGATCGCCCAGCCATTCGGTGCCGGTGCTTGCCGAGGTGAGGTTCGCGATGGCTCCGCGGTCGATCGCCACGGCCGCCATGCTCACCACCATGGGCTCGCGCGGTAGGTGCCAACTCACCTGCAGGTGGTCGGCGTCGGTGCCCGCGACGCCGGCTCCGGTGGCGTTCAGGTTGGCGAACACCCGCTCAGCCAGTGACTGGGAGCCTGGATCGGACGCGAAGAGCGCCACGAACCCTGCGCGGTCACCGGCGCTCAGCCGATCATTCAGGGCGGACGCTCGCTGGGCCGGACTCAGCTCGGTGGTGCAGCCGCCGATCAGGGGCGCCACGAGTGCCAGGGGTGCGCCCAGCAGCAGCGCCCGGCGAACCCGATCAACCGATGACGCGGCGGGCACCCTGATAGGCCGGGTATGAGTTCAGCCGGGTGATCTCAAGATCGTTGCGGGGGTTGCGCGCATGCACGAACAGGCCGTTGCCGATGTACATGCCGACGTGATGAATCGGGTTGTAGAAGAACAGCAGGTCGCCCGGCTTGAGCTCGTCGCGCGACACGGGCCGTCCGACGCTGAACTGGGCACGCGACGAGTGGGGCAGCGAAATACCGATGGAGCGGTACGCGGCCACCATGAGGCCGGAGCAGTCGAACGTGTTGGGCCCCTCGGAGCCCCAGACGTACTGGCCGGTCTTGACCTTCGACACCGCGTACTTCACCGCGGCCAGGACCCGGGCGTTGGCCGCGGCGTCGTCGATCAGCGAGTCGCGCACATCGTCGCGCGACACCGCGTCGTCGTCGTTGAGCCGCTGCCGTTCTTGCTCGGTGAGCTGGTCGACCAGCGCCTGGCCCTCGTCGAGCTTCTTGTCGAGCTCGTCGTGCAGGCTGCTCATTCGTCGCTCTTCGGCAGCGATGTTGGTGACCTGGTCGTTCGCCGAGCGCTTCAGGTCGGCGAGATTGGCCTGTTGGGCCTGGTAGTCCTGCAGCAGCGAGTTCATGTTGAGTTCGACGCGGCCCATGGTCGAGAGCTCCGACAGGAACGCGTCGGGGTCGGCCGAGGTGACGAGCTGCACGGTGACGTCGACGCCCCGGTTCTGGAACGTGGTGAGGGCGACCTGCTGGGCCTGGGTGCGTAGAGCGTCGACCTTGCGCTGCTGGGTGGCGATGTCGGAGTTGAGCGTGGCGATTTTCTGCCTGCCCTGCTCGAGCTGCAGCTTCACCTGGGCCCACTGCTCGCCCAGTTCGCTCTGCTGCTGCTCGATCTTCTCGAGTTTAGCCTTGGCGTCATCGAGGGTGGGGTCGGCGGCAGCCGGCACGGCCGCGGGCCCGGCCAGCACAACGGCCAGCCCGGCCAGTGCTGCCAAGCCACCACGAACACCAGTGCGCAGACGCACATCGCCTCCAGACAAAGGGACGGTCAGTCGCTGTGGGGAAGGCGCCAGCGGACCAATCTGAAAACAGGCTAAACGACACCCTGATCAGACTCAAACCAACGGTCGGTCGGTTCGGCCGGTGGTCGTCGGCTCACCGACCTGACCAATCGTAACGGAGGCAGCAACCCCGCCTCGGTCATCGCTCGCAGGGCGCTCACCTCGTCGCCCTCGAGCGTCATCACACCCTCGTTGGGCCCGAGCAGCGCCGTCACCATGCAGTCGCCACAGGCAGGCCCGCGCACCGCGCACGTGCCGCAATCGATCCTCACCATGTCCATAGGAGCAGTCTGCGGGCCGCCACGGACAGTTTTCGATCGCCTGTTCGGCCAGCGCGTCGAACGAAAACCGTCAGAGGGTGTGCCTAACGTCTCGACCATGACCTCGCTGCCGGCACAACCGACCATCGACGACCTGGGCACCCCGTTGGCCCTGGTGTCGTTCTGTGTGGTCGATCTCGAGACCACCGGCGGGGGTCTGGACGACCGGGTCACCGAGATCGGGGCGGTGAAGGTGCGCGGCGGCGAGGTGCTGGGCGAGTTTCAGACCCTGGTGAACCCCAAGGCGCACATTCCGCCACTGATCGCGGTGCTCACGGGCATCACCAACTCGATGGTGGCCGACGCGCCCCGGCTCTCGGCCGCACTGCCCGGGTTTCTGGAGTTCTCTCGCGGGTGCGTCATGGTGGCGCACAATGCCGGCTTCGACATGGGCTTTCTCAAGCGCGCCTGCACCGAGTTCGGCTACGCGTGGCCGAACCCCGCGGTGGTCGACACCGTGGCGCTGGCCCGCCAGGCCCTGCTGCGCGACGAGGTGCGCAACCACAAGCTGGCAACGCTGGCCCAGCATTTTCGGGCCGAGGTCACGCCCAACCACCGGGCCCTCACCGACGCGCAGGCCACCGTGACGGTGCTGCACGGGCTACTCGAGCGGGTCGGCAATCTCGGGGTGCACACCCTTGAAGACCTGCTCGAGTTCACCCGACGGGTTTCGCCGCAGCGCCGGGCCAAGCGCACCTGGGCCGCCGGCCTGCCCAAGAGCCCCGGTGTCTACTGGTTCGTCGCGGACGGCCGCGACCTGGCCGGCCGGGCCACCCGGCAGGTGCTCTACGTCGGGAAGAGCCGCAATCTGGCGGCCCGGGTGCGCAGCTACTTCACCGCGGCCGAAACCCGCCCCCGCATCGACGAGATGGTACGCATCGCCACCGGCGTCGAGCACCTCGAATGCAGCACCGAACTCGAGGCGGAAGTGCTCGAACTCCGGTTGATCGCCACGCACTCGCCGCGCTACAACCGGCGCTCGAAGTTCCCTGAGCGCAGGGTATGGCTCAAGCTGACCCGCGAGCCCTTCCCCCGGTTGTCGATCGTGCGGCAATGCCTGGCCGACGGGGCCGACTACTTCGGCCCGTTCAGCAGGCGCAGTGGCGCCGAGGCAGTCCAAACCGCGCTGTACGACGCCTTTCCGATCAGGCAGTGCACCACCCGGCTCTCGCCGCGCCGGGTCAGCGGGGCGTGCGTGCTGGGCGAAATGGGCAAGTGCCTGGCCCCGTGCGAACTGGCCGTCACGCCGCAGCAGTACGGCGAACTGATCGAGCAGGTGCGCTCGAGCCTGACCACCGACATTCGTCCGGTGTTGAATGCCGCGCAGAGCAGGCTGGCCTCGCTGATCCGCCGGCAGCGGTTCGAGGACGCCGCGGTGGTGACCGCTCGCCTCTCGGGTTTCGCCAGCAGTGCCGTGCGGCACCACCGGGTGGCCAGCCTGGCCGGCTGCCCGCAGATCGTGGCGGCGTATCGGCAGGTCGACGACTGGCATATTCACGTCATTCGTTACGGACGGCTGGCCGCCGCGGCCCGGGCTCGACCCGGTGACGTGCCGCAGGCGATCGCCCGTTCGGCCGTGGCGGTGGCCGAGCAGGTGGCGCCGCCCGTGGGGCCTCAGTCCGCGGCCACCACCGAAGAGACCGAACGCATCGCGGCGTGGCTCGAGCGGCCGGGCGTCCGGCTCATCGACATCGAGGGCGATTGGTCGTGGCCGTTGCACATCGGGCTGGCCGAAGGCGACCTGGCCCGGCACGCCCTGCCCGACCCACTGCCGTCCGACAGACCGCAGCAAGCGGCCTCGGGCGCGAGCAAGGCGGTTTAGTATGCCGCCATGATCACCGCCATTGTGTTCGTCGAAGCCGAAGTGGCTCGCATTCCTGAGGTCGCTGCCCAGATCGCCGACCTCGACGGCGTGTCAGAGGTGTACTCGGTCACCGGCGGCATCGATCTGATCGCCATGATTCGGGTCCGTTCGATCGACGAGGTCGCCGAGGTGATCGCCGAGCGGCTCAACAAGGTGCCCGGGGTGTTGAACACCGAAACCCACATCGCCTTCAGGGCCTACAGCTCGCACGATCTCGAGGCGGCGTTCTCGCTGGGGGCCGAGTGACGCAGGCCGACGCGCCGCGCCGCCGGCTGAGCGACCGCACCCTGTGGGTGCTGGTCGGCCTGGCCGCCGTGGCGCTTGCGGTGGCGATCGGGCTGGCGCTGTGGCTCAACGCCACCCCACCGCTGCAGCCCGTGCCGGTGGCGTCCAGACCCAGCGCCTGACGCCGCTGGTCGAGCCCGTCGAGACCTCTGCCGCCCGAGGACCATTCGCTGGTCGAGCTCGTCGAGGCCACTACGCAAGACGCCGGCCGAGCCTTCGCGACTCCCAACGCAGGGGGTCTCGACAAGCTGTGAGAGTTGGTGGTGGCTGGCCTGGGGCTAGCTGGCAGGGTGGTGGGACCGGTTGTTCGTGTGCGGGTCGTGACCCTTCGACAAGCTGACCGTCCGCAATTGTGCGGGGTGTCTTGGTCGAGATCTGTCCGGCTCGTGCACGGAGAACCGGCCGACCATCCCGGCCCACTCGTTGGCCTGATAGAAGCCCGTCCCACCGCTTTGGCGGGGTGACCGATCACAGTAACGCCACGGGTGACTCTTTCCCCGGGATGGCCGCGCCGGTTCGACCGGCTCGATGCCCAACATCCCGAAAACAGGAGGCTCAGACACCGATGGCCATCGTTGCAGATACCTACACCTATGTGGTGGGTGTGGACACCCACGCCGCCACTCATCATTACGCGATCGTGGAGACCCGTAGCGGCGGCCAGATCACCCACGGGAAGTTCCCCACCCATGCCGCGGGCTTGTTGCGGGCCGTGGATTGGATCAGCCGCCGCACCAGTGTTGACGACAACCCAGCTGTCGACCAGGTGCTGATCAGCATGGAAGGCACCGGCAGTTACGGCGCCCAGGCAGCCGAGCTGCTCGCCGCACGCGGTTACCGGGTCGTCGACGCACCCTCGCCGAAACGGGCTCGTGGCAGCGGCAAGAACGACCACATCGATGCCCTGGTCGCTGCCCGCGGCGCGTTACCCAAGGACAGCGAACGGCTCGCCGACCGACGCGCCGGCCATACCCGTGCCGCGCTGCAGATCCTGCTCACCGCCCGCGACAGCATGCGACGCGACCGGACCCGTTCCAAGAACCAGCTCACCGCGCTGCTACGCACCCACAACCTCGACATCGATGCCCGCAAGGGAATCAACAAGGTCCACATCAGCCTCATTGCGGGCTGGCGCAAGCGGCCCACCGACACCACCCTGGCCCGGATCGCCCGCACCGAAGCGCACCGCCTCGCCACCCGCATCCACACCCTGGACGCCGACCTCGACAGCAACGAGAAAGCCATCAACGCCCTCGTGCGTGAACTCGAACCAACCCTGCTCGACCTGCCCGGCCTCGGACCCATCAACGCCGCCATTGTGCTCGCCGTCTGGTCTCACCCCGGCCGCATCCATGACGAAGCCGGCTTCGCCAAGATCGGCGGCGTCTGCCCCCTGGAGATCTCCTCGGGCAACTCCAAGGATCATCGCCTCAACCGCACCGGCGACCGACAACTCAACTCAGCCCTGAACTCCATCGCGAACACCCGCATGCGACACGACGAAACCACCAAGGCCTACGTCAAGAAACGCAAACAGCAAGGCCAAACCAAACCCCGAATCCGACGCTGCCTCAAGCGCTACATCGCCCGCCAAATCTTCCGACACCTCAACACGACCACCCTTGACAAGACATAGAAGCGTCTCGACCAGCGGCTTGCGACGCAGCCGGCCAGTGATGAGCCGGCTCGCCCAGCGAAGGCCTCAGGCGACGGTGACCGACTCGATCACCACAGGCTCGACCGGCTTGTCGCCGTACCCGGTACGCACCTGGGCGATCTCGTCGACCACCTTGCGGCTGGCCTCATCGGTGACCTCACCGAAGATCGTGTGCCGGCGGTTGAGGTGCGGGGTGGGCACGACGGTGATGAAGAACTGCGAGCCGTTGGTGCCCGGGCCGGCGTTGGCCATGGCCAGCAGGTAGGGGCGGTTGAAGCTGAGTTCGGGGTGAAACTCGTCGCCGAACTGGTAGCCGGGTCCGCCGCGGCCGCTGCCCTCGGGGCAACCGCCCTGAATCATGAAGCCGTCGATGATGCGGTGAAACGTCAGGCCGTCGTAGAAGTGGCCGGTGGTGCGGGCACCCGACTTGGAGTCGATGTACTCCTTGGCGCCGGTCGCCAGGCCGACGAAGTTGTCGACGGTCTTGGGCGCCTGGTCGGCGAACAGGTCGATGACGATGTCACCGTGATTGGTGTGCAGGGTCGCGGTCTGCGCCACGGCGGATTCCTTTCGTTGCGGGCGCCGGACGGCCCGGACGGCCGCCGATTGGCTCGATTTCGGCACCCATCCTGGCACACGTGGCGCGCCACGGTTCAGTGCGAGAGCACCAGACTGAGGCCCAACGCCACCATCACCACGGCGATCACGCCGTCGAGCACCCGCCAGGCCCGAGGTGTCGACAGCCACGGCGAAAGAAACCGTGCCCCGAGCGCGAGGCCGAAGAACCACACGACGCTGGCCACCAGCGCACCGCCCGCGAACGCCCACCGCGCATCGCCGTGAGTGCTGGCCACCGAGCCGAGCAGAAACACGGTGTCGAGGTAGACGTGCGGGTTCAGCCAGGTGAGCGCCAGGCAGGTCAGCACCACGGGCATCGTCTGCGTGCGAACGGCCACCGCCACCGAGCCGGCCTGCGCAGGCGCCGGGGCGGCGTCCACCACCAGCACCTCGCCGGAGGGCCGCAGGGCCCGTCGGGCAGCCAGCACGCCGTAGCCGATCAGAAACGCGGCTCCGGCCCACTTCACGGCGCTCAGCAGCCAGGGCAGAGCCTGCAGTGCCAGGCCGACGCCCGAAACCCCCAGCACGATCAGCAAACCGTCGCTGACGGCACAGATCGCCGCCACCAGCAGCACGTGCTCGCGCCTGAGCCCCTGGCGCAGCACGAACAGGTTCTGGGCGCCGATGGCGATGATCAACGAGAAGCCGAGACCGAGCCCGGCGAGGGCGGAAAGAAGCACGTCTTCGACGCTAAAGCAGCGAGCACATTCAGTCCAGCTAAAGATTCTTCACTACCATTAGAGTTGCTTATCATGCGTGTACCGTTGGAGTTGGCTGAGACCCTTGCGGCGATCGTCGACGAGGGCACCCTCGATGCCGCCGCCGCTCGCCTGCACCTCACCCCCAGCGCCGTGAGCCAGCGCCTGAAGACGCTGGAGCGGCAGGTGGGCAGGGTGCTGCTCGAACGCACCAAGCCGGCGCGAGCAACCGCCGCGGGATTGGCCGTGGTGCGTTACGCGCGGCAACTGAGCCTGCTCGAACACGACGTGCTCGCCGAACTGGGCGACCCCGAGGCGGGCCGGGTGAGCGTGCCGTTGGCCGTGAACGCCGACTCGTTGGCCACGTGGTTTCTCGATCCGCTGGCCAGGTTGAGCCGAACCCGTCCGGTGGTGTTCGAGTTGCACCGCGACGACCAGGACTTCACCGCCGGCCTGCTCGAGTCGGGGGCGGTGATGGCGGCCGTCACCTCACGCGCCGACCCCGTGGCCGGGTGCCGCGTGGTGCCCCTGGGGGTCATGCGGTACGAGGCCGTCGCCACACCCGGGTTCGTGGCCGCCTGGCTGCCCGACGGACCGTTCGCACCTGCGCTGGAGCGTGCCCCGGTGGTCGACTTCGACCGGCGCGACGACCTGCAGACCGGGTGGCTGATCGCGATGGGCGCCTCGCCGACGGCTCCCCCGCGGCACTACGTGCCGTCGTCCAACGACTTCGCCAGGGCCGTCCGCCTGGGTCTGGGGTGGGGGCTGCTGCCCCGGTTTCAGTCGGCGGCCGCGGTGCAGCGCGGCGACCTGGTGCACCTCGGCGGGGCCCCGGCCGACGTGCCGCTGTACTGGCAGCAGTGGAACCTCGGCTCGCCACTGCTCGAGGCCATCGCGGCCGACATCGTCGACGAGGGCCGCCGCGTGCTGGCCGCGTCGACCGCGTGACCACACCCAGAACGGTAGGAATGGCTGACAAGCCTGTTCGCAGCCGATGCTCGGCGGGTACGTTGGGTGCACGCGGTATAGCCGCGATCATCCCAACCACTGGAGGAACAGTGAAGCGCAAGAAGCCGCTGAAGGCCGTCGAATCGACCGCCGAAACAGCCGCGAAATCAGGGCAGGCGCTCATCGACGAGGCGGTGCATCGCATCACCCCCTTGGTCGAGCAGGCCGGTGACTACGTCGATTCCGCCCGTAAGCAGGGGGCCGAGTTCGCCTCCGACGCCTACGACCGGGTGCAGCCGGTGCTCAAAGAGGCACGCAAGCGGGGCACCGACCTCGCCTCGGACGCCTACGAACGCCTCGAGCCGACCCTCAAAGACGCCTACGACCGGGTCGAGCCCACGTTCAAGGGTGCAGTCGCCATGGCCTCCGACGCCTACGAGCGGGTGCAGCCGGCCCTCAAAGAGGCCAAGAAGCGCGGGGCCAAGTTCGCCGCCGAGAGCCTCGACCGCGTGCAGCCTGCGCTTGACGACGCCCTCGACCAGGTGACGCCGGTGGTCGACGCCGCCGTGCAGAAAGTGCGGCCGGTGGTCGATGACACCCTGCAGAAGGTGGCGCCCACGGTTGATGTGGCGCGCGACCGGGTGCAGAACGACTTTCTGCCCTGGCTGGCCGCGGCGCTGTACAAGGCCGCCGACCTGGTGAAAGAAGAAGAGATCGTGCCGACTCCCAAGCGTCGCAGCGTGGGCAAGACGATCGGCCTGATCGCCCTGGCGGGCGCCGTGCTGGCCGGCGTCGTCTACGCCGTCCGACGCCTGATGGCACCGCAAGAGTCGGGGTGGGAGACCCACGAGCCGTCGCGGCCCTACGTCGCCGATCCGGTCGCCGACGTGGTCGACAAGGCCTCCGACGCCGCCGACAAGGCCAAAGACGCCGCGGCTGCCACGGTGGACGACCTGAAGGGCAAGGCCAAAGACGTGGCCGCCGACGCAAAGGCCGCCGCGGGCGACCTCGCCGACGCGGCCGGCGATGCCGCCGACAAGGCCAAAGACGCCGCCGGTGACGCCGCCGACGCAGCCAAGCACGCCGGCTCTGAAGCCCTCGACAAGGCCGAGGACGCGATCAAGGACGCCAAAGACGCCGCGGACGATGCCAAGAAGTCGGCCAAGAAGGCCGTCGACGATGCTAAGGGTGATGCCGCCCCTTTAGCTGAAAGCCCCTACGGCGAGGGATCGTACGTGGGGGCCGAACCGCCCGAGGGTTTCGACATCAAGGGCAACGAGCGGTCGATGAAGTACCACCTGCAGGGCTCGGGTGGCTACGAGCGCACGATCACCGACGTGTGGTTCGACAGCACCGAGGCAGCCGAACGGGCAGGTTTCGTACGAGCACAGCGGTGAGCTGAGCAACGGGGGTGGTCGCCGAGGCGACCACCCCCGTTTCGCGTCTTCGGGGCCGACGAGTGCGCGCGGGGTTGCTGATGATCGCTGGCCGAGCGTGCCCAGACCCGCTCTGACTCGACGACGCCGCTCCACTGCCGCCATCCGCGCACGTCCGCGCACGTCCGCGCAGGACGCCGCGGTGCGCGCTGGTGAGGCGTTTCGTCGGCTCAACGAGTGGTCGAGGCCACTGAACGCCGCAGTCGCCGGCACGGTCGTCGGCAAAGAATCTGAAGAAACTTCGGACGGCCACTCACAAAACACCCCTCGAAAAGTGCATTCAAGGGTATGAGAGCCGATCAGCCCGAACCGACCACTCTGCCCGTGCGCGCCGACGACGGCGACCCGATCGACGAACGGTGGGTGCCGGCCGCGCCCTTCCGTGCCCACGTGACGCACGTCATCGCCGAGGCCCGTGTGCCGTGGCCCGCCTTCGCCATCGCGGCCGACGTGCCCGTGACGGTGATTCAGACCCTGCTGTTCGGCCGCAACGCGCGGCCGTCGCGGCGGCTCGCCCCACGGGTGGCCACCAAGGTGTTCGCGGTGCGCGCGAGCGATCTGACAGAGCTTCGAACAGGCCACGTCGGTGCCGACCTGGCCGCGGGGCGGTTGCGCGCGGTGCTGAGATCGGGCGTGCCGCCCGAGCGGCTGGCCCGCTGGTGCGATCTGGCCCCCGACGAGTTGGCCAGGCTGGTCGAGGGTAGAACGGCAACCTGTTCTCGGCTCACTGAAGCCCTGGCCATGGCGGCCGAACGCATGCAGTTCGCACCGGCACTCGGCCGGCACGCGGCCTAGGCTTCGACGCATGACCTGGCAGTGGGCGATGCCGATCGCCGTGGCGATCGCGCTCGGCCTGGCCACGCCCCGACTACTGCGGGCGCTGCCGCCGCCTTTCGACGAGCCGGAGGCGCGGCCGTACGACGCCCTTGCCACCAGGGGTTTCGCTGCCGTCGCGCTCGTGTTGACGACGCTCGCCGGCACGCTGGTGCTGGCCGTCGTGGCGCCGCTGTCGTTCGCCTGGGCAGGGCTTGGCACGGTCGGGGTACTGGCCGCCATGATCGACGCCCGCACCGGCTACCTGCCGGCTGCCCTCATGCGCGCAGGGTGGGTGCTCACCGTGGCCGGCGCGGCGATCACCGCCGCGCTGCTGGCCGACTGGCAGGTTCTCGGACGAGCGGCCGCCGGGGCCGCAGCCACCACCGCGCTGTTCTGGCTCTTCCACCGCTTCGGCGGGGGTTTCGGCTTCGGTGACGTGCGGCTGGCCCCGATCGTGGGGGCAACCGCCGCAACCGCCGGCTGGCCCACGCTCTTCGACTCCCTGATTCTCGGTGGCCTGCTCGGGGTGGTGTGGGGGTTGGTCTGGCGCACCCGCGGGCACACCGAGGCTTTTCCGTACGGTCCGGCGCTGGTGGCCGGCCCCTACCTGGCATTGCTGGGTACGGCGGCTCTGCCGAGTTGACCAGGTCCCTAGGCCGACTCGGCGGCCCGCGTGCTCGCCGCCACCCAGCGGCTCAAGGCGTCGGCTGCGGCCCCCGAGTCGATCGCACGCGCGGCCACCTGCAGCTGCTCGGCCAACTGCGCGGTGAGGTCGCCATCGAGATCCGGCCCGGCGAAGGCCAGCAGGGCGGCGGCGGCGTTCAGCAGCACGATGTCGCGCACCGGGCCCTTCACACCATCGAGTACGCCCCGCACGATCGACGCGTTGTGAGCGGCGTCGCCGCCCAGCAGGTCGTCACGCGCAGCCGGGGCCAGGCCCAGGTCGGCCGGGTTGAGGGTTGTCGGCTGTACCCGGTGATCGGCGATCAGCCAGACGTCCGAGGTGGTCGTTGTGGTGAGTTCGTCCAAACCGTCGTCACCGTGAAACACCAGGCCCCGGGTGCCCCGGGCGGCCAGCACGCCGGCCACGATCTGCGCCATCCGGGCGTTCGCGATGCCCACGGCCTGCGCGGCCGGACGGGCCGGGTTGGCCAAGGGGCCCAGAAAGTTGAACGGCGTCTGAATGCCCAGTTCACGCCGGGCGGTGCCGGCGTGCCGCAGGGACGGGTGGTACAGGGGTGCGAACAGAAAGACGATGCCCGCCTCGGCGAGCACGTCGGCCTGCCGCGCCGGCGGCACGTCGAGCGCCACCCCCAGAGCTTCGAGCACGTCCGCCGCCCCGCAGGCCGATGACGCGGCCCGGTTGCCGTGCTTGACCACCTTGACGCCGGCGCCGGCCGCCACGATCGCGGCCATGGTCGAGACGTTGACGGTGTTCGCCCGGTCGCCGCCCGACCCCACCACGTCGACCGCCTCGGTGGGCAGGCTGATCGGGGTGGCCCGGGCCAGCATGCCGCCGGCGAGCCCGGCGATCTCGTCGACGGTTTCACCCTTGGCGCGGAGCGCCACCAGAAAACCCGCCAACTGCACGGGGGTGGCGTTGCCGGCCAGAATCTCGTCCATCGCCCAACCGACGGTCTGCGCCGACAGGTCGTCGCCGGCGATCAGCCCGGTGAGCACATCGGGCCAGGTGTCGGCCACCCTCAGACCGCCTGGCTCAACCCGGCGCGCAGCACCTCGGCCACGGCGGTGGGCAGCCGCACGGGGTCGACCGGGTACATCACCGTGGCGTCGGCCCGCGACCAGGTGGCCAGCCAGGCGTCCGCCACTCGAATGATGAGCACCACGATCGGCGGGCAGTCGGCGATCTCGTCCTTGAGTTGCTTGGCGAGCCCCAGCCCACCCGACGGCGTGGCTTCGGCGTCAAGAATCAGCAGATCGAGCCCGCCGGCGTCGACCGCCGCCAGCACCGCCGCGTGCGTGGCGACGTCGTACACCTCGATCTCGGGCAGATCGGCGGCGACCCGCCGGCCGAGCGCCAGCCGCACCTGCTCACGCGTCGTCCGGTCGTCGGAATAGAGCAGGATCTTGGCAGTCTCGTCACTCATGCGCGTTCCTCGTCGGCGGGCGGTTCGTCAGCATGGTACCCCGCGGTTGCCGCCCGGGCGGCCAGTCGCTCCTCGCGGTCGAGTTGCCGGTCGATGCGGGCCGCCTCACGCTGCGAATTCTGAAACCACTGCACGAAGAACACAGACAAAATGATCAGCGAAATCACGTCGCCGGCCCCCCACATGATGCCGCCGGCGATGTTCTGGTCATCGAGCGGGCTGGGTGGCCAGGCCCGGTTGAACGCCAGGTACCAGTCTTCGGCGATCAGTTGCGGCGACCCCATGATGATCACGCCCAGAAAGGCGTGAAAGGGCATCGTGATGAAGATCAGGAAGATGCGCAGAAAGTGCGGCAGCCGGTTGGGCATCGGGTCGACGCCGATCAGCGGCCAGTAGTAGATGCAGCCCGTCACCACGAAGTGCACGTGCACCCAGGCGTGCACCCACGGGTTGGCGAGGCTCACCTCGTAGAGGTCGGTCATGTACAGCAGGTAGGGGTTGGCGATCATCAGTGCCGCCCCCAGTGGCGCGAAGGTGAGCACCCGCACCGGCCACGAGTGCAGCACCCGCATCACCCGGCGCCGGCCCAGGCCCCCCAGGTTGCGCAGCAGCAGGGTGATCGGGGCGCCCATCGCCATCATGATCGGGCCGACCATCGACAGCAGGATGTGCTGCACCATGTGCACGCTGAACAGCACCGTGTCGTAGGTGCCCAGCACGCTGAGCAGCGCCACCGCGATGGTGCCGGCGCCGCCGACGCACCAGGCCAGCGTGCGTCCGAGTGGCCAGTCGACGCCCCGGCGCCGCAGCCTCAGCACGCCCCAGAGGTAGAGGCCCACCATCAGCACCAGGGCGAAAACGGCCCAGGGCTCGAAGGTCCAGGCCGTGAGCAGCCTGTCGGCGGTCAGCGGGGGCGGTTGGTTACCCGGATCGGCATGCAGCGGCAGCAGCAGGGGAACCATGACTGCATTATCCCCCGGACTGCCCCGTGCCCGTGACCAGCGGTTGCCGTAAAAAGTCTGTGACAAGCAAGAATCGCACGGTCCCAGAGGGTGACCAATCGGCCCTGAGCAGTAATAATGGCCGGGTGACTCACTCTCACTCGAGCGCGGCAGCAGCCATACCGCACGGAGCCGTGCACCCCATCGCTCCGGCACGCCTGCACCCGGCCAAGGGTCGGCCAGACATGGTGGCCATCGGCACCTGGATCTGGCTGGCCTCAGACCTGATGTTCTTCGCGGCGCTGTTCGCGGCCTACTTCAACCTGCGTTCGATCACCAACGCCGCTGCGGCCCAGGCGGGCACCGAGTCGATGTGGCAGTGGGGCGTCGCCCACTTCAACATGCCTTTCGCCGTCACCAACACGCTCATCTTGATCCTGTCGTCGGTGACGTGCCAGATGGGCGTGTGGAAGGCCGAGCGTGGCCAGGTCGGCCGCACCGGCTCGCTGCTGCAGGTTGGTCAGTGGGGCCTGCGTGAGTGGTACATCCTCACCTTCATCATGGGCGCGATCTTCGTCGGGGGGCAGGCCACCGAGTACGCCACGCTGGCCAGCGAGGGCTTCACTCTCTCGACCAACGCCTACACGTCGGCCTTCTTTCTGGCCACCGGCTTTCACGGCCTGCACGTCACCGGCGGCCTGATCGCCTTTCTCTTCATGCTGGGTCGCACCTACATGACCCGTACCTTCACCCATGAGCAGGCCGTGCACGCGGTCGTCACCTCGTACTATTGGCACTTCGTCGACGCCGTCTGGATCATTCTGTTCAGCGTCATCTACATCTTGCGCTGACCGACCCGACCGAGGAGGACTTCCACGTGCGATTCCTGACCGCCAAGCGGCGCCACCGGGCTGCGCGGCCTGCCCTGCTGGTGCTGGCCCTGCTGCTGATGGGTGCGCTGTACGCTGCCGTCGCACCCGCTGCCAGGGTCTCGGCCGACACCGGCAACAGCCAACAGGTTGCCGAGGGCAAGGCGCTGTTTCAGGTGACCTGCTCGTCGTGCCACGGCATGAACGGTGAAGGCACCAGCCAGGGGCCGTCGCTGGTGGGCGTCGGGGCCGCGGCGGCCAACTTCCAGGTCAGCACTGGACGCATGCCGATGGCCAACCCGGGCGCCCAGGCGCCCCGCAAGCAGAACACCTACACCGACGAAGAGATCGCCGCGCTGGCGGCCTTCGTCGCCTCGCTGGGCCCCGGCCCGGCGATTCCGACCGAAGATCAGTACAGCGGCGAGGGACTGAGCCCCGACGAACTGGCCAAGGGCGGCGAACTTTTCCGCACCAACTGCTCCGCCTGCCACAACTTCGAGGGGGCCGGCGGCGCACTGCCCAACGGCAAGTACGCTCCGAGCCTGGTCGGGGTGAGCGGCCAGCGCATCTGGGAGGCCATGCGCACAGGCCCCCAGCAGATGCCGGTGTTCTCATCGGGCGCGCTGCCCGACGAAGACGTCCGCGCGATCGTGGGTTACCTCGACACGCTGCACGCGCAGCCGTCCAGCGGTATCGCGTTCGGCGGCCTCGGCCCGGTGGCCGAGGGTCTGTTCGCCTGGATCATCGGCATCGGCGGGATTTGCCTGATCGCCGTCTGGATCGCAGCCAAGGGGGCACGAGCGCGATGAGCATCGAAACCAGCAAGCCGGGCACCGACGTCGACCGCCACCCCGTACCCGACCCCGGCCTCGAAGAGCACGTCGAGCGCTACACAGACGTGGACCAGGCGGCCGGCGATCGGGCGTACCGCCAGGTCGTGATGATGCTGGCCGCCGTGCCGGTGCTCTGCATCGCGTTCGTGGTGATCTACTTCGCGGTGCCAAGCGACAGCTTCATCGATCTGTTCGGCATGCAGTGGAACGCCCTGAACAGCCTGCTGGGCCTCACCGGCGGGCTGGCCACGCTGCTGATCGGCCTGGCCTGCGTGCACTGGGCCAAAACGATCATGGGCGACGAAGAGATCGCCGAAGACCGGCACAGCGCAGCCTCAAGTACAGAAGACCGCGAGGTGTTCGCCCGCGAGTTCGCCAAGGGTGCTGAGCAGGCGGGGCTCGGACGCCGCAAGCTGATCGGCGGTGCCCTGGGTGGCGCGCTGGGCCTGATCGCGGTGCCCGCGGTGGTGCTGTTCGCCGACATGGGCCCGTGGCCCACGGCCGCGGTGCGTAAAGAGACCATCGAACGCACCATCTGGGCCGAGGGCATCAAGCTGGTCAACGACATTACGCAGCGGCCGTTGAAGGCGTCCGACATCGAGATCGGCCAGTTGGTCAACGCACAGCCAGCCAATTTGTGGGACTACCACGGCACGGAGTTTCAGGTCGAGAAGGCGAAGTCGTCGATCATCATCGTGCGCATGGATCCCGACCGCATCAAGATTCCCGAGTCCCGCCAGGACTGGCAGGTCGGCGGCATCCTTTGCTATTCGAAGATCTGCACCCACGTGGGCTGCCCGATCAGCCTATGGGAGCAGCAGACCCACCACCTGCTCTGCCCGTGTCACCAGTCCACCTTCGACCTGGGCAACTCCGGTGTCGTCGTGTTCGGGCCGGCCGCCCGCGCGCTGCCGCAGTTGCCGATCACGGTCGACGCGGACGGCTACCTCGTCGCGCGCAGCGACTTCACCGTTCCCGTCGGGCCGAGCTTCTTCGAGCGCGACTCGCAGCACGACTTCAAAGAGGGTGATCGGTGATGGCCAAACCAGCCGACGTTTCCGTCGACTCCCCGGCGCTCGACACCGAACGCCCGCCCGAGCAGCAGGGTCTGCCCGCCGGCGTCACCAACGCGGCCGTCTGGGCCGACGAGCGGCTCGGCCTCGCGTCGCTGCTGAAGAAGAACCTGCGCAAGGTCTTTCCCGACCACTGGTCGTTTCTGCTCGGCGAGATCGCCCTGTACTCGTTCATCATTCTGCTGCTGACCGGCGTGTTCCTCACCATCTGGTTCAAGCCGTCGATGGCCGAGATCGAATACCAGGGCACCTACCAGCTGATGCGCGGCCTGCCGATGTCCGAGGCGTTCGCGTCCACCCTGGCGCTGTCGTTCGACGTTCGCGGCGGCCTGCTGGTGCGGCAGATCCACCACTGGGCGGCGATGCTGTTCGTGGCGTCCATGACCGTGCACATGCTGCGCATCTTCTTCACCGGCGCGTTCCGCAAGCCTCGCGAGCTGAACTGGCTGATCGGCGTCGGGCTGTTCTCGCTGTCGCTCATCGAGGGCTTCGCCGGCTACTCGCTGCCCGACGACCTGCTGTCGGGCACCGGCCTGCGATTCGTGGACGGCCTGATCCGCTCGATTCCGCTGATCGGCACCTGGGCCGAGTTCTTCATCTTCAACGGTGAGTTCCCGGGCGACCTGGTGATCCCACGGCTCTACATGGTGCACATTCTGCTGGTTCCGGCCGTTCTGCTCGGCCTGATCGCCGCGCACCTCGCGCTGGTCGTCTATCACAAGCACACCCAGTACCCCGGTGCCGGCCGTAAAGACGGCAACGTGGTGGGCTACCCGCTGTTCCCGGTCTACATGGCCAAGGCGGGCGGCTTCTTCTTCGTGGTCTTCGGTGTGGCGATCCTGATGGGCGCCACCATGCAGATCAACCCGGTGTGGAACTTCGGCCCCTACAACCCCGCTCAGGTCACGGCAGGCTCACAGCCCGACTGGTACATGGGCTGGGTCGAGGGCGCGATCCGTATCATGCCCAACTGGGAGTGGCACCTGGGTTCGACCACCTGGTCGTGGAACGTGGTCCTGCCGGGAGTCGGTCTGATGACGGCGCTGTTCGTGCTGCTCGGCGCGTACCCGTTCATCGAGCGCTGGATCACGGGGGACACCGCCGAGCACCACGTGCTGGAGCGCCCACGCAACAACCCGACGCGCACCGCCATCGGCGTGGCCGGAATCACCTGCTACGGCATGTTCTGGCTCTCGGGCGGCAACGACATTCTGGCCACCCAGTTCAAGCTGTCGCTGAACGCCGTCACCGAGTTCATGCGCGTGGCGGTGTTCGTCGCGCCGGTGATCGCCTTCATCGTCACCAAGCGCATTTGCATCTCGCTGCAGCGGGCCGATGCCGAACGGGTGCTGCACGGCAGTGAGACCGGCATCATCGAGCGATCGCCCGACGGCGGCTACTCCGAGCCGCACCGTCCGATTTCGATCGACGAGAAGTTCACCCTCACCCAGCACGTCCAGGGCAAGGCGCTCGAGGCCACGCCCGACACCGACGGCCACGGGGTGGCCGAAAAGGGTGCAGGCGTCAGCAGCCTGCGCGCCCTGGCTTCACGCTGGTTCTACGCCGGTGTGATCGCGAAGCCGACCAAAGACGAGATCGCCGAAGCCGACCACCACGCCGACGGCCACGACGCCGACGGCCACGAGGTCAAAGCCGGCAAGTCCGAGTCGGCCGGTCAGATCAGCCACTGACCAGGAGTCACGCACGATGCCGCCGGAACTCTCCGGCGGCATCGTCTTTGTTGGGCCGACGCCTGTTGGCCGAGCTTGCCGCGAGTCCCGGCGCGAGTTGGGACGGTTCCCAACTCGCGCCACCCAGCGTCCCGGCGCGAGTTGGGGACGGTTCCCAACCCGCGCCACCGCGTCGCTGGACCAGCTGTCGCAGAGCCTTCGACCGTCCGCGCCGACCATTGAATCGGCATGCCGGCCCACTGCAGGTACGATCCCTGCGTGCGTTTTCTGAACCCGAAGCCCGGTTACGACCTCACCTACGACGACGTCTTCATGACCCCACGTCGTTCATCGGTGACGTCACGGCTCGATGTCGACCTGACCAGTACAGACGGCCTTGGCCTGCCGCTGCCCCTGGTGGTGGCCAACATGACGGCCATCTCGGGTCGTCGCATGGCCGAAACGGTCGCTCGGCGCGGTGGCGTGGCGATCATTCCCCAAGACCTGCCCACCGGCATCGTCGCCCAGACGATAGGCAAGGTGAAGGCCGCCCACACCGTGTTCGACACCCCCGTGCGGGTGTCGCCCACCACCACCGTCGGTGAGGCGCTCAGCCTGCTGCCCAAGCGCGCGCACGGCCTGGTCGTGGTGGTGGACGACGGCGCGCCCGTCGGGCTGCTCGGCCCCACCGAGGCCGCAGGCCTCGACCGGTTCGTGCAGGTGCACGAGGCGATGTCGACCGACCTGACCATCGTCGACGAGACCGCCACCCCCGCCGAGGTGTTCGAGTTGCTCAGCACCCGCCGGCACCGGGTGGCCCTGGCCGTCCAAGACGGCAAGCTGACCGGCCTGATGACCGTCAAAGGCGCCCTGCGCGCCACCCTGTACACGCCCGCCCTCGACGCCGACGGACGATTGCGCGTGGGTGCCGCGGTGGGCATCAGCAAAGACGTGGGACGACGGGCGTCCGACCTGGTCGACGCCGGTGCCGACGTACTCGTGATGGACACCGCCCACGGCCACCAGGAACGCATGCTGGAGGGCCTCGCAGTGGTACGCGCCATGTTGGACGCCCGCGGCAGCACGGTGCCCGTGGTGGCCGGCAACGTGGTCACCGCCGAGGGCACCGCAGACCTGATCGAGGCGGGCGCCGACGTGATCAAGGTCGGAGTCGGCCCTGGAGCGATGTGCACCACCCGCATGCAGACCGGCGTGGGCCGTCCGCAGTTCAGCTCGGTGCTCGAGTGCGCCGCCGAGGCGCGTGAGGCCGGCCGCGCGATCTGGGCGGACGGGGGCGTGCGGCACCCACGCGACGTGGCGCTGGCGCTGGCCGGAGGTGCCGGGGCGGTGATGATCGGCTCGTGGTTCGCCGGCACCCACGAGTCGGCCGGCGACCTGGTCACCGACCACGAGGGACGGCGCTACAAGGAATCATTCGGCATGGCCTCGGCCCGCGCCGTGCGAGCCCGCACCCAGCAGCAGTCGCCCTACGAACGTGCCCGGGCCTCGCTGTTCGAAGAGGGCATCTCGCACAGCCGCATGTACCTCGACCCCGAACGTCCTGGCGTCGAAGACCTGATCGACTTCATCGTGTCGGGCGTGCGGTCGTCATGCACGTACGCCGGTGCCCGTACGTTGGCTGAGTTCAGCGAGAACGCCGTCGTGGGCGTGCAGTCGGCGTCGGGCTTCAACGAGGGCCGTCCGCTGCACGTCAGTTGGTAGCCGGCTAGGCCTTGAGAAGCCGGTCGAGCTCGCGCGCGATGCTGTCGTAGACGCCGGCGGCGCGTACCCCTGCCAGCAGTCGTTCGTTCTGCCCGCCGGGTGTCGCGTGATGCCGGGCCAGTTCGTCGAACCCGGCCGGCTCGGCCAGGTCGGCGTTCACCCCGGTGAACACGGCCCCGACCAGGCGCCGTGGGTGCTCGGGCGGCAAGCCCTGAGCGGTCACCCAGTCGCTGATCGCGGTCAGGTAGGCGAAGTAGACGGCAACCGTGGCACTGGCCACCGACGTGGCGTCCAACACCTGCTCGCTGGCCACCGGCAGCGTCGACCCGAGCCTGTCGAACAGCTCATCGGCGGCGCCACCCGGCGGAAACACCGGCGTCAGACCGGCCCGGTTCGCCACGCTGACCGCCGGGATACCCCGCGACACCTCGGCCACCGGGCCGAGCAACCCACTGATCGCGGCAACGTCCGGGCTGGCATCACGCTGATCACTCGTCGGTGCGGCCGAAACGTGAGCGCGCCGAGCACGGCAGGGGCATCGGCGGCGCGCAGGGCCAGCAGCACGGTGTCGGCGGCGTCTACCGCGGCCTGGTTGTCGGACGCGACCCCACACGGCAAACCGTGCCGCGGCATGCGCGGCACCCCGGGTGGGCGGCGGCGAGGCGCGCCGCGCGGGCGGCGCCCCGTGGCGACAGCACGATGGCGGCCTTCGGGTCGACGCCACACAGGCCGGTGACGATGGCCTCGGCGATCTACCCGACGCCGATCACGGCGAGTTGAGCGGAAGGTTGCATAGGCGCCATTCTGTGCCACCGCCGAAACGTCGGCCGTACGTCTTGCCGTGGTTGGGCTGGGAGATCCCGGCGTCCGCCGGGATGACGTGCGAGTCTGCCGGGTGCGACCCGGCTCGACAAACGAGAAGGGCCCGCACCATGTGGTGCGGGCCTCGAAGCTCGATCAGCGCAATCGGATCAGTGCTGGTAATCGCCCCGGTAGAACTCGAACACCCAGCCGCTCAACGCCCAGATGCCCAGGCAGACGGCGAGAATGCTGATCCACCAGCCGAACACCGGGCCCAGCGCCAGCAGCTGCACGGTAACCGCCACCCAGAACGGCCAGATGCTCTTGGGCGGAAAGAAGCCGAGCGGGCCGGCACCCTCGATGATCTCGGCGTCTTTACGGTCTTCGAGCCGCTCGTCCATCTTGCGGGCGAGCACGAACAGGTACACCGCCACCATCGTGAACAGCAGCAGCGACATGGCCAGCGCCACGGTTCCGATGATCTCGTGCGACATGAACCAGTAGACGGGCGTCACGACCGTGAGGAAGATCGCGATCGCCGCGAACATCCAGCCTTCGACCTTCATGGCTTCACTCCCCCTTGGGGTTCTCGATGGACGACGGCTGCGACCCGTTGCTCGACGACCCGGTCAACAGCACGTCGAGCTCTTCGGTGCGATCGACACCATGAATCTCGGGATGGTGCAGGTCGAAGGCGGGCGACTCGGACCGAATTCGCGGCAGCTTGGTGAAGTTGTGCCGCGGCGGCGGGCTCGACGTGGCCCATTCCAGCGACCGGCCCCAGCCCCAGGGGTCGTCCACGTTGACCTTGGGTGTCTTGTGGGTGATCCAGAGGTTGTAGAAGAACGGCAGCATCGAGATGCCCAACAAGAACGCGCCCACGGTCGACACCTGGTTGAGGAACTGGAAGCCCTCGGACGGCAGGTAGTCGGCAATGCGCCGCTGCATGCCCTCGATGCCCAGCCAGTGCTGCACCAGGAAGGTGAGGTGGAAGCCGAAGAACAGGGTCCAGAAGTGAATCTTGCCCCAACGCTCGTTGAGCATCTTGCCGGTGATCTTGGGCCACCAGAAGTAGAAGCCCGCGAACATCGCGAACACCACGGTGCCGAACACCACGTAGTGGAAGTGCGCGACCACGAAGTAGGTGTCTGACACGTGGAAGTCGAGCGGTGGGCTGGCCAGAATGACGCCGGTCAGGCCACCGAACAAGAAGGTGGTGAGAAACCCGATCGCCCAGATCATGGGAGTTTCGAAGGTCAGCGAACCGCCCCACATGGTGCCGATCCAGTTGAAGAACTTCACCCCCGTGGGCACCGCGATCAAGAACGTCATGAACGAGAAGAACGGCAGGTTCACCGCGCCGGTGACGAACATGTGATGCGCCCACACGGCAACACTGAGGCCGCCGATGGTCATCGTTGCCGCCACAAGGCCGACGTAGCCGAACACCGGCTTTCGGCTGAACACCGGCAGCACCTCGGTGATGATGCCGAAGAAGGGCAGCGCGATGATGTAGACCTCGGGGTGACCGAAGAACCAGAACAGGTGCTGCCACAACACCGCGCCCCCGACACCGGGGTCGAGAACGTGGGTGCCGAGGCGACGGTCGGCCTCGAGCACCAGCAGTCCGGCCGCGAGCACCGGGAACACCAGCAGCACCAGCAGCGAGGTGACGAAGATGTTCCAGGTGAAGATCGGCAACCGGAACATGGTCAGGCCTGGCGCCCGCATGGTGATGATCGTGGTGACGAAGTTGACCGCCCCCAGAATGGTCGACAGGCCCATCACATAGAGGCCCATGATCCACAGGTCGCCGCCCACCCCGGGTGAGTTGATGGCGTCCGACAACGGCGCGTAGGCGAACCAGCCGAACGCGGCCGCGCCCTCGGGCGACAAGAAGCCCGAGCAGGCGGTGATCGAACCGAACAGGTACAGCCAGTAGCTGAACATGTTCAAGCGCGGGAAGGCCACGTCGGGGGCACCGATCTGCAGCGGCATGATCGCGTTCGCGAACGCCGTGAACATCGGCGTCGCGAACATCAGCAGCATGATCGTGCCGTGCATGGTGAAGAACTGGTTGAAGGTCTCGTAGTGCAGGAACTGCAGGCCGGGGTAGGCCAACTCGGCACGAATCGCCAGGGCGAGCAGGCCGCCGAAGCCGAAGAAGGCGAAGGCGGTGACGAAGTACAGGTTGGCGATCACCTTGTGGTCGGTGGTGGTCATCCAGCCCAGCACCTTGGTGCCCCAGCGGCTGCGCCGAATGCTACGGGCCTGCGACGAGCCGACGGTCACGCGTGCGACGCTCATGGGTGCTCCTCATCGGCAGGGGCGGACGGAACGGCGTTGGGCCAGGCGGGCGCCTTGATCTCGCCGGTTTGACCCTTGGCGGCCAGGCCCTTCAGGTAGGCGTTGTACTCGTCGACGCTCACCACGTGCACGTTGAACAACATCGCCGAGTGGTAGGTGCCGCACAACTCGGCGCACTTGGCCAGGAAGACACCGGTGCGGTTGGGCGTCACGTCGAAGCTGTTGGGGTGGCCGGGAATCACGTCCTGCTTGAAGTAGAACTCGGGAATCCAGAACGAGTGGATGACGTCGGCCGAGGTGAGGTTGAACCGCACCGACTCGTTGACGGGCAGGTACAGGTCGGGGATCTTCTCGATCGTGCCGCCCTCGTGCACCACCGCACCGACCGCGGAGTTCTGTTGCTCCATGTAGTTGAAGGTCCACGACCACTTCTGGCCCAGCACGTTGACGGTGTGCTGCGGCTGGGCGCTCTTGGCGAGCACCGCGTCCTGGCTGCGCACGGTGAAGAAGAACAGCACGCCGATGATGAGGAACGGCACCAGCGTGTACATGATTTCGAGCGGCAGGTTGTAGCGCGTCTGCCGGGGCACCTCGGTGTTGTTCTTGCGGCGGTAGCGGAACATCACCCAGAGGATCAGGCCCCAGACGAATACACCGATGACCAGTGAGGCGATCCATGCGCCGTTCCACAGGTCGCCGATCCACGGTGCCTGCTGGCTCGCCGCCACCGGCATGCCCCATCGGCCCCACTGGGCCAGCGTGTCTTGGCTGCACCCCGTCAAGGCCGGCACGACGAGAACGCCGGCGCCGAGCGCCAGCCCTCGCCGTAGGTGTGTGCGGTTCTTCACCACGGACTGTCCGCCTTCCCACACCGGAGGCCAACCGCTTACCACAGGGCAGATCGGCAGGCGTCCGAGTCGTCAGATTCCTAGGCGCTCACCCTAACCCACAAACACAACGGGACGCCTCCCCTGAGGCGTCCCGATTGTGACGTTTTCTCGATTGTTACCCGTAGTCCCGCCATAGACGACGGAATGGGCTGATCAGTGGAAGCTGTCGCCGCAGGCGCACGAGCCCTGGGCGTTGGGGTTGTCGATGGTGAACCCCTGAGCCTCGATGGTGTCGACGAAGTCGATGGTCGCGCCGATCAGGTACGGAGCCGACATGCGGTCGGTGACCACCGGCACGCCGAACCATTCCTTGGTGACGTCGCCGTCGAGCTCGCGCTCGTCGAGCGACAGTTGGTAACGCAGCCCGGAGCAGCCGCCCGGTGCCACGGAGATGCGCAGCACAAGGCTCTCTTCGGGCTGCTGCGAGACGAGGTCTTTCACCTTGAGGGCCGCAGCCTCGGTGAGAATGATGCCGTCGGTGTCGATCTGCTGGTCGAGAGACATGTGTTCTCCGCTTCGATGGGTGTACTCCCCAGGGGGAACAACTCCGCCCGGGCCGGGTATTCCCAACAGTGTAGAACAACGTCTTGGCGAGGCCGAGCCTCAGAAGCTCGTCGGGCGACGCTGAGCAACACTGGGCACCTCGTCGGGTGGCGCAGCGGACTGGGTCCGGTTGGTCGGTGAACGGTAACGGGGACGGTTCCGATTTACCCACCAGGTTTGTCACCAGCGGGACGTCCAGACCGCGGCCAGTCAGCCTGGCCGCTGAAGGGTGATCGGAACCGCCCCGTTGCCCGCCACGCGGTACCGCCGCATGGGTGATCGGAGGCGGGGTGGCCAGCGCCCTGAACGGTAATCGGAACCGTCCCCATTACCCACCAGAAGGCCCGCCTGAACGGTAATCGGAACCGTCCCCATTACTCACCAGCGGGAGGTCCACCCCGCAGCCAGTCGCCGCCCCGTCGCAGTGAGGCCGTCGGCCACACCCTCGTCCACGGGCACCGGGTGCGCCGACTCGATGCCCAGGGTGCGCATTTCGCGGCCCGACATGCCGACCACCGGTGAGACCACCACCAGCGGCACCTCGAACGCCTCGCAGCGCGTGGCAAGCTCAGCCACCACGCCACCGCCCCGGCTGCCGAAGTCGAAGGAGTCGCAGCCGGTGACCACCAGGTCGGCGGAACCCAGTGCCCGGTCGAGGTCACCCAGCTCGGCGGTGAGTGCAGCGCCGGTGACGAGCCGTCCACCCAGGGCCAGAATGGCGAACCCGAGGCCCCCGGACGCCCCCGCACCCTCGGCCTTGGCCGCGACCGCGTCGACCTCGAGGGCGAACCGCTCCAGCGTTCCCTCGACCGCCATGACGTGCCGAAGCGCGATGCCCAGTTCGCGGCCGCGTCGTGAGGTGACGCCGCGCAGCCCGAGCAGCCGGTCGTGTTGCTGCCCCGACGGCACCACGCCGATCACGTCCACACCCTGCAACCGAGGCCGCAACTCGCCGACGTGGTGCAGCAGCCCTCGGCCGGCGTCGTGCGCGTTGCTGGTGGTGAGGTCGATCACGAGCCGGGTCGGCGGTTGCTCCTGCAGCGCGTAGGCGACCAGGCGGCCCAGCGGCGAGCTCGACACCTCGAGCGGATCGTAGGGCGGCTCGAGGTCGGGCTCGGCACCCACGGCCAGCAGTCCGTCGCGGCGGGCCAGCCAGCCGGCGTGCAACACCTCGAGGTCGCCGTCGGGCTCTGCCAACACCTCACCCAGAGCCCGCCCGCCCTCAGCCAGGCCGATCACCGCAACGTCGGCACCGTCGGCGAAGCCGCGCGCGAGGGCCACCGACGCCTGCAGCGGCGAGAGAGCGCCCACCGGGCCACTGGCCAGCAGCACTCGGGGCCGACGGCCGCCCGAAGCGGCCGGGGTCACCGCAGGTTCTCGCCCGTCTCGGCCTGAACGCCCGGGGCGGGCGGCTGCTCGAACGTGCCGGCGGGCAACTCGCCCTGCGGCTCAGCACCGGGCAGGGACGCTTTCAGTGCCGCGAGTTCATTGTCGACCTGGGCGTCGGACGCCAGCGCGTCCAGTTCGCGGGTCAGGTCGTCTTTGGCCAGGCCGGTCGGGTCGTCGAGCGCACCGCTGGCGAGCAGTTCGTCGACCGCGGCGGCGCGGGCCTGCAGCTGCGCGGTCTTGTCCTCGGCGCGCTGAATGGCCTGCCCGACATCACCCAGCTCTTGCCCCAGCCCGCTGAACGCCTCGCTGATCTTGGTCTGTGCCTCTGCAGCGGTGTAGGTGGCCTTGATGGTCTCTTTGCGGGTGCGAAACGCGTCAACCCTGGCCTGCAACTGCTGGCTGGCCCGCACCAACCGCTCCTCCTCGGCCTGCAGTGCCGCGTGCTGGGTCTGCAGTTCGGCGAGTTGCTGCTGCAGCCCCGACTTGCGGGTGAGCGCCTCGCGGGCCAGGTCTTCACGGCCGGCTTCGAGCGCACGCTTGGCCGCGACCTGCAGCTTGTCGAGTTGAGCGTTGAGCTGGCCGGCCTGCAGTTCGACCCGTTTGCGGCTGGTGGCCACTTCGGCCACCCCGCGACGCACCTGCTGCAGCAGTTCGAGTTGCTTGGTGTAGGAGTAGTCGAGGGTTTCGCGGGGGTCTTCGAGCTTGTCGAGGGCCTTGTCGGCCTTGGCCGAGAAGATGGCCTTCATGCGTTGGAACAGCCCAGCCATGGGTGCGTGCCTTCCGTTGGCGGCGTGGTCGATCCCACCCAGGTTATCCCGCCCGTTCGGCGGGGTAGCATGAGGCGTCACCGATCCACCGACAACGAGGTTCGCAGTGGGACTCTTCTCCCCCAACAAGAACAACGATTCCGCTCCGGCACAGCCCGCCGCCGAGCCGCAACGGGTACCCACACCCACGGGCGGTAAGAGCGCGCCCACGCCCAGGCGCAAGGACGCCGAGGCGGCACGTCGGCAGCGGATCAACCCCCAACTTTCGCCCAAAGAGGCAAAGGCCCGGGCTCGGCAGGACGCGGCGGCCGATCGGCGCAAGCAGACCGAGGCGATCGACAACGTGCCTGGACGCAAGCTCATGCGCGCCTACGTCGACACCCGGTTCAACCTGGCCGAGTGGGCCATGCCGATTCTGATGGTGTTGCTGCTGCTGACCCTGGTCGTCAGCCCGGCCGTGCCGGTGATCATCGAACCCGTCACCTACGCCACCTGGGCCTTCATGCTGCTGGTCGCGTTCGACATCTGGCGCATGTGGCGCGGGTTCAAGCAGTTGGCGGCCGAGCGCATCCCCAACGAACCGCTGAAGGGTCTGCTGTACTACGGCTTCAACCGGGCGCTGTCGCTGCGCCGGCTGCGCATTCCCAGGCCGGTGCTGAAGCGGGGCGACAGCTTCTGATGGCCTGGTACTGGCGGGCCAAACCCGAGTTCGAGGCGATCGCCGGCGTGGACGGGCTGACCGTCAGTGGCCCTTTCGACACTCAGGCCGCCGCCGAGCACTGGCTGACCGGCACGTTCGAGGCGCTCGCCGACCGCGGCGTGCAGGCGGTTTCCCTGTACGAAGAAGACCGGCTCGTCTACGGGCCGATGAACCTCGACGCCGGATGACGCGCTGAGATCCCGGCGTCCGCCCGGATGACGAAAGTCGCCCGGACGACGAGAGCCGCCGGCACGACGAGGCCTTCCGGGATGACGAGCCGACGACCTCAACCAGCCAGGTCGGCACCGCGACCCTCCGCCTGCCCGCGGGTTCTGAACGCCCGGGGGCTCACCCCGAACCGCCGGCTGAAGGCTGCACTGAGGCTGAACGGCGAGCCGTAGCCGACCCGGGCCGCGATCGAGTCCAGGGTCGCGTCGGTGTCGAGCAGCAGATCGGCGGCCAGTGCCAGCCGCCAGTGGGTGAGGTAGGCCGACGGGGTGTCACCCACCTCGTGCCGAAACCGGGCCGCGAGCGCTGAGCGCGAGACCCCCGCCCGAGCGGCGAGCGAGCCGACCGTCCACGGTTGCGCCGGTGCCGAGTGGATCGCCCGCAGCGCCACACCCACCGGCCCACCGGCGCCGGACGTGAGTTGCGCGCGGGCGGTGCGTACGGCGTCGATCAGCACCAGATCGAGCAGTCGGTCGAGCACACCCGCGTCGGCGTCTGCGGCCAGTTCGCGATTCAGCAGCCCGATCAGCTCGGGAGCGGCCGCGGGCACCACCAGCGCCGGGGGAAGCGCCCCGAGCAGCAGCCGCGAGGCCTGCGTGTCGCTGCGGTAGGTGCCCACGATCAGCCGGTCGGCCCCGGCGGGGTCATTGCCCCACGTGCGCACGCCCTGGGCCAGCGCATCGGCGAGTTCGCGCCCGTCGGCCCCGGTGCACGACTGATCGGGGCCGATGGTCATGGACGGCTGCACGCTCGGGTCGGACGCCACCCGGTAGTGCACCGGTGCCCGCACCAGCACCACGTCACCCGGGTGCAGCAGGGTGGGCTCACCACCCTCGACGGCGAACCAGGCGTTGCCCTGGAGTTGCCCCATCACGGTGAGCGGGGCCTCGTCGGCGACCAGCAGCGACCAAGGGCCACCCATCACCACCCGCAGCAGAAACGCGTCGCGTGCGCGGGGTGCACGCAACAGCATCGTCCAGGGGTCTGTATCGGCCATACTGGACGATAACGCATGAAGATGAGCGTATCCATCATGTTGATTCGTCCACGAAGCTGATGAACTGTGGCCATGAACTCTTCACCTCACCTGCTGTGGACCGCGGCGATCAGCGGTGCCGGCGTGCTCGGATCACTGACCTGCGGCCTGGTCTACGCCAACTTTTCGGCCCGCGTGATGCCACGGCTGGCGGCGCTGCGGCCCGCCGAGGCGGTCGCCACCATGCAGCACTTCAACGTGGTGGCGCTGCGGGCGCCGTTCATGACCGCCTTCTTCGGCTCGGCAGCACTGGGCCTGGTGGCGCTCGGGCTGCTGGCCACGCACCGGCACCCGGCCAGTTGGCTCGCCGCGGTGGGTGGCGGGCTGTACCTGGCGGGCTTCTCGCTCACCATCGCCCGCAACGTGCCGCTCAACGAGGCGCTCGCCGCGCTGCCGTCCGACAGCGCCCAGGCGGCAGACCTGTGGCAGCGGTACCTGGCCGAATGGACGCCCGCGAACACCGTTCGCGCGGCGCTGTCACTGGCTGCGGCAGCAGCGTTCGCCGCCGCGGTGGCCGCAGCGCGCGGTTGAGCCGCGCGGCCCGAAGCGTGTCAGGACGAGGCGTGCCCTGCGGCCGCCGACGACACGGCAGGCTCGGGACGGCGCGATCCGCGGTAGAGCATCAGCCCGAAGCCCGCAACCACCGCACCCACCACGCCGACCACCGGACGCGCCCACTGGGCGGCCGCATAGCGCTCCTCATAGGTCTGCACCTTGGTGCCCTGGGCGTTGCTGCACACCTCACCGGGGTGCATCACCTGCTCGCGGCACCAGATGGTCGGGTTCGCCGCCAGCACCACCGCCCACAGCACGGCGGCCACCCCCGCCGCGGCCAGGGCCAGGTGCGCCCAGCGTCGCCAGCTCTGCTTCACGACGACCGCACGCCGGGCGTGACGAACGGCGGCTTGACCACCTCGAACGGCTCCTCGCGGCCGCGCACCAGCACCGACACCGCGGTACCGGGCACCAGGCTCGGCGGCAGCAGGGCCAGTGCGATGCCCTTGGCCAGCGTCGGCGAGAAGGTGCCCGAGGTCACCTCACCCACCTCGGCGCTCTCATGCACCACCGTCATGTGGGGCCGGGGAATGCCGCGTCCCTGGGCCAGCAGACCGGTGAGCCGCAGTGCGGGCCCGGCTGCCCGTTCGGCCCGCAACGCCTCGTCACCCCAGAAGGCGTCCTTGCGCCAGCCGATCGCCCAGCCGACGCCGCACTGCCCGGCCGACACGTCAGGACGCAGGTCTTGACCGTGCAGCGGGTAGCCCATCTCGGTGCGCAGGGTGTCGCGGGCACCCAACCCGGCGGGCACGATGCCGTACGGCTCGCCCGCGGCCAGCACCGCGTCCCACACGGCTGCGGCGTCTGCTGCGGGCACCACCAGTTCGTATCCGCGCTCACCGGTGTAGCCGGTGCGGCACACGGTGAGCTGCACACCGTCGAGCACGCTGGTGTCGAAGCGCATGTAGTCATGCCCGACCGGCAGGCCGAGCGCGGCCAGGGTCTCGTCCGACTTGGGCCCCTGCACGGCGAGCACCGCGTAGTCGTCGTGCTCGTTGGTGATGGACAGCCCCTCGGGCGCAGCGTCGGCGAGCAGCCGGACGACCTCGGCGGTGTTGGCCGCGTTGGGAATGAGAAAGGCCTCGTCGTCGGCCAGCCAGTACCAGATCAGGTCATCGACCACGCCGCCTTCGGCGTTGCACAGCAGCGTGTACTGGGCCTGCCCCACGGCGATCTTGCCGGTGTCGTTGGTGATGGCCGAGTTGAGAAAGTCGATGGCGCCGGGGCCCTTGATTCTGGCCTTGCCGAGGTGGCTGACGTCGAAGATGCCGACCCCGTCGCGCACGGCCTTGTGCTCGCTCACGATGCCCGCGTACTGCAGCGGCATCGACCAGCCGCCGAACTCGGCGAACTTGGCCCCCAGCGACTCGTGCCGGTCGTGCAGTGGCGACTTCTTCAACTCAGACATCATGCGCTCCTTCACTCGACGCTCAGCCTAATAGTTCGGCGGTTGAGCGTGTCGATCCAGAGCACGCAGACCGTGAAGTCGGTGTCACGACACTCGACACCGATCATTGGTCGGCGGCGTGCAGGGCACGCATCAGTTGCTCAACGGTGAGCGCCACGGGGTTGCCCTTGGTCGAGGACGCCTTCGCGGCCTGTTCGGCGATGCGCCGGTGGTCGGCGGGCCGCACGCCGAGGTCGCCGACGGGCGGCACGTCGAGCAGCCGGACGGTCTCGCCCAGCCAGTGCAGCAGCGCGTCGATGCCGGCCGTACCGCTCAACAGTTCGCCGGCTGCCGCGTACCGCGCCAGCGCCGGGTGCTCGGCATCGTCGGCGCGCAGCGCGTCGATGGTCACCGACGAGGTGGGCACCAACAGCGCCGCACAACACACCCCGTGCGGGGCGCCGGTGAGACCGCCGATCACCCCGGCCAGCCCGTGCACCGCCCCCAGCTTGGCGTTGGCCAGCGCGAGCCCGCCGAGCAGCGCGCACACCGCCATGTCGGTGCGGGCGTCCAGGTCGTCGCCGTGGGCGTAGGCGCGGCGCAGGCTGCGTCCGGCCCGCCGCAGCCCCTGCTCGCAGAACCCGTCGGTGAGCGGGTTCGCGAACGGCGACACGTACGGCTCCAGGCACTGGGTGAGCGCGTCCAGGCCGGCCGACGCCGTGACCGAAGGCGGGCAGCCGAGCGTCAGTTCGGGGTCGACCAGGGCCACCCGGGCCAGCATCGAGGGTGACCGCAGGCTCACCTTGACGCCGTGCTCGGGCGAGGTGACCACCCCGTTGCTGGTCACCTCTGAGCCGGTGCCGGCCGTGGTGGGCACCGCGACGAAGGGCAAGGGCGACTCGGCCAGGGGCCGTCCGGCGCCGATCACCTCGAGATAGTCGAGCAGGTCGCCCCCGTTGGGGGCCAGCGCGGCGATCAGCTTGGCCGCGTCGAGTACGGCCCCACCGCCCAGGCCGACGAGCACGTCGGCGCCGTGATCCCGGGCGGCCGCGACCCCGGCCCTGATGTCGTCGAGGGCCGGCTCGCCGCCCACCGACCACCAGGCGAGGTCTGCCACGCCGGTGAGCAGGCCTGAGAAGCGCGTCGGGTCGGCGCCGGTGCACACGAACGGACGTGTGCCGAATTCACCGATCAGGGCAGGCAGCTCGGCGGCGCGGCCAGCGCCGAAGACGATGCGGTGGGCGGTGGCGAAGGTGAAGATGGTCACGTTGCTCAGAATGTCATGCCCACGCGGAGCACCCATCGATCGCGCGGGGCTAAGGTGTCGTGGTCTGAATCAAGCTGGACTCGTTCGTCGATAGGACCGTCCGTGACGTCATTCACGCTCCCCTCGCTCACCCTGGCCACCTCATGCCCCACCGACGCCGATGTGCTGGTGATCGGCCTCGCCGACAGCACCGGATCGGCAGTGCTGGTCGGTGCCCCCGACCAGCTCGACAAACGGGTCAATAAGCAGTTCGGCACCTCGTTGCTCGACCTGGCCAGGTCACTGGGCGCCGACACCAAGCCGGGCGCCACCGTGCTGCTGCCGGGGCCCGACGGTCAGCGGGTGGTGGTGGTCGGTCTCGGTGAGATCGACGTCACCCCCGAGCAAGTGCGGCGAGCGGCCGGCACCGCTGTGCGAAAAGCCGGCGAACTGGCGGGCGACCAGGGCGTCAAGGTCGCCGTCTGCCTCGACGTGGTCGAACCCGAGGTGATCCGAGGCGCCGCCGAGGGTGCGTTGCTTGGTTCGTACAGGTTCGTGAAGGTGAGCGGCGAGCAGCCGTCCGCCAAGGTCGCGTCCATCACGGTGGTGAGCAGTTCGGCCAAGCCCGAGGCCAAGAGGGCGATCGACGCCGCACGCATCGTGGCCACGGCGGTGTGCCTGGCGCGGGACTGGGTGAACACCCCTGCCAACGCGCTGTACCCCGAAACCTTCGCCGACGCTGCCAGGGGCGCGGTCAAAGGCACCCGCATCGAGGTCGAGGTGCTCGACGAGAAGGTGCTCGAGCGGGGCGGCTACGGCGGCCTGATGGCGGTGGGCGGCGGCTCCGATCGCGGCCCCCGGCTGGTGCGGTTCGACTACGCGCCGCGCGGTGCGCGCGGGCACCTGGCGCTGGTCGGCAAGGGCATCACCTTCGACACCGGCGGCCTCAACCTGAAGACCGCCGACGGCATGTACACGATGAAGAGCGACATGGCGGGTGCCGCCGCGGTGCTCGCGGCCACCAGGGCGATCGCCGAACTCGGCCTCAAGGTCAGGGTGACCACCTACGCCGCGATGGCCGAGAACATGCCGTCGGGCACCGCCTACCGCCCGTCGGACGTGCTGACCATGTTCGGCGGCACCACGGTCGAGAACGTGAACTCAGACGCAGAGGGACGCCTGGTGATGGCCGACGCCCTGGTGCGAGCCGGGCAGGACCGCCCCGACCTGATCGTCGACGTGGCCACCCTGACCGGGGCCTGCATGGTGGCCCTCGGTGAACGGGTCGCAGGCCTGATGACCAACGCCGACGAGGCCGCCGATCGGGTGCTCGACGCCGCCGAGTCGGCCGGCGAGGCGTTCTGGCAACTGCCGATTCCCGAGGGCACCCGCTCCAAGCTCGACTCGAAGGTGGCCGACCTGCGCTCGGGCGGCAACCGCTACGGCGGCGCGCTGACCGCGGCGGCGTTTCTGCAGACCTTCGTGCCCGACGACATGCTGTGGGCCCATCTCGACATCGCCGGGCCGGCGTTCAACGACGAAGGCCCCTACGACTACGTGCCCACCGGTGGCACCGGCATGGCCGTGCGCACCCTGGTGGCGCTGGCTCAATCGCTGCAAGACTGACTCGCGTGCAGACCGACGTGGTGGTGGTCGGCGCCGGGGCAGCCGGTCTGCTGGCCGCCGTCGCTGCCCGCAGGCTGGGGCACGACGTGCTGGTGGTCGAGCGGTCCGGTGCGGTCGGCGGTAGCACCGCCACCACCGACGGCGCACTCTGGCTGCCCGCAAACGACCTGATGGGCCGGGCAGGGCTGCCGTCGGACACCCCTGCCGAGGCGCTCGGTTACCTGGACGCGCTCGCCACACCCGTCTCGGCGGTGATCGCCGGGCGTCGCGCCGCGTTCACCCGCACAGCCGGCGTGGTGGCACGCTGGCTGGTCACCTCGCGCATCGCGCTCGAGGTGGTGAAATCGCTACCGGACTGCCGTCCTGAGGTCGAGGGCGCGAAGGCGCAGGGACGCACCGTGCGGGTGCGGTCGGTGCCGCGCAAGCTCGACGACGACTGGGCGGGCAAGGTGCGCGGCGACGACGGGGGCCGCACGAACCAGGGATTCTGGGGCCGGCTGGCCAACCCCTTCACCAACCCGGGCCAACTCAGCGGCGGCGCCGCCCTGGTGTGCGAGCTGCTGTTGCGCGCAGTCGGCAGCGAGGTCGAGTTCTGGCTCGACTGCCCGCTGAACGAACTGATCGTCGAGGGCGGCGTGGTGACCGGCGTGCGGGTGACCCACGTCGGCGAGCAGGTCGACGTGAGGGCGTCCAAGGGTGTGATTCTGGCCTGCGGGGGTTTCGAGGCCGACCAGACGCTGCGCGAGCAGCATCTGCCGCTGCCCACCGAGGCCTCGTGGTCGGTCGGCATCGGTGCCGACGGAACCGCACTGGCGGCCGGCGCCCAGGTCGACGCCGCCACGACCGGGCTCGCTCAGGCCTGGTGGACGCCGGTGCTGCTCAGCGAAGGCCGCGCGCACCAGGTGGACGCCGCACGGGTCGCTCCGCACAGCCTCATCGTCGACCAGGCCGGCGACCGCTACCTCAACGAGGCGCAGCCGTCGACATCGGCCGGACGACGCATGTACGAGCACAACCGGGGCATGCGGTCGGTGCCGTCGTTTCTGATCATGGACGATCGGCACCGCAAGGCCTACCCGTTGGGCCCCTGGGCGGCGGGCACCTCACCCAAGGCCGCCATCGAGTCGGGCGAACTGGTGCGGGCCACGAACCTCGACGACCTGGCCCAGGCGCTCAGCATCGACCGCGCGGGGCTGATCGGCAGCGTGGTGGCGTTCAACCAACTGGCCAAGCGCGGCAAAGACACCGACTTCGGCCGCGGCGACAGCGCGTGGGACAAGCATTTCGGCGACCCCCGGCTGCGCCGTAACCCGTGCCTCGCCTCGGTCGACCGGCAGCCGTTCTGGGCAGTGCGGCTGTACCCCGGCGATTCGGGCACCAAGGGTGGGCTCGTGATCGACGACCGGTCGCGCGTCCTGCGCGGCGACGGCGAGCCGGTGACCGGGCTGTGGGCGGTGAGCGCCAGCGCGGCCAGCGTGTTCGGGTCGGCGCAACCTGCGCAGGGTGCGGGCCTGGCGGCGGCGGTGGTCGAGGCTTACCGGGCCGTGCTCGACCTGTCGGGGCAACTCGACGAGTTGGACGCCGCACTCAAGGCCGACTAGCGATGCTTGGTCACCAGCGGTGATCGAGCTTGTCGCTGGTCGAACTTGTTGCTGGTCGAACGTGTCGAGGCCCGTTGCGGCCAGAGGTTTCGACAAGCTGAACCAACGACCCGTCAGTGGCCCCTCTTGCGCCGGGCGTTGAAGTCGCGCATGCGTTGGGGGTACCCCACCACCCCGGCGTCGTACACCGGCACGGCATGCCGGGCCGCGAACTGGCGCCCCCAGGCGGGCGACTCGATCGAGCGCCGCGTCCATTCACCGTCGAAGGCCACCAGCAGCAGGCTGGGCCGGGTCATCGTGGTCTGCGGTTCGAGAAAGGCCTCGACCCCCTGGCGAGTGGTGACGAACTCGTCCAGATGACTTCTGGTCGCAGCGTCGACCACCGGTTGGCGAGGTCGCGAACGCCAGAAGTCCCATCGGAATGCCACCCGGCCATTATGTACAGCCACGCCAGCGACCCATCAGGTGAGCGGGGCCGAAAAGGTTCTGCTCAACCAGCCTGACAACGGGATAGGGTGAGGTCTGGTTCTGGCAGTCCCGTCGAAGGAGACCACACTGATGTCAACGCCCGTCCCTTTGCCCGCACTGGGTGAGAGCGTCACCGAAGGTACGGTTTCGCGCTGGTTGAAGCAGGTCGGCGACACCGTCGAGGTGGACGAGCCCATCGTCGAGGTGTCGACCGACAAGGTCGACACAGAGATTCCGGCGCCCGCCGCCGGGGTGATCCTCGAGATCAAGGTCGGCGAAGACGAGGTCGCTGCGGTCGGTGCGGTGCTGGCCGTGATCGGCGATGCCAGTGAGGCGGGCGGCTCGTCCGATGCGGCACCCGCCGCCCCTGCCGAGAACGTGCCGGCCGAACAGGCCGACGCCGAGGAGCCCGAAGCGCCGGCTGTCGCCGAGGCTCCCTCCACCGACGCACCGGCCCCGAAACCGGCCGCAGGCGGCGGCGGTTCGGGCACCGAGGTGACGCTGCCGCAGTTGGGCGAATCAGTCACCGAGGGCACCATTTCGCGCTGGCTCAAGGCGGTCGGCGACGAGGTCGAGGCCGACGAGCCCATCGTCGAGGTGTCGACCGACAAGGTCGACACCGAGATTCCGGCGCCGACGTCCGGCGTCATTCTCGAGATTCGCGTGGCCGAAGACGAAGTTGCCGCCGTCGGTGCGGTGATCGCCGTCATCGGCGCGGCGGGCGCTGCGCCGGCCGAGGCCGAAGCGCCGTCCGATGCTCCTGAGGTGGCCGACGAGACCCCGGCCGAGCCGCGCGGCGACGGCATCACCGAGAGCGAAGAGAGGGGCAACGAGCAGACTGCCGAAAAGGCCGGCGCGGAACAGTCTGCTGAGGCTCCCGCCCCGGCGGCTCCTGCGCCGTCGGCACCCGCCCCAGCTGCTCCCGCTGCGGCGGCACCCGCCCCGGCCGCCCCAGCGGCGTCGTCCGACTCCGACGATGCGGGCTACGTCACTCCGCTGGTGCGCAAGCTGGCTGCTCAGCACGGCGTGCAACTGTCGGGCGTCAAGGGCACCGGCGTGGGCGGCCGCGTCCGCAAGCAGGACGTGCTCGCCGCGGCCGAGGCGGCCAAGAAGGCAGCCGAGGCACCGGCACCTGCCGCCGCACCCGCTGCTGCCGCCCCTTCAGCACCGGCGCCCGCCGCCGCACCCGCTGCGCAGGCGGCACCCCCCGAGGGTTCGAAGCGTGGCACCACCGAGAAGATCAGCCGCATGCGTTCGGTGATCGCCAAGCGCATGGTCGAGTCGTTGCAGATCGCCGCGCAACTCACTGGCACGGTCGAGGTCGACCTGACCAACATCAGCAAGCTGCGCGCCCGGGCCAAAGACGACTTCAAGGCCCGTGAGGGCGCGTCGCTGTCGTACCTGCCTTTCATCTGCAAGGCGGTGTGTGAGGCGCTGAAGCAGTTCGACAAGGTCAACGCCAGCATGGACGTCGAGGCCGGCACCATCACCTACCACGACGCCGAGCACCTGGGCATCGCGGTCGACACAGAGCGTGGCCTGCTGGTGCCCGTCATTCGCGACGCCGGCGATCTGAGCCTCGCGGGCCTGGCCAAGAAGATCGGCGATGTCGCGGCCCGGTCGCGCACCAACAAGATCAGCCCTGACGAGCTGTCTGGCGGCACGTTCACGATCACCAACTACGGCTCGGCGGGCACGCTGTTCGACACCCCGATCATCAACCAGCCGCAGGCGGCGATTCTGGGCACCGGGGCGCTGGTGAAGCGTCCGATGGTGATCAAAGATCCCGCGCTCGGCGAGGTGATCGCGGTGCGCGACATGATGTACCTGTCGCTCAGCTACGACCACCGCCTGGTCGACGGCGCCGACGCGGCCCGGTTCCTCTCGGTGGTCAAGGCCCGCCTCGAGGGCGGCGACTTCGCCGGCGAGCTGGGTCTGTAACCGACACCTCACTTCTTCGACGCTCGTCACCCCAGGGTGGCGGGCGTCGCTGTGATTGGGGTCATGCGCTGGCCCCACGCCTCCCCGCGCACCCCCCTGGGCGCCCATGGGAGTTGCCCGGTGGGCGCGCCTGACTCTTGGTGCCAGGAGCATGCGATCTCGAGATCGCTGCACGATTTCGTCCACGCTGCACGATTTCGGACTGCAACACGAAATCGTCCGGACAACTTGAAGGTCTGCAGCGATCTCGAGATCGTGCAATGACACATCGCGAGGCGAGTTATCCACAGATTGTCTGCGCGGGCGGCTGGCGAGGTCAGCCAGGCCTCATGATGCTTGAGTGCTCCCACCCGAATTGGCCGAACTGGACGTCTTCGCCACCAGTCATGCGCGCCGCCTGGGACTGTCCGACGCCGACCTGCGTGCCGCAGTGAACGCCCAGAGCCTCGTCCGATTGAAGCGGGGTTGGTACACCGCGCAGTCGCTTCCCTGGCCGGCGGACCGGCACAGACTTTTGGCCGGGATCGAACACGCGGCCCGCCCCGACACCGTGCCGAGCCACTACTCCGCAGCGATTCTGCTGGGGCTGCCGGTGTTTCGTCCGGACTGGGCGACCGTTCACTTGATGCGTACCACCCACGGTGCGCCGCAGAACCGCGACGGTTTGGTGATTCACAAGCAGGTGGCCTCCTTCGACCAACCCAACGTCGCCCTGGCCGTGGCTCAAACAGCCCTGCTCTGCCCGGTATCGGGCCTGATGGCCTACGACGCAGCATTGCATTCCAGACTGCTCGGCACAGACGACTTCGCGTCCGTGATCGGGGCTCTCGAAGGATGGACCGGGCGAGCGAACCTGGCCGTCGTCCGTCGACTCGGCGATGGACGACGCGAATCCGCACTGGAGTCGCGCACCGCCCTCGTCTACGACCGTCTGAGGTTCAGCGTGGAGCCTCAATTCGCTGTGCCTGGAACCGCATACATCGCTGACGGGAGGATCCGCGGCACCACGGTGCTGATCGAATGTGATGGCGACGGCAAGTATGTCGACCAGCGGGCAGTCCTTGCCGAAAAGAGCCGCGAGAACGAAATCCGGGCGCTGGGCTGGTCGATGATCAGAGTGACCGACGACATGCTGGATCGTCCTCGGCTGCTCTATGCCCGCACCCAGACCGCGCTCAGAGACGCGTCGATCAGCGCGGTCCCCGCGGCCTGAGGCCAACGCCAAGCCACAGCCATGGCCGATCTGCCGAGGTTTGCACGATCTGCCGAGGTTTGCACGATCTCGAGATCGCTGCACGATTTCACCCAGGCCGCACGCTCTCGGCCTGAAACACGAAAGCGTCCTGCTGACGCGAAATCGTGCAGGCATCTCGAGATCGCCAACCCTCACTCAACCCGAGACCGTGCAGCCATCTCGAGATCGCCGAACCTCACAGACGCCCCCAGCGCAGCCAACCGGACGAGGTAGTCCCTCGGCATAGACTGCCCGCGTGCCGTCCGCCGATGCAGTTGTCGAGAGCGTCCAGTTCGAGCGCCTGGGGCTCGGCGAGCGGTTGAGCCCCTATCTGCCCACCTGGGACTACCAACGCGAGGTGCACGCCCGGGTGTCGTCGGGCGAGCTGCCGGCGCAGGTGCTCTACGTCGAGCACGAGCCGGTGTACACGGCCGGCCACCGCACCACTGACGAACAACGCCCGCGCGACGGCACCCCGGTGATCGAGACCGACCGCGGCGGCCTGATCACCTACCACGGCCCCGGTCAACTGGTCGGATACCCGATCGTCCGGCTGCCCGACCGGGTCGGTCCGGTGGCCTACGTGCGGCGGCTCGAAGAGGCGATCATTCGCACGCTGCGGCCGCTCGGTATCGAGGGTGGACGGGTCGAGGGCCGCACCGGCGTCTGGCTGCGCGCCGACCAGGCCCAGGGACGGCTCGAGCGCAAGATCGCCGCCATCGGCGTTCGGGTCAGCCGGCGGACGACGCTGCACGGCTTCGCCCTCAACGTCGCCGCCGAGAGCCTCGGCCCGTTCGCGGGCATCATTCCGTGCGGCATCGCCGACGCCGACGTCACGTCGATCGAAACCGAACTCGGCGTGGCCCCGAGCCTGGCCGACGTGGCGGACGCCATCACCCCGCACCTGGCGGAACTGCTGACCTGGCACGACTTCGAGATGGCCGGCTGGTCGCGCGATTGACCGAACGACAGCATCGCCACCGTTCGCCCATGGCTGAGCACCGGTACGTGAGGCGGGCGGTCGTCGCGGGATAGGATGGGCCGGTGACCCTAGCCGACGACGCAGTCAGCCCCGCGCCGAGCGCCCCGCCCGCCGGCCGCAAGCTGTTGCGGCTCGAGGTGCGCAACAGCCAGACCCCGATCGAGCGCAAGCCGCCGTGGATTCGCACCACCGCCCGCATGGGCCCCGAATACCGCGGGCTGATGAAGCTGGTGCAGGACGAGAACCTGCACACCGTGTGTCAAGAGGCCGGCTGCCCCAACATCTTCGAGTGCTGGGAAGACAAAGAGGCCACGTTCCTGATCGGCGGCGACTCGTGCACCCGGCGTTGCGACTTCTGCCAGATCGAGTCGCGCAAGCCCTCCGGCTACGACAGGGGCGAACCCAGAAGAGTGGCCGAGTCGGTGCAGACCATGGGCCTGCGCTACGCCACCGTCACCGGGGTCTGCCGCGACGACCTCGAAGACGAGGGTGCGTGGCTGTACTCCGAGACCATTCGGCAGATCCACCACATCAATCCGGGCGTGGGCGTCGAGATGCTGGCCCCCGACTTCTCGGGCCGGCGTGAGCTGCTGCAGCAACTGTTCGACACCCGTCCCGAGGTGTTCGCGCACAACGTCGAAACGGTGCCGCGCATTTTTCGCCGCATTCGTCCCGGCTTCAGTTACGACCGCTCGCTCGAGGTGCTGCGCTGGTCGCGCGAAGAAGAACTGGTCACCAAGTCGAACCTGATTCTGGGCATGGGCGAGACCCGCGAGGAAGTGTCTCAGGCGCTGCGCGACCTGTACGACGCGGGCACCGAGCTGATCACCATCACGCAGTACCTGCGGCCCTCGCCGCGGCATCACCCGATCGACCGCTGGGTGACCCCCGAAGAGTTCAACGAACTCGAGCAGGAGGCCATCGAGATCGGCTTCCCGGGCGTGCTGTCCGGGCCGCTGGTTCGTTCGTCGTACCGGGCCGGACGGCTGTACCGTACGGCGCTGGAGGCTCGCCGGCGGCGGGCCCGTGACACCATCACCACGGGGAGTTCGAATGGCCAGTGAAAAGGCGAAGGCGCTCGCCGCGCAGCAGAAGCAGGAGCGCAAGGCCGAAAAGCTGCGCAAGAAGAGCTCCGACGACCCCCGCGACTGGGGGCGGGTGCGGCAGATCATCGAGGCGTACAAGCGCACCAACGAACTCGATCCCGAACTGAAGTGGTGGACGCTGCTCGCCGTCGCCGGCCCCATCGTGCTGATGCTGGCGGTGGGCTTCTGGCTACAGCCGTGGTGGCTGTGGCTGATCACCGGCGTCATGTTCGCCCTGGTGGCAGCCCTGTATGTGCTCACCTGGCGGGTCAAGAAGGCCAACTTCAAGCGGTACGAGGGCCAGGCCGGCTCGGCCGAAGTGGCGTTTCAGCTGCTCAACAAGAAGAAGTGGTCCTACGAGATCGGCATCGCCGCCACCCGGCAGATGGACGTGGTGCACCGCGTGATCGGCGCCCCCGGCATCGTGCTCGTGGGCGAGGGCAGCAGCCCGGCACGCACGCGTCAGTTGCTGGCCACCGAGGCCAAGAAGCACGAACAGGTCGCCTACGGCGTGCCCGTCACCACCGTGCTGGTGGGCAAAGACCAGGGCCAGGTGCCCCTCGACGCCCTGCAGAAGCATCTGGAGAAGCTGCCCAAGGCGCTGCAGCCGCATCAGCTCACCGAGGTCAAGCAGCGGCTCAAGGCGCTGGACGCGATGCGGCCCAGGATTCCCGTGCCGCGCGGCCCGATGCCCACCATGAAGGGCGTCAACCGGGCTATGCGGGGCCGCTGAGGTCAGCTTCCTCAACGGTTGCGAGATCCGTCGTCCGCCGCGATCATGAGCACCGACTCGTCATTCGGGGCGGGGGTGGGCCCCGCGCAGTCCAGCGTCCACCCGATCCCTGTCCGGCGCGTAGCTGCCCTCGTGACACCCGACTGCCCGCAGGCAGGCAACGGCGTGTCACGAAGCCAGCGGCGTCGGGCCGGCGGCAGGTTGAAGGTTCTCGACGTCCGCCGCCCTAGCCCAGGTCGGGCAGCGGGTCGCGGCTTGAGTGGCCTCTCAGCCGGCCAGTTCTGACAACTCAAGCCACTGGGTCTCGAGCGCCTCGGTCTCTGCCTCGGCTGCTTTGACGTCGGCGTCCAATGCGGCCAGACCCGCATAGTCGCTGTGGTCGTGGCCCGCCATGCGCTCATGCAGCGTGTCGATGTGCCGGGCCAGTCGTTCGATCTTGCGCTCGATGGCGTCGAGTTCTTTGCGCGCGGCTCGGGCCTCGGCGGCGGACGCTTTCGGACCGGTCGCCGAGCGTGGCACCGGGGCGGCGGCCCGATCAGCCGTCCGCAGCAGCAGGTACTCATCAACTCCGCCGGGCAGATGCCGCAGTCGTCCGTCGATGATCGCGTACTGCTGATTGGTGACCCGCTCGACGAAGTAGCGGTCGTGCGACACCACCAGCAACGTGCCGGGCCAGGTGTCGAGCAGATCCTCCACTGCAGCCAGCATGTCGGTGTCGACGTCGTTGGACGGCTCGTCCAGGATCAGCACGTTCGGCTCGCTCAGTAGCACGAGCAGCAGCTGCAGCCGCCGCTTCTGACCGCCCGACAACTCCCCCACCCGGGCCGATAGGTGCTCGCGGGCGAACCCGAGCCGCTCCAGCAACTGCGCCGGGGTGAGTTCGCGGCCGTCCACCACGTAACTGGTGCGCGCCCGGGCCAGCACCTCGCGCACGCGCTCGTCGGCGATGGCGGCCAACTCACGAAACTGCTGGTCGAGAACCGCGAGCTTGACCGTCTTACCGGTCTTCACCCGCCCCACGCTCGGAGCGACCTGACCCGCGATCAGGTTGAGCAGGGTGGACTTTCCGCTGCCGTTCGCCCCCAGAATCGCGGTGCGCTCCCCTGGCGCGATGCGCCACTCGACGTGCCGCAACACTTCGTTGTCGCCGAACGACACCCCGGCGTCGATCAGATCGACGACGTCTTTGCCGAGCCTTGCCGTGGCCAGCCGCGACAACGCCAGTTGGTCGCGCGGCGGCGGCACGTCGCTGATCAGCTGGTTGGCGGCGTCGATACGAAACTTCGGTTTGCTGGTGCGAGCCGGGGCGCCTCGGCGCAGCCAGGCCAGCTCCTTGCGCATCAGGTTCTGCCGCTTCGCCTCGACGGCGGCCGCCTGCCGGTCACGCTCCACTCGCTGCAGCACGTAGGCGGCGTAGCCGCCCTCGAACGGCTCCACGAGCTGGTCGTGCACCTCCCACGTGGCGGTGGCCACCTCGTCCAAGAACCACCGGTCGTGGGTGACCACAAGCAGCCCGCCGGCGGTGCGCGCCCAGCGGGCCTTCAGATGGCCCGCCAGCCAGGTGATGCCCTCGACGTCGAGGTGGTTGGTGGGCTCGTCGAGCATCAGCACGTCCCAGTCGCCCACCAGCAGTGCGGCCAGCGCCACCCGACGCCGCTGCCCGCCGCTCAGGGTGCCCAGCGGGGCGTCCCAGGGCAGGTCGGCGACCAGCCCCGCGATCACGTCGCGAACCCGCGCGTCGCCCGCCCACTCGTGTTCGGGTGCGTCGCCGACGATGGCGTGCGCCACGGTGAGCCCGTCGGGCAGGGTGTCGGCCTGGTCGAGCACCCCGATGCGCACGCCGCCACGCACCAGCACCCGGCCGCCGTCGGGCGTGATGCGTCCGGCCAGCATGCCCAGAAGCGACGACTTGCCGTCACCGTTGCGTCCGACCACGCCAATGCGGTCGCCCTCGTTGAGTCCGGCCGTCACGCCGTCGAAGACCACCCGGGTCGGGTATTCGAGGTGCAACGCCTCACCCGCCAGCAGAAATGCCACCGGTCAAGGGTAGGGGACGGCGTGGGGCCCCTTCTGGCGCGAGTCAAGAGGATTTTCGCCCGGACGATCCGCAGGCTCGATTGGCACCCCGCCGAGCCGGTTGCCACAATGACCAGGGTGACCTCTACCACCCAGGTGCGACCCTTCACCGGCACGTACCGACTGCAGCTGCACGCCGGCTTCACGCTCGACGACGCCTGTGGCGTGGTTCCCTACCTCGCCGACCTGGGCGTGAGCCACCTCTACTTGGCACCGATCCTCACCGCGGTGCCCGGTTCGGTGCACGGCTACGACGTGCTCGACCACACCGCGATCAACCCCGAACTCGGTGGACGCCCCGCGCTGGCCCGGTTGGCGCACACCGCCCACGAACACGGGCTCGGCATCGTGGTCGACATCGTGCCCAACCACATGGCACTGGTGGCTCCTCAGTGGCGCAACGCCCCGCTGTGGCAGGTGCTGCGCGAAGGCCCGACCTCGGCCGCCGCGCACTGGTTCGACGTCGACTGGGCCCACCTCGACGGTCGCTTCGGCCTGCCGATTCTGGGTGGCACGCTGGCCGACGAACTGGCCGCCGGTTCGCTCACCCTCGACGTCGGACGCCCCGACGAAGGTCCCGCCGCCGGGGCCCCCGTGCTGCGCTACTACGACCATGTGCTGCCGCTGAACCCCGACGGGCCCACCTCGGGCGATCTCGGCGACGTGCTGGCCGCCCAGCACTGGCTACTGGCCAGCCACACCGAAGCCGCCGACGTGCTCAACTACCGCCGCTTCTTCGAGGTCGACCAGTTGGTGGCGATTCGGGTGGAACTGCCCGACGTGTTCGACGCCACCCATGCGCTACTGCTCGAGTTGCACCACGCGGGGGTGATCGACGGTTTCAGGGTCGACCATCCCGACGGCCTGGCCGACCCCGAGGCCTATCTGGCCCGGCTCGCCGACAAATGCCGACCCGGCACCCCGATCTGGGTGGAGAAGATCCTCGAGGGCCACGAACGGCTGCCCGAATGGGCCGCAGCCGGCACCACCGGCTACGACGCCGCCTTCGCCCTCGACACGGCCCTGGTCGACCCCGCGACCGTCGAGACGGTCACCACGGCCTGGGTGGCCACCGGCGGCGAGCCGTCGCTGGAGGCGTGCACCGCCCAGAGCAAGCGCCAGGTGCTCGACCAGTTGCTGCAGCCCGAACTCAACCGCCTGCAGCGGGCCGCGGCGAAAGCGCTGCCCGGCCACGAGCCGTCCGCGCTGCGCGAGGCACTCACCGAGTTGCTGGTCGAGCTGCACGTGTACCGGGCCTACGTGCGTCCGGGCACCGAGCCAGACGCACAACTGGTCGCCCCGCTGCACGAGGCCCTCGCCCGGGTGCACGACGATCACCCCGACCTGGCCGAGGCAGCGACCGACTTGGCCGGGGTTCTGGAGCGTCCGGGCACCGCGCCCGGTGACGCCGAGGCCGCTGCCGACCTGTGCGTGCGGTTTCAGCAGACCACCGGCCCGGTGATGGCCAAGGGCATCGAAGACACCACCTTCTACCGCTGGCACCGGCTCTGCGCCCTCAACGAGGTGGGTTTCGACCCGGTCACCGGCGAACACCCCGGCACTGCCGACCTGCACGCCTGGGCCGCCCACCAGGCCGACCACTGGCCGCTGGGGCTCACGGGACTGTCCACCCACGACACCAAGCGCAGCGAGGACGTCCGCGCCCGGCTGCTCGCGCTGGCCGGCGACGCCGACGCCTGGACGCGCCTGTCGGCCCTGGCCGTCGCGGCCGCCGACGCGCACGGCGTCGACCTGGCCACCGCGCACCTGGTGTGGCAGACCCTGGCCGGTGTCGGACGCATCACCCCCGAGCGATTGGACGCCTACCTGACCAAGGCGATTCGTGAGGCCAAGCAGCACACCAGCTGGCTGCAACCCGACGACGACTACGAGAAACGCGTGCTCGACCTCGGCCGCTCGATTCTGGCCGGCGACGAGCTGGGCGTCGCCATCGCAGCGGCCGTCCGCGACAATCGCGCCGCGATCAGGTCCGTCACACTGGCCCAGAAGCTGGTGCAACTGACCCTGCCTGGCGTACCCGACACCTACCAGGGCGCCTGCCAGCTCAACCTGACGCTCGTCGACCCCGACAACCGCGACGACATCGACTTCGCGGCGCACAGCGCCCGGTTGGCCAGGCTGGACGCCGGCGGAGCCCTCGAATCGCTCGACGACGAGGTGATGCTGGTCACCTCGCGCACCCTGCGGTTGCGCCGCGAGCGGGCCGAGTTGTTCGCCGACGACTACCGTGCGCTGAACCTGCCGCCGGGCCTGCTCGGTTTCGGCCGCGGCGACGACGTGGTGGTCGTCGTGCAACAGGGGCGTGCCGCGGCGGCGGGCGACGTCGACCTGCCGAACGACACCTGGGTCGACGTTCTCACCGGCAACCGCTTCGACGGCGCCACAGCCGCCGCCGACCTGCTCGCCACCCTGCCGGTGGCCCTGCTGGTACGGGAGGGCTGATGCTGCACCACTACACGGTCTGGGCCCCCGAGGCCGAACGCGTCGACCTCGTGCTTGGTGCCGGGGGCGAGCGCACCGAGCCGATGCAGGCCACGGGCGAAGGTTGGTGGGCCGCCGACGCGGAGCCGGGCGATGGACGGTACTCCTTCGCCCTCGACGACGGCGACCCGTGGCCAGACCCCCGCGGACGGCGCCAGCCCGACGGCGTCCATGCCCCGTCGGCGCTGGTCGACATGAGCACGTTCACCTGGACCGATCACGACTGGGCCGGCAAGCCGCTCAAGGGGTCGGTGGTCTACGAGGTGCACGTCGGCACCTTCACGCCGAGCGGCACCTTCGACGGCGCCATCGAGCGCCTCGACTACCTGGCCGATCTGGGCGTCGACGTGATCGAGCTGATGCCGGTGGCGTCGTTTCCGGGCCGCAGCGGCTGGGGGTACGACGGCGTCGCGTTGTATTCGGTGCACGAGGCGTACGGAGGCCCCGAGGGCCTGCAGCGTTTCGTGGACGCCGCGCACGCCCACGGCCTCGCCGTCTGGCTCGACGTGGTGTACAACCACCTCGGCCCCGACGGCAATTACCTGCCCAGCTACGGCCCATATTTCACCGACCGCCACCAGACGCCGTGGGGTGTCGCGGTCAACCTCGACGGCCCGGGCAGCGACCAGGTGCGCGCGTTCTTCACCGACAACGTCCGGCAATGGTTCGCCGACTATCACCTCGACGGGTTGCGGCTCGACGCCGTCCATGCCCTGCACGACGACCAGGCCGTGCACCTGCTCGAAGAAATGGCCGCCATCGCCGACCAGATCAGCGAGGCCACCGGGGTGCCGCGGGTGCTGGTGGCCGAGTCCGACCGCAACGACCCCGCCACCGTTGCGCCGCGCGGCCTGGGCGGCGCGGGTGGGCTGGGGCTCGACGGGCAGTGGGCCGACGACGTGCACCACGCCTTGCACGTGGCGCTGACCGGCGAGGCGCAGGGCTACTACGCCGACTTCGCCGACCCTCAGGCCCTGCCGAAAGTGCTGGGCCACAGCCCGTTCTTTCACGACGGCACGTACTCGTCGTTTCGCGGCCGGCGGCACGGCCGCCCGGTCGAGCCGGCGGTCACGCCCGGGTGGCGGTTCATCGTGTCGCTGCAGACCCACGACCAGGTCGGCAACCGCGCCACCGGCGATCGCCTCGGTCACCTCGCGGGTAGTGGACGGGCAGCGATCGGGGCAGCGCTGCTGCTCACGTCGCCGTACACGCCGATGCTGTTCATGGGCGAGGAGTTCGACGCCTCCACGCCCTGGCAGTACTTCACCGACCACTCGGAAGAGTGGTTGGCCGAATCGATTCGCGAGGGCCGGCAGGCCGAGTTCGCCGAACACGGCTGGTCGGGCGAGGTGCCCGACCCGCAAGACCCCGGCACCGTCGAGACGTCCACCCTGGAGTGGGCAGAACTCGATCAGCCCCAGCACGCCGCGATGCTGAGCTGGTACCGCACGCTGATCGCGTTGCGCCGTCGGCTGCCCGACGTGCGCGAGGCGGTGCTGGGCGAGGGTGCGGTGGCCCGCGACGGTGACCTGCTGCTGGTGCGCCGCGGTGAGCTGAACGTGGTGGCGAACCTGGGTGACGAGCCCGGACGACTGCCCGTCGCCCTCGACGCCGAAGTGCTGGCCGGCTTCGGCGAGGTGAGGTTGGACGACGCCGAGGTGCTGCTCGGACCGGGCAGCGTCGGGCTGCTGCTGGCACCTCCGCCGACGGGGGTCATTCCGGTCATCGCCGACGCCTGACCGGCAGCTTTGAGATTCCGGGTGGCGCGAGATAGGAACCGTCCCCAACACGCGCCAGAACCGTCCCGTCATCGCGGCGAACGCCGGGATCCCTGCGCCCCACCGACCGGGTGGCGCGAGATAGGAACCGTCCCCAACTCCCGCCAGAATCGCTGGTCGAGCTCCCGTCAGCTCTGGGGTTCGGGTTCGTCCGACACGGCCGTCACGACCTCGCGCAGCCGCAGCCACCACTGGTCGTGGGGACGCCGGACGGTCGTGTTCATCAAGCTCATCATGTCGCCCATCGGCACGTCTTTCACTCTTGAGCCGGTGAGCCCGACCAGGTAGCTGCCGTCGGCGCCGGCGTCGAGTTGCTCGGCGATCTTGTCGAGCGCATGGCCCACCAGGCGGGTCGCCATCAACCGGTCGAAGGGGCTCGGTGATCCGCCCTGCTGCTGATGCCCCAGTACCGACTGGCGCACGTCGTAGACGCCGCCGCTCTCGGCCCGCAGCATGCGGGCGATCACGTCGGTGGTGTACTCCTCGTTGGCCCGCTCGTTGCGTACGGCCAGGAACAACGACCGGCCGCGGGCGAACGACCGCCGCAGCCACTCGATGTCACGGTTGAGCTGAGCCAGCGTGATGCCCTCTTCATGCAGGTAGACCCGCTCGGAGCCGCCCGCCAGGCCGCCCATCAGCGCCAGGTAGCCGCAGTAGCGGCCCATCGTCTCGACCACGAAACTGCGCCGGGTCGCGGCCGCCGACTGCTTGATGCGGTCGATCGCCTCGACGATCACGTTGAGTGCGGTGTCGGCGCCGATCGCGAGCTCTGAGCCGGGCAGGTTGTTGTCGATGCTGGCCGGTACGCACATCAGGGGAATACGGAACGCCGGGTAGCGGTCGCGCTCGTCGTGCAGCCGGTACATGGCCTGGTAGCCGTTCCAGCCACCGATCATCAGCAATGCGTCGACCTGATGGTTCTCGAGCTGCCGACCGATCGGGTACAGCTCTTCGATGCCCGGAATGGTGCGCCGCAGGCCCAGGTTGGCGCCGCCGTCAGCCGTCCACGCCTCGACGTCAGCCCAAGCCAACTCCGTGATGCGACCGTCGCGCAGGCCCGGAAAGCCGTCCCGAACGCCCAGCATGGTGTGGCCGCGGCTGATGCCCAGCCGGACCGCCGCGCGCGCCGCCGTGTTCATGCCGGGCGCCAGGCCGCCCGCGTGCATGATGCCGATGCGCTTGCCGGCTTCGTTCACGGTGATGCGTGACGGCTCGGTGAGTTCGCGTAACAGCTGCGCCATCACCCCGAAGGATTGGCCGCGCGCCGCCATCGCCGCGGTGTAGTCGCCCGCGTCGATCAGGTGCGACACTTCGCGGGTGTTGCGCACGGCGTCCATCAGCGGGACGGCGGCAACCCGGTTGCCGCGAATGCCGAACACGTGGCCTTCGCTACCGGGGTCGGCGGCGAGCAGCGCCCGCACGGCCTCATAGCCCAGCCAGGTCGAGCACCAGCGGTCGAACGCGCTGGGGCGTCCCCCACGCTGCACGTGGCCGAGAATCGTCACCCGGGTGTCTTCGCCGAGACGTTGCTCGATGATCTGGCGCACCTGCTCGGACGTGATCGCATTGCCCTCGCGGTCGGTGGCCCCTTCGGCGACCACCACGATCGAGTCACGCCGTCCGGCCGCGCGCCCACGGGCCAGTTCGGCGCACATGCGCTCCTCCCAGCCGGCCTCGGGCGGGTCCTCGGGTATCAGCACGTAGTCGCAGCCTCCGGCGACCGCGGCCATCAACGCCAGGTAGCCGCAGTGCCGGCCCATCACCTCGACCACGAAGCTGCGCTGGTGGCTGGCGGCGGTGCTGGCCAGGTCGTCGATGGCATCCACGATGCGATGCAGCGCCGAATCGGCTCCGATGGTCATGTCGGTGCCGACCAGGTCGTTGTCGATCGAGCCGACGAGCCCGGCGATCATCAGCGCCGGGTGCGCGTCGGCGACCTCTTGGTCGAGCTCACCCGCCTCGACCAACTCGGCCAGCAGGTCGGGCCACTCGGTGCGAAAAAGGTCGAGCCCCGACAGGCTGCCGTCGCCGCCGATCACCACCAACCGGTCGATGCCGTTGGCCAGCAGGTTACGGGCGGCGGCGCGCCGTCCCGCACGTTCGCGAAAGTCCTTCGAACGAAAGGTGCCGATCACGGTGCCGCCCCGGTGCAGCACGTTGCCGACGTCGTCCCAGCCGAACCGGCGAATGCCGGCACCGCCGTCGATCATGCCCTGGTAGCCCTCGAAAACGGCGTACACCTCGGCCCCCAGGCTGATCGCCGTGCGAACCACCGCCCGCACCGCCGCGTTCATACCCTGTGCGTCACCGCCGCTGGTCAGAATGCCGATGCGCTTGCCGGCACCGATCTGTTCGGTCATGGGTACATCCTTGCAGCCGGACGGCGTGGTTGGTCGAGCTTGTCGAGACTCGGTTCATGCCGGGCGATCTCGACCGATCACCGGACGTCCGGCAGCCCTGGCTCACCCCAGCATCTCAACCAAGCCCGGAGCGCTACTCGAGTCAGGAGATCCCGGCGTTCGCCGGGATGACGGTCCCCGTCGTCAACTGACGATGTGGTGCTCTTCGAGCAGGGCGTCACGCAGTTCGCGGCGGCGCTTCTGTTCGGCCGGGTCGGGCACCGGCACTGCCGACAGCAGCCGCTTGGTGTACGGGTGCTGCGGGTCGGTGACGATCTCTTTGGTGGGGCCGACCTCGACCAGGTAGCCGTGCCGCATCACCGCGATGCGCTGGCTGAGCATTTCGACCACCGCCAGGTCATGGCTGATGAACACACAGGCGAAGCCGTACTCGGCCTGCAGGTCTTGGAACAGCTTCAGCACCCGGGCCTGCACCGACACGTCCAGCGCCGAGGTGGGCTCGTCGGCGATCAGCAGCTTGGGCTGCAGGGCCAGCGCCCGCGCGATGCCGATGCGCTGCCGCTGGCCGCCCGAGAGCTCGTGCGGGTAGCGGTTGCGCATCGACCGGGGCAGTTGGACGCTCTCGAGCAGGTTCTCGACCCGCTTCGACAACTCACTGCCCTTCAGCCCCAGGTGCAGCATGATCGGCTCGCCGATCGACTCGCCCACCGGCAGCCGCGGGTTCAGCGACGACCCCGGGTCTTGAAACACGATCCCGACCTCTTTGCGGAAGGGCTTGAGGTCGCTCGGCTTGGCGTTGGTGATGTCACGGCCGTTGATCATCAGCTTGCCCTCGACCACCGGCAGCAGCGCCACCGCGGCGCGTCCGATGGTGGTCTTGCCCGAACCCGACTCGCCGACCAGGCCGATCACCTCGCCGGGGTCGACCCGTAAGTTGATGTGGTGCGCGGCCCGGAACGCGGCGCGGCGGCCCTGTTTGGGGTACTCGATCGCGACGTCCTCCATCAACATGGCCGGCGTCACGGAGGCGTCGCCGCTCATCAGCGGCACCCCGGTCTTCTCGCCCTCGGCCACCAGCGACAGCCGCGCGGTGGGCAGGTCCTCTTCGGCCGTGGCCGAGCCCAGGTGCGGCACCGAGGCCAGCAGCTGCTTGGTGTAGGGGTGCTGCGGGCGGTTGAAGATGTCGTCGGACGTGCCGTGCTCGACGACCTTGCCGTCTTTCATCACCACGATGCGGTCGGCCATGTCGGCCACCACGCCCATGTCGTGGGTGATCAGAATGATGGCCGCGGTGACCCGCTCGCGCAGGTCGCGCATCAGCTTCAGAATCTCGCCCTGCACCGTGACGTCGAGCGCCGTGGTGGGTTCGTCGGCGATCAGCAGCTTGGGGTCGCAGGCCAGCGCCTGGGCGATCATGATGCGCTGCCGCTGGCCGCCCGAGAGTTGGTGCGGAAACTTGTCGAAGCTGTCTTCGGGGTCTGGAATTTCGACCAGCGTCATCAACTCGATCGCCCGGGTCTTGGCCACCGAAGGCGCCATCACGAAGTGCGTGCGCAAGGTCTCGACGATCTGAAACCCGACGGTGTACACGGGGTTCAGCGCCGTCATCGGCTCTTGGAAGATCACCGAGATCTCGTTGCCGCGCACCTGCTGCAACTGGCTGATGTTCATACCGATCAACTCGGTGTCTTTCAGCTTGGCCGAACCGGTGGCGCGTCCGTTCTGCGGCAGCAGGCCGATCAGGCTCATCGCCGACTGGGTCTTGCCCGAGCCGGACTCGCCCACGATGGCCAGCACCTCGCCGGCCTTGAGGTCGTAGTTCAGCTTGTCGGCGGCGGTGAACCAGTCACCGTTGACCCAGAAGTTCACGCTGAGGTCGCGCACCTTCAGAATCGTGTCGCCGAGCTTGACCTCACCGCCGATGCTCTTGCTGAGCCGGACGGCGCTGGTCAGGTCGGTGCTGGGGCTGGTCGCCTTGGGGGTTTCGGTGCTCACTTCGCGCCCTCCGTGCTGGGGTTGCCGGTGGCGATCTGCGCCATCGCCTTGTCCATCTGCCGCTGGCTCGGAATTCTCTTGGTGCGCGGATCGAAGGCGTCACGCAAACCGTCGCCGATGAAGTTGATGCTCAACGCGATGAAGATGATGAACACGCCCGGCCACCAGAACAGCCACGGACGGGTGGCGAACGCGCCCTGGTACTGCGAGATCAGCATGCCCAGGGACACGTTCGGCGGCTTGACGCCGAAGCCCAGCGAGGTCTGAATGCCCTTCATCACCAGCGCGAAATTGTCGCGGCCGATGTCGTCTTGACCGAACGGATGCTCACCGAGCGAGAACGGCCACAGCGTCAGGGTCGGTGCGGCGCCGTTCACCACGTTGCCGCTGGCGTTGTAGTCCTGAATGCGCCACCAGCCGGGAATGCCGAAGATGCCCATCGACGACATCGACAACAGGGCGATCAGCACCAGCGCCAGTACGCCGCCCATGGCGCCCTTGTGCCGAATGAACCGCGACCAGACGATCTGGCCCTGTGACAGGCCCTCGACCTCTTTGGACGTGCCGACGCCCTCGCCGCGTCCGGTGGACTCGTCGTCACCCGAGGGCACGGCGTCGGGGTCGTTCTCGTTGGGCAGGGTGGCGAGCGGATCGGTCTCGATCGCCGCGTCGGGGTCGAAGCCGGGGCGGGGCTCGATGCCCAGGTCGTCGGCGCCGGGGGTCTTGTCGTCGTTGCTCATGCGTTCACCCTGATCCGTGGGTCGAGAATGCCGTAGAGGAAGTCGGCCACCAGGTTGGCGATCATGGCCAGTGCGCCGGTGATCATGATGTAGATCATCACCGGGTCGATCTCACTGCCGGTCAGCGACGTGACGAACAGTCGCCCCATGCCGGCCCAGTTGAAGATGGTCTCGGTGATCACCGCGCCGCCGATCATCGTGATGAAGTCGACGGGCACGATCGAGGCCAGCGGCAGCAGCGCGTTGCGCAACGCGTGCCGCACGATCACCAGGCGCTCCGACAGGCCCTTTGCTCGCGCGGTGCGAATGTAGTCCTGGTTCATCACCTCGAGCATCGAGCCGCGCTGGTAGCGGGTGTAGCCGGCGAACGAGATCAGCACCAGCGCGATGGTGGGCAGCAGCAGGTGCGTCCACTTGTCGAGCTGGCTGATCCAGAAGTCGCCGCCCAGGTTGGGCGTCTGGGCCCCGATGGTGGCGATCGGACGGCCGCTGATCACGCTGGCGTTCATGTAGAGCTGCCAGCCCTGCAGCACCCGGTCGACGTAGACCAGAACCGATATGATCACGGCCACGACGGCAGCGCCGCGCATCGAGACGGCCCGGTCGGGCCCGCCCCACAGCCAACCGATCAACAACGCGATGCCGATCGCGACGAGCAGCAGGGCGATCAGCCACAACTCGTTCATCGGCACGTAGTAGAACAGCCACTGCAAGCCGATGTATGAGACCACACCGACGGCGGCGGTGGTCAGCGCCGAGTACAGGGCCCGCCGGTTGTTGATGCCCGAGAAGATCAGCGTCACCGCGTAGGCGGCGGCCGCACCGATCACCGCAACGCCGACGATGCCGATGCGTGGATTCTCGAGCCACCCGCTGTAGATCACGTACGCCAACGCGCCCAGGGTGATCGCGAACGCGCTGGCGAACACGATGGCCTGGCGGCGTAGGCCGACGGCGATCGCGCCCGCCCAGAACAGGCCGGCGACCACCGAGACGCCGATCGCCACCGGCCAGTTCATCACGGGGTTGTTCAGGTAGTCGTTCAGGCCGATCGCCAGGTACTGCTTGAGCAGCACCGCGACCCAGAAGATCGGCAGCGCGTAGAGCACGAAGCTCACGAAGGTGATCGCGTAGTCGAAGGTGGTGTACTGCCGCAGCGCGCTCAGCAGGCCGACCGTGACGCCCAACAGCAGGGCCAGCACGGTGGCGGCGAAGACGAGCTGAATCGAGGTGAGCGCCGCGCCGCCCAACAGGTCGTTCACCCGCTGGCCGGTACGCCACGCGATGCCGAAGTCGCCGCGCAGACACGAGGTGAGCCAGTCCCAGTAGCGCACGTACCAGGGATCGTTGAGGCTCAACTGCGCGACCCGGATCTCGATCAACTGGTCGCGGTTCAGGGCGGGTGAGGTGCGCAGGTCGTCCAGGGGGTCGAGCGCGATGTCGAGCAGCCAGTACATCAGAATCGACAGCAGGAGCAGCAGAACGATTGCGATCGCCAATCGGCGAGCGATGAAGCGAAGCATTGTGTGCCTTTGCTCGGTCAGTGTGTGCGCAGGTGTTGCGTGACTGTTGCGTCAGTGTAGGAGTACTACCAGGCTTGGCCACAAGCCTTTTGCAGACGAGGTTGAGAGACGTTCCGACAAGGTGGGGATGCGCGATGGGGCGCCAGGTCTCCCTGACGCCCCATCGTTTCGGGCGATTCGTGAGTCGCCGATCTGTTGTGCCGAAGCCGGCCCGTCAGATCAGGACAGCTTCCACTCCCAGAAGTTCCAGAACAGCGTCGGCGCGAGCTGAATCGAGCTGACGTTCTGGAGCCGGTTGCTCACCGCGGTCGGCTCGGGGAACTGGAAGATGGTGATGCTGAACGCGTCCTTGGTGAGTTCGGCACCGATCTTGTCGACCAGCTCGTTCTGCTTGGTCGGGTCGGTCTCGACCTGCAGCTGATCGAGCAGGCCGTCAACGGTCTTCGAGCTGTAGCCGTAGAAGTTGTTGCCGCCCTTGGTGCGGTAGTTGGCGTCCGCGCCGGTGACACCGGTGCTGGTGGACTGCCAGCCGAACAGCACCGCGTCGTACTTGCTGGTGTCGCTCAGCAAGGCGCCCCAGTTCTCGTTGCCGGCGTCTTGCACCGTGAAGCCGGCCTGCTCGGCAGACTCCTTGATCAGCTGGAACTCCTGCTGACGGCGGGTGTTGTTGCTGGCGTACATGAACCGCACGGTCGGCTTGACGCCCACTTCGTCGAGCAGGGCCTTGGCCTTGTCGATGCTGGGGCCCTCGCCGTACTTGGCCTTCATGCCGTTGGCGGCGACGTTCTGCTCGTAGTTGGGGGCGCCGGGAACGACGTCGTAGCTGTTACGGATCGCGGCGTCGGGGTTCAGCGGCTTGATGATGTTGTCGATGATCTTCTGCCGCGGAATCGTGTAGAGGAAGGCCTCGCGCACCTTGCGCGCCTTGTCGGCGTCGCCGCCGTACTTGGCAGGGTCGAACGGACCCTTGTTGTTCTGCGCCATGTCGACGTGCTCATAGGTGGCACCGACGCCGTTGAGCACGGTGACGTTCGGCAGCGCCTGCATCTGCTTGAGAATGTCGGCGGTCGCCTGCGGCTGGGTGGCCAACACCTCACCGTTCTGCAGCGCCTGCACCGAGGCCTGGGCGTCGGGAATGATGCGCACGGTGATGGTGTCGATGGTCGGCACGTGCGAACCCTTGTAGTTGGGGTTCTTGCTCAGCGTGACGTACTGCTCTGCCTTCAGGTCCGTGATGGTGTACGGACCGTTGCTGACCAGCAGCTCTTTGTCGGCCGGCATGGTCTTGAAGTTGAAGTCGGAGTTCCAGACGTTCGAAATCTTGGCCAGCGCCGCGTTGTCTTTGTTCTTGAACGCGTCGCTCACCGCCTGGGCGGCCTGGGTCGGGTCGTCGATGCCCAGGGCGCGCTTGCCCACCACGTGCGCGGGCACGCCGGTGGTCATCAGACCCTTGTCCCAGTCGACGTACGGCTTGGAGTACTCGTAGGTGATCGTCTTGCCCTCGACGGTCGGGAACTTCTTGATCAGCGCGAAGCCGGGGCTGCTGGCGTTGAAGAACACCTTGGTGCCGGTGTTCTTACCGCCGACGTCGCCGGTTTCGTCGTCGAGCTTGGCCTCGTAGTTGTTGAAGTTGCCGCTCTGCGCGAAGGTGTTGAGAATCAGGTCGGCCGGCGTCACCGGAACCCCGTCCGACCAGGTCGCGGTGTCGGCCAGCGTCTGCTTGATCGTCAACGGGCTGTCGGACGTCTTCTCGTACGTGCCGAAGCTGGTGTTGGGCACCAGGTTCAGGTCTTTGTCGTAGTAGTTGAACGCGTCGTTGGCCATGTACAGGATGTTGTTGTTCGCGGTGGCGTTGCCGAACGACGTGACGCCGTTGGCGGAGTAGAACGCCTGGTTCCACGCGATGGTCGCGACGGATGCCTGGCTCAAGCCGGGCTGCGAAGCCTGCGGTGTCGGGGTGCAGGCGGACAGCGCCAGGCTGGCGGCAAACACGCCCGCGGCTCCAGCGAGCCATTTCTTGGTGCCCAATGTTCCTCCAGATCTAGGTCGGCGATGCTGCAGGCCCTTGTGGGTGCCTCAGTGCAGCCTCGTCCGATGGTGAGCTTCGTCCAAGCTAATAGGTGACCCGAGGGGTCGCAATCCCAGCCCCAAAGGGTTGCCGGATCGTTACGGAAGCGAAACGCACCCACGTCGGGGGTGGGGGAATTCACGCGATCGTGGCGCACGAACGGCGCAAGTGTGCTAGTCAGCCCGTCAGCGGCGGTTCACCACGACCGTGCCCAACGCCAAGTCGTTGAGCGCCCGGCGTTCGGCCCCGATCACGATGGTGGGCAGCACCAGGCAGATCATGGCCTGCCGGGCCAGCGCTCGCAGCACGCCGATCGGCCCTCCGTCGAGCCGCACCACACCGATCTTGGCGATGATCTGGCCGAAGCTGCCGCCGGCCAGGCCGGTGAGCACCGACGACTCGACGAAGAACACCGCCAGGGTCATCCAGCTGCGCCACCCGGGCTCGTGCAGCACGCCGACGCCGAACAGAATCACCGCCAGCGCCATGGACGCCGCCCAGTCGAGAATCAGGGCGGCCACCCGGGCCCGCCAACTGGCCAGCGACCCGCGTCCGGTCTGGGGCAGCCCGAGGGTTTCGCCGGGGTACTGCTCTGCGGTGTCGGTCACGCTGGCCAATGTAGTGCGGTGGCGTCACCGAGTGCCCGGACGGCGTCCACAGCGGCCCGTAACGTGGCCGAAACAAAGGCGCAACGGTGCAGAAATCCGGTCTCCCTAGGGTGGCTTCGTTCCGATCCCCATTGACCTACTTCGGAGGAAAGATGTTCCAAAGCGCTGACGATCTGTTGGCCTATGTGAAGGATGAAGGCGTCGAGACCATCGACATCCGGTTCTGCGATCTGCCCGGCGTCATGCAGCACTTCACGGTTCCGGCTGGTTCGTTCGGCCCCGAGGTTTTCGAGGACGGTCTGGCGTTCGACGGCTCGTCGATTCGTGGCTTCCAGAAGATCCACGAGTCCGACATGGCCCTGCTGCCCGACCCGACGAGCGCGTTCATCGACCCGTTCCGCCGCTCCAAGACCCTGGCGGTGAGCTTCTTCGTGCACGATCCGCTGACCAAGGAGCCCTACAGCCGCGACCCGCGCAACATCGCCCGCAAGGCCGAGGCGCACCTGCAGTCGACCGGTATCGGCGACACCGCGTTCTTCGCGCCCGAGGCGGAGTTCTACATCTTCGACTCGGTGCGGTTCGAGACCAAGCAGAACGCGGCGTTCTACTACATCGATTCCGAGGCCGGCGCCTGGAACAGCGGCGCCGAGGCCGAAGGCGACGGCCGTCCGAACCGTGGCTACAAGGTGAAGTACAAGGGCGGTTACTTCCCCGTCGCCCCGGTCGACCACTTCTCGGACCTGCGCGACGACATGGTGCGCAACCTCGAGCAGGCGGGCCTCACCGTCGAGCGGGCGCACCACGAGGTGGGCACCGCCGGCCAGGCCGAGATCAACTACCGCTTCAACACCATGCTGGCCGCGGCCGATGAGGTGATGAAGTTCAAGTACATCATCAAGAACACGGCGTGGGCGGCGGGCAAGACCGTCACCTTCATGCCGAAGCCGATCTTCGGCGACAACGGCTCGGGCATGCACGTGCACCAGTCGCTGTGGGCCGACGGCAACCCGCTGTTCTACGACGAGAACGGCTACGGCCAGCTCTCGGACATGGCGCGCTACTACATCGGCGGCCTGCTGCACCACGCCCCGTCGCTGCTGGCCTTCACCAACCCGACGGTGAACAGCTACCACCGTCTGGTGCCGGGCTTCGAGGCCCCGACCAACCTGGTGTACTCGGCCCGCAACCGCTCGGCCTGCATTCGCATTCCGCTCACCGGTTCGAACCCGAAGGCCAAGCGCATCGAGTTCCGCTGCCCCGACCCGAGCTCGAACCCGTACCTGGCGTTCGCGGCGTGCCTGCTGGCCGGTCTGGACGGCATTCAGAACAAGATCGAGCCGCTGCCCCCGGTCGACAAGGACCTCTACGAACTGCCCCCCGAGGAGCACGCCAAGGTGCCCACCGTCCCGCCGTCGCTGGAGGGTGTGCTCGACAAGCTGGAGGCCGACCACGACTACCTGCTCGCAGGCGACGTGTTCACCCCCGACCTGATCGAGACCTGGATCGACATGAAGCGCGCCGACATCTCCGCGATCCGGCAGCGTCCGCACCCGCACGAGTTCGAGATGTATTACGACATGTGATCGCTTCGCATCATCTGTCGGCGACACTCAGGCGGCTGCGCCGCGCAACCCGTGTTTAACGACATGTGATCGCTTCGCGACAAGCGACAACGTCGGGCGCTGCCAATCAGCAGCGCCCGACGTTTCGTTGGTCGAGCTTGTCGAGACCGTCTCCCTTTCGTTGGTCGGACTTGTCCAGACCCTGTCGTGAGACCCGGGGTGTTCGTTCGATGGTGCGTCCGGGCATCAACGTCACTGCCTTTGTGACACGTGACTGCCTGCCGGCGGGCAGCTACGTGTCACAAGGGCAGTCACGTGGCACTCCACCCCCCGTTGCGAGGCCATCCCGCGTGTGCGAGTGACTACCTTCCCGCTCAGGCTGTGACGTCGAGCACGACCCGGCGCCGGTTGTCGGAGTCGACCAGGTCGTGCGCGGCTGCGATCTCTGCGAGCGGCAGAGGCGAGCCGATGGGAACGCGCAGGTGTCCGCCCGCGGCCGCGGCCGTGAGGTCGAGCGCCGCCTGGCGCTTGGCCGGCTCGGGAAAGTCGTCGCTGCCGAGCAGCCGAATGGTCAGGTTGTCGAAGAGCATCGGCCAGAAGTCGATGGCCGGTCGCGGATCGCGGGTCGCGTAGGCGGCGATCACCGCACCGTTGGCCGCCACCCGCGCGTCGAGGTCGACGTTGTCTGAGAACGCGACCTCGATGATGCGCTCCACGCCCTCGGGCGCCACCTCAGCGATCGCTTGCTCGACGTCGGAGTCGTCCAGGGCAACGGTCAGGTCGAGACCCGGCGCGACCTCGGCAAGGTCTTGACCCCGACGGACGGTGCCGATCACCCGTGCGCCGCCCCACCGGGCGAGTTGAGCGGCCAGCGAACCGACCGCGCCGAGTACCCCGTGCACGAGCACCGTGCGGCCGGTCACCGGCCCGTCGGCGAACACGGCCCGGTGAGCTGTGATGCCGGCGATGCCGAGGCACGCGGCCAGCCGGTCGTCCAGCTCGTCAGGAAGCGGGACGGCGGTGTGCTCGGGCACGCAGGCGTATTGCGCAGCGGTACCGAACGGGCGGTACGACTGCGCGTTGTACACCCACACCTGAGACCCAACCCGGCCGGAATCGACGCCCGCGCCGACCAAGTCGATCACGCCGGAGCCGTCACTGTGCGGAATCACCAACGGGTAGGGCATGGACGAGCCGAAATACCCGGCCCGCTTCTTGGTGTCGCCGGGATTGACGGCCGAATAGTGCAGCCGCACGCGCACCTCACCGGTGCCGGGCAGCGGGTCGGGCAACTCCCCCACCTGCAGTACGTGGTCGGCGGCACCCTGCCGTTCGTAGAACGCGGCGCGCATGGCTTCCTTCTGAAACAGTTGATGTGTGTGCGACCGAACGCGCGCATTGCTCACGATCGATCGTGCCGTCCAGCCTGACACAAGTACCGCCTCGAATCGTGATCGAACGGCCCCCCCTGAAAGACTGACCGCGTGAGCCACCCCAGCCGCTTCGAAGCCGACGACCCCTACCTGGCCCGGCTGCGCGAGGTGTGCCTCGCGCTGCCGGAAGCGGCTGAGAAGGTGTCGCACGGGCACCCGAACTTCTACACCACGAAGGTGTTCGCGGTGTTCGGCGGGGTGGTGAAGGGCGATCACTACAACACCCGGTGGTCGCGCTCGGTACTGGTGCGGCCCGATCTGTTGACCCGCGAGCAGTCACTGGCCGACGACCGCTTCTTCGTGCCGGCCTACTACGGGCCCTCCGGCTGGGTCGGGCTCGACTTCACCGCGGCCGCGGTCGACTGGGCCGAGGTGGCCGACCTGGTGGAGCAGTCGTACCGCAACACCGCGCCGGCCCGGCTGTTGCGGCTGCTGCCGTGACGCCGTCGCACGCGTGGTTCACCGAGCTCGGTGACCTCGCCGTGCCCGACTGGGTGCTGGCGCTGGCCGACGGGCGCGCGGTCGAGCCGGTGTGGCGCAACGAGGACGGCGGCATCACGTACCGGATCGGGGCGGGGGCGGCGTACCTGAAGGCGCAGCGTCCGGGGGTCGACTGGCAGCCGGACGCCGAACGACTGCGGCTGGCGTGGGTGGCACCGTTCGTGCCCGCCCCTCGTGTGCTGGCCCACGGCGTCCAGGGCGACGAGCACTGGCTGCTGACCGCCGGCCTGCCCGGACGATCGGCGGTCGCCCTGCCCTGGCGCGATCGTCCAGCGGTGACCGTGCCGCAACTCGGCCGGGCGCTGCGTCGCTTTCACGACACCGTACCCGTCAACGGCTGCCCGTTCGATTGGTCGGTCACCTACCGGGTACGGCACTACAGCTTGAACGAGGCGTTCGTGCGGCTCGCTCCCCCGCTCGATGCCGTGGTCTGCCACGGGGACGCCTGCAACCCCAACTTTCTGCTCACCGACGATGGCGCCTTCAGCGGCTACGTCGATCTAGGCGGGCTGGGCGTCGCCGACCGGTGGGCCGACCTGGCACCGGCGCTGCTGAGCCTGGGTTGGAACTTCGGGCCGGGTTGGCAGCCGACCTTTCTCGACGCCTACGGCGTCACCCTGGACGACGCCAAGCTCTCGTTCTACACCGCACTGTGGAACGGGGTCGGCGACGAACTCGACCGCAGACCCCTGAGCTGAATCGGGGACGTTTCCCTTTTCAGCCCATTCTCAGCTTCAAATCTCGCTGACCAGGGCGGACGCGGGGTGAGCCAAAAGGAGAACCGTCCCCGATCTGGCTCAGTCGTCCGTGGAGAGCCGCACGAGGTTGCCCCACGGGTCGTCCAGTTCGACCGATACGCCCGTGTCGCGCACCTGGACCCCGCCCGCGCGCAACCGGTCCGCCGCCTGGGCGACGTGGGAGTCGTCGGGCAGTGTGATGTCGACCCGACCGAGCCCCAGGGCCGGCGCCCGGAAGCCCGCCCCTGCGCTGCGCCACGTGTTCATCGCCATGTGGTGGTGGTACCCGCCGGCGGCGACGAACACCGCCCCGTGCCACTCGGCGGTCAACTCGAAACCCAGTAGGTCGACGTAGAACCGCTTGGCCAGATCGGCGTCCCCCACCTTGAGGTGCACGTGCCCAACAGTGCCGTCCAGCCCATCGAGCACGCCGCGCCGGTCGGGGGCGGTCGACAGGTGCTCGCGGGCGGCATCGGTGAGGTGCTCGCCGATGAAAGCGTTGGGGTCGATGTAGAGGGCGTCCATCACGACGCGGCCGTCTCGATAGCTCCACTCGCTGCGTGGCCGGTCCCAGTACAGCTCGATGCCGTTGCCCTCGGGGTCGTCGAGGTAGAACGCCTGGCTGACCAGGTGGTCGCCGGCACCGGTGTAGAGCTGTGGGGTGTTGACCGCCACGGACGCCAGAGTCGCCGCGAGGGACGCCTGGTCGGGGTGCAGAATCGCAGTGTGAAAGAGGCCTGCGCTGCGCCGCTCGCCCTTGGGCAGGTCAGGACGATGCCGCAGCTTCACCAGGGTCTGGCCGGCACGGCCGAGTTCGACCTCGGGGCCGTTCTCGGCCAGTACGTCGAGTAGCAGCACGTCGCGGTAGAAGGAGGTCTGGCCCGCCAGATCGCCAACGTCGAGGCTCACCCGTCCCATATGGGTCTGCCCCGGCAACAACTCGGTCACGATTCCTCCTTTTGCTGACTCATCAACAATCTAGTCTGCCGGGTTGTTCCCATACACTCCCCCGAGTGACCGACCACCCCCGCACAGCCCCGTCCGCACGGGGCGGGCACGCGCTGATCGTGGTCGGCATCGTGCTGCTCTCGTTCAACATGCGCCCCGCCGCCGTGACCATAGGGCCCGTGCTGGGTCGCATCGTGGACGATCTGCACCTCAGCGGCGTCGAGGCGGGGCTGCTCACGGCGCTGCCCGTGTTGTCGTTCGCCCTGTTCGGCGCGCTCACCCCGCGGCTGGCGGCCCGGGTGGGTCCGCACCGGCTCACCGTGCTCGCGTTGGTCGCCGCGCTGGTGGGCATGGTGGGGCGCAGCCTCGCCACCAACGCGTGGGCCTTTCTGGCCCTGACCCTGGTGGCCCTGTCGGGTATGGCGTCGGTGAACGTGCTGATGCCGTCGCTGGTGAAGCGTCACTTTCCCGATCGCATCGGGCTGATGACCGCTGTCTACACCACCGCCATGGCGGTCGCCCTCACCACCGCCGGCGTGCTGACCGTGCCCATTTCGGAAGCGACCGGAAGCTGGCGCATCGGCCTGGTGGTCTGGGCGGCGCTGGCGCTGCTGGCGATCGGCCCCTGGATCGGCCTGGCCGGCCACGACCACCCGGACGCCGCCCCTCGCGTCGGCCCCGTCGTGCGGTTCGCCGACGTGGCCCGCACCCGGCTCGGCTGGGCGATGGCGGTGTTCTTCGGCATGCAGTCGTTGCAGGCCTACGCCGTGTTCGGCTGGATCGCCGAGCTGTACGCCGACGCGGGCTTCTCGGCCACCGAGGCCGGGTTGTTGTTGGGCGTGATCACCGGCATCGGCATTCCCTTGTCCTTTGTGATCCCGACGTTCGGCATTCGCAGCGCGCTGCAGTGGCCGATGCTGGTGGCGCTGACGAGCTGCTACGTGGTCGGTTACCTCGGCCTGCTGATCGCCCCCGTCGCCGGGGCGTGGCTGTGGGCACTGCTGGTGGGCATCGGCACCTGCACGTTTCCGCTGATACTCACCCTGATCGGGTTGCGGGCCCGCACGGCCGAGGGCACCGCCGCGCTGTCGGGGTTCACCCAATCGGTGGGCTACCTGCTCAGCGCCGTCGGGCCGTTCAGCATCGGACTGCTGCACGATGCGACCAATGGCTGGACCGCGCCACTGCTGCTGCTGATCGCCCTACTCGTTCCGCTCACGGTGGCGGGCTGGACGGCGATCCGGTCGGGTCCGATCGAGGACCAGCTGCATCAGCGCTGATCGTCGATCGTCGTTGGTCGAGTCTGTCGAGACCGACGCCGGTCGGGGGTTTTCGACAAGCCCAACCAGCAGTACGGCGGCCCCAGGACTTCTCGAGCGGTGCGGCTACGCTGATTCGGTGCGGCGGCTCGTGGTGACCTTGGCGCTGGCCGGGCTGCTGTGCGGGTGCACCGCCGCACCGGCCGTCTCGCCGTCCGTCAGCACCCCCTCCCCGCAGTACGTCGTCACGCCGACTCCCAGCCCGAGCACGGCCATATCCGTGGCCGGCGCGACGCCCACACCGGCACCTTCGAGTGCGAAGCCGAGCGCCACGCCCACCGCCTCGGCGAAGACCAAGCCGCTGGCCGGACGCACCATCGTGGTCGACCCCGGTCACAACGCGGTCTGGACGAAGGCCCTGCTCAAGCAGGTGCCGGCCGGCAACGGACGCACCAAGCCATGCAACGCGTCCGGCACCGCCGGCGGCAGCTACGCCGAGCACACCTTCACCTGGCAACTCGGCCAGGCCCTGGTCGCGCGCCTGCAGCGGTTGGGCGCCACAGTGGAGCTGACCAGGCCCAACGATCGCGGAAGCGGGCCGTGCGTCAACGCCAGGGCCGCGATCACCAACCGCGCCAAGGCCGACCTGCTGATCTCGCTGCACGCCGACGGCAACCTCGCCCAGGGCGCCCGCGGCTACCACATCATCGTCAGCTCGACCATGGTGGGCGGGGCCGCTGTCGAGCGCCGTTCGGCCGCCCTGGCCCGCGACCTGCGCACCGAGTTGGACGCCACCCGCACCATGCCGCGCTCCACCTACATCGGCGGCGGCACCGCGATTCACGCCCGCACCGACATCGCCGGGCTGAACCTGATCAACGTGCCTGGAGTGATGCTCGAACTGGGCAACATGCGCAACGCGTCCGATCTGGCGCTGCAGCGCTCGCCGCAGTGGCGGGCCACCGTTGCGAAAGCCCTGGCCGCCGGAGCGGTGGCGGCTCTCGCCTAGGGCGGTTCAGTTTCTCTTGGGCTCCATGGCCCCGAGCTTGTTCGACCCGCTGCTGGTCAGGGGTTTCGACACGGTCCACCAGCGCGGCCGGCGCGTCGTCACAGACACTCGCCGCGGGGTTCGTGCATCCCGTGCTGCGCTGGGAGAGCGCTCCCACCGGGCTGCCGAGATCTGTTGACGAACGTGCGACGCAGCCCACTACCATGCGGACCATGGCGCGCCAGCACTCACGTCCACGCTGGCACTACTCGCCGCTGCAGACGTGGATGAACGACCCCAACGGGCTGATCCACTACGCCGGCACGTGGCACCTGTTCTACCAGTCGAACCCCTCGGACGACCGCTGGGGCAACATGTCGTGGGGGCACGCGACGTCGCCCGACCTGTTGACCTGGACCGAGCATCATGTCGCGCTGTGGCATACCGACAGCGAAGAGATCTTCTCGGGCAGTTGTGTGTTCGACGCCACCAACTCCAGCGACCTGGGCACCGCCGACTGGCCGCCGCTGGTGGCGATCTACACCGCCAACTACCGCCCGGGCAGCGAGCGGCACGGCACCCAGGCCCAGTGCCTCGCCTACAGCCTCGACGGCGGATCGCACTGGACCAACTACTCCGGCAACCCGGTGCTCGACAGAGGCTCGGCCAACTTTCGCGACCCCAAGGTGTTTCGGCACGGCGACGCCTGGGTGATGGTGGCCGTCGAGGCCGAAAACCAGCAGGTGGTGATCTACCGCTCGACCAACCTGGTCGACTGGACGTACTGCTCGACGTTCGGCCCGGCGCATGCGGCCGCGGGCGTCTGGGAGTGCCCCGACCTGTTCGAACTGCCGGTGGCCGGACATGACGAGACCCGCTGGGTGCTGCTGGTGAACGTCAACCCGGGCGGGGTGGCCGGTGGCAGCGGCTGCCAGTACTTCGTCGGTGATTTCGACGGCCACACGTTCACCCCAGACCGGGTGATCGCCACGTCGACCGATCGTGACCTCGGTCTCGACGACCCGCTGCTGCGGTCGTACGACTGGTTCGACTACGGCCGCGACTGCTATGCCGTGGTGTCGTTCGCGGACGCCCCGGGCGGCCGCCGGATCGTGTTGGGCTGGATGAACAACTGGGACTACGCCGCCGACGTGCCGCTGACCGGCGGTCGTAGCATCATGACCATCCCCCGTGAACTCGACCTGGTGCTTCTCGACGACGGTTACCGGGTGCGGCAGCGGCCCGTCCGAGAGCTGCCCGTGGACGCCCTGCAGCATCACGCACTGGCGGCCGGCGACCGGGTCGTCATCAACGGAGTCGCGCTGGAGTATCACAACGGGGTGCTCAGCCTCGATCGTCGCGGGGTGGGTATGAACGACTTTCACGAGGCGTTCGGCAGCCGGCAGTGGGCCGAGGTGCCCGGCGAGCCCGAAACCGTCCACGTGGACGTGCTGGTCGACACCTGTTCGATCGAGGTGTTCGCCGCCGGCGGCCTGGTGACCATCAGCGATCTGGTCTTCTTCTGAACCTCGCCCAGCGGGCTGAGCCAGAAGTGAGGACGGTTCTCTTTCTGTATCACCGGCAATCTGAGCCGGAATGAGAACCGTCCCATTCGGGCTCGGGCATACTTGCCGCCGTGTCCACGATCGTGTTCGTTCATGCCCACCCCGACGACGAAGGCACCCTGACCGCCGGGTCGATGATCCGGGCCGCCGAGGAGGGCCATCGCGTGGTGGTGGTGTTCGCCACCCACGGTGAGCACGGCGAGGCTGCCGTTGATCTCGCAGCCGGCGAAACCGTGGCGCAGCGCCGCATGAAGGAGGCGGCCAACGCCGCCGAGGTCGCCGGTATCGAGCGTGTGCACTGGTTGGGCTATGCCGACTCGGGCATGGCGGGGTGGACGCAGAACAACGACCCCGACGCGTTCCTGCAGGCCGATCTCGACCAGGCGGCCGGGCGGCTGGCAGCCGTGCTCGACCATGAACAGGCGGACGTGCTGGTGGGCTACGACTGGCACGGCAACTACGGCCATCCCGATCACGTCAGGGTGCACCAGGTCGTGCGCCGGGCGGCCGAACTGGCCGCCCAGCGTCCGCGATTGTTCGAGGCCACGATGAACCGCGACCTCATGCGACGCAACTTCGAGTTGGCGAAGAGCGCAGGCATCGAGGGCGCGGAAGACTTCGACCCCGACGCTCCGATGACCGACGGCAACCCGCTCGGCACCCCCGAGGCCGAACTCAACCTACAGGTCGACGTCACCGGCCAACTGGCCAAGCGGCGCACGATGATGGCCTGCCACATCAGCCAGGTCACCGACGTGGGGGGCATGCTGGCCATGCCGGTGGAAGCGTTCGAGGCGATGTTCAGCCGCGAGCACTACATCGAGGTGGGCAGCACCGACCCGATGCGCCTCGGCTGGCTGGTGTGAACCCGTGATGAGCGATTCTCACCCGGTGACCGACCAGTTCTGGCCCACCCTGCCGCAGCCCCTCGACCGATCCGACGACTCACGTGAGCCGTCGAACACCGAGTTCACGGTGATCGTCGAACAGACCGAGGGCAGCGGCAACAGCATGCGCTGGCTGGCCGTGCCGGTGACGCCGAGCACCTGGGACGACCGCGAAACCGCCCGCGCCGAGGCCCAGCGGTACGCCTGGACGTTTCAACCGCGGCACCCGATGAGCGAACAGCGGCGGTCGGTCTACCGAGTCTCGCCCGATGAGTACCTGGTGATCATCGAGGGCGCCACCATGACGTTCTCACTGCGGGTCACCGTGGCCGAGCCGCTCGGCTACCACAGCTCAGATCGGTAGCCTGCGAAACACCGGACGGGGCACGTGCCGCAGCGCCATCATCACGAACCGGAACGCCGGCGGCACCCAGATCAGCGTCTTGCCGTCGGCGACGGCCTGCACGATCTGCTTCGCTGCGTCCCCCTTGTCGACGGTCAGCGGCGCCTCTTTCACGCCGGCCGACATGCGCGTGCGCACCTGCCCGGGCCGGACGACGAGCACCTTGGGCCCCAGCCCGTCCAACGCCTCACCGAGGTTGAGGTAGAAGCCGTCGAGCCCGGCCTTGGTCGAGCCGTAGACGAAGTTCGAGCGCCGCACCCGCTCGCCGGCCACGGTGCTCATGGCCACGATCTGGCCGTGGCCCTGCGCCTTGAACCGCTCGCCGAGCAGCACGCCGACGCTGACCGCGCCGGTGTAGTTGACCTGGCAGATCTGCACGGCTTTGGCCTGGTTCTGCCAAAGTTCTTCGGCGTCGCCGAGCAGGCCGAACGCCACGATGGCCAGGTCGATGTCGCCGCCGGCGAAGGCTGCCTCGACCACCGCGGGGTGGGTGTCGAACGCGGTGGCGTCGAAGTCGAGCACCTCAACCGCGGTGGCGCCCTGCACCTTCAGGGCGTCCACCGACGCCTCGGTCAGCGGGTCGCCCGGCTGGCAGGCCAGCACCACGCGCACGGGCTGGCGGCGCAGGTACTCGGTGATGATCGCCAGGCCGATCTCAGAGGTGCCACCCAGCAGCAGAATCGACTGCGGGTTGCCGACGGCGTCGAACATGGGGTCTCGCTTTCGTGCGTGATTCGCGGGGACGCGTGGGGTCAGATGAGTTCGAGCCGGCGGCCCAGGTCTGAGGCGAACACCCCGTCGGGGTCGATGGCGCGCCGGGTCGCGATCCACGCGTCGATGTCGGGGTACATGGCGTGGAAGGTGGCGGCTGTGGTGCGGCTGTCCTTGGCGGTGTAGAGCCGTCCGCCGAACTCGAGAATGCGGGCGTCCAGCCCGGTCAGAAACTCGTTCAGCCCGGCCTTGATCGGAAAGTCGACGCACACGTTCCAGCCCGCCATCGGGTAGCTGAGCGGGGCGCGGTTGCCCTCGCCGAACAGCTTGAACACGTTGAGGAACGAGTAGTGGCCCGAGCGTTGGATGTCGCCGATGATCGCCTTGAACTCATCGATCGCCGACGGCGGCACCACGAACTGGTACTGCAGAAAGCCGGCCGGCCCATAAGCGCGGTTCCACTCGCTGAACATGTCGAGCGGGTGATAGAAGCCGGTGAGGGTCTGGATCTTGTTGGTGTAGTTGCCCGACTTGGCGTACCACACCGTGCCCAGCGCGCTGAAGGTGAACTTGTTGGCCAGCCCGTTGGGAAAGACGTCGGGCAGTTCGAACAGCGGCTTGGCGCTGAAGTGCAGGGGGTCGGCGGCCAGTTTGGGCGCATACTCCTGCAGTTGCGCGAGCGTGGCCAGGCTGCCGCGTGACACGGCGGCACGACCGAGTTTGGGGGGCGCCGAGATGGCGTCGAACCAGGCCGAGCTGTAGTCGTAGCGGGCCTCGGAGCCGTCGGAGTGCACTGCGATGGTCTCGTCGAGACTGTCGGTGACCACGCCGTCGGCCAGAAAGTACGCGGTTTCGGTGCGGGTCATCGCCAGCCGCACCCGCAGAATGATGCCGGTCATGCCCACACCGCCGATGGTGGCCCAGAACAGGCTGCCGTCGGGGTCGTCGGAACTGCCTTCGGGGGTGAGGGTGAGCACCCGTCCATCGGCCACCAGCAGGTCCATGGACGTGACGTGGTCGCCGAAGCTGCCCGCCGAATGGTGGTTCTTGCCGTGCACGTCGCAGCCGATGGCACCGCCGATGGTGACCTGGCGGGTGCCGGGCAGCACGGGCACCCACAGGCCGTAGGGCAGGGCGGCACGCATCAGGGCGTCGAGGCTGACCCCCGCGTCGAGGTCGATGATGCCGGTCTCGGTGTCGATCTCGTGGATGGTGTCGAGGCCGTTCATGTCGATCACCAGGCCGCCGGTGTTCTGGGCCACGTCGCCGTAGCTGCGCCCCAGCCCCCGCGCGACCACGCCGCGCTTGAGGTGTGACGGCTTGCCGGCGTTGTGGTCGGCCACCGCGGCCACGGCCGCGATCACGCGGTCGGGGGTGGTGGGACGCAACACGTGCGACAGGCCGGACGCGGTGCGTCCCCAGCCCGAGAGCGGTTCGAGAGAGGTTGGCAGGTCGGTCGCTGTAGTGAACATCGGGGCTCAGTCTATCGCCGGGCGCCGGTGCGCACCGGCCGCGTGCAGGATCGTCCGACCGGGCTCACCTCAGGTGCTGGGCCGGATCTGCACCATCGGTGGTCGAGCGTGTGGAGACCACGCATGGTCAGAGGTTTCGACGAGTTGGGCGTGCGATCGTCGGCGCGCAACTGCCGCGTGCAGTACGTTGACGCCAGCCCAACAGGTGCCGATCGGACGGCCCGGGGCGTGAGCGCGGCGGCAGGGGGCCACATGAAGCCCATCGTCACCGCGATCGGCTACGGCTTCGTGGGCGGAATCGTGACCACCCTGGTGCTCAAGCTGATCCGCGGCGTCTCCGACTTCGTCTGGGGCTGGACCGGGGGCCAAGGCCCCATCGTGATCTTCGCGGTGGTGATGGTCGGCGGCGGCATCATCGCCCTGCTTCGCCACCGCGACCCCAACCAGAACTTCGACGACCAGCTTCGCGAGGGCCAGGGCGATCGTCCGGCACCGCTGAGCCGAACCGGCAACGCGGCCGCGCTGGGCATCACCTCGTTCGGGTTCGGCGGTGCCATCGGCCTGAGGGCGGCGTGGTGGCGGTGATCGAGGCGCTGTCGAGCCAGGTGTCGACGCGGCTGTCGAGCGACGTGCAGCAACAGCGACTCATTCGTCAGGCCGGGCTGGCCGGATCGCTGGGGCGGCCTGTACGGCTCACCCCCGGTGGGGCGAGCTACGCCGACACCGAGGCCAAGGCCCGTGGTGGTTGCTGTTCGTGGCCGCCACGTTCGGGCTGATCGGGGTGTACGCGTTCTCGGCGGTGTTTCCGAGCCACGGCGAAGGGCTGAAGATTCCGGTGCCCGACCCGGCGCGCTCGATCGACCTGGGTCAGTCGGTGATGATGCTGCTGCCCACGGAATGACGAACGGTCGTCCCGGGACCTCAGCACAGGGTGGCCCGAGCTTCGGCCGGATCGACCGGAATGCGCAGCAGCGTCAGCTTCGGCGCCAGGGTGATGTTGGTAAAGAACCGCTGCACGGTCAGCGGCTCACTGATCGCGCTGATCAGGGTGGGCACGTCGCCGCAGGCCAGGGTGGCGCGGGCGTCGTTCAGCGCCTGGTCGTCGGGGTGCACGTCGGCGGCGGTGTAGCGAGCCATCGCCCACACCACCGGCTTGTAGGCGTGGCCGACGCGATACTGCGCGTCGGGCGCCAGCACCAGTCGTGACCCGATCGGGTCACCGAGCGAGGGCGGGTCGACCATCACCACGTGCAGCCCCGCGCCCACGCCGGCGATGCCCAGGGAGTTGATCACCACGTAGACGCCCTCGCCGTTGTAGGTGGGCAGCAAATCGTCGGGTTTGGTGATGTCGACGAAGTATGAGCGTCCGTCGGCGAGGTCTTTGGCGGCGCGCTGGGTGAGCTGAAAGCCGACGTCGGCCGACCAGTTCTCGGCGATCACCATCGCCCCCGGCCGGTCGGGCACGAAGGCGGAGTAGTAGCTGCGCTCGTCCACGATCATGCCGTTCCACAGGGCCGGCCTCAGCACCAGCCCGGCCACCAGCGCCCACACCAGGGTGAGCACCGCGAGCACACGCGTCCAGGCGGCGCCGCCGATCACGGCGACCGGCGCGAACAGCAGCACCGTGGCGGGCAGCAAGAACCGGGCGTGCATGAAGTCGCCGCCCACCGAGATCACGAAGCCCACGTGAATGGCGACACCGACCAGCGGCCCCAGCCACAGCGCGGTCAGGCCGGGGTCGCGGTCTTTGAAGCCGCGCGCCAGACCCACCGCGTACAGGGCCAGCGCGAACGCGACCGGCAGATACAGGTGGTAGGTGAACACGAAATCGCGCAGGTAGAGCAGACCCTGGGCCACCGATCCGTTGGCCTTGGCCAGGGCGGTGTTGGGCACGAGCGAGGCGTAGTAGCCCATGCGAAAGACCTCGTAGGCCACGGGCAGCGCCAGGGCGAAGCCGGCGGCACTCAGCCAGCCGGTGACTCGACGCTCCGATTGGCAGAGCAGCATGATGCCGAACACCAGGCTGACCAGGGCCAGGTCGGGCCGAATCAGCACGCCCAGCCCGATCAGCACCGCCACCGGCCACGGACGCCACGCGGGCAGCGGCTTGCGCGGGCGGTTGGCCCAACGCCTGGCCAGCGCCCAGAAGCAGGCCGCGATCCAGCAGAAGGTCAGCGACGTTTCGAGGCCAGAGGTGCCGAAGTCCCAAAACGGCGCCAGGCCGGCCAGGGCCGCGGTGCCGAGTGGCAGCACGACGCTGCTGCGGGCGGGCACCAGGTGCAGGGCGCCGAGACCGAGCAGCAGCATGGCCAGGGTGATGAAGCCGGTGCCCAGCCAGACCATCACCTCGCCCACCTCGGCCCACGGGGCCGCGAGCTTGCCGAGGGTGACGAAGAACAGCCACAGCGTCGAGGTGCCCACCTCGACCCGCTCGTTGAGGTTGTAGGTGGGTCCGTTGCCCGCCACGAGTTGCAGGATCACCCGCACGTTGATGAAGCCGTCGTCCGACACCCAGCGGCGCAGCCAGGTGAGCACGCCCACGACCACCGCCGGCAGCACCACCGACAGCACGACCCAGACGCGTCGGTTGGACGCTGCAGCCACGGGTTCCCCTCTCTGATCCGGCGTCCATTCTGACAGTAGGTTTAAGGCGTGGACGTGCTACTGCTCGGTACCGGCGCTTCGGACGGCGTGCCCAACAGTTGGTGTGCCTGCCCCACCTGTGCCGAGGCGAGGTCGTCGGGGTACGTGCGCACCAACGCGTCGGTGCTGGTGGACGGCCGGCTGCTGATCGACTGCGGCCCCGAGGCGCCCCGGCAGGCGTCCCGTGCGGGAGTCGAGCTCACCGGAGTTCGTACCGTGTTGATCTCGCACGCGCACGACGACCATCTCGACCCGGCGTTTCTGATGCACCGCGGCTGGGTGAGCACCGAACCGTTGCAGGTGATCGGACCCGCACCTGCGATCGAGCTGTGCCGCGACTGGCTGGCGCCCGACCAGACCGCGGTCACCCTCACAGTGGCGACGGCGGGCGACACGTTCGAGGTGGACGGCTACCGGGTGCAGGTGCTGCCCGCCACGCATCACGCCTTGGGCGAGGCGGTGCTGTACGCGGTGCAACGCGACGGCCGCTCGCTGCTGTACGCGACCGACACCGGGCCCTGGCGCACGAGGCTGCTCGAGCTCGTCCGGGGCTGGACGTTCGACCTGGTGCTGCTGGAGGAGACGTTCGGCGACAAGACCCCGCCGAATGCCGTCCATCACAACTTCGTGAGCTTCGGCGCTGCCGTGCAGGCGCTGTGCGCCGTCGGTGCGGTCGACGACGCCACCCGCGTGGTGGCGATTCATCTGGGCCACGACAACCCGCGGTTGGCGGAACTGACAAGCCGGTTGGCTGCCTTGGGCGCCGAGGTTCACCCGGACCTGACCGTGCTGCACATCTGACGATCGGTGCACTGCGGTAGACCCTTACTCGCCAACACCGATGCCGGCATCGATCACAGGTGCCGAACGGCGTCTGTGCTGCCGCGCCCTAACACGGCACCAGAAATCCAACCGGGCAGCAGAGGCAGATGCTGGCATCCGTCGCAGAGTTCCGAACGGTCATCGGCTGTTGTAATGCGATGGTGCCGTGCATCAAGCGGCGCCGATCATTGGGAGGGATGGGCGGTTTGAACACTTCTCGCCGCTCGTGCCCATGCTGAGGTCGTGATTCCGGATGAACTGCGTGACCATCGAATACTGAGCGTTGGGCAACTGACGCGGGCGGGCGTCACACCGGTCGACACTCGGCAGGCGTTGGCCGCTGGCGAGCTCACCCGCCTCAAGCGGGGCTGGTACACCCCACGAACCATGGAGTGGCCCACTGACCGGCACGCGCTAGTCGTGCAGGCTGAACTCAAAGACCACCCGGGCACAGTCCCCAGCCACCAATCGGGCGCGATTCTGCTTGGCTACCCCGTTCATCGACCTGACCTGAAACGAGTTCATCTGATGCGCGTCGACGACGGTCCGGCCCGCAGCCGCCCCACCGTCGTCATTCACCGTCGAGTCGACGACGCCGCAGTTCTGCTGCCTGCATTGGTGATCGCGCAGACTGCACTCACCTGCCCGGTATCTGGGCTGATGGCCATCGACCACGCCTTGCGGACGGGTTCCGTCACGCTCGCCGACGTCGAGTCATGGTGCTCACGACTGAAAGATCACGTCGGACGGGCACATCTGGTTCCTGTCCTGGCGCTCGCCGACGGTCGGCGAGAATCACCCCTGGAATCACATTCGGCGCTGACGTTTCACCATTGGGGGTGGCGCTTACACCCGCAGTTCGAGGTGCCTGGCACGCAATACCGCGCGGACGCCCGGCTGGGCGCCAGCCGCGTGCTGATCGAATGCGACGGGACCGGCAAGTACGACGAGCAGGGTAGCGAGATGCGTGAGAAGCTGCGCGAAGACGAGATCCGGTCGCTCGGCTGGGAGGTCGTGCGCATCACCACTGAGCTGTTAACCGAGCGCACCAAGCTGATTCGCCGCGTCAACGCGGCGCTTTCGAGGGCCCAGCGCCGCGCAGCTTGATCGCGGCGAACGAAGCAGGCGGTCTTCACCGATACCGACATCCGTCGGTAGTGCCGCCCACCGTCTCTGCTGCCGGTTAATAACACGGCACCAGACACCCGACCTGGCACCAGACACCGATGCCGCCATCAGATGCGAACTTCTCGCGGCGACTCCACAACGCCGGACTCGCCAACAATGCCTGCACCGATGCCGCCATCCGTCGGCAGTGCCGCCCACCGTCTCTGCTGCCGGTTAATAACACGGCACCAGACACCCGACCCGGCACCAGACACCGATGCCGCCATCAGATGCGAACGTGTCGTGGCTCGCCGCCCGGTCAGCTCAATCAAGGCCCCAGAAGACGTGGTCCATCACCTGACGCGCGTGCCGGGTTCGCCGGCGGTACTCGTCGAACAGAATGCTCGCCTCGCCCTTGTCGTAGCCCAGCAACTGCGCCACTGCACCCGCCTCGCGCGGGTCGGACGGAATCGTGTCGGACGCCCGTCCACGCAGCAGCAGAATCGCGTTGCGCAGGCGTCCGGCCAGCAGCCAGGCGTCGCGTAGGGCGCGCGCGTCGTCGACGGTGACCAGATCGGCCTGCTCGGCCGCAGCGAGTGCCGTCAGCGTCGACGTGGTACGCAGCCCCGGCACCTCGTGGGCGTTGGCCAACTGCAGCAACTGCACCACCCACTCGACATCTGACAGCCCACCGGGCCCCAGCTTGGTGTTGCGCAGCGGGTCACTGCCGCGCGGAATGCGCTCCACCTCCATGCGCGCCTTCAGCTTGCGGATCTCGAGCACCTGCTGCCGGAGCAACCCGTCAGCCGGGTAGCGCAACACGTCGATGCTCTCGAGCAGTTCGGCCGACAGTTCGGGGTCGCCCGCCCCGTGCGCCGCCCGCACCAGTGCCTGCGCCTCCCACGTCGACGACCAGCGCTCGTAGTAGGCCCGAAACGACGACAACGAGCGCACCATGGGCCCGTTCTTGCCCTCGGGGCGCAGATCGATGTCGATGTCGAGGGACGGGTCGGGGCCGGCCTTGGCCAGCACCGCACGCAGGTCTGAGGTGATCTGGGTGGCGATCTTCATCGCGTCCGGTCGATCGGAGTCTTCGACCACGAACATCGCGTCGGCGTCCGAGGCGTAGGCCAGCTCGCCGCCACCCCAGCGGCCCAGCGCGATCACCGCCATGCGCGGCGACCACTCGAACCGCCGCCGCACCACCTCGAGCGTGGCGTCGATGGTGGCGCTGATCAGTTCAGAAAGCCCGACGCCCACCGTGGTGAGGTCGATCAGCCCCAGAATGTCGGCCATCGCCACCCGCAGCAGTTCGCGGCGTCGCACCGCCCGAATGTGCTCCACCGCGACACTGACGTCGTCGTGCCGCTTGGCCGAAGCACGCATCTCGGCCAGGATCTCGCCGCGATCGCGCGGCTGCAGGTTGCTGGCGTCGCCCAGCATGCCCACCGACTGCGGTGCACGCATCATCAGGTCGACGGTGTAGCGGCTCGACGACAGAATGCGGGCCAGCCGCTCGGCCATCGCATCACCGTCACGCAACGCCCGCAGGTACCAATGCGTGCGCCCCATCGCCTCTGACACCTGCCGAAACGCCAGCAGCGCATGGTCGGGGTTGGGGCCGGCAGTGAACCACCCCAGCATCGCGGGCAGCAGTTGCCGCTGAATCTCGGCCTGTCGCGACAACCCCTGCGACAGCGCCTCGATGTGCCGCAGCGCCGCCTTCGGGTCGGCGTAGCCGAGCGCGCGCAGCCGCACCTCGGCCCCGTACGAGGTGAGCCGCACGGCCTCGGACGGAATGCGCGCCACCGCTTCGAGCAGCGGCGAGTAGAACAACCGCTGGTGCAGCTTGAGCACCCGCCTGGTGGCGTCGCGCCATCGGGTCAGCAGCTCGTCGACGTCGGCCATGCCCGTGCTGCGGGCGAGGCGGCGCAGGCTCAACTCGTCGTCGGGCATCAGGTGAGTGCGGCGCATCTTCTCCAGCTGAATGCGGTGCTCCAGCAGCCGCATCAGTCGGTACGCGGCGTCGAGGTCGCTGCCGTCGGAGCGTCCGACGTAGCCGTACTCGATCAGCTTGGCGAGGGCCGCCAGGGTGCCGGCCTGGCGCACCCGGTCGTCGGCCCGTCCGTGCACCAACTGAATCAACTGCACGCTGAACTCGACGTCGCGCAGACCACCGGCGCCCAGTTTGATCTCGCGGTCTGCCTCGCGGGCGGGCAGCAGCGAGATCACCCGGCGGCGCATGGCCTGGGTCTCTGACACGAACTGGTCGTTCTCGGCCACCCGCCACACCATCGGCGCCACCATGGCCACGAACTCGGCGGCCAAAGCCCGGTCACCCGCCATGGCGCGGGCCTTGAGCATGGCCTGAAACTCCCAGTTCTTGGCCCACTTCTCGTAATAGGCCTGGTGCGACGCCAGCGACCGCACCAGGGGCCCCGCCTTGCCCTCGGGACGCAACGCCGCGTCGAGTTGCCAGATGGTGCCGGCCGCGGTGTGCGCTGAGCACTCGCGAGTGAGGGCGCCGACGAGCTTGGCGGCCACCGCGATCGCCTCGGCGGTGCTGCACACCGGCTCGCCCGACTCGTCGAGCGCCGGTTCGGCGACGTAGAGCACGTCGACGTCGCTGACGTAGTTGAGCTCTTGGCCACCGGTCTTGCCCAGGGCGACGATGCCCAGGCGTGCCTTCTGCCAGCCGGGCACCTGTTCGCGAGCCAGCGCCAGGGCCGCCTCGACGGTGGCGTCGGCCAGGTCGGCCAGTTCGCCGGCGACGCTGGGCAGTTCGGCCAGGGGGTCGGTGCTGGTCAGGTCGCGGGCGGCGATGCGTAGCACCTCGCGCCGGTAGGCCAGCCGCAGCTCGTCCGACCGCTGCGGCTGCGCCACAGGTTGCTCGTCTCCGGGGTCGGCGCCGATCGGGCAGAGCACGGCCGCCCGTAACCCGGTCACGGCGCGGCGCTCGATCGGGCCGCGTAACACATCCACGTCGGCAGGGTGTGCACCCAGGTGCTGGTTGAGCGCGACACTGGCCCCGAGCACCCGGCAGACCCGTTCACCCCACTCGGGTTCTGCCACCAGCGCGGCCAACAGGTCGGGGCGAGCGGCGTCCAACCGGGTCAGTCCGTTGAGCGTCAGATCGGGGTCGGCCGAGGCGATCACCTGGTCGACCAACGCGCCGCAGCCGTCACCATGCTCGGCGAACCATGCGTCGAGGGTTTCTGCGGCCCGGTGCGGATCGCCGAACCCGAGCCGGGCGAGCGTGCCTTCGGTCGTCGTCGTCCGGTCCATAGCCGTGATGCTAGCCGCGACGCCCGTTCCATGGTGCCTGCACGATCACCGGCCGAGTAGCGTCGGCGGTATGCCCCGCCCCGCCAAGCCCTTGGACGCCTCGGACCTTCGCCGAGCCGTCCAGCTCCTCGACGACGGCGAGGTACTCGATCGGGCCGAGACCGCCCGGCTGGTGCGTGCCGTTTGCGCCGAGCTCGCCGGTCGGCACCCGGGCGGCAGCATCGAAGTGCGGGTGCCGCCGTTCGCGGCCGTTCAACTCGCCCTCGACGACGCCGGACGGCACCGCCGCGGCACCCCGCCCAACGTGGTCGAGTGCTCCCCCGAGGTGATGCTGCGGCTGGCGGCCGGTTCACTCACCTGGCTGGACGCCCTCGCCACCCATCAGGTGCGTGCGTCAGGCACCCGCAGCGATCTGGCCGGGGTGTTTCCGCTGATCGGCTGAGCGGGCGATTGGCCTCGGTGACGAAAGGTGAGCGCCAGTGAGCGCGACACGCCGCAAACAGGGCGTCTCAGCCGCACTGGCGCTCAGTTTTCGTTCGGTGAGCCCAACGCTTCACAGTGCAGGCAGTGAGGTGCGCAACTCCCACGGGGTGACCTGCGACCGGTAGGCCTCGTACTCGACCCGCTTGTTGCGCAACACGAAGTCGAACACGTGCTCGCCAAGGGTTTCGGCCGCCAGTTCGGAGTTCTCCATCAGCGTGATCGCGGTGTCGAGCGAGCGCGGCAACGGCTTGATGCCCAGCGACTGACGCTGCCGCTCGGTGAGGGTCCAGACGTCGTCTTCAGCACCCTCGGGCAACTCGTACTCGTTCTCGATGCCCGCGAGCCCCGCGCTGAGCACCAGCGCGTAGGCGAGGTAGGGGTTGGCCGCCGAGTCGATGGACCGCAGCTCCACCCGCGCCGAGGCACCCTTGCTGGGCTTGAACATCGGCACGCGCACCAGGGCCGAGCGGTTGTTCTGGCCCCAGCAGATGTAGCGCGGTGCCTCCGAGCCCGCCGCCAGCCGCTTGTAGCTGTTCACGAACTGGTTGGTCACCGCCGAGATCTCGGCCGCGTGACGCAGCAGGCCGGCGATGAACTGGCGGCCGATCTTCGACAGGTTGTATTCGGCAGAGGCGTCGTAGAACGCGTTGCTGTCGCCCTCGAACAGCGACACGTGCGTGTGCATGCCCGACCCGGGGTGGTTCTCCAGCGGTTTGGGCATGAACGAAGCGAACATGTTCTTCATCGCCGCGACCTCTTTGATCACCACCCGGAAGGTCATGATGTTGTCGGCCGTCATCAGCGCGTCTGCGTACCGCAGGTCGATCTCTTGCTGACCGGGGCCGCCCTCGTGGTGGCTGAACTCCACCGAGATGCCCATCTGCTCCAGCAGCGTGATCGCGTGCCGCCGGAAGTCGGTGCCCGCATTGGCGGTGGTGTGGTCGAAGTAGCCGCCCTGGTCGACCGGAATGGGCGGCTCGCCAGGCACCACCGGCTCTTTGAACAGGTAGAACTCGATCTCGGGGTGGGTGTAGAAGGTGAACCCCATGTCGGCGGCCTTGCGAAGCGCGCGCTTGAGCACGTAGCGCGGGTCGGCGAAGGCCGGCGAACCGTCGGGCAGCCGAATGTCGCAGAACATGCGCGCGGTGCCCTGCGTGGTGCCACGCCAGGGCAGCAACTGAAAGGTGGCGGGGTCGGGGTGCGCCACCATGTCGGCCTCGTAGACGCGGGTGAAGCCCTGAATGGCCGATCCGTCGAAGCCGATGCCCTCGGCGAAGGCGCCCTCCAACTCGGCGGGTGCGATTGCCACCGACTTCAGGTAGCCCAGCACGTCGGTGAACCACAGGCGGACGAAGCGGACGTCGCGCTCCTCCATGGCACGCAGGACGAACTCTGTCTGCTTATCCATGGCCGCTAGTCTGCCGTCCGGCGTGTTTCAGTTGGGTTACATCCACGAACGTGCGGACTGCTCAGGCTTTCGGCAGCGGCGGCGAGCTGTGAGCGTGACGGCGGTGAGATCCCGGCGTTCGCCGGGATGACGGGGGTGCCGGGTCGCCGGGACGACCGGTCGCGGGGTTGACCGGGTCGCCTGGGATGACGGGGCCGCCCGGTTGTTGGGGTCGCCCGGTTGTTTGGGTCGCCGGTACGAACGGGTCACCGGGACGACCGGGCTGACCGGCGGGGACGGTGCGCGGGCCGCTCAGGCCCCCATCACCGATGGCGAGTCGGGGTCGTCGCCGTATTCTTCGTCTTCGCGGTCCCACTGCTCGTTGCGCTTCTGCACGGTCTCGAGCGCCCGGCCGGCCTCGTCACGGGTGGCGTAGGGGCCCAGGCGATCCTCAGCCCGGCAACCGTCCCAGGGTTCGGCCGCGTTGTGCTTCAGGCACCAGTACCACTGATTCTGTTCGTCGGTCACGGCCGCCTCCTCGTCGCTCGGAAGGTCCCACTATGATCGCGCCCGTGACCGCGATCAAGCCCTACCCGCTGACCGCGCGGCGTCAGGTGCCCCGCTCGATCACCCGCCCCCACTACGTCGGACGCCCCGCACCCGACCCCTATCGGGGCTCGCACGTGCAGAGCCCCGAGGTGATCGAGAAGATGCGGGTGGCGGGCCGCATCGCCGCCCAGGCCATGCATGTGGCCGCCGAGGCGATCGCGCCCGGCATCACCACCGACGAGTTGGACGCCGTCGCTCACGCCTTCATCTGCGACCAGGGGGCCTACCCCTCGGCCCTGGGCTATCGCGGCTTTCCCAAGTCGATCTGCACCTCGGTGAACGAGGTGATCTGCCATGGCATACCCGACTCTCGTCCGCTCGAAGACGGCGATCTGGTCAAGATCGACGTCACCGTGTTCATCGACGGCGTGCACGGCGACAACTGCGGCACGTTCTTCTGCGGCGAGGTCGACCAGGCGTCGGCCGACCTGACCGAACGCACCCAAGAGGCCCTCAACCGGGCGATCAAGGCCGTGCGGCCCGGTCGGCAGGTCAACGTGATCGGCCGGGTGATCGAGAGCTACGCCAAGCGGTTCGGCTACGGGGTGGTGCGCGACTACACCGGCCACGGCGTGCACACCGCGTTTCACTCGGGCCTGGTCATTCCGCACTACGACGAGCCCAGCCTCACCACGGTGATCGAGCCCGGCATGACGTTCACCATCGAGCCGATGCTCACCCTGGGCGATCAGGCCAACCACCTGTGGCGTGACGGTTGGACGGTCGTCACCAACGACGGCAGTCGGTGTGCGCAGTTCGAGCACTCTCTGGTGGTGACCCCGCAGGGAGCGGAAATACTCACCCTGCCCTGACTTGCCCCGAGGGCGAGGCATCATGGGGCCGAGGAGGCGACGATGGCACAACCGGGCTGGTTTCCCGATCCTGGCGGTCAGGCGGGCATGTTCCGCTACTGGGACGGCACGGCCTGGACCGATCGGCTGTCGGCGAATCCCGGCGGCCAACCGTCGTCCGGCAAGCCGGGACGCGCGGGCCTGCTGATCGCGGCCATCGTGGCCGTGGTCGTGGTGGCACTGCTGGCGGTGTTCTTTCTGCCCCGCGTGTTCGGCGCCGGCCCCTCGCCCTCGCGGTCGGTGCCCACCGGCTCGCCGACAGTGTCGGCCTGGGACGAGCGCACGCCGACGCCGACACCCACACCGACTCCGACGCCAACCCCGACACCCACGCCCACCAAGTCGCCCGAGGTCAGCCTGCCGTGCCCCAAGTACGACGACGCCGTGGTGAACGGCCGGCTCTACGGCGGCGGCCTGTCGGTGCCGGTGATCGACGACTCACGGTGGAGCGTGAACCCCGTGCGGGTGCTGCCGTGGGCCATCTGCGCCACCGGGCTCGAACGCAAGATCGCCCCCGCCTGGGTGAGCGAGGTGATTCTGGCCGGCATTCAGCCGCACTCGATGCTGGGCACCCTGCAGCAGCAGGCCGAGGCCATTCGCGACGACTCGGAGTCACGCTTCTACAACGGCGAGAAGACCAAGCTCACCACCAGCAGCAGCCGCTCGCTCACCGTGGACGGGCTGCCTGCGTGGGAGATCAAGTTCCAGGTGCGGATCAGCTACCTCGACAACATTCCCGGCGACAACGTCGAAGTGCTGGTGGTGCAGCACACCGACGGCTCGCGCAGCGGCCTGCTGACCTTCGCCACGATCGGCGACACCGAAACCCAAAGGCAGGTGGACGGCTCGCGCGCCGGCGTCAGGGTCGAGAAACGCTGAGCGAGAGCCGAGCCGACGGTTCTGCACCGCCCCTGGGCACATCAAGATTGCGGCGTTCGCCGCAATGACGTAAGCCTCGGCATCCCGGCGCACACGTCGCAATCGCGGAGCACGTCGTCATCCGTCGCGCACTTCGTCATCCCGGCGAACGCCGGATCTCGCGACCCAACGCCGCCAGATCCGAAGCAATGCGAGAAACCGTGCGCAGAGCCGGCCGGAGGGGACGAGCCGGCCTGTAAGCCGGATTCTGTGGCCCGAGGGCCGGTGATCATCCATCTGCGACGGCTGTTGCCAGCCGCCTTCGCCCGTGGGCGTGCAACCTACCCGGACGCCTCGCGCGGGCAGCGCTCGAACGGCGTCCGCGGGCTCTCGTCCGAAGACGGGGGCCCTTCTTGGTCTTGCTCCGGGTGGGGTTTGCCTAGCCACCCCAGTCACCTGGGGTGCTGGTGGTCTCTTACACCGCCGTTTCACCCTTACCGCCGTCACCGGCGGCGGTCTGTTCTCTGTGGCACTGTCCCGCGGGTCACCCCGGGTGGGTGTTACCCACCACCCTGCCCTGTGGAGTCCGGACTTTCCTCAGCTTGCGCTGCGATCACCCGGCCGACTCGTCCGGGCTCAAGGGTAGGCCACGAAACAGGCCGACGGGGAATGCGCAGATGAGGCGTTCCTCATGCATGCCTAACAGCGGTTTCACGCGGGGCCGGTGAAGTACTGCTCAAGCAACCGGGCGCAGGGCCCGGCACACGAAAAGGAGCAGCACACGTTCACCACCCGTACCCGGCGGCTGAGCCGCTTCGCGATTCTTCCGCTTGCGGCCGGCCTGGCGATCGGCCTGAGCGCCTTCAGCGCACCCCAGGCACAGGCGGCCACCCAGTACTGCAACGGCTACAAGGCCACCATCGTCGGCACCAACGGCAACGACGACATCGAAGGCACCAGCGGACGCGACGTGATCGTGGGCCTCGGCGGTCACGACGAGATCGACGGCAACGGCGGCAACGACGTGATCTGCGCCGGCTCGGGCAACGACGAGGTCGACGGCGGCAGCAGCAACGACTACATTCACGGCGGCTCGGGCCACGACCTCGTCGGGGGCGGACCCGGCAGTGACACCGTCAGCGGCGGTGCGGGCACCGACACGGTCACGTAGCGCTACGCGTCTGAGCGCGAGGAGGACCGCTGGGAAGATCGCTACGGTCACGACGACTGAGTGAGCCGATCAGGTGCTGGTCGAGCTTTTCGACACCCCGGTCAGGGGTTTCGACACGCTCAAACAGCACCGACCACGCTCAGAACACCCGAAAGTCGACGCTGCCCTTCACCAGGTCGGCGGCCACGAGCGTGGCGGTCACCTCGCCACCCAGCTTCAGCCGGCTGCCCTTCACCCGGGCCTCGACCGCCGGGTCGGGCACCTGCAAACGGCCGGCCCGACGGTCGGGATCGACGTCGATCAGCACGCCGTTGAAGCTCTGGCCGATGTGCGGGGCGAGCACCATGGCCTCGACCAGGTCGACGATGCCCCGCTCGTATTTGCCGGCCCTCCGCGCCGAGTCCTCCATCTCGCTGGGCAGGTCGTTCAGGGCGTCCAGCACCCAAGCGGGCACCGGCTCGCCGGCACTCAGCGCCACGCACAACTCGCCTGCGTACCGGTCGACCAGCCGCCGCAACGGTGCGGTCACGTGGGCGTACGGTGCCGCGATGGCGGCATGCTCGGCCTCTTTGGGTGCCCCATCGGTGAACGAGTCGTAGCCGGCCCCGCGAAACAGCGTGGTGCAGGCGTTCAGCATGGCCGCCTCGCGCGGCACCGACGCCTTCAGTCCCCGGACGAAATCGGGGTAGCTCACCTTCTGCGGCCATGAGATGCCGAGCCCCTGCGCGGTGCGGCGCAGCCGGTTGATCGCGTGGTCTTCGGCCGGCGGCAGGGTGCGCAGAATGCCCACACCCGCCTTCAGCATCATGTCAGCCGCCACCATGCCGGTGAGCAACGAGAGCTGCGCGTTCCAGCCCTCGCAGGGCAGGTTCGTGCGGTAAACCAGGGCCCAGCTGCCGCCGGCGACCGTCACCTCCTGCTCGGGCACGCCCAGGCTGACGCCGCCGCGAGCCACCTCGGCCTGCTCGCGCAACTGCCCGATCACCTTGAGCAGGTCGAGCACGTCGCCGGCCTGGCCGCCGTCGATCAGGGCCTGAACCTCGTCGTAGCTGTAGCGGCGGCGGCTGCGCACCCGGGCGCGTGCCACGGTGGCGTCGACCACGGCGCCGTCGGCGTCCAACTCGATCTGCCAGACCAGGGCCGGACGCACCACGTCGGGCAGCAGGCTGGCCCCGTTCTCGCTGAGCGCCTCGGGGTGCAGCGGCGTGCGCCGGCTCGGCGCGTACAGCGTCTCGACCCGCTCGTGGCACTCGTCATCGATCACCCCGCCGGGCTCGACGAACGCCGCCACGTCGGCGATGGCGTAGCGCACCAGATAGCCCGTGTCGGTGCGCGACAGGTGCAGCGCCTGGTCGAGGTCGAGCGACCCGGCCGGGTCGATGGTGACGAACTCGACGTCGGTGAGGTCGGTCACCGGCAACTGGACGTCGGCGGCCGCGGCCTGGGCCGCCTCGATCACCTCGGCCGGAAAGTCGTCGGGCACGCCCAGCTCGTCGCGCAGTTGCCGCAGCCCCTCACGCAGCGGCGGGGGCACCTCGTCGAGAAAGGCGACGGTACGACTCGGCATCGATGAACCTCCGGTTCGGCCGCGTTCACCCTAGTCGCGTGCAGGCGGTGCGGCGCCGATCAAGGTGCCGACACTCCTTGCCGAAGACCCCGTCGTCCCTGGCGAGACCGGGGATCTCACCCGCAACCGTGCAGTGGAACAGATGGGAGATCGCGGCGTTCGCCGGGATGACGGCGTGCCGTGATCGAGTGCGCGACAGATGGAGATCCCGGCGTTCGCCGGGATGACGGCGTGCCGTGATGGAGTGCGCTCACGTCTCGCCCGTCAAAGACCCGGCGTTCGTGATGACACAGACAGCGGTCATCCCGGGCTTGACCCGGGATCTCACACGTGACGGGCGCGACGAGGTCTCGACACGCTCAACCAACGAGAGAACGCAGATCGCGTTATGAGATCCCGCGTTCGCCGGGATGACGAAGGCTGCGAGCGCAACGTCAAAGCGGAGCGGGAGCGTCCCTGTCAGGGTGTGGTCGGGCGTTTGCGCACCTGCGAGGCGCTAGCCGAGCAGTTCAGCAAGGGCGGGACAGGGGCGCCCCCGCTCCGCGGCAACAGACGCAACCAACGGGCTCTCGACAAGCTCGACCATCCAGAAGCTCGACCAGCGGCCTAACCGGACGCGCCCGGGCCGCCCAACCCACCACCCGGGCGAATCGACCCCAGCGACCCCGATCCCTTACCCGAGCCGACCGCGGCACCCGGTGCCGGCTTCTTCAACACCTCGACCGCCGATCTGATCGCGGCGACGATGGCCGTGACCGGAGCGTCCGTGCGCTGCAGCACCGCGGCCCACACCGGCACCAGTTCGTCTTCGTAGATGTGGCCGTGCCCGGGCGGGGTGTCGAGGCTGGTGGCCATGTCGGTGCTGACCTGAAACCAGGTGACCAGTGGCCACCAGCGCAGGGACGGGTTGACATCGGAGCCGGCACGTTCGTGCAACCAGTCCGGCTCTCGCCACGCGAGTTCGGCGGTGAACCGGGCCATCGGGTCGGACGCGTGCGCGACGTAGACGATGCGCGGGGCGTCCCATCGGCCCAGTGGACGTCCGTAGGCGTCGGCGACCAGCTCTTCGGGTCTGGTGACGAAGCGAATGTGCTTGCCGTTGTCGATCACGGGGGTGATCTCGGGTGAGCCCCGCATGCGCAGCCGTACCAAGTCGCGGGCGATGCGGGTGAAGCCCGGTGTGCCGATCCAGACCGCTCCTGCGATACGGGCCACCATGTCATCGGCGTCGACGAAGGCGCCGTGGCCGCCGAAACTGCCCAGCGACTCGCCGCTCACGAAGATGGCCGGACGGCGGTCGCGCGGCATCAGCTCGATCTCTTCTTCGAGCGCCTCCAGCAGCGCGAACGCACTCTGGCCGGGGGTGTCGCGGTCGGCCAGAAACACGAACGCGCTGGCCAGCTTCGAGTACTGGATCGAGACGGTCGCGCAGTCACCGCCGGTGAGGTACTCCACGGCCTGCACCGAGAACTCGTCCACCCAACCCCGACCTGCAGGGGTGTTCACCACCAGGGTGCCCCGGTTGAGGGCACCGGTGCGGCGCACCTCGGCCATGGCCGCCGCGACCGCTCCGGCGACACCGTCGTCACCCTGGGTGGCGTAGACGCGAATCGGCTCGAGCGCAGGCTCGCCGGTCACGGCTTCGATCTGCTGGGCGGACGGCCCGCACGAGGTGAAGATCTGGCCACGACGGCCCAGGTCGTCCCATGACTGCGCGGCGCCGGGGCTGCCGCTGCGGGTGGCCGAGGTCGGAGCCTCGACCCCGCGGGGGCGGCGCCGGTTCATCTTCTCGGCCTGCCTGGTGAGCGACTCGAACACGCGACGCACCAGCACGCGGTTGACCAGCCGCAGCGCGACGATGATCGCCACCACGACCACCAACAACGACAGCAGTGACGGCATGAACAGGTCCAGACCATTGGTGGCCCAGCTACCCAGCATCACCAGCCCGGTGACCAGCGTCACCAGCACCGCCAGAAACGCCAACGCCACACCCGTGGCCGCGATGTCGTGCCAGACGGGCTGCAGCGGCATGTCGACCAGCCGGGCGGTCCTGCGATGCTCCCGAACCGACCACGACCAACCCAACACCAGGAGCGTCACCCCGACCAGCGTCAGTATTTGTTGACCGCCGGGCATCGTCCAGGTGACCTGCACGGTCAAACCGATCATGCGGGCCAAGAATCGAGCGGTCGCTTCGAGCGCCAGGCCGACGAGGTAGCCGATCACGGCCACGACACCGCCGATCAGGCCCTGCATCAGCCAGCGTCGGGGCAGCAGGCTGGGCGCGAACGTCACCAGAAAGGCGCACAGGCCCAGCACCAGGCCCAAGCCCGATACCGCGCCCATCTCGACCCCTCTCGTCGATGGGGTTCACCCTAACGGTCGTCGGTGACGCGAGTGAGTCAGCCGTCCAGCGGATCGGCCATCTCGGCGAGCTTCTGCACCCGTTTCGCGCGCAGCGTGCCGGGTGCGTACTTCAGGGTCCAGGTGTCGTTCTCGATCAGGTCGAAGGCGTGCTGGTCGGCCTGGGGTTGGTCGCCCTGCTGTTGACCGTTGCGTGCTGACAGCTGCTGCACCACCGAACGAAAGTAGTAGTGAAAGAACAGCCGGTTGAACTCGGTGAAATAGATGTCGGCCACCCGAGCGTCACCCCTGATGATGATCATGTTCTCGTCGTTCTCGGTGGTGGAGGCCTTCGAGAAGTTGGCCGAGCCGGTGACCACCACCGGGTCAGGACCGAGCGGGTCGCTGAGCAGGAACTTGTCGTGAATGAACGCGACGTGCTTGTTGAGGCCCAGTTCACGGGTGGTGGTCTCGGCGACCCACTGACCCAGCGGGTGGTCGAGTTCAGAACCCCAGGCCTGGTAGACGTTGCGCGACGAGTCGAGGCGAACCGTCGCCTTGCCGCGGGTTTCGAGCAGAAAGAACCGCAGCGGGCCGTCAGGGGTTCCGCCCGCGGCGGCGTCTTGAATCTCTTGCGCGATGCCGAACGCGAACGTGGCGCAGGCCAGCGAGGTGGTGCCCGCTCCGATCAGTTGGGCGTACAGGTTGAGTGCCCCCAGGTCGGGCCGCGGGCTGAACACCGGGGTGATGCCGGGTGCGACACCCGCCCGGTCGGCCGGGCCCGGGCTCAAGGCGGCCACCGCCGCCTTGAACGCGGCGTTCTTGGTTCGTTTGTCGGTGGCGGTGTCCGCCGACCGTCCGCCGGGGTCGGTGGCCAGCAGGTCGAAGTACGCCTCGTAGGCGGCGGCGGTGCGGGCGTCGCGCACCAATTGGCCGACATTCGACTGGCCGTGCACGCCGCCCCTGGTCAGGTTGGTCGAGCCCGTCCAGACCGTGGTGGGGGTTCCGGCCTCGCTGCGCACCAGGAACTTGTTGTGCGCGATCGCCGACACCCGCGCCTCGCGGGCAATGATCACGCCGGGCGGAAAGCCGGCGGCGGCGATGGCGGCCTGGTTGGGCACCCGCGGGCCGTCGGCGGTGTTCTTGAAGTCGATCACCAGGCGCACCTCGACGCCCCGGTCGGCGGCGCGGACCAGTTTGTCGAGCACGGGGGCATAGTTGAACTCGTAGAACGCGCCGTGCAGCGCGTCGCCGGGGGCGGTTGTTCGAATGAAGTCCAGCAGCACGTCGTCCAGATCGCGGCTGAGCCAGTCGAGCGCCTGTTGCCGCAACTCGGGGGTCGGCTGGGCGTCGGGCGGCAGCCCGTTGAACCGGCGCTGGTAGGCCTGGCTCGAGGCCACGCCGCGGTTGAAGACCACGTCATTGGCGCCGCCATGCAGCGGCTCCGTGTGCACCGTGATGGTGATCGGCTTGTTGCGTCGCGGCTTGGCCGGCGTCCCACGCATCGGGTGAAAGCGGTAGGTGTAGGTGGTGTCGCCACGCAGCGTGAAGTCGTCCCACACCAGCGCCTGAATCGGGTGGGTGTACGTCGACACCTCATCAGTCGGCTTGGGGTCGCGCACCAGCGACGGGAACACCTTGAACCCGCGCATCCAGACGAACGGTCCGCCCTCGGCGGCGCGTTCGACGCAGAACCCCAGCAGGCCCTTGCGGGCGAATTCGGTGGCGGTCAGGGCGAACGACACGGTGTTCACACCGCACACCGCGTAGGCCCGAATGCCACGAACCGAACGTGACCGGTAACGCATACCTCAAGGTAGCCCCGGCAGGCCGCTTTGATACCGGCCGGACTCGATGTGGCGCCGCACGACCGCCTGTGCGGATCCGCAGCCTCCAGCCCGGTCACTCGGCATGACCACGACGGGCGAAGGGGAGGTTTCTCAGCGGTCAGGGGACGGTTCTCCAGCGGTTGGAGAACCGTCCCCTACCCGGTTGGAGAACCGTCCCCTTGCCGGTTGGAGAAGCGTCCCCTACCCGGTCGGAGAACCGTCCCTTACCCGGTCGGAGAACCGTCCCCTACCCGGTTGGAGAACCGTCCCCTTGCCCGTCAGTCGATGCGTTGCGCGAGGGCGACGATGATGCCGTCGGGGCCACGCACGTACGCCATGCGCCAGACGTTCTCGTACTGGCCGATGCCGCCCACCAGGCCGTAGCCGTCGGCCGCCACCCGCTCGACGAGGGCGTCGATGTCGTCCACCTGAAACGCGACGCTGCGCAATCCCGCCTGATTGGTGGGTGCGGCTGAGCCTGGCAGCACGTCGGGGCGATCGAAGCTCGACAGTTCGACCCCGGTGCCGCCGTCGGGCGCTCGCAGCATGACGATCTGCGTGCGCGCACCCGTCATGCCGATCACGGTGTCGAGGAAGTCCCCGTCAACCGCCATACGTTCTTCGACCTCCAGCCCGAGGCTGACGAAGAAGGCCGTTGCACTGTCGAGGTCACTCACCGTGATACCGACGTGGTCGAAGGTCAGCACCCGCGCCGCCGTCGATTCGTCGAAACCGCCGACGCCCTGCGGCAGCCTCGGCGCCCGGGCCATCACAGCCCCGATTCGGCGGTGCGCACCAGAATGCGGTTGCACTCTTCGCAGCGCAGCACCTCATCGGGTGACGCGTGGCGGTAGCGCACCAGGTCGGCGGCGTTCACCTGCAACTGGCAACCCGAACAGCGACGCTGCACCAGCGCGGCAGCCCCCACTCCTCCGCTCTTGGCGCGCACCTTGTCGTACAGGTCCACCAGGTCGGCCGGCAGCTCGGCAACCAGCCCTTCGCGCAGCGAGCGCTGGCCGGCCAGCTCGGCGTCCAGTTCGGCGAACTGAGTGTCGCGCGCGGCGATCAGAGCGCGCAGTTCACCTTCACCCGCCGCGCGGTCGGCCACCAGTTGATCGCGGACGCCGGTGGCGGCCTCGAGCCGTTCCATCACCTCGAGTTCGTCGTCTTCGAGGGCGACGATGCGGCGCTTGAGGTGCTCGATCTCGTCCAACAGGGCGTTGAGCTGCTTGGGGTCGCTGACGGTGCCGTCGTTGACGCGCTGCTGATCGCGCTGCAACCGCTGGCGCACCGGCACCAGATCGTCCTCGGCCTTGGCCTGATCGAGCTCCAGATCGCTGACCGCGGTGTTGGCGGCGATCAGCTCTTCGGCCTGCCGCCGGCGCACCACCTGGCGCTCGGCGATGGCTGCCAGTTCGGGCAGTGAGCGCCGCCGATGATCGAGCTGAGCGATCGCGGTGTCGATCGACTGCAGTTGCAGCAGCCTCGTTTGAGCGGTGGCAGCAGCCTGCATGGCGACCTCCTGGAGTTGTGGCCTCCGACTCTAGCCGCTGGTTAGATGGGCGCATGACCCTGCTGTATCTCGTCCGCCACGGACAGACCGAATGGAGCAAGTCCGGCCAGCACACCTCGTTCACCGATCTCGATCTCACCGAGCACGGTGTCAAGCAGGCGACCGCCCTGCGTGAGCGGCTCGACCCGAGCGAGTTCGGCCTGGTGTTGACCAGCCCACGCATGCGCGCCCGCAAGACCGCCGAACTGGCCGGCTTCACCGACTACGAGGTCACCGACGACCTTCAGGAGTGGAACTACGGCGACTACGAGGGCAAGACGTCTGCGCAGATTCGCGAGGACCACCACGGTTGGCGGCTGTGGTTCAACGGTGTGCCGAACGGCGAAACCGCCGACCAGGTGCGTGAGCGGCTCACCCGGGTCGTTCACCGGGTGCGGGCATCAGGCGTCGACAAGGCGATCTGCTTCGGCCACGGCCACGCCTCGCGGGTGTTGGCCCTGTGTTGGATGGACTTTCCGCTGATCTTCGGCCAGGCGTTTCCGCTCGAAGTGGCCAGCATCTCGATTCTGGGCCGCGAGAAGGAATCGTGGGCCATGCTGCGCTGGAACAGCTGATCGTGGCCGACGAGACCGGCCCGGCCGAGGGCGAGAACCAGGAGCTGCCCAACCGGCAGAGCCCCTTCTCTGAGCCGTTCCGGGCGTTCATTCCGCAGGGTTGGGCGCCCTACTCCGACGTACCGCCCGCCGCGCTGCCCGCCACCGCGTACGCACCGGCCCGCCGCGAAGCCCTGAGCGCGCAGTTCCCCGGTGACCGGCTGGTGATTCCCGCCGGCGACCTGTCGGTGCGGTCCAACGACACCGACTACCGGTTTCGGCCGCACTCGGCGTTCGCGCACCTGACCGGGCTGGGCACCGACCGCGAGCCCGCTGCCGTGCTGGTGCTCGAACCCACCGACGACGGCCACGACGCCACGCTGTACTTCAAGCCGCGGGTGCCCCGCACCGATCGCGAGTTCTACGCCGATTCGCGCTACGGCGAGATGTGGGTCGGCCAGCGCGAGTCGCTGGGCGAGATGGAGGCGCTCACCGGGCTGGCCTGCGCGCCGATCAGCCAACTGTCCGAGGCGCTGGCGAAGAACGCCGGCGCCACCCGGGTGCTGATCGTGTCGGACGCCGACGCGCAGCTCACCGCGCAGCTGAACGGCCAGCGCACCGCGCTGGGCCTGGGCGCCGAGGCGGCCGGCGACATGCAGTTGACCGTCGCGCTGAGCGAGCTGCGGTTGGTCAAGGACGACTTCGAGATCGAGCAGATGCGGGTCGCCTGCGACGTGACCGCCGACGGCTTCGAGGCCGTGGTGGCCGCCCTGCCCGAGGCCGTCCGGCGCGGCCGTGGCGAACGCTGGGTCGAGGGCGTGTTCGGGTTGCACGCCAGGCACGCGGGCAACGCGGTGGGCTACGACACCATCGCCGCGGCCGGCGATCACGCGAACACGCTGCACTGGATTCGCAACGACGGCGACTTGACCCCCGACGGCCTGTTGCTGCTCGACGCCGGTGTCGAGCTCGACAGCCTGTACACCGCCGACATCACCCGTACCCTGCCGGTGGGCGGACGGTTCACCCCGGCCCAGCGCAAGGTGTACGACGCGGTGCTCGCGGCCCAAGAGGCCGGCATGGCGGCGGCCAAGCCGGGGGCCAAGTTCTCCGACGTGCACGCCGCGGCGATCCGGGTGATCGCCGAGCACCTGCTCGAGTGGGGGCTGCTGCCGGTGTCTGTCGAGCAGACGCTGGACCCCGAGCAAGGGGGCCACCACCGGCGCTGGATGGTGCACGGAACGTCCCACCACTTGGGCATCGACGTGCACGACTGCGCGCAGGCGCGGCAAGAGAACTACCGCGACGCCGTGCTGCGGCCCGGCATGGTGATCACCGTCGAACCGGGCCTGTACTTCAAGTCGACCGACCTGCTGGTGCCCGACGAACTGCGCGGCATCGGGGTGCGCATCGAAGACGACGTGCTGATCACCGAGACCGGCTGCGAGAACCTCTCGGCGCGGCTGCCGCGCACCGCCGAGGCCGTCGAAAGCTGGATGGACGGGCTACTAGGACACCGCTGAACATCGGCCTACCATGGGCTGCGGTCCTAGTGAGGAGGCATTCCGATGACGGTTCGCAGCAACTGGGACTCCGCGCACGAACGGCCCCGTGGCCTCGGCACCAAAAAGATGCCCCCCGAACTCATCTGGTCGCGTTACGTCGGCGGCCACCCGTGCCCCTCGGAGGTGCTCGACGAGGCGGTGGGGGCGGCCCGGCACGGTGACGGCTACATCTGGATCGGCCTGCACAACCCCACCGAGGCCACCATGGAGGCGCTCGGCGAACGGATAGGCCTGCACGAACTGGCCATCGAGGACGCCGTGCACGGCCACCGCCGATCGAAGCTGGAGCGGTTCGACGAGAACCTTTTCTTCGTGATCTCGACCGTCGCCTACGTCGACCGGGGCGCCGACGAGGCGGCCGAGATCGTCACCACCGGCGAGCTGATGGTGTTTCTCGGCGACTGGTACGTGATGACCTCACGACACAGCGGGCCGACGCGCATGGCCGAGGTGCGGCGCGAGGTCGAGCAGGATTCGGACGACATGCCGCTCGGCCCGTCGCGGGTGCTGTACGCCTGCCTGTCGGTGGCGATCGACGACTTCGAGCGGGTGGCCGCGCAGATGGAGGAGGACGTCGAGGACTGTGAAGAGCTCGTGTTCGGCAACGACGGCCAACCCGACGTCGAACGGGCCTACGCGATCAAGCGCGAACTGATCGAGTTCCGCCGCTGCGTCGGGCCGCTCGGCGCACCGCTGACCGCCCTGTGCACGCGCGACTTCCCCTCCATCGGCGAAGACGCCCGGCCGTACTTTCGCGAACTGGCCGAGCGCGTGCAGCAGGTGCGTGAGACGGTCGGCGCCATGGAAGACCAGCTGACCAACATTCTGCAGGCGGCGCTGGCCAGGGCGTCGATGGCCGACAACCGCGACATGCGCAAGATCTCGGCCGCGGTGGCGATTCTGGCGATTCCGACCACGCTGGGCGCGATCTACGGCATGAACTTCACCGACATGCCCGAGTTGTCGTGGGCGGGCAGCTACTTCGTGGTGATGGCGGTCAACGTGATCGGCATGGTGGTGTTGTACCTGCTGTTCCGCAAGTTCAAGTGGCTGTGAGCACAGCCGTCCGAGATCGAATGACGCGGCTTGCGGCACGGCGCTAGCATCCGCACCGTGAGCGCACCTACGAAGACGAAGGTGGTCCTCGACGAGTCGAAGATCCCCACCCACTGGTACAACATCGTCGCCGACCTGCCCGAGGCTCCGCCGCCGCCGCTGCACCCGGGCACCCGCGAACCGCTGACGCCGGACGACCTGGCCCCGCTGTTTCCGATGGGGCTGATCGCGCAAGAGGCGAGCACCGAGCGTTGGATCGAGATTCCGCAGGCCGTGCGTGACATCTACCGGCTCTGGCGACCGTCGCCGATGATTCGGGCCTGGCGGCTCGAGCAGGAACTCGGCACGCCTGCCCGCATCTACTACAAGTACGAGGGCGCGTCCCCCGTCGGCTCGCACAAGACCAACTCGGCCGTCGCCCAGGCCTACTTCAACAAAGAGGCCGGACGCACCAAGCTGACCACCGAGACCGGCGCCGGCCAATGGGGCTCGGCCCTGGCGTTCGCCTGCGACGTGTTCGACCTCGAGTGCGAGATCTGGCAGGTGCGGTCGTCGTACGAGGGCAAGCCGTACCGGCACGTGCTGATGGAGACCTTTGGGGCGACCGTCCACTCGTCCCCGTCCGACCTCACCCAGGCGGGGCGCTCGTTCCAGGAGCGCTTCCCCGACACGTCCGGCTCGCTGGGGATGGCGATCTCTGAGGCGATCGAGGTGGCTGCGGCCGATCCGAACTCGTCGTACTCGCTGGGCTCTGTGCTCAACCACGTACTGCTGCACCAGACGGTGATCGGTCAGGAGGCGCTGCAGCAACTGGCGGAGTTCGGCGAAGAGCAGGCAGACGTGGTGTACGGCTGTGCCGGCGGCGGTTCGAACCTGGGCGGGCTGACGCTGCCGTTCCTGCGCGAGAACCTGGACGGCCGGACGTCCACCCGGCTGGTGGCGTGCGAACCCAAGGCGGCACCGTCCCTGACCGAGGGCGAATACCGCTACGACTTCGGCGACACCGCAGGCATGACCCCGCTGCTGAAGATGTACACCCTGGGCCCCGACTTCGTGCCCGACCCCGTGCACGCCGGCGGCCTCAGGTACCACGGCATGGCGCCGCTGCTCAGCTTCGTCAAGCACCTGCGCATGATGGACGCGATCAGCGTCAAGCAGCGCGAGGCGTTCGCCGCCGGAGTGCTGTTCGCCCGCACCGAGGGCATCGTGCCGGCGTCGGAGTCGAACCACGCCATCGCCGGCGCACTGCGCGAAGCCCGACAGGCGGCCGAAGACGGCACCTCGCCAGTGATCGTCATCGGCGTCTCGGGTTCGGGCCAACTCGACCTGCCCGCCTACTCGGAGTTTCTCGCCGGCGACATGGCCGACAGTTAGGCAAGCGCTGACCATCGTTGGTCGAGCCTGTCGAGACCTTGCCCGGCCAGGGGGTTTCGACAAGCTCAACCAGCGAGGGCCGTTGATCAACACCCTTCCCAGGCTGATCCACGGCTCGTGGGTACCGGCTCAACCCGCGGCACCGGCCAGGTTGCGCCACAGGGTGAACGCGAACGCGAGCAGGCCGATCGTGACCCAGACGCCACGACCGTCGAGCCGTACCCCCCGGGGTGCACGGACGGCCGGCCCACCGAGCGCCTCGATCGTCCAGATCACACCCAAGCCGACCAGCACCACCAAGCCGGCCAGCACGAACGGGTTGGCCGCCCAGGCCGCGGCCAGATCTCCGCGCAGTAGGGCCATGCCGACGTGGGTGGCGCCGCACAGCGGGCAGAGCGTGCCGGTGAGTGCGCGCCACGGGCACGGCAGGCCCCATCCGGTGACCGCGGCCACGCCGCTGATCCCTACCCCCACGATCGCGAAGGCGGCCAGCCCGCGCAGGGCGGTGACGGGCTGAAAGGGCCCGGCGGCGGTCGATTTCAACGGCACGACGTTCATTATCGCCATCAAACGCCGAAGGGTGCCGGTGCATGTGAGCCGCGCGCCCGTAGGATCACACTCACCTGAACGCGAAACCCAGGAGCAACCGTGACCAACCAGCCCGGTAACAACGACCAGAAGCCCACCGAATCCGACGAGGGCTCGACCCCTCCCCCGTACTCACCGCCTGGGTACACGCCCCCCGGTGCCGATGCCGGCCAGGGCCAGCAGTCGGGCTACACCCCGCCCAGCTACTCCGCCCCAAGTGGCAGCGACGCCCCCGCGGCAGGCGGCTACACCCCACCCAGCTACGGGGCCCCCAGCGGCAGCGACGCCCCCGCGGCCGGCGGCTACACCCCACCCGGCTACGGGGCCCCCAGCGGCAGCGACCAGAGCTTCGGCCAGACCCCGAGCTACGGTGCTCAGGGCCAAGAGAGCTATGGCCAGCAGCAGCCCGAGTATGGCCAGCAGCCCGGGTATGGCCAGCAGCAGCCCGAGTATGGCCAGCAGCCCCAGTACGGCCAGCAGCAGCCCGGGTACGGCCAGGAGCAACCGGGGTACGGCCAGCAGCCCCCCGCTGCTCCTTACGGAGCGCCTGCCGGCGGCTACGGCCCGAACGCCACCGGCGGGTACGACCCCAATGCGGGTGCCCAGACCCCCTACGGGGCTCCCAACGCCGGCTACGGGGCCCCTTCGCCGTACGGTGCACCCGGTGGCTACCAGCCCAACCCCTATGCCCCCTCGGGCCCGGTGCTCGCCACCTGGGGACGTCGCGCTCTGGGCGGCCTGATCGACTTCGTCGCTCCAGGGATCGTGGTCTCGATGATCATCGGACTGATCTTTGCCGACCGCACGTCATCCGTGGCGAACCTGCTGAGCACCGTGCTCACGCTCGGTTTCTGGTGCTATAACACCGGTTACCGCCTCGCCACCACCGGCTACTCGTTCGGCCACAAGATCGCCCAGGTGCGCGTGGTGATGGCCGACAGCGGCCAGACTCCGACGGTCAACACGGCCGTGCTGCGTGCGGTGTGCCACCTGCTCGACTCGTGGGCCTGCCTGATCGGCTGGCTGTTCCCCTTGTGGGACGCCAAGAAGCAGACGTTCGCCGACAAGATCACCAAGACTGTCTCCCTCGACGAGCGCAACGCCGGGCAGCGCTGAGCCACCCGAACCCAAGAAAGGGCCGCCCCCAACCGGGGGCGGCCCTTTCGCTTCGCCTGACCAGACGATCGAGGCTCAGTTGTCGCCGCGCGGGGTGCGTCCGTCCTGCTCGTTCTGGTTATCGGACGACGGTGCCCGGCCGATGCCCTCGCCCCGATCGTACGACTCGGCCGAGGGTTGGCTGGGCGCCTGCTGCGGCGAGGCCTGCGTGGGGGCTTGGCCGTAGGCCTGCGGTTGCCCGTAGGTCTGCTGCTGACCGTACGGCGATTGCTGGGCCGGAGGCTGCCCGTAGGGCTGCTGGGGGTAACCGGCCTGTGACGGATACTGCTGCTGCGGGGGCTGCCACGGCTGGTTACGCGGGTCGAACGCCGCAGCCCGCGCGCCCGGCATGCGCGTGAGCAACTCACGCGCCTGCCCCGCCACCTTGTGCTCGCAGAGCAGCTCGTACTTGTTCGCCACCGTCTGGCTGATCGAGTTGAAGTCACGCTTGCCGCGTGAGGCGGCGTACCCGATCGCCGCGAAGGCGATGCCGATCAGAATGCCGATCAGCAATGCACCGGGCAGCAGCACCAGCGGGTTGGTCTGCGGCTGCAGAAACCACAGAATGAACGTGACCATCAGACCGGTCGACAGTCCGCTCTGCAGGCCCTGCACCATGACGGTTCCCCAGTTGCGCCGTCCGGTCACCCGCTCGACCGACCTCAGGTCGGTGCCGACGATCGCCAGGTTCTCGACCGCGAACTTCTGATCGGCCAGATAATCGACGGCGGCCTGCGCCTGCGGGTAGCCGTCGTAGACGCCCACCGTCTGCGGGTACTCGAGTTCGAACAGCGAACTGAGCCGTGGGTTGGGCTGAGTCATCGCTTTCCTTCCATGCCGCACGGACGTTCCGCGCGTCTGTTCATTGTCAGCGCTGGGCGGCCCAGAAGTCATTCCGGCTCACCCTCTGGTTGACCCGCTCACCCTCTGGTCTACCCGATCAGCCGCCGGGCAAACCCAGCGGGGCCGTCGCTCAGGACTCATTGGAGCTGAGCAGCGACGCCCCGGCCGCACGCCCTCGGTGCGGCGGTGCGGTGCTTTCGCGCAGCACCAACCGAATCGGCTCGAGCCGCTGCACGGCGTCGTCGGGGTCCGCCTCGCCGCTGAGCAGCCGAATGAGTTGGACGGCCGCGTAGCGTCCCTGAGCCACCACGTCTTGAGCCACGGTGGTGAGGTCGACGAAGCGGGCCGTGTCCATGTCGTCGATACCGATCACCGACACGTCGCGCGGCACCTGCAACCCGGCGCGGCGTAGCGCCCAGAGCGCCCCGATCGCCAGTTCGTCGAACTCCGCGAGTACGGCAGTTGGCAGGTGCGGCCGACCCAGCAGTTCGATCATGGCCTGGGCCCCACCCTCGATGCCGTGCGGACCCTCGACCACCAGCGCCGGATCGAAGTCGATGCCGGCCGCGTTGAGCGCCTGCTCGTAACCGAGCCGCCGGGCGACCGAGGCGGTGAAGTCGAAGCGGGCGTCGTCGACCGCGCCGGCGATCAGGCCGATACGCTGGTGCCCCTGATTGAGCAGATGGTTCACGGCGAGCGCCCCTGCGGCCACGTCGTCGATGCCCACCGACGGCCACCCGTCGATGTGCGAACCGATGCTCACCAGCGGCAGTCCGAGTGCCCGCAACGCCAGCGTGTGGTGTTCGCCGAGCGGCATCGACAGCGAGAGAACGCCCTGCACCCGGCCGGCGAGCGGCAGCGTTTCGAAGAACTGGTCGCGCACCTCGGCGGTGCCCAGGTGGTAGAGCAGCACGTCGTAGCCGTTGGCGCGCAGGTGGTCCAGCGCGGCCGCCGTGGCGGTCGAGAAGTACCAGCGGGTGAAGAAGGGCAGAATCACCGCGACCACCGGGGCACCGGGCTGGGCGGGCTGCGCTTCGAACAGTCGCGGCGCGACGCCGTAGGAAAGTTCGCGGGCCGCGTCCAGCACTCGTTCGCGGGTGGCCGGCGACACCTTGGCGACCCCGCGCAGCGACCGCGACGCGGTGGCGACCGACACCCCGGCGGCATTCGCCACGTCGATCAGCCGCACACCCCGGCCGGCCCCACGCACGGCGCGAAACGGTGAGTCGTCGCCCTCTGTCGCAGGGTTGTCGATCACTTCACCAGCCTATTCAGGTTCGGGCACCGGCAACGGAACTCGCCCGTCGCAGGCCACGCCGTTGCCATTCTGCTGCAAGTGATGCCAACAAGACACATTCTTCCGCCAGAGTGTGCAACCGGTTTACCCAAAGGGTGGTCAATGTCACACTGACGGTGCAAGATTTGCACAACCGAGCGCAAAGCGGCGCCCGGTGTACCCACCCAACGAAGAAGGTGACGCGTGACCGCCAATGTGATCGTCACGGTGGAGCGAGAGTTCGACGCTCCCCGTGAACGTGTGTTCAGAGCCTGGACACAACCCGAAGAACTGGCTCAGTGGCGAGGTTCGCCCGGCTGGCACGTCGAAACAGACACCGTCAGCGGCGAACTCGCGCTGGGTGGACGTCACCACCACGTCAAGGTGCGCGACGCAGACCCGAGCACCCGGGTGGGCACCGACGGCGTCTACACCGAGTACTTCGAGCCAGACGTGTTCGTGTCGAGCGAGAAGATCACCGGCGACCCCGGCATCGACCCCAACGTTCCGCTTGAGCTTCGGGTCGAGTTCACCCGCATGGGCCGCGACAACACCCTGGTGCGCATCATCCAGGGCCCCTACGAGGCCGACGTCGCCAGTTGGCACGGCACCGCGTGGGAGGCCGAACTCACCAGGCTGGCCGACTACCTCGCCACGACGAATCGGGAGGCCGGCCGATGAGCACCGACGCCCCGAACCTGCAGCACGTCAGCATCGTTCGCACCAAGCCGCTGATGACGATGCCGCAGATCCTGGTCATGAACTTCGGCTTCTTCGGCATTCAGTACAGCTTCGGCATGCAGCAGACGGCCGTGAACCCGGTGTACGAGTTTCTCGGCGCCAACCCCCACGACCTGCCGATTCTTAACCTGGCCGGCCCGATCACAGGCCTGCTGATCCAGCCGCTGATCGGCGCCCTGTCCGACCGCACCTGGAGCCCGCGGTGGGGGCGGCGCAAGCCGTTCTTCCTGATCGGGGCGATCGGCTGCAGCATCTGCCTGTTCCTGTTCCCCTTCGTCACCGCGGTCTGGATGGCCGTGCTGCTGCTGTGGCTGCTCGACGCCAGCAACAACACCGCGATGGAGCCCTACCGGGCGTTCATCGCCGACAAGCTGCCGCCGTCACAGTTGGGCAAGGGCTTCCTCGCCCAGTCGTTCTTCACCGGCCTGGGCATCACCTTGGCCAACCTGTCGCTGTTCGTGTTCCAGAAGTTGATCCAGGGCTCGACCGACGCCGGCATTCCCTACTGGGTGGTCGGGTCGTTCATGCTCGGCGCCGTCTGCTCGATCGGCTCGGTGCTGATCTCGGTGCTGCGTACGCCCGAGATTCCGCCCAGCCCCGAAGAGCTCGAGGCGATGCGCAACCAGAAGGGCGGTTTCGGCCCCGCGATCGCCGAGATCGGCGAGGCGATTCGCGACATGCCGGTCGAACTGCGCAAGCTGGCCCTGGTCTACTTCTTTCAGTGGTACGGCCTGGTGATCTATTGGCAGTTCATCGCCCTGACCATCGCGCAGAACATGTTCCCCCAGACCGATCAGGGCAAAGAAGAGGCCGTGGCGTGGACGGGCCTGGTCAACGGTTGGTACAACATCGTGACGTTCTGCGTGGCGTTCGGGCTGGTCGCCTTCGCCCGCAAGCGCGGTGCCAAGCTGGTGCACTGCGCGTGTCTGCTGTTGGCCGCGGTCGGCCTCGCGATCGTGCCGTTCTTGACCAACCAGTACCTGATCTTCATTCCGATGGTCGGCTTCGGCATCGCGTGGGCCTCGATCATGGGCGTGCCGTACATCATGGCGGTGCGCATGGTGCCGTCCACCCGGCTGGGCGTCTACATGGGCATCATCAACATGATGATCGTCATTCCGATGCTCATTCAGTCGGTGACCTTCGGGTGGATCTACACTCATCTGCTGGGCGACAACCCGGGTAACGCGATCTTGTTCTCTGCCGCCTTCTTGGCCATCGCCGCGCTGCTGATGCTGTGGCTCAAAGAGTCCAGGGCGGTGCGCGACGTCGACGACGTGGGCGCGATGCCCATGGGCGGGCACTGAGGAGCTGCCATGACAATGAAGGACTACCGCACCATCGTGGTGGGCACCGACGGCTCGGCGCTGGCCGAACCCACCGTCGGACGAGCCGCCTGGCTGGCCAAACACGACGACGCCGACCTGGTGATCGTCTGCGCCTACTCGACGCTGTCGCGCCGTGACGAGGCCAAGAACGTCGCCACCCTGGGCGGCGATTCGAGAACCGGTCAGGTGCTCGGACGCACCGCGGCCGGCCAAGCGCTCAGCACCGCCGTTCAGGTGGCCGCCGACGAGGGTGCCACCGTCACCGGGGCACTGCTGGTGGACGGCGAGGCGGCCGAGGCCCTGATCGACGTGGCCGACGATCACGGCGCCGAACTGATCGTGCTGGGCGCCGTCCGCGACACCAGCCTGGCCACCCGGCTGCTGGGTTCGACCGCAGAAGAGGTCACCCGGCGGGTGTCGTGCGACGTGCTGATCGTGCGGCCAGAGCTGGGCGAAACCGAGTTCGAAGTACCCGAGGACCCCAGCCTCTGAACTGCCCCTCACCCGCCCCCGCAGACGACGAGGCCCGCACCGCCACAGGGTGCGGGCCTCGTTCTGCGATCAGCGGCGGGTGCGCCGGCGCACCCTGCGGCGACCCGGCGTTCGCCTTCGTAGCTGCTGCTCGGCTGGCCTTTGGGGAGTGGCTGCTCAACGTGCGGGTCGGTGGTTGACCTGGTCGAAACCCTGGCAACAACGGGTGTCGACCAGCTCGACCAGCGAAAACAGCACTAGCTCAGCCGCCACCGGGGCTTGCGCCTGGTCAGCGCGACGGCGAAGGCGGTCAGCGCTCGGTGCGCGACCACCTGTACTTCGCCGCTGCCGTCTCGACCCCGATCAGCCCACTGGGGTGAGGTTCAGGTTTCGTCCGACCAGTGAACGGCGTCGTGCGGCCAGCGTGTCGGCCAGGCCGCTCAGGGCCACCGCGCCGGGCCGCGACGGGTCGGCCACCACCACCGGAAAACCGTCGTCGCCGCCCACCCGCACCGACGGGTCGAGCGGCACCTCGGCCAGCAGCGGAATGTCGTAGCCCAGTCGTGTGGTGAGGGTCGACGCGACCTCGGCGCCGCCACCGGTGCCGAACACGTCCACCCGGTGCGATTCGCCGCAGTGCGGGCAATCGACGTCGAGGTAGCTCATGTTCTCGACCACGCCGATCACCTTCTGGTCCATCATCGACGCCATGGTGCCGGCCCGTTCGGCCACTTCGGCGGCCGCCTGCTGCGGTGTGGTGACCACCAGCACCTCGGCGTTGGGCAGCTTCTGGCCGAGCGACAGCGCGACGTCGCCGGTGCCGGGCGGCAGGTCGAGCAGCAGAAAGTCCAGGTCGCCCCAGAACACGTCCGACAGCAACTGGTGCAGGGCGCGGTCGAGAATCGGCCCACGCCAGGCGATCACCTGGTCGCGGCTGGCCTTGAGCATGCCCATCGAGATCACCTTCAGGCCCATGGTGGGCACGGGCAGGATCATGCCGTCGAGCGAGGTGGGGCTGTACTCGGCCACGCCCAGCATCTGCGGAATGGAGTGACCGTAGATGTCGGCGTCGAGTACGCCCACCGATTTGCCGCGCTCGGCCAGTGCCATGGCGAGGTTGACCGTCACCGACGACTTGCCCACGCCGCCCTTGCCGCTGGCCACGAGGATCACCTGGGTGAGGTTGTTGGGGTCGGCGAACGGAATGGAGCGCTCGGCGACGCCGCCGCGCAGTTGACGCTTCATCTCGGCGCGCTGCTCGTCGTTCATCGCGCCCAGGGTGAGGTTGATGCCACCCACACCCGACACGCCGGTGACGGCCGCGGTGACGTCATGCTCGATCGTGCTCTTCATCGGGCAGCCGGGAATGGTGAGCAGTACCGTCAGCGACACCACGTCGTCGTCGTCGATGCTCAACGACTCGACCATGCCGAGTTCGGTGATCGGACGCTTGATCTCAGGGTCGACCACCCCGGCCAGCGCCTCGCGGACGGCGTCGAGCAGTTCGTTATCGGGCATGCGATTCACCCTACTCCGGCGGCAGGGGTCGTCCCGAACGGGTATGCCGTATCAGCTGAGCCGGATTGAGCCAGATCGGGGACGGTTCTACTTCTGGCTCAGGGGACGGTTCTACTTCTGGCTCACTCCCGCGTGCTCAGTCGGCGCAACAATCCCCGTCCCCGAACGCAGGTCAGCAAGGCAGGGGACTCGGCCGAGCCACAAAGAGAACCGTCCCCTGAGCCAAAAAGAGAACCGTCCCCATTTGGTGTCAGCGGGACGGACGCGGCTCCTTGCCGTCTTTGTCGTCACCGCGGTCGAGGTCTTCGAGCAGGTCGCGCAACTCGCTGCGAATGAAGTCGCGGGTGGCAAGATCGCCGATGCGCATGCGCAGGGCTGCGATCTCACGGGCCAGGAAGTCGGTGTCGGCCCGGGCCTGAGCGGCCACCTCGCGGTCGTGTTCGAGGCTGACCCGCTCGCGGGCCTCTTGCCGGTTCTGCGCCAGCAGAATCAACGGGGCCGCGTACGAGGCCTGCAACGACAGCAGCAGGGTCAAGAAGATGAACGGAAAGGGGTCGATCGCCCATGCGGCGGGCGCGAAGACGTTCCACGCGATCCAGGCGACGATGATCACCGTCATCCAGATCAGAAAGCTGGCCGTGCCCATGAACCGGGCGAACCCTTCGGCGAAACTACCGAAAACCTCCGAGTCCATTCGCACCTTCGGCAGCAGCCGGCGCTCCCGCCCCGGCGTGCTCAGACGATCGCTGCTCGACACCGGCTACACCCCCTGCCGCAGTTGGTCGAGCTGAACGCCCCGCCAGTCGTTGGGCAGAATGTGGTCGAGCACGTCGTCGACGGTGACCGCACCCAACAGCCGTCCGTCTGCGTCCACCACCGGCGCACAGACCAGGTCGTAGGTGGCGAAGTAGCGCGACACCAACGCGATGTTCGAGTCGGGCAGCAACGGCGTGATGCCCTTGTCGACCAACGCGGCCGCCAGGGTGGACGGCGGCTCGCGCAGCAGCCGCTGAATGTGCACCGCACCCAGGAACCGTCCCGTCGGGGTGTCGAGCGGCGAACGGCACACGAACGCGAGGCACGCCAGGGCCGGGGTCAGTTCCTCGTCGCGCATCATCGCCAGCGCGTCGGCGACGGTGGCGTCAGGGGCCAGAATCACCGGCTCGGGCGTCATCAGACCGCCGGCGGTGGCCGCGTCGTAACTGAGCAGCGATCGGACGTCCTCGGCCTCTTCGGGCTCCATGCGCTCGAGAATGTCCTCGGCCACTTCGGGCGCCAGCTCGGCGATCAGGTCGGCGGCGTCGTCGGGGTCCATCTCTTCCAGCACGTCGGCGGCCCGCTCGGCCTCGAGCGACTGGATCACCTCGACCTGTTCGTCTTCGGGCAGTTCCTCCAGCGCCTCGGCCAGCAGTTCGTCGTCCATCGCCTGCACGACCTCAGCACGGCGCTGCGGGTCCATGTCGTGTAGCTCACGGGCCACATCGGCGGGCTTCATCTCCTGCAACTCTGCCAGCACCTGATCGGCGCTACGACCGGGAATCAGCGCAAAATCGGGCACTTCGCTCCACGCCACGATCTGCACGTGCGGTTTCGCGAACGGACGCCGCCGGGTCTGGTCGCGCAGCGCCACCTCGGACAGCTCCCAATCCCGCGGCCGCACCTGACGGATTGCCAGGTCGTAGATGATGAACGGCTGATCGTTGCCCCGCCGGTACACGGTGCGGTCGAACAGATCGTCGATGGCGAGATTCTCGAATTCGCGTGGTTCGAACCGACGCGTGTTGACCACGCCCGAGATGATCACCTGATTGGCGTCGATCGAATGCACCCGCACCATGGGAAAGAAGATGCGGCGCAGAGCGAACAGCTCGACCACCAGACCCTTGACCCGCGGCGCGCGCTTGCCCGGCCGGTTCTGCAGCACGACGTCACGAACCTTGCCGACCTGGTCGCCGGCGGTGTCGAGCAGGGGAAGTCCCTTGATGCGCGACACGAAGATGGACGACGTTGAGCTCACCTGGGAACGGTAGCGCGTACTCGCCCCGGTGTGCGGCTCAGGTCGCTTCGGTGTCGAAGGGTGTGGGCCGCGGAGCCGGCACCGGCACCTCGACGGCGTCGCCGTCGGGAATGCTGGACGTGCCGCTGGCGTGCAGTGCTTCGTCGATGCTGGTGCGGGCGCCCTTGAGTTCTTTTGCCACGTCGTCCAGATCGGCCGCGGCGTCGGCCCCGAGGTGTTTGGCGACGAAGTTTCGGGGATTCAGGTCGGACAGTTCCAGATCGGCGAACTCGGGCCCCAGTTCTTGCCGCAGCCGACCCTGCGCGTCGTTGGCGATGCGGCGAAAGTAGTGCAGCAGCCGGGCCGACTTGCGGGCGAGCTCGGGCAGCTTCTCGGGGCCGAACAACACGATGGCGAACACGAGCAGCAGAATCACCTCGCCCGCGTTGAAGTCCATGAGCACACATTAGTGCGCCCAACCAGTACCCGATTCCACGTCACGATGAGGGCCTCGGTGACTGTAGGTGTGAGCGGTCCCCCATGGGCGGTTGCGAGTTTTCGGTTCACGCGGGCGGCAACCGAGACCCGTCCCCGGGTCTTTCGCCCGGCCCGGCTACAGGCCGGCGGCGTCCAGCAGGGCGACGAACGCAGCCGCTTGTTGGTCGGACGCCGGCAACAGGGGCTGGCGCACCACAGCTGGGCCGAAGCCCCGCGCGGCCAGGCCGGCCTTCACCAGCATGCAGCCCTGGGTGGCGAACACTCCGGTGAACACCGGCAGCAGCGACTGGTTGTCGGCGATGGCGCCGGCCAGGTCACCGGCCAAGAACTTCTCGATCATGGTCTTCGTGCGCGCCCCGGTGAAGTGGGTGGACGTGCCCACCACCCCCACCCCGCCCACGCTCAGCAGGGGCAACGTGAACGCGTCATCACCGGAGTAGTACGCCAACTCTGTGGCCGCGATGACCGTGCTCGAAGCCACCAATAGGCCCTTGGCGTCTTTGACCGCGACGATGCGCGGGTGGGCGGCCAGTTCGATCAAGGTGGCGGTCTCGATCGGCACCCCCGACCGGTGCGGAATGTCGTAGAGCATCACGGGCAGCTGGGTGGCGTCGGCGACGGCGGTGAAGTGGGCCAGCAGCGCGTCCTGCGGGGGCTTGGAGTAGTAGGGCGTGACCACCAGCAGCCCGTCGGCGCCGGCCTGCTCGGCCTGCTTGGCGAGTTCGATCGTGTGCCGGGTGCTGTTGGTGCCCACCCCGGCCAGCACCTTCGCGCGATCGCCGACCTCGGCCACCACCGCGGCAATCAAGTCGGACTTCTCGGCATCGGTGGTGGTGGGCGACTCCCCCGTCGTGCCGTTGATCACCAGGGCGTCGTGGTTCTGGGCGTCCACCAGGTGGCCCGCCAGCTTTCGCACTCGATCGAGGTCGACGGCCCCGTCGGGGCCGAACGGTGTGACCATCGCGGTGATCAGACGTCCGAAAGGAGGCTGGGGCATGGCCGCAGTGTAGACGGATGGGTCGCCTGATGCCTGGGCACCCGGCGGCGCCGGGAGCGTATTCGCTAGGGTTGCCCCGTGACTCCTGCATCGCGTTCGGCCGCCAAGGCGACCTCAACCCCGTCGCCCTCGTGGGCGTTCTCTGAGTCGTTCATCGCCGACGACGACACCATGCGCCTGGCCCGGGCTGCGAGCCGCCAACTCGCCCTTGGTTCGGCCAGCCAGGGCGTCACGTCGACGCTGACGTTTCTGGCCAAACTGATGCACGCCCGAGCGGTGGTCGAGATCGGCACCGGCGCCGGCGTGTCGGGTCTGGCCCTGATTCGCGGCATGGCACCCGACGGCATTCTCACCAGCATCGACCTCGAGAACGAGCACCAGGTGGCCGCGAGGCAGATCTTCGCCGCCGAGGGCATTCCGACCCGACGGGTGCGGCTGATCGCGGGCTCGGCGCTCACCGTGCTGCCCAAGCTGAGCGACGGCGCCTACGACCTGGTGGTGGTGGACGGCGATCCGCTCGAGTTCGTCGAATACGTCGCCCAGGCGCAACGGCTATTGCGCTCCGGCGGTGTGCTGGTGCTGCACCACGCGCTGTGGAAGGGCCTGATCGCCGACGAGGCCAACGAAGACGACGAAACGCTGATCATTCGCGAGTCGCTGCAGGCCGTGCAAGAGATGGACGACTTCACCGCCACCCTGCTGCCGGTCGGCGACGGGCTGCTGGTGGCCGTCAAGGCCTGAGCGGACGCCTTCGCCCGTCACGATGGCATAGACCGTCGCACCCGCGCCCTTCGTCATCAGGCCCCCCTTCGTCATCCCGGCGACCGCCGGGATCTCTCTCTTGTCGACGTTGTTGCACGTTTGGTTCTGGGCTGCGCTCCTTCGTCAAAGTTCCGCTCCGCGGACCGGACGGCACCCCGTCCCGCCCAAGCGGAGCTCGTCGGCCGACTCCTCTGCGTCGAATCCGTCTCGTTGTTGGCCGACGAGCCGCCTCACGCCCGCCTACCCGGACGGGGTGCCGCCCAGTCCGCTTCACACTTGCCTTCTCCGGGCGAGAGTTGCTCCATTCCGTCATCCCGGCGAACGCCGCGATCTCCCCCTGCGCTCTGGTCGAGTCTCAGATCCCGGGTCAAGCCCGGGATGACGACCGGCTACACCCCGTCATCCCGGCGAACGCCGGGATCTCACCCCTGCACGCGACCGCTCTCGTGCCGACCCGCGTCCTCGAACGGACTAAACCCCGGGCCGAGTGTTTCCACTCGTCCCGGGGTCGCGTCCTTTGGGCTCAGGGACTCGGAATCGGGAAGTTCTTCGGCACCACCGTGATGCCCTCTTCGTGGTAGAAGCCGCGAGCCTTGTCGTGTTCGGGATCGACACCGATCTCGACGCCGTCGGGCACATGCACGTTCTTGTCGAGAATCGCCCGCCGCACCACCGCGTTGCGTCCGATCTGACAACCGGGGAACAGGATCGACTCCTCGACCTTGGACCACTTGTGCACACGGACGTTCGGCGACAGCACCGAACGGTCGACGTCACCGCCCGAGATGATGCAACCCGCGCTGACGATCGAGTCTTCGGCGTTGCCGCGCAAGGTGAACTTGGCGCCCGGCGCCTGCACCTGGTCGGTGAACATCGGCCACTTGCGGTTGTACAGGTTGAACTCGGGTTCGACCGACACCAGATCCATGTGCGCGTTGTGGTAAGCGGCGATGGTGCCGACGTCGCGCCAGTAATTGCGGTCTTTCTGGGTCGACCCCGGCACGTCGTTGCTGGTGAAGTCGTACACCCCGGCACGACCCGCGCCCACGAAGTCGGGCACGATGTTGCCGCCCATGTCGTGCTTGGTGTCGCGAGCCGCGTCGTCGTTCAAGGCTTCGACGAACGCCTTGCGGGTGAAGATGTAGTTGCCCATCGACGCGAACGACTCATCCGGGCTGTCGGGCAGGCCCGGCGGGTCGGCCGGCTTCTCGAGAAACGTCTTGATCTTGTTGTTCTCGTCGGCGTCGATCACGCCGAAGGCGGTCGCCTCAGAGCGCGGCACTCGAATGCCTGCCACCGTGCAGTCGAGGCCCGACTCGATGTGCTGGTCGAGCATCTGCGACACGTCCATGCGGTAGATGTTGTCGGCGCCGAAGACCACAACGTAGTCGGGGTCTTCGTCGTTGATCAGGTTCATCGACTGGTAGATCGCATCGGCGCTGCCCTGGAACCACTGCTTGCCGGTGCGCTGCTGGGCCGGCACCGAGGTGACGTAGGCACCCAGCAGGGTCGACATGCGCCACGTGACCGAAATGTGCCGGTCGAGCGAATGCGACTTGTACTGGGTCAGGACGCAGATCTTGCGCAGGTCGGAGTTGACGAGGTTCGACAGGACGAAGTCGATCAGCCGGTAGGTGCCCCCGAAGGGCACGGCCGGCTTGGCGCGGTCAGCCGTCAGTGGCATGAGTCGCTTGCCTTCGCCGCCTGCCAGAACGATGGCGAGGACGCTCGGTTTGCTCATGATCCGAACATAGGCCCCACCGGTTGCCGGTGACAGTAGAACTCGATGAAATTCTCAACCCGTTCGGGTGATCCACCCAGAAACTCGCTGGTTTCGTGCCCGGCTGTGCGTGGTTCTCTGCGGAGGGGGTGCGCGAGGGGTACCGGTGTGCCACGATCCCCCTATGTCACTCCGTGTATCCATCCTGACCCGCGAATACCCCCCGTCCATCTACGGCGGCGCCGGCGTGCACGTGGCGCAGTTGGTTCCGCAACTGCGCAAGTTCTGCGAATCGGTGGACGTCCAGTGCATGGGCGAGCCGCGCGAAGGCGCGACGGCTCACCCCGAGACGTTCCCACCCGGCGCCAACGGTGCCCTGCGCACCCTCGGCACCGACGTGGCCATGGCGGCCGCGATTCCCGAGGTGGACGTGATCCACTCCCATACCTGGTACGCCCAGTTCGCCGGCATCATCGGCGGCGAGTTTCAGAACGTGCCCACCGTGGTCACCGCCCACTCGCTCGAACCCGACCGGCCGTGGAAGGTGGAGCAGCTCGGCGGCGGCTACCGGGTCAGTTCGTGGATCGAGAAGACCGCCTACGGCCAGGCCGACGCCGTGATCGCCGTGTCGGCGGCCATGATCAAGAACATCAAGCAGGCCTACCCGTTTGTCGACGACGACAAGATCCACGTGGTGAAGAACGGCATCGACCCTGAGGAGTTCAAGCCCGATCCCAACACCGACGTGATCGACGCGCTCGGAATCGACCGCGACAAGCCGATCGTCACCTTCGTGGGCCGCATCACCCGGCAGAAGGGCTTGATTCACCTGGTGCGGGCTGCCCAGCAGTTCGACCCCGACACCCAGGTGCTGCTGCTGGCCGGTGCCCCCGACACCCCCGAGATCGCGGCCGAGTTCGACGGTGCGTTCGCAGAACTGAACCAGTCGCGCAACGGCGTCAAATGGGTGCAAGAGATGCTGCCGCGGGCGTCCGTGCGCCAGGTGCTGACGCATTCGACCCTGTTCGCCTGCCCGTCGGTGTACGAGCCGCTCGGCATCGTGAACCTCGAAGCCATGGCGTGTGAGATTCCAGTGGTGGCCTCGGCCGTCGGCGGCATTCCTGAGGTGGTCGTCGACGGCGACACCGGCCTGCTGGTGCCCTATGACCCCGAGCAGGCCAAGGACCCGGCGTTCGTCGACAACTTCGAGGCCACCTTCGCCGACAAGGTCAACGAACTCACCCGCGATCGTGACCGTGCGCGGCAGATGGGCCTGGCCGGCCGGCAGCGCTGCATCGACGAGTTCAGTTGGGAGAAGATCGCCCAAGAGACCGTGGACGTGTACGAGAAGGCGATCGCCAGGCACAACTCCTGAGGCGGGCACACCGAACGGGCACCGCGGACGGCGGTGCGCCACGTCCACGACCATTCACGTAGCTGCCTTTGTGACACGTAGCTGCCTGCACGCGGGCAGTCACGTGTCACAAAGGCGGCTACCTCGATAAAGGCGGTCGCGCGTCACGTTCACCGACACGACGAAGGGCCCCCGGACAACCCGGGGGCCCTTTCGGTTTCGTCGGCTTTTATGAGTCGATCAGGCGGGATTCACGACGCCGTTCAGGGCCTCTTTGAGTTCTGCCGCCTCGGCCGCATTCATTTCGATGACCAGACGGCCGCCACCCTCGGCAGGGATGCGCATGGCGATCACGCGACCCTCCTTGGCGACCTCGATGGGCCCATCGCCGGTACGCGGCTTCATTGCTGCCATTGCTCACCCTCAGTTCTGGTTGGGGACTTACCCGTCCATTATTCCAGACGCTCCGGCCGCGCGTCGGAAGCATCGGACGAGCCGGGCTGCGACGCGCTCGGAGCCGTTTGCGACACATTCGGTTGCGACTCCGCCGGCGCCGTCTTCACCGTGGGTGTCGCCGCTTGGGGTTGCTGCTCTGACGCGCTGGGTTCGACAATCGACGGTTCAGACTCGGCGACCTCGGTCACCGAACCGGTGCGCTCGGGATCATGCTCGGACGACACCGGCCCGGGCTGCCCGCCACGGGTGCCGTCGAGTTGGCGGGCCAGCCGGTCGAGCAGTTCGTCCACCTGCTCCATCGAATAGCCGCGCGGCACCACGGCGAAGCGCAGCCCGCGCAGGTCGTCACCGATCAACAGCCCGTGCGGCACGTGCGGCCGGGGGGTGTCGGTCACCGTTGCGGGCAGTTCGCCCAGCCGTCCGGACGCCGCCACCGCGGCCAGCCCCAGAATCGCCACCGCGATCATCCACAGCACCCACTGCATGCCCGTCATTCTTTCACGTGCCCGCGGTGCGGCCCGGCGTCTGCGTCACCGCTCGGATCACCTCGTCGACGCTGTCGGTGACGGTGAGCAGGTCGAGGTCGGCCTCTGAGACGTAATCCTCTGCCAGCACCGTCTCGCGGATCCAACCCAGCAGTGGAGTCCAGAACTCGGTGCCGAACAGCACGATCGGAAACGAGGTGACCTTGCGGGTCTGCACCAGGGTGAGCGCCTCGAACATCTCGTCCAGGGTGCCGAAGCCGCCCGGCATCACCACAAAACCGCGGGAGTACTTCAGAAACATCACCTTGCGGGCGAAGAAGTAGCGAAAGTTGATGCCGAGCGTCACGTGCTTGTTCAGCGACTGCTCGAACGGCAGTTCGATGCCGAGCCCCACCGAGACTCCCCCGGCCTGGGCGGCGCCCTTGTTGACCGCCTCCATGATGCCGGGCCCGCCGCCGGTGATCGCCGCGAAACCGGCCTGGGCGAGGGCGCGTCCGATCTCGACGCCGGCCTGCCAGATCGGGGTTCCCTTGTTGGTGCGGGCCGAGCCGAACACCCCGACCGCCGGGCCCAGTTCGGCCAGCGTGCCGAAGCCCTCGACGAACTCGGCTTGAATGCGCATAACCCGCCAGGGGTCGGTGTGCACCCAGCCCGTGTCGCCCTTGCCGGCGAGCAGGCGTTGATCGGTGGTGGTCTGTTGAACCTGCGCCTCGCGGCGAATCACCGGGCCCTGCGTGCGGGTGCGTCTGGTCACGCGGTCAGCGTAGCCACCATCGACTCACCCTCGGCCACCCGCCTGTCAGCGACGCTGCTGCCACGCGTGCACCGTGTCGGTGTTGATCGCCTGCGCCAACGCGGCGACGCGCGGAACGTCGGCGACCACGTAACGCCGACCGGACGGCGACGTGCCCCAGCCCGCGGTCGGCAGCTTGATCGTGGTGGGCGTGCGCACGGCCAGCTTGCGGTGCAGGTCGACGACGAGATCGATCAGCCGCAGGTTGTCGAGGCCGCTGTCGACGACCACAACGGTGGCCAGTTGATCGAGCACCGCCCGGGCCGTGCCGGGGTTGACCATCGCGCCGCTGATCACCAACCGGGTGACGATGCCGGTGAGCACCAGTTGCCGGCGGTGCGCCGGGTCGAACTCCCCCGCGGCGACCCCCTCGCGCGTGTAGGCCAGTGCCTCGTCGCCCGACAGCGTGATCTCGCCGCGGGGGAACACGAAGCCACCGCTGGCGGCATCGCTCGGGTTGTCGACCGGCACGCCGCCCAGCAGGTCGATCAGCCGCGACGTTCCGCTCAACGAGGCGAGGGCGACGTGCTGCACACGAATGCCCACGGTCTGCTCGACCGCCTCGACGGTCGCCGCAGCACCGTCGTCGGTGTACACGTAGGCCAGTACGCGGGGCTCGGCCGCCGAACCGGTGATCGCCAGTTCGCGAGGTATGTCGATCAGTTGCACGTCACGCCGGTCGGCGTCGATGTGCAGCAGCGTCACGATATCGGCGACGTCGGCGCTCTTGGCCGCATCGGCGCTGATCAGCAGCACGTTGATCGACGTGTCGGCAGAAGCGATCGATTGATCGCCCGGTGGCAACAGGTTGGGGTCGCGCTCGATCGCGGCCAGCGACACCCACAACGAGGCGGCCGCCGTGGCGACGGCCGTCACCGCAACGGCGGCGAACAGCAAGCCCCCCGCGGGCATGCCTGAACAGCCGGGCACCCGACGGGTGCACCCGCGAATTGGACGAGACGTCGCTGATGATCCGATCCCCCGGGTCGGCACACTGAACTGCGAGCGTCCGCCTCCTCCCCTGGCGCGGACGCGTCGCCAGCTCAACACCGGCTGCGTGACGCCTCAGGCGGGCCGGTCGAGCCACCGCAACAGCGCGTCACGGCACGTGTAGAGCTCGTCGATCGGGCAGAACTCGTCGTCGGCATGTGCCTTGGACGGGTCGCCGGGCCCGAAGTTCACCGCCGGCACGCCGAGCGCCGAGAAGCGGGCGACGTCCGTCCAGCCGAACTTGGCCGACGGTTCACCGCCGACCGCGTCGACGAACGTCGCGGCCGCGGGTACGTCCAGACCCGGCCGGGCGCCGGCGGCGCCGTCGGTGAAGGTGAGGTCGTGGTCGGGCAGCAGCGAACGGCAGTAGTGCTCCGCGTCGGCGAGGCTGCGGTGCGGGGCGAAGCGGTAGTTCACCGAAACGGTGGCGGTGTCGGGTATGACGTTGCCCGCGATGCCCCCGGTGACCGCGACGGCGTTGAGCCCCTCGTGGTAGCGCAGTCCGTCGACCACGGGCTGTTCGGGCTCGTGGTCACGCAGCACGGCCAGCACCTCAGCCAGGTCGTGAATGGCGTTGTGACCCATCCAGGCGCGCGCCGAATGTGCCGCCTTGCCCTTCGTGGTCACCGTGAACCGCAGGGTGCCCTGGCAGCCGCCCTCGACCTTGGCGCTGGTCGGCTCCATCAGCACCGCGAAGTCGCCGACCAGCAGGTCGGGGCGCTCGGACGCGATGCGGGTGAGCGAATTGGCCGACGCCTCGACCTCTTCATGGTCGTAGAAGATCCAGGTCAGGTCGCGTGGCGGCGTGGTGGCCGCCACGGCCACGGCGAGCATCACCGCCACCCCGCCCTTCATGTCGCACGTGCCGCGGCCGTAGACGCGATCGCCGGCGAGGCTGGTCGGCAGGTTGCCCGCGACCGGCACCGTGTCGAGGTGACCGGCGATGACCACCCGTTCGGGCCGGCCGAGGTGGGTGCGGGCGATCACGGTGTCGCCGTCGCGCAGCACCTCGAGGTGCTCATGGCCCTGCAGGGCGGACTCCACCTGGTCGGCGAGGGCGGTTTCATTGCCGCTGACCGACTCGACGTCAACCAGGGCGCGAAGGAGCACGACGAGGTCGCCGTGCGGGTCGAGACTCATGCCCAGGACCCTAGTGCTCACAGTCGCCGGTCGAGCCTGTCGAGACCCGGTTGGACGCCTGTCGACCTCGCCCGCGGCTGGTTGCCCAGACCCCGACGCCCGGCCGTCATGACGTGAGCCGATGGCCGAGCGACACTGACTCAAACGCTGCACGACCACATCCGACGAGCGGCGGTTCTCGGCAACGTAACTGCCCTTGTGACACGTAGCTGCCCGCGTGCAGGCAGTGACGTGTCACGAAGGCAGTTGAGTGGACGAGCTGTGGGCAACGCAAACCGCGACGGCACGCGCGCGAGGGCTGTCGGAGCCGCCCGGTACGCTGGCGCGCATGACCGACACCCGCTCTGCCTGGGGTTGGGGGCTGGCCGCCGTGCACACCTCGGGCCAGGTCCTCGACACCTGGTTTCCGGCCCCGCAGCTCGGCCCGGCGGCCGCCGACCCCTTGCCCAAGCACATCGTCGCCGGCCAGGTGGACGACCCCGACCGTGGCGTGCACACCGAAGCGGTGCTGGTCGAGATCGACCTCGACGCGCCGCCGGCGTCCACCTCTGACGCCTACCTGCGGCTGCACCTGCTCAGCCACCGGTTGGTACGACCGCGCGGGCTGAACCTCGACGGCATCTTCGGTGTGCTGCCCAACGTGGTGTGGACCTCGGCCGGCCCCTGCGCCGTCGAGGGATTCGATGAGGTGCGCGTCGCGCTGCGGTTGAGCCGCGGGCACGTGACCGTGTTCGGCGTCGACAAGTTCCCTCGGCTGGTCGACTACGTGATTCCGTCCGGCGTGCGCATCGCCGACGCCGACCGGGTGCGGTTGGGGGCGCACCTGGCCCCGGGCACGACCGTCATGCACGAGGGCTTCGTCAACTACAACGCGGGCACCCTGGGCACCTCGATGGTCGAGGGCCGCATCTCGGCCGGGGTGATCGTGGGCGACGGATCAGACATCGGCGGCGGCGCGTCGATCATGGGCACGCTGTCGGGCGGCGGCAAAGAAATGGTCACCATCGGCGAGCGTTGCCTGCTGGGCGCCGAGTCGGGCCTCGGCATTTCGCTCGGCGACGACTGCACGATCGAGTCGGGCCTGTACGTCACGGCGGGCACGAAGGTCACGATGCCCGACGGCACGGTGGTCAAGGCGCGCGAACTGTCGGGCCGCAGCAACCTGTTGTTCATTCGCAACTCGCTGACCGGCGCGGTGCAGGTGCGTCCAAAGGTCGGCGGCTCGTTCGAGCTCAACGCGGCCCTGCACGCGAACTGATGCGTCCGAACTGGCCGCGCGTTCTGCTCGTTCTCGCCGTCGTACCCGTGGTGTGCGGGCTGGTGTGGGGTGCCCTGGCGCTGTGGTCAGGGGCCACCAAGACGCCCCAGCCGCTCGACGACCAGTGCAAGGCCGGCGCGAACGGTGCCAGTGTCACGGTCACCCTCGAACAGGCGCACAACGCCGCGATCATCAGCGCCGTTGGCCTGCGCCGCGGCCTGCCGGCGCGGGCCGTCACCATCGCACTCACGACCGCGTACCAAGAGTCGGGCATTCGCAACCTCGACTACGGGCACGCCGACTCGATCGGGCTGTTTCAGCAACGCCCCAGTAAGGGCTGGGGAACGATCAAGCAGATCATGGATCCCTACTACAGCTCGGGCAAGTTCTACGACGCCCTGCTCGGGGTGAAGAACTGGCGCACCGACGACATCAACGACGTGGCCCAGAAGGTGCAGCGCAGCGCCCACCCCGACGCCTACCGCAAGCACGTGAGCAAGGCCCAGGCGCTGGCCGCGGCACTCACCGGGGTGCAGCCGGGCGGCCTGACCTGCAAGGCCGGCTCACCGGCCAAGGCCGATGCCGCGGGGCTGACGGCGCTGATGCGCAAAGCCCTGGCCGGCGAGGTGAAGGTGACGCGCACCGAGAAGGGCCTGATCGTGCAGGGCAGCACCCAGCAGCGCGCGTGGGCGGCGGCCGCTTTCGCCGTTGCCTATTCCGACGCCTACGGCGTTGCGCGAGTGACGCTCGGTGGGGCCGACTGGGCCCTCGACACTTCGTCCCTCGCGCCGTGGACGGGCAACGGCACCGGTTCGATCGTCACGGTGTCGTTCGGCACGTGACAGGGGCGGCTGATCGGGGTCGGTTCACCGGAACGTCAGCGTTCGGCTCGGCGCCGCTTCGACTCACGACGACGGTGCCTGGCCCACTCGTCGGCCAGATCGGGATCGTTCTTCACCAGGTACACCAGGCCGCAGTTGTGCGGGCCGTCCGCCCCCGGGTAGCACAGCGTGCAGGGCTCGCCGACTCTGATCGGGCATGTGGGTTGTGGCGTGGGCACAGGTTTACCTCGTGACCATTGTACGCCGCATGATCAGGCTCGCTGATTGAGCTCGTCGAAAGCCCCTCTCAGCCGCAGGGTGTGTCGACAGGCTCGGCCAGCGATCAGCAGAGCGGCTCAGAAGGTGAGGCGAGCAACGGCGGCCGCGATGCGCTCGTCGGTGGCGGTGAGCGCCACCCTGACGTGTTGGTCTGAGAAGGCGCCGTAGAAGTCGCCAGGGGCCACCAGAATGCCGTGCTCGGCCAGCCAGTCGACGCTGTCGCGGCACGGTTCGTCGCGCGTGCACCACAGGTACAGCGAGCCCTCGGAATGCTCGATGCGAAAACCGGCCGCCTCGAGCGCCGGGCGTAGTGCCTCGCGCCGGCGCAGGTAGCGCTCACGTTGCTCGATGACGTGCTGCTGGTCGCCCAGCAGGGCCGTCATGGCCGCCTGCACGGGCGCCGGCACCATGCCGCCGGCATGCTTGCGAACCTCGCGCAGGTCGCTGACCAGGTCGGGGTCGCCGGCGACGAAGCCCGCCCGGTACCCGGCCGCGTTCGAACGCTTCGACAGCGCGTGCAATGCCAACAGCCCCTCCAGCGACCCCCCGTTGACGCTGGGGTGCAGAATCGAGACCGGCTCGGCGGTCCACCCGAACTCGCCGTAGCACTCGTCCGCGGCCAGCACCGAACCACGCTCGCGGCAGTAGCGCACCCAGTCGGCCAACTGCTCGGGCGACATGATCGAGCCGTGCGGGTTGGCCGGCGAGTTGATCCAGACCAGCGCCGGGTTCTCGGCCACGATTCTGTTCGGGTCGTCGCACGGATACACCCAGGTTTCGACCAGCCGGGCACCCACCTCGTAGGTGGGGTAGGCGATCTCGGGAATCACCACCAGATCGTCTTCACCGAGCCCCAGCAGAAACGGTAACTGAGCGACGAACTCTTTGGTGCCGATCACCGGCAGCACCGAGTCGTCGGTCAGCTCGACGCCGCCCCAGCGCTTGGTCAGGTAGCCACGAATCGCGGCACGCAACTCGGGGGTGCCCCACACCGTCGGGTAGCCGGGCGCGTTCGCGGCCTCGATCAAGGCCCGCTGCCCCAGTTCGGGGGTGGGGTCGACCGGGGTGCCGACGGACAGGTCGACGATGCCGTCCGGATGCTGGTGGGCGCGTTGCTTGGCGCCCGCCAGAGTGTTCCAGGGGAAGTCGGGCAGGCTGCGGTCGTGAACGCTCACTCGCCCTGGGGCGGCAGGTCGACCACGTAGGGGTGGTCGGCGTCGATCGGACCCTGCCGGGCCGCACCGCCGGGCGAACCGATGGAGTCGAAGAAGTTCACGTTGACGTCGTAGAACACCTTCTGATCGGCCGGCACGTCGTCTTCGTAGTAGATCGCCTCGACCGGGCAGACCGGCTCGCAGGCACCGCAGTCGACGCACTCGTCGGGCTGGATGTACAGCATCCGGTTGCCCTCGTAGATGCAATCCACGGGACACTCCTCAACGCAGGCCAGGTCTTTCACGTCGACGCAGGGCTGCGTGATGATGTACGTCACTTCGAGTCCTTTCGAATGTCGTGCTTCGGATCGACACTCTACCGCGCACACCCTGACACGAAACGATGGTGCCCATGGACGCTATCCGCCGGCTGAACCCGCCGCTGCGCACGGGCGAGCGGGTCACGCTGCGCGTGGTTGATCCGGCCCGCGACCTGATCGGGTTCGTCACGTGCCTTGCACCGCTCACCATCGAAGACCGGCACGGCCGTCTGCACCAGATCGCGGACGGCACGGTGCAGGCCGCCCGCCGGGTGGCGCCGGCGCTGGGCCGCGACCCCGCGAGCGCGCCCAGAGAGCTGCTCGACGAGCTGGCCGACCGAGCGGGAATCGCGGGTGAACCGGCGCTGCACCGCATCAGCGACCTGCTGGCCGGATTGGAGGCGCCGGCGCAGGTGTTCACCGAACGGGGCACCTGGGTACACGGCAATGCCCGCGCCAGGGTCGAGGGCGAATGGCTCACCACGAACGTCACGGACCCCGACCTCTTGGCCGCGTTGTGCTGGTGGGCTACCCGGCAGAACGCCCGCAGCGTGCAGGTTCGGGGCTGACCAAGCTGCCCCGTCGACTCTCTGTTGAGCGCGTGGACTGCGAATGCCGCCGGAGGTGATGACGGACTGAGCGATGACGAAGCTAGGCCCGCCGCCGGTCGCCCAGGGCGTCGATGGCGGCCAGGTCGGCGATCTGGCCCGGAATACGCAGGCGATAGCCGGGCACCACGGCCAGCAGCAGGGAACCGAGCCACGACGCCGCGGGCGGCATGCCCACCACGTCGCGATGAAAGGTGACCATTGCCCGCACGAGCCGGCCGTCGGTCAGTTGGCGCCGCGCCCGCACCAGTGCGTCGCCCCCCGGTGGGCGCAGGGTCGTTGATCGGCGCCTCGACACGACCGCCGCACGATAGAGCCCCGGCTCGGCCGGCAAGCACTCCAGGGCGAGCACGCCGCCGGACGGATGACCCGAGCAGTTCGACCTCGCCGCTCAGGGCCGTGGCCAAGGCGGCGACGTCGCGCGCCTCGTCGGCCATCGTCCAGCCGAACGGGTCGCCCAGCCCGGGTCGATAGAACCGCCGGACGAACCTGACCACCCGGCGCTGCGCGGCCAGGTACGCGACCGTGGAGTCCCACCCGCGGCCGCGGTAGTCGATACCGCCGGCGACCAGCGGCGGCCCGTCGCCGGTGACGGTCGCCCGCTCGCGGGCGATGGACTGCGTTGGTCGAGCCCGTCGAGACCCAGCCGGATCTCGACACGCTCGATCGACGACACGCGCGATCGACGCGGCCAACCGGTCAGGCGCGCGCTCGCCGCTCGGCCGCCTCGACGCAGTTGCGAAACAGCATCGCGATCGTGGTGGGCCCGACACCGCCGACCCGCGGGGTGATCCAGCCGGCCACCTCGTTGCAGGCCTCGTCGACGTCGGGCAGCAGCTTCTTGCCCTCGTAGCGAACGCCCCCGCCGACCACCACGCGTCCGGGCGTGATGTGTTCGGGACGCAGAATGCCGGGCACCCCCGCCGCGGCGATCACGATGTCGGCGCGCCGGGTGTAGTCGGCCCAGTTCGGCACCCCGGTGTGCACCACGGTGACTGCCGCGTTGCCGCCGGGGCGCTTCAACGACAGCAGCATCGACAGCGGACGACCGAGCGTGAAGCCGCGGCCCAGCACCACCACGTCACGCCCGGCGACGGGGATCTCATAGTGCAGCAGCAGCGCCTCGATGCCCGCCGGAGTGCAGGGCAGCGGCCCGGCCATGCCCAGGGCGAGCCGGCCCATGTTCATCGGGTGCGCGCCGTCGGCGTCTTTGTCGGGGTCGAGTTCGGTGAGCGCCGCCTCGTAGTCGAGGTGGGGCGGAATCGGGTGTTGAATCAGTACCGCGTCGACCTCGTCGTCGGTGTTGAAGTCGCGAATCGCGGCCACCAGGTCGGCCTGCGATGCGTCGTCGTCCAGATGCACGTGCCGGCCACCGAACCCCAGGGAAGCGGCCCGGTCCTGCTTCATGCGAATGTAGCCGGCCGAGGCCGACTCGTTGCCCACCAGGATCGTGCCCAGGCCGGGGTTCCTGCCCCCGGCTCGCAGCGCGGCGACCCGCGGTTCGAGGTCGGCGAAGACGGCATCGGCCACCGGTTTGCCCGGCATCATCACGGCGCTCACGTCGCATCAGCCTACGGGCTGTGCGTGAGTCGTCCGACCGCGCTGGTTTCTGAGACGCCCGGATCGAGCAGGATTCGGGGACGGGTTCCCAGATCCGGATCACAGCATGTGATCACAGAATGTGATCACAGAACCCGTCCCGGTTTCTGCTCAGGGCTTCTTGCCGCACACCACGGGGGTCAGGGTGTTGTAGCGCCAGAAGAACGGCTCGCTCTTGATCAACTTGCCGTCGCGGTAGAACAGCCGCTTGTAGCGCACGTCGAAACCGCTCATCGCACTCTGCGCCACACAGCCGGGCGAGTCGTCGTACTGGGTCGCGCCGGGCGAGCGGTAGTTGCTGCGTACGGGGGTGGACGCCTTGATCGTGTACCGCTTGGTCGACCACACCCGCACCGTCACCGAGCCGGTCTGGCCGACCTTGCCGGTGGTCCAGGCCTGCAGCACCACGCCGTAGGGCGAGTCGTTGCGAAACTTCATGTCGACGCTCTGCCAGTCGAGGGTGGCCTCTCGACCGACCGGGTACCGACTGAAGTACAGCGAGTGCGGCTTGTGGTACACGTCTTCGAGGCCCGCGAAGAAGATCGCATTGAAGGTGGTCGTGGTGACCTGGCTGATGCCGCCACCCAGCAGGGTCTTGATCTTGCCGCCCTCGATGCCGCCGCCGGCCATCCAGCCCGCCGCAGCGGTGCGCTTTCCCAGCGTGGCGTTCATGCTGAACGTCTCACCCGGCTTGAGAAACGTGCCGTTGATCAGCCGAGCGGCCTTGCCGATGTTGTTCACCCGGTACGCCGACCCGGGAAAGTAAGTGGTGAACGTGCCGGTGATCTGCTTCACGCCGAGCTTCTTGGCGTCGTCGGTGGTGAAGTCGGCCTTGCGCACCGTTGCGGCCACGGTGACGCTGCGTCCCTTCGGTTCGGCGAGCACGCCGGTGGCTGCCGTGGCGAGCGCGGCCGGGTCGAGGCCGATGCCGTCGACGGACGCGATGATCTTCGGCTTGCCGTTCGCGATGGTGATGTCGGCGTTTTTCGGCTGCTTCAGACCGAGCTCCTTGATCTGATTCGCGGCGGCGGCGACGAGCTTGTCGGCGTTCAGCTTGGGCTGCAACGTGCCGTCGGCGGGCACGAACGACAGCCCGGCCGCGATCATCGCCGGGGTGAGTTCGAACGAGCCGGACGATCCCGTCTTGACCGTGATGCCCGAGGCCAGCGCAGCCTTGCCCACCCCCGCCGCCACCTCGTCGGCCTCGGCCGTGGTGATCTCGGGTTCGACGCTGCTCACCACGGCGTCGATGCTGGTGGCGGCGAGAAACCCGGACGCCACGGCGTCCGCGGTCTGGGGCTGTTGCACCGCGAGCCCGGGCTTTGCCTCGGCGCGGTCGATGGCGGTCTTGCGCACGGTCAGCGCCGCATTCACCGGGACGGTGTCTGCGCGTTCGGCCAGAGCGGCCACGGCGGCGGTCAGTGTGGCCGCGTCACGGGTGACCACCGCCGGCTGGTCGCCACCACCGGTGAGCACGGTGACGATGTGGGCCGGATGCCAGCTTCGTCCGGCACCGGCGCCGGCGACGCTGGCGGAGTAGTCGACGCCCAGACCGAGCTCGGCCGCGGTGGTGGTCAGCCGCTCAGCCCCGGCGGTTACGGTGAGTGGTCGGGTGAGCCGCGGCTCCAGCTCGAACTGCAGCTTGGCGACCGCGGCGTCGGAGGTCAGCCCGCCGATCGGCACCCCCGACACCGACGCGTTGCGCGGGGTGTTCTCACCGGCCAGCGCGTAACCCGCGGCGTAAGCGCCGCCGGCGAGCACGAGAGCACCACCGACGATCCATAGCGTTACGGTCTTGGCGCTCAACGGTGTCCACCTCGGCGATCGGGGTCGGCATCAGGGCTCCCCATCGTAGGCGACGCGCAGCGACTTCCTGGAAGCATCGTCGAACGACCGCGCCCACCCCCGGGTGAACGCAGACCGGCCGCAGAATCTATCGTCAAATGACGACCGATCTGGACGCCCTCAACCCTCACGCGCGTCGGGTGGGCTGAAGATCCGTCGTCATTTTGCGAGCATCGGGAAACGACGGTGGACGTCGCGTGACCCAAGCCGGTTTGACGGAGTCAACGAATGTCCCGGTTCGGCCGGGAGATCCCGACGTCCGCCGGGATGACGGATGGGCCGGCGGGAAGACGGAAGTCCGACGCGATGAAGGGGCCTACCGTCCCTGGCCCGCGTGCAACTCGATGCCGAAGGGCATCGAGAACGCACCGGTGGCGACCAGCCCGAGGCGCGCGGCGGCTGCTTCGATCACGCCGTCGAGGTCGAGCCGCCGGCTGGGCAGCGACACCGAGGTGGCGATCTGCTCGCTCGACTCGGCGGGCCTGAACTGGCTGAGAAAGCCGAGCTTCGACACCGACCGCACCGCCACGTCGGCCGGCTTCACCCCGGCCAGTTCGGCCGCCCGGTCGATCGCCAGGCCCATGCCGCCCAGATGGTCGATCAGGCCGCGTTCCCGGGCGTCCACGCCGGTCCAGACTCGGCCGCGGGCCAGGGGTTCGAGCACCTCGATGGCCATGTGCCGGTCGGTGGCGGCCTTGCCGGTGAAGTCGACGTAGATCTCGTCCAACCTGCGGTTGAGCGCGGCCCATTGCTCGTCGGTGAACCGGCTGTTCGGCGACAGGTAATCGGCCCACTGGCCGGAAGTCACGTCGGAAAGCACCAGGCCCAGCTTCTCTTTCAGTTCGGTGATCACGAACTTGCCGGCCAGCACACCGATCGAACCGGTGAGCGTGGTGGGCTGGGCCACGATCTCGTCGGCCGGCATGGCCACGAAATACCCCCCGGACGCCGCCACGTCGGCCATGCACGCCACCACCGGACGTCCGGCCTCACGCAGCCGCAGCACCTCGCGGCGAATGGCGTCGGACGCGACGGCTGAGCCGCCGGGTGAGTCGACGCGCAGCACGACCGCCTTGACCGCCGGGTCGGCGGCAGCGGCGCGCAGGTGGGAGCAGACCACCGACGACGTGGCGCTGGGCTGGCTGGCACCTCCGCCCTGCGGGCGTCCGGTCATGATCGGCCCTCGCACCTCGACCACCGCGATGGCGGGCTTGGTGCGGCTCTCGATCAGGTCGCGCACCGGCGAGGCGTGCGAGTGCCGGTGCACGTAGCGCAGCCCGGCTTCGTCGCCCGCCCAGGCGGCCCGGGCCGCCGCGTAGGCCTCGTCGCGGTAGCCGACCCGGTCGATCAGGCCGTGCTCGACCGCTTCGGCGGCGGTGAGCACGCCGGCGTCGACGGCGGCCCAGACCTGCTCGACCGTGCGTCCGCGGCGCTGGGCGATCGCGTCGACCGCCCAGTGCGTGATCGAGTTGGTGATCTGCTGCATCATCTCGGCGTTCGCGGCCGTGATCTCGTGGGCGGCGTAGGTGTCGGCGGCGGTCTTGAACTCTTTGCGCTGCCCGAACTGCGGCTCGACGCCCAGCTTGTCGAAGCCGCCGCGCAGCAGCGTGATCTGGGCCCGCACGCCGCCCAGCCCGCACTCACCGGTGGGCTGCACCCAGATCTGGTCGGTGTGGGCCGCGAGCACATAGGGCAGCAGTGCGGTGCCGAACTCGCCGAACGACTCGGTGTGCGCCCAGACCGGCTTGTGTTCGCCGAAGCCTGCGAGCATGTCAGCGAGTTCGCAGCACTGGGCCGCGGTGAGCTGGCAGGTGCCGATGTGCACCAGCAGGCCGAGCACCGATTCATCGGACGCGGCCTGCCGCAAGCCCTCGCGCAGCGCCTTCATGGTGGGCGCGTTGACCAGCTTCAACGCCTCCAGTGGGTTCGCCGGTGCTGCGCTGAGCACGGAAAAGTCGAGATCGAGTTCGAGAATGACGCGATCGCCCACCGGGGACTTGCGAAACAGAGACGACAGCGTGCCGAAGGGTTGCATGCCGTCCAGCCTAGGTGCAGTGCGGATCGTGCCGGTCGCGCTCCGCCGAGACCGCCGTCGGGCACCGCGACGTGCAGCCCCGAGCCTGGAATTGCGAGCGATGCGTCTCGAGATTACGTCCGATTTCGAGGGCTCGACGCCTGCGCCGCCTCAATCGGGTTCACATCGGACGTAATCCCGCGACCTCGCACGCAACGCTCGCGGGCGTCTCGACGGGCACCGACCGGCCGGCACGGGCGAGTCGCTGGGCGGTATCGGCGCGTGCGTCGTTCAGCATGGACTGTGTGACTGCACGTGACTGGCTTCGAACCATCGCCGTGACTGCCGGGGCGGCGCTCGCCGTCACCGGCTGCGCACGAACCCAACCGGGTGGGGTGGTGGCGCCGTCGCCGGGTGCGAGTGCGTCCGACACCCCGATGGTCGGCGAATCGCCCACCACAACGCCATCGGAGTCCGCGAGCACGTCACCCACCGCCGCTACATCGACCTCGCCGACCAGTACTGCCTCGTCGGGGCCGGCGGTGAAGGCCACCGGAACCCTGAAGCTGTTCGCGCCCACCAGCAAGAAGCTCGCCGGAACCTGCCAGAACAAGGCCGGCGCACCCACGCTGACTGTGGCCGATCGCAAGAACGACTTCTTCCACACCGTCGACGCCGCGGTGGTGCTGACCGGTGACAAGTCCGCGGTGTCGACCGTCACGATCGCGCTGGGCGAAGACTCCGACGAGATCACCCGCACGATCACCTACGACGCTGCCAAGCCGACGGCCGGGGTATCGGCCAAACTGGGCGTCAAGGGCGCGGTCTACACCGTGAGCGGCAAGCTCGCCAATGCCGAAGACGGCACCCCGGCCGGCACGATTCCGGTGACGCTGGTGATTACCTGCGCGAGCACGAAGTGGTGAACCCGAACCGCTACCGCCGAAAGACAGTGTGAGTTAAGGCTTCGTCTGCACTACCCGAACTCACACTGTCTTCCGAAGGCTCACGGGCCTTCCGAAGGCGCACGGCCTTTGGAGGCTCACTTGGCGATCGTCACCGCGATGGTCTTGCTCTGCGAGTCGTAGCCGGTCTTGCGGCCCGTGACGCGCACGCTGACGGACTTGCCCTTGTCTTTGCTGGTCAGCTTGTACTTGGTCTTCGTGGCGCCCTTGATGGCCGACGAACCCCGGTACCACTGGTAGCTGAGCTTCACCGCGCCCGGGCCCCAGTTGCCGCCGTCCACGGTCAGGGTGTGCCCCGACTTGCGGGTGCCCTTCAGCTTGGGCGTCTTCGGGCTGAGCGTACCCTTGGCCACCGCCGCGGTCGCCGCGGACGCCTTCGTCACGGTGGTGTAGCCGCTGGCCCGGCCGGTCACCCGCACGGTGATCGTCTGGCCGGCCTCGGTGGCGTGCACCAGGGTCGTGGCCTTGGTGGCGCCCTTGATCGGCTTGGTGCCGGCGTACCACTGGTAGCTCAGCGTCACCGACGCCGGCGTCCACGCGCCCGGTTTGGCGGTCAGGGTCGAGCCGACCTTGGCGGTGCCCGTGATGGTCGGGGTGTCGCCGGTGAGCAGCTTCGGCACGGTGCTGGACGCCGCCGAGGTGCGGGTCACCGCGTTGTAGCCGGTCTTGGTGCCGCTCACGGCAACCTTGAGCGCGAACCCCGCGTCGTCGTCGGTGACCGTATAGGTGGCCTTGGTGGCGCCGTCGATCTTGGTGGCGCCGCGGTACCACTGGTAGGCCAGCGTCACCGGCGCCGGTGCCCACGTGCCCGCACTCGCGCTCAGTGTCTGCCCGACCGCGGCCTTGCCGGTCAGCTTCGGCGTGGGGGTGGTCGACAGGTTGAGCAGCGGCACGGCGGCTGTGGCGGCCGAGGTGCGCACCGTGGTGGTGTACAGGCGCTTGATGCCCGTCACCTCGACGCTGAGGGTCGACCCTGCGTCGGCGACAGTGAGTGCGTAGGTCGCCTTCGTTGCGCCGTCGACTGCCTTGGCGCCCCGGTACCACTGGTAGCTCAGGCTCACCGACCCCGGGCCCCAGGTGCCCGCCGAAGCGGTCAACGTCTGGCCCACGACGGCCTTGCCGCTCACCTTCGGCGTGGCCGCCTTCAAGGTCATGAACAGCGCGGCCCAGGTGTTGTCGTCGGCGGCGCCGGTGACCGGACGTCCGGCGTCGGCCTGAAAGTCCTTGACCGCGGCAGCGGTGTCGGTGGTGTAGCTGGACGAACTGGCGGCGACATAGCCGTTGGCCTTCAGCAGGGTGTGCAGTGCGCTCACCGAGCTGCCTTGGGCGCCGGCCGAGATCTTGGTGGTCAGCGAGGTCAGGGTGATCGGGCCGGCCTCACCGTCGGATTCGAGCCCCTTGGCCTTCTGGAACTTCTTCACAGCCAAGACCGTCGCCGAGTCGTACTTGCCGGTGGTTGCCACGGTGTAGCCGGCTGCGCCCAGCAGGTACTGGGTGGCGGTCACGTTGGCGCCCGAGTCGCCCGAATCGAGCACGAGGCTGAACGGCACCACGTCGTAGTCGCGCAGGTCGTAGGTGTCGATCAGCTTGGTCAGCTCATCGGCGTAGTCGGCGGCCTTCTTGGGCTGCTCGACCTTGGCGACGGCCTTGACGTAGGCCGGAATGTCGTTGATCACCGAGCGGGCGGCGCTGTAGGCCGAGTCTTTCGCCACGGCCACCGCGTGCGCGGCGAACGAATTGGTCACCGAGGTGTAGTTCGAGTAGGTGGTGCCCGACACCGACACGCAGCCCGACTGGAACGAGCTGGCGGCCGACGCGCTGACGCCGTCGCTGCCGGCCAGCACGAACTTCGTCTGCCGGCGTAGCCCGGCGTAGTAGCTGCGCTTCTTCCAGTAGCTCAGCGTGCTGCGCACGACGCCGTACGCGCGTCCGCGGGCCTCGATGATGCGCCAGTCACCATTGGACAGCTTCTTGGTCAGCACCGCCACGTGGCCGATGCCGTTGCTGCGTGCGGGGTTGTTGCGCAGAAACACCAGGTCGCCGACCTTGGGTGAACCGGTGACCTTCTTGGTGGAGTTGTACTGGGCCGCAGCCAGGTCGGTGATGCGGTTGCCGGAGCGTCCGTAGAGCCACTCGACCAGTTCGGAGCAGTCGAACTTGGACGGGTCACTGTTGCTGATCGCTGCCTCGGCGCCGAGCACGTAGGGCTTGCCCACCTGGGCGTCGGCCAGCGCGGCGAACTGCTTGGCGGTCATCGACGCACTGCAGCGGGTGTCGAAGTAGTTGGTCGCCTTCTTGGCCACGCTCGAGGTGCCCCAATCGCTGGCCACGATCGCCTGCGCGATCGACACCGAGGCGGGCACGCCGTAGGTGCGCTGGGCCTTCTGGGCGGGCGAGACGACGCTGGCGATGAACTTCTGCTTGGCGTCGGCGCTCACCGTGGCGGCGTTGACGCCGGGCACGTCGAACGGCGCGAGGCTGAGCGCCAGGGCAAGGCCGGCGGTCAGGGACAGCAGTTTCGACGGGGATCGCACATGGGCTAGCTACCTACACACGCGCGAGGATGGGCAAGGACGCACTTGAGGGTTGCTTTTCAGCATCTGTTCAGCAATTGCCTGCGACTAGGTGTTTTGCGGACGGCAGCACTCAAGTTGGCCTTCAGGGTTCACTCGAGGGTTGCGTCAGAGGCTCACATCGGCCTTCGGCGGTCCGACCCGGTGCGCCAGCAGGCTGCCGTCGGTGAACTCCACCGCGTCGTCGAACCTGGCCTCGACGGTGCCGGCCCCGAACTGCTCGTCGTAGAGGCGAGCGTAGAGGCCGCCGCGGGCCAGCAGGTCGGCATGTGTGCCCTGCTCGACCAGCCGCCCTTCTTCGATGCCGAAGATCACGTCGGCGCGCATGATCGTCGACAGCCGATGGGCGATCGCGAAGGTCGTCCGGTTCGCCATCGCGCGCTCCAGTGCCTGCTGCACCAGCCGCTCGGTGGCACTGTCCAGTGCCGACGTGGCCTCGTCGAGAATCAGAATGCGCGGGTCTTTGATCAGCACCCGGGCGATCGCCAGACGCTGCTTCTCGCCGCCCGAGAGCCTGAACCCTCGCTCGCCGGTGATCGTCTCGTAGCCGTCGGCGAAACTCATGATGCGGTCGTGAATGTTGGCCGCCCGGCAGGCCTCGACGATCTCGGCGTCGGTGGCGTCGGCCCGGGCGTAGCGCAGGTTCTCGGTGATCGTGCCGTGAAACAGGTACGGCTCCTGGGTGACCATGCCCACGGCGTCGGCCAGCGAGTCGAGCCTGATGGTGCGCACGTCGGTGCCTTCGATCAGCACCGCTCCTTCGGTGGCTTCGTGCAGCCGCGGAATCAGGTAGGTCAGCGTGGTCTTGCCCGAGCCGGACGGCCCCACGATGGCCGCCAACTGGCCCGGTCGCACGGTCAGCGTGATGCCCCTTAGCGTCCACCGTTCGGCGTCGCTGATGGTGCCGTCGCCGTCGAGGTCGACGCCCTGCGGCGGGTCGTTCACCACCACCCCTGCGGCGAAGCCGGGCAGGGTCTCGGCCGCGACCACGGTGCAGCCCGAAGCGTCGGGAATGGAGGCGACTGCAGGTACTTCGAGAGTTGGGACGCTCAGCGCGCGGTAGTCACGGCCGAAGCGACTCGACCGGGTGCCGCGCGATGGGCGACCCGGTTCCGACGCCGCTGTGGGTGCAGGAGCCGCCATTGCCCGGGGTGCGGGGTACCGGAACCACACGTCGTGCAGAGTTACTTCGCCGCGAAACTCGTGCTTGGCGATCGCTTTGGCGTCGGGTGCGTCAGTGATCGCCGGTTGCAGGTCGAGGTACTCGAACAATCGGGCGAAGAGCGCGTAGGAGGTCTGCACGTCCATGGTGACGCGCATCAGCCCCACCAAAGGCTGCTGCAGCCGGGCCTGCAGGGTGGTGTAGGCCACGATCGTGCCGGCGGTGAGCACCTGGCCGCCGATCAGCGTGCCGCCGTTGATCAACAGACCCGCCACCAGGTAGACGATGGCCGGGGTCAGCCCGAAGAACGTCGACACGATCGAGAAGAAGGTCTGACCGGTCATCGCCTGCTTGAGCTGCAGGCGGCTCTGCCGGGCGTTGGCGCGGCGATAGCGGGCGATCTCGATGTCAGTACGGTTGAACACCTTGGCCAGTAGTACGCCCGACACCCCGAGCGACTCTTCGGTGATGGCCGTCATATCTGACAGCGACTCCTGGGTGCGTTTCTGCAGCCGCTTGCGCCGAGCGCCGACGCGGGTCTGAATCACCATGAACACCGGCATCAGCACCAGCGAAATGATGGTCAGCTGCCAACTGAGCAGCACCATCGATACGAACGCGGCGATCACGGTCACCGTGTTGCTCAGCATCGAGGTGGCGGTCGAGGTGAGCACGTTGCGCACCCCTGACACGTCGTTGGCCAGACGCGACTGAATGTCGCCGGTCTTGGTCGAGGTGAAGAAGGCGAGCTCCATCTTCTCCAGATGCTCGAACAGGGCGACCCGCAGGTCGGCCATCGCCGAGTTGCCGATGCGGTTGGTCAGGTAGGTCTGGCCCACCCCGATCAGCGCGCTGACCAGGGGTATCGCGATCAGGCCGGCGACCAGCCAGTACAGCCGCTCGAGATCGGGCGACCCGATCGCGCCGTCGGCACCGACCGGAAAGAGGGCGTCGTCGAAGACCGCCCGGGTCAGAAACGGGGCGATGGCGCCGAGCGAGGCCGACACCAGCACGGTGACCAGCACCAGCGCCAGCCACCAGCGGTACGGGGCCAGCAGGCTGCCGATGCGACGCAGCATCGGCTGGCCGGGCGAGCCGGCCACACCGGGCCGGGCGAGGTCTTCGGCGGGCATGGTGCATCGTGGCACAGCCTCCGCTGGTCGAGCCGTCGCGACAGCGCCGCGTCATTCCGGGCTTGACCCGTAATCTCATGACCGCGCACCAAGAGATCCCGGCGAGATTGTTGAGACGCACCGCTGGCCGAGCTTGTCGAGACTCAGGGTTTCGACAAGCTCAACCAACCCACGAACACGCTCAGCCGATCAGCGCCTTGGCCTTCTCGACCGCCGCCTCGGCAGTGACGCCGAACTTCTCGAACAGCAGCGCACCGTCGGCGGACGCCCCGAAGTGGTCGATGCCGACCGCTTCGGTGTTGGCGCCCAGGAGGTCTTTCCAGCCCACCGGCACGCCGGCCTCGACGACCACTCTGGGCACGTCGGCGGGCAGCACCTGCTGCTGGTAGTCGTCGCTTTGGGCGTGGAACCATTCCACGCACGGCATCGACACCACGCGGGCCGCAATGCCGTCGGCCTCCAGTGCTTCGGCAGCCTTCACCGCCACCTGCAGCTCAGACCCGGTGCCGACCAGCACCACCTGCGGGTCGCCGGAGGCCTCTTTGAGCACGTAGCCGCCCATGGTGGTGTTGGACGCCGCCGCGAAGCCGGAATCTTCGGACCGGTCGAGAATCGGCAGGTTCTGCCGCGACAGAATCAGCGCTGCCGGCTTGTTCCAGGTGCGCAGGATCTGCGCCCACGCCCACGCGGTTTCGTTCGCGTCACCCGGACGCACCACGTCGATGTTGGGCATCAAGCGCAGGCTCATCACGTGCTCGATGGGCTGATGCGTGGGCCCGTCCTCGCCGACGCCCACGGAGTCGTGGGTCCACACGAAGGTGGTCGGGGCGTGCGACAGGGCCGCGAGTCGCGGCGTGGTTCGCATGTAATCGCTGAACACCAGGAACGTTGCGCAGTACACGCGGGTGAGCCCGTCCATGGTGATGCCGTTGGCGATGTTGCCCATGGCGTGTTCGCGGATGCCGAAGTGCAGTGTGCGGCCGCCGGGGGCGCCGGTGAACTCGTGGCTGCTGCGGTCGGACGGAATGAAGCTGTTGACCCCGGCCATGGTGGTGTTGTTCGAGCCGGCCAGGTCGGCGGAGCCGCCCCACAGCTCGGGCACCGGCTGGGCCAGCGCCGACAGCACCTTGCCGGACGCTGCGCGGGTGGCCATCGAGCCGGGCTCGAAGACGGGCAGCGAGGCGTCCAGGTCGGCGGGCGCCTCTTTGGCGAGCACCCGGTCGAGCAACTCGGCGTGCTCGGGCGACGCGCTTCGCCACGCCTCGTAGCGGGGATCCCATTCGGCATGCAGCTCCTTGGCCCGCTCGACGGCGTTGGCGCGCACCCAGTCGACCAGTTCGCTGTCGATGGCGAACGGCTGGTCTTCGAAGCCGAGTTCGGCCTTGAGCCCCGAGATCTCGTCGGCACCGAGCTTGCTGCCGTGCACGCTGTGGTCGCCGGCCTTGTTGGGCAGCGGCCACCCGATGATGGTGGTGACCTTGATGAAGTGCGGCTTGTCGGTGATCTGCTTGGCCCGCTCGATCACGTCGTAGAGCTCTGCCACCTTCTCTTCGTAGGTGGTGAAGCCGTTGGTGAAGTCGACGTGGTAGGTGTCCCAGCCGTAGGCGTCGTAGCGGGCCTGCACGTCTTCTGAGAAGGCGATCTTGGTGTCGCCCTCGATCGAGATGCGGTTGTCGTCGTAGATCAGAAACAGGTTGCCCAGGTCGAGCGTGGCGGCCATCGAACTGGCTTCGCCCGACACGCCCTCTTGCATGCAGCCGTCGCCGGCGATGCAGAACACGTTGTGGTCGAAAACCGACTCGCCGGGCGCGGCCTGCGGGTCGTACAGCTCGCGCGACCGGCGGGCGCTCATCGCGAAGCCGACCGAGTTGGCCACGCCGGCGCCCAGCGGGCCGGTGGTGCACTCGATGCCCTTGGTGAGGCCGAACTCGGGGTGGCCCGGGGTCAGCGACCCCCAGGTGCGCAGGCTCTCGATGTCGTTCAGTTCGAGCCCGAACCCGTTCAGGTAGAGCTGCGCGTACTGGGTCATCGACGAGTGCCCGGCCGACATCACGAACCGGTCGCGGCCCAGCCAGCGGGGTTCGTTGGGGTCGACATTCATCACCTTGGCGTAGAGCAGGTAGGCGATCGGCGCCAGCGAGATGGCCGTGCCGGGGTGGCCGTTGCCGACCTTTTCGACCGCATCGGCGGCCAGGACGCGGGCGGTGTCGACCGCCTTCGCATCTTGCTCTGACCAGGTGAGATTGCTCATGGGCGGTTCCCTTCGACTTTCACGCCTCGCTCGTTGAGACGTCCGTGGACCAAACACCGTCAACCCTATTGGTTCAGTGGCTGCCCTGGGGAGACACGGCCACAAAGTCTCACATTATGTGTGGAAATCACATACATTCCGTGCCAAGAGTGTGTGAGGCCCTGGAGCAGCGACTGGCCTTGCCTAGCTCTCGAGTGCCAGCCCGGCATGCTCGGGCAAGAACAGAGCCGCACCGGCGGCGAGCAGAAACGCCACGCCGAACACGCCGAAGACCAGCACCATGCCGCCGGCGCCGAGCAGCAGCGGCACGCTGAGCGGGGCGATCATCGACGCGATGCGGCCGAAGGCCGCGGCGGCGCCCGTGCCCTTGCCGCGCACCGCTGTCGGGTACAGCTCGGGGCCGACCGCGTACAGCGCACCCCACGCCCCCAGGTTGAAGAACGACAGCGCGCAGCCGGTCATGACGATCAGCACCTCGGTGGTGGCGAACCCGAACGCCGCCGCCGCGAAGGCCGAGCCGGCGAGAAACACCGACAGGGTGAGCCGCCGCCCCCACTTCTCGATCAGCCAGGCCGCCACGGCGTAACCGGGCAGTTGGGCCAACGTGATGATCAGGGTGAACTCGAAGCTGCGCACCAGCGGAAACCCGCGCTGCACCAGCAGGGTCGGAATCCAGATGAACGCCCCGTAGTAGCTCAGGTTGATGCAGAACCAGACCGTCCAGAGCGCGATGGTGCGGGCCCGGTAGGCCGGCGACCAGATCGAGTCGGTGCCGGCGGCCTTCGCCACCGGCGCGTCGGGGCTGGGCACCGGCTCGACACCGGCGGCCTGTTCGAAGTCGCGCACGGCGGCCTCGGCCTGCTCGACGCGTCCCTTCGACTCCAGGAACCGGACGGACTCGGGCAGCCCCCAGCGGATCGCGGCGGCGTAGGCGGTCGGAATGACGCCGACTGCGAGGGCCCAGCGCCAGCCGTCCGGGCTCGATGGCACGACCAGGTAGCCGATCAGCGCCGCCAGAATCCAGCCGATCGCCCAGAACGCCTCCAGAGCCACCACCACCCGACCGCGGATCGCCTTGGGCGCGTACTCGCTGACCAGAGTGGACGCCACGGGCAGTTCGGCCCCCAGGCCGACGCCGACGATGAACCGCAGCACGATCAACATGCCCACCGACGTGACCAGCGCCGAGGCGCCGGTGGCCACCCCGTACACCAGCAGGGTGAGGGCGAACACCTGGCGACGCCCGATACGATCGGCCAGCAGGCCGCCCAGCGAGGCGCCGATGGCCATGCCGACGAAGCCGATCGAGCCGATCCACGACAGGGTCGTCGAGTCGAGCTTCCATTGGCCGGCCAGGGCCGCCATGACGAACGAGATCAGCCCGACGTCCATGGCGTCGAGCGCCCAGCCCAGGCCCGAGCCGACCAGCAGTCGTGCGTGCTTGCGGGTGAACGGCAACCGATCGAGTCGCTGCGACCTGGTGAGCGTCGTGTCGCTGACAGCTTCAGCCATTATTGGTCCTCCTTGCCAATAAACGGCCACAGTCTAGTGGTGCGGCTCTGTACTGCCGATGGGCCCGCAGTTCGGAACCGCGGCGGCTCACCAAGGTGGCCGGACCACCTACCGCCTGACCGATGGGGACGGCCACACGATCGTGGTACTCACCGGCCGGCGGACGGGTGGCGCCACGGCGCGCGTACCCACGGCACCGAGTGCCGGCGTGGTGGGCAAGGGGCGCTGATCGCCGGTCAGGGAGTGACGGCGATCTTGACGCCCAGCCGGTCGCGCACGGCGTCGTAGGCGGCCACGGCATCGTTCAAGTCGAAGCTGTGGGTGACGATCGCGTCGGCGTCGAGCGCACCCGACTCCAACAGCCGCACGGCGGCCTGTACGTCGCGCCGCCGGGCGTTGCTGCCGCCGGTGACGACCAGTTCTTTGTAGTGCAGCAGGTTGACGTCGACCTCGGCGGTGGAACCCTTGGGAAAGCCGGCGAAGAAGTTCACCCGACCACCGGGACGGGCCAGGTCGAGCGCCACCGTGGCTAGTTCGGTGTCACCGATGCAGACTACGACGACGTCAGCACCGAGACCCCCCGTTGCGTCGGCGACGGCCTGTTTCAGCTCGTCCGGCCCCACGGCGAGCGCCCCGAGAGCCGCGGCCGGCTCGCGACGAGCCACCGATCGGTTCGACACGATCACCTGCCCCGCGCCGGACGCCTTGGCCAACTGCAGGTGCAACAGCCCGATCGGCCCGGCACCCAGAATCGCCACCACGTCGCCGGGGTGCACGCGGTACTGGTTCAACGCGTTGATGCAGCACGACAGCGGCTCAGCCAGGGCCAGATGCGTCGGCTTCACCTCGGTGCGGGTGGTGATCAGGTTGCCCTGCGCCACCGCCTGGGCAGGTATCAGGCAGTAGTCGGCCAGGCCGCCGTCGATCTCGTAGCCGATCAACCGCAGGTTCTCGCACAGGTGCTCATAACCCAACAGGCAGGTTCGGCAGTGGTTGCACGACAGCACGATCGAGGGGGTCGCCTGCTGGCCCACGTCGTAGCCGGTGACACCGTCGCCGAGGGCGGCGACTCGTCCGGCGATCTCGTGGCCCATCACCACACCGGGCCGAACCCCCGCGGTCTTGGCGCCGCTGATGATGCGCAGATCGGTGCCGCACAGGGTGGTGGCCTCGACCTTCAGCAACACTTCACCGGGCCCGGGGGTTGGGTCGGCACGTTGCTGAAGCTCGACTCGCCCTGGTTGCACCAGCACCAACGCCCGCATATCGCCTCCTCGCGATCAGGGTCGTCAGTCTAGAACGAAGCCAGGCGTCAGGGCTGAGCAGGATTAGGGGACGGTTCCGTGATCCGAATCAGAGAACCGCCCCCTTGATGGCTCAGGCGCGCTGGTCGGACGCCCGGTGTTCGAGCAGCGGCCTGGTGCGGTTGCCCATCACCTGCGACAGAGAAATCACCGTGTTCGACCGCACCACGCCCTCGATGGCCAGGATTCGGTTGGTGATGCGGTGCAGGTGGCCGGTGTCGCGGGCCACCACCTTGATCAGGTAGTCGGCGTCGCCGGTGGTGGCGTGCACCTCGATCACCTCGGGCACCCGCGCCAGCGCCACGGCCATGCCCTCACCGAGCGCCTGGCTGATCGACAGCGACACGAAACCGACGATCGGGTAGCCCAGGCTGGCCGGCGAGATGCGCTGGCTGAACCCCAGAAACACGCCGTCACGGGTGAGTCGCTGCAGGCGCGCGTGCACGGTGTTGCGCGAGATGCCGAGCACCCGGGCCAACTCGAGAATCGACGCGTCGGAGTGGTCGTCCAAGGCCAGCAGAATGCGGGCGTCCAGGGGGTCGATCGTCGGCATGCTTGACATCTTGTCACCGATCTTCAGTGTGCGAGGGCATTATGCACATGAGAAACCCTTTCAGTTGTGCAGATGTTCGAAGGCTCGCATGATCCTCACATGAGCACAGCACCCAGCACGCCCCGCCTGCGATCGGCGGTCACCAGCCTGGCCCCCTACGTGGCCGGGCGTCGCGCCACGTCGGCAGGGATCGCTCCGCTGGCCTCGAACGAGAGCCATTTTCCGCCCCTGCCGTCGGTGCTGGCGCAGGTGGCTGCGAGCGCCGGGCGCATCAACCGTTACCCCGACAGCGCCGCGGTCGAACTGCGCGAGCGCATCGCCGCCCACGTGGGCGTGACGGCTGATGAGGTGGCGGTCGGCCCCGGCAGCGTCGGGGTGCTGCAACAGATCATCGAGTCGGTCTGCGACGCCGGTGACGAGGTGGTGTTCGCGTGGCGCTCGTTCGAGGCCTATCCGCTGCTGGTCACCCTGGCCGGCGCCACTCCGGTGCCGGTGCCGCTGACCGCCGACGAGGGTCACGACCTGCCGGCGATGGTCGCGGCGATCACCGACCGCACCCGCCTGGTGCTGCTGTGCACGCCCAACAACCCGACCGGCGTGACGATCGCCGGGGCCGACCTCGACCGTTTTCTGGCCGCCGTGCCCAGCGACGTGCTCGTGGTGATCGACGAGGCCTACCTCGAGTACGCCACCGGTGAGCGGCTGGACGCCATCGCTCGCTACCGCACCCACCCGAACGTCTGCGTGCTGCGCACCTTCTCGAAGGCGTACGGCCTGGCCGGGCTGCGGGTCGGCTACGGCATCGCCACGCCCGCCGTGGCCGCCGCCCTTCGCCGCACCGGCGTGCCGTTCGGGGTGAGCAGCATCGCCCAGGCCGCCGCGATCGCGTCCCTCGACGCCGCGGACGAGCTGGCCGGACGGGTGGCTGCGGTGGCCGCCGAACGCGACCGGGTGACGCTCGCGCTGCGCGCTCTGGGCTATGCGGTGCCCCGCTCGCAGGCCAACTTCGTCTGGCTGCGCACCACCGACGCCGGACGCGAGCAGTTGCTGAGCGCCTTCGACGCCGCCGACATTCTGGTGCGCGGCTATGCCGGCGACGGGGTGCGCGTCACCATCGCCGACGCCGCCAGCAACGACCGGGTGATCAGGGTGCTGGCCGGGCTTGCACAGGCGGCGGCATGACCTCGCCCGCACGCGTCACCCGTCCTGCGCAGCCCGAACACCGGCCGCAGACCAAGCACGGCGTCGTCGAGGACGTGCTGGGCCTACTGGTGGGCACGGTGCTGGCGTCGTTCGGCCTGTTTCTGCTGCACTCCAGCAGCACGGTGACCGGCGGCACCGCCGGCCTGGCCCTGTTGCTGAGCTACGCCCTGCCGGTGCCGTTCGGCGCGATCTTCGTGGCGGTCAACCTGCCGTTTCTGATCGCAGCGATCTCACGCAAGGGCCTCGACTTCACCCTGCGCACGCTGCTGGCCATCGCTGTGCTGACGGCCCTGACCGCATTGCACACCGCGGTGGTGCCGCCCTTGACCCTGCCCCCGCTGTACGCGGCACTGCTGGGCAACGTGCTGGCCGGCGTCGGGCTGCTGATTCTGTTTCGCCATCGCGCCAGCCTGGGCGGTTTCAACATCGTCGGGCTGATCATGCAAGAGCGGCGCGGCATTCCGGCCGGCTACGTGCAACTGGTGCTCGACCTGATGGTGCTGCTGGCCTCGCTGATCGTGCTGCCGCTGCCACTGGTGGCCGTTTCGGCGCTGGGTGCGGTGGTGCTCAACGTCGCCATCGCGCTCAATCACCGGGCCGACCGCTACACCGGCTGGTGAGCAGCCACCCATTTCATGTGCGGCACGAGATCCCGGCGTGCGCCGGGATGACGGTGGGTGCGCCGGGATGACGGTGGGGTCACAGGGGCACGTCACTTCCGTCATCCCGGCGGGCGCCGGGATCTCAGAACGCACAGCCGAAGGACATCACCCCTGCTGGATCGCCGCCAGTTTGTGCTGCAACTCGACCGTGGCCGGGTGCAGGTGCCGGTAGATGTCGTACAACTCGTCGTAGCGCTCTTGGTTGTCGGGGTTGGGTTCGATGGTTCCCACTCGCGGCGACCAGTCGGCGTCTTCATCGATGAAGCCGCCGGCCACCCCGATCAGCATCGCGTCGCCGTAGCAGGCGCCCACCGACTGCTCGGTGATCTCTTGGGTGAGCCCCGTGATGTCGCTGATGATCTGCGGCCACAGCCCGCCCTTGGTGCCGCCACCCACAGCGAACGCCTTGCGCCCCGAGCCGCCCGCGTCGTGCATGACTTCGAGCACGTGCCGTGCGCCGTAGGCGGTCGCCTCCATCAGCGCCCGGTACAGGTGACCGCGGCCGTGGTTCAGGGTCAGTCCGATCACCGTGCCTCGGGCGTTCGGGTCGAGCAGCGGCGTCCGCTCACCGGCGAAGTAGGGCAGGATCACGAGCCCGTCCGAACCGGGAGCGACCGCCTCGGCCTCTTTGCTCAGCTCGCCGAAGTCGGTGTTGCCGCAGACGTCGCGCAGCCACTTGGTGAGCGACCCGCTGGTCGCCATGCCGGACGCCAGGTTGTAGGTGTTCTCGAACAGGTGCGCGTTGCTCCACAACTGGGCCGACGGCAGTGATTCGTCGGTGACCAGCACGATCGACATCGTCGAGCCGTAGATCACCACCGCGTCGCCCGGCTTGCGCACCCCCACGCTCATCGCGTCGGCGAAGCTGTCCATGGTGCCGGCCGCCACCGGAATGCCCTCGGGCAGGCCGCTGCGCTGCGCACCCTCGACCGTGATGTGCCCGATCACCTCGGTGGGCCACTTCAGCTCGGGCATCGGCAGCCCCGGCGCGATGTCTTCGACCCACTTCTTGATCCAGCGGTTCTTGCCCACGTCGTACAGCGGCTCTGAGTAGCTGGCCGAGATGTGGTCGAGGTAGTACACGCCGGTCAACCGGTGCGCCAGAAACGTGTGCGCCATGAAGAAGTACCGGGTGCGGTCGTAGATCTCGGGTTCATGCCGGCGCAACCACAGGATCTTGGCGCCGATCGATTGCGCGTTCAGCGGGTTGCCGCACCGCTTGGTGATGCGGCTCTCACCGAACTTCTCGGTGAGCTCGTGCACCTCGGCCATGGCCCGGGTGTCGATGCCGTACAGAATGCCCGGCCGCAGCGGTACGGCGTTCTCGTCGGCGGGCAGAAAGCACGGCCCGATGCCGCTGATCGCCACGCCGGCGATCTCACCCTCACCGTCGGCGGCGGCCACGAGTTCGTCGCAGATGGCTTTGAAGTCGGCCCACCAAACGGTTTCGGCGTCGTGCTCGGCCCAGCCGTGTCTGGGCAGCGACAGGTGATGCGGTTGCTCCGAGAGCGCCACCACCTCGCCGTTCAGCCGCACCAGAACGCCCTTGGACGAGCCTGTTCCGATGTCGATACCGACCAGCAGTTGTTCGGCCATGAGATCACCCTTCGCTGCGTGACGCTTCCGGTTCGGTCGAACCCAGTGTCGTGCGTCTGAGGTGACTTGCACAGGTGGCGGTGTTCAGGGGCGCGCACCGCAAGGCCGACGAGGCAGGTGCACCGGGCCGTCCATCGACGAAGCAGAACACCGCGCAGTGGGTGCCTGGACGCCGCCACCTGCCAACTGACTCGGACCCATCACACTGGGGCAGGAAGTGGCACCGGGCTAGGGTCTGGGCATGCGCATGCTGCTCACCGGAAGCAACGGCTTCGTGGGCGGCCACATCGCCGCAGCGGCTCGCCGACGCGGTTGGACGGTGCTGGGCCTGGGTCGCCAACCGGCGCCGGCAACGGCGGTTGATCAATATGTGCGGCACGACCTCGGCGAGCCGCTCACGCTGAACGAAGCGGTGGACGTCGTGGTGCACTGCGCCGCCCTGGCCTCACCGTGGGCCCCTCCCGAGGCCTACCAGCGAGCCAACGTCGACGCCACCCGCAACGTGCTCGATTGGGCCGAGGGGCACGGCACCCCGCCGGTGCACTTCGTCTCGTCGTCGAGCGTGTTCTACACGGCCGCCGACCAGTTGAACCTCACCGAGCAGTCGCCGATTCCGGCCCCGGCCGACCAGCTCAACGCCTACTCGCGTACCAAGCTGGCCGGCGAACGGTTGGTCGGGCGGTACCCGGGCGCCTGGAGCGTGCTGCGCCCGCGGGCGGTGTTCGGCCCCGGTGACACCGTTCTGCTGCCCCGGGTGGTGGCCGCCGCCCGAGCCGGACGGCTGCCGCACTTCGTGCGCCGCGACCGGGCACCGGTGCTGGTCGATCTGACCCACGTCGAGGTGGTGGCCGGCTACGTGTGCGAGGCCGTGGCGCGCGGCGTGACCGGACCGGTCAACCTGACCAACGGCGAGCCGGTGCAGTTGTACCCGTTTCTGTTCTCGCTGCTCGACGACCTCGGGGTGCCCAGGCCGCGGCGTCACGTGTCGGTGGGGATGGCGATGGCGCTGGCCCGGGCGTCCGAGATGGTGTCGGCCCGACTGATGAACTACGCCGAGCCGCCGATCACCACGTTCGGGGTGGCGATGTTCGCCTACTCGAAGACGTTCGACATCACCCACTGCCGGGCCCTGCTGGGTGAGCCGGCCATGAGTATCGAAGCCGGCCGCCGCGACCTGGTGGCCTGGTGGCGGAGCAACGGTGTGGGCTAGATCGATCGCCTGGGCGCTCGTCGGTGGCTATGCCGCACTCAGCGCGACTCGCATCGCACTGGCGGTGCGCAACTGGCGAGGGGCCGCAGGGCACGAGGCGACCGAGCCACCCGAGCAGACCCCCGGGGGATCACAGTGCTACAGCCGATTCTGTCGGGCGATCCGGCGCTGCCCCGCGTGCTGGCCGAAAACCTGGCCAACCAGCCGTCCGCCCGGTTCATCTGGCTGGTGGACGCCGACGACCCCGAGGGCCTGCGCATCACGACCGAACTGGCCGACGGCAACCCGCGGGTCGAGGTGCTTCATTGCCCGCCCTGCCCGCCGCTGACCAACCCGAAGGTGTTCAAGCTGGCCCTGGGCGAGCCGCACTGCACCGACCTGGTGGCGGTGCTCGACGACGACACGGTGCTGCCGCCCGGCGCCCTGGACAGGGCCCGCGCTGCGCTCAGCGAGGCCGACCTCGCCACCGGGCTGCCCTGGTACGACAGCGGCGTCGGCCCCTGGAACGCGCTGGTGGCGGGCTTCGTCAACGGCAACGCCCTGGTGACCTACTTTCCGCTGCTCGGCAACCACGGGCCGGCGGTGCGGGTGCGAACCCTGCGCGAGGCCGCGATCGCGCTCCCGCGCGCGCTCCGTCTGCCCAGGGCTCCGCTGCAACGCTTCGCCGCCATGGTGGCCGCGAGCGACCCGCTGGCCGCCGCCGAACGGACGCTGGCCCAGGTCACGTCCGATCGTGCGAGCTAGTGGGTGCCAGTACCAGTCGCTCGGTGGCCGCCACCATGGCCTCGAAGTAGGCGTCGGGTTCGGTCATGCCGGGCATGCCGATGGGGTTGAGCAGTTCGTCGTACAGTGCGCCGTCGAGCAGGTGCCAGGCCGCCAGGCCGGCCAGCACGGTCTGCTCGCTCACCTCGACCCCGGCGAGCCGCAACAGGTTCGGCAACCCGGGCACGGCACATGTCGCCGGGTCGAGCAGGGGGTCGGGCACCTGGCCCGCCGCCTCGGCGTCGGCGCCCAGGCGCAGCAGCAGCACGTGCAGGGCGTAGTGCTGGTCGGGCCTCGGGTGGCGCTGGGTCAGCACCGTGTTCTGAATCAGCTTCCACTCGTGCCGGTGGGCCAGGGTCCAGTCGCGCATCGTGTAGGCGAAGGCACGCCAGCGGCCGGCCAGGTCGGCGCGCGGAACGGCGTCGTGGGCCGCTTGAATCGACGCGGCCAGGTCGGCATGGGCGTGCTGCACCAGCAGGTCGAGCAGGTCTTCGCGCTTGGTCACGTAGCGGTACAGGGCGGACGGCACCAGGTCGAGTTCACGCGCGACGCCGCGAATGGTCAGCGCGTCCGCACCGCCCTCGGCGAGCAGTCGCTGGCCGGCCGCAATGATCGCGGACTCGGTGGTGTCGCGGTGCTCGGCACGTGTCGGCATGTCACATCACTCCCAAGTAGTGAACACCGTTCTTGCATTGTGCCAGGATGGGTGAATAATGGAAACGCTAACAGAGAACATCGTTCGCTGTTCGGCTCGGGGGGACGTTGGGCACCCGGGGGGTGTGCTCCAGGCGGGCCAGAACGCGACATCGCATCTGCTGGTCGGCCCGGGTTGTGGTGACGCAGCCCGGGCCCAAGATCTTTGGCTTGTCGCCAACCCCGATCACCGTTCGCGGCGCACTCGACGTCGCTTGTCGATGCTCGATTCCACCGGCCACGGCCGGCCACTGATGGCCGGCTCGGCGAACCCGCGCGAGCGCAGCAGGCGTTGCAGCGCCCGATGCGCCGAGGCCTGCGCGTTCGAGGGCCGTACCGCCAACCCCAGGCTGCCGTCCAGGCGCTGCACCAGGCGAAAGTCGTGCACCCCCGGCGCGGCCAGCACCGCGTTGCGCACGAAGTCGGCGAACAGGGGCCGCGTGGCGCCCGCCTGGTCGGGCAGCCACAGCACGTCGTCGGCCCGGCCCTCCACCCTGGCCACCGTGGCGAACGCCGACCCGCACGGGCAGTCGGGCACCCCGGGCAGCAGTACGTCGTTCAACCGGTAGCGAATGATCGCCTGAGTGGTGCGGTACAGGTCGGTGATCACCGGCGTGAAGCGTCCGGACGACTGGTCGATCACCTCACGCTCGACGTGCACCAGGTCTTCGTTGAGGTGCAGGATGCCGTGCTCGCAACTGATGCCGAGAAAGCCCTCGGTGGCCTGGTAGATCTGCCGCGCGGGGCACCCGAAGCCGGACGCCACCCGCGAGGCCACGTCGTCATCGAGCACGTCCGCGATCGAGTAGATGGTGTGCGGAGCGAGGTCGGGCCTCGACACGCTCGACCGACGGGCGGCCAGGTCGTCGAGCACCTGAGGGGGCGCGGCCAGCACGGTGGGCGCGAAGGCTTGCAGACGCTCGGCGATCGCATCGGGCGGCAGCGCGAGATCGACGTAGCAGAACGTGATGCGTCCACCGTGCACCGCCTGGTACAGCGGGCCGCCCGAGCGCAGCACCAGCGCCACCCGGGCAGGTTCGCGCAGGCTGGGCAACGCCTTGGCCAGCATGACGCCGGCCCAGCGGGCCTGCTCGGCTGGGGTGGTGAGAAAGACGCCCTGCTGCCCCGACGTGCCCGACGACAGGCCGATCGACACGCCTTTCAGGGTGGCCTCGAAACTCCGATCGGCCTCGGCCGCGCGGGCCGCTGCCAGGCATTGGGCCAGGTCGAGGCCGCGGTCGTTGAGCCCGTCGAAGTGCCGCAACCAGGTGGCCTTGTCGAGCACCGGAAAGTCGGCCAGCGACGTGCCGGCGGCAGCGTAGAAGGGGTAGACCCGGCGGGCGCGGTTCAACACGTGCTGCAGCCGCCGTTGCTGATGCCGCTCGAGTTGCGCGCGGGTGCCGAAGCGGCGCGACCGGGTGGCCAGCGCGGCAGCCAGCACCCGCCAACGGTCAACCACCGACGTACCCTCGGGCCTCGGCGATCGATGCGGTGCAGTGCGACGGCACGATCAGCAGGTGCGGATGCTCCGCGTGCAGCCTGGCCAGTTCGGCCACGATCGCTTCGTAACGCTCACGGTCGGCCCGCAGCACCCGTAACGGCAGTTCGCCGTGGGTGAAGGCGCGGCGATGCCAGACGGCGTCACCGACCAGCAGCAGTCCGTCAGAACCTTCGGCGGGTAGCCACAACCCCAATTGGCCGGGTGTGTGCCCGGGCAGCCGCACGACCAGCGCCGAGTCGTCCCCGAACAGGTCGTGGCCCACCTCAAGCAGCCCGCCGAGCCCGGTGCTTCGCAGCGCAAGCTCGTCGAGGCTCAGCAGGCGCTGCTCGGCGTCGGCCGGCAACAGGTCGGGCACCAGCGCGTGCGCCGCGTTGCGCCACGCCGAGCGTTTGCGCCAATCGGGCGGCAGTTCACCCGGCCCCACCACGATGCGCGCGTCGGTGAAGTCCAACAGACCGGCGACGTGGTCGCCGTGCAGGTGCGACAGCACGATCAGCCGCACGTCGCCGGGGGCGAGGTCGCGCTCGGCCAACTGGGCGAGCACCGAGTCGGCCGGGCCGCAGGTCACCGGCAGCAGCCGGGCGTACAGCTGGTAGGGCCAGCGCGCGGTGGCGGTGTGAAACCGTGGTGCATAACCGGTGTCGTACAGCACCACTCCCCCGTCGGGGTGGTCGAGCAACGCCACCAGCGACGGAAACTCGATCGATCGCCACGCTCCGCCACGGCGCACGAAGCGCTCCAGTTGCACGCAGTGGCCCGCCACCAACAGCTCAGTCATCCAGAGCCCACCGTGCGTTGGTCGAGCCTGTCGAGGCCCCCGGGCGGTGAGCAGGTCGGGTCGGCAGCTGCAGAATCCATCGGGCCTCCTAGAACCTCAGCACTGCGGCACCGAACATCAGGCCCGCACCGGTACCGATCAGCAGGGCCAGATCGCCGCGGCGCAGCCGTCCGGTCTCGACCGCAGCGGCCAGCGCGGTGGGCATCGACGCCGACACCTGGTTGCCGCGCTCGGCCAGCAGGTCGACCACCGACTCGGGCCGCACCCCGAGTCGTTCGCGCAAGAACCGCAGGCCCAGCGCGCTGGCTTGGTGCGGCACCACGACCGCGACCTCGTCGAGTGTCACTCCCGCCTCGTCGAGCGTCTCGGCCAGAAACGCCGGCATGGCTCTGGCCACGAGTTTCATCATGCCCAGGCCGTCCATGGCGAACAGGTAGTCGGAGGCCTCGGGCGGCGGCGTGACGGTGTTCCAGCGAGTGCCGCCGGCCGGAATGCGGCACAACTGCGCCGCACTGGGGTAGGTGCGCAACCGCAACGACAGCAGGCTCGAACCCTGCCCCGCGGGCCCGACCACCGCGGCCGCCGCCCCGTCGCCGAACAGCGCGCTGGATTCGAGGTCGGCGTGGTTGAGCCCCTTCGACGCCACGTCGACGGCCACGACACCGACCCGGTGCCACATTCCGGCACCGATGCCGAAAGCGGCCTGCTGCACACCGGTCAGAAAGCCCAGGCACGAGGCGTTCACGTCGAACGCCTGCAGCGCGCCGTCGGCGGCGCCCAGCCGACGTGCGACCAGTACCGCCGTGGTGGGCATGGGTTGTTCTGGGGCTACGGCCGCCACGATCAGGGCGTCCAGATCGTCGATCACCAGGCCGGCCCGCCGCAGCGCCTGATCGAGCGCCGCCGCAGCCATGCTCACCGACGAGTCGTGGGGCCCCACCCACTGTCGCACGCTGACACCCGACCGGGCCTGTGTGGTGCCGGGGGTGCGTGCGTACCGCTGGTCGAGTTCGGCCGAGGTGACCCGCACCGCCGGGGTGTGACTGCCCACCGACAGCAGGCGAACGGGCAGCGGCATGCCCGGAGGCTAGCGCACGCGAACGAGAGCTGGACGTCGGCTCCCCCACCGCCGGTGGAGTGGCTCGAGATCCCGGCCGGGTGTCGACAAGCCCGACCAACGTTGCGAGCTCAACCGGCGCAGCGACTCAGCGGGGTTCGACGAACACCGCGAAGCTGCGAGCCGGCACCGAGGCCCACTGGCCCTCGACCCGGGCCCGTTTCACCACCGGGTCGTGGCCGCCGGCCTGCACGGGGTGCAGCACGAACCGGCTGCTCAGGCCGGGGATGCGCAGCCGAACCGCGATCGGGGTCCCGTTGAACACCGTGACCAGGCCCGTCCACTGCTGCTGCACCGGCTCGCCGGCGCGGTCGTCGATGCGCATGACGATCACACCCGGGGGCTGATGGGCGGTGTTGCTCACCGGAAAGGTAACCTTGGTGCGCACTGCGTGCCCTGAAGCGAGGCGAAACAGCCTGGTCGACGCCCGCAGCCGCAACAGTTCGAGGGCCGCGAGGTGCGCCTGCTCGATGTAGAAAGGGGACGGCTTCTGCGCCGGGTCGGCCAGAAACGGCTGAAAGTAGCTCCACTTCGGGCCGTTGTCGTCGTGCGGCGGCAGGCCGGCGCCGAAACCGTTGTCGGTCATCGTCCAGTCGAGAAAGTTGAACCAGTCGCCCGAGTTGTACGAGTTTCGGTCAAGGCTCTTGCTGCGCAGAATGTCGGTGCCCGCGTGCCACATCACCGGGGCCTGGCCCAGCGTGGCCAGCGCCAGGCACAGCGTGTTCATGCGCACCCGCTCAGCCATCGGGGTGTCGGGGCGCAGCTTGAGGGTGAGGGCGTCGAACAGGGTCTCGTTGTCGTGGGCGTCCACGTAGTTGATCGTCTCGTCGGGCTCGGCGGCGTAGCCGGCGGGCTGGCCGTTGTACTCGAGCTCGTCGCCCCGCACGAACGCGTGGCGGCTGTTCGACGGCAGCCAGTAGTCGCGCAGGTTGCCGGTCAGGCCCAACTGAATCAGGTCGGTGTCGAGATTCAGCCGGTCGTGCTGGGTGTAGCCGTCGCCGTTCACCCACGCGTCGTTCGAAGCAGTGAAGAGGCCGGTGCCGAAGCCCTGGCCGCGCGGATCGTCGTCGAACGGCCCTCCCCCACGGACGGCGTCGCGCAGCCGGTCGTTGAAGGTGCCGATGCCGGTGCCGGCCAGGTTGCCCTGCCGCGCCTGCACGAAGCGGGCGTCGTTGGCCACCTCGCCGAAGTTCCAGCCCTCGCCGTAGATCGTCACCTGGGTGCCGTCCACGCCGTCGATCTCGGGCGTGAGCGCATCGAGCGCGGCGCGCACGGCAAGCATGTTGGCCCGGCTGTGATGACCCATCAGGTCGAACCGAAAGCCGTCGACCTTGTAGTCGCGGGCCCAGAGCACCACCGAATCGATCATCAGCTTCTGGGCCATGGCGTGCTCGGTGGCCACGTTGGGGCAGCAGGTGGAGTGCTCGGTGAACCCCAGCGGGTTGAGCCGGTGGTAGTAGCCGGGCACGAGGCGGTCGAGCACCGACTTGGTGTTCTGGCCGAAGCTCGCGGTGTGGTTGAACACCTGGTCGAGCACCACCCGCAACCCCATGCCGTGCAGTGCGCCCACCATGGTGCGAAACTCCGTCACCCGGCCCGACCCCTCGGCGCTGGCCAGGCTCGAGCAGAACGACCCCTCGACGGCCTGATAGTGCCACGGGTCGTAACCCCAGTTGTAGGGGTTGCCCACCACGGTCAGCCGAATCAGCCGCTGCTGGGTGGGACTGTCGGGCGGCAGTGATCGCAGCTGGGCCTTGGCCGGCGGCTGCTGCCGGTCGCGGCTCTCTTCGACGGTGGCATTGTCGAACACCGGCAGCAACTGCACCGTGTTCAGCCCGGCCGCGGCCAGCCTGCTCAAGTGCCGGGTGCCCTGGCTGTCGCGGGCGAAGGCGAGAAAGCTCCCCCGCTCGTCTTCGGGCACAGTCTTGTCGTTGATCGAGAAGTCACGCACGTGCAGTTCGTAGATCACCTGGTCGACGGCGTGCTGCAGCCGGGGCGACGGGGCGTGACTCCACTGGGCGGGCATCAGGTCGGGGTCGTCCAGGTCGACGATCACCGAGTGGGTCGAGTTCACCGTCAGCGACACCGAGTAGGGGTCGGTGACCTGGTTGGTGACCACGCGCCGTCCGGACGGCGCGAACACCGCCACCTCCCACCGGTAGCGCGCCCCGCGCCAGTCGGGAGCGCCGGTGACCGCCCAGCAGCCGTCGGGTTCGCGGGTTGCCGGCAGCGGACGGCCCGGTGCGTGCAGGTCGTCGCCGACGCACCACAGCCGCAGTCCGGCCTGACGGGCCGTGGGCGCCCACACCCGCAGGGTCGGCACATCGCCTGCCCAACTCACGCCCAGTCGTGCAGCGGTGGCCGCGGCGTACAGTTCGTCCAGCACACCGGGAAGTTGCAGAGAGCCGGCGTTCACCAGCCGTCCCGAGGGCGCGTGCAGGCTGAGGGCCACCTGACCGCGCAGAATGTCTTCGGCGATGGCCGCCGTGGCGGGCATCAGCCGCAGAGCCAGGCAGCCGCCCAGATGTGGCCGCTGCGCCAGCACCGATTCGGGGAAGCCCTCGGGGTCGAGCCGCAGGTCTGCGGTGTTCCAGTTCACCGGTTCGCGGGCGGCGGGATCGATGCCGCCGTCGGGCGACCAGTGCAGTCGCCAGTCGAGTGCGTGCGGATCGACGCCGACGGGCACCGCGTCGACCGGCCAAGCGATCAGCCCACGCGACACCCAGTGGCCGGGGGCCAGGGTGAGGTCGGGTGCGCCGATCAAAGTGCGCATCAGCGCATGATGCCGCGGGCCTTGGCGTCGGCGATGGACTGCGGGGTGGCCCCCGGCTCGCCCTCGGCGATCGGTACGACCGCCACGGCAGTGCCGTAGCAGCAGACCTCTGAGAACTGGGCCGCGATCTCGCCGGTGTCGAAACGGCAGCCGATGATGGCGTTCGCACCGCGCTGGGTGGCCTGCTCCCACATGCGCGACATCACCTGCTGACGCGAGTCGTAGACCAGTTGGGTGTATTCGCTGACCTCGCCGCCGCCAATCGCACGAAAACTCGCCACGAAGTTGGCCCCGATGTTGGCCGACCGGACGGTCATGCCCATCACCTCGCCGAAGACCGCCTCGATGCGGTAACCGGGAATGTCGTTGGTGGTGACGATCAGCATTGACTCATCGTAGACGTCGGGCGAGCGTGCCAGCGACGCGTGTCGCCGTGCGGCGCCGGCTGAGAACTGCGGTTGCGAGCACGCCGACCCACCCGTGCGTGCTGGGTCTCAGCAGTCGGCTGACATACGGCTGTAAACCGGGTCGGGTTAGTGTGCCCACCATGGCGGATTCGTTGCAGATCAGCACCGGAGAGGTCACAGCCGACCTCCCGATCAGTGAGGGGGCCATCCGGGCGACCGGATTGGCGGCGGTCGAGACAGACCGCGGACCCCTCACGTCGTACGACCCCGGCTTTGTGAACACGGCGGCGTGCCGCAGTTCGATCACCTACATCGACGGCGACGCGGGCATTCTCGAGCACCGGGGTTACCCGATCGAGGAACTGGCCGAGAAGTCGTCGTTTCTCGAGGTGGCGTACCTGCTCAGCAACGGCGAGTTGCCCACCGAGGCCCAACTCACCGAGTGGGAATACCAGGTCAACCGGCACCGACTGGTGCACGAGAACGTCTACGACATCATTCAGTCGTTCCGCTACGACGCGCACCCGATGGCCAAGCTGATGGCCGGCGTGGTGTCGCAGATGACCTTCTACCCCAGTTCACGGCGGCTGAGCGAACCCGAGTCGCGTGAGCTGAATGCGTTTCGGCTGCTGGGCAAAATGCCCACGATGGCGGCGGCGACGTTCCGGCACTCGATCGGCCGGCACGCGGTCTACCCCAGCGACGAACTGGGCTACGTCGAGAACTTTCTGGCCATGCTGTTTCAGTCGCAGCAGCGGGTGTGGCGGGCCGATCCGCGGCTCGTGCGCGCGCTCGAGGTGCTGTTCATTCTGCACGCCGACCACGAGCAGAACTGCTCCACCACCGCGGTGCGCACCGTGGCGTCGTCCGGCAACGACGTGTACACCGCGGCCGCGGCCGGTATCGGCGCCCTGTTCGGCCCGCTGCACGGCGGCGCCAACGAGGCGGTGCTCAAGATGCTGCGCGAGATCGGGTCGCTCGACCGGGTGCCCGAGTTCATCGAGGGCGTCAAGAACGGGCGTGGACGGCTGATGGGCTTCGGTCACCGGGTGTACAAGAACTACGACCCGCGGGCCAAGGTGATCAAGAAGGCCGTCGACGACGTGTTCGAGGTGCGCGGCATGAACCCGCTGCTCGACATCGCGGTCGAACTGGAGAAGATCGCGCTCAACGACGAGTACTTCGTGAAGCGCAAGCTCTACCCCAACGTCGACTTCTACTCGGGTCTGATCTACGAGGCGCTGAACTTTCCCACCGAGATGTTCACGGTGTTGTTCGCCGTGCCCCGCACGGCGGGCTGGATCGCGCACTGGACCGAGCAGCTCACCGACCCCGACCAGCGCATCATTCGGCCCAAGCAGCTCTACACCGGCTATGAGCGGCGCGAGTACGTGCCGATGGCGGATCGTTGACCCAGTTGTGGGTCGGGCCGGTCACCCTGACAGGGTGGGGTGTTCGGCTGGTTCCGTTGAAGGCCGAGCACGCGCCGGGACTGGCGGCGGCGGCCGCCGACGGCGAGTTGTGGACGCTGCGGGTCACCAGCGTGCCCGCTCCGGGCGACGAGCCGGCCTACATTCACACGGCGCTCACCACGCCTGACCGGGTGCCGTTCGCGGTGCTCGACGAGGCCAGCGGGCTGGTGCTGGGCAGCACCAGCTACCACGACATCACTCCGGCGGTGAAGCGGCTCGAGATCGGTTACACGTGGTACGGCGCCAGCGCCCAGCACAGCCACGTGAACACCGCGTGCAAGCTGCTGCTGCTCACCCACGCATTCGAGGTGCTCGGCGCGGGTGTGGTCGGCTGGCGCACCGACAACGAGAACTACGCCAGCCAGCGCGCCATCGAACGGCTCGGCGCCACGCGCGACGGCGAACTGCGGCATCACCTGCGGCGACGCGACGGGTCGGTGCGCAACACGGTGATGTACAGCATGCTGGCGAGCGAGTGGCCGGCTGCTCGCGAGCGGCTGACCGAGCGAATCGGACGTCCACGCGACCCAGCGTCGATCACGCCCCCAGGGGCGTAGCGCCACCTTCTCCAGCGAGCGACAGTGGAGGCACCACCGTGCGAAAGGTTGCCGACCATGAGCCAGCAGAGCGCCGAACGTCCCCAAAGTGAAGCCGTCGATCCCGAGCAGCTGTCCGACGACGGCGCCGGCCTGGGCATGGGCGAGAAGAACACCTTCGAGCCCGAAGAGGAGCCGGACGCCGAGGTCGAGGCCGACCCCGAAGACACGTAGCTCGAACGTCGGATTCGGGGCCCCACGCTCAACGTAGCTGCCTTTGTGACACGTAGCTGCCTGCGTGCAGGCAGTCAGGTGTCAGAAAGGCAGTTACGTTGCCGTGAGGGCTGTCGGACGCCCTCGGCGCACTACGCGTCATGCCGCGCGACCTGCCGTCATCGGCGCTGATGCGTCATGGCCGCGTGATGCGTCATCGCGGCGGACGCCGGCATCTCGTCAGCCTCATCGCCACGGTCAGTACCCGTCATCCTGGCGGACGCCGGGATCTCTGTCGGGGACGGCTCGACGCCGAGCGAGGTCACCTGATCCCGCTGAGGTCCGCCCGTTCCCTCTCTGCCTGGCGTTTCAGCGATGAACTGCGGCGTCGGCCCGAGCGGTGCATGAAAGCACCCGACTATGCGCATTCGTTTCACCGACACCCTCGATTCGTGCCGCCCCGACGTGCCCCCGTAACCTGTCGGCGTGGCTTTGACAATCGGCATCGTCGGGCTGCCCAATGCGGGCAAGTCCACCCTGTTCAACGCGCTCACCCGCAACGAGGTGCTGGCGGCGAACTACCCGTTCGCGACCATCGAACCCAACGTGGGGGTGGTCGGGGTGCCGGACGAAAGGCTGCCGCAGCTGGCGAAGATCTTCGGCTCGCAGGCGATCATTCCCGCCACCGTGTCGTTCGTCGACATCGCCGGCATCGTCAAGGGCGCTTCCCAGGGCGAGGGCATGGGCAACGCGTTCCTGGCCAACATCCGCGAGGCGGACGCCATCTGCCAGGTCACCCGGGTGTTCCGCGACCCCGACGTCACCCACGTGGACGGCGCGGTCAACCCCGGCAACGACATCGACACGATCAGCACCGAGCTGATCCTGGCCGACCTGCAGACGCTCGAGAAGGCGCTCCCCCGGCTGGAGAAGGAGGCCCGGCTCAACAAGGACCGCAAGGCGGTGCTCGACGCGGTCACCGAGGCCCGCGACGTCCTCGACTCCGGACGCGGCGTCTTCGCCGCCGGTCTCGACCGCGAACCGCTCAAGGAACTGTTCCTGCTCACCGCCAAGCCCTACATCTACGTGTTCAACTGCGACTCCGACGAGCTCACCGACACCGCCCTGCTGGAGAAGATGCGCGCCCTGGTCGCGCCGGCGGAGGCGATCTTCCTGGACGCCAAGATCGAGTCCGAACTCGTCGAGATGGAGCCGGACGAGGCCCGCGAGTTCCTCGAGGAGATGGGCATCGGCGAGCCCGGTCTGGACGTCCTGGCTCGGGTCGGCTACGAAACCTTGGGCCTGCAGAGCTACCTCACCGCAGGCCCCAAGGAGTCGCGCGCCTGGACGATCCGCAAGGGCGCCACCGCTCCCGAGGCGGCCGGGGTGATCCACACCGACTTCCAGAAGGGCTTCATCAAGGCGGAGATCGTCAGCTTCGACGACCTGGTCCGGCTGGGCGGCATGCAGCAGGCCAAGGCGGCCGGCAAGGTGCGCCTGGAGGGCAAGGACTACGTGATGGCTGACGGCGACGTGGTCGAGTTCCGATTTAACGTATAGCGTTATTGACGAATCTCGTTATATCCTGGCCCCCTGATCAGGTCGTTCGGCGACAAGAAGACCGAACGGCTGTGGCGTCGCGAGCGCGTGCAGTCCATTGATCCAGGATCCATCGCGTCGCACTACGCAAGCTTCGTCAGGTGGGATCGGCGGAGGTCCTGGAGGACCTCCCTGCCCCGCCCGGCAACCGGCTCGAGGCTCTCAAGGGTGATCGGGCCGGACAGCACAGCATCAGGATCAACGACCAGTGGCGGATCTGCTTCATGTGGACCGACGCCGGACCGGAGGAGGTGCAGATCGTTGACTACCGCTGACAGGATCGAACCGATCCACCCGGGCGAGGTCCTCATGGAGGACTTCATCGAGGGATTCGGCATCACGCAGAACAAGCTGGCGGTGTCGATCGGGGTGCCGCCGCGGCGGATCAACGAAATCGTGCACGGCAAGCGAGGCATCACGGCGGACACCGCGCTGCGCCTTGCGAAGTACTTCGGGACCTCGGCGGAGTTCTGGATCAACCTGCAGAGCCACTACGAGCTGGCCCGCGCGGAGGATCTCGCGGGCGAGCAGATCGCGTCGATCACCCCGTTCAGCGTCGCTTGACCGGGCATCTCATCGTGATCTCCGGTCTGCCCGGGGTCGGCAAGACGAGCATCGCCGAGATCATCGCTGCGCGCACTGGGTCGGTCCACCTGTCCATCGATGCGGTCGAGGAGTCGATCCTCGCCTGCGGCCTGCCCTCGGGGTGGCAGGTCGGCGTCGCTGCGTACGAGGCTGCGCGTGCGATGGCGGAGCAGAATCTGCGGCTCGGCCACGATGTCGTCGTCGATGCGGTCAACGACAGCGAACCGGCTCGGCAGACCTGGCGTAGTGCGGCCTCGCGAACGGGTGCACATCTCGAGTTCGTGCACCTCGTGGTCTCCGATGGGCAGGAGCATGAGCGGCGGCTCAACGGCAGGGATCGTGGCCTCGTCCACGTCGGCGAACCCACGTGGGCGGACGTGCAGCGCCGTCGCACCGAGTACGCCGCGTGGTCCGATGAGGTTCTTGAGTTCGACACCGCGGGACGGACTACCGACGAGGTCGCGCTGCTACTGATCACCCGCTTCAGCAAGAGCTGAGCCGACGTCACCGCTGATGGTCTCTTCGTGCCGGAACTCGGTGGAGTTCAGGTTCACCGTATAGCGCTACCGGCCGCAGTACCGCGCTGGGCATCGGATCGTTGCGGTCACGCCGCCGGACACGTCGTGACCAGCTCTCGAGCCCAAATGCGCCGTCGGCGCGACACCAAGGGCCTTCCCACGCCGGCACCGCCCTGATCGACCGTGGCCGGACGCGGAACAGCCATCGGTGTTGGGCCCGATCACGGGAGACCACGACCGCTTGAGCGCATTGGCGCCCGGTTCGATCAGCGAGGGGCGATCAGTTGATGATCTCGGCGTCGTTCTCGAGCAGGGTCGCCTTTTGCCGCCGCCAGGTCTCGCGCACCTCGGGCGTCAACGGCGTCCAGTCGTGGATCTCCTCCACGACGATCATCGGTGCGACGGTGCGGAACGAGCGGGTCGGGTTGCCGGGGAACTTCGTGTCGGTGACGTTGGGATCGTCCTCGTACTCTCCGCTGGGCTCGACGCGGTAGACGTGCGGTTCGGCGTCGCCCGGCGCCAGCATCACGGCGATCTCGGCAGCAAGCCCCGCGCCGTCGCGCAGGGCGGTGAAGTAGACGTGGTTCATCACCACCTCGGGGCGGTAGTTGGATCTGTGCCCGGCGGTGAGCAGATCGCCCGGCGTCAGCTCTGCCCTGGTGCCGTGGAAGAAGGGCCCTGCGTCCATGTCCGGCGACATCGCACGATGATCGCACACCGCTGATGGACGCGTCCGGACCTTCCGCGTTCTCACTGGACAACCCCTTGTGAGGCGCGGTTCGCGGTGATCAGTGGGCAGCCTGAGCCAGCCTCGACGTCCCGCCCCGGCACCCGGCCTCCCCCAACAAGGGCGGGTCTCACCAATCATGGATCGGGCACACCGAGCCGCCTGCCGCGACGGCCCGCTTGTGGGTTTCGATCGTGTCCTCGTAGAACTCGCGGGCCTCCTCGACCCCTGCGGGCGTGAAGCCGCGACCCACAGCCAGGCACTCCTCGAAAGAATGGCCCTGGATCGCCCGCGCCATCAGCGACCCCACCTGGTCATCGCTCAATGCCATCTCACCCTCCACTCATCACGGTAGGCGTCGGGTCTGACAGTTCTCGGCGCAGCCGACCCTTCGCCGGGGGCCTAGTGTTCCGTCATGGAACTGCGGGTTGTGGGGCGACGATCCGCCGCCGAGCGCAGAACGCACCCTGCGCAGCTATGTGTCGCGGCTGCGGAGCGCGACCGGTCCGTCGATCGTGGCCTCCGCGGGCGGCTTCACGCTGCGCACCACCACCCTCGCGGTGGACGCCGCCGATTTCGAATCCGAGGTGTCCGCGGCGCGGCTGCAGGAGCCGGCCGAGGCCGCGCGCACGTTGGACGCGGCTCTGCGGCGCTGGCGCGGGGACGCCTTCGGCGCCCTCGCCGAACTGGACGCCGTGGCCGCCGCCGCGCGAGCGCTGGAGCAACGCCGGCTGGGCGCCCGGCATGACCTCGCCGAGGCGCAGCGACGCAGCGGCGACCTCGGTGCGGCCGTCGCAAGCGCCGAGGCGCTGCTGGCGGAGTCGCCCCTGGACGAGGGCGCCTGGGAGACCCTGATCCGCGGCCTGACCGGCGCCGTCGAAGATCTTGTCGGCGAACAGCTCGGTGCTGAGCGGAGAGTCGAGTTCGTGGGTGGTGGTCATGTCACCTCCTGAAGTCGGTGTAGCGACAGCATGCGGACGTCGCATTGCAGCGGCGATGCAGCCCGGATGCATGAGCCCCGACCGCCGACGCGGGTGAGCGCGCACACCCCTCATCGGGCGCCGGCCGCCCCGACTGGTAGGAAGGTACGCATGCTGACCGACTTCGTGCGCGATCACGCCTTCACCATCGCCTGGTTCGGCCTGATGACCATGGTCTGGCTCGGCTGGGCGCAGGAGGATCCGCCCGAACGGTTGCGGCTGCCGTTGGGCGTCGGTTCGGGGCTCGGCCTGGTGCTCACCGGGCTCTTCGTGTACCCAGTGGTGACGCACTGGCGCACCGACAGCGCCCTGACCGGCCAGTACGCCTGGTTCGGGGTGCTCGTCGGTCTCGAGGTGCTCGCCGCGGCGATCGGCTGCGTAGTGCTGTGGCGCCGGGGAGCGTCCCGGTGGATGGCGTGGTGGGTGGCGTTGGTGGTCGCGGTGCACTTCCTGGGCCTGGCGGTGATGCTGCGCGATCCGGCCGTCGCCGCATTGGGCGTGCTGCAGGCCGTGGCGCTGTTCGTACTGGTGCCCCGGCTCAGGGCCGGCCAGACGACGTCCAGCCGTCTCGTCGGTCCGGTGATGGGGCTCAGCCTGCTGCTGTTCGCCGCGGCCTCCGCGGTCGTGTTCGTCGTCCGTCACGGCGCCCCCTGGGCCTAGCGGACGCCGACGCCCACTCCCTCGACCGCGTCAGCCGAGCGCCCGGCGTCCGGCCGGCGTCATCCGGCCCTCGCGTTCGAGTTGCTCGGCGATCAGCCGGTTGCGTTGCGACAGCGTGCCGCGGCCGCGGCGAGGGGTGAAGCGCTGCAGGTAGGAGTCGGCGTCGTAGCCGCGTCGGGTGCTTTCGCTCCACCCGTACGCCAGGCCCGCCTCGAGCAGTTCGTGGAAGCGGACCGAGGGACGGGTGCTGCGCGCCTTCGACAGCCGGACCCAACCGCCCGGGTGTGAGTCGTGGTGGGCCGCCAGCCAGGCCCACAGGCCCGCGACGTCGGCGAACTCGAGGACGTCGTCCGCGGGGCGCTGGGTCATGGCGGGAGGCTAGCCGGCTGGACTGACAGACGTGCAGCGTGCAGCGCTCCGCCGCGGCGGCTCCGTCTCGACCCCCAAGTACGGCCGCTCGGGGTGTGGCCGGGCGGGTCAGGACGCCGCGAGCTCCTCCTCCATGGCGGTGAACTCCTGCTGCACCTCGGCGTTCTGGGTGAAGGTGGCGTTGCTGACCACGATCGCCACCGCCAGGTTGAGCAGGAAGCCGGGCACGATCTCGTACATCACCGAGTGCAGCGCGTCGATGCTGCCCCAGACGAACACGGTGACCGCGCCGGCCACCATGCCGGCCAGGGCGCCGGTGGCGGTGAGCTTGCGCCAGTACAGCGACAGGATCACCAGCGGGCCGAACGCAGCGCCGAATCCGGCCCAGGCGAAGGCGACCAGTTCGAGGATGGCCGAGTTCTGGTCCAGCGCCATCAGCCCGGCGATGATCGCCACGACCAGCACCCCGAGTCGACCCAGCACGAGCTGCTGCTTGGCGGTCGACTTCCGGCCGACCATGTTGTAGAGGTCCTCCACCAGCGCCGAGGAACACACCACCAGCTGGCTCGACATCGTCGACATGATCGCGGCGAGCACGGCGGCGAGCACCAGGCCCGCGACGAACGGATGGAAGAAGATGCGGCTGAGCAGCAGGAACACCGTCTCGGGATCGTCCAGCGGCAGGGCGGGGTCGCCGGCGAAGTAGGCGATGCCGATCAGTGCGGTCAGGATGGCGCCGACCGCGGTGAGGATCATCCAGATCAGGCTGACCCGGCGGGCCACCACGGCCTCCTTGGCGCTGCGCAACGCCATGAAGCGGACGATGATGTGCGGCTGGCCGAAGTAGCCCAGCCCCCAGGCCGCCGTGGAGACGATGCCCAGCGTCCACCAGAACGCGCCCTTCTCACCGAAGCCGGCGAACAGGTTGAAGGCGTCCGGGTTGACCGAGGTGGCCGATCCCAGCGCCGCTCCCCAGCCGCCGAGTTCGACGATCGCGATGATCGGCACGATCACCAGCGCGGCCACCATCAGCAGCCCCTGCGCCACGTCGGTGAGGGTGGCGCCCAAGAAGCCGCCGAAGAGCGTGTAGATCAGGGTGATCCCGGCCACCAGCACCATGCCGAGCAGGTAGTCCCAGCCGAACGAGCTGACGAAGAACTTGCCGGCGGCGACCATGCCCGAGGACACGTAGAAGGTGAAGAAGACCAGGATCACCACCGCCGCGGTGATGCGCAGTGGCCGCGCTTTGCCCTTCAGCCGCTTGGCGAAGAAGCTCGGAATGGTGATCGCGTCGTCGGCGATCTCGGTGTAGGCGCGCAGCCGGGGCGCCACGAACTTCCAGTTCAGCCACGCCCCGACGGTAAGACCGATCGCGATCCAGGCCTCGACCAGGCCGGCCGAATAGATGGCGCCGGGCAGGCCCATCAGCAGCCAGCCCGACATGTCGGACGCGTTGGCCGACAGGGCCGCGACCGAGGGCCGCAGGCCGCGCTCGGCCAGCATGTAGCCGCTCAGGTTCGCAGTCTTGCGATAGGCGTAGTAGCCGATGCCGAGCATGACCGCGAAGTACAGGACGGTGGCCAGCATCTGGTAGGTCTGCTCGGACATGCGCTCCTCCTCGGTTGGGCCGCAGGGGTGGGCCGCTTCCGGGCACCGTACCCCAGCCCCGACGGCGCTGTCCCGGTATCGCGGCTCCCCTCTGCCCGCTCAGCCGGTCAGGCTGCTGACGGCCAGCACCAGGATGGAGCTGTTGCAGAAGAAGGTGAGCACCGAGTGCATCATCACCCGCCAACGGTCGCGCCGACCGGTCACCGTCACGTCGGTGGTCGCGAAGGTGGTGCCGATCAGGATCATGAACGCCGCCACGAGGCCCACGACCGCCGTGATCAGGGACGCGCTCAGCGACGTCCAGCGCACCACGACGTTGGCCTGCACCCTGGTCGGCGGGAACGGACGGCGGTGCAGGCTGTCCAGGCCGACGGTCACCACCATCACCAGGAGGTAGCGGGTCCCGACCAGGCACCAGATCAAGCAGCGGACCCGGCTCGCCCTCGAGGGCTTCGCTGACCACTGCCATCCCGACAGCGGCGACACCGGGTGCCGCAGCGGTCACCGGCGCAACCTCAGAAGCAGGTCAGCCCACGACTCGAGAAGATCGCCCGCGTCGACGCGACCAGTTCGGCCGACGGCGGCGCCGTCTCGGCCAGTTCGTAGCTCAGCCCGAGTTCGGCCCACTTGCCGCGCCCCATCTGGTGGAACGGCAGCACCTCCACCCGGGTCACGCAACCCAGGGACGCCGCGTAGTCGGCGATCGATGCGATGGTCGCCGGGTCGTCGGTGAGGCCGGGCACCAGCACGAACCTGATCCAGGTCTCGATGCCGAGGGCGTCCAGCCGGCGGCCGAAGTCCAGGGTGGGCTGCAGCCGGCGTCCGGTCACCCGGTGATAGGTGGGCTCGTCGCCGGCCTTCACGTCCAGCAGCACCAAGTCGACATCGGCCAGCAGGTCGTCGTCGGCGTTGCGGCCCAGAAAGCCCGAGGTGTCGATCGCTGTGTGCACGCCCAACTCTTTGGCCCCGCGCAGAATGCGTCGCGCGTAGGCCGGCTGTTGCAGCACCTCGCCGCCCGACAGGGTGATGCCGCCCCCGGTCGCGGCGAACACGCCCCGGTAGCGCCTGATGCGGGCCAGCAGGTCGTCGGCGAGCACCGGCACGCCCCGGTTCGCGGTCATGGTGTCGGGGTTGTGGCAGTACAGGCAGCGCAGCGGGCACCCCGCCAGAAACGTGGTCATGCGGGTTCCGGGGCCGTCCACGGCGGTGACCAGCTCCCACGAATGCACAGAACCGACCTCGCCGGTTCGCTGGCCGATCAGCAGCTCGCCGCGGCTGAGGTGGTCGGCGACCGGAATGCCGCCGAGCATGCGGGCGTGCACGGGACGGGTCTCGACAAGCTCGACCGGCGACGGACGCTCGACCAGTGCGACCGACATCGTCAGACCGACTCGTGGAAGGTGCGGGAGAGGACGTCGAGCTGCTGCTCGCGGGTCAGCTTGGTGAAGTTCACCGCGTAGCCGGAGACCCGGATGGTCAACTGCGGGTAGTCCTCCGGGTGTGCCATCGCGTCGAGCAGGGTCTCCTTGTTCAGCACGTTGATGTTCGCGTGGTAGAGGCCCTCGCCCATGCCGGCGTCCAGAATGCCGACCAGGTTGGCCACCCGCTCGGCCTCGGTGCGGCCCAAAGCCGGCGGGGTGATCGTGTTGGTGAGCGAGATGCCGTCCAGCGCGTCGTCGTAGCTGAGCTTGCCGACGCTGAGCATCGAGGCGAGCATGCCGTGGGTGTCGGCGCCGTTCTGCGGGTTGGCGCCGGGCGCGAACGGGGTGCCGGCACGGTGCCCGCAGGGGAACGACCCGGTGGCCTTGCCGTAGACCACGTTGCTGGTGATGGTGAGCACCGACTGGGTGGGCACCGCGTCGCGGTAGAGCTTCAGCGACCGGATCTTGTTCATCACCGTGCTGACCACCAGGGACGCGATCTCATCGGCCCGGTCGTCGTCGTTGCCGTAGCGGGGGAACTCGCCCTCGGTGAGGTAGTCGACCACCAGGCCGGACTCGTCGCGGATCGGGGTGACGGTGGCGTACTTGATCGCGGCCAGTGAGTCGGCGACGATCGACAGCCCGGCGATGCCGCAGCCCATGGTGCGCACGATCTCGTCGTCGTGCAGCGCCATCTCCATCGCCTCGTAGGCGTACTTGTCGTGGCAGTAGTGAATGATGTTGAGCGCCTCGACGTAGGTCTCGACGGCCCAGGTGAGCATCTCGTCGTACTTGGCCCACACGGTGTCGAAGTCGAGCGGAGCGTCGCCCTCGATGCCGGTGAAGTCGGGCACGATCAGCTTGCCGCTCATCTCGTCGCGGCCGCCGTTGATCGCGTACAGCAGGGTCTTGGCGGCGTTCAGCCGGGCGCCGAAGAACTGCATCTGCTTGCCGATCGCCATCGGCGACACGCAGCAGGCGATCGCGGTGTCGTCGCCCCAGTGCCGGCGGATCTCGCCGTCCGACTCGTACTGGATCGCGGAGGTCTCGATCGAGATCTGCGCGCAGAAGTCCTTGTAGCCCTGGGGAAGCTCGTCGTCCCAGTAGATGGTGATGTTGGGCTCGGGGGCGGGCCCGAGGTTGCGCAGGGTCTGCAGCAACCGGAACGAGGTCTTGGTGACCAGGGTGCGACCGTCGTCGGCGAAGCCGCCGTCGGACCAGGTGGCCCAGTACGGGTCGCCGGAGAAGATCTGGTCGTAGTCGATGGTGCGCAGGAACCGGACGATGCGCAGCTTGGTGACCAGCGCGTCGATCGCCTCCTGCACGCCCTCCTCGTCGATCAGGCCGGCGGCCAGGTCGCGCTCGGCGTAGACGTCGAGGAAGCCGGACAGCCGGCCGATGCTCATCGCGGCGCCGTCCTGGCTCTTCACGCTGGCCAGGTAGGCCAGATAGGTCCACTGCACGGCTTCGATGAAGGTGACCGCGGGGCGGGCGAGATCGAAGCCGTAGGACGCACCCAGCTTCGTCAGCTTCTTCAGGGCCTTGATCTGCTCGGCGTGCTCCTCGCGGTAGCGCGCCCAGTTCTCGCTGAACGGCTGGTCGACGACGGCGTCCAGGTCGGTCTTCTTCGCCGCGATCAGCCGGTCGACGCCGTAGAGCGCCACCCGACGGTAGTCGCCGATGATCCGGCCGCGTCCGTAGGCGTCCGGCAGGCCGGTCACGATGTGCGAGCTGCGGGCCGCGCGGATGCGGGGGGTGTAGATGTCGAAGACGGCTTCGTTGTGGGTCTTGCGGTACTTGGTGAAGACGCTCTTGACCGCGGGATCGATCTCGAGACCGGCCTCTTTGATCGCAGTCTCGACCATGCGCCAGCCGCCGTTCGGCATCATCGGACGCTTCAGCGGCACGTCGGTCTGCAGGCCCACGATGACGTCGTCCTCGGCGCAGATGTAGCCGGCCGGGAAGGCGTCCACGTCGGCCGGAATGTGGGTTTCGACGTCGTAAACCCGCTTGGCCCGCTCAACCGACAGGTAGTCGCGCTGCAGGGTGTTCCACACCGTGAGGGTCTTGTCGGTCGGTCCGGCCAGGAAGGCAGCGTCACCGTGATAGGGGGTGAAGTTGCGCAAAATGAAGTCGCGCACGTCGATGCGTTCGGTCCACACACCCGGGGCGAAACCGTCCCAGGCGTCAGCGGAAAGGGTGGGGGCGGGGGCCACGGCGGTCAAAGCGATCTCCTCGGGTGCAGCGCGCCGGTTCGCGCGCTTACTGCTCCATTCGCTCCGTTTGGCCTTGTGAGCCACGCAATTCTCGCAACGGTGCGATATTGGTTCATGTGACTACTACTATAGAACGTAGTAGTAACCGCCACCAAATGGGTGTCCGAGGCGTGGACTTCGCATGCCCACTACGCTCCGAGCCGGCCACCATCGCGCCCACAGGGATCAGGCGCAGGCCCGCGCGCCGAGGCTACCCGGCCGGTCGAACGACACGATCGCTTTGGTTTGCCAGCCTCAGCGCCTCAGCCGGCGTAGAAGGCCTGCAAACCCTGCGCCAGCCATTCAGGGTCGCGCACGCCGCACAGCTCGCGCGCCGAGTGCATGCTGAGCAGCGGAATGCCGATGTCGACGGTGCGAATGCCCAGCCTGGTGGCCGACAACGGCCCGATGGTCGAACCGCAGGGCACCGAGTTGTTCGACACGAAGTCTTGGGTGGGTACGCCGGCCACCGCGCAGGCCCGGCGCCAGGCGGCCTCACCCACCGCGTCGGTGGCGTAGCGCTGGTTGGCGTTGAACTTGATCAGCGGCCCGGCGTTGCACAAGGGACGGTGTCCGGGGTCGTGCAGGTGCGCATAGTTGGGGTGCACGGCGTGCCCGGCGTCGGCAGAGACCAGTAGCGATCGAGTGCGAGCCGCGGCAGCCTGCTGCCCGGTCCAACCCAGGGCGTCGGCCAGCCGGGTGAGCAGCATGTCGAGCAGGGGCCCGGACGCCCCCGTAGCACTCGCCGAGCCGACCTCCTCGTGGTCGAAGCAGGCCAGCACGCAGATCTGATCGGACTCGTCGGCGGCGGCGAGGGCGACGAGGCCCGCGTGCACGCTGGCCAGGTTGTCGAGCCGCGGGCTGGCGAACAGCTCGCCGTCGAGCCCGAAGCGCGCGGGCGGTTCGGTGACGAACGCGCACAGGTCGTGGCCGGCTACGTCGGCCGGATCGACGCCGGCGCCGGCGGCCACCAGCGCCAACAGGTCGGCCTCGGGGTGCCCGACCGCGAACACCGGGTGCAGATGCTGTTGCCGATCGAGCACCAGGCGCTCGTGCACGCTGCGATCGAGGTGCGGAGCCACCTGCGGAATGCGCAGCAGGGGCCCGGTGGCCACCAGCACGACCTCGCCGTCGGCGGTCACCAGGCGGCCGGCGAGGCCGAACTCGCGGTCGAGCCACGAGTTGGGCAGCGGGCCGCCGTAGACCTCCATGCCGGCCTGCTGCCAGCCCAGGGCCTCGCTCGTGGGGCGTGGCTTGAGCACGAAACCCGGCGAATCGGTGTGTGCGCCGACGATGCGAAAGCCGGTTGGGTTCGAGGTGCGCGGCAGCCGCCAGGCGAGCACCGAGCCGTCCCTGACCGCCACGTAGCCGCCGGGGTCGGCCGGCAGCGGGTCCGCCGGCGCGAGCTCGGTGAAGCCCTGCGCCACCAGCCGGTCGGCGGCCTCGCGGGCGGCATGAAAAGACGAGGGCGCGGCGGTGACGAAATCTGCCAGCCCCTGCAGGTGCGACCCGGCCACGTCGCCGGCTTTATCAGGCGTCGGGATGGTCGCCCTTTTCACCCTCGGGGGTGCGGCCCCAGGGGGCGTCCTCGCCGCGGCGCTTCAGGACGTTCTCTGCGGTGTAGCCCTCTTCGGCGTTGTCGGGTTCGGCGGCGCGATAGCCGTACTCTTCGCCGGGCATCTCAGGAGCCACCTGGTAGGCGTTGTGCTCGCTGGCGTCGTGGGGAGTTTCACTCATGACGGCTCCTTTTGCGCGGAAGTTCACGCTTAGAGTGCTTCGGATCACACATCGTTGCGTACCCGGTGTTGAGCTTAGCCGCGGCCCGGCGAAGTCCACTAGCGCAAATGCGGCCGCCGAGCGTCGGTCACCGATTTTGTCGGTGCCGCCCGGCAAGATCGTCGGCATGGAGATGGTGTGGGTTCTGGTCGCCGCGGTGTTGGGCGCCGCCACCGGCGGCGTGGTGGTCCGGCTGGTGCTGCGCGCCGAGGCCGGCGCCCTGCGGGCCCGTGACGACGCTGTCGATGCCGCGGCCAGGTCAGAGGTGGCCGACGCCAAGCGCGAGGCGTCCGCAGCGCGCTCCGAACTGTCCGACGCCCGGCGCGAGGCCGCCGATGCCCGCACCGAACTGGCCCGCCAGGTCGCCCAGTCCGAGCGTTCGCGTGCCGATGTGGCCGAGGCTCTGGCGCGGGCGGCCGAGGCGATGAGCGAGGCTGCCGAGGTGTCGTCCAGGCTCGCCGCGGCGGTGGCCGAGCGTGACGCCGCCCGCCAGCGCGCCGATGAACTCGCCGGTGACCGCGAGGCCATGGTGGCGCAGTTCAAGGTGCTGTCGAGCGAAACCCTCGAGCGCCAGGGCAAGTCGGCCGACGCCAGCGCCGAGCAGCGGCTGCGGGCCACCGAACTGCTGATGAAGCCGGTGCAGGATTCGCTCGAGGCGTTCAACCGCCGGCTCGGCGAGGTGGAGCAGGAGCGGGTACGGCTCACCACCGAACTGGTGGGTCAGGTCACGTCGGTGCGCGACACCGGCGAGCGGCTGCGCCACGAAACCCGGGCGCTGGTCACCGCCCTGCGCAAGCCGCATGTGCGCGGCAACTGGGGCGAACAGCAACTCAAGCGGGTGGTCGAGATCTCGGGCATGGTCGACCACTGCGACTTCGTCACCCAGCAGACCACCAGCACCACCGCAGAGCAGGTGGTCCGGCCCGACCTGAAGGTGCTGCTCGACGGTGACCGGTTCGTCTGGGTCGACAGCAAGGTGCCGCTCAGCGCCTTCATCGACGCCCACGAGACCGACGACGACGCCGTGCGTGAACGCAGCCTGCAACTGTTCGCCAAGAACGTCCGCACCCACATCGACCAACTCTCGGCGAAGTCGTACTTCAAGTCCGATCCGGGCACGCCCGAGTTCGTGGTGCTGTTCCTGGCCAGCGAGGCACTCGCCGCCGAGGCGTTCAGCCAGGCACCCGACCTGAACGAGTACGCCGGTGCGCGCAACATCGTGCTGGCCAGCCCCACGACGCTGATCGCGATGCTCAAGGCCGTCGCCTACGGCTGGAAGCAGGCCGCGCTGGCCGAGTCGGCAGCCGAAGTCTCGGCCTTGGCCCGCGAACTGTACGACCGGCTCGGCACGCTCGGCGGTCACTTCGACCGCATCGGACGGTCGCTCACCGCATCGGTGCGGGCCTACAACGAGGCCGTCGGGTCGATCGAGGGCCGGGTCTTCCCCACCGCGCGGCGGTTGCGCGATCTGCACGTCGCGAGCAAGCAACTCGATGAGGTGCACGCGGTCGAGGCCGCCGTCCGTCCGATCACCGCGCCCGAGCTGGTCGAGAACGCCGCCCAGGTCACACCGATGATCGGTGCCCGTCGCGACGACGACGAGACAGCGGCGCTGGTGCGGCCACAACCTGCCCTCGACGAGCTGCTGGCACACGAGTCGGCCGCCGCAGACCCGTCCCGCACCAGGCGCACCGCTGGCTGAGGTGCGGGCCAGCGGCGAGAATGTCGCCATGAGCGTCACCGCGCAGAGCATCGACGAGGCGGCCGAACGGTTGGCCGGGGTGGTCATTCAGAGTCCGCTGCAGTACAACGAACGGCTCTCTGCGGCCACCGGCGCGAAGGTGTGGCTCAAACGTGAAGACCTGCAGCCCGTGCGCTCGTACAAGCTGCGTGGGGCGTACAACCTGATCGCACAACTCAGTGCGGCCGAACGCACCGCGGGCGTGGTTTGTGCCAGCGCCGGCAACCACGGCCAGGGCGTCGCCTACGCCTGCGCCCGGCTGGGCATCAAGGCACAGATCTTCGTGCCGAGCACCACCCCGCGGCAGAAGCGGCAGCGCATGCGCCAACTGGGTGAGGGCTGGGCCGAACTGATCGTGCGCGGCGACACCTACGACGAGGCCGCCGCGCTGGCCCAGGAGGTGGCCGCCGAACAGGGCTTCACGCTGGTGCCGGCCTTCGACGACGAGCGCACCATCGCCGGTCAGGGCACCGTGGCTGCCGAGATCGTCGCGCAACTGGGCCGCGCACCCGACACGCTGATCGTGCCCGTGGGCGGCGGTGGCATGATAGCCGGCTGCCTGACCTGGCTGGCCGAGCGCCACCCCGGCACCAAGGTGGTGGGCGCCGAACCGTCCGGGGCCGCGTCCATGTCGATCGCACTCGAAGCCGGGCGGCCGCGCGACCTGCCCAAGCTCGACACCTTCGTCGACGGTGCGGCGGTACGGCGGGTCGGCGAGCTCACGTTCGCCATCGCGCAGCGGTTCAAGCCCCACATGTTCTCGGTGCCCGAAGGCCGCATCTGCTCCGAGATGCTGGCCCTCTACCAATCCGACGGCGTGATCGCCGAGCCGGCGGGGGCGTTGGCGTCCGCGGCTCTGGGCGTCTATCGGCCCTCGGCCGCGCGGGTGGTGGTGGCGGTGGTGTCGGGCGGCAACAACGACCTCTCGCGCTACGCCGAGATCGAAGAACGGGCCCTGGTGTACGAAGGCCGCAAGCACTACTTTCTGGTCAACTTTCCGCAAGAACCCGGGGCCCTGCGCCGCTTTCTCGACGAGGTGCTCGGCCCCGACGACGACATCACCCTGTTCGAGTACGTCAAGCGTTCGAACCGTGAAACTGGGCCTGCTCTGGTGGGCATCGAGCTCGGCGAGCCCGAGGGCCTGGGCGTACTGCTCGACAACCTGAACCGCAGCCGGCTGACGGTCGAAAGGGTGTTGCCCGACAGCCCCTTCTACCGTTTTCTGGTCTGATGGCGCTCTACGCACGCCCTTCGTGGCAGTTGACCCGACAGGTCACCACCGACGTGTTCGTCGTGGTCTGGACGGGCGTGTGGTGGTTGGCCGGCCGCGCGCTCGACGGGGTGATTCGCGGGCTGGCCTCTCCCAGCCGTGCGATTCAAGACGCCGCCGGCTCGATGCAGGACGGGTTCGAAGAGGCCGCCCGAAGCGTCGAAACCGTCCCGTTGGCGGGCCCCACGCTGCGCAAGCCGTTCGACGCCGCGGCCAGCGGTCTGCAGCAGGTGTGGCAATCGGCGCACGATCAGGTCGTCGGCATCGAACAAGTCGCCACCATGACCGGCTTGCTGACGTTCGCGATTCCGGTGGCGATCATTCTGGCGCTGTGGCTGCCGGTGCGCATTCGGTTCATACGCAACTCCAGGGCCACGGCTCGCTTCATCAGCACCCAACCCAACCTCGAGCTGCTCGCGCTGAGAGCGCTGGCCACCCAGCCGTTTCATCGACTCGCCCAGGTGTCGAACGATCCGCTGGCGGCCTGGCGCGATGGTGACGAACAGGTGATCGACGCCCTGGCCGAACTGGAACTGCGGCGCAACGGATTGCGCCGTCCGCGTGTGGCGAGGCTGCCGGACCCGCCCGCGATCGAAGGCCGCACCCAGCCCAGCTGACTCGGCCTGTCCCGTTTCACGCGTTGCTGGGTGCGTTGGCGACAGGCGCAACCAGAGAGAGGTCTCGACAAGCTCTACCAACGACACGCTCGACCGACGACCGAACGCGACCAGGGAGCCTCAGGCCTTTGCGGCCTTCAGGTCTCGGCGCAGTTCGGGGGGTAGGGCGAACACCAGGTTCTCTTCGGTGAGCCGCTCTTCGACAGCGGCCGGAAAGCCACGCTCCTGCAGGTGATCGAGCACGCCCTGCACCAGTTCGTCGGGCACCGAGGCGCCCGACGTGACGCCCACCGAATCAACCCCCTGCAGCCACGCCTCGTCGATCTCACCGGCGTTGTCGACCCGGTAGGCCGCCTTGGCCCCCGCTTCGAGCGCCACCTCGACCAGCCGCACCGAGTTGGACGAGTTGCGCGACCCCACCACGATCACCAGGTCGGCCGTGCCGGCGATCTGCTTGACCGCCGACTGGCGGTTCTGGGTGGCGTAGCAGATGTCATCACTGGGCGGGTCGATCAGTTGCGGGAACTTCTCGCGCAACGCACCCACGGTCTGCCACGTCTCGTCCACACTCAAGGTGGTCTGCGAGAGCCAGGCCACCTTCGTGGGATCGTCGACCTCGACCCCTGCAACGTCTTCGGGGTGTTCGACCAGGGTGATGTGCTCGGGCGCTTCACCGGTGGTGCCCTCGACCTCTTCGTGCCCCGCGTGCCCGATGAGCAGAATCTGCAGGCCCTGGCCGGCGTAGCGCCGCGCCTCGTTGTGCACCTTGGTGACCAGCGGGCAGGTGGCGTCGATGGTTTTCAGCCCCCGCTCGGCCGCTTCGGCGTGTACGGCCGGCGACACCCCGTGCGCCGAGAACACCACGGTGGACCCGGTGGGCACCTCGTCGAGTTCGTCGACGAACACCGCACCGCGCGCCTCGAGGTCTTCGACCACGTGACGGTTGTGCACGATCTGCTTGCGCACGTAGACCGGGGCGCCGTACACGTCGAGCGCACGCTCGACGGTGATGACGGCGCGGTCGACGCCCGCGCAGTAACCACGCGGGGCGGCGACGACGACACGCTTGGACTCGGTCATGGCGGCCATTCTATCGGCCGCCACGACCGGCCCAGCGGTTCAGTCCCGGCGCCGGCGACGAGCCACCACCAGCGCACCCACGCCGCCGAGCGACAGCAGCAGGCCGATCAGCACGCCCTCGAGCGAGGCGTTGGTGCCGGTCTGCGGCAGCGGCGGGTTGGGTCCGTCGGGCTTCGGCGGCGTCTCGTGCGTTGTCGTGCACACCGTGCACTCACCACCGGGGCCGGGTGTGGCCACGTTGCGGAACGACACGTCGTAGGCGTCTGTGTTGACGTTCACCGTGTACGACAACGTCGCCTGTTCACCCGGCGCCAGATCGGGCACCGCCCAGGTCAACGTATTGCCCGTGACCGAACCACCTGCACCGACGGCGCCGAGGCTTGCATGCTGCAGCACGTCCGACAGGTCGTCGGTAACCGACGCACCGGTCAACGTCGCTTCGGCGCTGGTGTTGGTCACCGTCAGCGTGTAGGTGATCGTGCTGCCCACCGCGACCGTCGAACCGGACGCCGGATCAGAGGTCTTCTGCAGCGACCACGACGGGGTGTAGTGCTGTGTCGTGGTCGGGCACTCGCCGTCCTCCCACGGCACGTCGAGCGGCGTCACCGCGAGGCCCAAAGCGCGTCGAGCGTCGTCGCCGACCGGCACGCAGGGGCTGCTGCCGGGCGAGGTCACCTGGTTGCGCAGGGTCACGTTCCACGCATCGTCGTTGACCCGAACCGTGTAGGTCACCGTCACGAACGGGCTGTCGAGCACCGGAACCGTCCACGTCAACGCGGAACCCGTGATCGAAGCGGTACCGGCAGTCGTGGTGGGGCCGGTTACCAGGGTCGCGTTGTTCAGCACCGCCGACAGATCGTCGTTGACCACGACGTTCTGCGGGTCGACCCCGTCGCCACGAATCACGGTGACCGTGTACGTGATCTCGTCGCCCGGCTGCACGGTCGAACCCGACAGCGGGTTACTGCTCTTCGAGATCGCCCACTGCGGCGGCACCGGGGTGTTGACGACCGTGCAGGTGACGTTGTCGCCTTCGGCCAGGGTGACGGCGTCGTCCGTCACCGCGACCGGTGACTGGTCGGCCGCCACACACCTCCAGTCGGACGCGGTGTAGTTGGCCGGCCCCGACTCGCTGAGCGTGTATTCGCCGACCTCTACGGCCGCTGCGGTGACGGCAGGCGAACCGGTGACTCCGTTGATCGGGCTGGGGCCGGACGCGCTCAGCGTCCAGTCGGTGGCGACTGCCGTGCCCATGTTGTTCGGATCGTCGATCTGCTTGACGAGCGTGAGCGTCGGAGCGACCGCGGTGTTCGTGATGGTGCACGTCACGTTGCCGGCGTTGGGCACGGTCACGACGTCGTCGGCAACCACACCCCCGGTGCACTGCCACAGGCTGCCGTCGAAGCCGGCTGGGCCGGTCTCGCTGAGCTGGTAGTTGCCCGCGAACACCTCGACCGCGTCGACGCCGCCCGGCGTGGCCGGGTCGCCGTTACCGGAGACCGGATCCTGGCCGGTGATGCCTTGCGGGGTGGCGGTCAACGTCCAATCGGCGGGCACGCGGGTGGTGCCCGAGTTGTTCGCGTCGACCACCTTGACCAGCGTCAACTGCGCCGGCAGGTCGGAGTTGACGATGGTGCAGGTCACGTCGGTGCCCAGCGGCACAGTGACCGCCGCACCAGTCAGGTCGGCATCGCCGCAGTTCCACTCACCCGCGGCGTAACCACCCGGGCCACCCGCCTCAGACAGGTTGTACACGCCGGTCTGCACCACCGCACCGGTCACCGCTGGCGAGCCGGACACACCCGAGATGGACAGCGGGCCCACGCCGGTCAGCGTCCAGTCGGTGGCGATGGCGGTGCCGCCGTAGTTGTTCTGCACCTGCTTGACCAGGGTCAAGGTCGGGGCGATCGCGGTGTTCGTGATCGTGCAGGTCGCGTTGCTGCCGGCCGCCAGGGTCACCGACGACTCCGTCGAACCGGTGCCGCCCGTGCACACCCAAGCAGAGGCCGAGTAGCCGGGAATCGTCGACTCCGACAGTTGGTAGGTGCCCACGTTGGCCGTCGCGTCGGTCACGCTGGCCGAGCCGGTGGCACCACTGATCCTGGACGGGCCGTCGGCGGTCAACGTCCACGCCGTCGCCGCGGTGGTGGCGCCCGTGTTGCCGTTGTCGACGACCTTCACCAGGGTCAGCGTCGGGGCAACCGCCGTGTTCGTGATCGTGCAGGTCACGTCACCGCCGTTGGGTACGGTCACAGTGCTGCCGGTGACTGTGGCGGTGCCGCAGTTCCAGGCCGACGCCGTGTAACCGCTCGGACCGTCCGTCTCAGACAGCGTGTAGTTGCCGGCCGGAACGGTCTGGGCGGTGACCTCAGCAGAGTTGCCTGCACCGGTGACCGTGATCGAGCCGGCGGCAGACAGCGTCCAGTCAGCCGGGGTGGCCGTCGCACCGGTGTCGCCGTTGTCGACCACCTTGACCAGGGTCAGCAGCGCCGGCTGGTCGGTGTTGACGATCGTGCACGTCACGTTTGAGCCCGCCGTGATCGTGACCGTCGAACCCGACACGGTGGCGCCCGTGCAGCTCCAGGCCGACGCGGTGTAACCGGTGGGCCCGGCCTCAGACAGCGTGTAGACCCCGACCGGAACCACAGCATTGGTCACCGCGGCCGATCCGGTCTGGCCAGTGATGGCCGAAGCCGCGCTGGTGGCGGTCAGTTGCCAGGCGGTGGGCACGGCGGTACCGCCGTTGGCGTTCACGACCTGCTTCACCAAGGTGAGCCGTGGCGCGATCGCGGTGTTGGTGATGGTGCAGGTGACGTTGCCGCCGTTGGGCACGGTCACGGCGCCGGCAGCTAACGTGCCGCCGACACAGCTCCACGACGACGGCGTGTAGCCAGCCGGCCCGCCGGCCTCTTGCAGGGTGTAGCTACCTGCCGGGACGCTCTGGTTGGTCACCGCTGCGCTGTTGCCCGGCCCGCTGACGGTCGCCGGCCCCGTGGCCGACAACGTCCAGTTCGCCGGCACGGCGGTCGCGCCGGTCGTGCCGTTGTCGACCACCTTCACCAGGGTCAGCCGGGCGGGTTGATCGGTGTTGGTGATGGTGCAGGTGGCGTTCGAGCCCAGCGCCAGCGTGACCGTACTGTTCGTGAGCGTGGCGCCCGTGCACGTCCAAGCAGAAGCCGTGTACCCCGGCGGGCCGTCGGTCTCGGTCAGGGCATAGGCGCCCACCTGCACCGCGGCGTTCGTCACCGCAGCCGATCCGCTGGTGCCGGTGACCGTGACCGGCCCGGTACCGGTCAGAGTCCATGCCGTTGGCAGGGCGGTGCCGCCGTTGGCGTTGACCACTTGCTTCACCAGGGTGAGCCGCGGTGCGATGGCGGTGTTGGTGATCGTGCAAGTGGCAGAACTGGCCAACGCCAGGGTCACGCTCGTCGCGGTCGTCGACGCCGCACCGGTGCACACCCAGTTCGAGGCGGTGTAGCCCGCCGGGCCGGCCTCGGACAGATTGAAGGTGCCCACGGGAACCGCGGCATTGGTGACAGTGCCTGAGCCGGTGGCACCTGTGATCGTGCTGGGCCCGGCAGCCGTCAACGTCCATGCCGTTGCCGCGGTGGTGGCACCTGTAGTGCCGTTGTCAACCACTTTGACCAGGGTCAAGCGCGGCTGAATCGCGGTGTTCGTGATGGTGCAGGTGGCCGACGCGCCGTTGGGCAGCACCAGTGAGTTCCCGGTGAGGGTGCCCCCGGTGCACGACCAGGTGGACGCCGTGTAGCCGGCGGGCCCACCCGATTCCGACAGGGTGTAGGTGCCGGCGTTGACCGTCTGGTTGGTCACGGCGGCCGAGTTGCCCGGCCCGGTGACGGTGGTGGGGCCGGACGCGGTCATGGTCCAGTTCGCCGGTACTGCAGTGGCGCCGGTGGTGCCGTTGTTGACCACTTTGACCAGGGTGAGCTGAGTCGGCTGGTCGTCGTTGACCAGGTAACACGTGCCGCGCTGACCCGCCGTTAGCGTCACGTTGGTGGCGTTGACGCGAGCGCCGCCCTCGATAGAACACTGGATGGAGGTGTTGGCGTAGCCCGTCGGGCCGGTCTCACTCAACGCGTACGACACGCCGGGACGCACGGTGAAGTACTGCGCATCGGTCGCGGTTGCGCCGGGGCGCGTGACGGGCAGCAGCCCGCTGGGAAAGGTGCCGGTCGGTGTCGCGGTGAGATTCCAGTTGGCCGGCGTGGCCGTGCCGCCGTTGTTGTTGATCACCTCTTTGACCAGGCGCAACTCGGCCGTCCGGTTCGTTGCGGTGCACCTGACCCGACTGCCGAGAGGGACTCGGACGCCGCCGTTGATGCCGTCGGCGAAGCCCGGCACGACGTTGCCGGCGGCGTCGATCTCGACACACGCCATCGAGCCGGTCGACAGCGGGTTGCTCTCGAGGTTGGTGCGGTTGTCGTCCTGGACGTACTCCGGCGGGCCACCCGACTCACGCAACTGGTACACCACCCCGGGGGTCACCACCACGTTGGTCGCGGCGGCGCTGTCGCTGGCTCCGTTCGGGCCGGCGAGCGCGCCGGTCGGGGCGACGGCCTGCAGGTTCCATGCCGTGGGCAGGGCCGTTCCGCCGACGACCTCCTTGACCAGCGTGAGCCGGGCCGTACAGGTGACCACGTTGGTCACCATGAAGGTGTTGGTGGCAGTGCTCAGCGTGGCCGTGTAGGGCAGCGCGCTGGACGTGGTCGAACCGGTCCGCACGATGGTGGAACTGGTCAACGTGCACAGTTCAGGCATCGTGACGGTTTCGGCAACGGTCGCGGTGTTGCCGATGGAGTAACCGGTGCGGACGACTCCCCAGCCCTGGTTGCTCGCCGCCGCGCCGTTGGGCCCGGTCAGGGTCAACTGGGCCTGGAAGTCACCCGGCTGGTTGCCGTTGAGATAGCTGGTGCCGTTGATCGTCCAGGTCTTGTCGACCTGGATGGTGGCCGGCGGTTGCGGTGCCCGGTTGTACATGGTGCAACTGATCGCCGCCGATGACGGGGCATTGACCGTGAACCCCAACGTGGTGTTCGTGATCGTCACCGCCGCGCCGGTGGTCAAGTTGGTACAGACGGCGTTCTGGCTGCTCTGGGTGACCAGGGTGTAGCCCGATTGCTGGGTTTCGGTCACCGTTACCGGCGCAGAACTGGTGCCTCCGGGAAAGGTGAGCGGGAAGTTGACGGTGCCGGTGCCGTCACCGATGGTGGTGCGGCTCGCCGGCAGGCCACCGATCGCCGAGTTGGAGCTGCTGCCGGCGAAGGTCCAGCCGGCCCCGGCGACCGTGGCTCCGGAGATGTTCTCACCGGTGTTGGCGGAGGGGACGATCATCTTGGTCACCGACACCGAACCGGTGCAGTTGCCGAGCGCGAGGTTGCGCAGCGCCGTGCCGGCCGCGCCGTAGGTCGCCGCCTGGTAGTAGTCGGCGACCGCGCCGTTGCTGCCGTTGTAGGCGGTGGGACCCGAGATGGCGGCCAGGTTCTGGGCGGTCGCCGAGTCGCTGACACCGGCGCCGACGCCGAGCGCGATCACCCGGGCGCCCTGGCTGCGGATCGCGTTGGCCGAGAAGATGCCGTTCTCGACCTCGCGCAGCCGGGTGAAGTCACCGGGGCCCGAGGCCGGGTTGTTGTAGAAGGTGGGGTTGCCGTCGGTGATGATGATCACGATGTCGGGCACGTCGGTCGCATTGGCCACCGCTGCCAGCCCCACGTCCCAGTTGGTGCCGCCACCGGCGGTCCAGGTGGAGTAGCGGGCCTTGAAGGCGGTGCCCTGGGCAGCCGTGGCCACCGAGGTGAGGGCCGGGTAGTTCTGTGACGCGTTGTCGGCCGGCGTACCGCCGGAGAAGCTGAACAGCGACATGCGCGACGGAGTGCCCTGCAGGGCGTTGACCAACGTGTCGGCCGCTCCCCGGAGCGCGGTCACCTGGCTGCCGACCGAGCCGGACAGGTCGAGCAACAACGCCACGTCGAGACCACACGACGTCGGCAGGGTCGGGTTGGTCTTCGACAACTGCCAGATACCGCCCGAGGCCGTCCGGTTGGTGTTGCCGGACCCGACCATGAAGTCCTCGGTCGAGGTGTAGGTCTGGCCGCTCTGCAGTTGCGGCGTCTGGAACTGGTAGGCCGTGGTCTGCGAGTTCGTGCCGTCCCCCTCGCCGGTGCGCAGGGTCTGGTTCAACAGCCAGCCGCTGGGTGCCGAGATGGCCTTCACGTAGAAGCGGGCATTGCGGTTCGCCCCGCCGGGCTGGGTGTTCGGGACGGTGAAGTTGCAGTCGCCGTCTGCGTCAGATGTGCAGGTGTAGGACGGCGTCGTGGCGGTGGTCGTCGTATACAGGCCGAGCACCACGCCGGCCAGGCCCGTCACTCCGCTCACCCCGGTGCGGTTGCCGCCCACCTTGACGTTGACGATGCTCGAGTTGGTCGGAGGTGCCGGGATGGCCGCGGCGCTGATCCCGGTGCCGGCCGACGGCTTGCCCGAGGCGATCACCGAGGACTCCCCCGAGGGGGTGACCGTCTTACCCGTCGGGCTCGCGGTGGCGCTGGCCGTTGCAGACGGCTCGGCCGAAGCTGTAGTGGAGGGCTTGGGTTCGGCGGTGGCAATAGCGGTGTCCGACGGCGTTGCGGTGGGCGACGAGTCGTCGCGGGCCGCCGGGGTTGCGGGGTCCGAAGGACTCGGTGTGGGATCGGCCCACGCGGCGGTCGGGAGCCCACCGAACGTGACGAATACCGCCAGGGCACCAATCAGCGATTGGCGAACCCGCAATCGGCGGGTGCGGGCAGAAAGCACGACGAAATCCCCCTCAACGACACAACTGTCCCCACGGCGACGTGGGGACGGTCGTAAGACTAAGCGAATCTCGGCATGACAACGAAGGTTGCTGAACACTTGGTTGAGATCTACTAGGGAAACACGCTTCATCAGACGACGATCGTTATCAAACCGTTATCGCTCTCACGACAAATCGTGCCGCGCGGGAAGCGGAGGCATGAATCGCCCACCCCAGACGCCGAGACTAGGGTGCCTTAAGTGAGCCTGCAGTCGAGCCCCGATCAGCCCCAGCCGCTGCGCGTGGTGGTGCAGCAGACCAAGGCCTGGGTCGAGCGCTGCGGCACCGTGTGGGTGACCGGCCAACTCATCGAACTCAAGCGCCGGTCCGGGGCCGTCACGCACTTTCTGACCCTGCGCGACGCGGTGGCAGAGGTGTCGATGTCGGTGACCGCGTCGACCGCCGTGCTCGACGCTGCCGGGCCGTTGGCCGAGGGCATGGAGGTGGTCGCGCTGGTGCGGCCCACGGTCTGGACGCGCAACGGCTCGCTCAACTTCGAGTGCACCGACCTGCGCACCGCCGGTGAAGGCCGGCTGCTGGCCGCGATCGAGCAACGCAAGCGCATGCTGCAGGCCGAGGGGCTGTTCGATCCGGCCCGCAAGCGTGCACTGCCGTTTCTGCCCCGCGGCGTCGGCCTGGTCACCGGCCAGGGCAGCGCCGCCGAGCGCGACGTGCTGCAGGTGGCCCGACTCCGCTGGCCGGGGGTGCGGTTCGTCGTCCGGCACGCGGTGATGCAGGGCCAGGGTTGCGTCGAGGACGTCCGCGAGGCGCTGGGGGTGCTTGATCGCGATCCGAGCGTCGACGTGATCGTGGTGGCCCGCGGCGGGGGTTCGGTGCAGGACCTGCTGCCGTTCTCGGACGAGTCGCTGGCCAGGGCGGTGTTCGCCTGCCGCACCCCCGTGATCAGTGCGATCGGCCACGAGCCCGACACCCCGATCATCGACCTGGTCGCCGACGTGCGGGCGGCCACCCCCACCGACGCCGCCAAGCGGGTGGTGCCCGACGTGGCGAACGAGCGGGCGATGGCGAGCCAGGCCGTGCAGCGACTGCGTGGGGCGATGCTGCGCCTGATCGACCGCGAGGTGCAGACCGTCCACGCCCTGCGCAGTCGGCCGGTGCTCGCCGACCCATTGGGGCCGCTCACCGTACAAAGCGACCGACTGGACGAGCTGCGGCGGCGCTGCCGACGGGCCGCCCTGGTGCGGTTGCGTGAGGACGCCACATGGGTTGAGCACACGCTGAGCCGGGTGCGCGCGCTGTCACCGCGGGCGACGCTGCTGCGCGGATACGCAATTCTGAGCGACGCCGACGGGCTGACCATCGATTCGACCGCGGCCGTCGAAACCGGACAGGTGCTGAGGGCGATGCTGGCCGATGGCACACTGCACGCGCAGGTCACCGAGGTGGACCGCAGAGAGGACCCAGCATGACCGAGCAGACCCTCACCTACGAGCAGGCCAGGCAGCGCCTGGTCGAGGTGGTGCAGCAGCTCGAGTCGGGCTCGGTGCCGCTGTCGGCGGCGATGGAGCTGTGGCAAGAGGGCGAGTCGCTCGCCCGGCGCTGCCAGGAGTGGCTGGACGGCGCGCGCACCCGCATCGAGCAGACCCAGAGCGTCGAAGCGCAAGAATCTGCGGCTGATCAGTAACGACTGCGCGATACCTTTCGCCCAGTTCTGATCGAACGATCGATTCATATGCGAATCGTCCAAGATACCGGTAGGCTTGTGGTATATTAGTCTCCATGACCACGAAGCTTCCCGGAGGTGAACCAATGAGCACGCTCGATCGCTGGCTGGCTTCCCTCAGGATGATCACGGTGCAGGACATGCGCATTCAGCGCGACCTGCGCTGAGGGACCCCGAGCCCGGCCAAGCACGCGTAGTATCCGCGCCCCTTCGTTCATCGAACGAGGGGGCGTTCTCGCTGGTCGAGCCTGTCGAGACCCGGGTAGCGTCGAGGCGTGAACCTCAGGCCCGCCGTCGTGTGCGCGTGCCTGGTGCTGGTCGGCTGCAGCGCACCGGCGGTCAACGCGCCGGAGACCGCGACGAGCACCACCGCGAGCCCGGCACCCACCACGACCACGACGGCCACCACGACGGCCTACTCGACCGCTCGCTTCGCCACCACGCACCGCTGGCCCGACGGCCTGTCGATCAAGGTCGGCAAGCCGGCGCCGTTCGTGCCCAGCGGCTGGGTGCGCGAGGTGAACGCCTTCACCCAGTTTCGGGCGCTCACCGTCACCGTGGCCAATCGCACCGGCGCCACGTTCGATCTGCGCGACCTGCAGATCGTCGGACGCTCCGGCGGACGTGCAGCCGACCCCGTCCATGATCCCGGCAAGGTCGGCCCCGCGCCGCCGGCGAAGGTGGGCAAGGGCAAGACCGTCACGTTTCGCATCGCCCTGGGGGTGAAGAAGGCGGACGACCTGCAACTGCAGGTCACCCCCGACGCCGACCACCAGCCGGTGGTGTTCCGCTGACCCGTAATGGAGACGGTTCCGATCATCGTTCACCTCGAGAGTAAAACCCGTAGTCAAACCGCTACAGAACAGGCAAGGGTGGGGCCCCTCGTCCGTCCCCGTTACCGTTCACCGAGCCTGACGAGACCGAGTTTCGACACGCTCAACCAATCAAGTCGCGGTCAGGACGAGCTCGACCAGCGAAAGCCCTAGTCCTCGAGTGTGGTGAGGTCGCCCTCGTCCTGACCCAACGCGCGCGCCTTGAGCACCCGGCGCATGATCTTGCCCGAGCGTGTCTTGGGCAGCTTGTCGGGAAAGTCGATGGCGTCGGGCTTGGCGATCGGCGACAGGTGCGCGGCCACGTGCTTGCGCAGTTCCTCGCCGAGTTCCTTCGACCCCTCCACGCCCACGCGCAGGGTGACGAACGCGTGGATGGCCTGGCCCTTCACCTCGTGCGGCAGGCCGACGACCGCCGCCTCGGTGACGTCCGGATGCGACACCAGCGCCGACTCCACCTCGGCGGTGCCGAGCCGGTGCCCGGAGACGTTGATCACGTCGTCGGTGCGGCCGATGATCCACAGGTAGCCGTCGGCGTCCTTGCGCGCAGCGTCGCCGGCCAGGTACACCCCGGGGTACTTGGCCCAGTAGGTGTTCACGAACCGTTCGTCGTCGCCGTACAGGGTGCGGAACATCGCCGGCCACGGGTTCTTCAGCACCAGGAAACCCTCGTCGCCGTCCGGCACCTCGTCGCCGGCCTCGTTGTAGATGGCGGCGTCCTGACCGAAGAACGGCTTGCCCGCCGAGCCCGGCTTCTGCGGCTCGCCCGGCACCTGGGTGATCTGGAACATGCCGGTCTCGGTCTGCCACCAGGTGTCGATCACCGGGCAGCGCTCCTTGCCGATCACCCGATGGAACCACTTCCACGCCTCGGGGTTTATCGGCTCGCCGACGGTGCCCAGCAGCCGCAGGGAGCTCAGGTCGTGCCGGTTGGGCCATGCCTCGCCGAACCGCATCAGCGACCGGATCGCCGTCGGTGCGGTGTAGAACTGCGTGATGCCGTAGTACTCGACCAGTTGCCACCAGCGGGACGGGTAGGGGTACGTCGGTCCGCCCTCGAACAGGAACGTGGTGGCGCCGGTGAGCAGCGGGCCGTACACCAGGTAGGAGTGCCCGGTCACCCAGCCCGGGTCGGCGGTACACCACCAGCGATCCTCGGCGCGCATGTCGAAGCTGTACTTCAGCGTGGTGTAGGTGCCCACCATGTAGCCGCCGTGGGTGTGCAGGATCGCCTTCGGCTTACCCGTCGAGCCCGAGGTGTACAGAATGTAGAGCGGGTGTTCAGAATCGAGCTTCTCGGTTTCGCACTTGCCCTTGGCGATCGGCAGCGCCTGCAGGTCGTGGTACCAGTGGTCGCGCAGCGGGTCCATGGTCACCTCGCTGCCGGTGCGTTTCACCACGATCACGTTTTCGACCGTCGGTGAGAACCGAACCGCCTTGTCGACGATCTCTTTCAGCGGAAAGACGCTGCCGTTGATCCACGACCCGTCGGCGGTGATGACCAGTTTCGACTGCGAGTCGTCGATGCGGTCGGTCAGCGCGTCCGAAGAGAACCCGGCGAAGATCACCGAATGGACGGCGCCGATCTTGGCGCAGGCGAGCATGGCGAAGAACACCTCGGGGATGCGCGGCAGGTAGATGGTGATGCGGTCGCCCTTGACCACGCCCATCGCCTTCAGCACGTTCGCCATCATGTTGACCTGGCGGTTGAGTGAGAAGTAGCTGAAGGTGCGGCGCTCCTGGCCGTCCTCGCTCTGCCAGATCAGGGCCAGCTTGTTCTTGTTGGGCCCCTTGAGGTGCCGATCGAGGCAGTTGTGCACGATGTTGACCTCGGCACCGGTGAACCACTTGAAGAACGGTGCCTTCGAGCGGTCGAGCACCGCGTTCCACGGCTTGAACCATTCCAGTTCATTGGCCCGATCGGCCCAGAACTTGTCGGGGTCGGCCAGCGCCTCGGCGCGCAGCGCGTCGGCGTCGGGTACGTGGGAGTTGATCGCGATCGAGGGGTCGGGGTAGACGACATCGCCTTCGAGGTCAGCCATGAGGTGAATCTCCTGGGTTGGCGCCGGGTTGGTGTGAAAGCGAGACTAACGGGGCCACGCACCCGGTGGAAGGGACGCTCCGGTGCGAGCCGGCTACTGGTCCCGCAACGTGGCGGCGAAGGTTTCCAGCTCGCTGTAGGCCACGTCGCCGCTGACCACCACCGTGCTGGCTTGGCCGGTGCGCACCAGCAGCCGGGTGCGGCCATCAGGGCTCACGTAGCGCTGCCAGGGCACGTCGGCGATCACCGACTCGCCGTCGCTCACCGCGTCTTTCGACACCTCGCGAATCAGCCCGCGCGAATCGGTGTCGCGCTGATCGAGGCCCAGGTACATGCGGTCGGTGGTCAGGTAGCCCAGCTGCAGGGTGTTGCCCACCGCGGGCTGCTGGTTCAGCCCCGGCTGGCCCACCTTCGTCCACCGGGCCCGCACCACGGTCCAGCCGGCCGGAACGCTCGCGGGCACCGCGATCGCGTAGGGCGATTCGGCCTTGGCCGCGGCCACCACCGGCTGCCAGTCGACGGCGGTGACCTGCGGTTCGGGAATACGGCTGAACCACCAGTAGATGAGCACGACGGGCAGCAGCAGAATGACCACCGCCATCACCATTTGGGCGAAGGTTGGACTGGGACGACGGGCTGCCACCCGCCCATTGTTGCCCACTACGCTCGATGCCATGTCAGCGACCACCCGTGCGGCGCTCGGCGTGGCCGCTCTGGTGGCCGCGAACGTGGCGGCCGGACGCCTGATCACCGGCCCGCTACGCGACCTGCCGGCCGAGCATCGGCTCAACCACGACCTGCGGGCGCGCGGTGGCGATCGCACCACCACACTGGCCAACGCCCTGTCGCGCAGTTCGGACACCTCACGGGCGATCGCCCTGACCGGTCTGCTGCTGACCCGTGGACGCGGCCGGGCCGCGGCCGTGCCCGGCCTGGCGATGGCTTTGGCGTCGGCCACCCACGTGATCAGTTCGGCCCTGGTGGGCCGCGAGCGTCCGGCGCTGGAACGACTGGGCACCCACCAACCCACCAGCAGCTTTCCCAGCGGACACGTGGGTGCGATGACCGCCCTGGCCGTGGTGCTGGGCCGGCTCGCCGAACCGCTCCCCCGCCCGGCGCGGGTGGTGGCACGCGCCGCTCTGGTGGCCTACCTGGGCGCGCTGGGCTGGTCGCGGCTCTACAACGGCCAGCACTACGCCAGTGACGTGCTGGCCGGCTACGTGAACGGCGTGGCGTGTGGCCGAATGGCCAGGGCGGCCCTGACCGAGGACGCTCCCGAACGGATCGCCTGAGCCGAAGGCGGCGGATCCCCGGGCTCCAGTGACAGTCGCCCCCATGCGCACCGTGGTCGAGTTCTAGGCGCTGGCCCCGGATTCGGCGGTGTTGTGGCTGCGCTGCTGGGTACCCCTGGTCGGCTGGTTCAGCCTGGTTACGGCATCAACGAACTGGCCGGTCACGTATCGACGCTGCTGGTGGGCCAGGAGATCCTGGGCACCACCATCATCGTGTTCGGCATCGTCGCCTGGGTGGCGTGCCTGGCGTTGGCGATCCACGGCCTCGCGCCCGCCCTGCACGCCGTGAGCGCACCCGAGGGCACCGCCGTCGCGGCACTGGCCGCCTCACTGCCGGGCGTCGCGTTGCCGTGCAGGGGTCACCGGGCCACGATAACGGCGTGGAGGCACGCACCGAGATCTTGGCCCGTTCGAACACCCCGCACGGCGAGATCGCCCTGCGCCGTCGCGGCGACGTGATCGAGCTGATCGTCAACGGCGTGTTCGCCATGGACTCGACCCAGGTGACGAGCGAAGTGGACTTGGCCGACGCGGCCGGCGAGCGGCCGGGTGTGGTGGTGGTCGGGGGGTTGGGGCTGGGGTACACCGCGGCCCGGCTGCTGGCCAACGGTGCCCGCTTCATGCATGTGGTCGAGTTGGCCCGTCCGTTGATCGACTGGGCCGTGGCCGGTGTCACCGAGCAGCTGCAGCTTGTCGCCCACGACCCCCGGGTGCGGCTGCACCACGCCGACATCGCCGAATGGTTGCCGCGCCGCGAAGAATCGTTCGACGCGATTCTGCTCGACGTCGACAACGGCCCGGGCTTTCTGATTCACGACCACAACGCGCGGGTCTACGCCGCCGACTGGCTGGCGAGCGCCGTCGACCGGTTGGCGCCCGGCGGGGTGCTGGTGATCTGGTGCGAGAGCCCGTCGCCCGACCTGGCGCTGGCACTGGCCGCCTTGGGTGAGGTGACCGAGCGAGTGGTGACCGTCGAACGCGAGGGACGCATCTTCGACTACGCCCTCTACCTGCTGCGCCGTGACGATACGTCGTAGCGTGGTGTCATGACCGACATCGTGGGGGCCGTGATCACCGTCTCAGACCGGGCCAGTGCCGGCGAGTACGTCGACCGGTCCGGCCCCCGAGCCGTGGAGTTGCTGGCGCAGCACGGGGTGAGCGCCGACGTCACGGTGGTGCCCGACGACCCGGCCGAGATCAGGCGCGGCATTCGCACGGCGATCAAGGCCGGGGCCCGGGTGGTGCTGACCACCGGCGGCACGGGCATCGGGCCGCGCGACGTCACCCCCGAGGTGACCGCGGAGCTGTTCGACCGGCGGCTGCCCGGCATTACCGATGAGATTCGCCGGCGCGGGGCCCAGCACGTGCCCACCGCGGTGCTGTCGCGGGCCGAGGCGGGCATCGTCAAGCTGAAGAAGTGGCCGCCCGCGTTCGTGGTGAACGCACCCGGGTCGACCGGTGCGGTGGCCGACACGATCGCCGTGGTCGGCCCCCTGATCGCACATCTGCTCGATCAGTTGGACGGCGGCGGCCACTCGCGTTTCGACTGAGCGAGGACGACGTTCCACTGCTGGGCCGCCGACGCATTGTGGGCTTTGACATCGAACGAGTAGCCCGTGGGCACCCGACCCGCCACGAACGCCTGCAGCCCGTCGAACAGCTCGGCGGCGGTGAAACCGGTGAGGTATTGCCCCTCGGGCACCATCACCGACGGCGCCGAGGCGAAGCGCGCCAGTACGATCGGGAGGCCAAGTTGTCGCGCCTCTGCCACCGCCAGCGAATAACCTTCGTGGGTCGACGGCAGCACGAAGCAGTCGGCCTGGTCGAGCACCGTGAACGGGTTGCGCAACTGGCCGGTGAAGCAGACCCGGCCGCCCAGTTCGGGCCCGGCGGTCAGTTGCCTCAGTTCGGCCAGCATCGGCCCGCCACCCACGACGAACAAACGAGAGTTGGGGTGTTGGCCCACGAAGTCGGCGAACGCAGCGATGAGCTCGACCAGATTCTGCTGCGGCGACAGCTCACCCATGGTGACGAAGCGCCGGTACGGCTCCCCCGAATCGGGCGCAGGGGCGGAGTCGTTCAGTTGCGCCGTGTGCACCGTCGCGTTCGCGTCGACGCTGACGTCGGCGACGATCAGACTGGGCCGCACCCGCCATTCATCACGCCACGCACGTGCCTGATTCAGCAGGCTGGGCACCCGGTCAGGGTCGATCATCGCCTCGGCGGCCACGAACGTGACCGTGGGAAAGGCCGCCCTCGCGCGTGTGAGCAGGTGCGAACTCGGCACCACCACCGCATCGGCGGCACGATAGAGCGCAGTCAGCGCCCCCCTAGTGAGGGATCTGTCGCCACCCCCGGCCGGTTTCGCGGCGGTCAGCCAGTCGAGTTCGGCGGCCACGTCCGTTGGCCTGCTGATCAGCAAGGCGCCCTGCGTGTTCTGCCTGGCCATCCATGCGAAAAGCCCCGGGCGCCTGCTGGCGTCCACGATGACGTCGAACTGTGCGTCGCCGAAACGGCGCCGCCACTCGCGCTCCAGCACCGGCTGCAGGTTCATCCGGCGGACAAGAACGTCAGGCCCGTGCCGACTCAGATACCCCAAGGCGCGCGCCTCGTTGGGCAGCAGCGCCGAGCCGGCCGCGCGCACGAAGACCCGTACGGTGGTGAGCCGTTCGATGTTGGCCCGGCTCGCCTTGGCCTCGCCACACGCGACGCTCACGTCGTAGTGAGCCGGATCAAGGCCGGCCGCCAGCGCCAGCACTGCCTCGGTGTCGCCGTGATCGTCCAGTTCGGCGGCATGGATCAGGACTTTGGTGAGACCCGGATCGTCGAGCCGCACGATGGCACCCTCGGGCGCCTCACCGCGAAAGACCGCGTCGACGGTGCGCTTCGCAGCGTGCCCGTCGTCGCCGGCGCACACCATCGCCTTCAGCCGGGCGTAGCGCTCGGCGCAGTCATGCGACACGGCACCGAGGTCATTGATCCATTCGGCGATCGTTGCGGCGTCGTCGGTGACCGGCCCAGGAAGCTCGTCGGGGGTGAAGTACAACCCGCGCTCGGCGGTGTAGTCAGCCAGATCGGGCACGTAGAACAAGATCGGACGATCGGTGAGCATGAAGTCGAAGAAGATGCTCGAATAGTCCGAAACCAAGATGTCGACCGCAGCCAAGAGCGCATTTGCGTTGACATGCCGGGGAACGTAACGGCCGCTCTGCTTCTGCTCGTCGGTGAGCCGGTTGTAGTGAAAGGTGTGTGGTTTGACGAGCACCTGGTACTCGTCGGTGTCGATGCGCTCGTGCAGCGCGTTTCTGAACTTCTCGAGCTCGTCGGTGCCGGCCCGCACGTTACCGATGGTGCCCCGCCACGTCGGGGCGTAGAGCACGATCTTCTTCTGCGGGTCGATCTCCACACCGCGCGAACGCAGATCGTCGATCACCTGCGCTCGAGAGGCGGTCAGCAAGGTGTCGTTGCGGGGGTACCCGAGTTGCAGCAAGCACCCCCCGTAGAGGCCACGCAGCCGGTACGAGTCGGCGTACATTCTGGTGGTCAGCGCGTTGGGCGAGATGAGGTAGTCGGCCATCATCAAGTCGCGCAACACATTGCGGCTGACGAGGTTGCCCCTGGGCGCGTCGAAACCCATGCGCTTGACCGCTCCGGCACTGTGCCAGCTGTTGACGTACACCTGGCCCGGCCGCTTCGTGAAATAGGCCGGAAAGACCGCGTTCTGAATCAGGTACGTGGCAGTGGCCAGCGCCTTGCGGTATTCGTCGGTCTTGAAGCGAACGAACCGGACGTTCGGTCGGTGCGCGTATTCGGCCCTTCGCCGCGCCAATTCGGTGACGCTGTCGAGCACCCACACGTGTTCGAGGTGGGCAAACTTCGGATCGTCGAGCAACTCGCGAAAGATCGCGTAGGGATTGCATGACATGGCCGACCCCGAATGGGTCTGATACAGCACCACGTGGGGGTTGCGCTTGATTGAGCGGTAGTAGCGAACCCATTGCCGTGCATCGTGACCGGACGAGTCGTCGGCACCCGCCGTGACGAAAAAGGCGGCCCGCCGCCGAGCATTTCGCAACCGCGCGAAGAGCTTTCGCACTGGGGCCCGGGCAGCGGACAGATCCATGCGGACAAGCCCTTTCTCGACCCCTCGGCGAACGATCAAGGCGACCATACACGAAGGGCAACTGCCGTGTGATCGGCATCTGGCTCAGGGTTGGTCGCGCACCCAATCACCGCTGCGGCCACCCGATTTGGCCGTGATGCGACATTGCGTGATCGCCACGGAACGATCGACGCCTTTCACCATGTCGACGACGGCAAGCGCCGCCACCGCAACCGCGGTCAGCGCCTCCATTTCGACGCCCGTGCGGTCGGCGGTTCGAACGGTGGCGGTGATCTCGACGCCCGTGTCGGTGATGGCCAGGTCGACCACCGCGCCGTGCACGCCGATCACATGCGCCAGGGGCAGCAGGTCGGGCACCTTTTTGGTAGCCGCAATTCCCGCCACCCGGGCCACCGCCAGCACGTCGCCTTTGGGCACGGCGCCCGTGCGCAGCGCCTCGACGACCTCGGCCGAACACGTCACGCTGCCCTGCGCCGTCGCCTGACGAACGCTCGGCTGCTTGGCCGTCACGTCGACCATGCGGGCCGCCCCCTCGTCGTCCAGGTGAGTGAACTGCATCGGATCAGACTTCCATGAGCATGACGGGCTCGCCAGCGGTGACCACGCTCTGCTCGTCCGGCACCACGGCCAGCCCGTCGGCCAGGTGCAGCGAGGCCACCAGGTGTGACCCCGACCCGCGGCGATGGCTGGGCCGCACGAAGGTGCCGTCAGGGCGTTCCTCGACGCGCACCGGAAGGTACTGCCGCCGGCCCGGAGGGCCCGACCAGCCCTCGGCCGCTCGCACGACCCGGGCTCGCTCGCCTCGGCGCCGTCCCGTACAGACGTCGAGCAGGGGGCGTCCGAACACCCTGAACGAAACGAACGAGCTCACCGGGTTTCCGGGAAACGCCAGCAGTGGCACCCCGTTGATGCGGCCGTAGCCCTGCGGCTTGCCCGGCTGCATGGCGACCGAGCAGAACTCCAGCCCGGCGCCCAGCTGCCGCAGGGGTTCGTAGACGCCCGCAGAAACCCCGCCCGTGGTGAGTATCAACTCGACCGGCGGCAGCCCGCCCAGCAGTGCCGCAAGTTCGGTGGGGTCGTCGCCACACCGGCCCGCCCATGCCACGTCGGCGCCGGCCTCGCCTGCCAGCGCCGCGAGCATCACCGAATTCGAGTCGTGCAGTTCGCCATCGGCAAGAGCCGAACCCGGTTCGACCAGTTCGGCCCCGGTGGCCAGCACCGCCACCCGCGGCCGAGCCCAGACGAGCAACGAGCTCACCCCGACCGCGGCGGCCGCGCCGAGGGCCGCGGGGGTGACCAGATCCCCCGCGGCGAACACCGGGTCACCGGCCGCCAGATCGTCCGCCATTCGCCGCACGTGGGCGCCCGACCGCACGGCTGCACGAATCTCCACCCGCGAGGGCAGGGGCACAGCACCCGCCGGCTGATCGGTCTGCTCGACCGGCACCACCGTGTCGGCCCCGATCGGCACCCGTCCCCCGGTCATCACTCGCACCGCACTGCCCGGCACGACCCTGGGAATCGGCCCGCTCACCGCTGCGCTCTCACCCACCACCGTCAGGCTCACCGGCACGACGGCCAGGTCGGCGGCCCGCACCGCATAGCCGTCCATCGCCGAGTTGTCGAACGGTGGTACCGATACGGCCGCGGCCACGTCGACGGCCAGCACCCGTCCGAGCGCCGCGTCGAGAGGCACGGTCTCGACCCGACGTGGCGAGTGCCCCAAGGTGAGCACCCGGGCCAGGTAGTCCTCGACCGTGAGCAGGGCCGGCATCAGCGCACCCCCGGCCGCACCGGCAACAGATCCCAGCGGCCGGCGGCCGCATCGACCACCAGCAGCCGGCCGATCAACGGCCGGCCGAACCCCGCGAGCAGTTTGATCGCCTCGGTCGCCATCACCGAACCCACCTGTGACACCATGGCCCCCAACACCCCGATCTCGGTCGCCAGCGGATAGCTTCCCGGCTGGGGTTCGGACGGAAAGAGGTCACGCAACCAGATCGCCCGACCGTCATCGGTGGGCACCCCGAACACCGACACCTGCCCCTGCATGCCGACAGCGGTGCCCCAGACCAGCCGCACCCCGGCTGCTGCGCAGGCGTCGGACACCAGGTACTTGGCGCCGTAGGTGTCGCAGCAGTCGAGCACCAGGTCGACGCGCGGCAGCAGGTCGGCGAGCGACTGCGCGGTGACGTACTCAGCAACGACGTCGACACGGACGTCGGGGTTGAGGTCGGCCACGCGTGCCGCTGCCGACACCGCCTTGTTCACCCCCACCAGTCCTTGGCCGTGAATCACCTGGCGCTGCAGGTTCGCCGTCTCGACCACGTCGCCGTCGGCGATCACCAGCCGTCCGACCCCGGCGGCGGCGAGATAGGTGATCACGGGCGAGCCCAACCCCCCGGCCCCGACGACCAGCACTGACGAATCCAGTAGTCGCCGCTGCCCGTTATCGCCCAGGCCCACCACGTCGATGTTGCGGCGATACCGCTCGCGCTGCGACTCACTCAACCCCGCCGACGGCTCACGTTGCTGCACCGCTACAACCTAGTGCCAGCCGTCGCCGCGCGGTTTTTGTACGCGCCCGGGCGGCCACCCGAAGTCTGGAGCAGTAATCGAGGTCGGCCCATCGGCGTGTTGGATTGACACACGCCCTATGCCTACGCTCAGAAAACTCACCTTCTTCTCAACTCGGGGAGCTTCATCGTGAAAGCCTTGCGGGCCGTTCTGATCCTCCTGCTGGTAGCGCTGGTTGGACCCGGCACCTGGCTGACGCCGGCGAGCGCCGCCGCACTGCCCGCCCCGAGCGGCCTACACGTGCTGAGCACCAGCACGACCGCGATCTCGTTGGCCTGGAAATCGAGCGGCAGCGAAGCCAGTTACCTGGTGGAGTTCGACACCGACGCCTCGTTCAAGGGCCCCAAGTCAACCACCGTGACGGCCGCCGGTGCCGATCTGACTGGGCTAGCCAAGGGCACCGTCTACTACGTGCGCGCCACCGCCGTCGACGAAGACGGCAAGGTCTTGAGCAAGACCTCGACTGCGCTGAAGACCGAGACCCGGGCGTCGGGCTACACGCACCTGGCCCCGTTGGGCCTGAAGGTGTCGAAGGCCACCACCACGTCACTGTCGTTCACCTGGCAGAGCCGAGGCAGCGGCATTCGCTACCGGGTCAGCTACGCCACCAAGTCGTCGTTCTCGAATGCGGTCTACGACCGAGAAACTTCCACCTCGCTCACCGTGAGCAAGTTGCAGCCCAACACCACCTACTACGTCAAGGTGCGGGTGATCACCTCCAGCGGCACCAACCTGAGCTCGTACTCCGCGGCCATCACCACCAAGACCGAAGCCCTGCCCTCGCCGAAGAACCTGGCCGTGACCGCGACCGCCAAGACCGCCTTGGCGTTCAACTGGCAGCCGGTCGCCGGAACGCAGCGCTACCGGGTGCAGTACTCCACGTCGTCGAAGATGTCGAACGCCTCGTACGTGCGCTTCACCGACGAGTCCGCCGAGCTCACCGGCCTGCGCAGCGGCACCGTCTACTACCTGAAGGTGCGCGCCATCACCAGTGCTGGGGTGAACCTCAGCCCATACTCGGCGGCGGTCAAGACCAGCACCGCCTCATCGGCCACGGCCACGTACCTGCCCCCCAAGGGCTTGGCGGCCACGGCGCCTTCGTCGGGCCGGCTCGCCATCACGTGGACGTCGCGCGCGTCCGGTCTTCACTACCAGCTGCAGTACTCGACCAAGTCCGACCTGAGCAGCCCGAGCACGCTGACGGCCAGCACCACCAAAGCCGGCATCTCAGGGCTCGACGCAGCCACCACCTACTACGTGCGGGTGCGGGCGCTGACCAGCGGCGGCAGCTTGGTGAGCGGCTGGTCGCAGCCGCTGGCCGTCACCACCAGGTCGACGGAGCAGCCCCAACTCACGATCGCCTCGTACAACGTGAAGTGCGCCAACTGCTACAGCGCGCTGCCCAACGAGGGCACCTGGTACGAACGCCGCGACGCCGTGGTGGCTGCGGTCAAGGCCCAGCACCCCGACGTGATCGGCTTTCAAGAAGCCTCACAGGGCTGGCTCAAGGACGCGAACGGCAAGGCGATCAGCAAGTCGCAGTTCGAAGATCTGGTCGAGCGGCTCGGCAGTCCCTACAAACTGACCAACACCCACCGCAACAACTGCGTCAAGTCGACAACCCCCACCAACTGCGTCTACAAAGACCAGGGCGCCTCGCAGGGCACGAAGATCGTCTACAACAGCACTGTGCTGACGCTCATTACACAGGGTTCGAAAGCGCTGTCCAAGGCGCAGGCGACTGACGCCGATCGCTACCTCGCCTGGGCGATCTTCGAACACAAGAGCACCGGACGCCGGTTCTTCTTCGCCGACACGCACCTGGAATACCAACACGACGCGCCAGGGTTGAGCACCTACTACAGCACCAGGGTGACCCAGACCAAAGAGGCCCTGGCCGTCATCGCCGCCAAGCGGCAGGGGCTGCCGGCCTACTTCGTCGGCGACTTCAACTCGAACAAGTGGTCCACCCCCGACAACGGGCCGTACACCGTGACGCGCTCCGCGGGGTTCATCGACCCGCTGGGCAACGTCGACCGGTCCACGACCACCACCGACGGCGCAATCGTCGGCAAGCGCATCAAGACCAACTTCTCCAGCTACAACGGCTACGCCACCAAGGCCCCGTCGTTCAGCTACACCAACGGCACCTACATCGACTACATCTGGGTATCGGCGGGCATCGAGGTAGCCGAATGGGAGACCGTGGTGAAGGTCGATGCGAACAACAACTTCATCGGGCAGATTCCCTCAGACCACAACATGATCAGGGCGACCACCCGACTGACCTGATCAGCGACCGGCGGCCTCGGCAGCCTGTTCGTGAAACCGCAGGGTGCGGTCAATGCCCTCGGCCAGCCCCACCCGAGGCCGCCAGCCCAGCGCTGCGATGCGTGAACTGTCGAGACCTTGGGCGGCCTGCACGGCGAATGCCGACTGATCGGCCGGGTTGCTGAACCGCACCTGCAGCCCTTTCTCGCGCCGGGCGGCCACGAACAGGTTGGCGAGTTCGCGAATGCTCACCAGGCCGGCCGGATCGGCGATGTTGTAGGCGGTGGCCGAATCGCCGCGCAGCATTGCGTAGAAGAAGCCGCTGACGGCATCTGCCACGTAGGTGTAGGTGCGGCTGGCAGTTCCTGCGCTGTTCAGCGTGACGTCGCGGCCCGCCATCACGGCGGCGGCGAAGTCGGCCTGCACTCGTCCGTCGTCGAGGGCCATGCCGGGGCCGTAGATGTGACCGAACCGCGGCACGGTGCAGTGCATGTCGTACTGCTTGGCGTAGCTGGCGCAGATGGTCTCGGCCGCCCGCTTGCCCTCGGAGTAACAGGCCCGCGGGTTGAGAATGTCGAAGCCGCCGTAGCTGTTCTCGCCGATCAGCGTGGTGCCCTCGGGCTGCTGACCGTAGACCTCGGCGGATGACATCAGTGCGAACGACCGGGCCCCAGTGGCCACGCAGCGATCCAACAGGTTGAACGTGCCGAGCAGGTTCGCCTTGATGGTCGACACGGGGTCTGCGGCGTGCAGCGCCGGACGAGCCGCGCTGGCCCCGTGCACGACGTGGTCGAACTCGAGTGACTCCCCCATGAAGCTGGACACATCGGACACCACGAGCGTGAAGTCGGGACGGTTCACGATGGGCCCGAGAACCTGCCGGGCCTTGGCCTCGTTGCGCACCAGACCGTACACCGTGACACCGGCGCCGCCCGCATCGTTGAGCCCGAGCAGGGTGTGGCAGACGTACGAAGGCAGCATGCCCGACGCGCCCGTGACCAGCACCCGGGCGTTGTGCAGGCGCTGCCACGGCAGGTCGTTGGCCAGGATCTCGGCGACGTCGGCCTCGATCACTGGCCGATCGGACGGCGCCGCGGCCATCTCACGATCCCGCGATCTGCTGGTCCTCCAGCAGTTGAAAGAACGTGCGGCACACATAGAAGTCCTCGGCGGTGGTGACCTTGATGTTCGAGCGGGGTCCCTCGATGGCGTGCAGTGGGTGGCCGTACCGCTTCATCAGCGTGCACGAGTCGATCGAGTCGTGCTCGCCGTCGGCGACGGCGCGGTCGTACAGCGCCAGTATTTCGCCCAACCGAAAACTCTGCGGAGCCTGGGCTGCGTAGATGTGGTCGCGCGGAATCACTTCGGTAATCGCATCGTCGTGCACCACGGTGACGGTCTCGTTGAACTTGGTGCAGGTGATCGCCGAGCCGTGCGTACGCACGGCCTCGATGTTCTTGGTGATCAGCTGGTGGTTGATCAGCGGCCGCACGCCGTCGTGCAACAGCACCACCGAGTCGTCCGCGCACTCGTTGGCGACCGCCTGCAGCACCTTGTGCCGAGAGGCCTGGCCGGTCTCGCCACCCTCGACGATCCAGCGCACCTTGCGAATGTCGTAGCGGTGCAGCAGGGCGCGAAAGTGGTCATGCCACCCACCGATCAAGGCCACGGCGATGGCGTCGATGTCGGGGTGGTTCTCGAAGTGCTCCAGGGTGTGAATGATCACCGGCTTGCCGTTGATCTCGAGAAACTGCTTGGGCAGCGCGCGACTGTTCATGCGAGAGCCGACGCCTCCGGCGAAGATCAACGCGACGTTCATCACTTCCTCCGATCGTGTTCGTCACCCTGCGCGCGCGGCGGCTCGCCCAGAATCAACCAGTCGATCACCCGATCGGCCGAGCCGGTGTCGACGTAGTTGAAGTTCTGGGCCACGAACGCATCGACCTTCTCGGTTTCGAAGTCTTGGTCACGCAGGGCTCGCAGCAACTCGTCGAAGGTGTCGCACACCTTGCCGGGCGCCGTGGTGGCGAAGTCGTGGTGAAAACCGCGGGTGGCCGCGTACACCTCGCGGTCGTAGGAGTAGAACAGCATCGGACGCCGCAGCAGCGCGTACTCGTAGATGATCGAGGAATAGTCGGTGATCAGAATGTCGGCCACCTGCAGCAGGTTGTTGGTGTCGCCGAAGCCGGACGCGTCGATCAGCCGGTCGCGGTACTGGGGCGGAATGGGCGGCGGGTCGGCGACGAAGTGGTGCATGCGGAACAGCACCACGGTGTCGTCGCCGCACCAGTCGTACCAGCGTGCGAAGTCGATGGTGTCGTAGTCGTAGTAGGCGTCGCGAATGCCACGCCCCCGAAACGTGGGGGCGAACAGAACGATCCGCTTGCCGCTGAGCTCGGGGTGCGCCTGTTCGAAGCCACGCACGGCAGCGGCGGCGGTTTCGGCATCGAGAAAGGTGTCGATGCGCGGCAGGCCGGTCGCGATCACCGCGCTCTTCTCGACACCGAACGCCTCGGCGTACACGTCCACCAAGTGGTCCGACCCTGCGATCGCGTAGGTGTAGCGACGGTGCGCGTTGTGCAGTTTGGGCGAGCCGTACTTACCGAACCTGCTGTAGCCGATCGACTTGAACCCGACGCCCGCGTGCCACAGCTGAATGAGCTTGACCTTTTCGGGCAGGTAGAAGTACTCGAGCAGCCCGAAGTAGTCGTCGATGATGATGATGTCGGCCGTGGCGAGCAGATAGATCACCTTGAGCGTGCCGAGCGTCGAGCTCGACTGCGGCAGCCGGAACGAGTAGGTGAAGTCGAACGTCTGGTCGAGACCGCGCTCGATCATGCGGTCACGCACCCGCAGCAGGTTGCCTTCCAGCCGGCTGCGCATCTCGGACGCGAACAGAATGCGGTTGCCGGGCGAACCGACCAACCGGCGCAGCAGCCGTGACAGAAACCGAATGGTGAACCCGACCGGACGCGGGTCGCGTGCGGCGCGCAACGTACGCCGGGCCACCGTGCCGGCGAAGCCCCTCACCGAGTCGGTGTTGGCGACCACCGGGTTGCGATAGAAGCGGTAGGTACGCACCACGAACTCGGGGCGCACGTCGGCCTCGGTGATGCCGAACGTGACGGTGTAGTTCTCGGTGTTGCCCATGTAGAGAAAGGCCCTGGTGAACTCGTCGAGGATGTCGACGCGTTCGAGCGGAAAACGCGCGGCGCACAGGTCGCGCCCCTCGTACTCGGCGATCAACCGCCACGTGCCGTCGGGAATCGGCCGGCGCTGATGAAAGTCGGTGATGGTGAGCACGAGCTCGTGCCGTCCCTCGCCCAGGTAGGTGGTGCGCACCGGGTAGCCGAAGCGTACGGACTGCAGCCGGTAGCCGACCCGTTCGAGGTCGATAGGGTCGTCGGGGTCGGCGTCGAGTCGCACGACGATGGTGAGATGCACCCGCTCCCACGCGATCGTCTCAACCACGCTGTCGAAACCCATGCGATCCTCTCGTGTCAAACAAGTGTGATGGTCAGTCCAGCGCCAGCAACCGGTCGATGACCCGCTCGGAGCTGTGCCCGTCGTCGAAGGGATTGAACCTCGCCCGCCACTGCTCGTACTTCTGGGCGTACAGGGGCGCGTCCTGCGCCGCCGAACTCACCGCGGCCACCACCTGCTCTTGGGTGTGCAGCAGCGGGCCGGGCGCCGCCTCCTCCAAGTCGAAGTAGACGCCCCGCAGTTCGCCCCGGTACTCATCGATGTCAGGCACGTAGAACATCATCGGACGCCCCGTCACCGAGAAGTCGAACATCACCGACGAGTAGTCGGTGATCAACGAGTCGGCCGCCAGGTACAGGTCGGCGATGTTGGGGTAGCTGGTCACGTCGAGCACGCCGGGCAGCAGCACGTCAGCCCCGAACTTCTTGGTGCGCGAATGCCCCCGCAGCAACAACCGGTAGCCGGGCCCGAGGTCGGCCATCAGCCGCTCCAGTTCGAGGAACATCACCATCTCGGTGCGGTTCTCACGCCACGTCGGCGCGTACAGCACCGCGATCTCGTCGTCAGCGATGCCCAGCGAACGTCGCATCGCGGCCCGGTCGCCGGTGAACAGACTGTCGTTGCGCGGGTATCCCTCTTCCCACACCGGGCCCGAATAGTCGTACGCCTTGCGAAAGATCTCGCTGCTGTGCGGATTCTGCGACAGCAGCAGGCTCCAGTTCGCTCGCTCGGCCAGCAACTCACGACGCACCACCAGGTCGGTGGTGTGCCGATCCAGCCCGATCTTCTTGAACATGCTGCCGTGCCAGGTCTGCAGCACGATCTGGCCGGGATTGCGCAGAAAGTTGCGCTTGCCGAGGGTGGTCTTGCCCATGCCCGGCCTGGTCAGCCACTCGTTGACGATGAGCCGCCGCGACGTTTCGCGCGCCTCCCACCAAGCTTGAGTTCCGCGTACCACCTTGGTAGCACCCTCGGGCACCGCGACCGACGCGTTGGTGACGCCCCACACCCGCCGGGCGTTCGGAAAGCGGCGCGCAACTTCTCGGTCGAGTGCCAGCGGATTGCAGGTGGCGGCGGCACCGCCGAACGCCTCGAAGTAGAACTGGTCGATGATCGGTACACCCACCCGCTGGTAGTGCTGGGCCAGTTGCATCTGCTTGACCGGCCCCAACTCGGCTGGCCGCACCAGCGGCTGGATGACCAGCACCAATCGCCGTCCGCCGCCGAGGCCGAGCAGGCAGCGAAAGTCCTGCTCGTCGAAGTCGACGATGCGGGGCGCGTCCTCGATCAGCCCCACTGCGGCCGCAACCCGAACGAACCGACCGCGGGCGTTCGTGGCACGCACGGTGTACTGACCCAGGGGCGGCGCAGAAAGTGGCTGACCCCACTGCGATCCCAGCCAATCGGCCACAGCTTCGAAGCCACCGTCTGGCGTTGAGGTGACCGTCAGCTTGCGTCTGGCCCGCGGGCCGGCCAAGGTCAGCTTGAGGGCATCGACCGGCGCACCCAAGGCCCGACCGCGCAGGCGCACGCGCGGCTTGGGCCCCTTTTCGAGGTCGACCCCCTCGACCAGCACCATCGCCTCGGTGTCACGCAGCCGCAGTGTGCCGTCGGGGCCCGGGTAGGGCAGCGGCAAGTGGTTCTGCGAACCCTTGGCCTGGTCGAGCACAGAAGCCACGGGGTACCGCTTGCCGCGGGTGTCGACGGCAAACATGCGCACGGTCAGCACCGGTTCGGTCTTTTCGCCGAAGTCGACAGAAAAAATGCCTTCGTCCTCGTCAGGGTCGAGCAGGCTGCTGGCACCGTTCGGATCGATGGGCGGCAGTTCGCCCGTCACCCGCACCCGGCCACCCTCGATGGCACTGCCGGTCATTCGCACGGTCGCCTGGGGCGACACCAACTCGGCATGATCGAACGAGATGCCGTTCAGGGTCAGGACGGCAGCCACCCTGCGACCCTCGACGGTGCAGTCGGTGGCCAGGGCGGCCGGTCGCGACACCGCGAACGACAATCCCCTGCCCTTCGCCCATTGCGGCAGCACCTGCACACCGTTGAACGTGCGGGCCAGCAGGTGCTCGCTCGAGGCGAAACGGACGCGCCGCACGAAGGTTCCGGTCGTCGAGCGATTGCCGCACGAGACGGTGATCACCACCCGCCAGCTGCGCCGCCCACTGCCCGCGAGTCGAATCGCGTCGGCCAGCGAGAACCGCGCCACGAATCCGGCCGCCGAGTAGTCGAGTTCGAGGTCACGGACGCTGGCGTTGGCCTGCGGTTCGTCGACCCGGGTGACCTCAGCCTCGATGTCTGGTTGACCGAAACTGCGCAGGCGCACCCTGATCTGAGGTGTGTACTGGGCGAAGTTCATGCCGCGCTCGAACGCCCACCCGCTGATCTCGAACGTGGCGTCGTCCAGCCAATGCGCCTTGCGCACCCAGCCGATCCAGCCCAACTGCAGGGGCGTCACGGCGTTGGCCACACGGCGGACGACCCCCCGGGTCAGCACATACGCACGCCGAACGGCCGGACTCTTGGCTCGTCCGAGCCTGGTGGGCACAGACCGCACGTGGTGAAGCGGCAGGATCTTCCTCGCTGGCACGGTGGGCTGGGCCTCGCTTCCTCAGGAGATGACAGTGGCAGATGCCCGGGCGCGCTCGATCATATCGGCCATCGCGATCGACTCTGCGGGCCGCAACTTGAACGACTCGCGGGTGTCCCTGCGGATCATCGACGCGAATTCGGCCAACTCGTACCGCAGTCCGTCGCCGTCGAACTTGTAGTAGTACTTCTTACTGCGCCGGCTGTCTTCGAAGCGAGCCTCGAAGTACTCGGTCAACCACCAGGGCGCGGGCACGTAGATGTAGCCCGCGGTGCCCGCCACGACCAGGTCGCCCTCGGCCTTGACCCCGAGGCCGGTGCGGGCCGAGGCCACGGCGTGTGGGTAGGTCAGGTCGATGCGCGAGAACACCTCGACCGGCGAGCCGGCCGGACGCAACGAGACGGTTCTCAGGTCGGTGTACCCGAGGCCGAGCAGCTTGACCGCCGCGAGCAGCGGGTAGGTGGCCAGCTCAGAGATCGATCCACCGTCGGCGTCGGTGAGTTCGCGACCCTGGGTGACCAGCTTGGTGAAGGTGGCGTCCACCGAACGCACCTGGCCGATGGAGCCGCTGCGTGCCACGGCCACCATGCGCTGGAAGCCCGGCGAGAAGGCCGTCTTGACCGCTTCCAAGAGCACCACGCCACGAGCGGCGGCCAACTCGAAGAGTTCGCTCGTCTGCGCCTTCGACAGGGTCATCGGCTTTTCGCACAAGACGTGCAGCCCTGCTTGAATCGCCCGCTTCGTGTAGTCGTAGTGGGTGTCGTGCGGCGTCGCGACGTACACGGCGTCCACGTGGCCGAGCAGGTCGTCGTAATGTTCGTTGGCCCACTCGAGTTCGAGCCGGCGGGCGAACTCACGGGTGCGTTCGTACGTACGTGAGTACACCGCCTCGACGTTGACGCCGCTGACGAAGCGAGCTTCGGCGACGAACCGCGCCGCGATGCGCCCAGCGCCGGCGATGCCGATGCGTAGTACCCCGGCCGACTCATTGCGCAACTGGGTGCTCGACACGCCTTTGGTGCGATCGAGGTACACCACACGGCAATAGTCGTTGAGGTAGTCGAACTTGCCCAGCCAGTCCGAACCGATGGCGAAGATGTCGACGTCATGCTGCTGAATGTCTTGAACCTTCTGGCCTTCGTACTCTTCGATTATCACTTCATCGGCCAAGCCCGAGTCGACCACATTGCGGATGCGTTCCATCAGGCTTTGCGCCACGTTCAGCTTGCCGCGCGAATCGTCGTAGTTGTCGGTGGTGACCCCCACGATCAGGTGATCGCCCAGAGCCTTCGCCCGCTCCAGCAGCCGTCGGTGTCCCTCGTGGAACAGGTCGAACGTGCCATAGGTGATGACCCTGGTCACAGATCCTCCTCCGCCTTTCGAACATGTCGTGCCTGCGGAGAGCAGGTCGGCGCCATCGCTACCATGAGGCCAGAATAGGGGGTGCCGATGCGTACTGCAGCGCAGCTACCGCACGCTGAGTACGTGTTCGTGGTGGATGTGCTGCCGCGTAACCATGCGGGTCGTAGCGCCTCTATTCTGACCAAGACCCGCCTGCTCTGGCAGCATGCCGGGGTGCGGTCGACCATCGTCACGGCCTACGACTCGTCACAACTCGACGACATCGGCCACGACCTGCGGCGCCGCGGCCTGCTCGCCGACGGCGTGCAGGTGGCCAGCCTGCACGACTTCTACCCCGACGACAGCACGCCACCCGAGGGCGACTTTCATCGACCCTTCGACGAACCAGGCATGCACTGGATCGAGGACGGTGCCGCCGGCCAGTTTCTCTTCTACGAGCACGGTCGGCATCGCCTGTCGAAACGCATCGACTACGCCGGCCGCCCCATCGTGCTCGACTGGTTCGACGGTGCCCGCAACCGAACGCGAAGCGACGAGTTCTGGCCCAACGGGGTCAGGCGCCGAACCGTCTTCTTCGACCTCTACTACGGCGTGGCCCGCCAAGAACTGCTGCACCGCCGCGACGGCAGCGTGCGACTGGGCATCTGGTGGGCCGTCGATCCCCTCACCAGGGTGCGCAGCCCCGAGCGGGTGACCAGGTTCGATCGTGCCGGGCACCCTGAGCAGGTGCTCGACTCGTACTACGACGTCATTCACGCCAGCCTCGACGGCCTGATCGGCGACCGGCCGGCCTTCGTCATCTGCGAGGCTCGCCGCATCGATGAATGGGTGCTCGGCTACCGCCGGCCCAACGTGCGGCAGATCCACGTTCTGCACAACGCCCACATTCGCCCGCCTCAAGACGATGTGCACAAGATCAGGCCGATCTATGCGCCCATGCTGACCTGCCCCAACGTCGACGCCACGGTGTTTCTCACCAACCGGCAACGGGCCGACGCCGAGCAGCACTTCGGGCCCAATGATCGGTACTGGGTGATACCTCATTCGGTGCCCGACACGCCGACCCCTGCCGAGGCTCCGCAACGCGACCCGAAGCTTGTCGTGATGATGGCTCGACTCGACCAGCAGAAGCAGCTCGACCACGCCATCAAGGCGTTCGCCGAGGTGATCACCAAGGTGCCCGACGCCCGCCTCGAAATCTACGGGCGGGGCGTTCTGCAAGGTGAACTGAACCGACTGATCCGCAACAAGGGGCTGTCGGCGAACGTGCGGCTGGCAGGGTTCACCGACGACCCGATGAAGGTCTATCGCGGCGCCGGATTGTCGTTGCTCACCAGCCGCTACGAGGGTTTCGGCCTGGTGCTGGTCGAGAGCCTGCAGCAGGGCTGCCCGGTGGTCAGCTACGACCTGGCTTACGGTCCGGCCGACATCGTCGACGACGGCGTCAACGGATTGCTGGTGCCGCCCGACGAGCCGGCCGCCCTCGCGGCGGCCGTGGTGCGGGTGCTGGACGACCCCGATTTGCAGCAGGCCATGTCGCTGGCCGGCCCCGGTTCAGTCGAGAAGTTCAACGAGAACGCGTTCGTACAGCACTGGGCCGAGCTGTTGGACTCACTCGCCGCGACGTTTCCCACGAGTGCGTTCCCAGCCGCAACGGGCCCCGAAAGGAACTGATGGACCTCAAGAAAACCGTCAAGCGCGGTCTTGCCGCCACCGGCCTACTCGAGCCCCTTCGTCGGGCACGCCGCCGGCGCAGCCGTGCCGCGCAGGTCGCGGTGCGGCGGGCCGCGCGACTCGATCCGGCACCACCGATGCAACCGTTCCCGCCGGCTCGCTACATCTTCGCCACCGGCGCGATCCCGCGCCGCTACGCCGGGCGCACCGCATCGGTGCTGGTCAAGGCCCGACTGTTCGCCGAGCAGGCAGGGGTGCCCTGCGAGATCCTGACCATGAACTTCTCATCCGAACTCGACGACGTGACCCACGAGATCGACCAACGCGGCGCGCTGGGCAAAGGGGTGCGGATCACAAACCTCTACGACTCGCTGTGGAACGAGGGCCAGCCGCGCGAACCGGTGCGGCACCCGGTGGACGAACCTGGCATGGACTGGATCAAAGACGTCGACGGCGAGGTCTACCGCTACTACGAAGACGGCGTCTACCGCATCTATCGACGCTTCGACTACGACGGCAGGCTCGTCGTCGAGGACCGGTTCAACGAGAACCGTGGCCGCACCCAACGCGACGAGTTCGGCCCCGACGGCCACATCAGACGCACCACCTTCTACGACCTGCATTTCAACAAGCCGCGGCAAGAGGTGTACTTCCGGCGCGACGGCACGGCGTTCATGAACAAGTGGTTGGTGGTGAATCCAACCGATCTGTCGACCGAGGTCGAGCGCGTGACCCTGTTCGACGAGCACGAGAAGCCGGTCAAGGTGCTCACCTCACACATCGACTTGATCTGCGCCTACCTCGATCGAGTGATCGGCGACGATCGGGTGTTTCTCAGCGTCGAGTCGCGCCGCGCCGACCCCGAGGTGATCGACTACCGCCGGCCCAACGTGAAGCGCCTCTTTGTGCTGCACAACCCGCACATCAACCCGCCCTTCGACGACACGCGCAAGCTGCGGCAGACTTACCGGCAGGTGCTCGAGCGTGCCGACGAGGTCGACGCGGTGGTGTTTCTCACACCCGGTCAACGGGCCGACGCCGAGGCCCACTTGGGCCCGCGCAGCAACTTCGCCGTCATTCCGCACCCGGCTGCGCTGCCCGACACCGCGCCCGCGCCGGCCGACCGTGACCCCGATCTCGTGGTGATGCTGGCCCGACTCGACCAGCAAAAGCACGTGGACGCCGCGATTCGCGCATTCGCCGCGGTGGTCAAGCAACGCCCGCGGGCGCGGCTCGAAATCTACGGCCGTGGCCCTGAAGAGAAGGAACTCTCGTCGCTGATCGCGTCCCTGCGGCTGCAGAACTCCGTACGACTGGCCGGGTACACCTCTGACCCCGCGGCTGTCTATCGCAAGGCCAGCGTCTGCCTGCTGACCAGCCGGTACGAGGGTTTCGGGCTGGTCGTGCTCGAGTCGATGGCCCAGGGCTGCCCGATGGTGTCTTTCGACCTCAACTATGGCCCCCGCGACATGATCGAAGACGGCCGCACCGGCTTTCTGGTGCCGCAGGGCGACGAGGCCGCACTGGCACGGCGAACGCTCGAGATTCTGGCCGATCCGGCACTGCGCGACCGGCTGGGAACCGAAGCCCTGGTTGCCGTACACCGCTACAGCAGCGAGGCGTTTCTCGCTCGCTGGTCGGCGTTGTTCAACAGCATCGCGGCCAAAGGCTGGTCGTGAGCAGGTCGCCAGGGCTCAGGCGGCGCGACGGCGCCTGACCAGCCACCAGCCCGCTCCCCCGGCGGCCACGAGCAGCACGACGCCGCCCACGATCCACCCGGTCGCGTCCGAGCCGCCGGAAACCGGGGCGGTGGGGGTTGGCGAGGCCGACGGAACGACCGAGCCGCTGGGCGATTCTGTTGCGCTCGACTGAGTGCCCGATGGGGTGGTCGTGGGCGTCGGTTCCTCACTGACCTCGACCACCGGGGGCGTGGTGGTTGGGGTTTCGACCGGCCCGGTGGCCATGGGGTCGGGGTTGGCCATCTCGGGCGGCTGCTCGGCCGTTCCGCTCCACGTCTTGACGATGTCGGTCCACTCGCCATCGCCGTACGAGAACTGATACGCGCCGCCCTCGGGCTGGCCGTCTTTACGATCCACCTGATACTTGACCGTGTAGGTGTCCTTGGCCAGGTTGTTCTCCAGCTGCACCAGCACGGCCGAGCCCTGGTAGATCAGGTCGCCCGACACCACGTTGCGGCCCTTGGAGTTGACCACCAGCACCTTCAACATCGACTTCTTTACCGTGCGGTCGAAGGCCAGGCTCACCCACCCCGGGCGGATGGACAGCTGCTCGTGTTCGGCCGGGTCGCTGACCTTCAGCCGGCTGCTGGCGAAGGCGGTCGACTCGACCGCGAGCAGGCCGACCAGGCCCACCACAACCGCGAGAACCGCGGCGGCAATCCGCCTCATTCGCACCACGATATGTCCCCATGGCTTGCGTGAACTGGTACCGATACGAGTGTTCATAGTTAGTTCAAGTATGCTACGGACATCTCGTGGTTGTTTGGGGGCAGTGGCGCGCGCTGTCGTAACTTTGGGGGCAGAAGTCGTAATGGGTGTGTTGAACCGATCGATCCGTCATCGAATTGTCGTGATTCTGGCCGTGCTCGGCCTGTCGACAGCACTGGCAATCGCGCCGGCGGGAGCGCTGTCCTTCGACACCGACTCCGACGGCGTGCTCGAGGTACCGACGACCTCGAGCTGCCCGACGCTCACCGATCCGCCACGTGGCTACGAAGCCTGGTTCAACATCGACGACATGGAGGTGCGTGGCTTCTACGACCCCCTGAACCAGACCCCGTGGGACTTCCCCAAGAAGGTCGCCCAGATTCTGTGCGGCGCTCGACAGAACGCCCAGATCAAGATCGGCATGTTCTTCATTCGGGCCATCGGCACCATGACCCAGCCCGGGCTCAAGTCGGGCAGTGACCCGGCCGGCTCGCTCGGCACCCGCCCCGAGATCGACCCCGAGGTGATCTACGACGCACTCGAATACCTGGTCAAGTACCGAAACGTGAAGGTTGGCCTGGTGCTCGACGGCGGGGGCATCACCCCCGGCTCGGCCAAGGCCCTGATCAACCGCCGGCTGCTCACCATCGCGGGCATCGACGGCATTCCCAACACCGCTGCCGGCGACACCGACGGCATCGAGTGGTGCACCAACGGGTGCCTGAACACGAACTCCAGCTCGACCTACCCGTATGCGATCAACCACGAGAAATTCGTCACGATCAGCGACACGATCTGGGACGGCGCCTCGGGCTCGGCCCGCGCGGCGAGCTCGGCCATGCCGGCGGTGATCTCGTCGTCGGGCAACTGGGCGCGCAGCCAGATTCGCAACTACATGCAGGAGTTGACCCTCGACTACGGCGATCGCGAGCTGTTCAACCAGTTCAGCATGCGGTACGACGTGATGACCTACTGCGCGAACAGCAAGTGCCCCAGCAACGCTGGGTTCCCGTCGACGCTGAAGAAGACCCTCTACCTCGACCGCAAGATCTGGGTGGACCCCACGATCCACGGCACCGACTCGGGACGGGGCACCTACGTCACGTTCAGCCCGCAGCCCTCGACCGTCGTCGACTCGTACATCGCGGCCTTCGACAATGTGGACTGCACCGTTGACAAGCGTATTCGTATCGCGATGTTCAAGCTGACCGACAGCAAGGCCACCACCATGGCGAACGCGCTGGCCCGGCTGAAGAGCCGGGGCTGCGACGTGAAGATGCTACTCACCCAGCAGGGCGGCGCGACCACTATCTCCAAAACCGTGATCGGCCTACTGAAAAAGGCGAAGATCTCGTTCAAGTGCACCGCCGTGGCCATGCACACCAAGCTCATTCTGATCGGCCCCTCCACAGGCAACAACGGACGGGCACTGCACGGCACGGCCAACATGTCGACCGCCGGCCTGCGGTACAGCGAAGAGCACACCATCACCTTCGACGCGCGGCGCGCCTCGCCTGCCTACCAAGACGACCTCCGCCGGGTCTACGGCCAGTACCTGGCCGGCTGGTACGAGTTGTCGCAGGGCTCGAAGACGTGCAAGTGAGGAAGCAGAACATGACCGCGACCACTCCTGTGCGTTCCCGCCGCCCCTCTCGCCTGTGGATCACGCTGACCGCCCTCGTGGTGCTCATCGCAGGCGTCTCGATCGCCGCCACGGCGGTGGCCGCCTCGGGCCCCAAGCCCACGGTGAAGGCCCTCGGCGCCGACGTCGTCAAGCTCTCGTGGGCCGCTATCACCGGCGCAACCAAGTACACGGTGCGCTATTCGACCTCGTCGTCGATGAGCAGCGCCACCACCGTCACCAAGGTTGAAGACAAAGACATCACGACGCCGTTCACCAACGTGATGGGCCTGTCGGCCAACAAGACCTACTACTTTCAGGTCACCGGCTACAACAGCTCGGGCACGGCGTTGAACACGTGGGGCAACACGTCGTCTGGTGCAAAGACCTTCTACTCCTACGCCACGCCCACCGGCCTGGCCGCAGCCAACATCGCCAGCACCTCGGTCGAGTTGAGCTGGCAGCCGGTGTCGGGTGCGCCGGGCTACAAGGTGCGGTACTACAACCGCACCGACAAGGCACGTTACGTGTGGAATCAGGTCGAGAACTTCACCCTGCACGGCCAGAACGACTCCGATTCGCTGCGCAAGAACACCCAGCATTGGATCAGCGTCGCGGTTCAGCAGCCCGCCATCGGCACCTTCGGCACCGCCGACTACACGCCCCTGGTGACGATGAGCCCGCTGTCGAAAGAGATCACCCTCACCACGTCGAACTACGACATCGCGGCCCCCAGCGACCTCGCCGTGACGCAGCAGCAGCCGACCAGCGTGCGGGTCAGCTGGGACGAACCCAGCGGTTTCGAAGACGGCATGCGCTACCGCGTTCAGTACTCGACCAGTTCAGCGATGACCGGCGCCAAGACCGTGGACGCCGACGGCACGGCAGTCACCCTTAGCGGGCTCAGCGAGAACACCACCTACTACGTGCGCGTCATGGTGATCGATTCGACCGGGGCTCAGCTGAGCGACCGTTCAGCGTTCCAGATCGCCAAGACTCGCGTCACCCGTGGCACCATCAGCGGAACCGTGAACGGCCCGGCCGGACGTGACGTGGTGGCCATGGTGTACGGCACGGGCGGTGAACTCGCGGCCCAGTCGGACGTGGCCTCCAACGGCACCTATTCGGTGCTGGTGCGGCCGGGCAGCTACAAGGTGCTGCTCAGCTACCTGGGCACCGGCGGCTACACCTCGATGTGGACCTCGGCCAGCGCGTCGGGGGGCGTGCCGGTGTTCTCGGCCGGCCAGACCCTGACCATCTCGGGCACGGGCAAGGCGACGGCGGCCACCACGACGCTCGCTAGGGGCGCCAGCATCACGGGCACCGTCAGGTACAACGGCACCGGGCTCAATGGCGTTTACTTGTCGAGCCTCACGGCACAGACCAGCGCTCGCGAGGTCGAGGCGGTCACCCAAACGCCCACCGATGGCGGCGCCGCCGGCTGGTACTCGATCAAGGGCTTGTCCGACGGCGAGCACTGGCTGCGTTTCATTCGCTCGGGGTACAAGAACGTGAGCATCTGGATCAAGGTCGAGAACGCGGTCGTCACCCAGTACCGGGTGTCGTCTCAGTCGAGCCCGACCGACTTGGGCGCTGGCAAGACGTTGAACGTGAACATGACCAAGTAGTTCCGTACAGGGCAAGGTTCACGGTTGCTGAGCCGACCCGACTCGGGGCAACCCCCAGTGTGTCAGCGCCGCGAGTTCTCGTAGGTGTCGACCACTTCTTCAGTGGGTCCGTCCATGCGCAGCTCGCCCCGATGAATCCAGATCGTGCGCTCGCAGGTATCTCGAATCGAGCCCATCGAGTGCGAGACCAGAAAGACGGTGCCCGCGTTCTCGCGAATCGACCGGATGCGCTCTTCGCTACGAGCCCGAAAGGCCTTGTCACCAACAGACAACGCTTCGTCGACGATGAGAATCTCGTGCTGCTTGGCAGTGGCGATAGAGAACTTGAGCCGTGCTTGCATACCCGATGAGTAGGTGCGCATCGGAAGGTCGATGAACTCTTGCAGCTCGGCGAACTCGACGATGTCGTCACGCATCTCGCGCACTTCACGCTTGTTGAAGCCGAGCGCCAGCCCACCGAGAACAATGTTGTTCTCACCCGACAGGTCGCCCAGCAGAGCGGCGCCGATGCCGAGCAGGTTGGGCCGCGACGAAGCGTACACCGCTCCTGATTCGGGCGGGGTGAGCCCGGTGATCGCCCGCATCAGGGTGGACTTGCCCGAGCCGTTGTGACCGATCACGCCGATCGATTCGTTCTCATGGGCGACGAACGAAACGCCCTTGAGCGCGTGCACCGTGCGCAGACCCCGTGTTCGAGTGAGCAGCCGGGTCGCGGCGTCGCCGCCCTCGGCCCTGCGTCCGCCTGCGTACACCCGGTACACGACGTGCAGGTCGTCAACCACTACGACCGGACGGCGGCCGTTTTCAGTCTCTGCCATAGCGCTCCTCGGCCACCCAGAAGAAGAGCATGCCACCGACGCACATCAGCACCGACCAGATGATCAGGTAGAGCCAGTAGTGCAGCGAATAGTGGCCCTCGTGCATCAACAGTCCGCGAGCGATCTGCAGCACCTGATAGAGCGGATGAAAGTCATACAGCCGTACCGCCCACGGGTGGGCGGCGAAGATCTTGTCGACCTGAAACAGCACGCCCGAGGTGTAGAACAGAATGCGGTTCACGAACGGCAGAATCTGTGTGAGGTCGCGCACGTGCACGGTGAGCCGCGCCGCAAACATCGCCACCCCTGCGTTGAACAGCGTGTACAGGGCGATCAGCGGCGCCATCAGCAGCCATTCCCAGGTGGGAAAATGGCCGAGCACGATCAGGGTGAGCCCCATGACCCCCAGCATCGGCATCAACTGCATGAAATTCTCGATCACCACGGCGATCGGCAGCGTGAGCCGAGGAAACGCCAGCGATTGCACGAGTGACCGGTTGCCGGTGATCGACTTGGCGCCGTTGCTGAGCGACTTTGAGAAGTACTCGAACAAAAACACGCCGATCACGATGTAGGCCGGGTAGTCGGCAGGACGATTGCTGCCCTGCAAGAAGTAGAAGATGAGTCCGTAGATTGTCGCGTTCAGCATTGGCTGCAGAACCAGCCACAGCATGCCCAGCCGGTTGCGCTCTTGATTGGCCTGAATGCGGAACCGCGCCATCGCGATTGCGAAGTCGCGACGACTCCAGGCCTGCTTCAGGTACTGCACCAGGTTTGGACGAGCCCCCACACGGTGGAGACCGTGCTCCGTGGCATATTCGGCCAGGGTCATGGGCTAGACGTTCCTCCGCACGATCTGCCCGAGGCTGGTGCCCCGGGACGCCTCCCGCAGTCTAGTGGGCGGCCATCCCGAGGCGAACTCAGACGCGGTGGAACGCGCCGAAAGTCAGACCCGATGCGCCAGGTAGTACCCCACCAGGCTCTTGGTCGACCCGTCCTGAGCCTCCAGCGCCGCAGCGTCGCCGGCCACCGCGGGCGCGATCTGCAGGGCCAACTGCTTGCCCAGTTCGACGCCCCACTGGTCGAAGCTGTCGATGCCCCACACCGAACCCTGCACGAACGTGATGTGTTCGTACAGCGCGATCAACTGGCCGACCACCGACGGGGTGAGCGCGGGGGCCATGATCGAGGTGGTGGGCCGGTTGCCGACGAACACCCGGGCGGGCACGATCTCTTCGGCGGTGCCTTCGGCGCGCACCTCGTCGGCGGTCTTGCCGAACGCCAGCGCCTTGGTCTGGGCGAAGAAGTTGGCCAGGAACAGCTCATGCACGTCGGCGTCGCCGTCTTTGAGCGGGTGCGCCGGGTTGGCCACCGCGATGAAGTCGCACGGAATCAGCTGGGTTCCCTGGTGGATCAGCTGGTAGAACGCGTGCTGGCCGTTGGTGCCGGGCTCGCCCCAGAACACCTCGCCGGTCTCGGTGACCACCGGCGAACCGTCCAGCCGCACACCCTTGCCGTTGGACTCCATGGTGAGTTGCTGCAGGTAGGCGGCGAAGCGGTGCAGGTACTGCGAGTAGGGCAGCACGGCGTGCGAGGTGGCCTTGAAGAAGTTCACGTACCAGATGTTCAGCATGCCCATCAGCAGCGGCACGTTCTGCGCCGACGGTGCGGTGGCGAAGTGCTCGTCCATGGCGTGAAAGCCCTCGAGCAGGTTCTGAAAGTTGTCGGGCCCGAGAGTGATCACCAACGGCAGGCCGACCGCTGAGTCGACCGAGTACCGTCCGCCCACCCAGTTCCAGAACCCGAACGCATTGGCGGGGTCGATGCCGAACGCCTCGACCTTGTCGAGCGCGGTCGAGACGGCCACGAAATGCTTGCTGACGGCGTCGGCGCGCTGGGCCTCGGAGCCGTCGATGGC